>CAWFXH010000007.1:0-600238 GCA_963819705.1 uncultured Gammaproteobacteria bacterium
GCCTGATCGAAGGGGCGCGCGAAGGGGACGCACCCCTTCACGAATATGAAGGGGTGCGTCCCCTTCAATGCGTCGCCTGGAATGTGTGACGAAAAAGGGCGGTTTCGGACGTTCAAAGGGGACGGTCCCCTCCAGAGGGGACCGTCCCCTTTTGAGGGTCACAATACCGCGTCCTGCATCACGGGTCGGGCGCCGACGAACCGCGAACGCCGTCACGTTCGCCCCCCAGGCGATCCCCTAGCATCCCTGCATTACGTCGCATTCCCCGGGGTGCGGCTGACTTGCGTTTGGGACAGGTGTGGCGACAAAAACTCCGAGCAATGTCGTGATGCTGAAGCCGTCCTCCCAGACGGACACGGCGACGCACACCCTGCCGCCGGCGCCGTCCCCGCAGCGGCGCAAGAGCAGCATCCATCCGGCGCTCGAGCAGCAACTCCTGGAGGCGGCCGACAAGTCGGGCAAGATGCAGCTGCGCAAGCTCATCGAGATAGTCAGCGGGCAGTACGACGCCTACGAGAATGACCGGACCAGCCTCGAGACGGTGATGCGCCTCGCCTCGGACGAGGCGACCGCGATGACCGAGCGTCTAGAGCGTGAAAGCGTGGTCCGGCTCCAGGCCATCCTCGATCACGTCAAGGACGGCATCATCTCCGTGGACCACCTGGGCCGCATCGAGAGCATGAACCGCACCGCTGAGCGCTTCTTCGGCGTGCGGCAGAGCGACGTGATGTCGGACCTGATCGACACCCTGATCCCGGACCTCGCGCCGCAGGGCGATATCGCGGGCGCGCTGGAAAGCCTCGGCACTGCCCAGGAAACCACCCACTACGACCTTGCCGCCCGCGAGGTGCTCGCACGCCACCGGCGCGGCGAACTGATGCCGGCCGAGATCCTCGTCAGCATGATGCAGTTCAAGCACCGGCCGACCTACATCATTTGCATCCGCGACACCGCGGAGCGCTCGAAGGCAGAGGAGGCGCTGAAGGACAGCGAGGCGCGCTACCGCGTGCTGGTCGAGAACGCCCCGGAAGCCGTCGTCGTGCTCGACGTCGAGTCGGGCCGCTTCATCGACTGCAATGAAAATGCCACCGAATTTTTCAAGATGTCGCGGGAGGAACTCCTGCGCGTCGGGCCCGAGAAAGTGAGCCCGCCGGAACAGGCGGACGGTACGCCTTCGTTCGGGGTCGCTCGCGGCTACATCCAGAAAGCGCTGAACGGCGATGCGCCGGTCTTCGAGTGGCTTCACCAGGACGCCGAGGGCAACCGGATTCCCTGCGAAGTGCGACTGGTCCGTCTGCCGAGTTCCGGTGGCGGGCTGATTCGCGGCAGCATCATCGATATCACCGACCGCAAGCAGGCCGAGCTCATCTCGGCAGGCGAGCGCCGGGCGCTCGAGAAGATCGCCTCGAGCGAGCCGCTCGAAGGCGCATTGTCCTCGATCACCGAGGTGGTCGAGCGCGTGCTGCCTGCCGCGATCTGCTGCATCCGGCTCTACGATCCGGTGCGGCGCATCCTGACACACCTGACCGGCAAGAGCCTGCCCCGCGAGTACGTGGCGCTGATGGACAACTACCCCGCCGAGATCCGGTTCGGCTCCTGTGCCGCGGCGATCGCGCTGCAACGCCAGATCATCGTGCCGGACATCTCGAAGGATGCGCTCTGGGAACATCGCCGCGACGCCGCCCTGCGGGCCGGCCTGCACGCCTGCTGGTCGACGCCGATCACCGGCGCCGACGGGCGCATGCTCGGCACCTTCGCGACCTACCTCAAGCGCACCGGCATGCCGTCGCGTCGCGACCTCGAGCTGGTCGGACGCATGGCCCAGCTCGCGCGTATCGCGATCGAAAGGCGCCGCTCGGAGGACGCGCTGCGTGAGAGCGAGGGTCGCTTCCGGGGCCTGTTCGAGAACGTCGTCGAAGGCGTCTACCAGGTGACGCTCGACGGCTACCTGCTCTCGGCGAACCCGGCGCTGATCTCGATGCTGGGTTACGCCTCTCTCGAGGAATTGCGCGCGATCGGATCGACCGAGGCGCTTTACGTCAACGCGGAGACGCGCCGCGCATTGCTCGATCGGCTGAAACGCGACGGAAAGCTGGTCGAAGCCGAGTACGAACTGAAGCGGCGAGACGGCAGCGTCATCACGATCACCGAGAATGCCCGGCTCAATCGCGACGAACGCGGCGAACCCGTCGGATTCGAGGGCACGGTCACCGATATCACCGAGCGCAAGCACGCCGAGCAGCAGTTCTACGAGGAGAAGGAGCGGGCGGAAGTCACCCTGCAGTCGATCGCAGACGCGGTCATCACGACCGATCGTTCCGGCACGGTGGATTACATTAACCCGATCGCCGAGAAGATGACCGGCTGGCCCTCCGACGAGGCCTGCGGCCGGAACGTTACCGAGATCGTCAAGCTGGTCAAGGACGGCGGCCAGCATGACGTCGATGACCCGGTCAACCTTGCGCTTGCAAGCGGCGACTCCATCCATCTTGCCGACCAGACGGCGCTGGTGAGCCGCCGCGGCCTGGAAGTGCCGATCCAGGCGACGGTCGCGCCGATCCGCGACCGCGCGGGCCAGACGGCCGGCGCCGTGATCGTGTTCAGCGACGTGAGCCGCGAGCGGCGCATGAAGCGGCTGCTGTCGTACCAGGCAGCGCATGACGCGCTGACCGGCCTGATCAACCGGCGCGAGTTCGAGAGCCGCCTCACGAGCGCGATCGAGTCGGCGCGAGTCGACAAGGCGATCCGCCACGCCATGATTTACGTCGACCTCGACCAGTTCAAGGTCGTCAACGATACCTGCGGCCACCCCGCGGGCGACCAGCTGCTGCGCCACGTCACGGGTCTGCTGCAGACGCGAGTGCGTGCGCACGACGTGCTCGCGCGCCTTGGAGGCGACGAGTTCGGTGTGCTGCTCGAGCACTGCACGCCGGACCAGGCGCTGCGCATCGCCGACATGCTGCGCCAGGCGATCCACGATTTGCGCTTCCAGTGGGGCACGAACACGATGCAGATCGGGGCCAGCATCGGCATCGTGGAGATCGACCACAGGACCGAGTCCGTTGCGACCCTGCTTTCGGCCGCCGACATCGCCTGTTATTCAGCCAAGGACGGCGGGCGCAACCGGGTCCAGGTCTACGATCCTGCGAGTGCATCTGCGCGCCATCGCGAGATGCGCTGGATGGCGCGACTCACGAACGCCCGCGACGAGGGGCGGCTCGACATCATGTTCCAGCCGATCGTGCGGATTGCGGAAACGTCCAAGGAACGACCGCACTACGAGCTGCTGCTGCGGCTTCACGACGAGAACGGCGCGATCGTGCTGCCGGACGAGTTCATCCCGGCGGCCGAGCGCTTCAACCTGATGCCGTCGCTGGACCGCTGGGTGATCGAAAAAGTGCTCCGCGACTATGTGCCCTCGACGCGGGACGGCGTCGAGGAGGCGGCCTACACGGTCGCCGTCAACCTGTCCGGCACGACGCTGTCCGATCCGGGGTTCCTGGAGTTCCTGATCGATACGCTCGAGGCGCACGAGCCGACGCCGGGCGTGCTTTGCTTCGAGGTCACGGAAACCGCTGCGATCACGAACCTCGGCCACGCGAGCTACCTGATGCGCGAGATGGCGAGCCGCGGCTGCCTGATCGCCCTCGACGATTTCGGCAGCGGGCTGTCGTCCTTCAACTACCTGCGGACGCTGCCGGTCAACTACCTCAAGATCGACGGCAACTTCGTCCAGAACGTCGCCAATGACCCGGTCGACCGCAGCATGGTCGAGGCGATCGTGCAGATCGGCCGCGCGATCGGCATCGAGACGGTCGCAGAGCGCGTCGAGACGCCCGCCGTGCTCGACACGCTGCGACAGATCGGCGTCGGCTACGCCCAGGGCTTCCTCTGCGGCCGCCCGACGTCGATGTCCGTCTTCCCGCACCGCAAGTCCTGAATGGAAAGTCGAAGGGGACGCACCCCTTCATATTCGTGAAGGGGCGCGTCCCCTTCACGAATATGAAGGGGTGCGTCCCCTTCGAGGCAGGGACGATAGACTGGGCTGCCGATGCTCTCAATTCCGCTCCTTCCGTTGGTCGTGTTCCTTTCACTGGATGGCGTGTCGCCGGCCGCCGGGCACGATGCCCATGCTGGGCATGCCATGGCGAGCGGCAGGCTGGGCGCGTATCCCATGTCGCGCGATGGTTCGGGCACGTCCTGGCAGCCGGACGCGACGCGGCACGTCATGGGCCACGCCATGCATGGCGACTGGATGCTGTCCGGCCACCTGATGCTGAACGGCGTCTACGACTGGCAGGAGGGCCCGAGAGGCGATGAAAAGTCGTTTGTCTCCGGCATGATCATGGGCACGGCCAGGAAGGACGCGCCCAACGGCGATGTGCTGACGTTTCGCGCGATGCTGAGTCCGGATCCTTTCATGGGCCCGCGCGGTTACCCGCTCCTGCTGGCGGCCGGGGAAAGCGCCGACGGCCAGACACCGCTCGTCGATCGACAGCATCCGCATGACCTCTTCATGGAGCTGTCCGCAACCTTCTCGCATCCCGTCGGCCGTACCGGCAACGCATTCCTGTACGCCGGTCTTCCGGGTGAGCCGGCCTTCGGACCGCCGGCCTTCATGCATCGCCCCGCGGCCATGACGAGCCCGGAAGCGCCGATCACGCATCACTGGCTCGACTCGACCCACATCACCTTTGGCGTCGTCACGGCGGGATGGGTGCAGGACGACTGGAAGTTCGAAGTCTCGCAGTTCACCGGGCGCGAGCCGGACGAGGATCGCTATGACATCGAGCGGCCGCGCATGGACAGCACGGCGTTCCGCGCCAGCTGGAATCCGGGCGCGCACTGGTCGCTGCAGGCTTCCTGGGCGGATGTAAAGCGTCCTGAGCAGCTCGAACCAGGAGTCGACGAGCAGCGGCTGTCGGCGAGCGCGCTGTACGGTGGGGATGCCTGGTCCGCGACACTCGCCTGGGGCCACAAGAATCCGAGCGAAGGTGAATCGACCGATGCGGTCGCCCTCGAAGCGGCCTATCGTGCCGGCCCGCGACTGGCAGTTTTTTGCGCGCGCGGAGTGGCTGGAGACCCCCGAACTAAGCGCGGACCACCACGACATCCACGATGTCGCCAAGGTCTCGATCGGCGTCCGGCGCGAGTTCCCCGTCAGCGAAAGGGTTCGCCTTGCCTTCGGCGCGCTCTACAGTCTCAATGAAGTCGATCGCGGGATCGGGCCGCCGTACGGCGGAAGCCCCGACGGCGCCATGTTATTCACCCAGATCATCGTCGGCACCTGATGCCGGAGCATGCAACGGATGCCGGACATTGACCGCCGTCTCTAGCGTCGCGCCCATGATGGACTGGACGGACGATCTCTAAATCGATTTGAACATCAATAGCTTGCCGATAGCGGAAAGGGCTCGTCTCCTTTACGTCTCCACGACACTGCCTTGGAGCTATCGGCCCTTGAGTGCGCCTCGGCGGATGCGATTCAGGAGCTCCGGAAACTTGATCCCCGCTGCTTTGGCCGCTTGCGGCAACAAGCTAGTGGAGTGTAACAACTGATGTGGAAGTGATTCGCTTTGTGGGGTTGAAGTACTGGAGCTGCAGGGCGTTCTTCGATTATGGAACGACGAACGCCACGATCGCATCGCCTGCTCCCCACGTCTCTCCGTCACCACCCGCGGCGATCGTGAGATACTGTCGCCCATCAGCGCCGCGATATGTCATCGGCGTTGCCTTCCCGCCCGCCGGCAGCGGGGCCCTCCACAGCTCGCGACCACTCTCGACGTCGAACGCGCGGATCATCTTATCGATCGTCCCCGCCATGAACACTACGCCACCGGCGGTCACGATCGGACCTCCGAGCTGCGGCGCGAGCGGGGTCTCCCACGCCTTCGTCCCAGTGCTGAGATCGATCGCGACAAGCGCACCGGAAGGATCAGGAGTGCACGGCACACCCGGCGGCACGAAGAGGATCTTCCGCCGCATGATATACGGCGTCCCCCGCATGCGCGTGTCCTCGTACCCGATGCGCGAGCGCTCGGTGCGCAGTGAATCGAGATTAGCACCGGCGGCCGGAATCAACTGCACCACCGCCGCCAGCCGATTTACCGGCACGATCGCAATTTGACGCACGGGATCGAAGGCCAGGCCGCCCCAATGGGCGCCGCCGATGTTCGATGGAAGAACCAGCGTCCCTTCTATCGAGGGGGGCGTGAAGATCCCCTCGTTCCTCAACCCGCGCATCAGCTCCTGACAGGCGGCATTGTTGGTTGCGCCGTCCCAGCGGTGCGGGCTCAAGGGCGGGAGCGTCGAGAAGGGCTGCGTCGGCCACGCTCGCTCGCCGGGGACGGTGCTCGCCGGCACCGGACGCTCCTCCACGGGAAAGATCGGGACACCGGTTTCGCGATTCAGCACGTACATCATCCCGGTCTTCGTCGTCACGATTACCGCGGGCTCCCCCTTCACGGTCGCGAGCAAGGGTGGCGACGCGACGTCGTAGTCCCAGAGATCGTGATGCACCAACTGATAACTCCAAATCATGGACCCAGTGCTGGCGCGCAGTGCAATGATCGAGTCGGCATAGTCGTTTCGACCGATCCGTTCTCCTCCGAAATAGTCCGGGCTCGGTGAGCTGGTCGGGACGTAAACCATGTCACGCTCGGCGTCGGCCGCGATTACGCTCCACGCATTCGCCGCCCCGGTGCGATGTCCGTTCGCGCCCTCCCACGACGCGTACGCTGGATCGGATGAACTTTGCGGTACGGGATCCCACGTCCATCTCAGCATGCCCGTGCGCGCGTCGTACGCGCGGACTTCCCCGCTCGCCGCGTCCGTCCGGTTGTTGTCTGCTACCGCGGAGCCGATGACGATCAGGTCGTTGATAATCGCCGGTGGGGACGTAACCTCGTACTCGGCGAACTCGAAGGGCGCATTGCGCAGCTCACGGCGCAAATCGACGGTACCGTTATCGCCGAAGGACGCAATCTGCCCTCCGTCTTCCGCATTCAGTTCGATCAATCGACCATCTGTGGTAGCGAAGACTATTCTGCCGTTCCAGAAACTCACACCGCGCGTGGTGAAGTCGCCGAAGCGGACGTTCGTGTCCACCTTCGCGTCGTAACGCCACTTCTCTCTCCCGGTCACGGGATCAAGCGCCATCACCTTGCCAAGCGGTGTCGAGACGTACATGACGCCGTTCACGACGATCGGCGTCACCTCCAGCGACCGTTTGCGATCGCTGGTCGGTAGAGACTCACCCGTGTTGTAGGTCCACGCTGCCCGTAGGCGCGCAACATTCTCTCGATTGATGTCCGTCAGCGGCGAGTAGCGCGACCCGAGCGCGTCGTAACCGTAGGCGCGCCACTCGCCGGACTGCCGCGTGGTCGGCGACGTTTGGACGGTGCAAGCAGCGAGAACCGAGAGACAGAGCCAGCCGCAGCGCATGAGTCGAGGATAATCCACGTTGCCTAGTGATCGGTGACTATTAAACGAGGAGTATGAAGGCCAGGCGCGCCAGATCAAGCATGGCCTGGATGCGACCGTCCTCGCCGGCGCCGCCATGCAAGGCCAGGAATACCAGCGCCACATCTCGAGCGTTGAATGCCGAGGGGAACAGCGCGATGGCGTGGCCGCGGACGCTGGCTATCCGCGCGTCCGATGGGGGCTTCGGGGCGACCCCAGTGGAAAGGAGGCGGCGTTCAGCTGCTGAATCCAGTAAACCTGTTGCGGTATCGACGGCTGACACTTCGTGGCCGAGGCCACGCAGGGCTGGAATGATTTGGGCGGCGCTCGCGATGGAAACGTCGCGCTCCTCGCTGGTTCCGCCAAACAGCACGGCAGTCTTCACAAGGAAATCCCACCCAGCGGTGACAGGAACTCTCGGGAAGCCGCGGAAATTGTGCCGCGCCTTGCATACGAGTGGTTGTCGCCGAAGTTACCGACAGTCTCACAATCAGAACGGCGAGGGTATTGGGGAAATTATCCGCTGATCGCAGGATAGGCTTTCAGCCGCTGCTGTCACACGATGTGACTCATGGCAGCCGAAGCCTTCATTCAGTGTCGTGTGTCGCAGGCAACGAAAGCGGCACTACATGCAGCCGCAGAGCGGCAGCAGCTAACAGAGTCCGCGCTGCTCAAGCGCATGCTTGTTCTCGTGCTGCAGACCGCTGGTGCGGCGATTGTCGGTGATGCTGCTGATGCTGCTGGATGATCGACCGGCACGTCAGTCGCGCCTCTATGTCCGCCTGACGCGCGGCGACCGGCAGCTGCTCCAGGCACGTTCTGCTGCCCGTTGTCTGGCGCCGGCGACCTATGCCTCCATCCTGCTCCGCGCCCATTTGCGAGCCCTGACGCCGCTTCCAGACGCCGAGCTGCGAGCGATCCGCCAATCCACCCGTGAGCTGGCCGCGATCGGTCGCAACCTGAACCAGATCGCCCATGCGGCCCATCGGGGCGGCGCAGGCGCCGGGGTGAGCCAAGGCAACCTGCTGGGTTTGCTCAAGGCGTGCGAGGCCCTGCGCGACCATATCCGCGGTTACGTCAGCACCAATCTCGCAAGCTGGGGGTCCGGTGATGCCGCAGCGTAGTTCACGAGCGCACAGCGACCGTCCGTTCCTGGACATTGTGAGCTACGGGCGCAGGGCTCCTTCGGAACGCGAGCTGCGGCTGCTGCCGGCTCAGATCGAACAGATCACGCGCACCGTCCGGCATGCCCCGGAAGTGATGGTCAAGATTTCCGGCGGTGGCCAGAGTGCCAAGGCGGTCGCTGCCCATTTCAAGTACATCGGTCGTCAGGAGTTCGAGATCGAGACCGATCACGGCGAGCACATCAGGGGGCAGGAGGCGGAGAAGGCGCTGATTGCAGATTGGGAGCTGGATCTTGATGCTGCGGTGTCACGATCCCCCTATCGCGGCGCTCCAGGCCGCAAGCCGGCCAAGCTGGTACACAACATCGTCCTGTCGATGCCGAAGGGCGCGCCGGCAGCAGGCGTGCTCGAAGCGAGCCGCGCGTTTGCCCGGGAACAGTTTGCGTTGCAGCATCGATATGCCCTGGTGCTGCACACCGACCAGCCCCACCCGCATGTCCACCTGGTCGTGAAGGCCATGAGTGAGCAGGGGAGGCGGATCAACATTCGCAAGGAGACCTTGCGGGAGTGGCGGCGACAGTTCGCCAGGCAGCTGCGGGCGCAGGGCATCGCAGCGAACGCGACGGAGCGAGCAGTGCGGGGCGTCACCAAACCTCGGAAGAGCGACGGCATCTATCGGGCGATGCGCGCGGGTCGGTCTACCCACATGCACGGGCGCATAGAATCCGTTGCGGCAGCGCTGCATGCCGGCAACATGCGGGTCGAGCCGGGCAAGAGCCGGATTCTCGATACCCGCCGAGATGTAGTTCGGCACTGGCTGGGAGTCCAGGAAGCCCTTCGTGCGGAGGGCAGAGCAGGGCTTGCGGACGAGGTCGAGCGTTTCGTTGTGGGCTTGCCGCCGCCCCGAACGGAGCGGGAATGGATGGCGATGGCCTTGACCGAGGGCATGCGGGATCGCCGGCAAGAGCGATCGCTTGCTCCAACGAGGTGAACCGTAACCTATAAATGGGGTTATCTTGTAAATTTAACCCTATTTAGGGGTATGATGACCCCATTTCGGGGACTCTGAGGGCGGGCGTGCAATCCCTGACCGCGCAATTCCTGACTGGACTCCGGTTCGACCCCGAGCAGGCCGCCACGCTGCGGGCCATCGGCGAATTCAGAGGCCGGCAGGAGCTCCACTACCGGCAGGCCCCGGAAGCCCTCGCAGGGCTGCTGGAGGTCGCCAAGATCGAATCCAGCGAATCCTCGAACCGACTTGAGGGCGTGAACGTGCCCCCGGACCGCATCCGGCGCCTCGTCGTTCACCAGGCTCAGCCCCGCAACCGTTCGGAACAGGAAGTCGCGGGCTATCGCGACGCCTTGGCGCTGATCCACGATTCCGGACGGGAGATGGCGTTCACGCCGAACGTGCTTCTGCAGCTGCACGGCATGCTCTACCAGTACATGCCGAATCCGGGCGGGCGCTGGAAGTCCACCGACAACGACATCGTCGAGCGTCGACCCGATGGCACTTCCCGTGTCCGGTTCAAACCAGTACCGGCGCACCTGACGCCGATGGCCGTAGAACAGCTCGCAACCCATTACGCCTCGGCCATGCAGATGCCCAAGCTGGATTCCTTGATCGTCGTCCCCCTGGCGATCCTGGATTTCCTGTGCATCCATCCGTTCACGGACGGCAACGGTCGCATCGCGCGGCTGCTGACGCTGATGCTGCTGTATCACTTCAACTATGAAGTGGGCCGATACATCAGTATCGAGCGCGTGTACGAGCAGACGAAAGAGGGCTACTACGAGACGCTGGAGGCCAGCTCGCAGGGCTGGCATGGAGGCCGGCACGACCCGAACCCCTGGCTGAACTACTTCTGGGGTGTGTTGCTTCGCGCGTATCGAGAATTCGAAGAGCGCGTCGAAGAGGCCAGGAAGCGCAAGGGTTCGAAGTCTGAGCAGGTGAGGGCGGTCGTGCTGGCAAAGCAGGCGTCGTTCTCGATCTCTGAAATCGAAGGGGATTGCCCCAACGTTTCCCGGCAAACCGTTCGGCTTGTGTTACGCGAGATGAGTCGGGAGAAACTGATTGCGTCCACCGGCAAGGGTCGCTCGGCGAAGTGGGTGCGGAAGTCGTGACGAATGTCCACGTGTCGGCCGGCGAGTTTGCAGGAACAATGCGGTCAAACCATGTCTTCAATTCTGTCGAATGCGGGCGCAGTGTCGGTACCCAAATGGAGTTATGCAGGTCAACGTTGTGAACAGCACCTACTTCGGGTTGTTAGCGGAATTCAGCGAAGCCAATATCCCGCTTGACCGAGTGGCGCCGAAGTACTTCGGCCTGAGCTGCGCCGAGGCCAGGCGCCGGGCCCCTGCGAAACAGTTGCCGTGCAGAGCTTTCCGATTGGGCGGGCAGAAGTCGCCATGGCTCGTCAGTGCCACAGATCTCGCTGAGTTGATTGATGCGCGTCGCCAGAGGGCGGGCTAGCGCGGCGTGACTTGCGCGGCCGCGCGTGTGCGCCGCCTGTTGTCGCAAGTACGATGTCCCGCAGATTCTCGGGTTTCAGGTTCGTGTAGCGCTTGAGCTCGTTCCACGAGTCGTGCAGCGTGAACTGGGCAACCTCGTGGATCTGATAGCCGCGTTCGAACAAGCGGCTCGTAGCCTCGTGGCGCAGATCGTGGAAGCGCAGGTCTTGAATCCCGAGCAGTTTGCAGGCTCGTGTGAACGCAGTCCCGACGCTCTTGGGGTCGTAGGGGAAGATGTACTCGCTTGTTTTGGGCTGTGCACTGACGACCGCCCAGGCCTCGGGGGTGTACTTGAATCGACGGTGGTTCCCATCCTTGGCGGTCGGGTGCTTGGCGTCTCTGACCATGCCTGTTCGTGTCACTTTGTCGTTATCGCGCCATTCGAGGCGGCAGATTTCGGACTCCCGCCGCGCTGAGGCAACCGCGAAATCCACGATCGCCTCCATGGGAATCTCCGCACGCCGGTCGCGCCCCCTGAAGTGCTCGCGGAGCCGCGTGAGTTCGTCGGCCGTGGGTCGCCGTGCACGCCGCTTTGCCTTGCCGATCAGCCGCAGCTCGCCGCAGGCAGTCCTGGCCTGCGCGACGATCTCGGGGCTCACCGGAAGCTCCCGGACGCTCTTGGCGGCCCTCAGGACGACGCCGATCCAGATTAGGTCATTGATCACGGTGGCAGGTCCGGCCCCTCCAGCACGACGCGACTGGACATGACGGATCAGGTCGGCGGAGGTCAGTGTATGAGCGACAGACTTGCCGAGCGTATGCCGCTCCAGGAACTCCAGGTGAGTCTGTTTGCTTCGTTGCCAGCGCGAGATCGTCTCAAATGTGTCGATGTACCAGCGGATCAGTTCCGCAAGGGTGGGCGTGCTTTGCCGCAGACGGGTCAGCTCGGCCGGATTCTCGAGTGCCACTTCGCGGTGCCTGGCCCAGCTCAGTGCGGCGGAGCGGTGGGTGAAAGTCCGGCTTTCCCGGTGCAGGACTTTTCCCTGCCGACGCAGCCTGACGATGGCCGTGTAGCGCGTGGCACCGTTGCCCTGTTTGCGAACTTTGATCGTTGACATTGCCGACAATCCGGGGAGACATGGAGCCTGGAAAGCATCATGTCTCCCTAATGTCTCCCCGGCAAACGATAAACTACCCGGAATACGCAGGAATCTCGCAGAAACGACACAAGTGGAAAACGCTACGAAAATAGGCATTTCCGTCGAGAAGGGTAGCGATTTGATTGATCGCCGCCTCTCCGTCGCCCCCATGATGGAGTGGACCGACCGGCATTGCCGGTTCTTCCTGCGCCAGTTTTCGCCGCGCATCCTGCTCTACACCGAAATGATCGTAGCGCAGGCGATTGTGCGCGGCGACCGGCGCTACCTACTCGAGTTCGACCCGGAGGAGCATCCGGTCGCGCTGCAACTCGGCGGTGCCGATGCGGCACTGCTTGCCGAGGCCGCGACGGTTGGCGCCGGTTTCGGCTATGACGAAATCAACCTCAACGTCGGCTGTCCGAGCGATCGCGTGCAGCAGGCGACCTTTGGCGCCTGCCTGATGGCGAGGCCACGGCTGGTCGCGGACTGCGTCCGCGCGATGCGGTCGGCTGTCGCGGTGCCGGTGACGGTCAAGTGCCGGATTGGCATCGACCACCGTGACGACTGGGCATTCCTTCGGGATTTCGTGGCGGCGGTTGCGGAGTCCGGATGCAGGACCCTGATCGTGCACGCGCGCAAGGCGATCCTGAAGGGGCTCAGCCCGAAGGAGAACCGGGAAGTGCCGCCGCTCGACTATGCGAGAGCCTGGCGGGTCAAGCAGGAATTCCCGGCACTGACTGTCGTCGTCAATGGCGGCCTGCGCACGGTACCGCAGGTGACGGAGCAGCTCGCGCGGGTCGACGGCGTCATGCTGGGCCGCGAGGCCTACCACAATCCGTACCTGCTGCCGGCCCTGCACCGCGCAATCCACGACGACGGGTTCGAGACGCCTGCGGTCGAGCAGGTGGTTTTGCGCATGCAGGACTATGCCGAGCGGCGAGTCGCCGCCGGCACGCCGCTGCGGTCCATCACGCGCCACATGCTGGGGCTCTTCAACGGCCGCTCTGGCGCGCGGGCCTGGCGCCGCGGATTGTCGGAAGGCGTCAATCGCAGCAACCCGTCGCCCGCCCTGATCGCGGATGCGCTGCGCGCGGCTAGCCGTTCTCCATGAATCGCCGGAAGCGAAACGAGCCCCTGCCGTCCCGCGGGCCGAGCAGGTCGTAGAGCGGCGTCGGATCGAGCCAGTCGGGCGCCGGTGCCAGCCCGAACGATTCACGGGCACTCGAGTGGGGCCAGTCGATCGCGCGGCGAACGAGACCGCCGCGCACCGGCGAATCGAGCGCATGCCGCGCGACCTCGAGCAGATAAATGTCCCGGTTCACGGTCGTCGACAGGCTCTGGCCGTGGCGCAGGCGCGAACCGGCAAGCTCCTCGGTCGCGAGCGCGATCCGGGCCGGCGGGCCGCGCACGATGATGTGCAGGCAGCGGTCGGTCACGCACCAGACGACGCAGTGCAGCCCATGGCGCTGGCAGCTCGCCTCGATCCGGCCCGCGGCTCTTGCGCGGCATCCCGCGCCGGGGTAGAGCGGCCGGCGGCCATATGACCGTGCCACCACGTGGCGCAGGATCACTGCATTTGAGGTTTCGAGGCTCAAGGCCATGTTCCGCCTCCCTGCGGGGCCGGCGTCGAGCATGGCAGCGGCGCGGCTTGGTGGCCCCGCCAGTTTCCCGCCTATAATCCGAATTATGTAATCCGCAGGGGGGCCGCAGTATCCGCATGGGCCAGGAACAGGAACTCGCGATCCTCTTTGCAGACGTCGTCGGCAGCACGCGGCTTTTCGAGATTCTCGGCGACGTCGCGGCGCGCGACAAAGTATCGGTCTGCATCGAGATCATGCGTCGCGCGACCGAGCAGCACGGCGGTACCGTCGTCAAGACGATGGGCGACGAGATCCTCGCGACTTTCGTCGACTGCGACGCGGCGATTGATGCGGCAGTTGAGATGCAGGCCGCGATCGCCGGCCACCCGGACCTCGAGGTCGAAGGCCAGCAAGTCACGATCCGGATCGGCTGCCACTTCGGTCCGGTCGTGCTGGAGACGCGCGACGTATTCGGTGCCGCCGTTCACACCGCGAACCGCATGACGAGCCAGGCCAAGGCCGGCCAGGTCATCATCACGGACGCCATCCAGCAACGCCTGTCGGAACAGTGGCGCGCCGTTGCCCGTCGCGTCGACGTGGCCGTGCCTCGCGGGCAGCATGACGAGGTGACAATCTTCGAAGTGCTGTGGCAGCACGGCGAGACGACCAGCATGCTGCCGGCGATTGCGACTATCACTGAGCTGCAGAAGCAGTTCCGGATCCGTCTCCTATATCTCGGCACGGAGCTCGTGCTCGATCATCGGGATCGCTCATCCGCGACCCTTGGCCGCGGCCAGGAGAACGACCTCGTGATCAAGGGGAATCTCGTTTCCCGGCTGCACGCGCGCATCGAGGCCGGCAAGAACCGCTTCATGCTCGTGGACCAGAGCACGAACGGATCATTCGTCCAGAGCCAGAGCGGTGATGACGCCTTCGTGCGCCGCGACGCCATTCCGCTCAAGGGGCAGGGAGTCATCGGCCTCGGCCGCGTGCCCGAGCCGCAGTCGTATCACACGGTCGAGTACTTCTGCGAGGACGGGCCCGTCCTGTCGCCGGGCGAGTCGTCCTGATTCAGCCTGCGCCGGGTCAGGACGCCGCCAACCGTTTCTTGAGCCCCGAGATCTCTTCCCGCAACCCGGCCGGCAGGTGGGAACCGTAACTTTCGAGATACGTGCTGATCTCGTCCGCTTCCTGGCGCCATGCCGCAGGGTCCACGGCCAGCAGTTCGTCGATCGTAGCCGCCTCGAGCTTGAGGCCCGAGAAGTCCAGCGCATCGCGTGCCGGCACGGCGCCGATCGGCGTTTCGGTGGCATTCGCGCCGCCGGTGCAGCGCGCGATGATCCAGGCGAGCACGCGCAGGTTCTCGCCGTAACCCGGCCACAGGAAGCGGCCTGCCGCGTCGCGGCGGAACCAGTTGACGTGGAAGATGCCGGGCGGACGCTTGAGCCGCCCGGCCATCGACAGCCAGTGGCTCCAGTAGTCACCGAAGTTGTAGCCCGCGAAGGGCTTCATCGCCATGGGGTCGCGGCGCACGACGCCGACTTCGCCCGTCGCAGCCGCGGTGGTTTCCGAGGCCATGCCTGCACCGATAAGTACGCCGTGCGGCCAGTCACGCGCCTGGAAGACCAGCGGGGCGAGGGCGCGTCGGCGTCCGCCGAACACGAGCGCCGTGATGGGTACGCCGGCAGGCGCATCAGCCTTCGGCGAGTAGCTCGGGTTCTGTTTCGCCGACACCGTGAAGCGCGAGTTCGGATGCGCGGCGGGCCCTCGCTCGGGATCGAATCGCCGTCCCTGCCAGTCGAGCGCGGGCTTGCCTTCATCGAGCCCCTCCCACCAGGGCTCGTTGTCCGCCGTGAGGCCCACATTGGTGAAGATCGTGTCGTGGCGGATCATCTCGTAAGCGTGGCGATTGGTCTTCGCGTTCGTGCCCGGCACGACACCGAAATAACCAGCCTCCGGATTGATCGCCCACAGCCGTCCGTCCGGGCCCGGATGCAGCCAGGCGATGTCGTCGCCGACCGTCCAGACCTTCCAGCCCGGCATGGTCGCCGGCGGGATCAGCATGGCGAGGTTGGTCTTGCCGCAGGCAGATGGGAAGGCGCAGGCGAGATAGTGTGTCTCGCCCGCCGGATTTTCGACGCCGACAATCAACATGTGCTCGGCGAGCCAGCCTTCGTCCCGAGCCTGCCAGCTCGCGATGCGCAGCGCATGGCACTTCTTGCCAAGCAGCGCGTTGCCGCCGTAACCCGAACCGAAGCTCTGGATCTCGAGCGATTCCGGGAAATGCATGATGAATCGCCGATCCGGGTCGAGCTCGCCGATCGAATGCAGCCCGCGCACGAAGACGCCGTCGCGACTGATCCGGGCGAGTGCGGCAGCGCCCATCCGCGTCATCAGCTTCATGTTGGCCGCGACGTAGGCGCTGTCCGTGATCTCGACGCCGCAGCGCGAGTAAGGCGAGTCGATCGGTCCCATGCAGTAGGGAATCACGAACATTGTCCGGCCGCGCATGCAGCCCGCAAACAGCTCGCTCATTCGCTGCCGCGCTTCGGCCGGTGCCATCCAGTGGTTGTTCGGGCCGGCGTCATCCTTATTCTCTGTGCAGACGAAGGTGAGATGCTCCACACGCGCGACGTCGGAAGGGCTCGAGCGGTGCAGGTAACAGCCGGGGAACGACTGTTCGTTGAGCTTGATGAGGTCGTCGGCCGCGATCATCTGCCGGATCAGCTCGCGGTATTCAGCTTCGGATCCGTCGCACCAGTGGATCTGGTCCGGGCGGGTGTGGGCGGCAACTTCGAGCACCCAATGCCTGAGGGACTGGGGTGCATGAGTGGGCGCGGCCGAGCGGTCGGGTGCGGTAGCCATCAGAGCCTCGTCGGAATCAGTCCGGATATTAACAGGCGACTGGCGAACCGACTGAATTGGCGCATCCGCTCGCGCGAAACCCGTTGATCTCGCAAGGAAATGCCCGGAGACTGCCGGAATCGTCTGTCAGCGGACTGGAGAATCGGCGATGAAGGTATTCGTGAACTGCCTGATGCTCGTCTTCGGGGTTTCGGCGGCGCATGCGGCGGAGCTCGCCGGGGCGAAGGCGAAGCTCGACCAGCTGTTCGCCGACGAGCGTGCCTTCACCTGGCGGGAAGACCCGCTCCAGGCGACGAACGACGGCATCCATGACTACGACGATCGGCTGCCTTCGGTGACGCCGGCCGAGCAGGCGCGCCGGCTCGAGACGGATCGGGGATTCCTCCAGCAACTGCGGCAAATCGATCGCGCGGCGCTCGCCGACTTCGACGCGGTCAGCTACGACCTCTTCGACTTCATGGTGTCGCAGCGTATTGAACTCGCGCAATACCGGGAGTGGCGCGCCCCGCTCAATAGCGACAGCGGCTTCTATGCCGACCTGCTGCTGCTTTATGGCCAGCAGGCGCCACGAACGACCCGGGACTATGAGAACTACGTGGCGCGACTCAATGACGTACCGCGTTATTTCCGCGAGAACATCGCCAACATGCGCCAGGGCATCACGGAGGGATTCGTGCTCCCGGCCGCGATCGTGCCTGGCATCTCGAGCGTGATCGCCGGGGCGCAATACGCAAAGCCGGAAGACTCGCCTTTCTGGATTCCCTTCGCCCACTTCCCGTCGGGTGTCCCCGAGCCGGACCGGGCGCAGCTCGAGGCCGAGGGCCGCGCCGCGATCAGGGACCGGGTGATCCCGGCCTACGCCGAGTTCCAGGCTTTTTTCGAGAACGAGTACCGGCCGCGCGCACGCCAGTCGATCGCGGCCAGCGCGCTGCCGGACGGCGAGGCCTACTACGCGGATCTCGTGCGCTACTTCACGACGTTGCCGGATGCGACCCCGATGCAGGTCCACGAGACCGGCCTCGCCGAAGTCAAGCGCATCCGGGGAGAAATGGAAGCCATCGTGCGGGAGGTCGGTTTCAAGGGCAGCTTCGCGGATTTCCTCACTTTTCTCCGGACGGACCCGCAGTTCTATGCGACGACGCCGGAGCAGCTGCTCTGGCACGCGGCCTGGATCACGCGCGAAATCGACGGGCGCATGCCCGATTTCTTCGGTCGCATCCCGCGGATGCCGTACACGGTGAAGCCGGTGCCGGCGGCGCTCGCACCCAACTACACCGCCGGTCGTTACAATCCGGGCCCGATCGGTGCTGCCGGCGAATACTGGGTCAATACCTATTCGCTCGAAAACCGGCCGCTCTACGTATTGCCCGCACTGACGCTGCACGAGGCGGCGCCCGGCCATCACACGCAGGGGTCGCTCGCGCGCGAGCTCGAAAACGTGCCGATGTTCCGTCGCAATTTCTACCCGCATGCGTTCGGCGAGGGCTGGGGGCTCTATTCCGAGTACCTCGGCACCGAGATGGGCGTCTATCACACGCCGTATGAGCGCTTTGGCCGCCTCACTTACGAAATGTGGCGCGCCTGCCGGCTCGTCGTCGACACCGGGATGCATGCCTTCGGCTGGTCGCGGCAACAGGCGCTCGATTACATGACGCAGAACACCGCGCTGTCCGAGCACGAGATCCGCACGGAAGTCGACCGCTACATCGCCTGGCCCGGGCAGGCGCTCGCTTACAAGACCGGCGAGCTCGAGATCAAGGCGCTGCGCCACCGAGCCGAACGCGAACTCGGTGCGCGGTTCGACGTGCGCGAGTTCCACGACGCGGTCCTGGGGCAGGGCGGCGTGACGCTGCCGGTGCTCGATAAACAGGTCGACGCCTACATTGCCCGCGCGCGAGGCCCGTGAGCGGGGGCGGCGAATACGGCCGTCTGCTCGGCCCGAACGGACCGCTGGCGCGGGCGATCGATAACTTCGAGTCGCGCCGCGAGCAGCAGCTCATGGCCGACTGGGTCGGCGAGACTCTGGCGGCCCGCGGCACGCTCGCCATCGAGGCCGGGACCGGGACCGGCAAGACCTTCGCCTATCTCGTCCCGGCATTGCTTTCCGGCCGCCAGGCGATCATCTCGACCGGTACGCGCACGCTCCAGGACCAGCTCTTCAATCGCGACCTGCCGACCGTTGCACAGGCGCTCGGCCGACCGGTGCGCGTCGCCCTGCTCAAGGGTCGAGCGAATTACCTGTGCCTGCATCGGCTCGAGCTTGCGGAAACAATGCCGCAACTGCCAGGCATCCGCCCCCCGAACGCCCGCATGCTGGCCCGAATCCGTCGGTGGTCCCGCGAAACCACCACCGGCGACCTGTCTGAGGTTCGCAGCCTGCGTGATACGGATCCGGTCCGGGCGGCCGTCACCTCGACGCGCGAGAACTGCCTGGGGAGCGCCTGCCCGAGTTACGCGCGTTGCCACGTCGTTGCGGCGAGGCGCGAGGCACAGGCCGCGGACATCGTCGTGGTCAATCATCACCTGCTGCTCGCCGATCTCGCGATGAAGGACGAGGGATTCGGCGAACTGCTGCCCGGCACCGAAGCCGTGATCCTCGACGAAGCGCACCAGGTGCCGGAAATCGCCGCACAGTTCTTCGGGCGTGAGTTCTCGGCGCGCCAGGCCGGGCTTTTTGCGCGCGACGCACTCGCGGAATGCTCGCGACTCGGGCTTGCGGACACGGCGGCTCGAGAGCGCGTCGCGGCGCTCGAAGGCGCCCTCGCCGAGGCCACGGCTGCGATCGCGCGCGGCGGCGGGCGCATTGAATGGGCCGCACTACCGGGAGACTTCCTGGCCGCGCTCGAGCAGGTACGCGAGGCGCTCGGGCGGGCCGGGGAGGAACTCGCAGCGGCGGACCCGGAAGATCCGGGACTTCGACATTGCGCGCGGCGCGCCGAAAAACTCGCGGGCACTCTGGAGACCATCGTCGATGCCGGCCCGGACGCGGGCATGCGCTGGATCGAACCGGGCAAGGGCGGATTCACCCTCGCATTCACGCCGTTCGAGGTTGCGACGCGGCTCGGAGAACTGATGCGCGCCCAGGGCGGCGCCTGGATCTTCACATCGGCAACTCTGGCGGTCGGCGAGGATTTCTCGCATTTCCTCGGCCGCATTGGCGCGCCGTCGGCGCAAGCCGTCCGTATCGAGAGTCCTTTCGATTTCGAGAGCCAGGCGCTGATTTACCTGCCGCAGGGCATGCCGGATCCGTCGAGCGGCGACTACACGACGCGCGTACTCGAGGTCGCGATGCCGCTCATCGCGGCCGCCGGCGGACGCAGCTTCCTCCTGTTCACCAGCCACCGCGCGCTCGGCGAAGCCGCCGCGATGCTCGAGGCGAGGCCCGGCTTTCGCGAGCGATTTCCGATGCTGGTGCAGGGCGAGGCGCCGCGCGAATCGCTGCTAGGCCGCTTTCGCGAGCTCGGCAACGCCGTCCTGCTCGGCACGGCGAGCTTCTGGGAGGGCGTGGACGTGCGCGGCCATGCGCTCGCGCTCGTCGTGATCGACAAGCTGCCTTTCGCGGCCCCCGAGGACCCGCTGCTCAAGGCGAGGCTCGAAGGGATCCGCCGCCGCGGCGGGAATCCTTTCCGGGAATTCCAGCTGCCGCAGGCCGTGCTGGCGCTGAAGCAGGGCTTCGGCCGGCTGATCCGCGATCGCGAAGATTTCGGTGTCGTGGTCCTCTGCGACCCGCGGCTCAGGACCCGAGGCTATGGCGGCCTCTTCCTGTCGTCGTTGCCGCCTGCGCCGGTCGTGATGGATGTTGACGAAGCGGCATCGTTTCTCCGGCGCCGGATTGCCCGCGCGGGCCTCTCCGTGCCCGCGGCGCTCGAGGCATGAAGCTGCTCGCGATCGATGCGGCGACCGAGGCCTGCTCGGCCGCGCTCCTGCTGGACGATGAAATCCTGGAACGCTTCGAAGTGATCGGTCGCGGTCACGCCGAGCGGCTGCTGCCGATGGCGGACGAGCTGCTGCGACAGGCCGGCCTGACGGTGCGGGCACTCGATGGGATTGCTTTCGGGCGCGGACCCGGCAGTTTCACGGGACTTCGCATCGCCGCGGGGATCGCGCAGGGACTTGCGGCCGGGAGTGGACGGCCGGTACTGCCTGTCAGCAATCTGGCAACGCTCGCCGCCGGCGCGGCGCGCGCGACCGGCGCGGCGCGGATACTTGCCTGCCTGGATGCGCGCATGGGCCAGGTCTATTGGGCGGCTTTCGACTGCGCCGATGGCGTGCCGGCCGTCGTCACCGAGGAGCGTCTGTCAGATCCCGATGAAGTGTCGCCTCCGAGCGGCGCACGCTGGAATGGCGCAGGCTCCGGATTTGCCGCATATCCCGGCATCGCGGCGCGTGTCGCCGGAGCGTTCGCCGGCGCAGACGGCAGCCTCCTGCCGCGGGCCCGGGACATGCTCGGAATGGCGGCCGCAGACCTGGCGGCCGGGCAGGGGCTGGCGGCCGCGCGCGGCCTGCCCGTTTACCTGCGCAACGATGTCGTACACAGGCGCTGAACCGCCTGATGTCATAATTCCTAAATAATGAGTCGGCAGTCTGACCGCATACGCATGGCGGACACCCGAATCCTTGTCGTTGAGGACGAGCAGCCGATTCGCGACCTGATCGCGTTCGGGCTGCGTCGCGCTGGCTGCGATGTTGCGCTCGCGGAACACAGCCAGTCGGCGCTCGCGAGCATCGGCGATCGCAGGCCGGACCTGATCCTGGTCGACTGGATGCTGCCCGACATGAGCGGGCTCGAACTGATCCGTGCGCTGCGCCGCGACAGCAACACGCGCGACATTCCGATCATGATGCTGACAGCGCGGGCGGAGGAGGCGGACAAGGTCGCAGGCCTCGAGACCGGCGCCGACGACTACCTGACAAAGCCGTTCTCGGCTCGCGAGCTGATCGCGCGGATCCAGGCCGTGCTGCGCCGGAGCGCTCCCGCGGGTGACTCCGAGCGGGTGGACGCCGAGGGTCTCACGCTCGACCAGGCTGGGCATCGCGTGGCGGCAAACGGCAGGACGATCCCGCTCGGGCCGACGGAGTACCGCCTGCTGGCTTTCCTGATGACGCATCCGGACCGTGTCTATTCGCGGAGCCAACTCCTGGACCGCGTCTGGGGCGGCAACGTCTATGTCGAGGAACGCACGGTCGACGTTCACATCCGGCGATTGCGCAAGTCGCTCGAGTCGAGCGGTTTTGACCGATTCGTGCAGACCGTGCGCGGCGCCGGCTACCGTTTTTCAGTGCAGCGGGACTGAGCCATGTGGTCGGCGTGGTCATTTGCGCTCGTTCGCCTGGCGGTGGCAATCGCGACTGCGGTGCTGCTGGGACTGTTTACGGGCCGCATGGCGACTTGGCTCACGGTGGTGCTGGGCAGTGTCCTCGCCTGGCAGTTTGTCAACCTGTTCCGCCTGCAGCGATGGCTCAGGCACCGGGCCCAGGAGGACCCGCCGGATATCGGCGGCGTCTGGGGCGACGTCATCGCCATCATCAACCGGATCTATCGCCGCAAGCAATTTCACAAGCGCCGCGTCACGCAGCAGTTCCGCGAGTTTCGCCGCCTGAGCGCGGCGCTGCCCGACGGCGTCGTGCTGCTGTCTGAGCATCGCGAGATCCTCTGGTTCAACCGCACGGCGGCCGATCTGCTCGGCTTGCGCCGCAAGGTGGATGTCGGCATCCCGATCGCAAACCTTGTCCGCGACCCGGACTTCGTGAATTACCTGCAGCGGCCCGGCTTCGCCCGCGGCGTCGTCATCCGCATACAAAGCGGGGAAATCTGGCTGGCGTTGTTCGTCATCCCCGCGGGCAACCAGTTCCTGATGCTGGTACGCGACGTCACTCGCGAAGTGCGGCTCGAGCAGATGCGCAAGGACTTCGTCGCGAACGCCTCGCATGAGCTGCGTTCGCCGCTCACGGTGGTCTCGGGGTATCTCGAGGAACTGGCAGAGGACGAGGGCGTCGGGCCGGTGTGGCGCGAGCCGATCGCCGACATGCGCCGCCAGGCGTTGCGCATGCGGGAGATTGTCGAGGACCTGCTCGAACTCTCGCGGCTGGAGTCGAGCGGGGACGAGGCGCCCATGTCTCCGGTGGACGTGCCGGCGCTGCTCGAGCGCCTGGCCCGCGAGGCGCGGGTATCCGCCGGCGAGACGCCGCGATTCGAAGTCGACATCGATGATGACTGTCTGCTGCGCGGCAGCGAGAGTGAGATGCACTCCATCGCATCCAACTTGATCTCGAACGCCGCCAAGTACACGCCGGCCGGGGGCACGATCACGATCCGGTGGGCCCGTGAGTCCGGCGGAGCGCAGCTCATGGTGCGCGACACCGGCATCGGCATCGCACCCGAGCACCTGCCGCGGCTCACGGAACGCTTTTACCGCGTGGATCGCGCGCGCGCGCGGGCCAAGGGCGGCTCCGGGCTCGGGCTCTCGATCGTGAAGCACAGCCTGCAGCGCCACGGCGGGCGGCTCGAGATCGACAGCGAGGAGGGGCGGGGTTCGGCGTTCACCGCGCACTTTCCCGCACGCCGCGTGGCGGCGCGCGGGACGCCTGTCGTCAGGGCGTCACGGGACTGAAACACGGTTGCAATATGGTCGCGCATTGCGTCTAGGGGTTGATTTGTCGATGAAAGTGCTGCTGGTGCCAGTATGAACGGGGGAAGCGTGGGGCATACCTTCAAGGCCTACGACAGCGCCCTGAATGAACTGCGCGTGCGCGCGCACGCCATGGGCGCGCTGGTCGCGGACCAGGTGGAGACCGCGGTGCGGGCGTTGCTGGAATCCGACCGCGAAGCCGCCGAACTCGTGCTGCGCCGCGAGCTGCAGATCAACGCCTGGCAGACCGAGATCGAGGCCGAAAGCTTCACCCTGCTAGCGCAGCGCGCGCCGGTCGCGAGCGACCTCAGGATGGTGCTCGCCATCTCGCGTGCGGTCACCGACCTCGAGCGCGCCGGCGACGAGTCGAAGAAGATTGCGCGCTTCGCCCTGGCGAGCGCGGGGCACGCGACCGGAGGGCCGTCGCGGGTCATGCACCGGACACTCCTCCACATGGCCGAGCTGGCCTCGGAGTCGATGCGGGTCGCGGTCGACGCGCTCGACCGCGGCGATGCGTTGGTGGCGCACGAGGTGGCGCGCCTCGACCGCGAGATCGACGAGGAGTTCGCTGCGGCGCTGCGGCGGCTCATGACGGTCGCCATGGAGCGCACGCGCCTGCTGCGGCCGATTTTCGACACGGTGTTTGCGCTGAAGAGCCTCGAGCGAATCGGCGACCACGCGAAAAACGTGGCCGAGCACGTCGTGTTCCTGGTGAGCGGCGCGGACGTGCGACATGCCGCCGCCGCGCGCGGGGTGCCCACGAGGGAAACACAGCATTGATATGATGGCAGGGTCGGAGCCGTCGGCAGCCGACAGGAGTCGTTTCATGGAATCCGCGGATCTCGGTCAACACATATCGCGTCGCTTCAATGAGGACATGGAGCGCGTGAGCGCACGCGTCATGCACATGGGGGGCTTCGTGGAGCAGCAGCTCCAGCGCGCGGTGACGGCGCTCGTCGACGGCAACAGCGCGCTTGGCGAGGAGGTGGCACGCGAAGATTACCAAGTGAACCAGATGGAAGTGGAGATCGACGAGGAGTGCGGCCGCATCATTGCGACTCGCCAGCCGACCGCATCGGATCTTCGCGTGATGGTCGCGATTATCAAGACGATCACCGACCTCGAGCGGATCGGCGACGAGGTGGAGAAAGTCGGCTACATCGCAGCGCGCCTTGCGGGCATGGAAAAGCCTGCCGACAATTACCGGGAGATCCGTCACCTCGGCCGCCTCGTCACCGAGATGCTGCACGACGCCCTGCATGCGTTTGCCCGCCTGGATACCAAGGAAGCATTCGAGGTCGCGCGCCGCGACCGCAAAGTGGACGAGGAGTACGAGGCGGTCCAGCGCCAGAACATCACGTTCATGATGGAAGACCCGCGCTCGATCCGCCGCGCACTTGAGGTCATGTGGGTAGTCCGCGCGCTCGAGCGCATCGGCGACCACGCCAAGAATATCTGCGAGTACACGGTCTACATGGTGCACGGCAAGGACATCCGCCATCTCTCACTCGACGATGCGGAACGCCAGATCCGCGACTTCGAGCGCGAGCGCAAGGGGGCCTGATGCCGACGCGGCGCCAGGCCAACTGGCTCGGAGCCGGAGCCTGCGCCACGGCACTTGGATTCGCGTTTTATGCGCAGTACGGCATGGACCTGGTGCCCTGCCACTTGTGCATCTTCCAGCGCATCACGCTGGCGGCACTCGGCATCGCTTTCCTGCTGGCGGCGCTGTTCTCGCGCACGGGCGGCCGCGCCATCCTGTTCGCGGCCCTGATCGGCCTCGCGGGCCTCGCGACGATCGCGACATCGGGCCGGCATCTCTGGATTCAACTTCAGCCGGAAGGCTCGGTGCCTGCCTGCGGCGCCGATCTCGCATTCATGCTGGACTTGTTCCCGGTGACCGACGTGATCCTGAAAGTGTTCAAGGCCGGCGGCGAGTGCGCCAGGGTGGACTGGTCCTTGCTGGGCCTGTCGATGCCCGCCTGGGTGCTGATCCTCGCGGTCCTGCTGACCGCGGGCGGGCTCTGGTTCAATCTGAAAAGAGCCGCCTGAGGATTTCCGCGAATACGCGGTGCAGCCGGTCGATGTCTTCGATCGCACAGCATTCGTCGACTTTGTGAATTGTCCGGTTGAGCAGGCCGAACTCAACCACTTCGGCACCAAGCGCGCCAAAGAAGCGCCCGTCCGACGTCCCACCGCCGGTCGAGAGCTCGGGCTGCGTGCCTGCGATCCGTTCCACCGAGCCGGCGACGAGCCCGGTCAACGTTCCGGGCGCGGTGTAGTAAGGCAAGGAGGCCTCGAGCCATTCGATCGAATGGCGCAGGCCGTGGCGACTGAATACTTCGGTGACCGCCGACTTCAGGCCGTCGAGCGTCTGCGCCGGTGACCAGCGCAGGTTGAACTGCGCGCCGAGCTCGCCCGGAATCACGTTGCTCACGCCGGTGCCGGACTGGACATTGCTGATCTGGAAGCGGGTTGGCGGAAAATGTGTATCGCCCTCGTCCCAACGGCGTCCGGCAAGCTCCAGGAATGCGGGCAGCACCGCGTGAATGGGGTTCAAGGCGCGGTCCGGGTAGGCGACGTGGCCCTGGATACCCTGGACCGTCAGCCGGCCGGACAGGGAGCCGCGACGCCCGATGCGCACGGTGTCGCCGAAGGCCTGCTGGCTCGACGGCTCGCCGACCACGCAGAATTCCACGCGCTGGCCGCGTTCCCGCAGTCGATCCACGACGCGCCGCGTGCCGTCGACCGATGGGCCTTCCTCGTCGCTCGTGATCACGAAGCCGATGGCACCCGGGAAATCCGGGCGACTTGCGACGAATTCCTCGGCGGCGGTCGTCATCGCGGCGACGCCGCTCTTCATGTCGGCCGCACCGCGCCCGAACAGGAGGCCGTCGCGGACCGCAGGGACGAACGGATCCGAATGCCACTTTTCACGCGGGCCCGGCGGCACCACGTCCGTGTGCCCCGCGAAGCAGATGACGGGCCCCGGTCCGCCTCGGCGCAGCGCCCAGAAATTGTCGACCTCGCCGAAGCGCATGCGCTCGACCGCGAATCCCGCGTGTTCGAGTCGCGCAACCAGGATTTCCTGGCAGCCTGCATCATCCGGCGTCACCGAACGTCGAGCGACCAGCTCTTTCGTCAGCTCGACGGTGGGTGACAGTATCGACATTGGACTCACGTATTCCGAGGCCGCGTCCGACGCGCGCGGGATCCGGCGGGGTTTCTCGCTCGCGAACCCTGCCAGAACTTTAAGGGTTCGCTCGCGAGAACCCCGCCACCTCGCGCGCGTCGGACGCGGCGGCAACGATCGGCGGCCCGCCGGACGGGAGCCCCGAGCGAGCGACTAAAGTTCCGGCGGAGCGAGCGAGGGGACTCCCGGCCGGCGCAGGCTGTCCGATCGTTGCAGTTACGGCCGGAGCAGTTCATTGATGGAGGTCTTGGCGCGCGTTTGGGCGTCCACTTTCTTGACGATGACGGCGCAGTAGAGCGAATGGGTCCCGTCGGGAGCAGGGAGGCTGCCGGGGACGACGACAGAACCGGGGGGCACGCGCCCGTAAGTGATCTCGCGCGTTTCGCGGTCGTAGATGCGCGTGCTGGCCCCGATAAAGACGCCCATTGAGAGCACCGCGCCACGCTCGACGATCGCGCCCTCGACGACCTCCGAGCGCGCACCGATGAAGCAGTCGTCCTCGATGATCGTGGGCCGGGCCTGCAGCGGTTCCAGCACGCCACCGATGCCGACACCGCCCGAAAGGTGCACGTTGCGGCCGACCTGGGCGCAGGAACCGACCGTGGCCCAGGTGTCGACCATCGTGCCCTCGCCAATCCAGGCACCGACATTGACAAAGGAAGGCATCAGCACGACGTCGCGACCAACGTGGGCGCCGGCGCGCACGATCGCGCCGGGCACGACGCGGGCGGCATCGGCCCGGAAACGCGCGCCGTCATAGTCCGAATATTTCAGCGGGACCTTGTCGAAGAAGCGGAAGGCGCCGGCTTCGCGGACGGCGTTGTCGTGCGTGCGAAAGTGCAGCAGGACCGCCTTCTTGAGCCATTCGTTCATGCGCCAGCCGCCGCCGCCGGGTTCGGCGACGCGGGCGCGCCCGCTGCCGAGCAGCGCCAGGCATTCGTCGATCGCGGCGAGCAGTTCCGGAGGCGCGTTGCCCGGCGCGAGCGTCGCGCGGACTTCGAATGCCTGTTCGATGCGATCGCGCGTGTTCACGGCGGGCTCAGGCGGCGGCCACGCGCGCATCGAGCGCGATCGTCAGGGCATCGGCGAGCGCCTGGCAACGCGGCGCCTCGAGCGCGCGGCCGGTCTCGTCGGTGACCGTGAAAACATCCTCGGCGCGCTCGCCCACGGTCATGATCTTGGCGCCGTGCAGCTCCACCTTCTGGTTCCAGAAGACCTGGCCGATTTCCGAGAGCAGGCCCGGGCGGTCACCGGCCACGACCTCGACCAGGGTACGGCCCTTGTCCGGATCGGCGCTGAATCCGACCTGGGTCGGTGTGGTGAACATGCGCACTTGTCGCGGCACGCGGCGCGTGACCAGCGGCGTCGCTGCATTGCGGTCCGACAGCGCCCTGCGCAGCTGCCACTCGATGCCGGCCATGCGTTCGCGGTCGGTGATCGGCAGGCCCGTGTCCTCGAGCACGAGGTAGCTGTCGAGGCTGCCGGCGTCGGCGGTCGGGGTAATGCGCGCATCCTGGATGCTGAGGCCCTGCTGGTCGAGGGCCGCCGTTGCCCGCGCGAAGCCGTGGTGGCGGCCCCGCGTGTGGACGAGCACGACGGTCGCGCCGCCGCGTCCGGGATGTTCAGCGACGGCGACAAGTGGGCTCGCATCACTGGGGTCGCGTTCGGCGAGCTTCGTCGTGTGCCAGGCAATTTCGGCCGCGGAGTGCCTCAGGAAATACGCGTCCGTGAGCGTCGACCAGACCCGCCCGACGGCGCCAGTGTCGACGCCCGCTGCGGCCAGCCGCTCGCGCGCAATCGCCTGCGTCTCGGCAATGAGCTGATCGCGGTCGAGCGGCGACTCGAGGCCGCGGCGCAGCGCCTGCTTGACCCTCTCATAGAGTTCGTCGAAGAGCGTCGCCTTCCAGGAGTTCCAGAGCTTCGGGTTGGTTCCGCGCACGTCCGCAACCGTCAGCGCATACAGGTAGTCGAGCCGCGCCTGGTCGCCAACCGCGCTGGCGAAGGCGTTCACGACCTGCGGGTCGGAAATATCCTGCTTCTGCGCCGTGACCGAGAGCTTCAGGTGGTGGCGCACAAGCCAGGCGACGAGCCGCGCGTCGTAACGCGAGAGGCCCTGCTCGAGGCAGAATGCCTCGGCATCCACGGCGCCGAGCTCGGAATGGTCGCCGCCGCGGCCCTTGGCGATGTCATGGAATATCGCGGCGAGGTAGGCAAGCTCCGGCCTTGGCAGCGCCCGGAAGATCTGCGCCAGCTTCGGAAACTCGTGGTCGTATCGTTCGAGCGCGAAGCGCCTCAGGTTGCTGACGACGAAGAGCGTGTGGGCATCGACCGTGTAGGCATGGAACAGGTCGTACTGCATCCTGCCCACGATGCGGCCGAAAGCGGGAATGTAGCGGCCGAGCACGCCATAGAGGTTCATGCGGCGCAGCTCGTGAGTAACGCCGGCCGGGGCGCGCAGGATCTCGAGGAAAAGCCGGTGATTGCGCGGGTTCTGGCGGAATTCCTCGTCGATCAGCCAGAGATGCTCTGCGACCAGGCGGATGGTCCGGGCGCGCACCCCGCGCAGCCGCGGATTCTGCTGCAGCACGACGAAAAGCTCGAGCAAGGCCGAGGGATGACGTGAGAAGACGTCGTCGGACACGGCCTCCAGGCACTCGTCGCGCTCCTGGAAATGGCCCGACAGCGGCAGTGCGGGCGCGTCGCGATCGGCGAGGACCTGCTCGCGGAACTGCTGCAGCAGCAGTTCATTGAGCCAGCTCACGAGCATCGCGGTCCGGTAGTAGCGCTGCATGAACTGCTCGACCGCGAGCGTGTAGGTCGCATCCTCGTAGCCGAACAACCGCGCGAGCCGGATCTGGTAATCGAACAGCAGTCGGTCCTCGCGGCGCCCGCTCACGAGATGCAGCGCAAAGCGAACCCGCCACAGCCAGGATTGCGCGGACTCGAACTGGGCCAGCTCGCGTGCTTCCAGGAAGCCGTGCGCCGCGAGCTCCCCGAGGGAATCGGCCCCGAAGTGTCGCTTTGCGATCCAGCCGATCGTCTGCAGGTCGCGCAGCCCGCCCGGGCCCTGCTTGACGTTTGGCTCGAGGTTGTAGGCGGTGTCATGAAACCGGTGGTGACGTTCCGCCTGCTCGCGAATCTTGGCGTCGAAGAAATCCCGCGAGGACCAGAGCCGGTCGGGCGCGAGTGCCCGGCGCATCGCGGCGAACAGTTCTGGATTACCGGCGATGAGCCGCGCCTCGAAGAGCGTCGTCGCGACGCCGACGTCGGCGAGCGCCTCGCGCCGGCAGTCGTCGATCGTGCGAACGCTGTGGCCGGTCTCGAGACCGATGTCCCAGAGGAAGGTGAGGAAGCGCTCGAGCGGCTCGGTCCACGCCGGTTCCTCGCCCTGCGGCAGCAGGACCATTACGTCGACGTCGGAGCAGGGCAGCAATTCGCCGCGGCCATAGCCGCCGACCGCGAGCAGCGCGAGCGGCTCCGTGGCGCCGCCTGCGCGCAGGCGCCAGGCCTGGGTGACTAGCGCGTCGACCAGGGCAGCGCGGTCGCGAACCAGAGAATCCACCGGCTCTTCGGACCGGAAGCGCTGTGCCAGTTCGCGATCGCCGTCGGCGAGCGCGGCGCGAAAGTCGGCAACCGGATCGGTACAGTCGTCGAGGCGCGCGGCCAGCGATTCGAGGTAGTCCCAGCGCGCCGCCCGGCGCCCGACCGTCATGCCCACCCCGCTCGGCACCGGTCAGGCCGTGGAGCGGTCGGCTGCGCCGAGCGTCAGCACTTCAAAGCCGTCGGGCCTCACCAGCACCGTGTGTTCCCACTGGGCGGAAAGCGAGTGATCCTTGGTGACCACGGTCCAGCCGTCGCCCAGCAGCTTCACGTGCCTGCGGCCTGCGTTGACCATCGGTTCGACCGTGAACGTCATGCCCGGCTCGAGCGTGAGCCCTGTGCCCGGCTCGCCGTAATGCAGGACCTGCGGGTCCTCATGGAAGACGCGCCCGATACCGTGGCCGCAATACTCGCGCACGACTGAATAGCCCTGGGACTCGACGAAGCTCTGGATGGCGTGGCCGAGGTCTCCCAGGCGCGTCCCCGGCCGAATCGTGCGGATGCCCCGCCACATGGCCTCGAATCCGACCTCGCAGAGGCGCTTCGCCTGGATCGAGGGCTCACCGATCAGGAACATCCGGCTGGTGTCACCGTGAAAGCCATCCTTTATGACCGTGATGTCCACGTTGAGGATGTCGCCGGCCTTCAGGACCTTGTCGCCCGGGATGCCGTGGCAGACCACGTGGTTGACCGAAGTGCATACCGATTTCGGAAAACCCTTGTAATTCAACGGTGCCGGGACGGCATGCTGGGTATTCACAATGAAGTCGTGGCAGATCCGGTCGATTTCGCCGGTTGTCATGCCTGGTGCAATCCGCGGCCCGATCATGTCGAGGACATCGGCCGCGAGCCGCCCGGCGAGGCGCATGGCGTCCTGTTCGGCCGGCGATTTGACCGATACGCGCGAATGGCTCTGCATCAACATGGCCTGGGTCCGCCGTGGGTGGTCGAAAAGCGTCTATCACGTTGTTTCAACGGGACAAAGATGGTATAAAGCGCGGCGTTTTTTCTCAACCAAATCCACACGCGTACCGTCACGTGCGGCGGGGTGCCGGGTCCCTTGACCGGTTGCCGCATGCGGGTCCGCGGAGGGCTAACCCGATAAGGAGTGATCATGGCCAGCCTGTCCATGAGGCAGATGCTTGAGGCGGGGGTTCATTTCGGTCATCAGACCCGCTTCTGGAACCCGAAGATGGCCCCGTTCATCTTCGGCGAACGCAACAAGATTCACATCATCAATCTCGAGCGAACGCTGCCGCTGTACAACGACGCGGCCGGCTTCGTGAAGGGCGTCGTCGCCGACGGCGGCAAGGTCCTGTTCGTAGGCACCAAGCGCAGCGCCCGCGACGCCATCCAGGGCGAGGCGACCCGCTGCGGCATGCCCTACGTCAACCAGCGATGGCTGGGCGGCATGCTCACCAATTTCAAGACCATCCGGCAGTCGATCAAGCGCTTGCAGGAACTCGAAGAGTTGCGGGAATCCGGCGCCCTGGAACGGCGCAACAAGAAAGAGGCGCAGACACTGCGCCGCGAGATGGACAAGCTGATGCGCAGCCTCGGCGGCATCAAGGACATGAACTCGCTGCCCGATGCGCTCTTCGTCGTGGACGTGGGACATGAAGAGATTGCCGTGCACGAGGCGCAGAAGCTTGGCATTCCGGTCGTTGCCATCGTGGACAGCAACTGCAGCCCGGACGGGATCGACTACGTGGTGCCGGGCAACGATGACGCGATGAAGGCAATCCAGCTCTATGCGGCCGGCATCGCCGACGCAGTGCTCGACGGCAAGTCGGCGGTTCCGGCCGTGCCGGCCGGCGAGGATGAATTCGTCGAGCTCGACGAGGAAGGCCAGCCGCGCCGCAAGTCCGCGCCGCGATCCGCCCGCAAGGCCGCGAATGTTCGCCGCAAGGCGCCCGCCCGTACGCGCCAGACCGCAGAGACTTCGTCGGCCGCGACAATGCCGCCGGTCGGAGCGCCCGAAGTCGTTGTCGACGTCCCGGATGACCAGGTCGTCGTGGACGAAGTCGTGCCGGACGCCGGCCGGGCCAAGCCGCCCGTTCGCCGTCGCCCCGTAGCCCGCAAGACAGACAAGGGCGGAGGCTGAGATGAGCATCAGCGCCGAAACGGTCAAGACGCTCCGCGAACGCACGGGCGCCGGCATGATGGAATGCAAGAAGGCGCTCATCGAAACTGGCGGCGACCTCGATGCCGCCGCCGAGATCATGCGCAAGGCCGGCCTTGCCAAGGCCGACAAGAAAGCCGGCCGCATCGCTGCCGAGGGCACCATCGCCGCCGCGATGGCGGAAGACGGCCGCTCCGCCGTGCTGGTCGAAGTCAACTGCGAGACCGACTTCGTCGCGCGGCAGCCGGAGTTCCAGGCTTTCGCGACGGATGTCGCGGCGGCCGCGCTGCACGCGCGCACAACCGCGGCAGAACCGCTGGCCGCGCTCAGGCTCGGCAGCGGCGCGACGGTGGATGAAACCCGGCGCAACCTGGTTGCGAAAATCGGCGAGAAGATCGACGTGCGGCGCGCGGGCATCCTGCAGGCCCCGGAACGGATCGGGTCGTACGTGCACGGCACGCGCATCGGCTGCCTGGTCGGTCTGGCGGGCGGTGACGAGACGCTTGCCCGGGATCTCGCCATGCATGTCGCTGCCGCGAGTCCGCAGTTCGTCGCCCCGGGCGACGTGCCGGCCGACGTCGTCGCGAAGGAACGGGAGATCCTCTCGGCCCAGGCCGCTGCCGAAGGCAAGCCCCAGGCCATCGTCGACAAGATGGTGGAAGGGCGGTTGCGCAAGTACCTGGCGGAGATCTGCCTGACCGGCCAGCCCTTCGTGAAGGATCCTGACACCGTCGTCGGTGAACTGCTCGACAAGGCCAAGGCGAGAGTCACGGCTTTCCTGCGCTACGAAGTCGGCGAGGGCATCGAAAGGAAACAGGAAGACTTCGCGGCCGAGGTCATGGCCCAGGTCGAAGCCGCGAGGGACAAGGGCCAGTCCGACGAGCCGAGCTGACCGTAGAATGAGGTCTGCGAAGGAGTAGGAAATGGCGGATACGCAGGCCCGGAAGCCGCTCGCGAGGATCCTGCTCAAGATCAGCGGCGAGGCATTGCTCGGCGCCGCCGACTATGGCATCGATCCCGCGATCCTGAAGCGCATCGCGGGCGAAATCCGGGACGTCATGACCCGCGACATTCAGGTCGCGGTCGTGATCGGCGGCGGCAATATCTTCCGCGGGGCAGGCCTCGCGCGTGCGGGCATGGACCGCGTCACGGCGGATCACATGGGCATGCTGGCGACGGTCATGAACGGCCTTGCACTCCAGGATGCACTCGAATCGCTCGGCAGCTACGCCCGCGTGATGTCCGCGGTGCGGGTCCAGGAAGTCTGCGAGGACTACATCCGCCGCCGCGCTGTCCGACACCTGGAAAAGGGCCGCTGCGTGATCTTCGCTGCCGGTACCGGCAACCCGTTCTTCACCACGGACACGGCGGCGGCGCTGCGCGCGATCGAGATCGACGCCGACCTGTTGCTGAAGGCGACCAAGGTCAACGGCATTTACGACGATGACCCGGTCCGCAACCCGAAAGCGCAGCGCTACAAGTCGCTCTCGTTCGACAAGGTGCTGGACGACCGGCTCGGCGTGATGGACGCAACCGCCATCGTGATGTGTCGCGACAACGCCTTGCCGCTGCGGGTCTTCAACCTGATGAACGAGGGCGAGCTGCTGCGCATCGTGGACGGCGAGGACGTCGGCACGCTGGTGGCCAACGGGCTTTAGGCGGGGGTAGGCGATCATGCAGGATGAAATGAGCCGCGATGCGACGCAGCGCATGTCGAAATGTGTCGCGCTCCTCAAGGACCACTTCCGGAAGATGCGCACCGGCCGCGCGAATACCGGGCTCCTGGACGGCATCAAGGTCGAGTATTACGGCAGTGAGGTTCCCATCAGCCAGGTCGCGACCGTCAACGTGGAGGACTCGCGCACGCTGGTGGTGTCGCCCTGGGACAAGTCCGCCGTGTCCGCCGTGGAAAAGGCGATCCTGAAATCCGACCTCGGCCTCACGCCGAATACCGCGGGACAGGTGATCCGCCTGCCGCTGCCGCCGATGACCGAGGAGCGACGCAAGGAACTCACGAAGGTGGCAAGGCACGAGGCCGAGAACGCCCGGGTCGCGGTGCGCGCGGTGCGGCGCGACCTCATGAACGAGCTGAAGGAGATGCTGAAGGAAAAGATGATCTCGGAGGACGACGACCGCCGCGCCCAGGAGGAGATCCAGAAGCTCACCGACCGGCACGTGCACGAAATCGACGGGGTGCTGGCCGAGAAAGAGAAAGAGTTGTTGCAGGTCTGAGATGCCTATCGCCGCCCCGCAATCCGCCGGCGCCGGCCCGGTGCCTCGCCACGTCGCCGTGATCATGGACGGCAACGGCCGCTGGGCCGAGCAGCGCTTGCTGCCGCGGGCCGCGGGGCACCGCGCCGGCGTGGGTGCCGTGCGCACGACCATCGAGGAATCCGTCCGGCACGGCGTCGCCGCGCTCACGCTGTTCGCGTTCTCGAGCGAGAACTGGAAGCGTCCCGCCAACGAGGTCGGCGTGCTCATGCAGCTCTTCCTCGAATCGCTCGACCGCGAGGTGGCCGAGCTCGACGCCAATGGGGTCCGCATTCGCTTTGTTGGCGACCGGTCGCGGCTTGCGCCGGCGCTCATGGAGCGCATGAGGTCGGCTGAAGACAAGACGGCCGGACGGGACCGTCTCGACCTCGTGGTCGCGGTCGCCTATGGCGGGCGCTGGGACATCGCCCAGGCCGCGCGCCGGCTTGCCGCCGAGGTCGCAGAAGGCAGGCGTCCCGTCTCGGCCGTGGACGAAGAGGCCCTCGCCGCCTGTCTCGAGACGGCGGGGCGACCGGCGCCGGACCTCTTCATTCGCACCGGCGGCGAGCGGCGCTTGAGCAATTTCCTGCTTTGGGACCTCGCCTATACCGAGCTGTGGTTCACGGACACCCTGTGGCCCGATTTCGATGCTGGCTGCTATGCCGCAGCGCTGGCAGATTTCAGCGGGCGGGAAAGGCGCTTTGGCCGCGTAGCGGGCCGGGCGGGCGCAGGCTGATGCTGGGCCAGCGCATCCTGACGGCCGTCGGAGTCATCGCGGTGCTCGCGCTCGTGCTGATCGTGCTGCCGCGCAACCTGGCGCTGATTGCACTCGCCGCACTGATCCTGGTTGGCGCCTGGGAATGGTCACAGCTCGCGGGGATAGCGTCATCCGCTGCACGAGCGGGTTATGTCGCGACCTGCGCGGCGGCCATGGCGGCACTCTGGTATGCAACCGCGACACCCGCCGATTTCGGGCGCGCGATGGGGCTCACGATGCTCGGGTGGATTCCGCTGTTCGGCTGGGTGGCGTTCGCGCCCGGCTTCCGCGCCGTCGGGCTGGCGGCAATCGCCGGACTCTGGGCCCTCGTGCCGACCTGGCTCGCGCTCGCGCGACTTTACCTGCAGCAGGGACACGGCCGTGAACTGGTCGTTTTCGTGTTGCTACTGGCCTGGGCGGCAGATATCGGTGCTTACTTCGCCGGCCGGAGTTTTGGTCGAATGCGGCTGGCGCCGACCGTGAGCCCGAACAAGACCTGGGAGGGCGTGCTCGGCGGCCTCATGGCGGGCCTCCTGGTGGCGCTTGCAGGACGCGCCTGGTTCGGCCTGCCGGCCGTCGCATTCCTGTCGCTGTGCGTCGCGGCAGTGCTCGTCTCGGTCGTCGGCGACCTGCTCGAAAGCATGTTCAAGCGTCAGTGCGGGCTCAAGGACAGCGGCAACCTGCTGCCGGGCCATGGCGGGATGCTCGACCGCATTGACAGCCTGACGTCCTCCGTGCCGCTGCTCGCGCTCGGACTCGGCTGGCTGGGACTCGTCGCATGAAAGGCGTCGCCGTACTCGGATCGACGGGAAGCATCGGCGAGTCCACGCTCGACGTCGTCGCCCGCCATCCAGATCGCTTTCGCATCGTCGCGCTGGCGGCGCATTCAAACCATGAAGCGCTGTTCGCGCAGTGCGAGCGCTTCAGGCCGGACTGCGCGGCACTCGTGGATCGCGCCGCCGCCGCGAAACTCGCGCAGCGCGTTGCATCCGCCGGCCTCCCGACGCGGGTGCTCGCGGGCCTGGACGCGCTTTCGACGGTCGCGACACTTGCAGAGGCCGATGTCGTCATGGCGGCCATCGTGGGCGCCGTGGGGCTGGTGTCGACGCTCGCGGCCGCGGCGGCGGGCAAGCAGCTCCTGCTCGCGAACAAGGAGGCGCTGGTGCTTGCGGGACCGCTCCTGCTCGATGCTGCAGGCCGCAGCGGGGCGCGCATCCTCCCGATCGATAGCGAACACAACGCGATTTTCCAGTGCCTGCCGGTGGGAGGTGCGCCCGGCACGCCACCGGCGGGTGTCGCGCGCATCGTGCTGACGGCATCCGGTGGCCCGTTCCTGCGGACTCGCCGTGAAGAGCTTGCGGCCGTGACGCCGGAGCAGGCCGTGGCGCACCCGAACTGGCGCATGGGTCCCAAGATTTCCGTGGATTCCGCGACCCTGATGAACAAGGGCCTCGAGCTCATCGAAGCCTGTCACCTGTTCGCGGTACCGCACGAGGCCGTCCGCGTCGTTATTCATCCGCAGAGCATCGTGCATGCGCTGGTCGAATTTGCCGACGGTTCCGTGCTCGCCGAGCTCAGCCAGCCGGACATGCGCGTGCCGATCGCCCATGCGCTTGGCTGGCCCGAGCGCATCGCCTCCGGCGCTGCCGGACTTGACCTCGTCCAGATTGCGAAGTTATCGTTTGAAGCCCCTGATTTAGAAAGGTTTCCATGCCTCTCCATCGCACAGGCCGCAGCCCGGACGGGAGGCACGGCCCCCGCCGTGATGAACGCGGCCAATGAAGTCGCGGTCGCCGCGTTTCTTGGCCGGCGGCTGAACTTTGCGAGCATCGCGGGAGTCATTGAAAGCGTGTTGCAACAGCACGAGGCGGGACCGGTGCGAAGCCTCGACGATGCGCTCGCGGCAGACGCCTGGGCGCGCGAGTGTGCGCTTGCCGTGCTGGATACGCGGCAGGCGGCGGGCGCATGAGCGCCGGCATCCTGGTTTCCCTGGCGGCGTTCGTGGTCGCCATCGGCATCCTCGTCACCGTGCACGAGTTCGGCCACTACTGGGTCGCGCGCAGGCTTGGATTCAAGGTGCTGCGTTTCTCGCTTGGCTTCGGGAAGCCGATCGCCCGGCGGGTCAGCCGCGACGCAGACCAGGTGGAATACGTGCTCGCCGCGCTTCCCCTCGGCGGCTACGTGCGCCTGCTGGACGAGCGCGACGGACCCGTGCCGCCGGGCGAGGCGCATCGCGCGTTCAATCGGCGCCCCCCGCTATCGCGCATTGCCGTGCTGCTGGCCGGGCCCGGCGCGAACTTCCTGTTCGCGGTCCTGGCGTACTGGATCCTTTTCATGCAGGGCGTGCCTGGCCTCAAGCCGGTGATCGGCGATGTCACTCCCGATTCCATCGTGGCCCACGCCGACCTCAGGTCCCTTGACGAGATCACCCGTGTGGACGGCCTGTCGACCCCGACGCGCCAGGCCGCCGTGCTCGCGATACTCGAAGGGGTCGTGGAAGGGGGTTCGGTACCGGTCGAGGTACGGGGCGAGGGCGGTGCCACTCGCCGGCTCACCATCCGCGTGCCGGAGAATGAGCGGCGCGGGCTGACTGAACCGGGAATCCTGCTGCATGGGCTCGGATTCTCGTTCTGGTATCCGCCGCAACCGGTCGTCGTCGGCGAGTTGACGCCGGACTTTCCGGCTGCCGTCGCGGGCCTGGCCCTCGGCGACCAGGTGCTCGAGGTTGACGGGGCTTCCATCGACGACTACGCCAAATTCGTCGATCTGATCCGTTCACGTCCCGGCCAGCCGACGCGCCTTACGGTGCTTCGCGACGGCCGGCGGCTCAGCATCGATCTGGTGCCGAAATCCATCGTCGAGGACGGCAGCACGGTCGGCAAGATCGGGCTCGGCGCGTCGCTCGGGGACGGCGGCGGATTCCCGCAGTCCATGCAGACGATCGAGCGCTATGGCCCGCTTGCGGCCATCGGTCCAGCGGTCCGCGAGACCTGGGACAAGAGCGCGCTGACCGTGCGTTTCCTGTGGCGGATGGTGACGGGTGACGTGTCGGCCAAGAACATCTCCGGCCCGATCAACATTGCCCGGTATGCCGGCCTGACGGCGACCGAGGGCTTCACCTACTATCTCGCTTTCCTGGCGCTCGTCTCGATTTCGCTCGCCGTGTTGAATCTGCTGCCGGTTCCGGTGCTGGACGGCGGCCAGGTCGCGTTCCAGCTCGTCGAGATGGTGAAAGGCGCCCCGCTTTCGATGAAAGTGCAGGTCTTCGGGCAGAAGGTCGGCATCGCAATGTTGGTGGTGCTCATGGGCTTCGCGTTCTACAACGACATTACACGGCTCTTCGGCTGAAGGCGCGAGGCGGAACGGCAACATGCGGCGAGGGCTGATCCTGGGAATCCTGATGGCCATGGCCTGCGCGGCGCACGCGCAGTCCATGGAGCCGTTCACCGTCGGCGACATTCGCGTCGAGGGACTACAGCGTATTTCCGAAGGCACGGTGTACAACTACCTGCCGGTCAACATCGGCGATCTCCTCGACGAGCGGCGTGTCCAGGAAGCCATCCGCGCGCTGTTTGGCACCGGGTTCTTCAGCGACATCGAGCTCAGGCGCGACGGCGCGACGCTGGTCGTCGTGGTCCGGGAGCGCCCCTCGATCGAAAGCTTCGAGATCTCGGGCAACAAGGACATCAAGACCGAGGACCTGCAGAAGTCGCTGCGCAGCGTTGGCCTCGCGACCGGCAAGACCTTCGACCGCTCGGTGCTCGAAGAAGTGCGCAGCTACCTGACCGACCAGTACTTCAGCCGCGGCAAGTACGCGGTCCGCATCGACCCGAAGGTCGAGGAAGTGCCCGGCAACAAGGTCCGAATCAAGATCGACGTCGTCGAGGGCAAGCGCGCGCGAATCCGCCAGATCAACCTGGTCGGTAACACGGTCTACGATGACAAGGAACTGCTGGACCAGTTCGAACTGCGCACGCCGCACTGGCTGTCCTGGTACAAGCAGGACGATCGCTACTCGCGCGAGTCCCTGCAGGGCGACATCGAGAAGCTGCAGTCCTATTACCAGGACCGTGGCTACGCCAACTTCGCCGTCGAGTCGACCCAGGTCGCCATCGCACCGGAGATGGACGACATCTTCATTACCATGAACCTGCACGAGGGCGAGGTCTACAAGGTCGGTGAAGTCAAGATGGCAGGCACGATGAAGGTGCCCGAGGCTGATCTTCAGCGGCTGCTCCTGGTCAAGCCGGGCCAGACCTACTCGCGCAAGCTGATCACGCAGTCACAGGAGCTGATCTCGTTCAGGCTGGGCGTCGAGGGCTATGCGTTCGCGAAGATCGACCCGGTGCCGGCGGCGCATGAGGACACGAAGACCATCGACCTCACCTTCTTCGTCGACGCGGGGAACCGTGCCTACGTGCGCCGCATCAATTTCATCAATACGAGCGCCATCAACGACGACGTGCTGCGCCGCGAAATGCGGCAGATGGAGGGCTCGTACCTGTCGAACCAGCTGCTCGAACGCTCGAAGGAGCGGCTCCAGCGGCTCCCCTACATCGAGAAAGTCGATTTCGAGACGACGCCGGTGGCCGGGACACCGGACCTCGTCGACGTGGATTTCGACGTGAAGGAGGGACTGCCGGGCCAGTTCAGCGGTGGCATCGGCTACTCCGAGTCGCAGTCTTTCCTTCTGAATGGCAGCTTTGTGCACTCGAACTTCATGGGCTCCGGCGAGCGCGTGGCCCTCGAGCTGGTCACGGGCCGCTATTCGCAGCAGTACAGCCTCTCGCACACCGACCCGTACACGAACATCGACGGGGTATCGCGGACCGTCGCGCTGCAGTACCGCGACGTCACGCAATTCGTCTCGGCCGCGTCGGACTTCTCCACGACCACGATGTCCGGGACGCTGGAGTACGGATACCCGATCACCGAATATCAGGGGCTGCGATTCGGCGTCGTCGCACAGGTTTCTGACCTGATCGTCAACCCGGCGAACAGCGCCCCCGAGGCGGTGCAGTGGGTGAAGAACAACGGCAATCCCTACGTCAAGGAGATCGTGCGCGAGGTGCCGCCGGTCAACCCGGGCGACGACCCGACAACCGTCACAACCCGGCTATTCGGCACCAAGTTCAATACCTTCGAGCTGGTAGGCAGCTGGTACTACGACAGCCGTAACCGTGCGATTTTCGCGGATCGCGGCCTGCAGCACTCGTTGAGCCTCGCGGTCGCGGCGCCGGGCAGCGAGGTCGACTACTACACGGTCCGCTACGACTACCTGCAGCTGCTCCCGCTCTGGAAACAATGGACCGTCGCGCTGTCCTCCCAGCTCGCATACGGCGACGCGCTCGGCAAGGACACGACCTCGCTTCCCCCCTATCGGCAGTTCTTCGCGGGCGGGCCGGATTCGGTCCGCGGCTTCACGGAAAGCCGCCTCGGCCCCAAGGACGGTTTCGGCAATCCCTACGGCGGCAACCTGAAGGTGGTCGGCCGGGCCGAGCTACTGTTCCCGGTGCCCGAAAAATGGCGCGCGAGCACGCGAATCAGCGCATTCTTCGATATCGGCAACGTGTTCTCGCAGGGCACGAGCATCCGCTTCGTCGGCCGGGACGGCCGCACGCCGGTCGACTACAAGTTCGATTACAATGAGTTGAGGCGGTCCGCCGGCGTGGCCGTACAGTGGTTTGCGCCGCTGGGCATATTCCGGTTCAGCTACGGCATTCCGCTCAACGAGTTCAAGGGCGACGGCATCCGCTATCCGGACCAGGTCGAGCGCTTCCAGTTCACGATCGGGTCCGCATTCTGAGAGTCGAGGCAAGATGACACACATGACCAGGCACTTTATTTCCTGCGCGCTGATCGCCGGCGCTGTCCTCATGGCGGCGCCCGCCGTCGAGGCCCAGGCCCTCAAGATCGGCTACGTCAATTTCGGCCGCCTGCTCGAGGAATCGCCGCAGGCGAAGGCGGCGCAGGCAGCGCTTGAGAATGAGTTCCTGCCTCGCCAGCGTGACGTCGCGGCGCAGCAGAAGTCGCTCCAGGAGAAGCAGGACAAGCTGCAGAAAGAGGCGGCCGTGATGTCGGAGGCGGACCGTCTCCGCTCCGAGCGCGAAGTGCGCGACCTCGACCTCAACGTGAAACGCCGTTTCAACGAGCTGCAGGAGGACCTGAACCTCCGCCGCAACGAGGAAGTTGGCAAGATGCAGCGGGCGCTGCTCCAGGAAGTGCAGACCTATGCCCGCGCGAACGGCTACCAGCTGATCGTCAGCGAGGGCGTGCTGTTCGCTGCGGATGGAATAGACATCACGCCGCAGGTCGTGGCCGCCATCAAGTCCAAGGCGCCGGCCGCCGCGACACCGCCCAAGCCCTGAGCGCGGGCCGTCGCGAGGGGAGCGCGGCGATGGCGATGACGCTCGGCGAAATCGCGGTCCGCTACGGGCTCGAGCTCGCCGGCGATCCCGGCCAGTCGGTCGACGGCGTGGCGGCGCTTGGCGCCGCGATGCCGGGCAAGCTCACTTTCTGCACCGGCGCGAAATACCGAAAGGCGTTGGCAACGACGCGTGCGACCGCGGTCGTGTTGCCGCGGGAACTCGCGGCGGAATGCCCGGTCGCCGCGCTCATCAGCCCGCGACCCTACGCGAGCTACGCCCGCATTGCGGCGGGCCTGCATCCGCCCGCGGCCGTCGTTGCCGGCAGGGCACCGGGCGCGCAAGTCGCGCCGACCGCCCGGGTCCCCGACTCGGCGTGGATCGGCCCAAATGCCGTCGTCTGCGCGGGGGCCGTGATCGGCGAACGTTGTTCGATCGGCCCGAATTGCGTGATCGGGCAGGACGCTCGCCTCGGCGACGATTGCCGGCTCCACGCCGGTGCGACGGTCTGCCATGGCGTCACGATCGGCGCGCGCTGCGAGTTCAAGCCGGGCGCGGTCGTCGGCAGCGAGGGCTTCGGCTTCGCGCCCGACGACGACGGCTACGTGAAAGTACCGCAACTCGGCAGCCTGCGCATCGGCGATGACGTAGAGGTCGGCGCCAACACGACGATTGACCGCGGCACGATCGAGGACACGGTCATCGGCGATGGCGTCAAGCTGGACAACCAGGTGCAGGTCGGCCATAACTGCCGCATCGGGGCGCACACCGTGATCGCGGGCTGCGTCGGCATTTCCGGCAGCTCGATCATCGGAAGCCGCTGCATGATCGGGGGTGCAGTGGGCATCGTGGGACATCTCGAGATCGGCGACGACGTGGCCGTGACCGGCTTTTCGATGGTTTCGCATTCGCTCCCGGGGCCGGGCGTCTATTCCTCCGGTATTCCCGCCATTGAGACGGCGCGGTGGCGCCGTACCGTCGCGCGGCTGCGCCGGCTCGAGTCGCGCCGTCACGGCGCGAAGCCAGGGCCCGGCGGGAAGGGAGGCGAGCGATGAGCGAAGGCTTTTCGATGAATATCCGCGAGGTGCTCGCGCAGTTGCCGCACCGATTCCCCTTCCTGCTGGTCGACTGCGTCATCGAGTGCGTGCCCGGCAAGCGCATAGAGGCCATCAAGAACGTGACGGTTAACGAGCCTTTTTTCCCCGGGCATTTTCCGGGCCGTCCCGTCATGCCTGGCGTCATGATCCTGGAGGCGCTGGCGCAGGCCGCGGGCATCCTCGCCTTCAAGACCGCGGGCGTGGTGCCCGACGAGAACTCCCGCTTCTATTTCGTCGGCATCGACAGGGCCCGCTTCCGGCGCCCGGTCGAGCCCGGCGACCGCCTCGTACTCAAGGCGACGCTCGAAAGGGCGATCCGCGGCATCTGGAAATTCGAGACCGTGGCCGAAGTCGACGGCCAGGTCGTCGCATCTGCCACCATGATGGTCGCGCCGGAGGTCCAGCCTTGATCGACGCGAGGGCGGTCATTGCCCCCGACGCCGAGATTGCCGATGGCGTCGAGGTCGGTCCCTTTGCGGTGATTGGCCCCGGCGTCGCGATCGGCGCGGGCAGCCGGATCGCGCCGCATGCCGTCGTCATGGGACCGACAACGCTCGGCCGCGACAACCGGGTGTTCCAGTTTGCCTCGATCGGCGATGCGCCGCAGGATCGCAAGTACGCGGGCGAGCCAACCCGGCTGACTGTCGGTGACCGCAACGTGTTCCGGGAATTCTGCTCGATCAACCGCGGCACGGCCGGCGGGCTCGGCGAGACGAAGATCGCAGATGACTGCCTGTTCATGGCCTATTCGCACGTCGCGCACGACTGCATCGTCGGCAGCCACTGCGTCATGTCCAACTGCACCGCACTTGCCGGGCATGTCGAGCTCGGCGACTGGGTGATCCTTTCGGGCTACGCGGGCATTCATCAGTTCTGCAAAGTGGGCGCCCATTCCTTCCTCGCCAACAATGCCGCCGTCACTCGCGACGTGCCGCCCTACCTCCTGGTCGCGGGCTCGCCGGCCGAGCCGAAGGGCGTCAACAGCGAGGGCCTCAAGCGCCGCGGATTCGAAGCGTCACAGATCACGAACATCAAGAGCGCCTACCGGGTGTTGTACCGGTCCGGCCTCAAGCTGGCCGAGGCCGCTGAGCAGATTCGCGTGCTCGTGCCGTCACAGCCGGAACTGAAACCGTTCGTTGACTTCCTAGACGCCAGCGAACGCAGCATCATCCGCTGATGGACGCAGCGCGTCCGTTGACGATCGGCCTCGCGGCTGGCGAGTCCTCAGGAGACAACCTGGGCGCGGCACTGATCGAGGCGATTCGCGCGCGGATGCCGGGGGCGCGCTTCGTCGGCGTCGCCGGCCCGCGCATGAAGGCGCTGGGCTGTGAAAGGCTCGCGGACTCAGAAGAACTCGCCGTCATGGGACTGTTCGAGGTGCTGCACCACCTGCCGCGGCTTCTCAGGCTGCGCGGGTCCATCCGTCGCGCGATGCTCGCACTGAGGCCGGACGTGTTCGTCGGCATTGACGCGCCGGAATTCAATCTCGGCATCGCGCCCGCGCTGCATGCGGCGGGGATCCGCACCGTCCAGTACGTGAGCCCGCAAGTCTGGGCCTGGCGTCCAGGCCGCGCGGCGCGTATGTCGCGATTTCTCGACCTCGTGCTCTGCCTGCTCCCGTTCGAGCGCAGCGTTTACGAGGCGGTCGGCCTGCGCTCAATCTTCGTCGGCCATCCGCTGGCGGACCAGTTGCCGCTGGTGCCGGATGCGGCGGCGGCCAGGCGTGCGCTTGGCCTCGCCGGCGAGGACCGCGTAGTCGCGGTATTGCCTGGCAGCCGCGCGGGCGAAGTATCACGGCTGGCGGCGGATTTCGCGGGCGCAGTCGCCTGGCTCGCGGCGCGCCGGCCGGCGCTGCGATTCGTCGCCGCACTCGCGGGTGCGCGGACCCGCGAGGCGTTCGAGGCGGCGCTCGCCTGCCATGCGCCCGGCGTTGCCGTGATGATCGTCGAAGGGCGGACACAGGCCGCATTGACTGCGGCGGACGTCGCGCTGGTCGCCTCGGGCACGGCGTCGCTCGAGACCCTGTTGTGCAAGCGGCCGATGGTCGTCGCATACCGGGTCGGCGCGCTGACGGCCTTTGCATTGCGGAGCCTCGGGCTCATGAGGGCGCCCTATTTCGCGCAGCCTAACCTGCTCGCCGGCCGGCTCGTCGTCCCTGAACTCTCCCAAGGCGAAGTGACACCGGAGCGCCTTGGCCGCGAAATCGGATGGTGGCTTGACGAACCCCTGGCGATTACGGAGCTGCAAACCCTGTTTGCGGCCATCCACAGGGATCTCCGGCTGGGCGCCAGCGAGCAGGCGGCCAGCGCGATCCTCGCGCTCGCCCGGGAGACTGCCCCGTGAACGGCCTGCGGGCACCACGGCCGCGCCTCGCGGGTGGACTCACGGCGGGCGTGGACGAGGCGGGCCGGGGACCACTCGCCGGGCCCGTGGTCGCCGCCGCGGTCATCCTCGATCCGCATAGACCGATTGCGGGCATCGCCGATTCCAAGGCGCTCGGGAGCGCCGCGCGCGAACGGCTGGCCGAGCAAATCCAGGCCCGATCGATGGCCTGGGCCATCGGCTGGGTTGATGCCCGCGAAATCGACGTGCTCAACATCCTGCAGGCAAGCCTGCTCGCCATGCGGCGCGCGTTGCTCGGGCTCGCGGTCATGCCGGTGCGCGTCTGCGTCGATGGCGACCGCTGCCCGGACGGGAACATGCTGGGGCTCCCATGCGACATGGAGGCAATCATCCGGGGCGACGCGCACATCCGCGAGATCAGCGCAGCCTCGATTCTCGCAAAGACGAGCCGTGACGGCTGGATGACCCGCGTCGCAGGCGTATTTCCCGGCTATGGTTTTGAGCGCCACAAGGGCTATGCGACGGTGGACCACCTGGCGCGCCTGGCGCAGATCGGCCCCTGCCGGCTCCACCGCCGGAGCTTTGCGCCGCTGAAACGGTAAGATCGGCGCATGCCATCGAGCGAGGCCCGCACCGGCCGCCCGACCTTCGTCCACCTGCGGCTGCACACGGAATATTCGCTCGTGGACGGCATCGTCCGCGTGCCGGCGCTGATGCGGACGGTCGCTGAGGCCGGCATGCCGGCAGTGGCCCTGACGGATCACGCCAACCTCTTCGCGATGGTCAAGTTCCATCGCGAGGCGGAAAAGCGGGGCATCAAGCCGGTGATCGGCGCAGACCTGTGGGTCGCCGACGGCAGCGAGCGCGGCGAACCGGCGCTCCTCACGCTGCTTGCCCAGGACGCGGCGGGATTCCGCAATCTCACAAGGCTGGTGTCACGCAGCTATATTGAAGGACAGGTCCGCGGCCGCCCGTTGATCGCGCGCGAATGGCTGGACCCTGCCTCGACCGAGGGACTGATCGCGCTTTCCGGCGCGCTGCAGGGCGACGTCGGCCGGGCGCTGCTCGCGGGCCGCGTGGCGGAGACCGGGGCGCTTCTCGCCCGCTGGCAGGCGCTCTTCGGCGACCGGTACTACCTCGAAATCCAGCGCACGGGGCGAGCGGGCGAGGAGGAACATATCGCGGGCGTACTTGCCCTCGTCGCCACGCGGCCCGCAGCAGTCGTCGCCACGAATGACGTGCGGTTCCTGACACGGGACGAATTCGAGGCACACGAGGCGCGCATCTGCATCCACGGCGGCTATCGCCTCGACGATCCCGGCCGGCCGCGCCCGTACACGCCGGAACAGCACCTGAAGACGCCCGCCGAAATGGCGGCGCTCTTCCATGACCTGCCTGAGGCGATCGAGAACAGCGTCGAGATTGCGCGTCGCTGCTCGCTGCCGCTTGCGCAGGGCGGGGTTTTCCTGCCGGCGTACGACGTCCCGGATGGCACCCGCGCCCCGGACCATCTTCGCCGCCTTGCGACGGAGGGACTTGCCCGCCGCATTGGCGCCGCGTCCGGGGACGCCGATCGCTACCGCGCGCGGCTGGAAGCCGAGCTCGACGTGATCCTGGGCATGGGCTTCGAGGGCTATTTCCTCGTCGTCGCCGATTTCATCTGCTGGGCACGCGAGCGGGAAATCCCGGTCGGTCCGGGCCGCGGCTCGGGCGCGGGCTCGCTCGTTGCATGGGCGCTCGGCATCACCGACGTCGACCCGATCCGGCACGACCTGCTGTTCGAACGATTCCTGAACCCTGAACGCGTGTCGCTGCCGGACTTCGACATCGATTTCTGCATGTCGCGGCGCGATCGCGTCATTGACTATGTCGCCGACCGCTACGGGCGCGACCGGGTCTCGCAGATCATCACGTTCGGCTCTCTCGCTGCACGGGCAGTCGTGCGCGACGTCGGCCGGGTGCTGGGCCTTCCTTACGGTTTCGTGGACGGCGTCGCCAAGCTCATTCCCTTCGAACTCGGCATCACGCTTGCCGACGCGCTCGAGAAGGAGCCCGAGCTCGCGCGCCGTTATGGCTCCGAGGACGAAGTTCGCGACCTCATCGATCTCGCGAAACGGCTCGAGGGGTTGACGCGGAATGCAGGCACCCATGCAGGCGGCGTCGTCATCGCGCCATCGCCGCTGACGGACTTCACGGCCCTCTATTGCGAAGCGGGCGGCGGCAGCGTGGTGACCCAGTTCGACAAGGACGACGTCGAGCAGGTCGGGCTCGTCAAGTTCGACTTCCTGGGATTGCGGACACTCACGATCATCGACTGGGCCGTGCGCCTCATCAACACAAAGCGGCTCGCGGCCGGAGAGGCGCCGCTCGACCTCGCGCGGCTGCCCCTCGATGATGCGGAAACCTACAAGCTCCTGAGATCCGGCCGCACGACGGCCATTTTTCAGCTCGAGTCGCGCGGGATCACCGACCTCGTGCGGCGGCTCCAGCCCGACCGGTTTGACGATATCGTGGCGCTCGTCGCGCTGTTCCGGCCGGGCCCGCTGCAGTCCGGCATGGTGGACGACTTCATCGCACGCAAGCACGGCCGCGGCGCGGCGACCATCGACTACCTGCACCCGGCGCTCGCCGAAATCCTGAAGCCGACTTACGGCGTGATCCTGTACCAGGAACAGGTCATGCAGATCGCCCAGACACTCTCCGGCTATACGCTGGGCGGCGCGGACCTCCTGCGCCGTGCCATGGGAAAGAAGAAGCCCGAGGAGATGGCGACACAGCGCTCGGTGTTCGTGGACGGCGCGGTCGTGCGGGGCGTGCCGGCCGGACGGGCCGGTTACATTTTTGACCTGATTGAGAAGTTCGCGGGTTACGGCTTCAACAAGTCGCACTCGGTCGCCTACGCGCTGCTGGCCTACCAGACGGCCTGGCTCAAGGCCCATTATCCCGAGGCTTTCATGGCGGCCGTGCTGTCCTGCGACATGGAGCACACGGACAAGGTCGTGTCTTTCATCGATGAATGCGCCGGCATTGGACTCGAGGTGCTGGCGCCGGACGTCAACGAATCGAACTTCGCATTCACGGTCGCCGGGCCTGGCACGATCCGTTACGGCCTCGGCGCGATCAAGGGCGTGGGCGAGGGCGCGGTGGAGGCGATCGTCGGCGAGCGCGGGCGCGGGGGCGGGTTTCGCGACCTCGTGGACCTCTGCCGCCGCGTGGACCTGCGGCTCGCGGGCAAGCGCACCCTCGAGGCGATGCTCAAGGCCGGCTGCTTCGACGGATTCGGTCGCACACGGGCCTCGCTTGCCGCGGCGCTGCCGGCGGCCATCCAGCTCGGGGAGCAGCGCACGCGCGCATTCGCCGCGGGACAGGACGACCTCTTCGGCGGCCTTGCGGAACCTTCCCCGGGAGACCTGCCGCCGGCCATCGAGTTTCCTCAGGTGGCCGAATGGAGCGAGTCGCAGCGGCTCCAGGGCGAGCGAGAAACGCTCGGGCTGTTCCTGTCCGGCCATCCGATCGCCGAATACGAACAGGAACTGCGGCAGGTGGCGCCAGTGCGCATCGTGGACCTCGGCGGCCCGCGGCCCGCTGCCGATGCGCGCGGCTTCGGGGGCGGCCGTAACGTCACGGTCGCGGGTCTCGTGCTCGAGATGCGCCGGCGCGGTTCCCGCATGACGCTGGTGCTCGACGACCGCAGCGCGCGAATTGAGGTGAGCCTGTTCGACGACGTGTGGCAGCAACACCGCGCAGTGATCGCGCGCGATGCGATCCTGGTGGTCGAGGGACAGCTGCGATATGACGAATTCATCGACGACTGGCGCATCAATGCGAGGAAGCTCACCCCGATCGATGAGTTGCGCGAGCGCGAAGCGCGGCGCCTGCTCATTCGACTGCCGGCGGGCGGCGGAGACGGCCGCCTGCTCGCCAGGCTAGAGGAGATCCTGCGCGCCGGGCGCGGTGGGCGCTGCGCCGTCGCCGTCCACTATATCGGCGGGGAAGCACGCGGAACGCTCGCCCTCGGCGAGGACTGGTCGGTGAAACCGGACAAGTCGCTGCTGGAGGCGCTGGCACAGCTCGTCGGCCGCGACGGCATCCGTCTGGGCTACGGGTCGAGGGCCGATTGATCCCACTATACTGACGGCATGCCGCTCCAGTTCCTTGACTTCGAACAGCCGATCGCCGAGCTCGAGGCGAAAATCGAGGAGTTACGCTTCCTCGCAGAGGATTCGGACCTTAGTACGGCCGACGAAATCGAGAAGCTCCGCGCCAAGGCTCGCACGCTGACCAGCAGCATCTTCGCGAGCCTGACGCCCTGGCAGATCACGCAGCTCGCCCGGCATCCGCAGCGGCCGTACACGCTCGACTACATCCCGCAGCTGTTCGCCGAGTTCCAGGAGCTCCACGGCGACCGGATGTATGCGGATGACCAGTCGATCGTCGGCGGCGTGGCGCGCCTGGATGGCAGGCCGGTCATGCTGATCGGCCAGCAGAAAGGACGCGATACCAAGGAACGCGTGCGACGCAACTACGGCATGCCAAAGCCCGAGGGCTATCGCAAGGCGCGACGGCTCATGCTGACCGCGGAGCGATTCGGGCTGCCGCTCATCACGCTGATCGACACGCCGGGCGCTTATCCCGGCGTCGGCTCCGAGGAGCGCAACCAGAGCGAGGCGATTGCGCGCAACCTGTTCGACATGTCGCGGCTCGCGGTGCCGATCGTGAGTTGCGTGATCGGCGAGGGCGGCTCGGGCGGCGCGCTTGCGATCGGCGTCTGCGACCGGCTGCTGATGCTGGAGTACAGCGTCTATTCGGTGATTTCGCCCGAAGGCTGCGCATCCATCCTCTGGAAGAGCGCCGACCGGCGCGAACTGGCCGCGGAAGCGATGGGCATCACGGCGGGGCGGCTCTCCGGGCTCGACCTGATCGACGAAGTGATTCCCGAACCGCTTGGGGGCGCGCACCGCGAACCCCAGACCATGGCGGAACGGCTGCGCGAAACGCTGGCGCGACAGCTTGCCGGGCTGTCGGAGATGCCCGGCGACCGGCTGCTCGAGGAACGCCGGCGCCGACTGCGCGGATTCGGGGTCTTTGGCGGAGCCTGAAGTGCACTTCGGCGCAGAGCGCCTGGCCGCGGCGCTTTCGGCGATCGATCCCGCGTGGCGCCAGGCGCGGTTCTGCGTCGCCCTTTCCGGCGGACTCGATTCCACGGTTCTGCTGCATGCCACGTCCGCAGTTGCCGCGCAGGATCGAATCCCGCTTCGGGCCGTACACGTGGACCATGGATTGCAGGCGGAGTCGGCCGGCTGGGCTGCGGCCTGTCGCGCGGCCTGCGGCGTCCTCGGCATTTCAATGGATGTCCTTTCGCTCGGCCTCGTTCCACCGAAAGGCGAGAGTCTCGAGGCGGCGGCCCGCGAGTCGCGCTATGCCGCGCTTTCCCGTCATCTGGCGCCTGGCGAGTGGCTGTTGACCGCCCACCACCAGGACGACCAGCTCGAAACGGTACTGATCCAGCTCCTGCGCGGCGCCGGCGTCGCGGGTCTCGCGGCGATGCCATCGCGCGCCCGCCTGGGCGCCGGCTGGCACGTTCGACCGCTGCTGGATGTCGAGCGCGAAGAGCTCGCCGCGTACGCGCGGGACCAGGGGCTCGCCTGGCATCAGGACCCAATGAACAATGCGCTGCGCTTCGATCGCGGCTGGCTGCGCAGCCGCGTGCTGCCGGCCATTCGATATCGCTGGCCGGCCGCGGCCGCGACGGTCACGCGCAGCGCCTTGCATCTCGCCGAGGCGGCACGCCTGCTCGCGGAATTGGCCGTTGCCGATGCAGCGGCGGCCGTGGACGAGGGCCGGCTCTCCCTTGAGGAGCTGGGCCGCCTGTCCCGGGACCGGCAGGTCAACCTGTTGCGATGGTGGCTGCGGCAGGCGGGACTGCGCGCGCCGCCGGCGGCGAGACTGGGCGCCGCGATGCCCGAGTTTTTTGCCGCGCGCGGGGACGCGGCGCCCTGCCTGCGCTGGGGCGAGGGGGAAATCCGGCGCTACCGGGGGCGGCTATACGCTTTGCCGCGCCTTCCCGATCCGCCCGCCGTGGGCGCGGCAGACGTGAGCGGCGGGCTCGACCTTGGAACCGGTCTCGGCCGCTTCGAACTCGTGGCCGGCCAGGACGGTGGAATCGCCGCATCGCTTGCCGCGACGGCCGCAATCCGTTTTCGCCGTGGGGGCGAGAGCCTGCGGCCGCATCCGGGCCGGCCGCGCAAGCGCCTGAAGGACTTGTGCCAGGAGTCCGGCGTCGTGCCCTGGATGCGCGACCGGCTGCCGCTCGTCTATGTCGGCGAGCGGCTGGCGGCCGTGGGGGATCTCTGGATCGACGTCGAGTTCGCGGCGAAGCCGGGCTCGCCGGCGCTGAAGCCCGTCTGGAACGACCGTCCGCGGCTTTACTAGCCGGGCGGCCGACGCTTCAACGCCAGCATTCGGCGGTGTTGTCGGCGCCGCCGGCGTCGAGCGCGGAGCGGGTACCGAGCTGGTTCACGGTGAAGGAACGGCACTCGCTGTCCTGAAACTGGCTCTGGCCGGCAATTGCCGTCGCCGTGACCGTGAAGGCGATTGCGCTGTTGGCGGGAATCGTGAGCTGGTACCAGCCGTTCTTGGAGAGGTTGGTGCCCTGCAACTGGCCGGCCGCGCAGTTGGTGGCCGCGGCAAATGTCGCGGCGTAGGTGTTGCACTGGAGGTAGTGCTTTTCCTGCTGGGTCGCGAGCGCAAGCAAGGCGTCTTTCGCGTCCGAGCGCTGGCTGCGGATCACGTACTTGCGGTAGGAGGGAATGGCGACGGCCGCGAGGATCGCGACGATGATCATGACGACCACCAGTTCGATCAGGGTAAAGCCGCGCTGCCTTTGCTTCAGGTTCATTTGCTTGCTCCGGCGCGGGCCCGGCCGCCGGCGGCGGACGGGCCCTGCCATCAGTTCACTCCGGTCTGCCGCCAGAAGGTCCGCACCGGCGCCAGGTTGATGCTGACGCCGCAGGTCTCGAGGCCGACCAGGCACCGCGGCGGCGGCCGGCACTCGGCGCCCACGCAGGTGGCGGGATTCTCAGGGCTCGGGAAGAGCCACACGACTTCCGGCGCGATGCCGCCCTGGGCGAGCTCGGTATCGCGGTCGTCGACGGAATCCGGCGGATCGGTCGGGTTTTCGCGGTCGAACACCGGAGCTCCGGTGAAGGCGCTGATGGTGTAGAGCCGGTTAGTGCCGACCCCCGGCGCGCAGGACGTACTCTGCGGCGTCGACGCGTTGTTCGGCTCGTAGGTCGAGAACTGGATCATGCTCTGGATCGTGCGCGCCTCGGACAGCGATTTCTCGCCGGTGAAGCCGGCCGACGGTCGCCTCAGGTCGAGGCGCCAGCCGGTCGCGCCCGGCGGAATCACGGGTGCGATGTCGTTGGTGATGTCGATCAGGTTGACATCGGCCTCGGTGATCACGGTCGCGGTGTTGTACTGGGCTTGGCTCAGACGCGCGAACGGCAGGTGATCCCGCAGGCTGTAGAAGCGGTCCTGGGTCTGGAGATCCAGCGGATGGCCGCGAAATCCTGAGCCGATCGCGAGATTGAGCCAGGTCTTGCCGCCCGACGTCAGGAATGACACGTCCGGGGCATCGTAGAAGCGGCGTGTCGTCGTGATCGGATGGGTGCCCAGGTGCGCATTGCCCAAGGAGGCGAACACTCCGCCGGTCACCAGGTTGGGCCGTGTCTGGCCGTTGTTGATGTCGAAGCGCCAGACCCGGCCGCCCATGTCCGCCGCGTACATGCGATCGGCGTAGCCGTCGCCGGTGATGTCGAACACGCGGACATCCGCGGGGATGCCGTGGGTCATGGATGCCAGCTTGAGGTCCGCGCCGGCATCCGTCGACGGACCGGCATACCAGAGCACATTGCCGCTTTCGGCGTCCACCATGAAGATCTGGTTGCCGCTGGTATCGGTCACATAAGGGCCATTGTCCTGGACCGAGTCATAACCGCCGCCGAACACCAGCACCTGCTGCCTCGTGTTCTGCGTGGCGCCGCTGATATTGACGCGGGCCACGGACGGCGTGGACCAGCTCTGGCCGGCATTGGCAAGGCGCTTCGCGCCCGCCTCGTTAGGCCCGATCTTCCACAGCATTGTGGGCACGTTGCGGTCGGTCACGTCGAACCCGAAGTAGTCGCTGCCGCCGCGGCGCATGCCGACGTAGATCCACACGGATTCGCCGAGCGTGGGCTCGATCACGCCATTTTCATTGACTTCGTTCTTGATCACGCGAATGTTGCCGTCGAGGCCGTACACTCGGCTCGCGACAGCGTCATTCTGGTGGAGGTTACGCGCCCGTGCCAGCAGCTGCTGCGGGATGAAACTCCACAACTCAGTGCCATCGGCGGTGCTGATCGCATGCAGGTAGCCGCTGTTGGTCACGGCATAGACCACGCCGTCGTTCGGATCGGGACTCGCCACGCTGCCGCCGTAGATGACGGTCGCCGGGCGTCCGTGCATCGGGTCGCCCATCTCGAGGCGGGCGTCGGTCGTGCTGCCATTGCCGTTCTCGTCATCGATGTCGGCGCCGCGCAGCCAGTTGATGAGCGCGTCGCGCCCGGGTGCCTCGGCCGCCCCGAGGCCGAGCGACGCGGTCGTGATGGCCGCGTTCGCGACCGTCACCTGGTTGCCGGCCGCAGTCAGCGCCAGCGCGGTGTTGATATTGCTGTAAAGCTTGCGCGCGACCGGCGCGGGCAGTTTGTTGGCTGCGCCGCCGCGCTGCACGTTGTCCCCGTCCACCGCGGCCGACCAGAAACTCTGGGCCGTGGTGCGGAAGAACCCGGTCGTGACTTCGACCGCCGGCGCGTCATTGGCATCCTTGATCGTGCCATCCGGATCGAGGCGGTACTTCTTCACGTTGCCCGGCCAGCGGTAGGTCTCGGTCGGCTTGAAGACCGTCACGTACAGGTCGTTCAGGTTCTGCGTGCGGTTGAAGGCGTTGACCGACACCGCCGGGGCCGTGAACGACGTGTTGAAATCGAGGATCGTGCGCACGATGCTCGTCAGCACCGTCGTCAGCGTCGCAGTGTCGCTCGCCTCGTAGAACACGCCGCCGGCGCCCGCCGCGGTGTTCCTCAGCGTGGTCGAGCCGGTGACTTCAGGGCCGAAGCCGATCGTGTAAGTCGTGACATTCTGCAGGCCCGCGAGGGTGGGACGCAGGTCGTTCTCGTACATGTACTGGGCAATTTCCTCCAGGCACTTGCCGTCGCCGCTGCCCGTGCAGTTGCGCCCGATCAGGTTCTGGATGTTGGTGTTGGCAGAGTTGTCCGCAGTCGGCAGACCGTCCGTCAGCAGCACGATGAAGTTCTTCTGGCAGGACTCGAGCAGCGGGCTCTTGTACTGGCTCTGGTTTCCCGTCACGCGCGAGCTCGGGATGCTCGGTTGCTGGCCGCCCGTGCCGGGAAACTTGCGCGAGTTGATACCGTAGTTGACGGCCCCGCCGCTCAGGTAGCGGTAGGCCTCGAACATGGATTCCGACAGCGGCGTGCAACCGTCGGCGTTGAGCGCATCGATGTCCGCTTTCATCAGCGCCGCGTTGGTCGCGACGTCGTTGATCTCCCGCAGCACCATGCCGCCTTCGGCAGTGGCCGTGTTGTCGCAACCATTGTTTGTGTTGTTGCTGAAGCGCATCAGGCCGATATTGACGTTGTTTGCCGCAGTGAGCTGGTCAATGGTGCTCTTGGCGACGCTCTGCACGATCTGCAGGCGCGTCTGCACGATCGAGCCACTGCCATTGATCCAGTTCAGGTAGTTCGCCGAATAGAACACATAACTCTGGTCGGCGCCGTTCTGGTTCCAGCCGATCGCCTGGGCCGCATTCGCAGTCCAGGGGCCGTTGCCTACGTCGGCGGCCCACAATTTCGTAACGTTGACGCCGTCGCCGTGGACACCCGCGTCTGCCCGACACTCGACCCAGTCGGTCGTGTTGTTGTTGGCATTGACACTGCGCCAGCGGGGACCGTTGCCGCGCCAGCGCGCGGCACGGTCTGCGACGTAATAACCGCCCGTCGCCATTGAAGACGCTCCCGCCGCGCATTTGAAAGCCGCGAGCGGGAAGGAATTGGCGTTGTTGCATTTCGGGATGTTATTGGCATCCGTTCCGTCGGCGAAGTACAGCAGGGTCGGGTCGCAGCTGCCGCCGTAGGTCGTGGCCGGGTTGAACGGCACCTGGGTCACGACGTCGGTGCTCATGCTGCCCGAGGTGTCGATGATGAACAGGATGTTCGGTTTCTGGGCCGTGACCGCGTTGCCGGCCCCGGTGAAGATCTCGGTGTCGTCGGCCGAGGCCGCGCAGGCGAGTGCCGTCAGCACGGCCGCGCCGGCGAAATGAAGGAAACGCGTGACTGTCTGTTTCATGTCAGTGCACTCACTTGGCTTTGCCGACCGCGACCAGGCGCAGGCGGGTCAGGTTCCGGGTCTTCGGGTCGTAGAACAGGTCGAGCCGCAGGTCGCCGTTGGCCGCCTGCTCGCGCAGGCGCGCGTAGCTGACCGGTTCCTTGCCGATGTAGTAGCGGGTGCGCGCGTCGAAGTTCAGGCGCACGGAAGGGCAGCCCCGGCACTCGCTGGCGGACAGGCTGCCGCCGGGGACTCCGGGGAGCCTGACGAGGCTGGTACCCGACTCGAGGCATTCCTCGATCGACTTGAGCGGCAGCACGGCGCCTGCGGCTGCCGTGGCGAGCGCGGCCATGGCGCCCACAAGCCATGCGGCGCGGCGCCGGTGGCCCGGGGCCGCCGACCGATTGATGCTGGGACGCTGGAAATGGTTCATGTCACGCTCTCCGCGGTTGTCAGGTGCCCGGGCCGACGACATAGAAACTCTGCGTATGCTGCGCGGCCGCGCTGTCAGGACCGCTTCCGGTCGAATCCACCTGGAAGTGATAGGTTTCGAATGCCGTGCCGATGCTGAAGCCCGTCATGCCGGTGCCGAGCGGGGCCTCACCGACGAACTGCATCTGGTACGAATACTGGTCCGGGGCCGAGTTCGGCACGTTGATGAAGGGCTGGTTGAACACGGTGCTCGTGCTGAGGACCGGATTGGCCAGCGCGTCCTCGATCCCGACTTCGGCGGCCTGGAAAGCGCGTTCCTGGCTCTGGGTGTTCCGGACCATGCGCAATTCCATGGTCGACGTGAAGACGCCGGACACTGCGAGGATCGTCAGGACGAGGAGCAGGATCAGGCCGATGACGAGCGCCGCGCCCTGCTGCCGGCCGAATTCCGGGGTCTTGCCATTCATCGCCGTGTATTCCTGAGCGCAATCGTCTTGCTGACGAGAACCCGGCGGAACGAATCCCCGGGCGTGTAAGCGGCCGCGCCGACACGGCTCGCATAGGTGTAAGTGCGGCCGTCGATGAACCCGGTCTCCTGCTGTTCCGCGCGCACCAGGAGCCACACGCGCACGGCGACAATCTGGTCGCCGGCGGGAATCGCCGTGTTCGGCTGCACGAAGTAATCGGCGTTCTGGTCCCCGTCGAAGTCCGCGCCGAGCTCGACCTGGAGGTCCTCGACGCCAGGCACGATCTGCAGGTCCGTAATCGCCGGCGCCCCGCCCGCGACGTCGAGTTGCTTACGGCGCAGCGAGGGCGTGCCCGCGCGCTCGTCGGAGTCCTGGTCCACGTAGTAGCCGTTGACCACCAGCGCGCGTGTCTCCGAAAGCGGAGACAGGTAACCCCCGGGGATCGTCGCGCTCGAGAACAGGCTGCCCTGTACGCGGCTGGTCTGGAGCTTGATCTGGCCTGCACTCGCGCCCAACGCGCCGGCCGCGATGAGGTTGGTGGAAACCCGGCGGATGGTCAGCGTGTCCGCGCCCGCGACGGCCCCCGCACCGAATGCGCCACAGCCGAGCGTGTAGGAATCGGTCGCTTCGACGTACGCCGGAAGCTTGACCGCCCACATGGCGCCGCACTGGTTGATCGTGCCCGCGTAGCCGGTGAGTTCGGCCGGCAGCGAGTAAGTCGGATCCACGGCAGGTGGGTTCGCGAGGTCGAGCTCCGGGCCATTTTCAATGAGGTCCGCACGGCTCATCAGGCCCCAGAAGTTCGCCATGCGCAGGTCCGCTTCGAGCGTGCTCATTGCATAGCGCGCCGTCTCCTGCAGGCGGGCGGCGTCGTCGTTGGTCCGGTACAGGTCGCGGGTCTTGCCAAATACGGTGATGGCGCCGGCCAGCAGGAAAGTCCCGATGGCCATCGCGACCATCAGTTCCACGAGGCTGAAGCCCCGCTGCCCTTGCAGTTCCGTCTGGTGGAGAGTCTTCATGATGCAAACCCGATCTGGAAGGTCACCGGTGCGGCTTCGCCGACCTCGGCCCAGCGCACCGTGACCACGTAGTTCGTCGGCTCGCCCGTCGCGACGGGGAGGGTTACGGCGACCTGGCCCTGGCCATTGGGCAGGAGCTGGCCGATCGTGGCCTTCCAGGTCGACAGGTCAGTTGCAGCGAGCTCCGCATCCGTGCAGCCGCCGGTCGTAGAGCAGGCAGGCACTACCGCCGGGTTGTCCGTGTATAGCGAGCCGTAGGCGGCCTGGGCCGTGCGATTCATGCGGATTCGATCCGCGAGATCGGCCGCGAGCGTGACGGCCTCCGTGCGATAGATCGCCGTGCGGCCGGACTGGAGGCTGTTGAGGTAGAGCGCCGCGATGCCGAGCAGGCCAATCGCGAGCACGACGAGGGCGACCAGCACCTCGACCATCGTGAAGCCCGACTGCGCGGGGCGGCGGAATGCTTGAGCGTTCATGCGCGTTTCCATGGCCTAGCTCGCCACGCAGCCGCCGACATCGACGCCGATCGCATCGACGAGATTCTGGACCTCGGCTGCATCCCGCGTGACACCGGCCCGTCCGGTGACCGACACCAGGATGCCGCGGGCGGAGGAAAGTTCGCCGGCGGTCGGCGCGTTGCCGCGCTCGTCGCACAGCACCAGCTGGGCCGCATTGGGGTTGAGGGCGAAGCCATTCAGCAGGTAGGTGACCCGGAACGGGTTGACCGACGAGCGTGCCGTAATCTGGTTGTTCATGGCCTCGTGCTGCAACAACACGACCTCGCCGGCATCGCGCTGGCCGCTCTGGTTCGTGTCGACGAATGAAATCCAGCCGGTCAGGAAGGCGGAGGCGGCGCAGGTCGGGTTGGGGTCGGTGACGGCGCTCGTGCTGGTGCACAGCGTGACGGGCAGGCGTCGCTTGATCGCTTCCGAGCGCGTGAAATGCAGGGCCGCCATGACGTCGTTGGCGGCACCGGTGATGCGCGAATTCCGGATGAAGTTGCCCATGGCGGGCACGGCGATGGCGAGCAGGATGCTCCCGATCGCCACGACCAGCATCAATTCGAGCAGCGTGAATCCGGCCTGGGCTCTTTTCATGGCTTGCATCATAAAGAGCGCCACAGCCGCAAAAATGGCCGTTCCGACGGGCGCTCGCGCGGTGGCGACGAACGGCGTAATGGGCGGTCAGCGGGACTGCTTATGTCGGCTCGCGCGTGAAACAGTTCACATTTCCGCTGGCACCTCCCGCCGCGCTCAACTAGACTGAATTCCCGTCGTTTCGGCCGACGGCGGGGATTCCGATGACTCGATTCGTGTTCGTGACCGGTGGCGTGGTGTCCTCGCTGGGGAAAGGCCTCGCCTCGGCCAGCCTGGGCGCGATTCTCGAGGGCCGCGGGCTGAAGGTCCGCATGGTCAAGCTCGATCCCTATATCAATGTGGACCCGGGCACGATGAGCCCGTTCCAGCACGGGGAGGTCTTTGTCACGGAGGACGGAACCGAAACCGACCTTGACCTCGGGCACTACGAGCGCTTCGTCCGCACCACGACCGGGCGCAACAGCAACTTCACGACCGGCCGCATCTACGAACGGGTGATCGCGCGAGAGCGGCGCGGCGACTATCTCGGCGCGACCGTCCAGGTCATCCCGCACATCACGGACGAAATCATACGCAGCATCCGCCTTGGCGCCGGCGACGCCGACGTCTGCATGGTCGAAATCGGCGGCACGGTGGGCGACATCGAGTCGCTGCCCTTTCTGGAGGCGATCCGCCAGATTGGCGTGGAGCAGGGCCGTGGCAGCTGCGTGTACATCCACTTGACGCTCGTGCCCGTCGTCGGCGGTTCCGGCGAGATCAAGACCAAGCCGACGCAGCATTCGGTCAAGGAGCTGCGTGGGATCGGCATCCAGCCCGACGTGCTGCTGTGCCGTTGCCGGGACCCGCTGCCGGAAGAACAGCGTCGGAAGATCGCGCTCTTCACGAATGTCGAGGAGCGGGCCGTCATCTCGGCGGTCGATGCGGATGACATCTACCGGATACCCATCCTGCTGCACGAGCAGCATCTCGACGCCATCGTCTGCGACAAGCTCGGCATCGACGCGCCACCCACCGACCTGCGTGAATGGCAGCAGGTTGTCGCGGCGCGCCATCAGCACGACGCGACGGTCAATGTCGCGATGGTCGGCAAGTACGTCCAGATCCGCGACTCCTACATCTCGCTGAACGAGGCCCTGCGACACGCCGGCCTCAAGACCCGGACGCGCGTCCAGGTCCATTACGTCGAGTCGACCGACCTGGAGAGCGCCGGGGTCGCAAGCCTCGCCGGCATGGACGCGATCCTCGTGCCCGGCGGCTTTGGCGAGCGCGGGATCGAGGGCAAGGTCGCCGCGGTCCGCTACGCGCGCGAGCATGGCGTGCCCTATCTCGGCATCTGCCTCGGCATGCAGGTCGCGGTCATCGAGTTCGCACGCGACGTCCTGGGGCTTCCCGGCGCGAACTCGACGGAGTTCGACCGCGGCGCCTCGGACCCCGTCATCGCGCTCATCACGGAATGGCGCGACCGGACCGGCGAGACCCTCCGCCGCGACGATCGTTCGGACCTCGGCGGCACGATGCGGCTCGGGGCCCAGGACTCCCGAATCCTGACCGGGACGCTGGCCCGCAGGGCTTACGGACGCGACGTGATCCACGAGCGCCACCGGCATCGCTACGAGTTCAACAACAACTATCTCGAGCGCATGCAGAAGGCGGGACTCGCGATTTCCGCTTTCTCCGAGGACGGCCTCGTCGAGATCGTCGAGCTGCCTTCGCATCCCTGGTTCATCGGGGTGCAGTTCCACCCGGAGTTCACCTCGAATCCGCGCGACGGCCATCCGCTCTTCTCGAGCTTTGTACGCGCTGCCCGCGAGCACGCGGTCGGCACGCTTCCCCGGGCGGCCAGCGCGTGAAGCTTGCGGGAGCCGAGATCGGCCCCGACCAGCCGCTGTTCCTGATCGCAGGACCCTGCGTCGTCGAGAGTCCTGGCCTCACCCACGACATTGCGGGAAAGCTCAAGGAGATTACCGTCGCGCTCGGCGTCCCGTTTGTGTTCAAGGCGTCCTACGACAAGGCGAACCGCTCCTCGCGTACCTCCTTTCGCGGGCCCGGCATCGAACAGGGCCTGAAGGTGCTGGCCGAGGTGCGCCGCCAGCACGGCGTGCCGGTCCTGACGGACGTTCACGAGGACACGCCGCTCGGCGAAGTCGCGGCCGTCGTCGACGTGCTGCAGACCCCAGCGTTCCTGTGCCGGCAGACGAATTTCATCGTCAATGTCTGCTCGCAGGGCAAGCCCGTGAACATCAAGAAGGGGCAGTTCCTGAGCCCCTGGGAAATGTCCAACGTCATCGAGAAGGCGCGTTCGACCGGAAACGATTCGATCATGGTCTGCGAGCGCGGCTTCAGCTTCGGCTACAACAACCTGGTTTCCGACATGCGTTCGCTGTCGGTGATGCGCGGTTTCGGCGCCCCGGTCGTGTTTGACGCGACCCATTCAGTCCAGCTCCCGGGCGGGAAGGGGACGGTCTCCGGCGGCCAGCGTGAGTTCGTGCCGGTCCTGGCCCGTGCGGCCGTGGCCGCCGGCGTTTCCGGCGTCTTCATGGAGACGCATCCCGATCCTGAAAAAGCGCTCTCGGACGGCCCGAATGCCTGGCCGTTGCCGCGCATGCGTGAACTCCTTGCGTTGCTCGTCGAGCTCGATCGTGCGGTCAAGTCGCGTCCTTTCGCCGAGAGCGGTCTCTGATGCGCATCGTCGACATCCGCGGACGCGAGATCATCGACTCCCGTGGCAACCCGACCGTGGAGGCAGACGTCGAGCTCGACGACGGCACGGTCGGCCGCGCAGCCGTGCCCTCCGGCGCCTCCACGGGCACGCGCGAGGCGGTCGAGCTGCGGGATGGCGATTCAAAGCGTTACCTGGGCAGAGGCGTGCTGCACGCGGTGCAGCATGTGAATGGCGTGCTCAGGGATTCGCTGGTCGGCCGCGACCCGGCCGACCAGGCCGGCATCGACGGCCGCATGCGCGAAGTGGATGGCACCGAGAACAAATCGAGGCTCGGTGCGAATGCGATCCTCGCCATTTCGCTCGCGACCGCGCGCGCGGCCGCCGCGGCCCAGGGGCTCCCGCTGTACCGTTTCCTGGGGGGCGACGACGCCGTCGTGTTGCCGGTGCCGTCAATGAACATCGTGAACGGCGGTGTCCACGCGGACAACAGCCTCGATATCCAGGAATTCATGATCGTGCCGGCGGGCTTGCCGAGCTTCCGCGAGGCGTTGCGCGCCGGCGCGGAGATCTTCCATCGGCTGAAGCAGCTGCTCCGCGGTCGCGGGCTCTCGACGTCGGTCGGCGACGAGGGCGGATTCGCGCCGAACCTCCCGTCCAACGAAGCAGCGCTCGGGGTCATTCTCGAGGCGATCGAGGCAGCGGGATACCACCCGGGTAACGACGTCTGGCTCGGCCTCGACGTCGCGAGCACCGAGTTCCACGAGAATGGCAGCTACCACCTCGAATCCGAGGGCCGGAAGTTCAACGCGGCGCAATTCACCGAGTACCTGGCCGCGCTAGCGGAGCGCTACCCGATCCTGACCATCGAGGACGGCATGGCGGAAGGCGACTGGGAAGGATGGGCGCTCCTCACGCAACGGCTCGGCGGCAGGCTTCAACTCGTCGGGGACGACATTTTCGTCACCAACACGGAGATCCTGGCGCGCGGCATCGCCGAAAACGTCGCCAATGCAATCCTCATCAAGCCGAACCAGATCGGCACGCTTACGGAGACCCTCGCCGCGATCGAAATGGCCGACGGCGCAGGTTACGCGTCCGTAATTTCCCACCGTTCGGGCGAAACGGAGGACACGACGATTGCCGACATCGCGGTCGGCACGGCGGCGACCCAGATCAAGACCGGATCGCTGTCGCGCTCGGACCGGGTCGCCAAGTACAACCAGCTCCTCAGGATCGAGGAGCAGCTCGGCGGGCGCGCGCGTTATGCCGGCCGTGAGGCATTTCCGGTGCGGCGCCGGTGACGACCCGGTCAACGGCCGCTCCGGAACGTGCTACGCTGGCCGCCCCATGAAGCTCGTCATCGTCGCGCTTCTCGCCGCGCTCCTGTTGCTGCAGTACCGCCTCTGGGTCTCCGACGAGGGCATGCGCGAGGTCTGGCATCTCGCGAAAGCGGTCGAAGACCAGCGCGCCGAGAACACGGTGCTCGCAGAGCGCAACGCCCAGATGAAAGCGGAAGTCGCGGACCTGAAACACGGGTTGACGGCGCTCGAGGAGCGTGCCCGCAACGACCTCGGCATGGTCGCGGCCAACGAGACTTTCTACCAGGTGGTCGATTCGACGCACCGGTCGCCGGATTCGGAGGCGGCGCAGCCCGAGTCGATGCAGGCCTCGGCAACGCCGTGATTTGCAGGTGGGCGAGCGCATCTGGTTCGTGATCGCCGCCGCCGGCCGCGCGGCGCGCTACGGCGGCAAGCTCCCAAAGCCCTATCTCCGCATCGACGGCAAGACATTGCTCGAGTACGGCCTGCGCACGATGTTGTCCGTACCAGGGATCGCGGGCGGAGCCGCGGTGATCTCCGCCGGCGATCGCCGATTCGAACGGCTGCCGAAGTCATTGCGACGCCGCGTGGTCGCGGTGGCCGGTGGGTCGACGCGCGCGCTGTCGGTGCTGAATGGCCTGCAGGCGCTCATCACGGCGGGCGAGACGGACTGGGTGCTGGTGCATGACGCGGCCCGGCCCTGTGTGACCTCGCGCGACGTCCAGGCGCTCGTTGCCGCTTGCCGCCGCGATGCGGTCGGCGGCCTGCTCGCGGTGCCGATTGCCGACACGGTCAAACAGGCGGATGACGATGGACGGAGCCTGCGCACCCTGCCGCGCGAGAATCTGTGGCGTGCACTGACGCCGCAACTGTTCCGGTACGGCCCATTGGTCCGCGCGCTTTCGCAGGCGCTCGCCGGGGGACACGAGCCGACGGACGAGGCGGCGGCAATCGAGAGGCTTGGCCTGCGGCCGCTCCTCGTCCCGGGCTCGCCGCTCAATGTCAAGGTGACGCGGCCCGCGGACCTCGGGTTCGCCGAGGTCGCGAAGCGGGCTTCGCGGAGGCGGCGATGAGGATCGGCTACGGTTATGACGTTCACCGGTTTGGCCCCGGCGACAGTGTCCGCCTCGGGGGCGTGGCGATTCCGCATTCGAAGGGCGTGATCGCCCATTCGGACGGCGATGTCCTTCTCCATGCGCTGATGGACGCCTTGCTCGGCGCCGCGGCGCTGGATGACATTGGAGTCCACTTTCCGCCGGCAGATTCGCGCTTCGCAGGTGCCGACAGCCGCAGACTCCTGCGCGAAGTGGCCGGACTGGTCGCCGCCCGCGGATTCCGGGTCGAGAACTGCGACCTCACGCTGATCGCCGAGGCGCCGCGCATCGGGGCTCATCGCGACGCCATCTGCGCAATCATTGCCGCGGATCTCGGCATCCCGCGCGATTGCGTGAACTTGAAGGCGACGACCGCCGAAGGAATCGGCGCGCTCGGCCGCGGCGAGGGCCTCGCGGCGCAAGCGGCGGTCCTGTTGCGGGATGCGCATGGCGGCTGAAGGCGGTGACGCCGATCCCTGGCGTCCGATTGCGCTCGAGCCGCCGCGCGCGTTTGGCGAGACGCCGGTCTCCGGCTCGATCCGCGTCGAGGCCCGGGATTTTCGCGTGGAGGAACGGCTGGGCTTCGAGGCCGATGGCGGCGAGGCGCACCGGCTGCTGTTGGTCGAAAAGGAGGGTGCCAATACGCTCTTTGTTGCGCGCGCGCTCGCGGTGCGTGCCGGCCGCCCGCCCGCCGACGTTGGATTCGCGGGTCAGAAGGATCGGCGCGCGCTCGCGCGCCAGTGGTTTTCGGTGCCGGCAGTGAAGGACGCCGCATCTTTCGTCGGATACAGCGGGGACGGATTCCGGGTGCTCAGCGAGCATCCGCATTCACGCAAGCTCAGGCGCGGCGCGCTTGCGGGAAACCAGTTCCGCATCCGCGTCCGCGGCCTGCAAGGAAACGCGGGCGCGATCGCCACGCGGATCGCGGATCTGCAGGCATCCGGCGTGCCCAACTATTTCGGTGTCCAGCGCTTTGGCAACGACGGCGCCAACCTGCGGCGGATTCGAAACTGGCTCGACAGCGGTCGGCTGCCGCGCGGCCGGGAACCCCGGGCTTTCCTCCTGTCATCGGCGCGCGCGCTGGCTTTCAACGCGGTCCTCGGCGCCCGGGTTGCCGCGGGCAGCTGGAACCGCCTGCTGCCGGGAGAAGTCGTCAACCTGAGCGGCAGCCAGTCGGTATTCGCGGCGGACCACCCGGATGACGGGCTGCTTCGCCGACTGCGCGAAGGCGACGTATCGCCGACCGGGCCGCTGTGCGGCGCGGGCGGCGTCCTGCCGGGCGGAGAGGCCGGACGTGTCGAGACGGATGCCCTCGGTGCGGTTGCGCCCTTGCCGGATCTGCTCGCCGCCGCGGGACTTCGGGGCGAGCGCCGCGCGCTCGTGCTGCGGCCCGCGGCATGGCGCCACCGGCTCGCGGCCGATGAGCTTGACCTCGAATTCGAATTGCCGCGCGGCGCTTTTGCGACCAGCGTACTGCGTGAAATCCTGGACGCGCGGGTGCCGGAAGCGGCCGGCGACTCCGCCTAGCCGTCGATCAGCACGTAGAGCGCGCCGGTGCCGCCGTCGTTGCGGCGCGCCGAGCAGAAGGCGCGCACGATGTCATGACGACGAAGCCACCGGTTTACGGCGGACTTCAGGACCGGCCCACGCGCGCCCGAGCCGCGTCCCTTGCCATGGATGATCCTCAGGCAGCGATTGCCGTGCAAAGCGGCCTCGCCGAGGAATGTGGCGAGGGCCTGTCTCGCTTCGTCCTGCGTCATGCCATGCAGGTCAAGCTCGTCGCGCACGGCAAAGTCGCCGCGACGAAGTCGGCGGAGCTCGGACTCCGAGACGTCGTCGCGGCGATGCCGCAACTCGTCGCCGGATTCGACGTCGAGTTCCGCCGCGTCGAGAGCCAGCGATTCGGCGAGCACACGCGCTTCGTCGGCGCGCCGGGAGGCGGCGCGCGGCCGCCGGAGCTCGCGCTGCGCGCCGGTCTTTGCCGGTCGAAGCGGCCGCACGTCCCGCACTGCTGCGCGAAAAAGCTCGCGTTCCTCGTCCTTGATCGCCGCATCCTCCGTCCACGCGCCTGGGCGACGGGGCATACAGTATAGTGCGGCCCGGTCGCGCAGCACGCGGCAGGGAAGCGACGGTACCGTGAAGATTCTGCTCGCCAATGACGACGGCTATCGCGCCGAGGGACTGCGCTTCCTGCGGGAAGCGCTGGCAGGCGTCGCGCCGCTGACGGTTGTCGCTCCGGACCGGAATTGCAGCGGCGCAAGCCATTCGCTGACCCTCGAGGTGCCGTTGCGCGTGCAGCGCGTGGACGAGGACACCTGGTACGTGATCAACGGCACGCCGACCGACTGCGTGCACCTGGCGATCACGGGCCTTTTCGACTTCGAATTCGACATGGTCGTGTCGGGCGTCAACGATGGCGCCAATCTCGGCGACGACGTGCTCTACTCGGGTACGGTGGCGGCCGCGATCGAGGGAAGATTCCTCGGGCTGCCGACAGTCGCAGTCTCGCTGGTGGCGCAGGGCGGCACCGGGCCGTATTTCGCGACTGCCGCCCGGGTAGCGCGCGAGCTGGTTCTCCGCCTGCTCGCCAAGCCCCTGCATCGCTCGATGATCCTGAACGTGAATGTACCGGACCTGCCCTACGAATCGCTGCGCGGATTCGAGGTGACGCGTCTCGGGCATCGCCACCGCGCCAAGGCCGCGGTGCGCGGGCTCGATCCCCGTGGGCGCGAGATTTACTGGGTGGGCGCCGCCGGCGCCGGCCAGGACGCGGGTCCCGGCACCGATTTCCACGCGGTCGCGAATGACTTCGTGTCGGTGACGCCCCTGCAGGTCGATCTCACGCGGCATGCGGCCCTCGAGAGCCTGCGCGAATGGCTCCAGGAACCCGTGCCGTGACGAGCGCGCGCAGCGGCATCGGCATGACGAGCGCTCGCACGCGCGAGCGCCTGGTCCAGCGGCTCGTCGAGCAGGGAATCCGCGATCCACGGGTGCTCGACCGGATCCGCAATGTTCCAAGGCACCTTTTTGTGGACGAAGCACTCGCGAGCCGCGCCTACGAGGATACGGCGCTGCCGATCGGACATGGCCAGACGATTTCGCAGCCTTATGTCGTGGCACGGATGACCGAGGCAATCACGATCGGCGGCACGCCGGACAAGGTGCTGGAGATCGGGACCGGCTGCGGCTACCAGACCGCGGTGCTCGCACCGCTGGTCGGGCGAATCTACAGCATCGAGCGGATCGAGCCGCTGCTCGAACGCGCGCGCGAACGGTTGCGCGATCTCGGGATCAGGAACGTGCGCTTCAAGCACGGCGACGGCTCGGAGGGCTGGCCGTCGCAGTCACCGTTCGATGGCATCCTGCTCGCTGCCGCGCCGCACGCGCTGCCGCAGAAGCTGCTGGACCAGCTCGCCGAGGGCGGACGGCTGATTGCGCCCGTCGGCCCCGAGGGACGGCAGGAGCTCTTGCGCCTGACGCGGCGCGGGGACCAGTTCCTGCGCGAGCGGCTCGGCTTTGTCAGTTTCGTTCCCTTGCTGGGCGGTGTTTCCTGAATCGTTGGGTGGCATGCCTTGCGACGATCGCCGTCGCCGCCTGTTCCGGGCCAGACCGCCGACCCTCCGCTCCGGACTATCACGTGGTCCGAACTGGCGAGACCCTTTATTCGATCGCGCGGCGCTACGGCCTCGACTACCGGGATATCGCGCGCTGGAACGGCATCGGCCGAAACTACCTGATCCATGCCGGCGAGCGGCTGCGGCTCAACCGGCCGCCCGGCTCGGCGGCCTCCGAGCAACGGCGCAGGGAACCAGCGGACGCGCCGGCGCCGCGCGCCTCGCCCGACGACCCCGCACATCACCCGCCGCCCTGGCGCTGGCCGGTGGACATCGGCGCCGTCGCGGGCCTCGTGCGGCAGCCATCGGGCGGCGTCGGCCTTCGCATCGACGGCGGCCTGAACCAGCCGGTCTACGCCGCGGCGGATGGAAAGGTGGTCTATACGGGCAGTGCGTTGCGCGGCTATGGCCAACTCGTAATCATCAACCACGTGCGCGGCTGGCTGACCGCCTACGGGTACAACGCCTTCGTGCAGGTAAAAGAGGGCGACGAAGTGCGCGCGGGCCAGCAAATTGCGGCGATGGGCCTCGGGCCCGGCCAGCAGCCGATGCTCTATTTTGAAATCCGGCTGGAAGGCGAGGCGCTCGACCCGCGGACACAGCTGCCGCCGCGCTAGAGCATCAGTGCGACCGCGACGTCGCGGTACTCCGAGAGCAGCAGGTTGAAAGTCCGGCAGGCGGCGCGGTTGTCCATGACCTCGAGGCCGATGCCGCGAGCGGCGAAAGCCGCGTAAAGCGCGGGCGGCGGCAGGCGCTGGCGGTTCCCGGTGCCTAGCAGGACGACCTCCGGTTTAAGCGCCAGCAGGTCGGTGAAATCGTCAAGCGAGAGCGACTCGGGCGCCGGAGGATGCCACGCATCGAGGATCGCGTCCCGCGTCACGACCAGGCTCGAGCCAAAGGCGCGATCGCGCAGCCGCACTTCATCGTCCGTGCAGGCAATGATGGCGTTGGCCTCGCCGGCGGCTTCGCGGGTGAACTGCATCGCAGGGGAAATATAGCCAATTGGTGGGGTCCTGCGCCGCTATCATGGCCGCCGATGAATTCCCGCGATCTTCCGCGCGCGCAGCCGGTCAAGCTCAGGCGCAGGCCCGCAGGACTGGTGGCGGCCCTGCCCGAGAGCCTGCATCCGGTGTTGCGACGCGTGTATGCGGCGCGTGGCATCGGCCAGGCTGACGAGCTGTCCCTCGAGCTGAGGGCGCTGCTGCCGGTTTCGACGCTGGACGGGATCGGCCCGGCGACGGAGCTTCTTGCCTCGCATCTCGAACGCGGCTCGCGGATCCTGGTCGTCGGTGATTTCGACGCCGACGGCGCGACCAGCACGGCGCTCGTACTGCGCCAGCTCGCGAGGCTCGGGCATGTGAATTCCGGCATGCGCGTGCCGGACCGGCTGCGGCATGGCTACGGCCTGACGCCCGCGCTGGTCGCGGAACTCGCGCATGAGAAGGCGGACCTGCTGATCACGGTTGACAATGGGGTCTCGGCCTTTGCCGGCATCGAGGCGGCACGCGCACTCGGTGTCGAAGTGCTCGTGACCGACCATCACTTGCCGGCCTCCAACCTGCCGGACTGTGCGGCGCACGTGAATCCAAACCTGCCGAGGGCCGGGTTTGGCAGCCGCGCCCTCGCAGGCGTCGGAGTGGCCTTCTACCTGATGGCATCGCTGACGCGCGAACTCGAGAACCGGAGCGGCCGGCGGCTGCCGGCCGTCGCGGACCTGCTGGACCTCGTGGCGCTCGGGACGGTTGCCGACCTCGTGCCGTTCGACCGGAACAACCGGATCCTGGTGCAGGCAGGCCTGCGCCGCGCGCGGGCCCGGGTCGCGGTGCCGGGCTTCATGGCCCTGGCGCGCGTTGCTGGCTGCCGCCTCGATGAACTGACCACGCGCCAGCTCGGGCACCAGATTGCACCGCGGTTGAACGCGGCCGGGCGCATCGACGACATGGCGGTCGGAATCCGCTGCCTGCTCACCGACGACCCGGCCGAGGCGCTGGCGCTCGCCGGCGAGCTTGATCGCCTCAACCGCGAACGGCGCGAAATCGAGGCCCGCATGCGTGAAGAGGCCCTCGCCGCGGTCCGGCAGCTTCGAATCTCGGAAGGCGCCCTGCCGCCCGGCCTCACGCTCTTCGATGCCGGCTGGCATGCGGGCATCGTCGGGCTCGTCGCGTCGCGCATGAAGGATCGCCTGCAACGACCCGTGGTGGCTTTTGCGCCCGCCAACGAGCAGGAACTGCGCGGTTCCGCGCGTTCAGTCGCAGGCCTGCACGTACGCGACGTGCTGGAGGCGATCGCGACCCGCCATCCGGGCCTGATCGATCGCTTCGGCGGCCATGCCATGGCTGCGGGACTCACGCTGCGCCGCGCGGCGCTTGCGCGCTTTGCGGACGCATTTTCCGAGGAAGTCGGGCGGCGACTGACGCCGGAACAGATGCAGAACGTCCTTGAGACGGATGGCGAACTGACGGGCGAGGAAATTACGCTCGAGACCGCGCGGGCGATCGAGGCCGGCGGGCCCTGGGGCCAGGGATTTCCGGAACCGGTGTTCGAAGGCGAGTTTGACGTCGTCGATACGCGCACCGTGGGCGAGCGGCACCTGAAACTCTGGCTGCGAACCGGGGCCGCGACTCACCCGATCGAGGCGATCTCATTCGGCTACTTCGACGACTCCCGTGCGACGCGCCCGTCGCCGGGCACCCGGGTGAGGCTCGCTTACCGGCTGCAGTCTTCGACATTCGGCGGCACCGCGCGCGCGGAGCTGCTTGCGGAGCACCTGGAATCGCCTCCCGACGCGTCTGGTAAGATGCCGCCGCCATGGAAACCGCGCCGACCCGCCGCCTGATCGAGGACCTCACGGAGCGCCTGAAGGCGCTGAGGGGGTACCTTTGAGTACGACGCGAAGCGCGAGCGCCTCGAAGAGCTGAATCACGAGCTCGGCGACCCGGCGATCTGGAGCAATCCCGAAATGGCGCAGTCGCTCGGACGCGAGCGCGCGCGCCTTGAATCGACCCTCACCAGGCTCGACCAGCTGGCCGCCGGCCTCTCGGACGCCGCTGAATTGCTTTCGATCGTCGAGGCGGAAGGCGATGAAAGTGGCTTCGACGAGATCGTGAAGGACACAGCCGCGCTCGATATCGGCGTGCGTCGCCTAGAGTTGTCGCGGATGTTTCCCGGCGAGATGGATCCGCGCAGCGCCTTCCTCGACATCCAGGCCGGCGCCGGCGGCACCGAGGCACAGGACTGGGCAGCGATGCTGCTGCGCATGTACCTTCGCTGGGCGGACGCTCGCGGTTTTACGGCCTCGGTCATCGACCAGAGCCCAGGCGAGGTCGCCGGCATCAAGAGTGCGTCGATCGAAGTGGACGGCGACTATGCCTACGGGTGGCTGCGCACCGAGACTGGCGTGCACCGGCTGGTGAGGAAGTCCCCGTTCGATTCCGGCAACCGCCGGCACACGTCATTTGCCTCCGTCTTCGTCTCCCCGGTGATCGACGAGGAGATCAATATCGAGGTCAACCCGGCGGACATCGAGATGGACACCTACCGCGCGAGCGGGGCGGGCGGCCAGCACGTCAACAAGACCGACTCGGCCGTTCGCCTGCGTCACTTACCTTCCGGCATCGTCGTCGCCTGCCAGGGCGAGCGCAGCCAGCACAAGAACCGTTCGACCGCGATGAAGATGCTCAAAGCCAAGCTCTATGAGCTCGAGGTCAACAAGAGGAATGCCGCCGCGCGTGTGCTGGAGGACCAGAAGACTGACGTCGGCTGGGGCCACCAGATCCGCTCCTATGTGCTCGACCAGTCGCGCATCAAGGATCTCAGGACCGGCCATGAGACCGGCAATCCGCAGGCCGTACTTGACGGCGCAATCGACCCTTTCATGGAGGCGAGCCTGAAGCAGGGCCTGTAAGCTCCCCTCATGACGAAACGCGCGGCCCCCGCCACAACCGACGAGAATGCGCTGATCGCCGAACGCCGTGCCAAGCTCGCACGCCTGCGAGAGACCGGCGTTGCGTTCCCGAACGACTTCCGGCGCGACGCGCTCGCCGCCGACCTGCACGCCACCTGGGGCATGCGAAGCGACGAGTGGCTGGCCGCGAACCCGGTGCGCGTGCGGGTCGCCGGCCGGATGTTGTTCAAGCGCCTCATGGGCAAGGCATCGTTCGCGAAGCTCCAGGACTCGAGCGGCCAGATCCAGGTCTACCTGCAGGCGCAAACGCTCGGTGGCGCCTACGACGAATTCAAGGGATGGGACGTCGGCGACATCGTGGGCGCGCAGGGCGTCCTCATGCGAACGCGTGCCGGCGAACTGTCGGTGCGGGTCGAGTCCGTGCGTCTGCTGGTCAAGGCGCTGCGGCCACTGCCGGACAAATGGCACGGGCTCGCGGACACCGAGACACGCTATCGCCAGCGCTATGTTGACCTGATCGTCAACAGCGGGGCCCGGCGGGTGTTCGAGACGCGCACGCGCATCGTGCGATTCCTGCGCGATTTCCTCGACGCGCAGGGCTTCCTCGAAGTCGAGACGCCGATGATGCAGCCGATTCCGGGCGGCGCGGTCGCGCGCCCATTCATCACGCATCACAATGCGCTCGGCCAGGACATGTACTTGCGCATCGCGCCCGAGCTTTACCTGAAGCGTCTCGTCGTCGGCGGGTTCGAGCGGGTGTACGAGATCAACCGCAATTTCCGGAACGAGGGACTCTCCACGCAGCACAATCCCGAGTTCACGATGCTCGAGCTGTATCAGGCGTACGCCGACTGCTCGGATTTCATGGGCCTCGTCGAGCGGATGATGCAGGGCCTTGCTGACGCCGTGGCCGGTGCGCGCCAGCTGACTTACCAGGGGCGGCAAATCGAATTTTCCGCGCCGTTTGCCAGGCGTTCGATCGAGGAAGCCATTGCCGGCGCCAATCCGGATCTGGACCCTGCGCGGCTGCGGGATGCCGCCTACCTTCGCGTTGCCTGTTCGCAGGCCGGGGTCGAGCCAGGCCAGGAAGACGGCGCCGGCGCGTTGCAGCTCGCCCTGTTCGAGAAGACCTGCGAGCAGGGGCTCACCCAGCCAACTTTCATCCATTCCTATCCGACGGAGGTCTCGCCGCTTTCGCGACGGCGCGACTCGGACCCCTTCGTGACGGACCGCTTCGAGTTCTTCGTGGATGGCCGCGAACTCGCGAACGGATTTTCGGAACTCAATGATCCCGAAGAGCAGGCGGAACGCTTCCGCGAACAGGTCCGCCGCCGGTCTTCAGGAGATGAAGAGGCGATGTACTTCGATGCGGACTATGTCCGCGCGCTCGAATACGGCATGCCGCCGGCCGCCGGGCTCGGCGTGGGCGTAGACCGGCTCGTCATGTTGCTCACGGATTCGCCGAGCATCCGCGACGTCCTGCTCTTCCCGCAATTGCGGAACCAGCCTTCGGAGGACTGAGTCAGTCGTCACCGTTCGGCGCCGGCGCAGGAATCGCGTAGGGCAGGTCGGCGGGGACGAATTCGGAGCCGCCAGGCTTCGCACCGAGCAGGTCGCTGCAATGGCGCAGCTCCACGACCGCGAGGCATTGCGCCGCGGTTTCGTCGCGCGCGCTGACGACAACTTGCGCCGCCAGCGATTCGCCGCTGAAAAGCGCCTGGGCCGGCTGCAGCGGCGCATCCGGCGGGCCAACGTAGCGCAGCGTCCGGCGCTTGATGCGCCCGAGGTGCTGCGCCCGCGTTACGATCTCCTGGCCGACGTAGCAGCCTTTGCTGAAGCTGACTCCCCCGATCAGGTCGAGGTTGAGCATCTGGGGCAGCCACAGCGCGGCGGTCGCCGGCATGATCGAGGGCTCGCCGTCCGTGATGCAGGCACGCGCCCAGTCGTCGGGCACGGTCCGCGGAATTGCGGCGAGCGCTGCGTCGAGCGCAGCTTGCGTCCCGGCGAGCAGGATCCGGCGCGGGCTCGCAACCAGTATGGCGAGCCCGGCGGCTGCGGCAGCAGCCTGCGACCACCGCGCGTCGGGTTCGGCGTCGATCAGCCCGGCCACCAGGACGCGGTCGCCGCGGTCCTCGAAACGGACGTCAGAGCGCAGGACATAGGCCGACAGTTGCTCCACGAGCGTTTGCGCGAGTGATTGCTGGATCACGAGGAGGACATCGTCGCCGGCCGCCGCGAGTCGCATCGTCGCGAGCACGCGTCCCTGGCGATTGCAGGAGGCCGCCAGCATTCCGGGATGCCGTTCGAGCCCCAGGATGTCGTTTGAAAGCTGTCCCTGAAGAAACGACCGCGCATCGCGGCCGGTCACTGCGATGACGGCGTGGGACGGCAGCGGTGCGCAGCGCGTGGATGCCATCGCGCCATCGTAGCGCAGCACATCTCGCCGAACGCGCTGCAATTGGCCGTGGGAAGGCCCGATCCCTTCTGGCAGAATAGCTTAGCGATGTCACTCCCCGCCGAACGGCCGCTGTCCCCGCACCTGCAGGTGTACCGGCTGATGTACACAATGGTGCTTTCGATCCTGCATCGCGCGAGCGGGCTGTACCTGTCTGCCTGCGGATTCCTGTTCGTCGGCTGGATGGTGTCGGCGGCACTCGGGCCCGGGGCCTACGCCTGCGCGTCTCGTTTTTTCTCGAGCCTGGCCCTGCGGATCGTGCTTGCGCTCGCCCTCGCCGCGTTCTGGTATCACCTGTTCGCCGGACTGCGTCACCTGGCCTGGGACGCGGGTTACGGCTTCGAAAAGCGGGCCGCGCGGCGCAGTGGTGCAATCGTGGTCGCACTCGCCGCCGCCGCATTCGCGGCGACCCTCCTCGCGACACCGGCTGGGCGCTTTCTCGTGGGTCCGCCATGAAGCGCACGCCCGGCAGCGCGAGCCGCCACTGGCGCAACCAGCGCCTCACCGCGATCGCCCTGCTGCCGCTCGGCCTCTGGTTCCTGGCGTCGCTGTTGCGGCAACCGGCGCTCGACCACGCCGTCGTGGCGGGCTGGTTCGGCAAGCCCTTGCAGGCGCTGCTTGCCGCTCTGTTCGGCGCAACGCTCCTCTGGCATTCCATGCAGGGCCTGCAGGTCGTGCTCGAGGACTACGTCGCCGGCCGCCTTCGTACGGCCGCGATCGCGCTGGCGCGGGTCATTCACGCGGCCGCAGCCCTCGCGCTCGCCTTTGCGATCTACACGCTCGCGACCGGGGCAAGCGCATGAGCCGCTACGAACTCGTGGATCACCGTTTGGACGTCGTCGTCGTGGGCGCCGGGGGCGCGGGATTGCGCGCGACAATGGGGCTTGCGGAAGCAGGTCTCGATACGGCCTGCGTCACCAAGGTGTTCCCGACGCGCAGTCACACGGTGGCGGCACAGGGCGGCATCAGCGCCGCGCTCAGCAACATGGGCGAAGACGACTGGCGCTTCCATTTTTACGACACGGTCAAGGGTTCCGACTGGCTCGGCGACCAGGACGCGATCGCCTACATGTGCCGCGAGGCGCCGGCGGCCGTCATCGAGCTCGAGCATTTCGGATTGCCTTTCTCGCGTACCGAGGACGGCCGCATCTACCAGCGGCCTTTCGGCGGGATGACGACTCACTACGGCCGCGGGATCGCGCAGCGCACTTGCGCCGCCGCTGACCGCACCGGCCATGCCATGCTGCACACCCTGTATCAGCAGAGCCTGCGCCACAGCGCTCAATTCTTCATCGAGTATTTCGCGATCGACCTGATCATGGAGGATGGCAACTGTCGCGGAGTGCTCGCGCTCGACATGGCGACCGGCACGCTGCACCGCTTCCTGGCGCAGGTGACCATCCTCGCGACTGGCGGCTACGGCCGGGCGTATTACACCTGCACTTCGGCGCACACTTGCACCGGCGATGGCGGCGGCATGGTCCTGCGCGCGGGCCTGCCGCTGCAGGACATGGAGTTCGTGCAGTTTCACCCGACAGGGATCTACGGCGCGGGCTGCCTCATCACGGAAGGCGTGCGCGGCGAGGGCGGGGTGCTGAGGAACTCCGAGGGCGAGCGCTTCATGGAGCGCTATGCGCCGAACGCCAAGGACCTCGCATCGCGCGACGTCGTGAGCCGCGCGATGACGATCGAGATCCGCGAGGGACGCGGCGTCGGCCCGGAGCGCGACCACATCTACCTGCACCTCGAGCACCTGGGCGCTGACGTAATCGAGAAGCGCCTGCCGGGCATCGCCGAAACGGCGATGATCTTCGCCAACGTGGACGTGACGCGCGCGCCGATCCCGGTCCAGCCAACGGTCCACTACAACATGGGCGGCATTCCCAGCAATGCGCATGGAGAAGCACTGATCCGGAGCGGCGGTTCTGACACGCCGGTGCCGGGTTTGATGGCGATCGGCGAGGCCGCCTGCGTCTCGGTGCACGGCGCCAACCGGCTCGGCTCGAATTCACTTCTTGACCTCGTCGTATTCGGGCGTGCGGCGGCGGCACGCTGCGCGAAGTCACTGCGCCCCGGGGCGCCCCTGCCCGATACTCCGGCGCGCTCGCTCGAGCCCCTGCTGGATCGCTTCGACCGGATTCGCCACGCTGCGGGCAACCGCCCCACGGCATCGTTGCGAGAGGAAATGCAGCGTGCCATGCAACGCGACGCGGCGGTGTTCCGTTCGAGTCAGACTCTCGACGAGGGCTGCGCAGCGCTCGCGCGCTGTTTCGATGCATTCCGCGATCTCCGGATTTCCGACCGCTCGCTCATCTTCAACACCGACCTCGTCGAGGCGCTGGAACTGGACAACCTGATGGGCCAGGCACTCGCAACGATCCATTCGGCGCGCAACCGCACGGAGAGCCGGGGCGCACACGCGCGAGAGGACTTTCCGGGGCGCGACGACGCGAACTGGTTGAAGCACAGCCTGGCATGGGTCGACGGTGCCGGCCGCGTGCGATTCGACTACCGGCCGGTGCAGTTGCAGACACTGGCGGACGACGTGGAGCGCATACCGCCTCAGGTGCGGGCTTACTGATAGGAGCGCAGGCATATGGCACAATTCCGATTGCCCGCGAATTCGCGCTACACGGACCGGCCCGGCCGTCGCCATGCGGCCCCGCCTGGCGCGGGGCGTGTGCGGGAATTCCGGATCTACCGCTGGGACCCGGATTCAAGTGAAACACCCCGAGTCGATCGCTACGACGTGGACCTCGACCGCTGTGGCCCGATGGTTCTCGATGCGCTCATCAAGATCAAGAACGAGGTGGACTCGACGGTCACGTTCCGCCGCTCTTGCCGGGAAGGGATTTGCGGTTCCTGCGCGATGAACATCGATGGCGTGAACACGCTCGCCTGTACGCAGCCGATCGCGTCGATCCGCGGCGCCGTGAAAGTGTTTCCGCTGCCGCACCTGCCCGTCGTGAAGGACCTGGTGCCGGACCTGGGCGAGTTCTACGCCCATTACGCCGCGGTCAAGCCCTGGCTCCAGCCTTCCGGGCCGCCGCCGGCCGCGGGAGAGCGGCGCCAGTCGCCGGCGGACCAGGAAAGCATCGACCGGCCATCGGCCTGTATTCTCTGCGCCTGTTGCTCGACGGCCTGCCCGAGCTACTGGTGGAACCCCGGCAGTTTCCTGGGCCCGGCTGCGCTGCTCGCGAGCTACCGGTGGATCGTCGACACGCGCGACGGCGCGCAGGCCGAGCGCCTCTCCCGGCTTGACGATACGTTCCGGCTTTATCGCTGCCACACGATCATGAATTGCACCGAGGCCTGTCCCAAGGACCTCAATCCCGCACGAGCGATCGCCGACATCAAGCGACGCCTGCTCGACCGCGAGTCATGAGGCATGGACGAGGCGGCAATGGCACGATTGCGGTGGCGTTGCCGGCGCGGCATGAAGGAACTCGATCTTTTACTCGGCCGCTGGCTCGAGACCGGCTGGCCGGCTGCGGACGCCGCCCGCCGGCGGTCCTTCGAATGGCTGCTCGAGCAGCCTGATCCCGATCTCGCGGACTGGCTGATTGCCGGGGCGCGGCCGACCGACGTCAGGCATGCCGCGCTAGTCGATGAAATCGTTCGACGTCGCGCTTGAGGCGAGCGCCACGCCGCGGCTCGCGGCGATGGCCCTGGTCGTCCACGTCGCGGCGGCGGCGAGCCCTTGGCTAGCGCGGGCGGCGCCATGGTTCGCAGTGCCAATCTCGCTGCTCGCGCTCTTGGGTTTTGCATCCACGCTGCAGCGGCTGCCTGGCCGCCATTGTGAATTCGCCGCGCTTGTCATCGACGCGCGCGGCTGCCGTGTCCGCCATCGCGGGCGGAGTGAATTCCTGGCCGGCGAGCTTGGCCCGGGCTCGCGCGCCTATCCCTGGCTTGTGCTGGCCGACATCCGCGTGGGCGCGAGGCACACTGGCTGGCTGCTACCGCGCGGTTCGGTCGATACGATCCAGTTCCGGCGGCTGAAGGCCAGGATCCGGCTCTCTTGCTAGAATCCGCGGGTTGTCTCACGAAAGGAGGGGCTTTCGCCCGCCCTGCAACCACCTTGCGAACTAACCTGGGGTCGATCGGTCATACCGGGCGTGCATGTGGAGGGCGCAGCGCAAGTCGTCGGGCCAATGCGGGCTGAAGCAGGCGACATTGCGCTGGTCCGCAGGGTCCAGAAAGGGGACAAGGCGGCTTTTGACGCCCTGGTGCTCAAGTATCAGCACAAGGTGCTGAAGCTCGTGCAGCGCTATGTCCGCAATCCGGCCGAAGCCGAAGATATCGCCCAGGAGGCGTTTATCAAGGCGTATCGCGCCTTACCGGCGTTTCGCGGCGAGAGCGCGTTCTACACTTGGCTCTACCGGATTGCGATCAACACGGCCAAGAACGCGCTGGTCGCAAGTCGCCGCAGGCCGGTCTCCTACGACCTCGACCTGCAGGATGGTTCTCAGGTGCAGGCCCAGGCGCGGCTGGCGGACACGGATACGCCGGAAGCGCTCGCGCTGACCGAGGAGATTCGCCGCACGGTCAACGAGGCGATCGAGGCCCTGCCGGACGACCTGCGGCTGGCGATCGTGCTTCGGGAGCTCGAGGGGCTCTCCTATGAGGACATTGCAAGGACGATGGAATGCCCGGTGGGTACGGTCCGTTCGAGGATTTTCCGCGCGCGCGAGGCGATCGATCGCAGCCTGCGCGAGGTCTTCGACGGCGGCCTCGGGCGAATCGGAGACAGTGAATGACGGATCGAATCAAGGAACAGCTCTCGGCCTTCCTCGACGGCGAATTGCCGGAACCGGAATCGGCATTACTGCTCAAGCGACTCGAGCGCGACGATGATCTGCGCGGTGCGCTGTCGCGCTACTCGCTGATCGGCGCCGTGCTGCGCAGCGACGGCGACGTGCCGGCGGCGCGGCAGGTCGCGGCGCGCGTGAGCGCGGTGATCGCCAAGGAACCGTTCCGTGCGACGTCTTTCGCGCGGATGCCAGGGCGGGAGACGATGCTGCGCGGGTTGGCAGGACTCGCGGTCGCCGCCGGCGTGGCATTCGCCGCGGTGTTGCTGGTGCAGCGACTCGGGACGCAGGATCCCGGCGCGCCCGAGGCTGTGGTCGCGCAGGCTGATGCGCCGCCGGTCGAGCCGGTTTCGGATGAAGTGGATGCGCTCGATGACCCGGCGGAAAGCTACGTGACGCCGCCCGCAATCCAGGCGCCCGGCGCAATCGCACCGGCCGAGCTCGCGAACTACCTGGTCGCCCATTACGGCTATGCCTCGCCGCTCGTGCGCCGCAGCGTCGGCGCAGGGCTCATCAGTGACGACGACCCGGCTCTCGTCGACACGATTCCGCCCGGGGACGCGACGACTCAGTGATGCCACGTCCCGCCATCGCTGTCGCGCTCGGGCTCGCCGCAGCGCCTGCGCTGGCCGAAAGCGGGCAGGAATGGCTCGCCCGGATGGGCGCCGCGCTCAATAACGCGAGCTATGTCGGGGAATTCGTTTCCGAGTCCGCCGGGCGCACCGAGCGCCTCGCCATCACGCACCGCGTGCGCGACGGGGTCGTTTCCGAACGGCTGGTTTCCCTTTCCGGCAACGGCCGCGAGCTCGTGCGTGAGAACAACGAAGTCGTCGTTTACCTGCCTGACCAGAAGCTCGCGATTATCGAGCGCCGCTCCGGCCGCAGCGACCTGATGGGTGCCTTGCCCCAGTTCGAGGGACGCATGGCGTCCTGGTACAAGGTCGACTGGGTCGGCCGGGAAACGCTCCCGACCTTTGGCCCGACGGCGGTCGTTGCTGTTCGGCCGCTCGACGGTTACCGCTTTGGTTACCGCCTCTGGATCGACGTCGACTCCAACTTGCCCGTGCGCAGCGACCTGTCCGACGGCTCCGGCCGCGTGATCGAGCGCCTGCGATTCACCCGGCTCGAGTTCGACGACGACATCCCTGATTCGGCCTTTGAGCCCGCACTTGACCGCAGCAAGCTGCGCTGGGTGCGGCAGACGCCACAGGCAGATGACGCGACGCTGGCCTGGCGCGCGGCGCAGGTCCCGCCCGGGTTCAGGCTTTCGATGAGCGGCGTACAGGCGGTTGCCGGGACGGGCGGGCCCGTGAGCCACCTTGTCTATTCGGACGGTCTTGCCTCGGTGTCGGTCTTCATTCGCGCGGCGGCACCCGGCAAGGCGCCGGCCGAGGGCACGACGCGCTCCGGAGTCGCGTCAGCCTTTACGACCGTCGTCGACGGGCACCAGGTGACGGCAGTCGGCGAAGTCCCGCCGCGAACGCTCAAATACATCGCCAGCGGGCTCAGGCCGGCGGCAGTCGCGACCTCCACGGCGCCCGCGGCCGCGGCGAACCGGCGGGATTGACGGCCGCGGATGCTGGGCTCCCGGTTTCTCGTCTACACCCGGATTGACTGCCCGCTGTGCGACGATTTCATCGCGGAACTGTCGCGGATCGTCGACCGGTTCGAGGTGCGCGACGTCGACGATGATCCCGTGGCACGGCGGCGTTTCGGGCTCAAGGTTCCCGTGTTGACCTGCGACGGCAGCGTCGTCTGCCATGGCCGGCTCGATCGCGCATCGGTCTCGCGGCTTGCCACTCCCTGAGGAGCGGCTTTGGCCGGCTGCTATAATCGCAGTTTCCCGGACGCGCCTGTCCGGCAAGGGCGTCCCGCTTCTCCCCGATGCAGCAGCAGATACGCAATTTCTCGATCATTGCGCACGTGGACCACGGCAAGTCGACGCTCGCGGACCGACTGATACAGACCTGCGGCGGGCTCGAGGCGCGGGAGATGCAGGCGCAGGTACTCGACACAATGGATCTCGAGCGCGAACGCGGCATCACCATCAAGGCGCAGTCCGTGACGCTGCACTATCGCGCCAACGACGGACTCGACTACCAGCTCAACTTCATCGACACGCCAGGTCACGTGGACTTCTCCTACGAAGTGTCGCGTTCGCTGGCCGCCTGCGAGGGCGCGCTGCTCGTCGTCGACGCCGCGCAGGGGGTCGAGGCCCAGAGCGTCGCGAACTGCTACACGGCGCTCGAGCAGGGGCTTGAGGTGCTGCCCGTCATCAACAAGATCGACCTGCCCTCGGCAGATCCCGAGCGCGTGATCCGGGAGATCGAGGACATCATTGGGCTGGAGGCGAAGGATGCCGTCCGGGTCAGCGCGAAGACGGGCGAAAACGTGCCCGAGCTGCTCGAGCGACTGGTCGCGCGGATTCCTCCGCCCAAGGGCGACCCGGCGGGGTCGGTGCAGGCGCTCATCGTCGATTCCTGGTTCGATAACTATGTCGGCGTCGTCTCGCTCGTGCGGGTGGTCAACGGGGCGCTGCGCAAGAACGACCGCATCCGCGTGATGTCGACCGGCCGCGGCTGGCAGGTGGATCGCATCGGGCGATTCACGCCCAAGCGCACCGAGACAGAGGGCCTGGCGACCGGCGAGGTGGGCTGGCTTACGGCGGGCATCAAGGACATCGACGGGGCGCCGGTCGGCGACACCATCACCAGCGAATCGAAGCCCTGCAAGACTCCGCTGCCCGGATTCAAGTCGGTGAAGCCGCGGGTCTTCGCCGGCCTCTTTCCGGTCCAGACGGAGCAGTACGAGGCATTCCGCGACGCCCTTCAAAAACTCAAGCTGAACGACTCGGCCCTGCATTACGAACCCGAGGTTTCGACCGCGCTCGGGTTCGGCTTCCGCTGCGGGTTCCTCGGCCTCCTGCACATGGATATCGTCCAGGAACGGCTCGAGCGCGAATACGGGCTCACGCTCGTGACCAGCGCACCCACGGTGGTGTACGAGGTGGTGGCGAATGACGGCGAAGTCAGGCTGGTCGACAACCCGGCAAGGCTGCCCCCGGACTACCGGGAGCTGCGCGAGCCGATCATCACCGCCAATATCCTGGTTCCGCCGGAACACGTCGGGGGTGTGCTGAGGCTGTGCCAGGAAAAAAGAGGCGTGCAGAAGAAGATGCAGCAGCTCGGCACGCAGATGTCGCTGCAGTACGAGTTGCCGCTCGCGGAAGTCGTGCTCGATTTCTTCGACCGACTGAAGTCCGTCAGCCGCGGCTATGCCTCGTTCGACTACGAATTCAGCCACTTCCAGCCGGCGCCGCTCGTCCGCCTCGACCTGCTGATCAACGGCGACCGCGTGGATGCGCTGTCGATCATCGTCCATCGCGAGAGCGCGTATCAGCGCGGGCGCGACCTCGTCGACAAGATGCAGGAACTGATCCCGCGCCAGATGTTCGAGGTTGCCATCCAGGCGGCGATCGGCGGCCAGGTGATCGCGCGGGCGACCGTCAAGGCGCTGAGAAAGAACGTGCTCGCGAAATGCTATGGCGGCGACGTGACGCGCAAGCGCAAGCTCCTCGAGAAGCAGAAAGAGGGCAAGAAGCGCATGAAGCAGCTCGGCACGGTCGAGATCCCGCAGGAGGCGTTCCTGGCGGTGCTACAGGTCGGAAAGAAATGACGCTCGGGGGTTGATGATGATATTCGATTTTGCGTTCCTGCTCGTGCTGCTGGCCGCCGTCACGGGAATCATCTGGGCCGTGGACAGCCGCTTCTTCGCGCCGAAGCGCAGGGCGCGCGGCGTCGCCAAGGACCCGGTGCTGGTCGACTACTCCAAGTCGTTCTTTCCCGTCATCGTCATCGTGCTCCTGCTGCGGTCCTTTCTCTACGAACCATTCCGAATCCCATCGGACTCGATGATGCCGACGCTGGTCCAGGGCGATTTCATCTTCGTCAACAAGTGGCGCTACGGGCTTCGGCTGCCGGTCCTCAACACTCGAATCGTCGAGATCGGGAAGCCCGAGCGGGGGGACGTCGTCGTGTTTCGCAAGCCCACCGAGCCGTCGCTCGTATTCATCAAGCGCCTGGTCGGCCTGCCGGGCGATACGATTCGGGTCGTGGGCACCCATGTGCTCGTGAACGGAACGCCGTCTCAGAATAAGCCGGGCGAGTTGTATTCGGGGCCCAAGAACGAGCAGTATCCGTTCACGCACGTGGCCGAGGAGCGCCTGGGCGGCAAGACGCACGCCATCCTGCTCGACCCGGCGCGGCCCGGCATGGAGGGTGAGTGGCGGGTTCCTCCGGGCCACTACTTCATGATGGGAGACAATCGGAACAACAGTCGCGACAGCCGCTTTCCCGACGTCGGTTTCGTGCCGGAGGACAACGTCATCGGAAAGGCAGAGGCGATCTGGCTGTCCTTCAACCCGGGTCCGGGGCCGCTACTGCTCTGGAACCGCATGGGCACCGGCATCCGTTAGGGAGACAGGTATGCAGCACAGACAGCGTGGCATGACAATGCTCGGGATCATCCTCATCGTCGTCGTCGTCGGCGTGTGGGTGTATGCCGGCATACGGCTGGTGCCGAAGTACCTAGAGTACATGCGGGTTGCATCGACGCTGGAGAAGGTGCGCGACGAGTACGACAGCAACCCGGGTTCGACAGAGTTCATGCTGCGCAAGGCGATCGAACGCCACTTCGACATCGAGATGGTCGAGGTGATTACGGCCAAGGACATCGAGATCGACAAGTCGGGCGGCACATTCACGATGCGCGCCGCCTACGAGGATACCGTGCCGCTCGCGGGCAACGTGTCCTTCCTCCTGACATTCGACAAGTCGGTCGAGGTCGCAGCGCGCTGAGCGGACCACTGCCTTGGTTCCGGCTGCCGGCTGGTTGACGGAGCGCCTCGGCGTCGAGTTCTCGGATCCGGGCCTGCTCACGCGCGCACTGACGCATCGCAGCCACGGCGCCGCCAACTACGAACGTCTCGAGTACCTGGGCGACGCGGTGCTGTCATTCGTCGTCGCCGAGATCCTGTTCCGCCGCTTTCCCGACGCCAGCGAGGGCGAACTGTCGCGCTATCGTGCGAGCCTCGTCAGCGGGGAGGCGCTCGCCGTGATCGCGGCGGGCCTGGGCCTCGGCGAGCAGTTGCTGCTGGGCGAAGGCGAGATGAAGTCCGGTGGCCAGCGTCGGGCGACGATCCTGGCGGACGCCCTCGAGGCCGTGTTCGGCGCGATCTACCTCGACCGGGGACTCGAGACTGCGCGCGGGGTCGCGGAACAGCTGTTCAGCGACGCGCTCGCCGCGCTTCCCTCTGCAGCCGAACTCAAGGACCCCAAGACGAGGCTGCAGGAGTGGCTTCAAGGGCGTGGGCATGCGCTCCCCGCGTATCGCGTGCTCGAGGTAACCGGGGAACCGCACGAGCAACGCTTTCGCGTGCGCTGCGACGTTGCCGAGCTCGCGATTTCGGCCGTTGCCGACGGCAGCAGCCGCCGGCGTGCGGAGCAGGAAGCCGCGCAGCGAATTCTCGAGGATCCGGCGCTAAGATCGGCGGGGTGAGCGCGCAGGAAATCCATCGCTGGGGCACCGTCGTGCTGGCGGGACGCCCGAATGTCGGCAAGTCGACGCTCCTGAACGCTCTCACGGGGCGCAAGCTCAGCATCGTCACGCCCAAGGCGCAAACGACCCGTCACCGCATCGAGGGCCTCGTGTCCGGGCCGGGCTACCGCCTGATCCTGACGGACACGCCAGGTGCCGGCGCCGCGGCCGGCAGCCGCCTCGGTCACTTCATGAACCGCGAGGCCCAGGCCGCTGCCGGTGAGGCGGACGCGGCGATCCTTGTGGTGACCACGCCGCGGTGGAACGGCGGCGACGACATCGCGCTCGGGCGCCTCAAGCCGATGGGCATCCCGATCGTGCTTGCGGTGAACAAGATCGACCGCGTCCGGCCGCGCGCGCAACTCCTGCCATTTCTCGAGCGTTGCGCAGGCCGGCATGAGTTCGCGGCAATCGTACCGGTGTCGGCCGGGGCACCGGAGAATCTCGACAGGCTGCTGCAGGCAGTAGTCGACCTGCTGCCCGAGAGGCCGACCGAGGAGGCGCCGGAGGCGCTGGAGCGGGGCGAGCGCTTCCAGGCTGCGGAAGCGCTGCGCGAGCAGCTGATGCTCGCCCTTTCGGACGAGCTGCCCTACGGCCTTGCGGTCGAGATCGAGCGCTTCGAGCCCACTGCGGACGGTCGTACCGAGATCGACGCCGTCATCTGGGTAGAGCGGGTCGGTCAGCGCAAGATCGTGATCGGTGCGAAAGGCGAGCGACTGAAGGCGATCGGTCGCGCGACCCGGCTCGCGCTCAACGAACTGTTCGCCCGGCGTGTCCATCTTTCGACCTGGGTCAAGGTGCGAGAGGGCTGGAGCGACGACGACCGCATGCTGCAGCGTCTCGGCCACGATCCCCCATGAGCGCCAGGCGCACGTTACTCGAGCCGGCCTGGCTGCTGCACCACCGGCCCTGGAGCGATACCAGCCGGATCCTCGACCTGATGACCCGTCACCGCGGCCGCGTGACCCTGTTTGCGCACGGCGTCCGGCGCCCCAAGTCGCCGCTGCGAGCGGTGCTGCGGCCGTTTGTACCGCTGCTGGTTTCGTGGTCGGGGCGCGCGGACGGCGGCACGCTCACCGCCGTCGAGGCCGCGGCCCAGACGCTGGACCTCGCGCCGGGTCTCCTCCTGTCCGGCTATTACCTCAACGAGCTGCTGCTCAAGCTGCTGCCCGGCGAGGACCGTCACGAGACCCTCTTCGATGCTTATGCGACCGCACTCGGCCGGCTGGCCGCAGGCGAGGAGCAGCCCGCGCTGCGCGGCTTCGAACGCGTGCTGCTCGATGAACTCGGCTATGGCCTGGACCTTTCGCGCGACGCCGTGAGCGGACGGCGGCTCGAGGCCGATCGGTACTATCATTTCGAGCCGGGGCGCGGCCTGCTTGCGGTACAGGACTCGGGTCCCGATCCGGGCGCGGTCGTGGGCCGTGACCTGCTCGCCGTCGCGCGCGGGGAGCTGGGCGCCCCGGATGCGCTCAAGGCAGCCCGTGGAGTCTACGGCGCCGCAATCGCGCATTGCCTGGAGGGTCGCGGGCTGGCGACCCGCGAAGTGATGCTGGCCATGCGCCGGCGGGGACGGGAAGGATGAACGGGTCCGAAATCCTGCTCGGCGTCAATATCGATCACGTGGCGACGCTTCGCCAGGCGCGTGGTGGCCGGGCTCCCGACCCGCTGCTTGCCGCGCTCGTCGCGGAACAATGGGGCGCGGACGGAATCACGCTGCACCTGCGCGAGGATCGGCGTCACATCCAGGACCGCGACGTGCGGGCGTTGCGGACCGCCCTGCAGACGAAGATGAACCTCGAGATCGCGGCGACACCCGACATGATTGCGATCGCGCTCGACGTGCAACCCCCGGACGTCTGCCTTGTGCCAGAGAACAGGACCGAGGTGACGACGGAAGGCGGTCTCGACGTGGCGGGTCAGCTTGATCAGGTTGCCAATGCCTGCCGTCGGCTCGCGGCAGGGGGCATCCGCGTCTCGCTGTTCATCGACCCGGATGACGAGCAGGTCGGCGCGGCCGTGCGGGCGGGTGCGCCCGTTATCGAGTTGCACACGGGCGCCTACGCGGAAGCGCAGGGCGCGGATCGTGCGCGCGAGCTGAACCGTCTTGTCGGTGCCGTCCGGCGCGCGACGGCCGCGGGCCTCGTGGCCAACGCCGGTCACGGCCTTGATTACCACAATGTGCAGCCGGTGGCCGCGATCCGCGAGCTGGTCGAACTCAACATCGGCCACGCGATCGTTGCCCGGGCCGTGATGAGCGGCCTCGGACCGGCGGTCGCCGAGATGAAACGGCTCATGGTCGGCGCACGCGGGGCATGATTTTCGGCATCGGCACCGACCTCGTCCAGGTGGCGCGCATCGAGGCGACGTACCGTCGCTTCGGCGTGCATTTCGTCGAACGGTTATTGCTGCCCGAGGAGCGCGCGCTTTTCGATCCCGGGCGCCGGCCCGCGCGCTTTCTCGCGATGCGCTTCGCGGCCAAGGAGGCGATCGCGAAAGCCCTCGGCACGGGGTTCCGTCATGGCGTCTGGATCCGCGACTTCGGGTTCAGGGCCGATTCCCGCGGAAAGCCGGAAGTCCTGTTCTCGGCGCGCGGCCGCGCGGTCGCCGACCGGCTCGGCGCGGGCGAGGGGCACGTCAGCCTGACGGACGAAGCAGGACTGGTGATGGCGGTCGCCGTCCTGATGAGGAAGGCGTGAGCACCGCTGCGCAGTGCCTCGCCTTCGACATCGAAACCGTGCCCGACGCGGAGCTCGGCCGGCGCCTCGGTTTCGAGGGCGACGACCACGAAGTCGCCGGTGCAATGCTTGCAAGTCGAACCGAAGAGACCGGCTCCTCGTTTCTTCCGCTCGAGCAGCATCGCGTAGTCGCGATCTCGACCCTTCTGCGCAGCGGGGACCAGCTCCAGGTCTGGAGCCTCGGCGACGTGACCAGCGGCGAGGACGACTTGATCCGAAGGTTCTTCGGCGGCATCGACAGGCTGCGCCCGACCCTCGTGTCCTGGAACGGCTCGGGCTTCGATCTTCCGGTGCTGCACTACCGCATGCTGCGTCACGGCATTGCGTCGCCAACTTATTGGGAAACCGGCGAACGCGACCGGGACTTCCGATGGAACAATTACCTGAACCGGTTTCACATGCGGCACGTCGACCTGATGGACGTGCTCTCCGCATACCAGGCGAGGGGCCGCGCGAGTCTCGAGCACGTGTCGCTGCTTCTCGGGCTTCCGGGCAAGCTTGGCATGAGTGGCGAGCAGGTTTTCGGATTCTGGCGTGAAGGGCGCATCGCGGAGATCCGCGCATACTGCGAGACTGACGTCCTCAACACCTATCTCGTCTGGCTTCGTTTCGAACTGGTCCGCGGTCAGCTGTCGCCGCCGGAACATGCCGCCGAAATCGCCCGCGTGCGCGAGTGGCTTGCCGGTCGCCCGGAGCCGCACTGGCTGCAGTACGGCGCGGCCTGGGCCGCCGCTTGAAGCCCGCGGCCGCGATCGAAATCGCGGAAATCGAATCGCTGGACTACGAGGGCCGTGGCGTCGCACATGTCGACGGCAAGACGGTCTTCATCGACGGCGCGCTCCCGGGCGAATCCGTGCAGTTCCGGCGAATACGCCGGCGGCGTCGCTACGATGAAGCCCGCGTGCTCGAGGTCCTGCGCGCCGTGCCTGAACGCGTGACTGCGCGCTGCAGGCACTTCGGCGTCTGCGGCGGCTGCGCGCTCCAGCACCTGGAACACGGGGCACAACTCGCCGCCAAGGGCCGCCAGGTAGCCGAAACCCTCGAGCGCATCGGCGGCGTGGCGCCCGTACGCTGGCTTTCGCCGCTCATCGGTCCCGCGTGGTCCTACCGGCGGCGCGCGCGGCTTGGATGCAAGTTCGTCGACAAGAAGGGCAAGGTGCTGGTCGGGTTTCGCGAGCGCGGCAGCCCCTTGCTGGCGGACCTCGAGGTCTGCGAGGTGCTTTCGGCACCGGTCGGCGGTCTCATTGCCGACCTTGCGGGTCTGGTCGGCGGACTCGAAATTAAACGTCGCGTCGCGCAGATCGAGGTGGCGGTCGGTGAGAACGTTACGGCACTCGTGCTGCGCGTGCTGGACGACCCGACGCCCGCGGACCTTGTCCATCTCCGCGAGTTCGAGTCGCGTCACCGGCTGTCGCTCTACCTGCAGCGCGGCGGGCTCGAATCGGTCCTGCCACTGACGCCGCCGGCCGTGCCGCTGCGCTATGACCTGCCGGGCCTGCCTGCAGGGATCGAGTTTGCGCCCACTGACTTCGTGCAGGTCAATGGCGCGCTCAACCGGCTCATGGTGGCGCGCGCGCTCGAGCTGCTCGAACCGCGTCCGGGCGACCGGGCGCTCGACCTGTTTTGCGGCCTCGGCAATTTCAGCCTCCCGCTCGCGCAGCGCGTCGCGGAAGTCACTGCGGTCGAGAGCGATGCGTCGCTGGTCGCGCGCGCCCGGGCCAATGCGGCGCGCAACGGCATCCCGAATGCCGGTTTTCACGCGGCTGACCTCACTGCCGAGAACCCTCAGGGCCCCTGGGCGCTTGGCGCTTACGACCTCGTGCTACTCGATCCTCCGCGGGCCGGCGCCCGTGAGGTCCTCGGGCTCGCGGCGGGTTCGAGGCCGCGTCGGATCGTCTACGTGTCCTGCCATCCGGGCAGCTTTGCACGCGACGCAGGCATACTGGTGCAACAACTGGACTATCGCCTCTCCGCGGCCGGGATCATGGACATGTTTCCGCATACTTCGCATGTCGAGACGATGGCACTTTTCGAGCCGCAGCCATGAAACACGATTGCAGCCGGGTGACATGACCCTCGGGCCGGTCATGGCCGACCTCACAGGTATCGCGCTCGAACCGGACGAGCGCGACCTGCTCGCGCATCCGCAGGTCGGCAGCGTCATTCTCTTCAGCCGCAATTACGAGGGCCCGGAACAGCTCGCGCGGCTCACCGCCGAAATCCACGCAATCCGGACGCCGCCGCTGCTGGTCGCAGTGGATCAGGAGGGCGGGCGGGTCCAGCGCTTCCAGGCGGGCTTTACGCGACTGCCGGCGCTGCGCGAAGTGGGCCGGCGTTTTGCCGTAAGCCGCGGTGACGGGCTTGCGCTGGCGAGGCAACTCGGCTGGTTGATGGCGGCCGAGCTGCGGGCCGCGGGCGTCGACCTGTCTTTTGCGCCCTGTGTCGACGTGGACTATGGCGTGAGCCGCGCGATTGGCGACCGTGCCCTGCATCCGGATGCCGGCGCCGTCGCCGAGCTCGGCGTCGCCTATATGCTCGGCATGCGCGACGCCGGGATGGCAGCCACCGCCAAGCATTTCCCGGGCCACGGCGCCGTGGCCGCGGATTCGCACGTGGCCCTCCCGGTGGACCGCCGCGAATGGCCCGATATCGAGGCGGACCTCCAACCCTATCGCCGCATGATCGCGAACGGTTTGCCGGCGGTCATGGCGGCGCACGTCGTCTATCCCGCGATCGATGACCAGCCCGCGAGCCTGTCGCGGCGCTGGCTCGGCGGCATCCTGCGGAGCGAGCTCGGTTTTCAGGGCGCGATTTTCGCGGATGACCTGTCGATGGCGGGTGCCGCGGCATCCGGCGATATCGCGACCCGCGGCCGTCTCGCGCTGGAAGCGGGTTGCGATGTCCTGCCGGTCTGCAACGATCGCGCGGCGACGATTGCGCTCCTTGACTCGTTGAATGCGGCGCCCGATCCGGTGAGCCGACTGCGGCTCGTGCGATTGCACGGCCGCGATGCCGTCGAGAGGGCGCTGCCATCCAGTCCGCGCTGGCAGGCGGCGGTCGCCGCGGCGCGCGATCTCGTTGACCGGCCCGCGCTCCAGCTGGATGCTGAGCGTCCGGCCTGAGTTGCGACCGGAGACGGTCTGCCTGCAAAGGGGACCGTCCCCTCTAAATGGACCGTCCGCTTTTCAGGCGCCGAGGTCGTCCAGAACGGCTTCTGCCGCCGCAATCCGTGCGGCGCCGTCCGGAGCCGCGATCCTCAATCGCAAGCGACTCGGACCGTCGAAGCGATAACGTCCTCCCGGTTGCTGCACCAGGTGCACGACGCGGTCGGGCTCGACGCGTTGTTGCGAATTGAATTCCACCACGCCCGCTGCCGGGCCGAGTTCGAGACGCCGGATGCCGAGCGTCATGGCACGCTGGCGCAACCGGTGGACGATGAGCAGGGTCCTGGCCGGGGGCGGCAGCGGACCGAAACGGTCGACTAACTCCGCCTCGAGATCGTCCAGGCGCTCGAGATCCCCGGCTCCTGCCATGCGCTTATAGAGCTGCAGCCGCAGGTGCACGTCGGGCATGTAGTCCTCCGGCAGCAGGGCGGGCAACTGCAGGTCGACCTCGCAGCCCGCGGCGAGCGGCTGATCGAGCGCGGGCTCGCGTCCTTCGCGAAGCGCAGACACGGCGCGCTCCAGCAACTCGAGATAAAGGCCGATGCCGATTTCCTGGATCTGGCCGCTCTGCTCTTCGCCGAGAAGCTCTCCGGCGCCCCGGATCTCGAGGTCCTGGGTGGCAAGCGTGAATCCGGCCCCGAGGTCTTCGAGGGACTCGATCGCTTCGAGACGCTTGCGCGCGTCGTCGGGGAGGGCGACCGCCGGCGGCGCCAGCAGATAAGCCCAGGCGCGGTGATGCGAGCGCCCGACGCGGCCACGCAGCTGGTGCAGTTGCGCGAGCCCGAACCGGTCGGCGCGGTCGATCAGGATCGTGTTGGCGGTCGGGACGTCGATGCCCGACTCGATGATCGTCGTGCAAACGAGGACCTGAAACCGCCGGTGATAGAAATCGAGCATCAGCTGCTCGAGGTCCCGCTCGCGCATCTGCCCGTGGCCAACGCGAATCGTCGCCTCCGGCACGAGCCGGCGTAGTCGTTCCGCGAAGGCATCGATGTCCTCGACGATGTTGTGAATGAAATAGACTTGACCGCCGCGGCGGATTTCACGCAGGCAGGCCTCGCGGACCAGACTGTCGTTCCACTCGGCGACGAATGTCTCGATGGCCATTCGTTCGGCTGGGGGCGTGGTGATCAGCGAGAGGTCCCGCAAGCCGCCAAGGGCCATGTTGAGCGTGCGCGGAATCGGAGTTGCTGTGAGCGTAAGCGTGTCGACGTCCGCACGCAGGCGCTTGAGACGTTCCTTGTGGCCCACGCCGAAGCGATGCTCCTCGTCCACGACGACGAGTCCGAGATCGTGGAAGGCGACGTCGCGCTGCAGCAGGCGGTGCGTGCCGATCACGATGTCGATCGAACCAGCCTTCAGACCTCCGACGACCGCGCGTTGCTCGGTCGCGGTCCTGAAGCGCGACAGGTTCTCGACCCGCACCGGCCAGTCCGCAAAACGGTCGGCGAATGTCTGGGTATGTTGCTGCGCCAGCAGCGTCGTCGGCACCAGCACCGCGACCTGCCGCCCGCCGGTGACTGCGGCAAAGGCAGCGCGCAGCGCGACCTCGGTCTTGCCGAAGCCGACATCGCCGCAAACGACGCGGTCCATCGGGGTGCCTGCACGCATGTCGGCAAGCACGGCCTCGATCGCATCGTGCTGATCGAGCGTTTCTTCGAAGGGAAAGGCGGCCTCAAAGGCGCGGTAGGCTGCGTCGTCGTACACGATTGGCCGGCCCTCGCGCGCGGCCCGCCGTGAATAGAGATCTAGAAGCTCTGCGGCGACGTCGCGGACACGATCTGCCGCGCGGCGGCGCGCGCGGGCCCATTGTTCCGTGCCGAGCCGGTGCCAGGGTGCCGCGACCGCGGACCCGCCGGTGTAGCGCGTGACGCGGTCGAGCGCGTGCACCGGCACGTAGACCAGGTCGCCGCCCGCGTACTCGACGACCAGGAATTCCGCCGGGTTGCCGGCTACCTGCATCACCTTCAGCCCCCGGTAGCGCCCGACGCCGTAGGCGTCGTGCACGACGGGGGCACCAGGCGACAGCGTCGCCAGCTCCCGCAGGATCGCCTCCGGATCGCGGTCGGCGCGCCGCCGACGGCGCTCCTGCCGCGCGCGCTCACCGAATAGCTGCTCTTCCGCGACCAGGGCGAGCGAGCGGCCAGGCAGCATGAGCCCGCGCACGTCGGGCGCTACTGCGAGACCGAGGCGGCTATCGCCCTCGAGAAAGGCAGGCCAGTCAGCCGCCAGTTCCGCAGTCAGGCCCTGGCGGCGCAACATGTCGATCAAGACTTCGCGGCGGCCGGCCGAGTCCACCGTGACCAGGGTGCGGCCGGCGAAAACATCCAGGAAGGCGGAAAGCTTCTGGAGCGGTTGTTGTGATCGTGAGTCGGCGCGAAGTTCCGGCGGCGCGCCCGAGCCGAAATTCAGGAGGGGAACGGCAGCCGAAATCGGTTCCACCTTGACCGGCGTCAGGACCACCCGCGGATGGGTGTCGAGCGCGGCCAACACGTCGATAGCGGGTACGAAGGATTCCGCAGGTGCCAGCAGGGGCCGCTCGCGATCGTGACGCCGCTCCTCGTGGCGCGCCTCGATCTCGGTCCAGTAGCCGGTGAGCGCGCGCTCCAGATCCACGAGATCTGCGATCGCGCTGCCGGTCGGCAGGTAGTCGCTAAGGCCGGGGGTATCACCGAAAAATAGCGGCAGCCAGGATTCGATTCCAGCGGGTATCTGACCCGCCGTAACGGCACGGTAGACGGGGCATTGCTGCGGGTCGCCTTCGAACCGCTCACGCCAGCGTCTGCGGAATTCTGCGATGGCTTCGGGTGAAGACGGAATCTCCCGGGCCGGCAGGAGCGGCACGGCGTCGATACGCTGTCCCGAGCGCTGGTCGGCCGGGTTGAAGAGGCGCACGGACTCGATCAGGTCATCGAACAGATCCAGCCGGTACGGCTGCGGCGCTCCAGCTGGAAAGAGATCGACGACCGAGCCACGAACCGCGAATTCGCCCGGGCTCAGGACCTGAGTGACCTGCGCGTAGCCGGCGTCGGCGAGGCGCTTGCGCAGCCTCGCGAGGTCGATGCGCTCGCCCGCAACCAGCTCAAAAGCGTGGGCTGCAATGAAGGGCCGCGGCGGTAACCGATCGAGCAGCGCCGCCTGCGTCGTGACCACCATGCCGCAGGTCAGCTCGGGAAGCGCCGCCAGTGTGCGCAGCCGCTCCGAGACGATATCAGGGTGCGGCGAAAACGGGTCAAAAGGCAGGGTCTCGCGATCTGGAAATGACCAGAGGCCCAGTCGGCCGGCGGTAAAGAACCGGAGTTCCGCCAGGTACTGGTCGGCCTCGCGTCCGCTGCCCGCAATGACCAGGAGCGGCGCAGTCGCAGCCGCGGCGGCTTCGGCAAGAAAATAAGCCGGGCTGCTGCCGTACAACTCGCCCCAGCGCACCACGCCGGCGTGCGACGGCCAATGTGCGACAGGAGTCGGTGGCTGAGTCATGCGGCATCCTGAAGGCAAAAGTCCCCGCTCCGGGCGAACCCGGCGGGGTCTCAGGTCAGCAGGATACCTCTCGCGAGGCTCAGCTGGCGGGTGCGCCCCTCACGAGGACGGCGTGCAGGACGCGGTCGTTCTCGAAGTAGACCGAGAACTGCGGATAGTCCCAGCGGGTGATCGGGGGATTGCCGACCGCGGCATGCCGGTTCGTCGGTTCGCCGAACCGGCTCTGGACCGCTGCCATTGTGCTCCCCCGATGCGGGTGGCCCTCCGCGGTAGCCGCGGGATCACCGTTCACCATGCTGAGCGTCTCGGCAAATGCTGGCATGGCTGCGCCGAGCGCAAGCAACACCAAAATGCGTAGGATAGGCATCGCGATACCTCCGATTCGAGTGTAGCACCGGGTGGGAGCCTGTCGAGGTTGCCACGATAAATCCTTGATAGGCATTCCGAATCCTGTGAACCACTGCTCATGCTGACACCGTTGCCGCTGGGCCTCGGATTGCGCTATGTGCGGGCCCGGCAGCACCAGTATTTCGTGTCGTTTATCAGCTGGGTATCCCTGGCCGGAATCTGCCTGGGGGTCGCCGCGCTGATCACGATCCTGTCGATCATGAATGGCTTTGAAGGGGAGCTTCGCACCCGGCTCCTGGCGCTCGCGGCCCATGCGACCTTGCCGGCACCGGCCAATCCGGGCGCCCTGCGGGCCCTGGCCGCCCGCGCGCGCGGCGAGCAGGGCGTTGCGAGTGCCGAGCCATTCGTGGAGGTGCAGGGCCTCCTGTCCCATGGCACGGCGCTCGCTGGCGTGGTCCTCCGCGGCGTCGATCCCGCCGACCATCCCGCCGGTTCGCCGCTTGCCGAGGCGATGGTCGAGGGCCGGGTGTCGGACCTGGCGCCCGGCAGCCGACACGCCGCGCTCGGCCGTGCGCTTGCCTATCAGCTGCAGGCCGCCGTCGGCGATCCTGTCAGCCTGCTGCTGTTGCGCAGCGAGCCGGACGGCGAGCTCGCGCCGCGCATCGGCGCGTTCGAGGTGAGTGGCGAATTCGAGATCGGGCTGGCCGATCACGACGTAACGCTTGCATTTGCCTCGCTGGAGGACGTTGCGGCCCTCGCTGGGCCCGCGGCGAGCGCGGGCATCCGCGTGTTCTACGCCGATCCTTTCGAAGCCGCGGCGCGGACACCCGCTCTCGCGGCAACGCTCGGAGTGCGCGGCGCCAGCGACTGGACCTCGGAACACGCGGCCTATTTCCACGCGATCCGGCTCGAGAAGACGATGATGACGGTGATCCTCCTGCTGATCGTGTCCGTCGCGGCCTTCAACATCATCGCGAGCCTGGTCATGGTCGTCTCGGAGAAACGCAACGACATCGCGATCCTGCGTACGATGGGGCTTTCGCGCGGCAGCGTCGTCGCGACGTTCATCGTGCAGGGAACCGTGATCGGCTGGGCCGGAACGCTGGCCGGCATCGGTCTCGGCATCCTGCTGGCGACGAATGCGGGCGCCATTGCGCAGGCGCTCGAAGGTTGGTTTGGCTTCGAGATCTTCGACCCGACCGTTTACTACATCTCACGCATCCCGTCCGAACTCCGCGCCGCCGACGTCGTGCTGGTGTCGATCACGGCACTTGTCCTGACGCTGGTTGCGACGGTTTATCCTGCGCGGCATGCCGCGGCGACCGAGCCCGCACAGGCGCTGCGCTATGAGTAGGACCGCGGCCTGGATCGGCTTGCGCTACCTGCGTGCGCGGCGGGAAAACCGTTTCGTGGGTTTCATTTCGGGCATCGCAATGACCGGCATTGCGCTCGGTGTCGCGACGCTGATCGCGGTGCTTTCAGTCATGAACGGCTTCGAGCGCGAGCTCAGCCGCCGGATCCTGGACGTCGTCGCGCACGCGACACTGGAGGGCGACGGCGGACGGCTTGCGGACTGGCGCGAAATCGAGCGCCGGACCGGTAGTTCGCCGGGCGTGGTCGCCGTTGCGCCCTTTGTCGAGGGCCGCGGCATGCTGGTTGCCGGCGAGCGTTCGTCCGCCGTGGACCTCCGGGCCGTGCTGCCAGGCGAGGAGCGCCGCGTGTCCGCCCTCGAGCCGCACGTGTCGGGGCGCGGATTCGACGAACTGGAGCCGGGCAAGTGGCGCATCCTGCTCGGCCGCGGGCTGGCAGAAAAGCTGGCCGTCGCGCCCGGCGATCCCGTGCTGGTGGTGATCGCGCAGGGCAACGTGACGCCGGCAGGTGTCGTTCCGCGCATGCGCCGATTCACGGTCGCGGGATTCGTCGACGCCGGCATGTACGAGTTCGACCAGGGCCTCGCGATCATTCACCTCGATGAAGCGCGCCGCCTTTACCGGCTAGGCGACGCCGTCACGGGGCTGCGCTACCGGTTCGACGACCCGGCCAGCGCGGGCCAGCGCATCCGCGCCATCGCGGAGTCGCTCCCGGGCCGCTACTACATCAGCGACTGGAGCCGCCGGCAGGGCAATTTCTTCCGCTCGATCCAGGTGACTAAATCGATCATGTTCTTCGTGCTGCTGCTCGTCGTCGCGGTCGCCGCCTTCAACATCATCTCGACACTCGTGATGGTCGTGAAAGAAAAGCGCGCCGACATCGCGATCCTGCGCACGCTCGGCGGCTCGCCGCGCGAAATGCTGACGATCTTCATGACGCAGGGTTCGATCATCGGCGTCGTCGGCACCGCGGCCGGCGTCGCTCTCGGGCTGCTGATCGCGGCCAACGTCACATCGATCGTCGCCGGCATCCAGCGGCTGACCGGCATCACGCTGGTCGACCCGCGCGTCTATTTCATCTCCGAGTTGCCGGCCGATATCCGCTCCGGCGATGTATTGCTGGTCGCCGGCGTCGCACTTGCGCTCGGCGTGCTTGCCACGCTGTATCCCGCCTGGCGCGCTTCGAGGACGCAGCCGGCCGAAGCTTTGCGCCATGAGGTCTGAGGCATCCAACATGAATCCTGCCGTCGTCCTGGCCTGCGAAGGCCTCGTCAAGGAATTCCGGCAGGGGCCGGCCCTGGTGCGCGTCCTTGCCGGCGTCAATGCCAGCATCCTCCAGGGCGAGCGCGTCGCGGTTATTGGCGCCTCGGGATCCGGCAAGACGACGCTGCTGCAGTTGCTGGGGGGCCTGGACCTGCCCACTGCGGGCCGGGTGCTGATCGACGGTCGCGAGATGTCGGCGCTGGACGACGCCGAGCGCGGGCGTCTGCGCAATGCGGCCATGGGATTCGTGTACCAGTTCCATCACCTGCTGCCCGAATTCAGCGCGCTCGAAAACGTCGCCATGCCCCTGCTCATCCGGCGGACGCCACGCGCCGCCGCTGCGCGGGAAGCGCAGCAGCTGCTGGCGCGGGTTGGGCTCGGCGAGCGGCTCGATCACCGGCCCGCGCAGCTCTCAGGCGGCGAGCGGCAGCGGGCCGCGGTTGCGCGCGCGCTCATCGCGCGCCCGCGCATCGTGCTTGCCGACGAGCCAACCGGCAATCTCGACGGCCGGCACGCGCGCCAGGTGCTGGAACTCATGATGGAACTCAACCGCGAGTTGGGCACCAGCCTCGTCATCGTGACCCACGACCCGGGCCTCGCCGGGCGCATGGACCGCGTGCTCGTCCTGGAGGATGGAATACTGCGCGAAAGCGCAGCCTGATCGCGCCGCGACGCTCGCGCCAGCCCGGCAGGATGCCGTGCAGTCCGTTGCAGGCAGTGACGCATGTTCGGGTTTGCGCTGGCATTTTGCGCAGGAGCCGCAGCGCTGCTCGCCTTGCCCGCGCTCTGGCCCGCTCCCGTCGCTGCCGCTCCTGCCGTGGCGGCCGCGCTCGTCGTGCGACGACGGCCGTTGTTGGCGGCCTCCCTGGTCGGATTTGCGTGGACGCACTTCCTGGCGACGGTCTGGCTCGCATCCGGCTGGCCCTGCTCGCGGGATCGCGAAGCAGTCGCAATCAGCGGGACCGTTTCGGCGCCGCCGATTGAGCGCGAGGGACGCATCGATTTCGACCTCGACGTCATGCGGGCCCTGGTGCCAGTGCCCGCTCCACGACGCGTCAGGCTGTCGTGGTACGAGACGGACCACAGACCGGAGCCGGGTGAGTGCTGGCGCCTCGACGTACGCCTGCGCTGCCGTCGCGGCTTCGCCAATGCCGGTGCACAGGACCGTGAGCTCGACTTGCTGCGCGATCGTATCGACGCGACAGGCTATGTCGTCGGCAGGAGCATTCCCGAACGCCTGACGGTGCCCTCGAAACGTCCGGTTGAAGCGCTGCGCTCGCGCATCGCGGGCGGGATCGCCGCGGCCGTGACACCAGGCCCTTCGGTTGCCGTGTTGCAGGGACTCTCGGTCGGCGTGCGCGGCAGTATCCCGGACAGGCTATGGGACGCGTTCGCCATTACCGGTATCGCGCACCTGATGGCGATCTCGGGGATGCATGTGACGGGCTGCGCGATCTTCGTGCTTGCCCTCCTGCGGCTCGCATGGCGCCTGCCGGCACTGGCATCGGTGAAATCGCGCGTCGCCATCGAAAGCGTCGTGGTGGTCGCAATGACCGCGGCTTATGCTTTCATTGCGGGCGCGTCGCTCCCCGCACTGCGTACGCTGGCGACGGTCGCGATCTTTGCATGGCTTCGCTGGCTGCGTCGCAGCCTGCCGCTTCACGGAGTCCTGTCGCTGGCGGCACTCGCGCTGGTTGCAGGCGACCCGCTGGCGCTGACCTCTGCGGGCTTCTGGCTGTCGTTTGTCGCGACCGCTGCTCTGCTGGCCGTATTAACCCGCGAGACAGGCTGGCGGGGGCACCTGGCCGGGTTCGCGCGGACGCAGCTCGCAATCACGGCACTCATTACGCCCGTCCTCACGGCCGCCTTCGGCCGGGTTTCACTAGTCTCACCAGCGGCGAATGCCATTGCGATCCCGGTTTTCAGCCTGCTGCTGCCCGCCGTGCTTCTCGGGACGGTCCTCGCCGTAATTGCGCCGGCTGCTGCGGCGGTGGTCTGGCGTGCCCTGGCATGGCTGCTCGACCATGGCTGGCCGGTCCTGGAAACGGTCGCGGCCTGGCCGGCCGCAAGCTGGTCGCCCGCCATGCCGTCCCCATGGCTGATCGCCGCGGCTGCGGCGGTGTCATTTGCGGCGCTGCTGCTGCCGCTTGCCGGACTGCGCTGTGCGGCGGCAGCCTTGCTTCTCTCCATCACGCTTGGCCGCGCGGTACATCCGGCCTCCGGCGCATTCGATTTGACGGCCGTCGACGTGGGCCAGGGCCTCAGCGTCGTTCTGGAGACGTCGCATCACGTGCTCGTATTCGACACAGGCCCCCGATGGCGCGGCAGTGGCGCGGCGGCGCGTGTTTCGCTCCTGCCATACCTGCGCGCGCACGGCATCCGGCAAATCGACCGGCTGGTCGTTAGCCACGATGACCAGGACCATGCCGGGGGCGTCGAATTGCTCCGGCACTCGCTTCGCGTAGCGCGAACGATGAAGGCGCCCGGGAGCCGTCTCGTCGCCGACGAAATCTGCAGGCGAGGCGATGCCTGGCAGTGGGACGGCGTCGACTTTCGCGTGCTGCATCCGCCGCCCGCCTTCGAGGGCAGCGACAACGACCGTTCCTGCGCGCTGCTTGCGGCGGGCCCGGGCGGCTCTGCCCTGCTGCTGGCCGATCCTGAAGCGGCGGCGGAGGCGGCGCTTGTCGCCTCGCCGGTGACTGCAGACGTCGTGTTGCTGCCGCATCATGGCAGCCGAAGCTCGTCTTCGCCCGCGCTCGTCGGCGCAGTCTCGGCACGTTTCGGGATCGCTTCCGCGGGTTTCGGCAATCGCTGGGGCATGCCCGATGGCGACGTGGTTGCGCGCTGGCGGGAGGCCGGCACGACGGTGCTGGTGACCGCGGACGAAGGCGCCATCCAGGTCCGGTTTCCGCAGGGAGCGGGTGCCATCGAGGTCGCGACGGAGCGCCGCGGCGGCCGGCGGTGGTGGCGAGGCGGGTAAGCCGGGGCGGGGTCGCGGGCAGCGGATCCGGGCTCACGGTATCATGCCGCGGCATGTGGGAAATCATCCTCGCGGGCGGCCCGGTCATGTGGCCGATCATCCTGTGCTCGGTGGTCGCCGCGGCGATCGTGCTCGAGCGACTGTGGACGTTGCAGCGCAAGCGGGTCATCCCGCGCGAACTGACCGACCGGATCTGGAAGCTGGTCGAGTCGCACAGCCTGAACGACCGGCACATCGAGGCACTGGCGCACAATTCGCCGCTTGGCCGCGTGCTCGCGGCAGGCCTCGCGAACCGCGACCTGGGCCGCGACATCATGAAGGAGGCGATCGAGGACACGGGTCGCCACGTGGTGCACGAACTGGAACGCTTTCTCGGCACGCTGGGCACGATCGCGGCGATTTCGCCGCTGCTTGGCCTGCTCGGCACTGTGACCGGCATGATCCAGGCATTCGAGGCCATTTCCAACGAGGGCGTCGGCGACCCGCGGGTGCTTTCGGGCGGCATCGGCACGGCCCTCATCACGACCGCCGCCGGCCTCATTGTCGCGATCCCGTCGCTGTTTGCGTACCGCTACCTGCGCGGGCTCGTCGACCTGCTCGTCGTCGACATGGAAAAGGAGGCGATGAAGCTCGTGCGCGCGTTCGACCAGACGAGCCGGCGCGCGGATCGCGGCTCGCGGCGCCGCGATATCGCCTCATGAATCTCCGCGTCAGGCGTGCCGAAGAGGTGGAACTCAACCTGATTTCGCTGGTGGACGTCGTCCTGCTGCTCGTGATCTTCTTCATGCTCACGACGACCTTCGTCCAGGACGCGCGACTGCGTGTGGAGCTGCCCGAAGCCGGTTCGGCGAAGGTTGAGCGGTCAGTCGACCCGATCGTCATCACGATCTCGGCACAGGGCAGCTATCGGGTCAATGGCCGGGCGCTCGTCAACAATGAACGCGCAACGCTGAGTGCGGCGCTGCGCCAGGTTGCGGGCGGATCGCATCGCGGGCCGGTCACCATCCGCGCCGATGCCCGGGCAACCCACCAGGCGGTCGTCACCGCGATGGACGTCGCGGCCCGGCAGGGCTTCACCCAGGTCAACATTGCGACAGTCAGCCAGCACCCGGAAGAGTAAGGCGGAGCTGCCGCCGCTCACCGCGAGCGGACTCAGTACCTACCTGCGCTTGCTGGCTTACGCCCGCCCGCACTGGGCGATGTTCCTGCTCGGCGTCGTCGGCATGATTCTGTACGCCTCCGTGGACACCGGCTTCGCGGTCCTCGTGAAGAAGTTCCTCGACGGCGCATTCGTCGCCCACGACAGGCGGATGCTGTTTTTCGTGCCTGCGGGCATCATCGTCCTGTTCTTCGCACGCGGTGTCGGTGATTACCTGTCGGTCTACGCGCCCGGCTGGGTGGGCCGGCAAGTGATCAAGTCGATCCGGCAGGACGTGTTCGCCCGATACCTGCAGCTGCCGGTCTCCTATTTCGACCGCAACGGCGTCGCGCTGCTCCTGTCCCGGCTGACCTACAACATCGAGCTCGTGGCGGAGGCGGCAACGACCGCGGTCACCTGCATCATCCGCGACACGCTCACGATCATCGGGTTGCTCGGCTACCTCATCTACCTGAACTGGAGACTGATGCTGTTCGCCCTGGCGGTATCTCCGGTGATCGTCGGCCTCATCCGCCTGACGAGCCGGCTCTTCCGTCGCTACAGCACGCGCATCCAGGCGTCCATGGGGGACGTCACGCGATTGGCGAAAGAATCGCTGGAAAGCCAGCGCATGATCAAGGTATTCAACGCCGAACAGCGGCAGGCTGCGGTCTTCAGGAAGGTGAACGAGCACAATCGGTCGAGTTTCATGAAGCTCATCACGGTGAAGGCCGTGTCGAATCCGGTGATCCAGATCATCGCGTCCTTCGGCCTGGCCGCCGTCATGTACATGGCGCTTCGCGACGTGCTGGAAAAGGGCCTGACAGTCGGTGAATTCACGGCATTCCTCGCGGCGCTGCTGCTCGTCTCGGCACCCCTGCGGCGTCTCGTGAGCATCGTCGGACCGTTGCAGCAGGGCATCGCGGCGGGAGAGAGCGTATTCGAGGTGCTCGATGCCGACGTCGAGGACCGGGGCGGCGAAATCGCCCTGCAGCGCGCGCGAGGCGATCTCGAGTACCGCGACGTCAGCTTCACCTATGACGCCGAAAAAGGGCGTGTTCTGACGGGAGTCAGCTTCCGCGTGGCGCCCGGCGAGACGCTGGCGATCGTCGGGCGCTCGGGCAGCGGAAAATCGACATTGATCAGCCTGCTGCCGCGTTTCCACGATCCGGGTGCCGGCATGGTGATGCTGGACGGTGTCGACATCCGGAAGTACCGTTTGCCCGACCTCAGGAACCAGCTCGCGCTGGTCAGCCAGGACGTGATGCTGATCGACGACACCATCCGCAACAACATCGCTTTCAGCGTGCCGGGCGCCGATGCGGACGCGGTGCTCGCAGCGGCGCGGGCGGCCCATGTGCTGGAATTCGCCGACGAGCTTCCCCGAGGGCTCGAGACGCCGATCGGCGAGCGCGGGATGCTGCTCTCGGGTGGCCAGCGACAGCGCGTCGCCATTGCCCGCGCCATCCTGAAGAACGCGCCAGTCCTGATCCTCGACGAGGCAACCTCTGCGCTCGATGCCGAATCGGAGCACCTGGTCCAGACGGCACTCGCCGAACTGCTGCGCGGCCGGACCACGCTCGTGATCGCGCACCGCCTGTCGACGATCGAGCAGGCCGACCGGATCATCGTGATGGACGAAGGCCGCATCGTCGAGTCCGGCACCCATTCCGCGCTGCTCGCGGCCGGCGGGGTATACGCGGCCCTGCACCGGATGCAGTTCAGCGTCTGAGGCGAGCGCGGACATCACGGGTTTGGCGAAACGTCTGCACGATTGGCTGATATCCACCTGGTACGGTACTTCGGGCCGCGGCCGCTGGTTGCTGCCGCTGGCCTGGCTGTTCGCTGCGCTCGCGAGGCTTCGCCGGTCGCTATACCGGCTCGGCTGGTTCGGCAGCTACCGTTCGCCGCGCCTGGTCGTCGTCGTCGGCAACCTGACGGTCGGCGGCGCCGGCAAGACGCCGTTCGTGATCTGGCTGGCGGACGCGCTGGCCCGCCGCGGGTTCGCGGTCGGCATCGCCACGCGCGGATACAAAGGATCCGGCGGTCCGGCCCGCCGCCTGGGCAATGCCGATTCCGCGGCCGCAGCCGGCGACGAAGCCCTGATGATCCGCCGCAGGCTGCCGGTGCCGGTCGCAGTTGCCGCGCACCGGGCCGACGCCGTGCGCCTGCTCGAGCCCGACTGCGACGTCATAATCTGCGACGATGGGCTGCAGCACTACGCGCTCGCCCGCGACATCGAGGTCGCGGTAGTTGACGGCATGCGCGGATTCGGCAACGGGCGGCGGCTGCCTGCGGGCCCGCTCCGCGAACCCGCGGCCCGGCTCGACGAAGTCGATGCGGTCGTCATCAACGGCCCCGGATTCGACCGACCGGGTGCGATTCACATGCAGCTCGTGCCGGTCGCGGTCGTGGCGTTTCGTGACGGCTCGCGCCGGCCGCTGTCCGACTACGCGGGCCAGGAAGTGATTGCCGCGGCCGCCATCGGCAACCCGGACCGGTTCTTCTCGATGCTGCGGGCGCATGGCCTCGTGATCGAGACGCGGACGCTGCCCGATCACGCGCGGTTCACCCCGGCGCTCGCGGGCGCTGGCCGGGGAAAGCCGGTCCTGCTGACCGAGAAGGATGCCGTAAAATGCAACGGTGTCGGCTGGAGCGAGGCGGGATACGTTGAAGTGACCCCGCGGGTGGATGCCGCCTCGGCTGGAACACTGCTAGAAACCGTCGCCCGGCGCGTGGCGATGATGCGAGGAATGACGACGTGAGTGAGCGCTTGACGGACATTCTCGCCTGCCCGGTCTGCAAAGGGCCGCTCGTCTGGCAACGCGAGACGACGGAGTTCCTGTGCCGTGCGGACCGGCTCGCGTATCCGGTACGGGACGGCATTCCCGTGATGCTGCCGGACCAGGCACGTCGTCTGTCCCCGGATGACAGCGCGCTCGCGAGCCGCTAACCCAGTGTTTCGCGTCGTTATTCCCGCTCGGCACGCCTCGGCCCGCCTGCCGGGCAAGCCGCTCGCGCTCCTCGCCGGCATGCCGATGATCCTGCATGTCCACCGTCTCGCGTTGCGCTCCGGCGCTGTCGAAGTGATCGTTGCGACGGACGACGAGCGCATTCGCGCAACCTGCGCGGCGGCCGGCGCGGAGGTCGAGATGACGTCGGTGCGTCACGGCTCCGGCACCGACCGGATCGCCGAGATTGCGGGACGGCGCGGCTGGAAGGCGGACGACATCGTCCTCAATGTCCAGGGCGATGAGCCCTTGTTGCCGCCGGCGCTGATCGCACAGGCCGCCGCGCTCCTCGCGGACAATCCGCGCGCGGCGATCGCGACACTCGCGACAACGATCGAGGCTGAGCGCGACTACTTCGACCCGAATGTGGTCAAGGTCGTCACGCGTGCCAATGGCATGGCGCTTTACTTCAGCCGCGCGCCAATCCCCTGGGACCGCGATGGCTCGGACGCGGTCCCGGCGAGCTCGGAGCGGCATCGAGGCGCAAGGCGGCACCTCGGTCTCTACGCCTACCGGGTATCGGCCCTGGTTGCGCTTGCGGCCGCACCGGCCTCGGCGCTCGAATTTCGCGAGCGACTCGAGCAATTGCGCGCCCTCGATCTGGGACTCCCGATCCTGGTCGGGAATGCAGTCGTGGCGCCGGGCCCGGGCGTCGACACGGCGGAGGATCTTGCCCGCGTCGATGCACTCCTGCGCGGCGAGAGCGGCCCATGAATCTCGCGGCGAGCCGGGTTGCGCCTTTTTACGCGGTCGAGATCAACCGCATCGCGAACGAACGTGAGCGCCTGGGCCTGCCGGTCATTCACATGGAAGTTGGCCAGCCCTCCGCAGGCGCACCCGCGGCCGCCATCGCCGCCGGGCACCGGGCACTATCGGATTGCCCGCAGGGCTACTGGGAAAGCGGGGCGCTCGCGGAGCGTATCGACCGGCACTACCGGGAGACTTACGGATTCTCGCCGGGTGACTCCAGGATTGTTCTCAGCCCGGGCGCATCCGCGGCGCTGGTGCTCGCAATGACCATGCTGTTTTCGCGTGGCGCGCGCGTTGCGCTGCCGCGCCCGGGTTATCCGGCCCATCGCAACGCCTTGCTGGCCCTCGGCCTTGAGCCGGTCGAGCTCGATTGTGGCGCCGACACCCGCTTCCAGCCGACGGCCGGGATGATCGCCTCGATCGACCCCGCGCCGGACGGGGTCATCCTGACCAGTCCGTCCAATCCGACCGGCAGCATGATCCCGGGAGCCGGGTTGGCCGAGATCGCGGCCGTGTGTGCCGAGCGCGGCGTGCGCATCCTCTCGGACGAGACCTATCACGGCATCACTTACGGTGAGCCGGCGCACTCGATACTCGAATACGCGCCGGATGCGGTCGTCGTCAATACGTTCTCGAAGTACTGGTGCATGACCGGCTGGCGCCTCGGCTGGTCCGTCGTTCCCGGGCCGCTCGTGGAAACCATGCGCCGCTTTGCCGGCAACCTGTTCCTCGTGCCGCCAACCCTCTCGCAGCACGTGGCGCTCGCAGCGATGGACGAGACCGCGGAACTCCAGGCTCATGTCGGGACGTACGCCCGCAACCGCGAGCTGCTGACGGATGCGCTCAAAGATTTCGGCATCGACCGATTCGCGCCGGCGGACGGCGCCTTCTACGTCTATGCGGACATTGGCGAACTGACGCGCGACTCGCTGTCCTGGTGCCGCGAGCTGCTCGATGCGACGGGCGTGGCGATCAACACGGGGCTCGACTTCGACGGCGTCCAGGGCGGACATTTCGTCAGGATCTCGTTTGCGGTGTCGACCGCCGAGACGTTGCGGGCGATCGAGTGCCTCGATTCCTGGCTCCGGCGACGCAAGCGCGCATGACGCGAGTCCTGTTCGTTTGCCTCGGCAACATCTGCCGATCACCCACGGCAGAAGCGGTGGTGCGCAAACTGGCCCGGCAACATGCGTCGGAGCTTGCGCTCGAGGTGGATTCCGCGGGCACGCACGACTATCACGCGGGCAGTCCGCCCGACGAACGCGCGATTTCCGCGGCCCGACGTCGCGGCATCGAAATGAGCAGCCTGCGCGCCCGCGTCGTCGAAGCCGGGGACTTCGAACTATTCGACCTGGTCCTCGCCATGGATGAGTCTGTCTATGAAAGGCTGTGCCGCATCGCGCCGGAGAATCGCGCCGACCGCGTGCGCCTGTTCCTTGAATTCGCGCCGCAGCTCGGCAGGCGCGACGTGCCCGATCCGTATTACGGGGGAACGGCCGGTTTCGAGGAAGTTCTGGATCTCGTGGAGGAGGCCGCGCGCGGCCTGCTGGCCGCGCTCGGCAGCCGCCGCTGACTCAGTCCTTCGGGCCGAAATGGTGCCCGTCGCCCGGCGACGAGGACCAAACCGTATACGTCGATCCGGATTGAGGTTCCGGCGCCGGCGAAGTGTCCGCGGGCGGGGGCGCGGCAACCGGTGGTGTCGGCGGCGGCGCAGACGACGAAGCCGGTGGCGCGTCCGGCGCGGGCGCTGCGCTCATCGCGGATTCCGGTTGTCCGTCGGTGGACACATTTTGATCGCCATTGCGTGGTGCGATGGGCTGCGTGTCGTTCGGCCGATACGATTCCTGGCGGTCGCGGCCCCGGCCGCCGCGGCCCCGGCGGCGACGGCGACGGCGCTGCGAATCGCCCTCAGTGCCCTGGGGCTCCTGACGCGGGTTCGCGGCGGCGGGGGAGCGCGGCGGCTCCGCGGGCCGTTCCTGATGCCGAGCCTGTTGTTCGCGAGATTCGCCGCCGCGATTGCGGGCGGGACGTTCGTTGCGGTCCTGGTCAAGGGGGCGCTCACGATCCCGGTCCCGATTGCGGCTGCGATCCCGCCGCGGGCCGCGATCGGGGCGTGGCGGACGCCTTCCGCCGCGATCGTTCCGGTGATCCCGGCCGGGGCGGCCGCCCGGACGGTCTTCGCGCCTCGGCGCGCCCGACGAGCCGGAAGTCTCGGGCGTCGCGCCCGCGCCGCCGCCAAACCAGCCCTTGAGTCGATTCCAGAAGCCCGGGCCGCGCTCCGTGCGCGCGACGGGTGCGACCGCCGGAGTGGGTGCCGGCGCCGCCGGCGCAATCGGCTGTACCGCCGCAGGCGCCGCGGCGGGCCGCTTGTCCGCCTGGGTCTGGAAATCGAGCTCGACGGGACCCTGGCCCGCCATCTGGTAGCTGGTCAGGGCGTTTTCCGGAAGGGCCATCTCGTCGTCGCGTACGCGCCTGATCGAATAGTTCGGCGTCTGCATGTTGGGGTCGGGCACCAGCACGATATCGATCTCGCGCTGGCTCTCGAGCCGGTGAAGCCAATCCCGCTTTTCATTGATGAGGAAGGTCGAAACGTCGACCGGCAGCTGCGCGACGACGCGGGTCGTGCGATCCTTGCGCACTTCCTCGCCGATGAGCCGAAGCACGGCGAGCGCCATGGATTCGACACTGCGGATCGTGCCCATACCGCTGCACCGCGGGCAGGCCATGTGGGTGGACTCGCCGAGCGAGGGCCGCAGCCGCTGGCGCGACATTTCCATCAGCCCGAACCGTGAGATTCGCCCGAGCTGGATGCGCGCGCGATCCGACCGCACGGCGTCGCGCAAACGGTCCTCCACGCCCTGCTGGTTTTTCTTCGATTCCATGTCGATGAAGTCGATGACGATCAGTCCGCCGAGGTCCCGGATGCGCAGCTGTCTCGCGATCTCGTCCGCGGCCTCGAGGTTCGTGTTATAGGCGGTAGTCTCGATATCGGCGCCGCGCGTCGCGCGCGCCGAATTGATGTCGATGGATACCAGCGCCTCGGTGTAGTCAATCACGATGCTGCCGCCGGAGGGCAGCACGACGGAGTGCGAGTACGCCGATTCGATCTGGCTCTCGATCTGGAATCGCGTGAAGAGCGGCACGTCGTCGACGTAGTGCTTGATCTGCCGCAGTCCATCGGCCGACTGGAAGCGCTGCACGTACTCGAGCGCTCGCTGGTAGGCGCCGGGCTCGTCGATGAGCACCTCGCCGATGTCGTCCGACAGGTAGTCGCGCAGCGCCCGCGTGACCGCGTCGCTCTCCTGGTAGACCAGGAAGGGGGCCGAGCGCTCGCCGGCAGCGGTGACGATGGCATCCCAGTTGGCGCGCAGATTGTCGAGGTCCCACTGCAGTTCATCGGGACCCCGGCCGACCCCCGCGGTCCGTACGATCGTGCCCATGCCGTCAGGCACCCGAAGCATGTCGAGGGAATCGCGCGTCGCGTCGCGCTCCTCGCCCTCGATGCGGCGCGACACGCCGCCCGCGCGTGGATTGTTCGGCATCAGGACGAGGAACCGCCCGGCAAGGCTGATGAAGGTGGTGAGTGCGGCGCCCTTGTTTCCGCGTTCCTCTTTTTCGACCTGGACGAGAAGCTCCTGGCCTTCCTGGAGCACGTCGCGGATGTTGAAACGCGCCCCGGGCGCCGGCTGGAACCGGAAATACTCACGGGCGACTTCCTTGAGCGGCAGGAATCCCTGGCGCTGGGCGCCGTATTCGACGAAGGCCGCTTCCAGGCTCGGCTCGACGCGCGTAACGCGCGCCTTGTAGATGTTGCCTTTCTTCTGCTCGCGGGACGGTAAATCGATCGACAGGTCGAACAGCTTCTGGCCGTCAACCAGAGCGACGCGCAACTCCTCCTGCTGAGTCGCGTTGATAAGCATTCTTTTCATGGACCCCATCCAAGGTGCTGGGGGCCGCTTCGCTGGGGATGTCGCGTGCTTTCATGGGAACGGTCTGCTCCACCGCAGACGTGGATCGCGGGCGAAAAGGAGCGGGCCGCAGCGGCTGGCTGCGGGTCGGTTCACTCCTGCACGAACCTCGGAGATCGACACGCGCGGGGCTTCACATCCGAACGAAGGGCCGGCGATGGTCCGGGCGAACCGGACCAACTAACATGCGGCCTGCCCGCTACGGCACCACGATTGAACGGGACCGACAGGGAGTGACCGCGTACCGGTCAGCGGCCACGCTTCGCTTCGCAAAGCCTGCGCCGTAAGACCTGACTGCCGGCTAAGATATCAGATGCGCTCGGAAAATCAATACGTTAGAGAAACTCGGTGATAACCGGTCGAAACCAGGCGACGGCTGTGCGGCGGGTGCGGGCGGGCGCCGCCTCGGAAGGCCAGCGCCTCGACAATTTCCTGCTGAGGGAACTCGCCGGCGTGCCACGCAGCCGCGTCTACAGACTGCTGCGTCGGGGGGAAGTGCGTGTCAACGGCAAGCGCAAACAGGCCGACTATCGCCTGTCGGCTGATGACGAGATTCGCCTGCCGCCAGTGCGCGACCTCCCGGAGCGGGAGGCTGGATCCGTCGGCATCCCGGATGGCTTGAGGGCAACGCTGCAGGCAGCCATCGTGCACGAGGACGAGCGGGTCCTGGTCATCAACAAGCCCGCTGGCCTCGCGGCTCATGGCGGTTCTGGGCTTGCCTTTGGCCTGATCGAGGTGCTGCGTTCCATGCGGCCGGGCGAGTCCCTCGAGCTGGCGCACCGGCTCGATCGCGAGACCAGCGGTTGCCTGTTGGTGGCACGAACGCGCGCGGCGCTTCGCAGCCTACACGCGCTGCTGCGCGAAGGCGCCGTCGAGAAGCACTACGCGGCACTCGTCGCCGGGCGATGGCGCCTGGGCCGCAAGACGATCGACGCCCCGGTGCTCACCAATGCGCGCCAGGGCGGCGAGCGAGTGGTGCGTGTCCATCGGGCCGGCAAGATCGCAGTATCCGTCTTTGATCCTGTCGCCTATTTCGATCATGTCGCAACTCGCATGGATGTCGCCATCCAGACCGGTCGCACCCACCAGATTCGCGTGCACGCAGCCTTTGCCGGTCATCCGGTCGCCGGTGACGAGAAATACGGAGATCGCGAGTGCAATGCGCGCTTGCGGTCATTGGGACTTCGCCGGATGTTCCTGCACGCCTCGTCAGTCACTTTCCGATGGCCGGAAGATGGCCGCAGGTTTCGGATCGAGGCACCGTTGCCAGACGACTTGCAGGCGCTGCTCGCACGGCTTTCGAGGCGAGCCGATCAGGACTGAGCTGGCGACAGCGGATCCAGGCCGGCGGCGCGCAGCTCGCCGGCGAGCCAGATCAGCGGCAAGCCCACCAGCGCCGTGGGATCCTGCGTTTCGATCGACTGAAACAAGGCCACGCCGAGGCCTTCGCTTCGAAAGCTACCCGCGCAATCGAATGGCCGGTCGATATCGGTATAGCGGGCGATCTCGTCCGCCGAGAGCGTCCGGAAATGCACCAGGGTCCGGTCGACGTGTTCCGCCGCGAAATCTGCACCCGCACGCAGCAGCACGACGGCGGTATGGAATTCGACCGTTCGACCGCTGCTCGCGGCGAGTTGCTGGCGGCATCGATCGGCATCGCCCGGCTTGTCGAGTACGCGACCCCGGCAGACCGCCACCTGATCGGAGCCGATGACCCAGCTTCCGGGATGACGGTCGGCGACGGTCGCCGCTTTGGCTCGCGCGAGTCGAAGCGCCCTTGCCTCGGGCCGCTCGCCCGCGTGGGCGGTCTCGTCCGCGCCTGGTGCCTCGACCTCGAACGGGACACGCAGGCGCGCGAGTAGTTCGGCCCGGTAGCGGGAGGTCGATGCCAGGTAGAGACTTGGACTCATGGTCGCTCAGTGCTTAAAAAACAAGGATTTGCACGGTAAGTTCTTTGACACCCCCGGGCATGGTCACTATCATACCGCCCCCATGTCGGCGCCCCGGGATCGGCCGCTTGATGCGCTTGCGCTGGCGCGGAACAAGTCGCTGGTCGAGCGCAGTTTCCCACTGGCCGGATTCGCCCGATTGCGCGATCGGCTGGCCGAGGCGACGGGCGGTGCGTCGGCGCGCATCGCGTTTTGCCTGGAGGGACAAATACCGGCGGCGCGGCTGACTGTGCAGGCCGAGGTCGTGCTGACCTGCCGGCGTTGCCTGGGACCGGTTTACCGAAAAGTGGAGTCGGATACGCTGCTGGTGTTCGCCGATGAGGCGACGCCGGAGCTGCCGGAAGATCGCGAAGTCGTCGGGGGTGACCCGCGCAAGCTCGACCTGGCGGCTCTCGTCGAGGACGAGCTGCTGCTGTCCCTGCCGATCGTTCCGCAACATGATGCGGGCGAGGCCTGCGTGTTGCAGCACGGTGCCGTCCAGCCGGCAGGGAAGTCGCAGGCGCTGGAGATGCGCCGCCCCTTCGCGGGATTGAAAGATTTGCTGAAACATTGACCTGGAGTACGTTTCATGGCCGTTCAGAAAAGCCGAAAGACACCGTCAAAGCGCGGGATGCATCGCTCGCACGACCGCCTTGCGAAGCCCGCCCTGTCGAAGGATCCGACGACCGGGGAGACGCATCTGCGCCACCGCGTGAGCCGCGACGGTTTCTACCGCGGCCGCAAGGTGATCGAGGTGCCGGCCGACGACGCCAATCCGGAGTGAGCCCGGAGCGCGCCGCCGGGCCACCGGTCCCCCGATGAATCGCTACTCGCGCGTCGCCGGCACCGGCAGTTACCTGCCGGAAAAAGTCCTGACGAACAAGGACCTCGAGGCAACGATCGACACGACGGACGAGTGGATTCGCACACGTACCGGTATCGAGCGCCGCCACATCGCTGCACCGGAAGAATCGAGTTCGTCGCTGGCCGAACATGCGGCGCGCCGCGCCTTGAAGTCGGCCGGCGCGACGCCGGCGGACGTTGATTTCATCGTCGTCGGCACGACGACGCCCGATCTCATCTTCCCGAACACCGGCACGCTGCTTCAACAGCGCCTTGACATCCACGGCTGTCCTGCATTCTCCCTCGAGACCGCTTGCAGCGGATTCGTCTATGCGCTTTCGATCGCCGACAAGTACGTGCGCCTCGGCGAGTCCCAGTGCGCCCTCGTGGTCGGCGTCGAGTGCCTGTCGCGGTTCGTGGACTGGAACGACCGCGCGACGGCCGTGCTGTTCGGCGACGGTGCAGGTGCCGTCGTCCTCACCCCGGCCGACGAGCCGGGCATCATCGGCACGCACTTGCACTCCGACGGCAAATACCAGGACCTGCTCTACTTTCCATACGGCGTCTCGAAAGGATTCGAAACCCTGCGCAGCAATTCGACGGACGGCCTGAAGATGCAGGGCAATGAAGTCTTCAAGGTTGCGGTGCGGACACTCTCGAAGCTCGTCGATGAAACGCTCGCCAAGAACGGGATCGAGCGGAGCGAAATTGACTGGCTGGTTCCGCACCAGGCGAATCTGCGCATCATCCAGTCCGCCGCCGACAAGCTCGGGCTGTCAATGGACAAGGTCGTCGTCACCGTGCAGGACCACGGCAACACGTCTGCCGCCTCCATCCCCCTGGCCCTGGACACGGCCGTGCGCGACGGGCGGATACATCGCGGGCAGTTGTTGCTGCTCGAGACTTTCGGCGGCGGCTTTACCTGGGGCTCGGCGTTGATACGCTATTGATGCGGAAACCCGCGACGGACAGGGTGGTCCATACAGGTATGCGATCCATTTTCACGGTCATTGCACTTGCAGCCGTGCTGCCGGCGATCGCTGACGAGTACACGCTGCCGGCGGAGGGCAGCGACGTGATCGGCGCTACGGTCACGACGCAGGCCGAGTTGAAGGACACGCTGCTCGACATCGCGCGCCAGTACGGCCTCGGTTACGAGGAAATCACCAACGCGAATCCGGGTGTCGACCCGTGGCTGCCGGGCGCGGGCACGGTCGTCGTCGTGCCGAAGCAGCGGCTTCTGCCGCGCGCACCGCGCACCGGCATCGTGATCAACCTGCCGGAGCATCGTCTCTACTGGTATCCGCCGGCGCCGGCGGGGCAGCTGCCGGTCGTGTGGACCTTCCCGGTCAGCATCGGGAAGATGGACTGGAACACGCCACTCGGCAGGACCACGATCGTGTCCAAGGCCAAGGATGCCCCGTGGATACCGCCGAAGTCGGTCCTCGCGGAACATGAAAAGCGCGGCGAGCCTCTTCCGGCAGTTGTTCCGGGGGGGCCGGACAATCCGATGGGGCGTTACAAGATGGCACTCGGCATTCCTGGCGGCGCCTACCTGATTCATGGCACCAACAAGCCTGCCGGCGTCGGCATGCAGGTGACACACGGCTGCATGCGCCTCTACCCGGAAGACATCGAGGCGCTCTACGGCATGGTTCCGGTCGGCACCCAGGTCACGATCGTGAATCAGCCTTACAAGTGGGGCTGGGTGGACGGGGAACTCATGATCGAGGTGCACCCGCCGTTGCAGGAAGACGCCGGCCAGACGCCGACGCTCACCGACCTGACGCGCTTGATCGTCGATGCGACGCGCGCGAAGCCGCTCGCCATCGACTGGATTGGCGCCGAGCGCATATGGCGCGAAGCGAAGGGCATCCCGACACCGGTATCGGTGGCAGGCACACGCACTGCATCGCTCGCGCCCAGCCCGTAATTACGCCGCCTAAAAAGAAAGACCCCGCGGTGGCGACACCGCGGGGCCTTCTTGTCGGCGTCGGACGTCGTTTACTTCGACATCGACTTTTCGAACATGCGGTTCAGCTTCTCGCTGTTCGCATCGCAGCACTGCTGCGCAGCCTGCGCCGCAGACGCAGCCTGATTGGCCGTGTTCTGCGCCGAGGTGGCAGCCTGCTGTGCGGCGGCTGCGGCACGGCTTGCGCCGTCTGCTGCGGTCTTCACGCCGTCCATGTCACCGGACAGTTTGGCGACCTGGGACTTGAGCGAGTCGACTTCCGCCTGCAAGGGCTTCAGATCGGTGCAGCCGGCGCCCAGGGCGATAACGGCGGCAGCGACGCCCACCTTCAGGATGTTGGTCATGAGATTTTTCTCCACAAGGTTGCATGGAACGTTACAAGCCGCTTGCGCGGATGCACGGCGCCGGCGGTCCTTCCTCTCCGCGCGGTGGCCTTGCGGATCGTAACGTATCAGCGCGGCGGGTGAAAGCCGCTTGCGCGCTTGTCGCCGGCCGGCGACATCGCGATGTCAGTGATTGTCCGACATGACCGGTTGCGTTTTTGTGTGTGTTCGCGAACTGGCGTCGAGGTGCACGGCATGCGGCCGAGACCGGTGAGTGAGCGACGAAAATTCCGGCGGAGCGAACGAGCCGGGGCCCGGCCGCATGCATGCGCGCCCTTCGCGCGGTCGTGATTGCGGGGCAGGGACGGAAGGCCGACCGGTTTTGCGACGGGTACTTGCCAGGCGTCCCAACCTGTATATAATCACAGCTACTGGTCATGCATACAGGTGGATCATGACGGACGATCTCACGCCCCGCCAACGCCAGATCCTCGAGTTCATCCAGGACGCGATCGCCGCGAACGGCCTGCCGCCCACGCGCGCGGAAATCGCGGCAGCGCTCGGCTTCCGTTCCGCCAACGCCGCGGAAGAGCACCTGCGCGCCCTGCAGCGCAAGGGCGTGCTCGCGCTGATCGCAGGCAGCGCACGCGGCATCGTGCTGAAGGATGCGCTGCGCGAGCAGTTTGGCCTGCCGCTCATCGGCCGCGTGGCCGCCGGCCGCCCGATCCTGGCCGAGGAGCATATCGAGGGGCGCTTCCAGATCGACCCGGCGCTGTTCAACCCGCGGCCGCATTACCTGCTGCGGGTCAGCGGCATGAGCATGCGCGACGTCGGCATCCTGGACGGCGACCTCGTCGCCGTGCACCGGTCGCCCGACGTCCGCAACCGGCAGATCATCGTCGCGCGGCTCGAGAACGAGGTGACCGTCAAGCGCTATCGCCAGGAAGGCTCGGTCGTGTGGCTGTTGCCGGAAAACCCGGAGTTCGAGCCGATCCGTGTCGATCTGCGCAAGCAGTCGATGACGATCGAGGGCGTGGTAGTCGGCGTCCTGCGGCGCGGCAGGCCGGACATCATGCAGTGAACGACTCGCTCGCGGAACTGTTGCGTCATCCCGCGCTCTGGCGCGGCGGCAGCGCGGGCGCACCCGAGACCGTCCCGACCGGCTTCCGCGCTCTCGATGCACGCCTGCCGGGCGGCGGCTGGCCTCTCTCCACGTTGATCGAACTCCTGGTGCCGGCTGTTGGTGTCGGTGAAATCCGCCTGCTGCTGCCGGCGCTCAGGACGCTCGCGGCAGCGGCAGGCGGGGAACCGCGCTGGATCGCCTGGCTCGCCCCGCCACACCTGCCATACGCGCCGGCCCTCGCCGATGCCGGGCTCGATCCCGCGCGCATGCTGGTCATCCGGCCGCGCGCCGGGCAGGACAGGCTTTGGGCGATGGAACAGGCCCTGCGCTCCGGCGCCTGTGCGGCAGTGCTCGGCTGGACCGGTCAGGCCTGCGACCCGTCGCTTCGCCGGCTGAAGCTAGCGGCGGAAGAGGGCCGTACCCCAGCCTTCCTGTTGCGGTCCGCCGCCCATCGCGACGACGGTTCGCCGGCCGCGCTCAGGCTCGCGCTCGCGGCGCGGGACTACGGCCTCGACGTCGAGATCCTGAAGAGCCGCGGCGGCGGACCGGCGCGCATCGAGCGCCTCCCCATCCACTAAGGCGTTCCAGATGCCCGAGGGATACCCGGCCACGATCGCGCCGGCACCGGCAAGCCGTCGCCACACGCTTATGCCGGTCCCGACACCGCGCGCGAAAGTCGCTGCCGGCGCGGCCGAGCTCTGGCTCGCCGCACATTTCCCCCGCCTGCCGCTCGATGCCCTGCTGCCGGGCACCGGGCAGGCGCGTGCGGCGGTGGTCACCGCCCTCGACAATCCCCGTCGTGCCGTCATCGCCTGCAACGAGCGCGCGACACGCCAGGGCATTGCGCCCGGCATGAGCCTCAACGCGGCGCTCGCGCGGGTGCCGGGATTGCGGGTCCTGGAGCGCGGGCCCGCCGCGGAAGCGGCACTGCTCGACCGCCTGGGGCGCTGGGCGCTGCAATTTACGCCTGTCGTCAGCCTCGAGCCGCCGGGGGCGGTGCTCGCCGAGGTGCGTGGCAGCCTCGATCTCTTTGGCGGCGCCATGGCGCTCGTGCGGCGCGCGCTTGCAGGCCTTTCGACGAGCGGCCTGTCGGCCTCACTCGCGATCGCACCAACGGCGCGTGGCGCGCTGTGGCTCGCGCGCGCCGATCTCGCGATGACCGTGACCCGCGCCGATGCGATGCCGGGCATCGCTGCACAGCTGCCGCTCACCTGCCTGCAGTGGCGAGAGGAGACGATCGCGACACTTGCCGGGCTCGGCATCCGGAACGTTGCGGATCTCCTGCGGTTGCCGCGCGCGGGCTTCGCCACGCGCTTCGGGTCGCGGCTGCTCGATGAACTCGACGAGGGGCTCGGCCGCCGCCCCGCGCCGCGTCGACGCCACGTCGTGCCGGAGCGCTTCGACGAGCGGCTCGAGCTTCCGGCCGCCGTGGAGACCGTGGCCGGGTTGCAACCGCCGCTCGAGCGCCTGCTGGCCAGGCTGGAGAATTTCCTGCGTGCCCGCGCGTCCGGCACCAACTTCCTGCGCGTGGACCTCCTGCATCGCGGGCAGGCGCCCACGCGGCTTCGCATGTCGCTCGCGCGTATGGCCGGCGATGCGACTCACCTGCGGGTATTGCTGCGCGAGCGGCTCGGGCGATGCCGGCTCACGCTGCCTGTCGTCGCGCTCCGGCTGCGCTCCGGCGTCCTGTTGCCGGCCACGCTCCGCGATGCAGAGCTCTTCGAGCGTGGCCGGAATGCGGACCCGGAGGCGACTGCGCACCTGCTCGATCTGCTGCGCGCGCGGCTCGGGCGCGATGCGGTGTTCGGCGTGCTGCCGGTGCCCGAGCACCGTCCCGAGCGCGCGTTTCGGATCGCGGAGCCGGGCGGCGCGGCCACACTGCCGGTGTCCTGGCCGGCTGTGCGCCCGACGCGCCCGCTGTGGATGCTCTCCGAGCCGCAGCCGCTTGACGGCTGGGAAGGGACATTCGTAACCGGGCCTGAGCGCATCGAGACCGGCTGGTGGGACGGACACGACGTACGGCGCGACTACTACGTGGCGCTCAGCCGCGCGGGCGTCCGGCTCTGGATCTTCCGTGAACGCCCGCCGGGCCAGCGCTGGTTCCTCCATGGCGTGTTCGGTTGACGAACGGGCAAATGCATATTGTGCACGGCCCGCGCCGAGCGGGATCCGGTGGGGTTTCTCGCTCGCGAACCCTGCCGGAACTTTAAGGGTTCGCTCGCGAGAACCCCGCCACCTCGCTCGGCGCGGGCCGGAGGGGCGTCAGCGCGCTCGCGTGCGGACGGGACCCGCGAGTGAGCGACTAAAGTTCCGGCGGAGTGAGCGAGCCGGAGTCCCGGCCGCGCAACGCGAGCGCGGCTGACGCAACTCGATCCACGACCGATCAGAGATGTCGTACGCGGAGCTTCACTGCATCAGCAACTTCACGTTCCTGCGCGGTGCCTCGCATCCGGCCGAACTCGTTGCACGCGCGAAAGATCTCGGCTACGCCGCGCTCGCACTGACCGACGAGTGCTCGCTCGCGGGCGTCGTGCGGGCCCACGCCGCCGCGCGCGAGGCGGGGCTGCCGCTCATCATCGGCAGCGAATTCAGGCTCGCTGACGGCCTGCGCTTTGTCGCGCTCGCCACCAACCGCCGTGGCTACGGGGTACTCGCGCGCCTCGTCACGCGGGGTCGCCGTGCGGCCTCGAAGGGGCAGTACCGGCTCGTGCGGGCCGACCTCGACGAAGGGGCTGAAGACTGCCTCGCCTTGTGGCTGCCAGGGACCGAGCCGGCAGTCGAGGAGATCGAGTGGCTCCGCGAGCGTTTCCCCGGCCGGCTCTGGGTTGCAGTGGAGCTCACGGCCGGAGGCCGCGACCGTGAACGGCTGGAGCGCCTCGCGGCGCTTTCACACGGTCTCGGGTTGCCTGCGGTCGCGACCGGCGACGTGCACATGCACCAGCGCAGGCGCCGCGCGGTGCAGGACCTGCTGACGGCAGTGCGCCTCAAGACGACGGTCGCGCAGGCGGGCCACGCGCTGCACCCGAATGGCGAGCGGACGCTTCGCCCTCCCGGACGGATCGCAGTGCTGTACCCCCGCGCCCTCATTGACGCAACGCGGGACATTGCCGAGCGTTGCCGGTTCTCGCTCGACGAGCTTCGCTACGAATACCCGGAGGAGATCGTGCCCGCTGGCACGACGCCCGCCCTGCACCTGCGCCACCTGGTCGAGGAGGGTGCGGCGCGGCGCTGGCCGGGTGGCACGCCCCCCGCCGTGCGGGAGCTTATTGAGCGCGAACTCGCGCTGATCGCCGAGCTCGGCTATGAGCGTTATTTCCTGACGGTGCACGACCTGGTCGAGTTCGCGCGCAGCCGCGACATCCTGTGCCAGGGCCGCGGCTCGGCGGCAAACTCCGCCGCCTGCTATGCGCTCGGCATCACCGAGGTGGACCCGGCGCGCATGTCCATGCTGTTCGAGCGCTTCATCTCGCGCGAGCGCAACGAGCCGCCGGACATCGACATCGACTTCGAGCACGAGCGGCGCGAGGAAGTGATCCAGTACCTCTACGCGAAGTACGGCCGCGCCCGTGCCGCGCTCACTGCGGCCGTGATCTGCTACCGGCCGAAGAGCGCGGTGCGCGACGTCGGCAAGGCACTCGGGCTCGATGCCGCCCAGGTGGACCGCCTCGCCCACGCAATGCAGTGGTGGGACGGCCGCGAGGTCGAGGACTCGCGGATCCGGGACGCGGGCTTCGACGCGTCGAACCCGCTCGTCGCGCGCGTGCTCGCCCTCACGCGCGAGCTGGTCGGGTTTCCGCGGCACCTGTCGCAGCACACCGGCGGCTTCGTGATCTCGCGCGGCCCGCTCGAGGAACTCGTGCCGGTCGAGAACGCGGCGATGCCGGAACGCACGGTGATCCAGTGGGACAAGGACGATCTCGACGAGCTCCGCCTCCTCAAGGTCGACGTGTTGGGCCTCGGCATGCTGACCGCGATCCGCCGCGCGCTGGCGCTGGTCTCGGCAAGACGCGGGCGCGAGTTCCGCCTGTCCGACATCCCGCCCGAGGATCCCCCCGTCTACGAGATGATCTGCCGTGCCGATACCGTCGGCGTGTTCCAGATCGAGTCCCGCGCGCAAATGGCGATGTTGCCGCGGCTGCGGCCCCGTCGCTATTACGACCTCGTCATCGAAGTCGCGATCGTGCGTCCCGGCCCGATCCAGGGCCAGATGGTGCATCCGTACCTGCGCCGCAGGAGCGGGCAGGAGCCGGTCGTTTATCCGGGCCCGGAGGTCGAGAGCGTGCTCTCGCGCACGCTCGGCGTACCGATCTTCCAGGAGCAGGTGATGCAGCTTGCCATCGTCGCCGCGGGTTTCACACCGGGCGAGGCGGATCGCCTACGGCGCGCGATGGCGGCCTGGCGGCGCAAGGGCTCGCTGGGGCCGTTCGAGGAGCGCTTGGTCGAGGGCATGCGCGCGCGCGGCTATGACGAGGGCTTTGCGCGGCAGGTATTCCAGCAGATCCTCGGCTTCGGCGAGTACGGTTTCCCGGAGTCCCATGCCGCGAGCTTCGCGCTGCTCGTCTACGTTTCGGCCTGGCTCAAGCGGCACGAGCCCGCCGCCTTCTGCTGCGCGCTCCTCAACAGCCAGCCGATGGGCTTCTACGCGCCTGCCCAGCTCGTGCGTGACGCGCGCGCACACGGCGTCGCTGTGCTCCCGGCCGACGTCAACGCGAGCGCCGTCGAGTCGTCGCTCGAGGGCGCGGGAGACGGCGGCATCGCGCTTCGCCTCGGGCTCGACCGCGTGCGGGGACTGTCGCGGGAAGCGGCTGCCCGGCTCGTCGCCGCGCGCGCGGAAGGCCCGTTCGGCCGGGTGCCCGAACTGGCCCGGCGCGCGCGGCTGTCGCGGGGCGATCTCGAGGCGCTCGCCGCGGCAGGAGCGCTCGCGACGCTGGCCGGTCATCGGCATCGCGCGGCCTGGGACGTGCTGGGCGTCGAGCCGGCGCTGCCGCTGGTGCCGGCTTCGGAGCGGGAGGAGGGCCTGCCGCTGCTGCGTGCGCCTTCAGAGGGCGAGGACATTGTCGCGGACTACCGCGCACTCGGATTCACGCTGGCGCGGCATCCGCTTGCGCTCCTGCGGCCGGGTCTCGAGCGGGACGGCTGGCTCACGGCCGGGCAGGTGGCCGAGCTGCCGGATGGCACGGCCCTTCGGACCGGCGGCATTGTCGTCACGCGCCAGCGGCCGGGCAGCGCCGGCGGCGTGATCTTCGTGACGCTTGAGGACGAGACCGGCTACCTGAATCTTGTCGTCTGGAGCCGGATCGCCGACCGGCACCGGAAAGCCATGCTGGGGGCGAGGCTCCTCGGGGTCAGCGGGCGCCTGCAGCGGGAGGGGGAGGTACGGCACGTCGTGGTCGACGCCCTGGAGGACCGCTCTGCGCTCCTGGGCACGCTCGTGACCAGGGCGAGGAGCTTCCGATAGGGCGACGGTGCGGACCGGCCCCTGTCTACGGACGTCGGCGGGACGTCGGCACGCGGCGTGGTCTCTTCAGGGGCCCCGCGCCGGTCTCGTCGATGTCGTAGTCGTCGAAGTCGGACAGCAACCCCGCCGTGCGCTTCTCTTCGCGCATGCGCTCGAGCTTGCGCCAAGCGGGTTCGCCCGCCGAGCTGCGGGCGCTGCGGCGCTTGCGGGTGTCGAAATCCCGCATCAACTGGTCGACGTCGAGGTCCTCTGCGGCTTCCTCGAGTTCGTCCGGTTCCTCGTCCTCGAATTCTTCCTTGGGCTTCTCGCTCATGCGACCGGTCCGGGGTCACTGCGGGCCGACTTATAATGCGCGGCGGCCCCGGCTGCAAGGGGTCTCAGTGCACAAGCTGGTTCAGCTGGAAGATCGGTAGCAGAAGCGCGATGACGATCACGAAAACGAAACCGCCCATCAGCAGGATCATGACCGGACCCAGGATGTCAACCGCCGTGTTGACCACGCCGTCGAGCTCTCGTTCCTGGTTGTCGGCAGCTCGCTCGAGCATGGCTTCCAGCTCGCCGCTCGTCTCCCCGCTCGCGACCAGGTGCACGAGCATCGGCGGGAACAGCTTGCTGGCGCCGAGCGAGCGCGCGATCGACGCGCCCTCGCGCACGCGGACGGCCGCATCCTCGACCGCCCGGCGCATGGTCGTGTTGGTAACAACCTCGGCGGCAATCCGGAGCGCCTCGAGTACCGGTACCGAACTCGCGGCCAGGATCGACAAAGTGCGCGCAAAGCGCGCCGCGTTGTTGCCCCGGGTGATTCGGCCGATCAGCGGCAGGCGCAGCTTGAAGGCGTCATAGCGCCGCCGGGACACCGGGTCGCGTAGCCATCGGCGGAATCCCCAGACCACCGCGATAATCGTCGCCAGCAGCAGCCACCACCAGGCGCGCAGGAAATCCGAGGCCGCGATCAGGAGCCGCGTGAGGATCGGCAACTCCCGCTCGCCCGCCTCGAACACGCGGACGACCTCGGGCACGACGTATCCCAGCAGGAGGCCGACGATGCCAAGGCAGACTACAGTGAGCAGTACCGGGTAGATCATCGCGTTCCTGATCTTCTGTTCCAGCACCTGGCGGTTCTCGGTGTAATCGGCCATGCGCTCGAGCACCGCGTCGAGGTGGCCGGACTGCTCGCCAGCCGAAACGGTCGCGCGGTAGATTTCGGGGAATACCGTTGGAAACGCCGCCAGGCCCTCGGCCAGCGTGCGGCCCTCCATGACACGGGAACGGACACCGGCGATGACGTTGCGTACGCGCACCTTCTCGCTCTGCTGTGAAACCGCGAGCAACGCCTCTTCGAGCGGGATGCCGGAACGGACCAGGGTGGACAGCTGCCGCGTCAGCAGCGCGAGATCAGCCGAACCGATCCGGTTGCCGAAGGAAAAAGAGAGCGTCCGGGCCGGTGGCGCATCGCTGACCTCGGCGACCGTGACCGGCAGCAGTGATTGGTCGCGCAGCAGCTGGCGGATCTGGCGCGCGCTGTCGCCGTCGAGGACACCATGCAGCTCGCGGCCGGCGGCATCGAGCGCCGTGTATTCGTAGGCCGCCATTACTCTTCGCGCGTGACGCGGAGCAGTTCCTCGAGGGAAGTGACGCCGGCGACCACCTTCGCACGCCCGTCGTCGCGGATGCCGGGCGTCAGTTCGCGCGCCTGGCGCTCGAGTTCATGCTCGCCGGCTTCGTCGTGGATCATTACGCGCATCCGGTCGTTGACGATCACGAGTTCGTAGATGCCTGTGCGCCCATGGTATCCGCTGCCGGCGTCCGCCCCGGGGCGGTAAAGCGTCGAGCGCCCGATGTCGCCCGGGGCGAGCCCGACCAGACGGGCTTCATAGTCTCCCGGCGGATAACCGATCCGTGTCTCCGGGTTCAGTACGCGCACCAGCCGCTGCGCGACGACGCCGAGCAGCGTGGAGGCGAGCAGAAAGGGCTCGACGCCCATGTCGCGCAGCCGCGTGACGGCGCCGACGGCAGTATTCGTATGCAGGGTCGACAGCACGAGATGGCCGGTCAACGAAGCCTGAACCGCGATTTGCGCGGTTTCGGTGTCGCGGATCTCGCCCACCATGACGACGTCAGGGTCCTGGCGGAGTATGGCTCTCAACCCGCGGGCGAAGGTCATCTCGACCTTGGTGTTGACCTGTGTCTGCCCGATGCCGTCGATGTAGTACTCGATCGGGTCTTCGACCGTCATGATGTTGCGAGTGCGGTCGTTGATGCGCTCGAGCGCCGCATAGAGCGTCGTCGTCTTGCCGGAGCCCGTCGGGCCGGTCACCAGGATGATGCCATGAGGCTTGTGGATCAGGTCATCGATCATTCCCTGGACGCGCGATTCCATCCCGAGCGAGGAGAGATCAAGTCGCCCGGCCTGCTTGTCCAGGAGGCGCAGCACGACCCGCTCGCCATGGCCCGAGGGGAGGGTGGAGACGCGCACGTCGACCGCCCGGCCGGCAATGCGCAGGCTGATCCGGCCGTCCTGCGGCAGGCGCTTTTCGGCGATGTCGAGGCGCGACATGACTTTCACGCGCGAAATCAGGAGCGGAGCGACCGCGCGTTTGGTCTGCAGCACTTCGCGCAGCACGCCGTCGACGCGGAAGCGGATGACGAGGCGGTTCTCGTAGGGCTCGATGTGGATATCCGAGGCATTTTCCTTGATCGCCTGCGTCAACACGGCGTTGATCAGGCGGATAACGGGGGCGTCGTCTTCGCTTTCCATGAGATCCGAAGGCTCGGGCAGGCCCTCTGCCAGCCCGGCGAGATCCGTTTCTCCCTCAATTCCCTCGACGATCTGGCCGGCCTCGCCGCTGCCGCCCTCGTAGGCCTTGCGAAGCAGCTCGTCGAAAGCCGATACCGCAACGCGTTCGATCACGAGGGGAATGCCGAGGAAGCGCCTGAGCTCGGCGACTGCCGAAGGCTGCGCACCCTCGCGATAGACAATCTGTGCCTTGCCGTCGACCACGCCGCGCACCAGCACGCCATGGCGCTTGGCAAAGGCAAAGGGCAGCCGGCCGACGGGCGCGATCGGTCCCGGCGGCATGCCCGCGATCATTGGGCTCGGTCCGTCACTGCGGCGGTGTCACCGGCGGCTGTTCGGCCGCCGCGGGCGGCGCCGATTCAGCGGGCGTTTCGACCGCTGAATCGGGCTCGTCCTTTGACGGCGGCGGCGGCGGAGTCGGCTGCGCAGGGCCGACCAGAGGCGGGAGCGTCGGCTGTTTCGCGCCCGGCATCATTTTCACCTTGCCCTCATTGCGGTCGAGCTGGAGATTGCGGAGGAAGTTGTACTTTGCATTGGTTTCGATCGCCGCCTGCTCCGCATTCCGCAGCACGCGCGGGCGAATGAAGACCATCAGGTTGGTTTTGGTCTTCTGCGTGTTGCGGACGCGGAACAGGCTCCCGATGACGGGAATCCTACCCAGCACCGGCACACGGCTCTCGCTCTCGGTCAGGCGGTCCTCGATCAGGCCGCCCAGCACGATCATGCCTCCGTCGTCCACGAGCACACGAGTCGAAATCGTGCGCTTGTTGGTGACCAGGTCCGTGCTCGACACCTGGGCCGCTGCGGCGGCGATGCCGGAGGCCTCCTGCTCGATCTTCAGGAGAATCGTGTCCTCGTCGGTAATCTGCGGCGTGATCTTCAGGATATTGCCGACTTCCTTGCGTTCGATGGTCTGAAACGGGTTGACCGCACCGCCCGCGGCACCCGTGTTCGTGAACTGGCCGGTGAGGAAAGGTACTTCCTGTGCCACCTTGATCTGGGCTTCCTCATTGTCGAGCGTGATGATCGATGGCATCGAGACGACATTCGTGTCCCCGTTGCTCGCGAGTGCCCGAAGAATCGCGGCAAAGTTGGTGCCGGTGTCTTGCCGGCGCCCGCCGCCGACCGTGAATCCTCCCGGGGCGGAGGTCTGCGAAGAGGGATCGTTGACGGCCGCCGCAATGTCCGCGAGGCCGACGCCCGCGATCGGCTGGTTGAAGAGGCCGACCAGGAAATTGTCGCCGGATCCGTCGACGATCCAGTTCACGCCAAGGTCGCGCGAGGCGTCGGTCGAAACCTCGACCAGCATGGCTTCGATGATGACCTGGGCCCGCCGCACGTCGAGGCGGTCGACGACCGACATGAGGGAGCTCATCGTCTTGGGTGGGGCCGTGATGACGAGGGCGTTGGTCTCCGGTTCCGCCCAGATAGTGACCGATTTGTCGACGCCGCCCGCGGCGGCGGCCTGGGCGGCGGCCGCTCCGCCCGCGGCGGCAATGGCCGCGCCCGACTGCTCCTTGAGTTTGGCGGCGAGCTTCTCAGCGTCGGCATATCGCAGGTAACGCACCTGGGTGTCGCCACCCGCCTCGAGCGGTGTGTCGAGGTGGGCGACGATTGTCCGGAAGCGCAGGCGCTGCGACTGTTCGCCGCTCACGAGCACGCTGTTCGTGCGCTCGTCGGCGACGATTCGCGCGCCGCCCGCGGCCTCGGCGCCCTGAGCAGCCGAAAGCGAATTGATCACGCGGACGATTTCGTTCGCCGAAGCATGCTCAAGCCGGATCACTTCGATGTCCTCGTCGCCGCTCCGGTCGATGCGCTGGATGATTCGTATCATGCGGTTCACGTTCGCGGCGTGGTCCGAAAGGATCAGCATGTTGGCGCTGGGGTAGGCCGCGAGGTGCGCGGACTGCGGCATCATGGGCCGCAGGATCGGGACGAGCTGGCCGGCGGAGACATTGCGTACCTGGATCACCTGGGTGACGATCTCGTCGGAGGTGGCACTGACGCGGTCAGGCAGGTCGTCGCCGGGCACCTGGCGCGCAGTGGCATCCGGGATGATCTTGATCACCGGTCCCGACGGCACGGCAATGAAGCCATGGACCTGCAATATCGCCAGGAATGCCTCGTAGAACGCGGCCGGGCTCATTGGCGACGTCGACAGCATGGTGACCTGTGCCCGAACCCGGGGATCGACGATGAAAGTCTTTCCCGTCACCTGGCTCACGGCTTCGATCACCTGGCCGAGGTCCGCGTCCTTGTAGTTCGGCGTGATCTGGGCGCCTTGCTGTGCGGCCGCACCGAGTGGCAGGACGCAGGCGAAGAGCACGGCCAAGCGGATGAATCGCGTCATGGCGTCGTTCCTCTGGAGGCCGGTCTTCATTCGGTAGCCTCGTCCGTCTCATCCGGCTCTTCCGCTTCGGCCTGAGGCTCGGGCGGAGACTGCATCTGCTGCACGACGGCGGCCGGATCGACGGTAATCTGCTGTTGCTGGCCTCCGCGGTCGACTGTCAACGTGACCGCGGAACCTTGCCCGATCCCGCGCAGGATCTCGAGTCCTCGATTCGGATCGTCGAGCGCCGCGCCGTTCACCGCCATGACGAGGTCTCCCGGCTGGAGGCCGAGACCAGCGAACTGAGCACGGTTGCGCCCGGGGTACACGCGGTATCCGCGTAGCGACCCGCCCGCGAAAACGGGCTGCGGACGCAGCAGGTCAGCTCCGGAAGCGGGGTTCTGGGCAAGCAACTGGCGCACGCTGTCGGCAAGCGAGGCATTCGGTGCCGCGACCGGCGCGAATCCGGCAACGCGCGGCGCGGCGCTGCCCGCACCGACCGTGAGACGCGGCAGCAGGAGGGACTCGCGCGAGCCATTGCGATCGAGAATGACGCGGTCCGGGTAGACGGCGAACAGTTGCGTGCCGCCCGGAAGGGAAGCGCCGGTCACATAGACACGTGCGGACTGACCGCTTGCGCCGATGATCGCCCATCCATGCTCAGGCTCTGGGCCGGCAAGTGTGCCGGCGAGCGTGAGATTGGCGGCCGTTGCCGGCGCCATGGACGGGTCGCCGGAATCGCTCGCCACGCCGAACAGGTGGGCGTTCACGATTGCGGTCAGGTCGACTGCTGAAGCCGGCGCAGGCATGGCCGGAACCGCCTGCACGGCGTCGTCATCCCGGGAACCGAGGAGCCGCCACAGCAGGGCTGCGAGTTGTGCCGCGATCACCACGACCAGGATGACGCTGACAATCGAGGGCGCGGCGCCGGCGAGACCCGGGGCAGCGCCACCAGTCGGGCGGCGCCATGGCGCGACGATACGATCAACTAGCTGCATGCGGTGTCAGGTCCGCGGGCCGGGGAACCGCGACATGATACGGGTTGCCGGCAGAGGGCCACAAGGCGAATAGCGGCCGGAAACCGGAGTAACGGCGGGCACTTGTGCGACACTTCTCAAACCGGGCTCGCGAAACTGTCGCCGTTTGGCGAATGACGGACCCGTCACTTGTGCGGCAGGCGTGGCAACCCTATAAATGAACCAAGGGTGAAGGACGGACGAAACCGGTGGCCGGTGACAAGGAACGGGAGGTCGGGCAGGGCAGTATCGACCTGGTGGTCGAGAAGGCGCAGCCGAAGCTGCGCAAGCCGCCGCTGTACCAGGTGGTGCTGCTGAACGACGACTACACGCCGATGGAATTCGTGGTCGACGTTCTCGAGCGGATCTTCAGCCTCGACCGGACCCGGGCGACCCGGGTGATGCTCGAGGTGCACACCAAGGGCAAGGGCGTCTGCGGGGTGTTCACGTACGAGATTGCGGAGACGAAAGTGGCGCAAGTGATGACATACGCACGGCAGCATCAGCACCCGTTGCTGTGCACGATGGAGGAGACCTGATTGCTCTCGAGTGAGCTCGAATACTGCCTGAACGAGGCCTACCAGAAGGCCCGCGATGCGCGCCACGAGTACATGACCGTGGAGCACCTGCTGCTGTCGATCCTTGACGCGCCGCGCGTGCGCGAGATCCTGAAGGCCTGTGGCGCGGACCTCGCGCGGCTTTCGGGAGAACTCCAGAAGTTCATCGACGAGACGACGCCGGCGCTCGCCGCCGAGGATGACCGCGAAGTGCAGCCAACACTCGGCTTCCAGCGTGTGCTGCAGCGCGCAGTGTTCAACGTGCAGTCGAGCGGCAAGAAGGAAGTGACGGTCGCGAACGTGCTGGTCGCGATCTTCAGCGAGAAGCAGTCGCACGCCGCTTACCTGCTGTCGCTGCAGGACGTCACGCGCCTCGACATCGTCAATTACATCTCGCACGGCCTGCCCTCCGCAGGCGAGTCACGCGAATCCGCGCGCGAAGAGGGCTCCGCCGGCGAGCGTGATGCCGGCGAGGACAGCGGCACGGCTGCGCTCGAGAAGTACACGATCAACCTCAATGCGCTGGCTGAAGCCGGCCGCGTGGACCCGCTGATCGGGCGCCAGCTCGAGGTGCAGCGAACTATCGAAATCCTCTGCCGGCGCCGCAAGAACAACCCGCTTTACGTGGGCGAGGCCGGCGTCGGCAAGACGGCGATCGCGGAGGGGCTCGCGCGCCTCGTGATCGAGAAGAAGGTACCGGACGTGCTCGCGGACTGCACGATCTATGCGCTGGACATGGGCGCGCTGATTGCGGGCACGAAGTACCGCGGCGACTTCGAGAAGCGCCTGAAGGGCGTCGTCGGCGAGCTCAAGAAGAAGCCGGGCGCGATCCTGTTCATCGACGAGATCCACACGGTCATCGGGGCTGGTGCGGCATCGGGCGGGGTCATGGATGCCTCCAACCTGATCAAGCCGTTGCTGGCGAACGGCGAGCTGCGCTGCATCGGATCCACCACCTATCAGGAGTACCGCGGGATCTTCGAGAAGGACCACGCGCTCGCGCGGCGGTTCCAGAAGATCGACGTGGTCGAGCCCTCGGTTGCCGAGACCATCGAGATACTTCGCGGCCTGAAGACGCGGTTTGAGGAGCACCACGGGATCGCCTACGCGGACGATGCGCTGGTCGCGGCCGCCGAGCTCGCCGAGCGGCACATCAATGACCGGCACCTGCCGGATAAGGCCATCGACGTCGTGGACGAGGCCGGGGCATCGCTTCGCCTCAAGCCGGCGGCCGAGCGCGAGGGCACGGTAACCGTCGCCCATGTCGAGGCGGTGGTGGCGCGCATCGCGCGCATTCCGGCGAAAAACGTCTCGACCTCGGACCGCGAAGTGCTCGCGAACCTTCAGCGTAACCTGAAGCTCGTCATCTTCGGCCAGGATGCCGCGATCGACGCACTCGCCGCGGCAATCAAGATGTCGCGGGCAGGGCTCGGCGACGAGCATCATCCTGTCGGCAGTTTCCTGTTCGCGGGCCCGACCGGGGTCGGCAAGACCGAAGTGACGCGCCAGCTCGCGATCGCGCTGGGTGTCGAGTTCCTCCGCTTCGACATGTCGGAATACATGGAGCGCCATACGGTCTCGCGCCTGATCGGCGCGCCGCCCGGCTACGTCGGATTCGACCAGGGCGGCCTGCTGACAGAGGCGATTGCGAAGCAGCCGCATTGCGTGCTCCTTCTCGACGAGATCGAGAAAGCGCACCCGGACGTTTTCAACCTGCTCCTGCAGGTCATGGACCACGGTACGCTCACGGACAACAACGGCCGGAAGGCCGATTTCCGCCACGTCATCATCGTGATGACGACCAATGCCGGTGCGACCGAGATGAGCCGAGCGAGCATCGGCTTTACGCAACAGGACCACGCGACTGATGGCATGGAGGCGGTGCGCCGAATTTTCTCGCCTGAATTCAGGAATCGCCTCGACGCCATCATCCAGTTCGCTCCGCTCGACGGGCCGACTATCGAGCGGGTCGTCGACAAGCTGGTGATAGAGATCGAGGCCCAGCTCGAGCAGAAGGCGGTAGCGCTGTCAGTCGATGACGAGGCGCGCCGCTGGATCGCCGCGCGCGGCTATGACCCGAAGATGGGTGCGCGCCCGATGGCGCGCGTGATCCAGGAGCACGTGAAGCGGCCGCTCGCCGAAGAGCTCTTGTTCGGCCGGCTCGCGGGTGGCGGGAGCGTGCGCGTGTCGCTGGCGCCGGACAGCGAAAGTCTTGCGCTCGACATCCGGCCCGCCAAGTCGCCGGAACTGCTCGGACAGGACTAAAACGAAGGGGACGCGCCCCTTCATCGAACCGCTGCATCGCCGAATCCGATGCCAGTCGTTGAAGGGGCGCGTCCCCTTCGTTTTCTTCAGCGCGCCCGGTAGATGATGCGACCCTTGGTGAGGTCGTAGGGCGTCAGTTCCACCGTGACCGTGTCCCCGGTCAGGATCCGGATGTAGTGCTTGCGCATCTTGCCCGAGATGTGGGCGGTCACGACGTGGTCATTCTGGAGGCGGACGCGAAAGGTCGTGTTCGGCAGGGTTTCGACGACCTCGCCGTCCATCTGGATTGCCTCTTCCTTTGCCATCGCGCCCCGGTGCTGTAGCGGAAACCGCGCGGATTGTGCCGCAGGCGCATCCCGTGCGCAATCGCGTGTTTCATCCTCGCCACATCGGCACGCGCGAATTGATCAGGGCCGCAAGCCGGGCTTCGAAGTCCCAGCGCGGAATGCTGCGGCTGCCGAGGCTCGCCAGGTGGTGGCTCGGCATCTGGCAGTCGATCAACGGTACGTTGCGCAGCTGGCAGTCGGCGACGAGCCGCGCCAGGGCGACCTTGGATGCGTCGGTTTCCCGCGTGAACATGGATTCGCCAAAGAACATGCGGCCCAGTGCGACACCGTAGAGCCCGCCGACGAGCCGGCCCTCGTGCCAGGTCTCGAAAGAGTGCGCAAGGCCCCGCCGGTGGAGCAACAGGTAGGCGTCGTGCATCTCACGCGTGATCCAGGTGCCCGGCATGCCGCGGCGCGGGCCGGCGCAGGCGTCGATGACCTCGCCAAAGGCCGTGTTGATGCGCGTCTCGTAGCCCCGCTTCGCAATCGAGCGCGCGAGGCTGCGCGAAATCCTGAACTCCGCAGGCAGCAGCACGGCGCGCGGATCCGGGGCCCACCAAAGAATCGGCTGCTCGGCCGAAAACCACGGAAACACGCCGTGGCGGTACGCGTGAATCAGCCACTCGGGTGTAAGCGCCCCACCGACCGCGAGTAGCCCATTCGGCTCCATCAGCGCGCGCGATGTCGGCGGCAGGGCGGCCGGCGGATCAGTCTTCTGCAGCCAGGCGATTCCGGACATCGGGATCGAGCCTAGCCCGGATGTCGGCCCGCCGGAAGGGCAGGTGCCGCGCGGCCTCTCGCAGCCACGCGCGGCGGCCGGCGCGCTCCCGCTCAAGCCACTCGCCGATTGCTGCGCCGAAGCGACTATCCGCCATTTCGTGCATCGACCAGACCGGCGTCGGCAGGAAGCCGCGCAGAAGCTTGTGCTCTCCCTGGGTGCCCGGCTCGAAACGGGCGAGACGCTCGCGGATGCAGTACTCGATGCCGCGGTAGTAGCACAGTTCGAAATGCAGGCTGTGAAATTCGCCGATCGCACCCCAGTAGCGGCCGAAGAGCGTGTCGCGGCCGCGCATCGAAATGGCGCAGGCGACCGGATCGCCATGGCGCAGCGCAAGCTCGATGACGAGGGCGTCGGGCATCGTCCGCGCGAGGCGCGAAAAAAACGCGCGATTGACATAGGGCGCATTGCCGTGGCGCATGAAAGTCATCGCATGCAGGTCGTGCACGACGCCGATCATGTCCTCATCGAGGTCGCCGCCGCGTAGCGACCGGCATTCGATGCCTGCCTCGATGACGCGGCGCCGTTCCCGGCGCAGCTTCTTGCGCTTTTCGGCGGTGAATCCGGCCAGGAAATCGTCGAAGGAATCATAGGATTCATTGCGCCAGTGGAACTGGCAGTCGAGGCGGGGCATGAGTCCAGAAGTTCCGAGGAAGTTGCGGTCGCGCTCGTCCGGGAACAGCACATGCAGCGACGAGGCGCCGTGTGCCTGCATCGCCTCGCGGGCGGCCGCGAGCAGCTGTTCCCGGATCGGTTCGTCCGCTGCGAGCAGACGCGGTCCGGTCGCCGGCGTGAAAGGCACGGCGCTGACCAGCCGCGGGTAGTAGCTCAGCCCCGCGCGATGGTAGGCATCGGCCCAGGCGAAGTCGAATACAAACTCGCCCCAGGAGTGCGACTTGAGGTAGAGCGGGAGGGCGCCCCGAAGCCTTCCATCGCGAGTTCGAAGCAGGACATGGCGGGCGCCCCATCCCGTCTCCGGCGTCGCGCAACCCGTTTCTTCGAGTGCGAACAGGAATTCATGGCGCAGGAACGGCGCATCGGCCCCGGGCAGCGCGTTCCACTCGGCCGCGTCCACTTCGGCCAGCGACCGTGCGATGCGCGCGTTCACGGCTCAGCCGGTGGCAAGAAGCTCAAGATAGCGATCGGCGTCGAGCGCAGCCATGCAGCCCGTGCCGGCCGAAGTGACGGCCTGTCGGTACACATGATCCGCGACGTCACCCGCGGCGAATACGCCAGGCACGCTCGTTGCCGTCGCATCGCCCGAGTTGCCCGACTTGACGACGATGTAGCCGTCCTTCATCTCGAGCTGGCCCTGGAACAGCTCGGTATTGGGTGTATGACCGATCGCAATGAAGAGTCCCGTGACATCAAGGTCGCGAGTGGAATGGTCCCGGGTTGAACGCAGGCGAACACCCGTGACGCCTTGCCGATTGCCGAGGACCTCGTCCACGGTATGGTCCCAGAGCAGCGAGACCTTGTTCTGCTCTTCGAGGGCACGCAGCCGGTCCTGGAGGATGGCTTCTGCGCGCAGCTTGTCGCGGCGGTGCACGAGGGTGACGTGCGACGCGATGTTGGTGAGGTAGATTGCCTCTTCGACGGCGGTGTTGCCGCCGCCGACGACGGCGACCCGCTGGTCGCGATAGAAGAACCCGTCACAGGTCGCGCAGGCGGAGACTCCGCGGCCGCGGAACTCGGTCTCTGAATCAAGGCCGAGATAGCGGGCCGAGGCGCCTGTTGCGATGATGAGGGCATCGCTGCGGTACTCCGCGCTTTCGCCCACCAGCCGAAAAGGCCGCTGGGCCAGGTCGACACGCACAACGTGATCGGACACTGCTTCGACGCCGAAGCGTTCCGCGTGCCGGCGCATGCGATCCATCAGGTCCGGCCCGAGCAGGCCCTCGACGTCGCCAGGCCAATTGTCCACCTCTGTGGTCGTCATGAGCTGCCCGCCGGGCTGCAGGCCGGTGATCAGGAGCGGATCGCGATTGGCGCGAGCGGCGTAGACGGCTGCGGAATATCCGGCGGGACCCGAGCCGAGAATGATGAGCCGCGAGTGGCGAGGGATCGTCATGTGTATAGTGGCTTCGAACGAGTACAGGCATTGCGCCCGCGGGCACACCGAGCATGGGTGCTTGCCGCTCGATTTGCAACGCTCTTATAATCAACCGCTTATGAATGTTTCCTTATCAGGATTCTGAGTCGTGGCCAAGACCGCCGCCGAGGCCCTCGGACCGGACGCGAAACTCGATCCGGTGTTCGCGCGGGCGCTGCGCGAGGCGCTCTTCTGGTTGCTTGCCGCGCTCGCGCTCGTGCTGCTGATTGCGCTGGCGAGTTTCGACGCGTCGGACCGCAGTTTCAGTTACACGGGCGAACCCGGGCAAGTTACCAACCTCATCGGCCCGCTGGGCGCGTGGCTTGCGAGCGCGCTCTACATGCTTTTCGGCTGGCCAGCTTTCCTGTTCCCGGCCGCGATTGCATTCAGCGCGTGGGCCGGGATCAAGCGCGCGCCCGGCGATCCGGGCCACGGCCGGTCGACGATTGCGTTGCGTGTCATCGGGCTCGTGGCCGCACTTGCGACCAGTTGCGGGCTTGCAACGCTGCATTTCAGCGCGGGCGCGCTGCCGGCGGGTGCCGGCGGCATCCTCGGGAGCCTCGTCGGCGAGAGCCTCGCGCAAGTTGCCTCGGTGCTCGGCGCGACCCTCGTGCTGCTCGCGCTGTGGTTCGCGAGCGTTCAGCTGTACACCGGTGTTTCCTGGTTGACGATCATGGACCACCTCGGTCACTGGGTGCTGGAGGGCGCCGCGTGGGTGCGCGGGCGCCTCGCGACCTCGCGCGACCAGGCCGTCGGCAGGGAGTCGCGCGAGGCCCGCGAGACTCTGGTGCGGGAAGTGCAGAAGAAAGCGTCGACGCGCACGCCGCCGCGCATCGAACTGCCGTCGCCGCCGGTGCCCGAGCCGAGCAAGCGCGTCGAAAAGGAACGGCAGGTGCCCTTGTTCGCAAAGCCGCCTTCGCGCGACTTGCCGGAGCTCAAGCTGCTCGACGAACCGCCGGTACGGGAGAAGACTTATTCGCCGGAAGCCCTCGACGCGATCTCGCGACTGGTCGAGATTAAGCTGAAGGACTTCGGTATCGAGGTCGAGGTCGTCGCGGTGCAGCCAGGTCCTGTCATCACGCGTTTCGAGCTTAAACCGGCGCCAGGCGTCAAGGTCAGCCAGATCAGCGCGCTGGCGAAAGACCTTGCGCGCGCACTTTCGGCCATCAGCGTCCGCGTCGTGGAGGTGATCCCGGGCAAGTCCGTGGTTGGCCTCGAGATCCCGAACGAGACCCGCGAGCTCGTAACCCTCGGCGAGATCCTCCGGTCGCGTGCCTATGACGAGCTGGGTTCACCCCTTGCGCTCGCGCTCGGCAAGGACATCGGCGGCGCCCCGGTCGTGGCGGATCTCGCGAAGATGCCGCACCTGCTGATCGCCGGCACGACGGGTTCCGGCAAATCGGTGGCGATCAATGCGATGGTGCTCTCGCTGCTCTACAAGAGTTCAGCGGAGCACGTGCGACTGATCCTGATCGACCCGAAAATGCTCGAACTGTCCGTCTACGAAGGTATCCCGCATCTCCTCGCGCCAGTCGTGACGGACATGAAGCATGCGGCGAATGCGCTGCGCTGGTGCGTCGCGGAGATGGACCGGCGCTATCACCTCATGAAAGCCCTCGGCGTGCGCAACCTCGCGGGCTTCAATCGCAAGGTGCGCGATGCAGGCGCGGCGGGCGAGCCGATTCCGGACCCGCTCGTCGCGCGGCTGCTGGCCGCCGGGAAATTCGAGGGCGAAGTGCCGGCGCTGCAGCCCCTGCCGTTCATAGTCGTCGTGATCGACGAGCTCGCGGACCTCATGTTGATCGTCGGCAAGAAGGTCGAGGAGCTGGTCGCGCGGCTGGCGCAGAAAGCGAGGGCCTCGGGGATTCACCTGGTGCTCGCCACTCAACGGCCATCGGTGGACGTCATCACGGGCCTCATCAAGGCGAATATCCCCGCCCGAATTGCGTTTCAGGTTTCCGCGAAGGTCGACTCGCGCACGATCCTCGACCAGAACGGGGCGGAATCGCTGCTCTCGCATGGCGACATGCTGTACCTGCCGCCCGGCACTTCGACGCCCGACCGCGTACATGGCGCCTTCGTTTCCGACCGCGAAGTGCATGCGGTCGTCGAATCCCTGAAAGCGGGCAGCGCGCCGGTATACGTCGAAGAAGTACTCACCGGTCCGCAGGAAGGAGTGCCAGGCCTGCCGGACGAAGCGGGAGAGGGCAGTGGCGAGGGCGCGGCGGATGGCGAGCAGGATCCCCTGTACGACGAGGCGGTGCGCATCGTCACTGAATCCCGCCGGGCGTCTGTGTCCGGAGTCCAACGGCGGCTCAAGATCGGCTACAACCGCGCCGCGAGGCTCGTAGAGTCCATGGAGGCGGCCGGACTCGTCGGTCCGCTGCAATCGAACGGCAGCCGCGAGGTCTTGGCGCCACCCCCGCCGGAATCCTGATGAAATACGGCGCGCTGGCCCTCATGGCGACGCTGCTACCGCCGTTCGCCGGGGCGGACGCGGCGGCCGACGCGAAAGCCGCTGAACGACTCGAGGCGACTCTCGCCGATCTTTCGGGCCTGCGTGCCGAATTTCACCAGACCGTCACCAATGGCGAGGGCACACAGGTCGAATCGGCGGAAGGGACGGTCGCCCTGTCGAGACCGGGACGATTCCGTTGGGACTATAGTGAGCCGCCCCAGCAAATCGTTTCCGATGGGAAGACGGTCTGGTTCTATGACATCGGCCTCGAGCAAGTGACCATCCGGCCTGCTGCCGAGACGCTTGCGGGTACGCCAGCCTTGCTGCTATCCGGCCAGGGTGACCTGCGCGCAGACTACGAAATTGCGGACGGCGGCGAGGACGACGGGCTCGCCTGGAGCCGCCTGACGCCGAAGAGCCCAGAGGGGGATTTCCGGGAATTGCGCGTCGGAACCGCCGGCGGACAGCTGCGGCGCATGACACTGATCGACCGCCTCGGACAGACCACGCAACTGGAGTTCGATCGCATCGAGCGCAATCCGCATTTCGATGAGGCCACGTTCATTTTCACGCCGCCGCCGGGCGTTGACGTCGTTGGCCGGGCGCCGGCAGGCAACCCTTGAACGAGGCCGGACTGCAACGCCTGTGGATTGCGGCGGTGCTTCTGCTGGCGGCAGCCATCGTTGCCGCAAGCCTGTCTCCGCAGCCGTTGGTACCGAACGAGATAATTTCCGACAAGGTCGGGCACTACCTGGCTTACCTGGCGCTTGCGCTCATGGGATCCGGTATCGCGGCACCGGAACGCCTGTGGCGGACCATGCTGCGTTGCTTCCTTCTCGGCGCGGCCCTCGAGGTGGCGCAGGCGCTGTTCACCGTGCATCGCGTCGCGGAGTGGGGCGATCTGATTGCGGATTCGGCGGGCATTCTGACCGCCTGGCTCGTCGCAGGCGGCGGTCGAGCCGGCTGGGCGTTTCGCGCGGCGAAGTGGATCGACCGGCGCCGCTAATCCTGAGGAAGGCTGCAAGCGGATAGAATCGGTCGATGGCGCGCAAGCAGGCCGAGCTTCCCATGGATGCACCGCAGTCGGGTTACAGGCCGCTCGCAGATCGCATGCGTCCGCAGACACTCGCGGAGTTCGCGGGCCAGTCCCACCTGCTTGCGCCCTGCCGGCCGCTCCATCGGCTTCTGAAGGAAGGCGCCGCTCACTCCATGGTCCTCTGGGGCCCGCCCGGCAGCGGCAAGACGACGCTCGCCCGGCTCGCGGCCCGCGCCTGTCAGGCACATTTCATCGCCCTCTCGGCGGTCGCCGCGGGGGTCAAGGACATTCGCGAGGCGGTAGTGGAAGCTCGGGCGTCGAAGCAAGCCGGCGGCCCACCGACGGTGCTGTTCCTGGACGAGGTTCACCGCTTTAACAAGGCGCAGCAGGATACGTTTCTTCCGTACGTGGAGGACGGCACGCTGGTATTCATCGGCGCGACGACGGAGAATCCATCGTTCGAGCTCAACTCCGCGCTCCTCTCCCGAGCACGCGTCTACCTGCTGAAGGCTTTGACGACAACCGAGCTGTCGAGCCTCCTGGAACGCGCGCTGGCAGATTCGTCGCACGGACTCGGGGCGAGCCGGCTGACTGCGCCGCCAGAGGCGATAGCGCTCCTCGCGGATGCCGCCGACGGCGACGCGCGACGCGCGCTCAACCTGCTCGAGGTCGCCGCGGACCTCGCGGCGGATGCTGCGGCGCCCGGCATCATCTCGAAGGACATCGTGCGCGAGGCCACGGCCGGCGGGCACCGCCGCTTCGACAAGCGCGGCGAGCTCTTTTACGATCAGATTTCAGCGCTTCACAAGTCGGTGCGCGACAGCGACGCGGATGCCTCGCTCTACTGGCTTTGCCGCATGCTGGACGGCGGCTGCGATCCCGGCTTCATCGCGCGCCGCCTCGTGCGCATGGCGAGTGAGGACATCGGTAACGCAGACCCGCGCGCGCTGACGCTGACGCTCGCGGCTTGGGACAGCTACCAACGCCTGGGTAGCCCGGAAGGGGAGCTCGCGCTTGCGCAGGCCTGCGTGTTTCTCGCGCTCGCGCCAAAGAGCAACGCCGTCTATGCGGCGTTCGGGGCCGCCATGGAGGATGCCAGGAACCAGGGCACGCTCGACGTGCCATTGCACTTGCGCAACGCGCCGACCCGGCTCATGAAGGAGTTCGGCTACGGCAAGGGCTATCGTTACGCACACGACGAGCCGGATGCCCTTGCGGCCGGACAGACGCATTTCCCCGATGCAATGGAGGCCCGCCGGTACTACGAGCCGGTTCCGCGAGGACTCGAGTTGAAGTTGCGCGAGACACTCGAGCGGATCCGCGAATCGGCGCTCGCGAGGGCGCGCGAAGCGGCATCACGGGACGGTGAACATGCTTGATATCCGGCAACTCAGGGCCGACCCGCAGGGCGTTGCGGAGAATCTGGCGCGAAGGGGATTCACACTTGACCTCGCGCAGTTCACCGCGCTCGAGGCGCGCCGCAAGGAGGCGCAGGTGGCAGTCGACGCGCTGCGCAATGAACGCAATACCCGCTCCAGGGCCATTGGCCATGCCAAGGCTCAGGGCCAGGACGTCGCGCCCTTGCTTGCGGAAGTGGAAACGCTCGGTGCCCGCCTGACGCAGGGCGAGCAGGCGCTGGCCGTCATGCAGGGCGAGCTTGACAGGCTGTTGCTCGACTTGCCGAACCTGATCCACGATACCGTTCCGTCCGGCCGCGACGCCAGCTCCAACGTCGAGCTTCGCCGCCACGGCGATCCGCCACAATTCGGGTTCGAGGCTGCCGATCACGTGGCGGTCGGTGAAGGGCTCGGTGGCCTGGACCTGGCGGCAGCGAGCCGTCTTTCGGGCGCGCGATTTGCCGTGCTCACCGGCCAGGTGGCGGGCCTGCACCGTGCGCTTGCCCAGTTCATGCTGGACCTGCACCAGCGTGAGCATGGCTATCGCGAGGCATGGGTGCCCTACCTCGTAATGCGCAAAACACTCACGGGAACCGGCCAGCTTCCGAAATTCGAACAGGACCTATTCAAGCTTGCGCGGGAACCTGCGGAAAGTGAATTGTTCCTGATTCCGACGGCCGAGGTCCCGCTCACAAATCTGGCGGGCGACAGGATCTTCGATGCGACGCAATTGCCGCTGAGGTACGTCGCCCACACGCCCTGTTTCCGGTCGGAGGCCGGTTCTTACGGCAAGGACACGCGGGGACTGATCCGGCAGCACCAGTTCGACAAGGTCGAGCTGGTGCAGATCGTGCGCCCGGAGGATTCCTATCGAGCGCTCGAGGAACTCACCGGTCATGCCGCCCAGGTGCTGGAGCGGCTCGAATTGCCGTACCGGGTGGTCGCGCTCTGCTCGGGCGACATCGGCTTCGCGAGCGCCAAGACCTATGACCTGGAAGTCTGGTTGCCCGGGCAGGGCGGCTATCGCGAGATCTCCTCGTGCAGCAATTGCGAGGGGTTTCAGGCCCGACGGATGCAGGCGCGCTGGCGCAACCCTGAGACCGGCAAGCCGGAGCCGGTTCACACCCTCAATGGATCGGGCGTCGCGGTCGGCCGCGCGCTCGTCGCCGTGCTCGAGAATTTCCAGCAGGCCGACGGCAGCGTCATCGTCCCCGCGGTTCTGCGGCCCTACCTTGGCGGCGTTGACCGCCTCGTGCCTGCCTGATCAATCGTCGCTCGCGACACCCAGCAGGTGGAGAAGGCTCGTAAACATGTTGAAGATGCTCACGTAAAGCGTCACGGTCGCGTGGATGTAGTTGGACTCACCGCCGTGCAGGATCTCGGCCGTCTGGTACAGGATGAGGCCGGCCATCAGGAGCACGAAGAGGCCTGATACCGCGAGCGACAGCAGCGGCAGCGAAAACAGGATCGCCAACAGGCCGAGCAGGAACGCGGTCAGGATGCCGACCGCGAGGAAACCGCCCATGAAGGAAAATCGCCGTCCGCTACGGATCGCGTACGCGGAGAGGCCCAGGAAAGCGGCCGCGGTAATGCTGAAAGCCGACATGACCACGCGGTGTCCGTCCGGTATCGCTTTCAGGTAGAGGCTGATGATCGGCCCGAGCGTGTAGGCCATGAAGCCGGTCAGCGCAAAGACGGAAAGGAGGCCCCAGGCGCTGTCAGCCGTTTTTTGCACGGCAAACAAGAGCGCGAAGTACCCGATCAGCGTGAACCAGGGTCCAAGGTTGGGCAGGCCCAGTGCGTAAGCAATGCCGGCGACGACCGCGCTGACGGCAAGCGTGGCTGACAACAGCAGGTAGGTGTTGCGCAATACCCTGTTGGTGGCAAGCGAGGACTCGCGGACGTCGGAGCGTCCGGCAATAATCAGGTGATTGCGTTCCATGTCACTCGCCTCTGAGGCGGGCTCCTGCCCGAACCGCGATTATAGCGTTCGCTACTCGTTCGGCATCCGGACGCAGATGATGTTCTAGAATCTCCGTCGCGGCATTCATTGGCCGGACGGAGAGGTGGCAGAGCGGTTGAATGCACCGGTCTTGAAAACCGGCAGCCCTTCACGGGGCTCGTGAGTTCGAATCTCACCCTCTCCGCCAAGCTTCACAATCGGCGCGAAAAATAAGGAGTACGCTTCGAGCGGTTGCCTCAGGGGCGACCGCATACCAAAGGGGAGAAAGACTATGTTTAACAACATCGGGTTGGTCGTTGTGGGGGCATTCATGGCGGCCAGCGCGGCTTGGGCAGGCCCTCAGCTCGAGTCCCTCAAGTCCAACTGCACCAAGATCAATTGCTCGGGCCAGACGATCAGGGGCATTCATGTGGACAACAATCCGTTCATCATCCAGGTCTACGCCCGGGTGAATGAATGCCTCAGGCTCGATGTCTCTTCTCAGACGCAAGACATGGCGATGCTTCTGGTCACGCCTTCGGTCAACTTCGGCGCGGTCGTCGACGACCGGGATTTTGACGGCGGAGACTTGCGACCGCTGATCGTCGTGGACCCGGTTCCAATTTCGGGTTGGTACACCGTTTCGGTCAGTTATTTCGACCTGGTGGATCAGGACGGGCGGTTTACGCTCGACTACGGACGCTATCCGACCGGCAACCCCAATTGCCAGGTACCGACCGCCGTGGCCGCTCAGCAGCTTCAGCGACTGGGTGGCAATCCTTCGAAGGTGTCCGTGCCCTCTGCGACAGGACCTGACGATTCCGCCCAGGACGATTAACCAGTAGCCGTTCACTGAGCGACGCTGCCGGATGTGGCCCCGCCCTTGTGGTGGGGCCGCTCCTTGTTCACGCTTGCGCCGAGCCATGGCCATCAAGAACGACACCGACTCACCTGGTCTTAACATGTCGCCCGCGGCCATGCGGGAACTTGCCGAACGCGCGACAGAACTGCTCGTCGAACGGATCGCGACGCTGCGGGATGAGTCGGCTTGGCGCGGCGCATCGCGCGCGGAACTGGAACTGCTATTGCGCGAACCGCCGCCGGAACTGGGCCAGGACCCGCTGGCCGTACTCGAGCGCGCCATACGTGATGTGCTGCCGGTCGCCGCGCGTGTCGATCACCCGCGGTTTTTTGCATTCGTGCCGTCGGCGCCAACGTGGCCCGGCGTTATCGCCGACTACCTTGCCGCCGGGTTCAACACGTTCCAGGGTACCTGGCTCGGCTCCGGCGGCCCGAGCCAGCTCGAACTCGTAGTCATTGACTGGATCCGCCAGTGGGTCGACTTCCCGGAATCAGCCGGCGGTCTGTTCACGTCCGGCGGGTCGGCGGCGATTCTCGATGCGCTCGTCGCGGCCCGCGAACAGGCAGGAGCGCCGGACCGGCCGGCCATCTTCATGAGCGACCAGACGCATTCGGCGGTCGAGCGGGCCGCGCGGATCATTGGCGTCCGGCCGGACGGCATCGTCAGGGTTACGTCCGATTCGCAGTTTCGGCTGCCGATCGAGTCGCTCGCCGCGGCCGTGGAAGGATCGCGCCGGAACGGACATGCGCCAATCGCCGTCTGCGCGAATGCCGGGACGACGAATACCGGGGCGATTGATCCCCTGACGCAAATCGCGGATTTCTGTTCCGCCGGCAAGATCTGGTTGCACGTCGATGCGGCCTACGGCGGATTCGCCGTACTGACAGATCGCGGCCAGCGGCTGCTCGCCGGGCTAGGGCGAGCCGACTCGATCAGTCTCGACGCGCACAAATGGCTGTTCCAGCCATTCGAGGCGGGTTGTCTCCTCGTGCGCGACGTGGAGACGCTGGTGCGCGCCTTCAGCACCCGCCCGGACTATCTCCAGGACACCCGGCTGGGACTCGATCAGGTCAATTTCGCGGACCGTGGTTCCCAGCTGACGCGCTCGTTCCGCGCACTCAAGGTGTGGATGTCGATCCAGTCATTCGGGCTGGCGCGCTTTCGCGCAGTGATCGCTCATGCCATGGAGCTCGCCGAAAAGGCCGGTGGACTCGTCTCGAAGACCGAAGGGCTCGAGCTCCTGAGCCCGCCGACGCTCGGCGTACTATGTTTTCGCTATCGGCCTGCCGGCGCGGTCTGGACGCCGGAGCGCATCGAGAAGCTGAACCAGGCATTGCAGACGCGCGTGATTGAATCGGGAACGGCCATGATTTCCTCAACTCGCCTCCGGGATGTCTACTCGCTCCGACTCTGCATCATGTCGCATCAGACCACCTGGGATGACGTGCGCGAAACGATCGAGGGAATTGCGACGATCGGTGAGGAACTCGCTGGCGCCTGACGCGAGCGGGACGACCTGCGGGCGAGGTATCATTCGGCCCATGCGCAAAGAATATGTCAGCCTGCGACGCCGGCCATTGCTGGCACCGGTATGGCTTGCGGCGCTCGCGGGCGTGCTGGTCGTCGGACTCGGTTTCTGGCTCGTGAGCGCGGCCTCGACGACAACCGTCTTCGTCATGCGCCACGCGGAAAAAATGACGTCCAACCCGCAGGACAAGGACCCCCCGCTGTCCCCCGCGGGCGAAGCACGAGCCATAGAACTCGCACGGCATTTCGGCCAGGCGCCGAAGGGACAGGGACTCGATTCCATTATCGTGAGTGAATTCAGGAGGACGCAGGACACCGTGCGCCCGCTCGCGAATCGTTTGGGGATTCCGGTCATCGTGGTGCCGGCCGGCGATCCTGCGGGCGCCGCCAAGCGCGCCCTGGCCGAGAATCGGGGAGGCCGGGTCCTAATCGTCGGCCACTCGGACACGGTGCCAGAAATCGTGAAGCAACTCTCGGGCGTCGACGTCGGTCCGATGCTCGAGACCGAGTACGGAATCGTTTATATGGTCGCGGTACCGCGTTTCAGCCGCGCCGCGGTAACTCGGATTGACCTTCCCTAGCCGCGATCGCACGGTTCACGAATTCCTGGTGGCGGCCGATGCGCAAGTCGGCGAGCACGGCATCCACGATGCGTCGTTTGCCGTCAATCAGGAAAGTCGCTCGCCGGACGCCGATGCCGAGCGGGCCGTCCACGCCGAAGGCCTTGATTGCCGACTTGCCCTCGTCGGAAAGCAGCATGAAGGGCAGCGCGTGCTGCTGGCGGAATCGGCGATGACTCTCGGGCGACTGCGGGCTCACCCCCACCACCCGCAGGCCGGAGGCCAGAATCCTGCTATGCAGGTCGCGCAGGTCGCAGGCCTCCCGGGTGCAGCCCGGGGTGAAGTCCGCCGGGTAGAAATAGAGGATCAGGGGCTGCCCGCCGATCAGCCTCGAGAGCTGCTGGCTGCGGCCCTCCTGGTCGGGCAGGGTGAAATCCGGGGCCATGTCACCGCGCGTCAACAAGGCCTGGCCTCCTCATGGGATTCGGGTCCGCGGTAGACGGTTTCCATGATGGCGTAATTCGAGCGGTGCATGCCGAGCCGGCCGTAGACGTCCTGGGCCCGGTCATTGCTCCCGTCGACATAGAGGCGGATGCCGCAGATCCGCGGGTCGGTCCGGGCGAGCCCGGTGAGGTGGCCGAAAAGGGCGCGCAACATCCCGCCGCCGAGGTGCGAGGGCAGCACATAAACCGACTGGATCTCGACACCTGGCCGCAACAGGGCGGGATCAAGGACCTTTCCGTCCGTCTCGACCGCCAGGGCGGCATTGGCCTCGGCGATGAATGGGAGGTCCGCCTCCGTGGCGTTTCGGATCTTCATCGGCCGGCAAAGGTACACGAACACAGGCTGCGGCGTCGCCGTGCGCCGGCTTGCTGCCCCGGCCGCGCCTCTTTACAATCCCGCCCCTCATTCGTGGGGCGGTAGCTCAGCTGGGAGAGCGCTGCGTTCGCAATGCAGAGGTCGAGGGTTCGATCCCCTTCCGCTCCACCAATTTCCCTCTCCTGATCGTTGACATGGTGCGGCACCGGGCCTAGCTTGAAGGTCGGGCGTGGCAAGCCGCGACGCCTCTTTCGGCGTCGATAATTCCTGGAGAAATGACATGGCAGCGAGAAAGAAGTCGACGAAATCCGCGCGACGCCGCTCGATCAAGAGCAAACAGCGCTCGATCCGCCGGAAAATCACGCGAAAGAAGGCAGCTGTGAAGTCGAAGTCCAGAAAGGTGCGTCGCAAGGCGAGGAAGTCGAAGGCTCGCAAAGCAATTCGCAAGGCGAGCGCACGGATGAAGGCCAAGTCGGATGTTCGCAAGGCCAAGAGGAAGGTCCGCCGTGTCGCGCGTTCCGCGCGCCGCAAGGTCAGGGCGGTGAAACGCGAGGCCCGTTCGGCGATTCGCGGCACCGCGAAAAACCTGCGCGCGGCGACCCGCAAGGTCGAAGAATTGGCCGACGAGCTCGTGAACGTGACGGCCGCCAAAGTCGAGCAGGCCACGGTGGCGGTCGACCAGTCCATGGCCGAAACGAGGCCGTTTCCCGCGAGGACGTCCGCCCAGGCCGCCTGAATCGCTCGAAAGGTCCGCACCAGACCCGAGGACCGACCCGCAAGGCCGGTCCTCGGGTAAGATTTTCCGTCGTCCGCCCCGGTAGCTCAGTGGATAGAGCGGCCGCCTCCTAAGCGGCAGGTCGTCGGTTCGACTCCGGCCCGGGGCGCCAGTCCCGAAGACGTACCGGAATGGTCCGGTATAATCGGACAGGCCATGAGCCATTCCCTGCGCGAACTCTACGAATCGAGCCCGTTCTCGAGCGCGCAGGCGCCGTACGTCGAAGGCCAGTACGAGCGTTTCCTCGCGGACCCCGCGAGCGTCAGCCCCGAGTGGCGCGAATTCTTCCAGCCCTTCCAGGGCGGAGCACGCCCAGCTCCGCGCGCAACCGCCGTCAAGCCGGGGCCTGCAGCACCGCGACGCGACACTGCGCCGGCGGCTGTTGCCGCGGCCTCTGCCGACGGCGAGAAGCAAGCAGCCGTTTCCCGGCTGATCCGGTTCTATGCCAACCGCGGCCACCTAATCGCCGACATCGATCCGCTCGGCCTCATGCGGCGACCTATGCCGAAAGTCCTCGATCCGGCCTATGTCGGCCTCACCGACGCGGACATGAATACCGTGTTCCACACCGGCAGCCGCACGGCCGGCGTCGACAAGCAAATGAAGCTGTCGGAGATCCTCAAGCAGCTTCGCCACATCTTCACCGGGCGCATCGGTGCCGAATTCGCGCATGTGTCGACGAGTGAGGAGCGGCTCTGGCTCCAGGACCGCTTCCAGGATGGGCGTTTGAATCATCGCTTCACGACCGACGAGCGGTTGAACTTCCTCTGGCAACTTTCCGCCGCCGAGGGCCTCGAGCGCTACCTGCACACCAAGTACGTCGGCCAGAAGCGCTTCTCGCTCGAGGGCGGCGACGCATTGATTCCGCTGCTCGACGATGTCGTCCAGAAAGGCGGGGCTTCGGGTGTCGAGGAAATCGTCATCGGCATGGCGCACCGGGGCCGGCTCAACGTGCTGGTCAACGTGCTGGGTAAGTCGCCGTCGATGCTTTTTTCCGAATTCGAGGGAAGGCCCGAGCACGATGCCTCCAGGGGATCCGGCGACGTCAAGTACCACAAGGGTTTCTCGGCGGACCTGCGCACGACGGGGGGCAACGTCCATGTCGTGCTGGCTTTCAACCCCTCGCATCTCGAGGTCGTCGACCCCGTAGTCGAGGGCTCAGTGCGCGCACGCCAGGATCAACGGAAAGATGCGACCGGCGCCACGATACTGCCACTCCTGATACACGGAGACGCCGCATTCGCGGGGCAGGGGGTCGTCACCGAGACGATGCAACTATCGCAGGCTACCGGATTCGCGACGGGCGGCACGCTGCATGTCGTGATCAACAATCAGGTCGGGTTCACGACCGATCCCGGGGACGCTCGCTCGACGCTCTATTGCAGCGACGTCGCGAAAATGATCGAGGCTCCAATCTTCCATGTGAATGCCGACGATCCCGAAGCCGTCGTCTTCGTCGCACGCCTTGCGCTTGACTACCGCATGAAGTTCCGCAAGGACGTCGTGATCGACCTCGTGTGCTACCGTCGCCACGGCCACAACGAGGCGGACGAGCCGGCGGCGACGCAGCCGCTGATGTACCAGGCCATCCGCAACCACCCGACGGCTCGCCAGATCTACGGGCAGCGCCTGGAGCAGGACGGGCTGCTGGACGAGGGCCAGGCTGCGAAAATCATGGAAGACTACCGCCGTGGACTCGACGAGAACCGGCCTCAGGCGCGTGCCTTCGCCGGTACAACTGGCAACAAGTTCACCGTGGACTGGAGCCGGTACATCCATGGAGACTGGTCCGAACAGGTCCCGACGGCGGTGGACCGTGCTCGTATGGACAATCTTGCGAAGACGCTCACCACGCCGCCTCCCGGCTTCACGCTCCAACCTCGCGTGCAGCGCATCGTGGACGACCGCGAGCGCATGTATGCCGACGAATTGCCGCTCGACTGGGGCGCGGCCGAAACCATGGCCTACGCAACGCTCCTGACCGAAGGTTATGACGTGCGATTGACCGGACAGGACTCCGCGCGCGGGACGTTTTTCCATCGGCACTCGGTATGGCACGACCACGCCACCGGCGAAGTGGACATCCCGCTCGCCCGCGTTGCCACGGAGACAGTCCGCTTCTGCGTGACCGACTCGACACTCTCGGAAGAGGCCGTTCTCGGGTTCGAGTATGGCTACTCCACGACGGATCCGACGACACTCGTCATCTGGGAAGGCCAGTTCGGGGACTTCGTGAATGGCGCGCAGGTCATCGTGGACCAGTTCATCACCTCAGGTGAGGCGAAGTGGGGCCGGGTCTCCGGCATCACGCTGTACCTGCCTCATGGTTACGAAGGTCAGGGTCCGGAGCACAGTTCCGCACGCCTCGAGCGCTTCCTGCAGCTTTCCGCCGAAATGAATCAACAGGTATGCGTGCCGTCGACGCCGGCTCAGATGTTCCATATGCTGCGCCGCCAGATGCTGCGTGCGCTCAGGAAACCTCTGATCGTGATGACGCCGAAGAGCTTGCTGAGGCACAAGCTTGCAGTCTCGACAATGAAGGACCTGGCCGAAGGGCGTTTCCAGCCGGTGATCGACGAGATCGATCCGGTCGAAGCCACCAAAGTCAGGCGGGTCGTATTCTGTAGCGGTAAGGTGTATTACGACCTGCTCGAGCAGCGGCGCGCGGAAATGGATCCCGAGGTCGCGTTGGTTCGCATCGAAGAGCTGTATCCGTTTCCGGCGGATGACTACCAGGCGATCCTCGACCGCTATTCCGGGGCCGCCGACATTGTCTGGTGCCAGGAGGAGCCCCAGAACCAGGGCGCCTGGTACCAGATCCGCCATCGCCTTCAGGCCCCGCTTGACCCGAAGCGGTCGCTTCACTACGCGGGACGTGAAAGCGCCGCGGCGCCGGCGACGGGCCTGCATGCGATCCATCAGCACGAGCAGGCAGGACTCGTCGCGACCGCGTTGGGCAGGACAGGTTCGTGAGCATCGAGGTTCGCGTTCCGCAGTTGCCGGAATCGGTTGCCGATGCGACGCTCGTCGCCTGGCACAAGAAAGTCGGCGACACGGTGGCTCGCGACGAGAACCTCGCGGACCTCGAGACCGACAAAGTCGTGCTCGAGCTCCCGGCTCCCGCCTCAGGAGTGATCAAATCGCTCGACAAGACCGCCGGCGCGACGGTGACGAGCGGCGAGCTGCTTGCTGTCATCGAAGAGCAGGTGGCAGCGGCCGCCGCGAAAGCGACAGGGAAACGGGAGACACCCAAGCCAGCGGAATCGAAGAAATCCGCACCGGTCCCGGCTGTCGCGCCCGCGCCGGCCAGGAAAGAGGACGCAACAGGCAAGCTCTCGCCGGCGGCACGACGCCTGGTCGAGGAAAACCGGCTGTCGACCGGGCAGATCGCAGGCAGTGGCCGCGACGGCCGGATCAGCAAGAGCGACGTCGCGCATCACCTGGAGGCAGCGCCCCGATCGGATCTGCCGCACGCCCCGCCGGGCGGGCGCACCGAACAGCGAGTGCCGATGTCGCGCCTGCGCGCGCGCATCGCGCAGCGTCTTGTAGAGGCGCAATCGACGCAGGCGTTGCTCACCACCTTCAACGAAGTCGACATGCAGGCGCTGATGGCGCTGCGCGCCCGCTACAAGGAGCCTTTCGAGAAACGGCATGGCGTGCGTCTCGGCTTCATGTCCTTTTTCGCCAAGGCCTGCGTCGAGGCGTTGCGCCGCTTTCCGGTCGTCAATGCCTCGGTCGAGGGCAGTGACATCGTCTATCACGAATACTATGACCTGGGCGTCGCCGTCTCGACAGATCGCGGGCTGGTCGTCCCGGTGCTGCGCAACGCCGACCGCATGGACTTCGCTTCGATCGAAAAGGCCGTGACCGGTTTCGCCGAGCGCGCACGGAATGGCTCGATCACGATAGAGGAACTGACCGGCGGCACCTTCTCGATTACGAACGGCGGCGTGTTCGGCTCGCTGATGTCGACGCCGATCGTCAATGCGCCGCAAAGCGCCATTCTCGGCATGCACAAGGTCCAGGATCGGCCGATGGCCGTCGATGGCCAGGTCGCGATCCGGCCGATGATGTACGTCGCGCTCACCTATGACCATCGCATCATCGACGGCCGCGAGGCCGTGCAATTCCTGGTCGCGGTGAAGGAATCTCTCGAGGACCCGGCACGGCTGCTGTTGCAGGTTTGAGGACGCTCCATCATGTCTGACCGTTTCGACGTCATCGTCATCGGGGGCGGCCCCGCAGGTTATCCTGCAGCGATCCGCGCAGCTCAGAACAAGCTCTCGGTCGCCTGTATCGACGAATGGAAAAATCGCGATGGCAGCCCGGCCTTTGGTGGCACCTGCCTCAACGCGGGTTGCATCCCTTCCAAAGCGCTCCTCGAGTCGACCGAGCTGTTCCACCGCGCACAGCACGAATTTGCCGTGCACGGCGTCAAGCTCCAGGGCGTCGGGTTCGACGTCGCCGTGATGCAGAAGCGCAAAGGCGGCATCGTCCGGCAGATGACCCAGGGCATCCTGTCGCTCTTCAAGGCCGCAGGAGTCACGCCGCTCAACGGTCATGGTCGCCTCCTGCCAGGACACAAGGTGGAGTTCACGGGCCACGATGGCGGAAAGCGCACGCTACAGGCCACGCATGTGGTGCTGGCTACCGGCTCCGAGCCCATGCCGCTTCGCGGGGTCGAGTTTGACGGCAAACAGGTCGTGGATTCCTGGGGCGCATTGGACTTTCCCGAGGTGCCGAAGCGGCTCTGCGTGATCGGGGCGGGCGTCATTGGCCTTGAGCTCGGCAGCGTCTGGCGCCGGCTCGGCGCCGAAACTGTCGTGCTGGAGGCGCTCGAACAGTTCCTCCCGATGGCGGATTCCGCGCTCGCCAGGGAAGCGCTCCGTCACTTTAAGAAGCTCGGTCTCGACATCCGTCTTGGCGCCAAGGTCTCGGGAGCGAAAGTCGGCAAGGAAGGCGTCCAGGTCAGTTACTCGGACGGGTCGGGCAGCAAGGTGCTCCTCGTCGATCGCGTGATCGTGGCGATCGGGCGGCGGCCATTCACCCAGGGTCTTTTGGACGAAGGCACGGGCGTCGTCCTGGATCAGCGCGGATTTATCCAGGTGGACGACCACTGCCGCACGGGCGCCGAGGGCGTCTGGGCCGTCGGCGACTGCGTGCGCGGGCCGATGCTCGCGCACAAGGGCAAGGAGGAGGGCGTAGCGGTCGCGGACTTGATCGCCGGCCAGTACGGGCACGTCAATTACAAGGTCATACCGTCCGTGATCTACACGGCGCCCGAAATTGCCTGGGTCGGCCAGTCTGAGGAGCAGGCAAAGGCGGCCGGTCGAACCGTGAAGATCGGCAGCTTCCCGTTTGCCGCGAGCGGCCGCGCCAAGGCGATGGAGGCGGGCGCGGGTTTCTGCAAGGTCATCGCCGATGCCGGCAGCGACGAAATCCTCGGCGTTCACATCATCGGGCCGATGGCGGGCGAGCTGATCGCGGAGGCCGTGCTGGCGATGGAGTACTCGGCGAGCAGCGAAGACCTGCAGCGCACCATTCACGCTCACCCGACGCTGTCGGAAGCCGTGCACGAAGCCGCGCTCGCCGCTGACAGGCGCGCGATCGACATACCGAATCGCTGAGGCCGCCGCTGGAGCATCGAAGGGGATGCACCCCTTCATATTCGCTAAGGTGACTCGTAAAAGTGACGCGCCCCAATGCGAATATGAAGGGGTGCGTCCCCTTCGCGCCTCAGGCGCGGCGGCGGGCGCTGATGATTCCGGGCATGGCGGAGAGGCGCGCCAGGAGGCGGTTTAGCTCCTCGAGTCCGCCGACGGCGACGCGCAGCGAGAGATCGGCGCTGCCCTGCGCCGGGTCGCCGTGGGACGTCAGCCGCTCGATGTTGATCCGTTCCTCCGTCACGACCGTCGTGACGTCGCGCAGGAGCCCACGGCGATCCATGGCATGAACGACGATTTCGACCGGGTAGCGTCGCCCCGCGGGTTTCCCCCAGTCCACCTGCAGCAGCCGTTGCGGCGCGCGTGTCGCAAGACGGGCGAGATTCCGGCAGCCTGCGCGGTGCAGGGTGATGCCTCGGCCGACCGTGACGTAGCCGGTAATGGGCTCCGGCGGCACGGGATTGCAGCAGCGCGCGTGAGTGGACATCAGGTCGCCGACACCCTCGACCTGAACGGCCGCCGCCTGTTCGCGGCGCGTCGGGCCGATGTGAGGCAGGTCGGCATTCGGCGTCGTGGCCACCTTGCCGCGCAGACGCCGCTCGATCGCGCCGGATACCTGGGCTATGCTGAGTTCCCCGGAGCCGATGGCGAGATGCAGTGCATCCGCGCTCGGCAACCCGAATTCCCCGATCAGGTCCGATGTCAGCGCGTGCTCGGCGCCGAGCCTCGCGAGCTCGCGCTCGAACATCTCGCGGCCCTCGCGGCGGTTCTCTCCCATGTCGCGCCGCTTGAACCAGGCTCGAACCTTGGCGCGGCTGCGCGGGGAAGCGAGGAATCCCTCCCGCTCGATGAGCCAGTCACGGCTCGGCTGCGACTGCTTGCCGCCGATGATTTCGACGACCTCGCCATTCGCTAGCCGGTGATTCAGTGGCACGATGCGGCCGTTGACTCGGGCGCCGCGGCAGCGATGCCCGAGCTCGGTATGGACGTGGTAGGCGAAGTCGATCGGTGTCGCGCCACCAGGCAGGTCCACGACCTCGCCCTTCGGAGTCAAGGCGTAGACGCGATCGTCGAAAAGGTCTGCGCGGACACGGCTCAGGAAGTCGCTGTCGGTCTCCGTTTCGGAGGCTGGCGCAAGCAAATCACGCAGCCATTCGATCTTCCGGTCATAGGCGGCGTCCCGCGCAGCGCCTTCCTTGTAGCGCCAATGCGCCGCGACGCCCAGCTCCGCATGCTCGTGCATCTCGCGCGTACGGATCTGAATCTCGACCGGCACGGCCGCGGGACCGATCACCGCAGTGTGCAGCGAGCGATAGAGGTTGTCCTTCGGCGTCGCGATGTAGTCGTCGAATTCGCCCGGGATGTAGCGCCAGCGGCCATGGACGACTCCGAGCGCCGCGTAGCAATCCTCGAGCGACGACGTGACGACCCGCACGGCGCGCACGTCGAACACCTGCTCGAAGGCGAGGTTTTTGCGGTGCATTTTCCGCCAGATGCTGTAGATATGCTTGGGTCTTCCCACGACTTCCGCGGCGATTCCGGCTCGCGTGAGCTCGCCGGAAATTTCGGCGATCGCGCTTTCGATGTATCTTTCCCGCTCGGCGCGGGACTCCTTGAGCCAGCCTGCGATGCGGCGGTAGTCCGCGGGCTCGAGGTAACGGAACGAGAGGTCTTCCAGCTCCCACTTGAGCTGCCAGATGCCGAGTCGGTTGGCGAGCGGGGCGTAGATCTCGCGTGTCTCCCAGGCGAGGTGCAGCCGTTCGGCCTCATCGAGTTCGCGTGCACGCCGCATCCGGCGCAGTTGTTCGGCAAGCCGGACGAGAACCAGCCTCGGGTCGGTGACGACCGCGAGCAGCATGCGGCGCAACGCATCGGCCTGGCCTGCGGACAGGCCCCGGCCCGGGGTCCATTGGGCGCCCGCACGAAACTCGCCAAGCCGTTCCAGTTCCTCCGCGAGCGCGGTCGCGGCCTCGCCGATCGTGGCGACGGCGTGGGCGCGCGTCAGCAAGCCGCGCGCGAGCAGGGGCTGGAGCAAGGCGCCCGCAATGATTTCCCGCTCCGCATCCAGCGCGGCGATGATCTCCGCCGTCTCGTCTCCCAGCTGCTGCGCCGCAGCCCAGCCCTCGGCCGCCGTTGCCCGTACATCGAGCGCAGCGCGCAACTCATCCAGCACGGCCGCGCCGGCGGCCGTTCCCGTGGTCGTCGTCTTCATGGCGAATGGCTATCATAACTCCCATGGTGCGCATCCTCGGTCTCGATCCCGGATCGCGAATCACGGGTTACGGCGTCGTGGACGTCGGCAAGACTGGCGTCCGGTATATCGCGAGCGGCTGCATCCGTGTCGGCCATGGCGCCATGGCGGGCCGGCTCCTTGAGATTCACCGTCACGTGACTGAACTCGTGGATGCCTTTGCGCCGGGCGAGATCGCGATCGAGCGGGTATTCATGCACCGCAATCCCGACAGCGCCCTGAAGCTCGGCCAGGCGCGCGGCGCCGCATTGTGCGGGGCCTGCCATGCTGGTGCCCCCGTGTTCGAATACGCGCCGCGAGCGGTCAAGCAGACGGTCACCGGCACGGGAGCCGCGCAGAAAGCGCAGGTCATGCACATGATCAAGGCAATGCTCGCGCTCCAGGGTCGGCTCAGCGCGGACGCAGCCGACGCACTCGCCATCGCAATCTGCCACGCGCAGCACCGCGGCAGTCCCGGCAACGGACGCGGCGGGAATGGCCGATGATCGGCCATCTGCGCGGCCGGTTGGTCCGCAAGGCGCCACCGGCACTGATCATCGAGGTCAGTGGCGTGGGCTACGAGCTGGAAGCGCCGATGTCGACCTTTTATCGTTTGCCTGAACTCGGCAGCGAGGTGGAGCTCCATACGCACCTGGTCGTGCGCGAGGATGCGCACCTGCTATACGGCTTTGCCACGGAAGACGAGCGTCGCCTGTTCCGCGACCTGCTGCGGGTTACGGGGATCGGACCGAAGATCGGTCTGGCGCTCCTGTCGGGCATCGACGTCGATACATTCATGCGTTGCGTTGAGGCCCAGGACGTCGAGGCCCTGACCCGCATACCCGGTGTCGGCCGCAAGACTGCCGAACGCTTGCTGGTAGAGATGCGCGACCGCATTCGCGCGCTCGGGCTGCTATCCCCGGGCGCGCCGAAGCTGGATCCGGCCGCCGGGGTGCGTGCCGAGGCCTACGCCGCCCTCGTCGCGCTTGGCTATCGTCCGGTCGAGGTGAATCGCCTGCTGCAGAGTGTCGAGCAGGAGGGCGCCGGCACCGAGGAACTGATTCGCCGCGCATTACAGGCGGCGGCCCGGTAGGATTCGGCGGCATGATCGAGCAGGACCGGGTGACTGCGGCGGAGGCCACTCGCGAAGACGAGGACATCGCGAGAAGCGTCCGTCCGCGCCGGCTCGACGATTACATCGGCCAGACCGCCGTCAAGCGCCAGATGAGCATCTTTATCGAGGCGGCGCGGCGCCGCAACGAGGCGCTCGATCACGTACTGATCTTCGGACCGCCGGGCCTCGGCAAGACCACACTGGCACACATCGTCGCGCACGAGCTCGGCGTCAGTCTCCGGCAGACCTCGGGCCCGGTGCTGGAACGGCCCGGCGACCTGGCGGCGATCCTCACGAACCTGCAGCCCCGCGACGTGCTTTTCGTCGACGAAATCCATCGCCTCAGCCCGGTCGTGGAAGAAGTCCTCTACCCGGCGCTCGAGGACTTCCAGCTCGACATCATGATCGGCGAGGGGCCGGCCGCGCGCTCGATCAAGCTCGACCTGCCGCCGTTCACGCTGGTCGGCGCGACGACCCGTGCCGGCCTGCTGACATCGCCACTCCGGGACCGCTTCGGCATCGTCCAGCGGCTCGACTTTTACGCGCGCGACGAACTGCGCCAGATCGTTCTGCGGGCCGCCGGCATCCTCGGCCTGCGAATCGACGAAGCGGGCGCGACGGGTCTGGCGCAACGTTCGCGAGGCACGCCGCGAATCGCCAACCGGCTGTTGCGCCGTGTGCGGGATTATGCAGAAGTGCAGGCTGCCGGACACATCGACGCCGCCGTCGCGATGAGTGCGCTCGAACTGCTCGAGGTGGATCTCGAGGGCTTCGACCTGCTTGATCGCAGGTTCCTGCTGACGGTGATCGAGAAGTTTTCCGGCGGACCGGTCGGTATCGACAGCCTGGCCGCGACCCTCGGCGAGGAGCGGGACACCCTCGAGGACATCGTCGAGCCCTATCTGATCCAGCAGGGCTTCCTCGTCCGGTCGGCGCGCGGCCGCGTGGCGACACCGGCTGCCTGGCGGCACTTCGGCCGCGAACCTCCGCAGCTCGACGCGGGCGGCGGCAGCCTGCCGCTGTTTCGCGGCTAGGGATACGGCATTGAAGCTTTTCACGATCCCGGTTCGGGTCTACTGGGAAGACACCGATGCCGGAGGCGTCGTCTACTACGCGAGTTATCTCCGGTTCCTGGAACGCGCCCGCAGCGATTGGCTGCGCGCGCTCGGCATTGACCAGGCGGCGCTGCTGCGCGACGAACGCCTGCAATTCGTCGTGGTCGAAGCAAACATCCGCTACCATCGGCCCGCGCGATTCGACGACGAACTCGTGGTTTCGGTGAAACTGGACGAACTGCGCGGAGCGTCGGTGGTATTGGCGCAGGAAATCCGTCGCGGGCCAGCCTCCGGCGAGCGCCTGATCAGCGCCACGGTTCGCGCCGCCTGCCTCGCGTCCGACAGTCTGCGTCCCCGGCCGTTGCCCAGGGCACTGACGGCGCAATTCTGAGGAAGTCGCCTTGAACGAGTCGCATTCGATTTTGCAGCTGTTCCTCCAGGCCGGCCCGGTCGTGAAGGCCATCATCGCGCTGCTGTTGATGGCATCACTCTCCTCCTGGACCATCATCTTTCGCAAGCAGCGGCTGCTCTCCCAGGCGGAGAGTGAGGCCAACCGTTTCGAAGGTACGTTTTGGTCCGGCGGCGACCTCGGCAAGCTCTACCGGGCCATCGGCACGCGAAACAAGGCGACGGTCGGCATGGAGAGCATCTTCGAGGCCGGCTTCGGCGAGTTCTCGCGCCTGCGAACCCAGTCGGTGCCGGCCGGCGAGCTCCTCGAGGGGGTGAGGCGCACGATGCGGGTCGCGCAGCTGCGCGAGATCGACCGGCTCGAGGCGAGCCTGGCGACGCTCGCGACCGTGGGCTCCACCAGCCCCTATGTCGGCCTGTTTGGCACCGTCTGGGGCATCATGGGCGCCTTCCAGGGGCTCGGCAATGCGCAGCAGGCGACACTCGCCATGGTCGCGCCGGGCATTGCTGAGGCGCTGATTGCAACCGCCGCCGGACTGTTCGCCGCGATACCCGCGGTTGTCGCTTACAACCGCTACGCGGACAAAATGAGCCGGCTCGAGTTGCGCTACGACGCTTTCATGGACGAGTTCTCGACGCTACTCCAGCGCCACGCGGCGTCGAGGGCCTGATATGACGCCCGTCACGCGCCGCCGCCGCCTGATGGGAGAGATCAATGTGGTCCCTTACATCGACGTCATGCTGGTCCTGCTCATCATCTTCATGATCACCGCGCCGCTCCTGACCCAGGGCGTGCAGGTCGAGCTGCCCGATGCCAATGCCAAGCCGATCGACCCGGAGCTGCTAAAGGATCGCGAGCCGCTCGTACTGTCGGTGGATCGCGACGGGCGCTATTACCTCAATATCGGCGGCGACGAGGATAGTCCGATCGGGGAGGCCGAGGTCGCGCGCCGCGCGGGGGCCGTGCTCGCGCGCGATGCAGCAATTCCCGTACTCGTGAAAGCCGATGAGCGGGTTCCCTACGGCAGCGTCGTGCGCGGGATGGTGCTGCTGCAGCAGGCCGGCGCGACGAAGATCGGCTTCCTGACCGACCCGAAGGCGGTGAACGCACTCGAGGAACTCGAGCGCAAGCGATGAGCCGGATCATGCGGCCATCCATCGCACCCATCGGCTGGTCGATTGCGCTGCATGCGGTACTAGCAGGCTTGCTGTTCGTCGGGCTCACGTTGCCGAAGCAAAAGCCGGAGCTCGTGGTGCTCCCGATTGATGCGGTGGTCGTCGACGATGCGGTGCTGCAGGCGGCGGGCTGGAAGCGGCGCGAGCAAGAGCGCGTCGAGGTTGAAAGGCAGCAACGGGCGGAGGCCCAGGCCGAGGCAAGGCGGCAGGAAGAGGAGCGGCTCCGGGAAGCAGAGAACGAGCAACGCGCGGCGGAAGAGGAGCGCCTCGCGGCAGAGCAGAAAGCCCGCGTCGACGCGGAGGCAAAGGTGAAAGCGGAGTCCGAAGCAAAGCGCAAGGCCACCCAGGAAGCCGAAGCCAGGGCGGCCGCCGAAAAGAAGCGCATGGCCCGGGAGGACCGCGCGCGCGCGGAGCGGGAAGCCGACCTGCGCGCGCGGCTTGCGGACGAGGAAACCCGGTCCAGCGCGGGGTTCCAGAGTCTGAAGGCGAGCTACGTACGCGCGATCCAGGCGCACGTCGAGCAGCGCTGGTTCGAGCCGCCGGGCGTTGCCGAGGCGCTAAGCTGTACGATCTACGTGACGCAGATTCCAGGAGGTGAGGTGGTCGGCATGCGATTCGGTTCCTGCAACGGCGGCGCCGCCGTGCGCCAGTCGATCGAGACGGCTGTCCGCAATGCATCGCCCTTGCCATCGCCCCCGGAGCCCTCGCTCTTCGAACGCGAGGTTGAGCTCGTCTTCACGCCCAAGGAGTCCCGCCGTTGATGTTGCGACGCGCCTTGCTTGCCTTCGTAGTCCTCGCCTGGCCCGCCAGCCAGGCTGGGGCCCAGCTGACTGTCCAGATCCTGCGTGGCATGGCGGAATCCGTGCCGATCGCAGTCGTTCCGCTCGCCTGGGATGCGCCGGGCGAAGTCCCCTGGGACGTGGCGGCCACGGTCCAGGCGGACCTCGAGCGCAGCGGACGATTCCGGCCACTGCCACGCTCGCAACTAGTCGAATTGCCGCATGCAGCGACCGATGTGGACGCGGCCGACTGGCGCATGCTGAAGGTGGACTACGTGCTGGTAGGCCGATTGTCTCCCATGCCCGACGGACGATTCGAACTGCGCTATGAACTCGTGTCCGTCGCCAATGGCGAGCGATTGCTTGGCACCACCATGCCGGTCGATAGTCGCGCGCTCAAGCGGGCCGGCCACCGCGTCTCGGATGCCGTCTACGAAAAGATCCTGGGGGTTCGCGGCGCTTTCGCGACGCGGATCGCGTACGTGGCCGTCGACGGGCCCGTGACGCGGCGCAACTACCGGCTGGTCGTATCGGATGCCGACGGCGACAACGAACACGTGGTCTTCGGATCGCCGGAGCCCATCATGTCGCCGGCGTGGTCGCCGGACGGGCGCTCGCTCGCCTACGTGTCCTTCCATACCGGCCTCGCTGCCATCTACGTACAAACCCTGAGCACTGGCACTCAGGTGCAGGTGTCAGCCAGGTCGGGCATCAATGGGGCGCCCGGCTTCTCACCGGACGGCCGCCAGCTCGCGCTTGCGCTCTCCCGCCGCGACGGCAACGTGGACGTGTACGTGCTGACACTCGCGACCCAGGAACTGAAGCGGGTGACGGACGACCCGGCGATCGATACCGAACCGGCCTGGGCGCCGGATGGACGTTCACTCTATTTCACGTCGGATCGCGCCGGCGGGCCGCAGGTGTACCAGATCGGATTGGAAGCTGGCGCCCGACCAAAGCGAATCACATTCGACGGCAGCTACAATGCGAGGCCGCGCATTTCACCGGACGGACGCCAGCTGGCGGTGGTCACGCTGGACCGGGCCGCCTACCGGATCGCCGCAGTGGATGTCGAACACGGCGGGTTGCAGGTCCTGAGCGGCGGCCAGCTCGACGAATCGCCCTCATTTGCCCCGAATGGCGCTGACATCATCTACACCAGCCGGGTCAAAGGGCGCGATACGCTCGCAATCGTCTCGAACGATGGTCGGGTCCAGCAGCAGATCGCGGCGAGCGCGGGCGAGTTGAGAGAGCCCGCCTGGTCGCCCTTCCTCGACTAGCGGGCGTGGCGTGCCCGCGGTAGCTGTGTTAGAAGAACGCGGCACGAATGCCGCGACCCGGTTGAAACAAGGAGTCCGAGCGATGCGACCGTTGTCTGTCCTGTTGCTGGTGATTGGCACCCTGATGCTGGCCGGTTGCCCCAAGAAGCCGACCACCGTTCCGGAAACATCGGGATCGACGGTTGAGGAAAGCACGGCGGGCGCCGGCCCCGGGGAGGGGCAGATCGGCGAGGGCCGCGAGTTGCCGGGCGCGTCCGGCAGCGTATCCGGCGGGCCGGCCGGCGTCGCCAACGTCATCTATTTCGACTTCGACCGCAGCGATATCCGGCCGGAATACGCGTCGCTCATCAGCGCACATGCCAAGTTGCTGGCGGCATCGAGCAACATCCGGATCCGCGTCGAGGGCCACACGGACGAGCGCGGTTCACGCGAGTACAACATTGCGCTGGGCGAGCGGCGGGCGCAGGCGGTGCGCCGCGCATTGATGCTCCAGGGCGCGGGCGACGCCCAGCTCACGACCGTCAGCTATGGCGAGGAACGGCCTGCTGTCCCGGGTAGCGACGAGGCGGCCTATGAGAAGAACCGGCGCGTCGAACTCGTCTACGGACGCTGACCGGCCGGCGATGCGGCTCAACCGCCTCCTGATCGCCGCCGCTGCGCTGGCCGGCATCGCGGCGGCGCCTGCCTGGGGACAATCCAAGGGTGAGCGCCTTGACCTGCTTGAGACGCGCATGGGAGCGGTCGAGCGCCAGCTCGAGAACCAGGGCCTGCTCGAGATGTCGCGCCAGATCGAGTTGCTCACGGAGGAGCTCCGGAAACTCCGTGGCGACTTCGATCAACTGCAGCACGACCTGGAACGTTCGCGGGCACAGCAACGCGACCAGTACGTGGACCTCGACACACGCCTGCGCGCAGCAGAAGCGGCGTTGACCGCGGCCCAGGCGGAGATCCCGCCGGGTGGGCCCGAGGCGGAGTACCAGGCGGCGTTCAACCTCCTGAAGGACGGCAAGTACGACGAGGCAGCCGCGGCGCTGCGCGAGTTCCTCGCACGCTATCCCCGGCATGAGCTGGCCCCCAACGCCCTGTACTGGCTTGGCGAAGCTCATTACGTGCGCCGCGACTTCCCGGCGGCGCTCGCCGCCTTCAAAAGCCTGCTCGACACCTATCCGGGCACACGCAAGGCGCCGGATGCCCTGCTGAAAGTGGGTTATTGCCAATATGAGTTGAAGCAGCCGGGCCCGGCGCGCGCCACGCTGGCCCGGGTGGTGCAGGAATTCCCGGATACCCCGGCCGCGGCCGAGGCCAAGGCCCGGCTCGATCGCATGGGCCCGGAAGGCGGCTGAGGAGGGGGGATGTCCGCAGAAGTCTCCGCTGTTCCGGCCGCCGCGAGGCTGCGGATCACGGAAACATTCCTGTCGGTCCAGGGCGAGGCGAATGCCGTCGGTTGGCCAACGTTCTTCATCCGGCTGACAGGCTGCCCGCTGCGTTGCCGCTATTGCGACACGGCCTACGCATTTCACGGCGGCGAATGGCGTACGGTCGCCCGTCTTGTCAATGAGGCGCGGGAGTCCCGTGCGCGTCACGTCTGTGTCACGGGCGGCGAGCCGCTGGCGCAACGCCCGTGCCTGACGCTGCTGGCCGTTCTGTGCGAAGCCGGCTTCCAGGTTTCGCTCGAGACCAGCGGCGCTATCGACACGAGCGCAGTGGACGCACGCGTGGTGCGCGTGGTCGACGTCAAAACCCCTGGCTCGGATGAGTCTCGGCGCAATCTCGACCTCGGCATTCACGACCTGCGCAAGACCGATCAGCTGAAATTCGTGATCTGCGATCGCGCCGACTACGAATGGAGCCGGGACCGAGTCCGCAACGAGCGCCTCGAAACACGCTGCGACGTGCTGTTCTCGCCAAGCTACCAGCAGCTCGCGGCGGGCCAGCTGGCTAACTGGATCCTGGCCGACCGGCTGCCGGTCCGGTTCCAGGTCCAGCTCCACAAGGTGCTCTGGGGTGACCTTCCCGGTCGCTGACTCGCAGGGCATGGCGGGCACGCCGGCTGTCGTGCTGCTCTCCGGCGGCCTCGATTCCGCGACTGTCCTGGCCATCGCCCGTGAGCGCGGGCATCGCTGCTACGCCCTTTCCTTCGATTATGGCCAGCGGCATGCAGTGGAGCTCGGCGCCGCCCGCCGTGTCGGCAAGGCGCAGGGCGTCGTCGAGCACCGTGTACTCGTCATGCCGATCGGGGAATTCGGCCATTCGGCACTGACCGATCCAACGATCGCCGTGCCCGAGACCGCCGGGGAGGGAATTCCCGTGACTTATGTCCCTGCACGCAATACCGTTTTCCTCGCCTGCGCCCTCGGCTACGCTGAGATCATCGGCGCGCAGCACATCTACATCGGGGTGAATGCGGTGGACTACCCGGGCTATCCGGATTGCCGCCCGGCGTTCATCAAGGCTTTCGAATGCCTCGCCAACCTTGCCACGCGGGCCTCCGTCGAAGGCCGCGCCACCAGCATTCAGGCGCCGCTCATCGAACTGTCGAAGGCAGACATCATTCGCCGTGGCATGGCGCTCGGCGTCGACTATGCGATGACCGTGTCTTGCTACCAGCCAGACCCGCGGGGACGCGCCTGCGGCCGCTGCGACAGCTGCCGGCATCGGCGCGCGGGATTCGAGCAGGCTGGCGTTGAGGATCCCACGCGCTACAGATGAAGAGGTGAATCGGCTCAGGTATCATGCGCGCCCCTGACGCGGGCCGTTAGCTCAGTGGTAGAGCATCTGGCTTTTAACCAGTTGGTCGATGGTTCGATCCCATCACGGCCCACCACCCGTACTTCCTGAACTCCCGGACGAAGGCCGCAGCCGGTCAGGATCCGAGCTCCTCGATTGCGCGATATCCTTGTTCGACCGCTGTTGGAAGCAGGGCACTTGCGCCCGCATCGGAATTGGCAATTGCGATGCGACCGAATCGCTTGCGGGCACGTACATGCGCATACCGTTCGTCATCCCGGGCTTCATAGACTGGATCGAACAGCGCGTTGTAACCGTAGGCGTAACCGTGGGACCAACGGTTGACGGTGATACCCACAATGTCATTAGCCGGATCAAAGTCACCGGCGGCCAGGGCGCCGGCAAGCTGGCCGCGAATGTTGCGCTCGATGGTCTCGAACGAAGTCGAGAGCAGTTCATAGCGCCCCACGCGAAACTGCTCGCGCGCACTGAGCTCTGAATTATTCGGGTGCGGGAATCGCTCCATGTGCACCACGATTGGATCGTCGGGCCCGGCGGCAAACGAATAGCCTCCAAGGCTGACCGGAAAGTCCAGCATTGCGACAACGTGATAACTGCCCGGCGCGATCATGGCGCCGATCCCCAGCTTGCGCCACGCCCGCCAATTGCGCATCGCAACCGAGGTATAGAGGATCGGTTGCTTGACCTGCATGGCCAGCGCCTCGCGTTGGCCCGCGGGCAATTCGGGACACAGGTACGGAATCATGGCGTTGTAGCAGGCAAGGACACAGGATCGAGCGCGTACCCGATACAATTGACCCCCCCGCACGTAGGACACATGGACGTGTTGTGCAGAACCGGGGTTACCCTCGTGCTGCACATGCACCGCCGTGCTGTTGAGGCGTAGCCGAACCGGCGCCTTCTGCATGTCGAGAGAGGCATAGTCGAAGCGCGCCAGGATGACGTCTTCCATCGTCCGGCCGCGTGCGACCGCCGGAATCAGGCTCCGAACCAACAGGCGCGCAACCGACGCATTGCCATCGGGAAAGTGATAGATGTACGGCTCTGACTCCCACCACGTGTCCGCTAGGCCTGTGGCCGCCCGCCCGGGCAATCCGGCATAGCCGAGCGCCTCGATCGCAGGCGTGGCTTCGATGCCGACCCCGGAATCGCTGGTCAGGTCCTGTAACACGCGAAACGCATCCGGGTCCCGCATGTTCAGATGCTTGGCCAGAAAATCCCGATAACTGATCGAACCCAGGTATTTTTCTCTTTCGGCAGACGGTATCTCCCCCAGCCGGTCATTCTTGTTGGTGAGCAGGTAAAGCAATTCATTCCTGGCCGGCTCCGATACCGGCATTTGCGCCACGGCGCGCGCCGCCGACAGGCTGGACGATGCCATGGGCAAGTAACTGCCAAGCACGCCAAGGTCGAATGGGATCGTGCGTTCGACACCCCATTGCTCGCGGCAGAAATGAATGCCCGCTGCCAGTCCATTGCGCCGATAGAAATCCTGATCGTAGGCGCTGCCAAGCCGGCGTATGTCGACAGCCAGTTCGCGCAGCAGGTTCTTCGCGGTTGCGCTGTAGCCGGACGGCTCTTCCAGGGACTGGCTGCCACCGTAGGCCAGGACCGTCCGGCCGACGTCCTGAAACTCGTTGCGCTTGGCGTGACCGCCGAAATCATCGTGATTGTCGATGATGAGGATGCGCGCGTCCGGATGCCGTTGCCTGAAAAACCACGCGGCAGACAGGCCGCTGATCCCGCCACCGATCACCACGAGATCGTAGATCTCCCGGTCGGGTTCCACCGCGGTGCCCCAGTCCCGGCGACCCTCGCGTGCCAGCTGATGGGCCGTCTCGAACGAGCCGGGGTGATTGCCACGCAACCCGGCGAGGGCGGGAGGATAGTAAGTCCCGGTGACAGCACCGGCTTTCGAAGCCGCGACCAGGTCCGCCAGAGTACGACCCGGCATCACGGTGCCGACCGCCATCGCCCCGAATCCGTTCAGGATGTCCCGACGTGTAATCCGGCGATCCATGCCGAGTTCGCGGTCTCCGGGTTTCATGTCCATGATGATAGCGCCGCCATCGGCAGGCCGGCGGGAGGCTAGTCAGCGTCCCGCTCTCCGGCTTCAGCTGGATGTCGGGTTCGGTTCCGAATGAATGTATATTCGGTCTCGGCACCAGGAGGTCAGGGATGACTGGTACTCGCGCCGTGATCGCCCAGTTCTGCGATGATGTTCGTCAGGAAATCGGCAACAAGTTTTCGCTGATGGGGTGTTACGGCACCGATCTGTACGTGCCCTCGTTCCCCATTACGCTGCCAAAGCTCTGCGTGTTCGTGCACGCGCGGACTCCCAGGCAGCAACCGTTCCGGGAATTGACGCTTCGCCTCATGAAAGGCGATGACATGCTCTCCGAACTGGTCGCAAACCCGGATCGGCTCGATTCCGATGATGCGGCGCCCGACTGGGCGCGCTGGCTCACGATGACCGGCATCCTGGTCGTGGCGCCCTTTCAGGCCACCGGTCCCTGCAGGCTGCGCGTGCTCGCCGAGACGGAGTCGGGAACCGTCGAGAGCGGACAGTTCCTGGTCGCGAGAATGCCTTGACGCATCCGCATGCCGGCGTCGCGGGTCCCAGGTGTTACAGATGAAGGAACCGCATGGGCTGGAGTATGATGCGGGCCCCGAAGTGCGACGGGCATGGAGATACCCTTTGCGCTGTCTTCCCGTCTGGATCCTGGTGCTGGCCAGCCTGACCGGTTGCGCGACGCTGCCTGGCGCCCGCCGCTGGGGTGAGGACGCGACCATTTCCCCTGGCTGGGAACGCGTGCGCCATGCTGCGGCGGAGGCCGCGCGCGATCCGTGGGTCTGGGCGCCGCTCGCCGGCGCTGCAGGCCTTCAGATTGATGACTGGGACCGGCGGGTTTCGGACTGGGCAATCCGCGAGACGCCCCTGTATGGCTCCCGTGAGAACGCCGTGACATGGAGCGACGACTTGCGTGATGCCGCCGTCCTCGCGGAAGCCGTCACGTCTCTGCTGGCCCCCAGTGGCGATGATTCCGGTACCTGGGTGGCGAACAAGTCCAGGGGATTCGCGCTCGATCTTGCAGCCATCGGTGCGGCGAGCGGAATCACGCATGTACTCAAGACCACGACCGGGCGCACGCGCCCTTCCGGCACGAACGATGAGAGCTTTCCGTCGGGGCACACCTCCGCTGCCGCAACCTTGGATCGCCTGGCGGCGCGCAATCTCGACTATTTCGCCATGAACACCGCGACACGCCAGGGTTTCACCTACGGTCTGGATGCGTTGACGATTGCTACGGCCTGGGCGCGCGTCGAGGCGGGCGCGCACTATCCCTCGGATACGCTGGTGAGTATCGCTCTCGGCAATTACTGCGCCAATTTCTTCAGGAAAGCTTTCATGAAGCCGGGCAGTGTCGGCTTGCAGGATTTCGCAGTCATGCCGACCCGCGGCGGGGTGATGTTGCGCTTCGACGCAAAGTTTTGACAGGGTGGTCCGTGGGACCTGGCGGGCGAGGGCGCGGCCAGGCGCTTCAACAGCATCGATTGAATTCCTTGGAGCGCCGTTCGAGTTCCGCGCGGTAGAACGCGCCGCGATCCAGCGGCACCGTGCCTGGATGCCGGCGGCCCACATGCTCGAGGTAACGTTCCCAGGCATCGTCGCCGGTGATCGAGCGCAGGCCTGTCCAGAACCGCCGGCATGCTGCCGTGAACGCTCTCATGACAACTGTGTCGCCACGTAAGGCGACTCCGTGCTCGGTGCCAGGCGACCACTGGACAGGTACCGGTAACAACCCCGCAGCATGTCGATCACGATGGTCCAGACGACGATCAGGAAGAATAGCGTCAACCAGCCATCGAGCCGCTGGTTGAAAATGAGCTTGGTGGCGACCGCTGCGCGATCGGGCGCGAGCGCCCCGGCCGCCAGCCTGTGCGCGAGGTCCCCTGCGGCGGCAAAGAACCCGATCCTTGCATCTTCGCTGAAGATCTTCTGCCAGGCCGCGACGGAAGTAACGGTCACCAGCCAGGCGAGCGGGAGTCCTGGCACCCAGGCATAACGCAGCCGCCCCGACTTCACGAAAATTGCGGTCACGACCGCGAGCGCGATGGCCGCGAGCATCTGGTTCGCCATGCCGAAGAGCGGCCAGAGGATGTTGATGCCGCCATTCGGGTCAATGACGCCGATGTAGAGGAAATAGCCCCAGCCGACACAGATCACGATGCTGGAGATCCACACTGACGGATACCAGGAGGTCCGGCCAAGCGGCGCCCAGACCGTACCGAGCGCATCCTGCATGATGAATCTCCCGACTCGCGTGCCTGCATCCAGCACCGTCAGGATGAAAACGGCCTCGAACATGATCGCAAAGTGGTACCAGATGGCGTACAGGCCCTTGCCAAATGCCGAGCCGAAGATATGGGCCATGCCGACGGCCAGTGAAGGCGCCCCCCCGGTCCGGCCATAGAGAGTCTGCTCGCCCATGCTCTGGGCAAGCGATTGCATCTGCGCGGCGTTCACCGGGAAACCCCAGGACGTGATCGTCGCCGTCGCGGTCACGGGATCCGCGCCCACGACGCCGGCCCCGGTATTGATCGCGAAATAGACGCCCGGATCCAGCACGCAGGCCGCAATCAGCGCCATGATTGCGACAAAGGATTCCAGCGCCATCGAGCCGTAGCCCACCATCCGCACGTCGGTTTCGCGCGAGATCAGTTTTGGCGTCGTTCCCGACGACACGAGCGCGTGAAAGCCGGAGATGGCGCCGCATGCCAGCGTGATGAAGAGGAAGGGGAACAGGCTGCCGCTGAAAATCGGGCCCGTGCCGTCGATGAACCGGGTCAGGGCGGGCATCTGGATGTCCGGCTGGAGCACGCAGATCGCGATCGCAAGCAGGAAAACGACGCCGAGCTTGATGAATGTCGAGAGATAGTCCCGCGGTGCGAGCAGGAGCCAGACCGGCAGGATCGCGGCCACGAATCCATAGCCGATCACGAACCATGCGAGCGTCGGCGCGTCGAGGTCGAACCAGGCGTGCAGGACCGGATTCCGGTCTACCCAGCCGCCGACTGCGACGGCCAGGAGCAACAACGTGACGCCGATCGCCGTCGCCTCCAGCACGCGCCCCGGCCTCAGCACACGAAGGTAAATGCCGATGAGCAGGGCGATCGGGATTGTCGCGAACACCGTCGCCGTCGACCACGCGCTGTGAACCATGGCCTTGACCACGACGAGCGCAAGCACGGCCATCAGGATGATCATGATGAAGAGCGTACCGACCATGGCCGCAGACGCGCCCACACGGCCGAGTTCGTCGCGCGCGAGATGGGCGAGGCTGCGGCCGTCGCGCCGCGTGGAGCAGAAAAGCACGAGCATGTCCTGCACGCAGCCTGCGAAGACGGCACCCACCAGCAGCCACAGCGTGCCCGGCAGGTAACCGAACTGGACGGCCAATGTCGGTCCGATCAGCGGCCCGGCCCCGGCGATGGCCGCGAAGTGATGGCCGAATACGATCGAGCGATGCGTTGGCATGAAGTCGCGGCCGTTGTCCAGGCGCTCCGCAGGCGTGGCGCGCGTGGGATCGAGCCTGAGGACACGTGTCGCGATCCACCCGCTGTAGAAGCGGTAACCGATGAGATAGGTCGATACTGCGGCAACCACGAACCAGACCGCATTGATGGTCTCGCCGCGATGCAGGGCGATGCCGCCAAAGGCGGCCGCGCCGGCGACGGCAATCGCGAACCAGGCTGCACCGCGCATCAGCCGGGATGTGGACATCTCTGGAAGCCTCCGTCAGCCCGCGCCACGATAAACGGAGCCCACGAGTCGCGACAAGTCCGGTTCAGAACTGCGGCCGTCGATCCGGCTCCCGCAGCGCGCGCGCCAGGAATCGGCGAATGGCCGGGAGGGCGTCTTCGGCCGGCATGAGCTTTTGCTGTTCCATGAGGCGCGCCATGTCCCGGATCGAACGCTCGCCGTCGATCATGGCAAGCAGGAAAGCGTAAACGCGCGTAGACAGGGCCTGGGCGCGAAACTGGGGCAAGGCAGGCACCGGGAGCTCCGTGCGCCGGACCCAATCCGGTATTTCGCGTCCGGGAGGGAGGCGTGCTGCTTCCATTTGCTTGAATGCGCAGAAAGTGATCACGGACTCCTGGCGCTCGTGCCGGCTGGCGGGCGACGCGAGATAAGGCTGTCTCGATTCCTGTGCCGCCGGGCGCGCAAATCCGGCCTGCGGCAGGCTTTCGAGGAGTTCCTCGAGGCTGATGGCATCAGCAGGCGTCGCATCCGCAAATGCCAGTGAACCGTGATTGATCCAGAGCCCGCCGGGCGCAAGCAAGGCATTGATTCGAGGCAGCAGACGTGCAACCGGCTCACTTGCAACGTCGACGAACCAGGGCGTGAGCACGAAGTCGAACTGGCCCGGCAGGAATGGCGGTGCGCTTGCATCGGCAAGGACGAACTCGAGGCCGGCATCCGCCGGGGCGGGTGCCACATGACGCTGCAGCACGGCGTGGTCCGCAATCGTTCGTGGGGCGATCGGAAACTCATACAGGTCGAGCGATGGACCCGCGAGGATGCGCGACGCTGCGAACAGGAAGAACGGGTTGAAGTCGAGCGCGACGGTGAGCCGCGGTTTCAGCGCCTGGTGCAGGTCATAGGCCAGCCGACCGGCACCTGCACCGAGCACCAGCATGCGGCTCGGCGTCGTTCCCGGGGGCAGGACTCCAAGGACGGACTCAAGACTTGCGCGATTCTCGGCGTCGCCCCAGCACCAGTCCCGATGCAGGTTCGGATAATAGGTGGAGAGTCCCTGGTTGACCGGCAATTCCGTGCCGAGCGCGACGTGCACGGCGTGCGCTTCTGCGCGTCGGTCAATTCCGAGCGGCCGCATCAGCTCGCGAATCCGCAATGCCTGGTCGTCGAGGGCTGCCGCCACGTGTTCGATGCGTGCCCGGGTCAGGCTGCCGGGCCCGTGGCCGTCGAGAGCCGATCGTTGCCTCGCGGCTTCGGCGGCGTAATGGGTCAGCAGGTGATGCAGGCGTCCGCGCCACTCCGTCAATGCGAGCCGCGGCTCCGGCATCAGCCAGGGAATGCCGCCGAGCGACGGAAACTCGATGCGGCATGCCAGGCAACCGGAGCCGGCCAGCCGCGTACCACAGGCCGGACAGGCGAGCAATTCCGACAACGCCTGGGGGATGCTCATGCCCTCATCATGCCGCAACACCGGATCGGTGGTGGGCGCGAGTGCCGCCGATTATCATCTGCAGATGTCAGTCGATGCCTCCCTTGAATATCAGCTCGTCGATCGCGCAGGACCGGGCGGGCGTGTCGTGTTTCGCCAGGATTCGGGCGACTGGACACGTTTGCTGGTCATGAGCGGCTATCGCGGGCCGGCCTTGCCGGCGGCGATCGCAAATCCGCGGATCGAGTCCGGCGGCGGACACGGGACCTGGCGGCTCCTGGGTGACCACGGATCCATCACATTCGGTGCGAGCGCCATCGACGCCATCGAGACGCGCCCCGCGCTCTACGAATCCCTGCACCGGCGCTTTGCGCTGGCGGCGCGCGACCGGCTGGTGCTGCGCATTCTGCTGGCACTGCTGCGACTGCCCGGCGGAGCCAGGCTCCTGCGGCGTTGGCATGCCAGGCGACGTTCATGAACGCCGAAGATCTCACCGTCCAGGTGACGGTGGCCGTCATGGTGCTCGCGCTGATCGCCGCGGGCTGTGTCGCAGGCTATCGCCGCTGGCGCCGCTATCGAGCCCGCCGCCAGATCGTCAAGTCGTTCGAAGCGGTCTCGGCGGCAATCTTGCGCGACGTGCTGATACCGGACGGCAGCGGCGGCCAGCTCCACATGGATTTTCTGCTCCTGACAGGGCGCGGGCTCCTGGTCGTGGATTACCGCGACGTCGAAGGGGTCGTATTCGGCGGCGAACACATGCGCGAATGGGCCGTGATGAATGGCAGCGCCCGCACCACGTTTCTGAATCCTCTCGAGGCGCTCTACGACAGGGTCGCCGCCGTGCGCCTGCTCGCGGGCGACGTGCCGGTGGACGGCCGCATCATCTTCACCCAACGCTCGACATTTCCCAAAGGCAGGCCGCCCCGCGTCATGCGGCTGGACCTGCTGGAAGGGGAGTACCCGCCGCCTGTTCCCGGCACCGCCCATCCCGCCGAGCGTTACCGGCCGGCCTGGGAACAATTGAAGTCACAAGCCGAACCGAGTCCGCTCGCGCGACGCTAAGCCGCGTTTCTCGAGTGGTGGTCGGCGACGACCCGCGCCACGCAGACGGTCAGCTTCTGCGCATAATCGAGATGCAGGAACTCGTTGGGACCGTGCGCGTTGGCATGCGGGCCGAGGACGCCCGTCACGAGGAACTGTGTCTCCGGGAAGCGCTCACCCAGCATGCCGATGAACGGGATGCTGCCGCCGGTCCCGAGGTACATCGCGTCTTTCCCGAACGTCGCGCTCGAGGCTTTCCGCATCGACGACTCGAGCCAGGCTGCGACGGGCGGCGCGTCCCAGCCGGCGAGCGACGATCCGACCTCGAATTTGACGCGCACCCCGTAGGGAGGGTCCGCTTCCAGGCGTTTCTTGACCGCGACGGCCGATGCCTCGGCATCGGCCGTTGGCGGCAGTCGAAACGAGAGCTTGAATTCGACGCGCGGCAGCAGGACGTTGCCCGCGTCGTTCATGGCCGGGAGACCTGCGGCGCCCGTGACGGCGAGGGTCGGGCGCCAGGTGTTGTTCAGTACGAGTTCGACCGGCGAATCTGACAGTGGCCGCGCACCGGGCACGAATGGCAGCTTGCCCGCGATCTCCCCGCCCAGGACGCTGGCGGCCGCCCTGGCCTGGTCGATGCGCGGCGCCGGAATCGGCACCATCAGCTCGTCCACCAGCATGTCGCCGGTCACGTCGCTTTCGACCCGCGCGAGCAGGGTGCGGGCGATGCGGAACACGGACGGGGCGATGCCGGTTCCCGCACCGGAATGCACGCCCTCGGTCAGGCCCTCGATCACGAGGTCGCCGACGAGATTGCCGCGCAATGAGGTCGTGCACCAGAGCTGGTCGTAGTTGCCGCACTCGGCATCGAGACAGACGACGAGGCTGGGTGTCCCGATGCGTGGCGCCAGGCGCTCGACGTAGTGAGGCAGGTCGTAGCTGCCGCTCTCCTCGCAGGCCTCGATGAGCACGACGCAGCGTGCATGCGGGATCTTCTGTTCCTGTAACAGGCGGATCGCCGTCAGTGACGAGAAGACCGCGTAGCCGTCGTCGGCGCCGCCACGGCCGTAGAGCTTGCCGTCGCGCAGCACCGGCTCCCAGGGCGAGAGTCCTTTCGCCCAACCCGTGAATTCGGGCTGCTTGTCCATGTGGCCGTACAGCAGGACCGTGTCATTGCCGCGGCCGGCCACCTCGCACAGCAGCACGGGCGTGCGGCCTTTCTCCCGCACAATTTCGACCTGGAGTCCTGCGACAGGCTGTTCGCGACACCACGCCGCCATCATTTCGGCTGCCCGATCCATGTGACCGTGCGCCTGCCACTCGGCGTCGAAAAGCGGCGACTTGTTGGGAATGCGAATGTAGTCGCACAGCCTCGGGACGATCGAATCCCGGAAAATCGTCTCGGTCGATCCTCGGGCGCGTTTGAAGTCCATGAATATCACCTATATCAATCGCATAGCGTCGGTACTTAATGTTAATCCAAAGAAGCGGCAGGCGTTCAACCTGGTCAGTTCGGCCAAAGACTCGGGCGCCTGCCCGCGACAACGCGCCGTTTCCTTGAGCACGTACGGAAGATACGCCGGCTCGTTGCGACGGTGCGAGGGCTTGGGGCGGATCGTACGGGGCAGCAGATATGGAGCGTCAGTCTCAAGCATCAGCCGCTCGTCCGGAATCAAGGGCACCGCCTCGCGCAGCGCCTGGCTGCGCCGCTCGTCGCAAATCCATCCCGCGATGCCGATCGAGAGGCCAAGCGCGAGGCAGTCTTCCAGTTCCGAGGGACCTCCAGTAAAGCAGTGCAACACCGCGTGCGCTGCCGCGCCCGGGTGGGCGCGGAGCATGGCCAGGAAATCCGCATGTGCGTCGCGCTGGTGAAGGAACAGCGGCTGATCGTGGCACTCCGCGAGGCGCAGCTGCATTTCGAAGGCGCGTCGCTGTTCGGGCTGCGGCGAGAAATTGCGGTAGTAGTCGAGCCCGCATTCGCCCGCCGCAACCACCATCGGATCGGCGAGCAGCGCCTCGAGCTGCGGCGCATCGCCGTCCCGCAGCGACGTCGCATGATGCGGATGGACGCCGGCGGTCGCCCGGAGGCAGTCCGGATGGCGCCGGGCAAGGGAGACGGCCTCGTCACTGTCGTCGAGCGTGCTGCCGGTCACGATCATCGCCACGACACCCGCCTCGCGCGCACGCTCGAGGACCCCGGCGCGATCCGTATCGAAGCTGTCGTGCGCGAGATTGGCGCCGATGTCGATGAGCGCGGCTGGCGTCACCGGGGTCGCGCGGGTCAGGCGGCGCGCAGCGCCGTCGTCACGGGCTGGCGCGCGGCCCGCAACGCCGGGAGGAGGCCGCCGAGCATGCCGATGACGAGGGCGATCACGAGTCCGTCCACGAACAGCGCGGGCGTGACGGCAAACCGGAACAGGACCTGGGTGAAGTTTGCCCCGAGCGTCGAGACCGCCATATTGTTGAAGAGTACGAAGGCGATGACCGCGCCGAGGACGCCGCCCACGAGTGCGAGCACCAGCGACTCCAGCATGATCGAGACGACCACGGGCGTGCCGCCGAAGCCGATCGCGCGCAAGGTCGCGATCTCGCGTGAACGCGCCCCGACCGCCGCGTACATGGTGTTGAGGGCCGCAAACGTAGCCCCGAGCGCCATGATGAACGTGACGACGCTGGCGAGGGTGCCGATTGTCCGGCGGAAATTCTTGGTTTGCCCGCTGAAGTAGGCCTGCTCGGATTCCACGTCGACGTTGACGCGCGGATCGGCGGTCAGCGCGTCCTTGACGACCTGCAGCCCTTTCGGGTCCGCGAGCTGCAGCCGGACGGAGCTGAATCCCTGGCGGTTGAAGACGGATTGGGCCACTTCCGCGTCGGCCCACAACTCGCTTTCGTTGGCATCGCCCGACTCGAAGACTCCGACCACGGTCCAGTCGGACCCCCGCATGCGGAGTGTCTTGCCAAGCCCGGCGCCCTGGAACTGCTGGGTGACCCCGCGACCGACGATCAGTTCGTTCAGGCCGGGCTTGAATCGACGCCCCTCGACGACCTTGAGTTTCGGCCGAAGGTCGAAAGCCGCCGGCTCGACTCCCCGGACAGTGATATTGGATCCGAGCGTCTCGCCGGTCTTAATCAGTTCCGCGATCACCATCACCTCGGCCGAGGCGACCGGCTGCCCGTCGGCTCCGGCGGCAACGCCGGGCGCCTGTTTGATGATCGTAGTCTGCTCGCGCGTGAGCCCGGAATTCAGTTCCGCCTGGGAGCCGCCCCGCAATACCAGCGCGACGTCCGGGCGGCCGGCGGCCTCGAGAGTGGACTGGAAACCCGAGGCCATTGCGAGAAGCGCTGTGAAGACGGCGACGACTCCCGCGAGGCCGACGACGATCACGAGCGAGGGCCCGAGCCGCTGCGGAATGCTCCGCAGCCCGAGCTGAGTGATCGCGACAATCTGTTTCAGCATGGCAACGGTTCCGGTCAGCGGTCCGCCAGGGCATCGACAATGGTGAGCCGCGCGGCGCGCAGCGCCGGCAGCAACCCGACTGCGAGGCTCAATACCACGATTGCACCCACACCGGTCAGCCAGACCTCGCCATCCACGGCCACCGGCAGGTTGCCGCCCGTGGCCTTCGTGATCCCGACGCCGAGGGGCGTCGCCACGGCGAGGCCCAGCAGGCCGCCGATAAGGCAGAGCGCGGCCGCTTCGGCCAGCACGAAGGCGAGAACCGAGCGGTCGCTGAACCCAAGCGTCTTCAGGATTGCGAGCTCCGGCACGCGCTCGCGCACGCTCTGGGCAATCGTATTGCCGACGACGAGCAGTAGCGTAAAGAACACTGCGAACAGGATCCAGCGGATGATCAGCCCGATGTCGCCGATCTGCTTGAAGAACCCGAGATTGAAATCTTTCTCGGTCTGGGTTTTGGTCTCGTCCGGCGAATTTTCGAACATGCGGTCGATCGTCGCCGCAACCTCGGCTGCGCGGTCCGAGTCCGCGAGCTTGATGACGTAAACGCCGGCCCGGCCGGAGCCGAACTGGTTTGCTTCGTCGAAGTAGGAGTAATTGATCCAGCCGCCGTTCGTACTGCGCTGCCATTCCTCGTCCTTGCCGTCGTAGATGCCGACGAGGTCGAAGACCCAGGCTTTGCTGCCATTCTTTTGCGGGAAGATATTCGAGGCGATCGGCACCTTTTGCCCGACCTTCCATCCATACTGATTGGCGAGGTTCCTGCCGACGATCACACCGGTGCGGGTGTTCTCAAACGCCTTCCATTCGGGATCGGGCATTACGAGTTCGGGATATACGTCGTGCAGCCGCGCGGGATCCGCCGCCTGGATGATGAGCTGCGTGTTTTCCTGCCAGACGCCGCCGAACCACTGGCTCCACATCACCTTGTCGACGCCCGGCACTGACTCGATCTGGGGCAGGAGGCGCATTGGCAGCGATTGCGTAAACGACACGCGCGCCTGGGTCACGAGGCGGGTCGCGCCGACGAAATCGGCGCCAGCGGAGAACAGCACGTTCACTGCCTGGAGGAGCCCGAACAGCAGGAAAGCCATGACGATCGACAGGAGCGTCAGGATCGTGCGCGTCTTCTTGCGCCCGAGGTTCGCCAACAAGTATCCGGTCCGCGTCATCGCGGTTTCAGGCCGCCGCCTGCTCGAGCAGCTGTCCTTTCTCGAGGTGCAGCGTTCGATTCGCGAAATCGGCCGCCTTCGGGTCGTGAGTCACCATCACGACGGTCTTGCCGTGCTCCCGGTTCAGCACCTGGACGAGTCCCAGGATTTCGTCCGCCGTTTTGCGATCCAGGTCGCCAGTCGGCTCGTCGCAGATGAGGAGCGCGGGATCAGAGACCAGTGCGCGTGCGATCGCGACCCGCTGTTCCTGGCCGCCGGACAATTCCTTTGGCTTGTGGCGCGCGCGGTCCGAAAGCCCGACGATTTCGAGGGCCACGGCGACGGACTTACGCCGCTGCGCTGCCGAGAGGTTGGTCAGCAGGAGCGGCAATTCCACGTTCCGCTCGGCAGTCAGCACCGGCATGAGGTTGTAGAACTGGAACACGAAGCCGACATTGCGCGCGCGCCATTTCGCGAGCGCCGCACCCGAAAGCCGGTCGATGCGCTCGCCCCCCACGTGAACCTCGCCGGAAGTCGGGCCATCGAGCCCGCCAATCAGGTTGAGGAGCGTGGTCTTGCCTGACCCTGACGGACCCATCAGCGCCACGAAATCACCCTTCGATATGTCGAGCGAGAGGCCGTGCAGCACCTCGACGGTCTGCTTGCCGCGGACGTATGACTTGTGGACGTCAAGGACACGAACCATCGCATCAGTCATTGCCTGTCTCCCGCTCTGCGACCGCCAGGCCGTCCCGGAGGCCCGCGGGCGCCTCTACGATCACGGTATCGCCCGCTGAAACGCCGGCCTGCACCTGCCGGTTGTCGCCGATTGAGCCCCCGAGCGTGACGGCGCGCCGCTCGGCATGGCCATCGCGCAGGAGGAACACGACGTCTTTGCCGTCATCCTGCCGAATTGCGGCGGCCGGGACCAGTACACCGCGCGCAGGGCGAGCTGCGGCGGAGTCTGCGGGCCGCGACTCCAGAAAGGCGACGCGCACGCCCATTTCCGGCACGATGCGCGGATCCTTGGCGCCGAGCGCGATGCGTACCTTGACCGTTGCCTTCGACCGGTCGGCGGTCGGGACGATTGCGATGACCTCTGCGGGAATGCGCCAGTCCGGGTAGGCATTGAGGACGGCTTCCACTTTCTGTCCAGGCTGGACGCGGTTGATGTAGGCCTCGCTCACGTCAACCTGGATCTCGAGCGAATCCATGTCGACCACCGTGCCGATCCCGGTGCGAATCGAGCCGCCGCCCGCGGATATCGGTGAGATCATTTCGCCCGGCTGGGCCGCCTTGACCGTCACGACGCCGGCAAACGGCGCGCGCACGATCGTATTGTCGAGTTGGACCTGCGCCGCCTTCAGGGACTCTTCCGCAACACCGACCGCGCTTTTCTGGCTCGAGGCACGCGCCTTCAGGGCCTCCGATTGCGTGCGCGAGGCGTCCAGCGCGGAGGCGCTCGTGAGCTCGAGGTCGGCGAGTTTCTGCTGCCGCCCGTACTCGCGGCCGGCATTCGCGCTTTCGGCCTCGGCCTGCACCTGTTGCGCACGTGCCGAGGCGAGCTGTGCGCGACGGAGCTCGACCTCGACTACCGCCTCGGAATCATCGAGTGTCGCCAGGACTTCGCCCGCCGCCACGTGCTGGCCTTCCTCGATGCGCACGTCGCGCACCTTGCCGGTGATCTTGGCCGAGACAGTCGCCTGGCGGCGCGCCGTCACATAGCCGGTCGCATCGAGCACAGAGGTGCCGGCGCTCGTCGCCGGCATGGGTTGGGCGGCCGCCACGGTCACCTCGACCGCCTGTTCGCGGCCGAAAAACCAGAGGAGCGCGACGGCGGCGGCGACGCCTGCGACGCCCACGGCGACCCACAAGCGGAGGCGGGATGACGATCCCTCCTCGCGCGCATCGCGGTCAATGCGCAGTTCCTTGAGCAGTTCGGATTTGTCCAAGCGTATTTTTTCGGTCGGGCGCCCCGGAATGCAAAGTTTGCCACAGACCCGGGGTCCGCCGCCGCTTTCGCAGGAATCAATCCGGGCGCCAGCGGAATCCCGTGGCCGCGATCCCGAGGAACAGGAAGGTCATGAATAGCAGCCAGCCGAGCTGCTGCAGCACCTGCAGCAGGCCCGCTCCGTCCAGCATCACTGCGCGCGCAGCCTCGAGCATCTGGGTCAGGGGCAGGGCCCGGGCCGCCTGTTGCAGCCAGGCGGGTGCCCCTTCCAGCGAGAACCAGACTCCGGAGAGAAGCATCATCGGCCACGAAGCGAAGTTGATGACGCCGCTTGCCAGTTCCTCGCTCGCGATGCGGGCCGCCATCATGAACCCGAAGGCGATCATGGACATCGCACCGACCACGGCAATCAGGAGGAGCAGGAGCACGGATCCCTCATTGTGGAAGGGCACGAGCAGCGCGAGTGCCCCATAGAGCAGCGAAGTCACGCTGATGGTCAGGATGAGCCGCGAGAATATCTGTGCGGCGCCGAATTCCGCGGCTGTCACCGGCGTCGCCGACAGCCGGCGAAGGAAGCCGGACTTGCGGTATCGAACCACCACGAATCCGACCCCGAACAGGCAGCTGAACATCATGTTCATGCCGAGGATGCCGGGCAGGAGCCAGTCCACATAGCGGACTGCTGCCCCCGTCACCGGCTGGCGCACCGCTCGGCCGCCGGCCGCTTGAAGCAGGAGTTTTTCCGCGAGATAGCCCTTGGGCGAATCCTCGTTGACCCAGTAACGGGGTGCGCCGCGCAGATCGAGCAGCAGGTCCGCCTGGTGACGTTCGACTTTGCGCACGGCCGTGACGAGGTTGGCGGCATCGACCCGGTAGAAATCGACGTGGCGGGTGCCGAGGAACGGATGCAGTGTTGCGTCGATGCTCACGCCGGGCGGCGCCACGACGCCGACCTTGAGCAGGTCCTGCTCGCCACGGCCGAATATCACGGCAAAGGCGACGACGAGCGCGAGCGGAAACAGGATATTGAAGATGAGCGTCGAACGGTCGCGCAGGAACTCGAGATTCCGGGCATGCCACACCGCATACAGGCGCCGCAAGTTCAAGTTCGCAGCTCTCGCCCGGTGAGCTCGAGGAACAGGTCCTCGAGATTTCGCGGGCGGATCCGCAGATGATTCAGCGGCACTCCATGGTCGAGGAGGGCCCGCAGGGCATTCTCGACGTCGGACGTCGAGATCTCTACCCGATCCGCGGCCACCAGGACCGGCAGCGGAAAGGCGGCCGTCTCGCTCGGGAAATCCTCGCGTGGCAACTCGAGGACGACGTCCTCGAAGTGTTCCTTCAGAAGCCTGGAAGGCTGGCCTTCGGCGATGATGCGGCCGCGATCCATAATCGCGATCGTGTCGCAGAGGTAGTAGGCCTCCTCCATGTAATGCGTGGTTAGGAGCACGGTGCGGCGCTCGGCCTTGATCGAGCGGATGAGATCCCAGAAATTGCGCCGGGCCTGTGGATCGAGGCCGGTAGTGGGCTCGTCGAGGAACAAGACCTGCGGGTCGTTTGCAAGTGCGATCGCGAGCAGCAAGCGCTGGGTCTGGCCGCCGGAGAGCTTGCGGTTGTCGCGGTCCGCGAGCTGCTCGAGCGCGCACAGGCGAATCAACTCGTCCACGTCGCGTCCGTGCGCATAGAGCCGCCTGAAGAGCTCCAGGGTCTCGCGAACGGTCAGGAAATCCTGGAGCGCCGTTTTCTGGAACTGGATGCCCGCCTCAGCGCGGAAGCGGGCGCCGATCGGCTCGCCGTGATAGAGCACCTGGCCGGATGTCGGCACGGTGACGCCTTCCATGATCTCGACTGTCGTCGTCTTGCCGGCGCCATTCGGACCGAGCAGGCCGAAACAGGCCCCGGCCTCGATCGTGAAGGACACGCCGTCCACGGCGCGCACGCCGGGGTACTGCTTCACGAGATCGCGGACTTCGAGCACGGGCTGCATGGAGGTTGGCATGCTATATGATTGCTCGGGTGACGCCGAACCCGTTTCCGCACTTGATGGCGCCGCTGGATCTCGGTTTCACGACGCTGCCAAACCGGGTGTTGATGGGCTCGATGCACACGGGACTGGAGGACCGTGCTGAGGACTACCCGAAACTCGCCGCCTACTTCGAGGAACGCGCACGCGGCGGAGTCGGCCTCATGGTCACGGGCGGAATTGCGCCCAACGCGGCCGGCTGGACCAAGCCCTTCGCCGGCACGCTGAGCGGCCGGCGCCACCTCGGCCGTCACCGGCTTGTCACCGACGCGGTGCACGCGGCCGGCGGGCGGATCTGCATGCAGATCCTGCATACCGGGCGTTACGCCTATCATCCGCTCGCCGTGGCGCCATCGCGGCTCAAGGCACCGATCTCGCCATTCACACCGCACGAACTCTCGGGTCGCGGCGTCGAGCGACAGATCGCCGCATTCGTGCGCTGCGCCGCGCTCGCGCAGGAAGCTGGCTACGACGGCGTGGAGGTCATGGGGTCGGAGGGCTATTTCATCAACGAATTCCTTGTTCCGCGTACCAACCGGCGCACCGACCGTTGGGGCGGCGACTGGCCCGGAAGGATGCGGCTGCCTGTGGAGATCCTGGCGCGTACGCGCGCCGCCGTGGGCCGCGAATTCATCGTGATCTACCGACTGTCCATGCTCGACCTGGTCGAGGGCGGGAGCAGTTGGGATGAGGTGGTCGAGCTCGCGCAGGCCGTCGAGTGCGCCGGCGCGACGATTATCAACACCGGAATCGGCTGGCACGAGGCTCGGATACCGACGATTGCGACCATGGTGCCGCGCGCGGCGTTCACCTGGGTCACGCGACGCCTGCGGGGCGCCGTCTCGATTCCGCTGGTGACCAGCAACCGGATCAACGACCCGGCGGTGGCCGAGCGCGTGCTGTCGGCAGGCGACGCCGATCTCGTCTCGATGGCGCGGCCGCTGCTCGCGGACCCGGACTTCGTTGCGAAAGCGGCGGCCGGACGGGCCGATGAAATCAACACCTGCATCGCCTGCAACCAGGCCTGTCTCGACCTCGTGTTCGAGAACGAGGTCGCAAGCTGCCTAGTGAATCCGCGTGCGGGGCGCGAGACCGACCTCGTCTACCGACCGGCGGAGAAGCCGAAGCGAATTGCAGTCGTCGGCGCCGGTCCTGCCGGGCTCGCCTGCGCGACGGTCGCGGGCCGCCGAGGACACCACGTGACGCTATTCGAGGCCGCCGATCACATCGGGGGCCAGTTCAACATGGCGAAAGTCATTCCGGGCAAAGAGGAGTTTTACGAAACGCTGCGTTACTTCGGCCGCGAGCTCGAGCTTGCGGGCGTGTTTGTCCTGCTCGGGCACACGGCACGCGTCGCCGAACTGGCGCGCGGGGATTTCGACGAAATCGTGCTCGCCTCCGGTGTCGTGCCGCGTGTGCCGGCTATCCCGGGTCTCGATCACCCGAATGTCCTGACCTATGTTGACGTGCTGCTGCGTGGCCGGCCGGCCGGCCATTCGGTTGCAATCGTCGGTGCGGGCGGTATCGGATTCGACGTCGCTGAATTCCTGAGTCACGATACCTCCCGTGCGGCCCCGAGCCTGGACATTCCCGCCTTCATGAGCGAGTGGGGCATCGACATGCGCCTCGCGTCGCGCGGCGGACTCGTGCCGGAGGCTCCACTGCGCTCGCCGCGCGAAATCTGGCTCCTTCAACGCAAGGCCACGCCGCCCGGACGCGACCTCGGAAAGACCACGGGTTGGGTCCACCGGCTCGCCCTCAAGCGTCGCGGGGTGCGCATGCTGGCGGGCGTCACGTACGAGGGCATCGACGATCGTGGACTCGCCATCACCCAGGGCGGCCAGTCCCGCCGGCTAGAAGTCGATCACATCGTCATCTGTGCCGGTCAGGAACCGCGTCGTGATCTCGTTGCCGGCATCGAAGAGACCGGTCAACGTGTGCATTTGATCGGCGGTTCGAAGTTCGCAATCGAACTCGACGCTAGGCGCGCGATCGACGAGGGTTCGCGGCTGGCAGCCTCGCTGTGAGCATGCACGCCGACGACCGACAGTTGGATCTGCTCGACCTCGCGGCGCCGTCGGACTGCGCCTGGCGCGTGCGCTCGAGCGAGCGTGCGAGGCGCCTGACCGTGCGCGTACTGCCGGGCGGCCTTGTCGAAATCGTCGTTCCCCGGGGCACGCGACCGTGCGCCGTCGAGCAGTTCGTGACCCGGCACCGGCGCTGGATCGAGCGTACGCTCGACCTGTACCGGCCGGCGGAGGCGTCCGGGGCGGACGGACTGCCATCCCGCATCCATTTCCCGGCGACGGGCCGAAAGTATGTGGTGCTCTACGGGGCCGGCGGAAGTCCGCCGCGGCTTTACGCCGGGGACGGTTCGATCCGGCTCACGGGTCCCGCCGACAGGCCGGCCTTGCTGCGCCACGCGCTGCAACGATTTCTGATGCGCGAATCCCATGCGACGCTCGGTCAATGGCTGTCGCAGCTATCAACCGCGACCGGGCTTCGCTTCCAGAGACTCCAGATCCGCCGCCAGCGCACGCGCTGGGGCAGCTGTTCGAGAAACGGCACGATCAGCCTGAATGCCTGCCTACTGTTCCAGCGGGCGGAGGTTGTCCGGTATTTACTTTTTCACGAGCTCGCCCATACGCGGCACATGAACCACTCGCGGCGATTCTGGCGCCTCGTCCAGCAACTCGAGCCGCAATGGCGGGATTTCGACGCCGCGTTGACGCGGGGCTGGCGTGAAGTCCCGTCCTGGGCCATCGTCTGAACCCGACCCTGATGCCTCCCGCCGGCAAGCCGGCCCGCGCCCTGGCCCTGTTCGTACTCGGGATCGCGCTCCTGGCCGTTTCCAACGGCTCGATCTTTGCACGACTCGCCATCGCGCCACCGCTCGCGATCGCCGCGTGGCGTGTGGGCCTCGCGCTGCTCGTCGTGCTGCCGCTCGCGATCACGGCACCGCCGTCGCCCGCTGGAAACCGGGCAGGCGTCGCCTTTGCAGCGGGCGCTGGTGCTCTGCTCGCTGTTCATTTCGCTGCCTGGATCACCTCGCTTGAATACACGACGATCGCCCGCAGCGTGCTCCTCGTAAGCACCTCGCCGATCTGGGTCGCATTGATGCAGTTCGTGGCCGGGCGAGGCGCGCCGTCGCGGTTGACGCAACTTGCGCTCGGCCTCGCAATCTCGGGCGCAGCGGTGGTGAGCGGCGGCGGGCAGGGCGGCGCATCCGCACTGTTCGGCGACTTGCTCGCGGTGACGGGCGGGATTGCCATGGCCGGCTACTTGATGTTGTCGCGGGAAGCCCAGGCCGTTCTTACTTTCAGGCGCTATCTCGGCATCGCCTACGGTGTTGCGGGCGCCGCGCTCTGGGCCGGTGTGCTCCTCACGGGGACTCGGGCGACCGGGTTCGATTCCCGCACCTGGTGGGCGCTTGCCGGAATGGCGGGGATCTCGCAACTCGTCGGACACGGCGGGTATAACTGGTCGCTCAGGTACCTCAATCCACTGTTCGTCGCCGTCGTGTCGGTGGGTGAGCCCGTCCTGGCCTCACTGTTGGGCTGGTGGCTGATCGGCGAGTCGCTGGACTGGCATACCTGTATCGGCGGGCTTCTGATATTGGCCGGCATTCTGCTGGGCGCGCGGGCTGCGCGCCCGCGTGCCTGACTGCGTCCGCGCTGCAGCCTCGCGCCGGCGCCAGTAGCGATGCAGGCGCCAGCCAAGCAACACGGCCGCGATCGCCGCATAGGCGAGCGGCTCACGGATATCCGCCTTCACCTGCCACCAGAAGTGGATACATCCGAGGATGGCCGCCACGTAAACAAGCCGGTGCAGTTTCTGCCAGCGGCGGCCGAGCCGGCGCATCGCGCGCTGCGTTGAAGTCGCCGCGAGCGGCAGGAGGATCAGAAGCGCCGTGAAGCCCGCGGTAATGTACGGGCGCTTGGCGACGTCGCCCAGCATCTGCTCCCAGTTGAAGGCCTGGTCGACGAACAGATACCAGAGGAAATGCATCGAGACATAGAAAAAAGCGAACAGGCCGAGCATCCGCCTGAAAAGCTGAAGCCTGGGCCAGCCGCCTATGACTCGCAATGGCGTTACGGCAAGCGTGAGCAACAGGAACCGCAGGCCCCAGATCCCAAGGGTGTCCTGGACCTTCTCGACTGGATTCGCGCCTAGCGCAGCGGCCGGCCCGGCCGTCATATCCCCGGATTGCAGCGAAAGGATGCCGGCGAGCAGCCAGGCTGCCGGCGCGAGGCAGAGCAGGAAGACGATTGGCTTGGCGTAGCGCCGTGCCAGGGTGTCTGCATTCATGGCTGGCTAGAAATCGCGCGCCAGGTCCATGCCGCGGTAGAGACCGGCCACCTCATCGGCATAACCGTTGAATTTCAGGGTCGGCTGCCGCGCGAGGAAATTCGACGAGCCGATGCGCCGCTCGGTTTTCTGGCTCCAGCGTGGGTGGTCGACTTCCGGGTTCACGTTGGCATAGAAGCCGTATTCATGGGGCGCGGACTTCGCCCAGGTGGTCGCCGGCATGCGCTCCGTGAACCGGATTCGGACAATCGACTTGATGCTCTTGAAGCCGTATTTCCAGGGGACGACGAGGCGCAGCGGCGCGCCGTTTTGGTTCGGGAGCAGCTTGCCGTAGAGGCCCACGCCCAGGATTGCGAGAGGGTGCATTGCCTCGTCCATCCGGAGTCCTTCGACATAGGGCCAGTCGAGCACTGAGTAGCGCTGGCCCGGCATCTGCTTCGGGTCGTAGAGGGTCGTGAGTTCGACGTATTTCGCCCGTGACGTCGGCTGGAACCGCCTGACCAGGTCGCCCAGGGGGAAGCCGATCCAGGGGATCACCATCGACCACGCCTCCACGCAGCGGAGCCGGTAAATGCGCTCCTCGAACGGATGCGGCCGAAGCAGGTCCTCGAGCGGAAGACGACCGGGTTTCTCGCACTCGCCATCCACGACGACCGACCAGGGGCGGGGGCGAAGCCCGTGAGCGTTTTCGGCAGGGTCTTCCTTGCCCGTCCCGAATTCGTAGAAATTGTTGTAGCCTGTGATCTCGGCAAACGAGTTCATTTTTTCCTGGGTCGAATAGTGCGCATTGCGCTTGAACTCGAGCGGGCGTTCGACCAGGTTGACTGTGAATACTTCCTGCGCGATTGAATCCGTGATGGTTGCCGCGGCACCGATGCCGGCGAGGCCTGCCAGGAACTGACGCCGAGAGCGATAGACGGCCTCTGGCGTGATTTCCGACGGATGAATTCGCGGCTGTCGGCTCATGCCGATTGGACCGGGTCAACAGGTGAATTATTACGCCAATCGTCGGTGCGAAAGCCTTGCCTTTCCGCCTCGCGCCGCAAGACCGGACCCGCATTCACCAGCACAGGTTCATCCGCCACGGCCAGGTGGTCGAAATCGGAGCGCGCGTTGCCGTAGGCGGCGAGCCGGGCGCCGGGAAATCGCAGCCGAAGCGCCTCGACGCAGCGGCGTTTCTCCGCCGCCCGGCGGTTTGCAGTCAGCAGCGAACCCTCGAGGCACCCGTCCTGCCAGGCGACCTCGGTGCAGATGGACTCGACGAAATTCAGACGGTGCCCCAGGTCCGGGACGTAAAGGTCTACGCTTGCCGAGAGCAGGACGAGACGATCACCGGCACTGCGGTGCAGGCAGATCGCCCCCAGCGCCCCGGGACAGAAATCGGCATCACCCAGGCCGGCGACGAATTCAGCGGTCCAGGCACGAACCGCCTCCCGTGTCGCGCCGCCCATGGCGGCGCGAATGAGGCCTGATTTCAGGAGCCCGCGATCACGGTCGGCCGGGTACCGCAGGAGCGCGGCGAGTGCGCGCCCTGTGAAACCCGCACGCGGATGCCGGCGCCGCCAGCCATGGAGGTAAGGAAGAAACGTGTCCTTTCGCGTAATCGTGCCGTCGAGATCGAAGACCGCGATGCGCATCGCGGTCTGGCTCAGGCGGCGAGCTGACGCAACACGAAGTGCAGGATGCCGCCATTGTCCATGTATTCCCACTCCTTTGGTGTGTCGACACGAACATTCACCTTGAAGCGGGTGACTTTGCCGGCACGGTTCTTGGCCTGCACCGTGGCCGCGCGGCTTCCAGCGCTGAGGCCCTCGATGTCGTAGACCTCGGTGCCGTCGAGTCCCAGGGAGCCTGCAGTCTGGCCGGACTGGAAAGTCAGCGGAAACACGCCCATTCCGACGAGGTTCGCGCGATGGATCCGCTCGAAGCTTTCCGCGATCACGGCCTTGACGCCCAGCAGGCTCGTTCCCTTCGCCGCCCAGTCGCGCGAGGAACCTGTGCCGTATTCCTTGCCGGCTATCACGACCAGCGGCACGCCGTCGGCGAGGTACCTCATCGCGGCATCGTAGATCGACATCCTTTCGCCGTCCGGCTGGTGGCAGGTCACGCCGCCTTCGACGCCGGGCACCATCAGGTTCTTGATCCGGGTATTGGCAAAAGTGCCGCGCATCATTACCTCGTGGTTGCCGCGTCGGGAGCCGTAGCTGTTGAAGTCGGCAGGCACGACGCCGTGTTTCTGCAGGTACTGCCCGGCCGGTGCGTCCTTCCTGATCGCGCCCGCGGGCGAAATGTGGTCAGTTGTGATCGAGTCGCCGAAGAGTCCGAGACAGCGGGCGCCGCGGACGGTCGGAAGCCCCGGTGGCCGCCTGGTCATCCCGTCGAAGTAGGGTGGGTTCTGGATATACGTGCTGTCGCCGTCCCAGACATAGGTCTTGGACGCCGGTACATCGATACCCCGCCAACGTTCGTCACCATGGAACACGTCGGCATAAGTCTTCGAGAACATGTCGGCGGAAACATTGCGGGCGATGAACCGCTGTACTTCATGGGCGGTCGGCCAGATGTCCTTCAGGTAGACCGGCTTGCCGTCGCCGTCACGGCCGATTGCATCACCCGTCAGGTTGATATCGACCGTGCCCGCGAGGGCATAGGCGACGACAAGCGGGGGCGAGGCGAGGAAGTTCATGCGCACTTCCTGGTGAACGCGACCCTCGAAATTGCGGTTTCCCGACAGCACCGACGCGACCGAGATCCTGTGGTCGTTGATCGCCTTCGAGATCGGCGGATTGAGCGGGCCGGAATTGCCGATACAGGTTGTGCATCCGTAGCCAACGACGTTGAAACCAAGCGCATCGAGATCGACCAGCAATTCCGAGCGTTTCAGGTATTCAGTGACGACTTTCGAACCCGGGGCGAGCGAAGTCTTGACCCAGGGCTGCACCGCGAGGCCACGCCGGCGCGCATTGCGTGCGAGCAGCCCGGCGCCGATCATGACGGCCGGATTCGAGGTATTGGTGCAGGAGGTGATTGCGGCAATCACGACCGCGCCATCCTTCAAGTCGAATTCCTTGCCGACATCCTTGACGTGCGCAGGTCCCGTCGATTTCCATTTGTCCTGGTCCCGCGCAAAGGCGTCCCGATAGGCTTTCTGCATGTCGGCAAGCGCCACGCGGTCCTGGGGACGCTTGGGCCCGGCAAGCGATGGCTGTACCGTCCCGAGATCGAGGTGGAGCAAGTCGGTATAGGCCGCATCCGGCGCGCCATCGTGTCGCCACAGGCCCTGCTTCTTCGCGTATTCCCGCACCAGGGCGATCTGGCCCTCGGCACGTCCCGTAAGACGCAGGTAATCCAGGGTCACCTCGTCGACGGGAAAGATGCCGCAGGTCGCGCCGTATTCCGGGGCCATGTTGGCGATGGTTGCCCGGTCCGCCAGCGGCAACTGTGCGAGGCCGTCCCCGAAAAACTCCACGAACTTGTCGACGACGCCGCGGCGTCGAAGTATTTCGGTCACCGTCAGGACGAGGTCGGTCGCGGTTGCGCCCTCGGCAAGTCGGCCGGTCAGCTTCACGCCGATGACTTCCGGAATCAGCATCGTCGAGGGCTGGCCGAGCATTGCGGCTTCCGCCTCGATGCCGCCCACGCCCCAGCCCAGGACGCCGACACCGTTGATCATGGTCGTGTGCGAATCAGTGCCGACGACCGTGTCGGGATAGGCCAGGCCCTGGTCATCGGCAAAGACGACGCGTGCGAGGAACTCCAGGTTGACCTGATGGACGATGCCCGTGTCCGGCGGGACGACGGAGAAGTTGTCGAAAGCCGATTGGCCCCAGCGCAGGAACGTGTAGCGTTCCTTGTTGCGCTGGAACTCGAGCAGGGCATTGAGGTTCAGCGAGTCCGCCGACCCGTAATGATCGACCATGACCGAATGGTCGATCACGAGCTCTGCCGGAATGAGCGGGTTGATGCGACCCGGATCGCCGCCGAGCGTCGCCATCGCGTCGCGCATGGCCGCCAGATCGACGACGGCCGGTACGCCGGTGAAGTCCTGCATGATCACGCGAGCCGGCGTGAAGGCGATCTCGCGTTGCGGCAGCTCGCGGGGGTCGGCTTTGGCGAGCGCCAGGATGTCGTCGTGCGTAACGTTCTTTCCGTCTTCGTGCCGCAGCAGGTTCTCGAGCAGGATCTTCAGTGAGTAGGGGAGACGCCCGACGTTGGGTTCCGCGATCGCTTCGAGCGCGAAGTAGTCGTAACTGCGGTCGCCGGCTTCGAGCTTGCGGCGGGCCTTGAAGCTGTCCTGCATGAATCCTCCAGCGGCTGAAGGGCCATTATAACCCCCCCGCCGAGACACTCCTCGCCGTCGTAGAAAACGACGTACTGCCCCGGCGCCGCGCCGCGCAGCGGCTGGTCGAATCGCACTTCGACCCCGCCGGACGTGAGCTCGACGCGACAGCCGGTATCCGGCTGGCGATATCGCACCTTCGCCGTGCAGGCAAACGATGCGGGCGGTGCGGCGCCCGTAATCCAGTGCGGCATCGTCGCGCGCAATCCTTGGCAGTAGAGCGCGGGATGACGAGCGCCCTGCACCACCACCAGCACGTTGCGAGCGAGGTCCTTGACCGCGACGAACCAGGGTTCGCCGCTGGCGCCCCGCATACCGCCCACGCCGAGGCCACTGCGCTGGCCGATCGTGTAGCGCTCGAGCCCGTGGTGTCGCCCGATCACGGCGCCGTCCGCGGTCTCGATCGGGCCCGGGCGTCCCTCCAGCCAGCCCCCGATGAATTCCCCAAACGGGCGCTTGCCGATGAAGCAGATCCCGGTCGAATCGCGCTTCTCCGCGACCGGCAAGCCGCGCTCGCGCGCAATCGCCCGCACCTCGGACTTCCTGAAACCGCCAACCGGGAATTCACAGAAAGCAAGCTGGACCGCGTCCAGCGCATGCAGGAAATAGCTCTGATCCTTGTTGACATCGACCCCGCGCAGGAGCCGCCCGCCGGCCCCGATGCACGCGTAGTGGCCGGTCGCGAAGCGCTCCGCGCCGAGCCGTCGTGCATAGTCGAGCCCGACTCCGAACTTGACCTCGCGGTTGCAAAGGACATCCGGATTCGGCGTGCGCCCGGCCTCGAGCTCGGCCAGGAAATGCGCGAAAACACGCTCGCGATATTCCCGCGCGAAGCTGGCCTTGTGAAGCGGGATACCCAATTCGTCGGTGATGCGTCGCGCGTCCTGGAAATCCGACGCCGACGTGCAATAGCCCTCGTCGTCGTCGATCCAGTTGGACATGAACAGGGCCTCGACTCGGTGTCCGGCATCCTGGAGCAGGGCCGCCGCAACGGCGGAGTCCACACCACCGGAAAGTGCGACGATGATCCGCGCCATGAATCAGCCAGCCGCCTGGCGAAGCGGCCCGCCTGCGCTCGGCACCCGGCTCAGTATCTCGAGCGGATAGCGCAGGCCCCGCAGGTAGTCTTCGACGCAGATCAGGACCAGCGGACTGCGATGCTCGGCGGCACGCGCAAGCAGCTGTTCGCGGTCGAGCCACACAGTGCGGATAATCGCGCGATCGAGCGTCGCCCCCGCAACCCGCTCGCCGACACGCCCCGCGAACGCGACTCGCAGCACGGTGCGGCCGGCCGGACCCTGCCAGAGGTAGACCCCGGTGACGGCGTCAGGCCGGAAGTCGCGCCCGGTTTCCTCGCGCGTCTCGCGCACGACGGCCTGGACCAGAGACTCCCCACTCTCGAGATGTCCGGCTGGCTGGTTCAGCACGACGCGGCGCGCGGCGCGTTCCTGCACGAACAGGAATCGGCCGTCCTCCTCGGCTATGGCCGCGACCGTGAGGTCGACTTTCAGGGACATGCGCCGATTATAGAACGCCGAAGGGGACGCTCCCCCTTGATCAGAGCCTCAACGGGGAACGTCCCCTTCAGAGATGCTGTTGACGAGTCTCGGCCTCTGGTTCGCTCGCGATCCAGATCTCGTCGAAGTAATTGAGGTAGCGGCGCGCGACGACCGGATCGTTCATTTCGACGATGCCCTCCCAGCGCGACGCCTGGAGGCGGTAGACGAGTGCGCGATCATCGGCAATCAGGAAAGCGGACTGATTGTCGCGGTTTTGCGCCTTCACGCGCCGGATCTCGATGTGGCTCGTGATGCGGCGGGCGAGGTGGACAAACTTGCTTCCTTCATAGACGACCCGCGAGGGGTCGGCCAGCAGGACGCGGACCTTCGCATAGCTCTTCGCGAGGACGAGCTTCTTGACGGTCTCGAGAAACTGCGGCTGGTCATAGACGGCCGGCTCGAGGTCCTGCGTGTACATCGTGAGCAGGCGGCGGGCCGCAAACGCGACCTGCTGCGTGGCGCTGCGTGCCTCGTCGAGTGTCGCGATGATAGAGCGTGTGCCGGTCACGCTCTGCCGCTGGGTCTGCACCGAAATCACTCCAGGACGAGCGACATCCTCACGTGAGGAATGCCCGCCTCGTCAAACACGTCGCCCTCGCTCGCGAACCCGAGCTTCTCGTAGAAGGGCATGGCCTGCACTTGCGCGTGCAGGTATGGTTCGCGGATGCCCAGGCGACGCGCCTCTTCGAGGAGTCGGCTCAATATCAGGGTGCCGATGCCCCGGCCGCGCAGTCCGGCAAACACCGCGATGCGGCCGATCTTACCGGCGGGGTTGATGCGCCCGGTGCCAACTGGGTCACGGTTCAGGCGGGCGATGACGTGAACGCTGACCCGATCCTCGTCATCCCACTCGTCGGATTCGAGTATTTGCTGCTCCCGCACGAAGACTTCTCGGCGGATGCGCTCGAGAACCGGCCGATCCGAATCCCAGTTCGCGAGCACACATTCCAATTGCGAGTCCGCCACGGGCGGCCGTCAAAGCGACCGTGCGAGCGCCTCGGCAAGGCCGGTATACGACGCCGGCGTGAGGCACTCGAGCCGCCGCCGTGTTTCGAGGGGCAGCTCGAGCGTCGCGATGAAAGCGCGAAGCTCGGAAGCGCCTACGCCCCGGCCGCGCGTGAATTCCTTTAGTCTTTCATAGCCGCCGGCGACGCCGTTCGCGCGCAGCGCCGTCTGGATCGCTTCCGCCAGGACCTCCCAGTGAGCATCGAGGTCCGCAGCGATGCGCGCCGCATCCGGTTCGATGCGCGCAAGCCCCGCGAGCGTCGAGCGCCAGGCGAGCACGGCGTGCGCGAGCGCGACGCCGAGGTTGCGCATCACGGTCGAGTCCGTCAGGTCGCGCTGCCAGCGCGACACCGGCAGCTTTTCGGCGAAGTGACGGAGCAGCGCGTTCGAGACCCCGGCATTGCCTTCGGCGTTCTCGAATGCAATCGGGTTGACCTTGTGCGGCATGGTCGAGGAGCCGACCTCGCCCGCTAAGGCCTTCTGGGTGAAGTAGCCCAGTGCGATATAACCCCAAAGGTCACGGCAGAGGCCGACCAGGACCGTGTTCACACGGGCCAGCGCATCGCAGAACTCCGCGACCCAGTCGTGCGGTTCGATCTGGGTCGTGTGCTCGTTCGGAGTCAGCCCGAGGCTTTCGACAAGCCGGCGCGAATGTGCGCGCCAGTCCACCGACGGGTATCCTGCGACGTGCGCGTTGAAATTGCCGACCGCGCCATTGAACTTGCCGAGCGCCTCGACGCGCAGGAATGCGTTCGAGGCGCGCCGTATTCGCGCCGCAAAGTTCGCGGTCTCCTTGCCGAGCGTGGTCGGCGACGCCGCCTGGCCGTGGGTGCGGGCGAGCATCGCGAGCGACGCATGGCGCCCGGCCAGCGCCGCGAGATGGTCCGCGACCGCCGCGATCGCAGGCAGCAGGATCTGCTCGCGCGCCGTCGCAAGCATCAGCGCATAGGCGAGGTTGTTGATGTCTTCCGACGTGCAGGCGAAGTGCACGAACTCGAGCTGGGCCGGGCCCGTTCCCGCGCTGGCGAGCTGTTCACGCAGGTAGTACTCGACGGCCTTGACGTCATGGTTCGTCTGGCGCTCGAGTTCCTTGACGCGCATGAGGCCGGCGTCGTCGATGCCGCGCGCAAGTGATTCGAGCCTGGCGCCGACCGCTGCGGGCAGTCGCGCGAGCAGGGGAAAGACTCCGGACTCTGCGAGTTGGCGAAACCAGGCCGCCTCGACCCGTACGCGATGGCTGATGAGCCCCGCCTCGCTGAACACCATGGCGAGGTCGGCGCATTTCTCGGCATAGCGGCCGTCGAGCGGCGACAGCGCGTGCAGGCGAGTGTCGGTCATGGGGCAGGGGCACGAATGATAGAATGCCTATGTTACCCGTGAGCGCCAAAGACCGCATCGAAAAGGACAGCTTCGGCGAGATTCGCGTCGCCGCGAGCGCGCTGTGGGGCGCCCAGACACAGCGCGCGGTGGAAAACTTCCGGATCGGGCGAATCGCCATGCCGGGCGAGTTCATCCGCGCGATCGGCCTCGTCAAATGGGCAGCAGCCGAGACCAATGGAGAGCTCGGGGAGCTGCCCGCAGCGCTGGCGTCGGCCATCGCTGCCGCCGCGCTCGAAGTGGCAGAGGGCCGTCATTCCGAGCAGTTTCCGCTCGGCGTGATGCAGACCGGTTCCGGCACCAGTACCAACATGAACGTCAACGAGGTGGTTGCCGCGCTTGCCGGCAGGCAGCTGGGCCGGAAAGTCCACCCCAACGACCACGTCAATCGCTGCCAGAGCAGCAACGACGTCATACCGACTTCAATCCATATCGCCGCGGCGCTCGCCGTCCATGCATCCCTGTTGCCATCCGTGCACGCCCTTGCCGCGGCGATCGGCGCCAAGGCCGCGGAAGTCGGCGACCAGGTCAAGGTCGGCCGCACGCACCTGATGGACGCGTTGCCGATCACGATTGGCCAGGAGATGCGGGCCTGGCGATCGCAGGTCGAGGATGCGACGGCGCGGATTGAAGGCGTCCGCACGCGCCTGCATCGCCTGGCGCTCGGCGGGACGGCAGTCGGCACGGGCATGAATGCACACCCCGAGTTCGCGCGGCGCGCCATCGCACGTCTCGCCGCGCGCACCGGCCTTGGATTCACAGGCGCGCCGGACCGCTTCGCGAGCCTTGCCTCACAGGACACCGCCGTCGAGCTGTCATCCGCGCTGCGTGGCGCGGCAGTCGTGCTGCTCAAGGTCTCGAATGACCTGCGCTGGATGAACTCCGGCCCGCTTGCCGGACTCGCGGAAATTTCCCTGCCGGCGCTGCAACCAGGCTCGAGCATCATGCCGGCTAAGGTCAACCCGGTGATACCGGAGGCCGTGACCATGGCCGCGACAGAGGTGATGGCGCACGACTCCGCGGTCGGCATGGCAGGAGCCTCCGGCAACTTCCAGCTGAACGTGATGCTGCCGCTGATCGCCCACTGCCTGCTCGACAGCATCGTGCTCCTGGCCGATTCTGCGAATGCGCTGGCGGAACGCGCGATCCCGGGATTGACCATTCACTCGGCCAGGATCTCGGAAAACCTGGCGCGCAACCCGATGCTTCTGACGGCGCTTGCACCACGCATCGGCTATGATCGCGCGGCCGCGATCGCGAAACGTGCGGCGTCCGAAGCACGGCCGATCCTCGATATCGCCGTCGAAGAGACCGGCATGCCCCGGGATGAACTTGCCCGCTTGCTTGACCCGGCACGGCTGGCCCGCGGGAATGGTCCGGGAAAGTGAATGCGACAGCATCACTCGAGCTGCACCGGCTGCCGACGGCGCAGCTTCGCTCGGAACTACGCAGCCGTCTGGCGGGAGATCCGGCGTCCGGTAATCTAAGGGTCGGCCATTACCAGGGAGCGAGCCCTGGCTGGCTGGAATCCCTGTTGCCGATGGCGACGATGCGCGCCGCCGTGCTCATCCCAATTATCGACCGTGGCGACGATCTCACCGTGCTGCTGACATTACGGGCCGATGACCTGACGCATCATGCGGGGCAGATTTCGTTCCCGGGCGGACGCCTGGAAGCCGAGGACCCCGATGCCGTCGCGGCAGCGCTTCGCGAGACGCGGGAGGAAATCGGGTTGCAACGCCAGTTCATCGAAGTCCTCGGCCGCCTTCCGGATCACGCGGTGATCACCGGGTATCGCGTGACACCCGTCGTCGGCCTGGTACGGCCGGGTTTCGAACTGGTCCTTGATCCGACCGAAGTCGCGGGCACATTCGAGGCACCGCTGCGACACCTGCTTGACCCTTCCAATCGCGCGCGGCGCACGCGGCGCATCGCAGGCGAGGAGATCGAGACTTTTGACCTGCCCTGGGGCAGCTTCAATATCTGGGGGGCTACGGCCGCCATGCTGCTGACGCTTCGAGAAGTCCTCGCCAGTGCGGGGTCCCATGGCCATTGACCGGCTGCTGGGGATCATGGACCGGCTACGCGACGTCGACCGCGGCTGTCCATGGGACTTGCAGCAGGACTTCAGGTCAATCGCGCCGCATACACTCGAGGAGGCCTACGAGGTCGCCGACGCAATCGAACGCAACGACCTTGCATCGTTGCGCGACGAACTCGGCGATCTGCTGTTCCAGGTCGCCTTTCATGCCCGGCTTGCGAGCGAGCAGGGCGCCTTCGATTTCGACGACGTCGTGGACGCGATCTGCGACAAGCTGACGCGTCGCCATCCGCACGTATTCGGCGACGCCGTGGTCCGCGGTGCGGCCGACCAGACACGTGCCTGGGAACAGTTGAAGCGCGAGGAACGCGCCGCCCGGGGCGAGAACGGGGCTCTCGCGGACGTGCCGGCCGCGCTGCCGGCGCTCGCCCGCGCGCGCAAGCTCGGCGCCCGGGCGGCGCAGGCTGGTTTCGACTGGCCGGATCCCGGCGGGCCACGCGCCAAGATCGACGAGGAGCTTTGCGAGCTCGACCACGCAGTGATGAAAGGAGACGCCGGCCAGCGCGAAGCCGAGCTCGGCGATCTGCTGTTCTCGATCGTCAATCTTGCGAGGCATCTCGAGCTGGATCCTGAGACGGCCCTGCGGCATGCCAACGAGCGGTTTGCCCGGCGTTACCGCCACGTGGAGGCGGCGCTCGGGCGGCTCGGTCAGCAGGCGAGCTGCGCATCCCCCGAACTTCTCGACCGCCTGTGGACGGCCGCCAAGGCGGAAAACCCCTGAATCAGGGCCCGCCGGGGCCCTCGGGCCGTTCAGGACGCATTCATTCGGTGCGCACTAGATTGGCAACCGTGCCAATCAAGGAGGCGCACCATGTCACGCACAATCCGGGTCTTCGCAGTGGCCGCAGGACTTGCCTTCGCGTCGGCTGCGGCGGTCGCCGACAACAATGGCTCGGCGTATGACAACCGTTACGATCGCGATGGCGACTACGATTTCGCGCCAGTCGTGCACGTCGAGCCGCTTCGCAGGCGGGTCCGCGTCAGCGAGCCGGTCCGCGAATGCTGGCAGGAAACCAGTTACGCGTCGGAAGGGCCGTTCTCGTATAACCACATCGGCGGCACGCTGCTGGGCAGCGCGATCGGCGTGGTGGTCGGTAACCAGGTCGGGCACGGCGGCGGTAAGGACGCGGCGCGCGTGGCCGGCGCCCTGATCGGCGGGGCAATCGGCCACAACGTGTCGGTTGACCGTCAGCGACAGCTGTATGGCACCCCGGGCCGGACTTACGAGCGCTGCGACGTGCACTACCGCGACAGCTGGGAGGAGCGGATCGACGGCTACGAAGTGACCTACGAATATGCTGGGCGACAGTACGTCACCCGGATGCCTTACGACCCGGGCGAGCGTATCCGCGTCCGCGTCGACGTCATCCCGACTGCGGGCTGATGACCCGCGCCCGGGCCGCCAGCGCGGCCCGGGCGCACAGTTCCACTAGAATGCCGACATGGAGATGAGCCGGTTCATGGCCCTCGCGGCGCTTTGCCTGTCGCTCGGGGCGGCTGTCCTGCCGACCACGGAGGCGTTTGCCGCGAACGGCCATCGCGGCCGGGATGGCGGCGAGCGAACATTCGCGGACCGGGCTGTTTCGCTCGACGAAGCGGTCGCCCAGGCCGAGCGCCGTCACAAGGCGCGCGCAGTCCGGGCCGAAGAGAAACGCCACGGCGATCGCATCGAGTACCGCATCCGGCTCCTGGGTGGTGATGGCCGCGTATTCGAAGTCCGCATCGACGCTGCGACGGGCCACGAGGACTGATCCGCGTGCGTCTCCTGGTGGTGGAAGATGAACCGTCACTGCGCGAAACGCTGGCGCAGCAGTTCCGCGCCGCCGGTTTCGCGATCGACGCCGCCGCAGACGGTGTCGAGGGGGAGTTCGCGGGCCTCGAGTACCCAATCGACGTGGCGGTCGTGGACCTCGGCCTGCCGGGGCGTTCGGGCCTCGACGCCATTCGCGGGTGGCGAAAGGCGGGCAAATCCTTTCCCGTGCTCATCCTGACGGCCCGCGACAGCTGGCAGGAGAAGGTGGCCGGTCTCGATGCCGGCGCCGACGATTACGTGACCAAGCCGTTTCGCTTCGAAGAAGTGCTGGCGCGTGTGCAAGCGCTCCTGCGCCGGTCCGGCGGGTGGTCCCAGCCGCTTCTGAAATGCGGCGCGATCGAACTCGATACCCGCGGCCAGGAAGTGCGCGTCGACGGAATCGCAGTCGAACTCACGGCATTTGAATACCGCCTACTGGAATACCTGATGTTGCGGGCCGGCCAGGTCGTCTCCAAGGCCGAACTGACCGAGAAGCTCTATGAGCAGGATTTCGAGCGTGACAGCAATACGATTGAGGTCTTCATTGGCCGTCTGCGCAAGAAGCTCGATCCCGACAACCGACACCCACCGATCGAAACCTTGAGGGGGCGCGGCTACCGGATTGCGCGCGACTGATCGTGTTGCCATCGGCTCCATCGCTGCAATCGCGGCTGGTCCTCACCCTGGCGGTCCTCCTGCTGGCTGCGGCTGCCGCCGCCGCTTGGGCGCTCGATTCCCTGTACCGCAATATCGGCCTGCAGGCGCTCGAAGACGTTCTCGACGCCCAGGTGATCGCGCTGATCTCGACGGCGGAGATCGACGCGGATGGCCGGCTGGCGCCCCAGAATCTCGCCGAGCCGCGACTCGCGACGCCGGGCTCCGGGCTCTACGCCGAGATCCTCGGATCGCACGGTAGCTGGCGATCGCCTTCTACCGTCGGCAGCGGACTGAATCTCGTTGCGGAGCCGCGTCCTGGGGAACGGCGAATAGAGCGTGCGCAACTCGCGGATGGGACGCGCGTGCTGGGGCTTTCGCTCGGCGTGCACTGGGAGCCGAACGAAGGCGAGCCCCGCGATTTCGTGATTCGCGCCGCGCAGAGTCTCGAGCCTTGGTACCTGCAGGTCCTGCGCGTGCGTACAGGCATCATCACGGGCTCCGTCGTGCTCGGCCTCTTGCTGCTTGGCGGGCTCACGGTCGCGCTGCGCGTCTCGCTCGGCCCATTGCGCCGCCTCGAGAGCGAAATTGCCGACATTGAGGCGGGCCGGGGTGAACTGCTCAGCGCGGGCTGGCCACGCGAACTCGCCGGCGTGACCGGCAACCTGAATGCGCTCCTGGTCGGTGAGCGCAAGCGTCTCGAGCGCTACCGGACGACGCTCGGCAACCTCGCGCATAGCCTCAAGACGCCGCTGGCGGCCCTGCGTGGCCTGGTCGAGCAGGGCGACTTGAGAACCGAGGCGCTCGCCCCGCAACTCGAGCGCATGCAGGCCATCGTCCAGCACCAGCTAAAGCGGGCGGTGTTCGGCGGCAGCGGCGCCACGCTGACCGACATTGCAGTGATTGAACCGCTTGAGCAATTGCGGTCCGCACTCGGGAAGGTTTACGCGGACAAGCCGCTGAAGCTGACACTCGCAGTTGCGTCGGGGACGGCGTATCCGATTGACGCCGGCGACTTCCTGGAACTGGCTGGCAACCTGATGGACAACGCCTGCAAGTACTGCCGTGCCCAAGTCCTGGTCCGCGTGACGCCCTGGACGGCTGCCGACTGGCGCAGGCCCGGTCTTGTGCTCGAAGTCGAGGATGACGGCAGCGGCATCCCGCCCGTCGAGCGCGCGCGCGTGCTGGAACGGGGCGCGCGAGCCGATGAAAGCGTGACGGGGCAGGGGATCGGCCTAGCGGTCGCACGCGAGATTGCCGCGGCATACTCCGGCACGCTCGAGATCGGCGAGAGCCGCCTCGGCGGCGCGCGATTGTGCCTGCGATTGCCCGGCCGCTGAGCCTGGGAGTTGGCGCGAACGGATATCCCTTCAGCGACATCGATGCCGACGGCTCGGTTGCGGGGGTGATTGCCGCGGCGGACGGGATAGTCGGGCTCGCCAACGACAACACGCCGACCATTCCGGGCCACGGTAAAGCGACCGAAACCGCGGGGCTCAAGTGACGTCGAACTTGATGTCCTGGGCGAGCGGCAGGTCGCTCGAGTAGTTGATCGTGTTGGTCTGGCGACGCATGTAGGTCTTCCAGGCATCGGAACCGGCCTCGCGGCCGCCGCCCGTGTCCTTTTCGCCGCCGAACGCACCGCCGATCTCGGCGCCGGAAGTGCCGATGTTGACATTCGCGATGCCGCAGTCGCTCCCGGCCGCCGACAGGAAGCGCTCGGCGTGCTGGAGCCGGTCCGTGAAGATCGCGGAGGACAAACCGTAGTCCGTGTCGTTGTGTATCGCGATCGCCTCGTCGAGTGACGAGAAAGGGATGAGGTACAAGATCGGCGCGAAGGTCTCGTGCCGCACCACGGGCATGTCGTTGCGGGCGCGGACGATCGTCGGTTCGACGAAGTAGCCTGAACCTGGAAGCACGTGCCCGCCGCACAGAACCTTGCCGCCCTGGCTGCGCACGTCGGTGAGCGCCGCTTCGTACTGGCGGACCGCCGAGGGACCGACCAGGGGTCCCATCAGCGTTGTCGGGTCGAGGGGATCTCCGATCCGGACCTGCCTGTAGCTCGCAACCAGGCGACGCCCGACCTCGTCGATCCGCGAGTCGTGCACGAGGAGGCGGCGAGTAGTTGTGCACCGCTGGCCGGCGGTCCCGACCGATCCGAATAGCACTGCGGGTACGACGAGGTCGAGGTTTGCGAATTCGTCGACGATGATCGCGTTGTTGCCGCCGAGCTCGAGAAGGCTTCGCCCGAGCCTGGAGGCCACGCGTTCTCCAACCTGCCTTCCGACACTCGTCGATCCGGTGAAGCTCATCAACGCGACGCGCCGATCGTCCACGAATCGACTGGCGAGTGCATTGTCGGCCGGGATGAAAAGCTGGAAGATGGGGGGCAGCCCGGCGGCCTCGATAACCTCGTTGCAGATGCGCTGAACGGCGATTGCGCAGAGGGGCGTGTGGTGCGAAGGCTTCCAGACGCTGACGTCACCGCAAACTGCCGCAATGAATGCATTCCACGACCAGACCGCCACCGGAAAATTGAACGCCGAGATGATTCCGATCACGCCTAGCGGGTGCCACTGCTCGTACATGCGGTGCCGGGGGCGCTCAGAATGCATCGAAAGGCCATAGAGCATTCGCGACTGGCCCACGGCGAAATCGGCGATATCGATCATTTCCTGGACTTCGCCGTCGCCCTCGGCCTTGATCTTGCCCATCTCGAGGCTGACGAGGCTGCCGAGCAGGTCCTTCCTGGCGCGGAGAGCTACGCCCATAAGCCTCACAGCTTCGCCCCTTCGCGGCGCCGGCACTTCGCGCCAGGCGGCGAATGCCTCGACAGCGCTCGCCATGACGCGGTCGTAGTCGGCGGCGCCGGCGGCGCGAATGCGCGCGATGACCTCGCCGGTTGCCGGGTTGACCGAATCGACGAGCGGCCCGCCGGATGCCGCGTGCCATTCCTTGCCGGACCATGCGCCCGGGTTGACCGACGAGAGACCGAGGCCCGTGAGGATTCGCCCCGTCTCGCCCGAGATCTTGTCCTGAGCCGCCTTTCTTTCCGTGCTCATACGAGCGCTCCTGCGCGGCTGCGCTGCCGACCTGCCTTGCCTTCGACGACGATCCGTCCCGAAATGGACTTGTCCGAGCCGTGGCCGTACCACGCGCCGAAGCGGTTGGCGAGCACCTCCGGCAGGCGGAACTGTTCCTGGCGCACGAAGCCGCGATAGGCCTCCGGCCGCGCCAGCACCAGGTCCACTACCGCCGCGATACCCGCCGCTGTCGTCACCTGTATCGCCGACCAGAGCCGGCCGAGGATTTCCTGGGGATAGATCTTGTTGACGTAATTTTCCTCCCGCAGTTCCCCTTCCTGGCGCCCGCTGACCGCGACATAGACGATCACGACATCCTGCAATGTCCGGGGCACCGCATTCTCGAGGATCTGCTTCAGCGTTGCGCGGTCCTGGTTCAGCTTGAGGTCGTTCATGAGCAGCCGTATCAGCTTGCAATGGCCCGGGTAGCGGATGGTCTTGTAGTTCATCTGCTCGCAGCGATCACCAAAGGTCTCGCCAAGCGAGCCGAGGCCTCCGGACGTGTTGAAGGCCTCGTACAGGGTGCCGTCGATCTCGATCTCTTCAAGTCCCTCGAGCGGGGCGGCCTCGACCAGGCGCCGGTCCGCAATCCCGAAGCAGGGGTTTCCGTATTCGTTGATCAGGCCCTCGGTGGACCAGGTCAGTGAATACTTCAGCACGTTGTCGGGGTGCTGGGGCAGGGCGCCGACGCGCATCCGGATGCTGCGAAGCTCGTCGAAATGGCTGATGAGTTCGTTCGCCGCGATCGAAATGAAGCCGGGCGCAAGACCGCACTGCGGCACGAATGCGGTGTTCGCGCCCTCGGCAGTTGCGCGTACCGCGCGAGTAACCTCGACGTCTTCGGTCAGGTCAAAGTAGTGCAGGCCGGCGTCGCGCGCGACATTGGCCACGCCCGGATTGCAGTAGAACGGGAGCGACGAAATGACCGCGTCGCAGGGATGATCGGCCACGTGCCTCGCGAGCTCGGCCGGATCGGCGGCATCGAGTCCATGCGCCGCAACGTTTTGCTTACCGTGGGCGCGCGCGACTGCGCGCGACGTATCGGCGCTCACGTCGGCGAGTTGAACCTGATAATCGCCGGCATCCGCCAGCAGCCCGGAGATCAGCGCGCCGATCTTGCCGGCGCCCAGGACCAGCACACGATGCATGTCATTTTCGCTCGAAATTGGGTGGCGCATTCTGCCCATTTCGCAGTGCATAAACCACCCCTCGGCAGCTTTATTTTTGCAGTGCAATGAATCCGTGTACGATGTTTTGACGATGAATGCCGCCATCGAATCCAGCGCCTGGATGCCCGACAGCTGGCAGCGGCTGCCGGCCCTGCAACAGCCTGTGTACAAGGATTCCGCGCGGCTTACCCGCGTAGTGGCCGAACTTGCGCGACTCCCGCCGATCGTCGTGTCCTGGGAGATCGACCAGCTCAAGGATGAACTGGCGGCCGCGCAGCGCGGTGAGCGTTTCCTGCTCCAGGGGGGCGACTGCGCGGAGGGATTCAACGACTGCGACTCCGACACGATTGCCCGGAAATTGAAAATCCTCCTGCAGATGAGCGTCGTGCTCCTGCACGGGCTCAAGAAGCCGGTCATCCGCGTGGGACGCATGGCGGGGCAATTTGCCAAGCCCCGTTCCGCGGAGACCGAGACCCGCGACGGGTTGACGCTGCCGAGCTACCGAGGGGACCTCGTCAATCGCTCCGCATTCACCGCGGCTGACCGGGAACCGGATCCGGAACTGCTGCTGCGCGGCTACGAACGTGCGGCGCTCACGCTCAATTTCGTGCGCGCCCTCGTCGACGGCGGGTTCGCGGACATGCATCATCCGGAGTACTGGGACCTCGGTTTCCTGCAGCACGCGAAGCTCCGCGACGCCTACCGGAAAATTATCGATTCCATTTCGGATTCCCTCGATTTCTACGCGGCAATCTCGGGCTCGCCCGTGCACGATGCCTCGCAGGCCCGCTTCTACGCGAGCCACGAGGGCCTTCATCTGCTGTACGAGCAGGCGCAGACGCGCTACCTGAAGCGTCGCCAGCGCTGGTACAACCTGTCGACCCACATGCCGTGGATTGGCCTGCGCACGGCGCGGCCGGGCGGCGCGCACGTCGAATACTTCCGCGGAATCGCGAACCCAATCGCAGTCAAGGTGGGCGAGGGCATGGATGCGGATACTGTCGCCAGTCTCGTCGGCATCCTAAACCCGCAGAATGAGCCCGGGCGCCTGACGCTGATTCACCGCTTCGGCGCAAAACAGATCGACGGCGCATTGCCGGCCCTGGTGCGCGCCGTACAGTATAGCGGCCGGCAGGTACTCTGGGTCTGCGATCCCATGCACGGCAATACCGAAACGACGCCACAGGGAGTCAAGACGCGGCGCTTCGAGAACATCCTCGCGGAGGTCCAATCCGCCTTCCGCATCCACCAAGAGCTCGGTTCGATCCTCGGCGGCGTTCACTTCGAGCTGACCGGCGACGACGTCACGGAATGCACGGGAGGCGCCCGCGGCCTTGCGGAAGGTGATCTTGCACGTGCCTATCACACGACCGTCGATCCGCGACTCAATTACGAGCAGGCACTCGAGCTCGCCATGCTGATCGGTCGCCAAAGCCCGCAGCGCACTTTATGAGTGATATCAGTTGGTTATAATTGGAATCTGATAACCCACATAACGCCATTCAGGAGTCGCCTTCGAGTACTGTCCCCGAATGGCGCGATGTCTTGACTCCGGCGGCGATCGCGTTCGTCAATGACCTGGCGGATCGGTTCTCCGAGGAGCGCCTCGCGCTACTTGCGCGCCGGGCAGCGCTGCAACGCCAGTTCGACGCCGGGGCGCTGCCCGAATTCCCGGACGAGACCCGGTCATTACGCGACGCCGAATGGCGTATCGGCGGGATTCCCGACGACCTGCTGGATCGGCGCGTGGAGATCACCGGTCCGCCCGAGCGCAAGATGATCATCAACGCCCTCAATTCGGGCGCAAACGTCTTCATGGCGGACTTCGAGGACTCGCTGTCGCCGACCTGGAGCAACCTTATCGAAGGGCAGGCAAACCTGATGCAAGCGGTGCGCCGCAGGCTCACGCATGTCTCGCCGGAAGGAAAGCGATACGCCCTTAACGACAGCACGGCCGTGCTTCTGGTACGGCCGCGCGGCTGGCACCTGCCGGAGAAGCACTGGTTGCAGGGCGACGAGCCGATCGCGGGGGCCTTCGTGGATTTCGGCCTCTTTCTCCATCACAACGCCGCGGAACTCCTGCGCCGCGGAAGCGGGCCTTACTTCTACCTTCCGAAGCTCGAGAACCGCTTCGAAGCCCGCCTCTGGGCGCGGGTGATCGAGCACGCCGAGAAGTCGCTGTCGCTTGCTCGCGGTACCGTCAAGGTAACCGTCCTGATCGAGACCATTACGGCCGCGTTCGAAATCGACGAAATCCTGCACGAACTTCGCGACTGGATCGTCGGGCTTAATTGCGGACGCTGGGACTACATATTCAGCTTTATCAAGAAATTCGGTCGCCGCCGGGAATTCGTGCTGCCGGACCGCGGCGCCGTGACCATGACGTCACATTTCCTGCGTGCTTATACGCAGCTGGTCATCCAGCGCTGTCATCGCCGGGGGGCCTTTGCGATGGGCGGCATGGCAGCCCAGATCCCGATCAAGGACGACCCGGAGGCCAACGATCGTGCCCTCGCGCGCGTGCGCGCCGACAAGGAGCGCGAAGCGGGAGACGGACACGATGGCACCTGGGTCGCCCATCCAGGGCTCGTGCCCGTGGCGCGCGAAGTATTCGACCGGCTGATGCCCGGCCCCAACAACCTGGGCCGGCTGCGCGAGGACGTCTCGGTCACGGGCGCCGATCTCCTGAATGTCCCTCCGGGTCAGGTCACGCAGGCGGGCCTTCGGAACAACATCGACGTGGGAATCCGGTACCTCGCATCCTGGCTCGGTGGCAACGGTTGCGTGCCGATTCATCACCTCATGGAAGATGCCGCCACGGCCGAAATCTCCAGGGCCCAGATCTGGCAGTGGGCGCGGCACGAGACGCCGCTCGAGGATGGGACCGCCGTCACGCTTGCCAGGGTCCGCGCGGAGGCAAAGTCCGTCCTGGCCGCCATCCGCGCCGAGGTCGGCGGGGCGGCATTCGCCACGGGTCATTTCGAGCGCGCCGGGGTCCTTCTCGACCAGTTGACGGCGAGCCAGGACTTCGAGCCGTTTTTGACCCTCAATGCCTATGACGACATCGATTGATCCAGGAGCATTCATGACATCGCAGTCCGCCGCACAGATCGAGAGCCAGTGGCAGGAGAGCCCGCGCTGGAAGGGCGTGACGCGCGTTTATTCGGGTGCGGACATCGTGCGACTGCGCGGAAGCGTGCATGTCGAACATTCGCTGGCGCGCCTCGGCGCGGAAAAGCTCTGGCGTTACCTGCACGAGCTGCCGTTCGTGAATGCGCTCGGCGCGCTGACCGGCAACCAGGCGATGCAGCAGGTCCGAGCCGGGCTGAAAGCGATCTACATGTCGGGATGGCAGGTTGCCGGCGATGCGAACCTGGCCGCCGAGATGTACCCGGACCAGTCCCTCTATCCGGCGGACTCCGTGCCCTCGGTCGTCCGACGAATCAACAACACGCTGCTGCGCGCCGACCAGATCTGCCATGCGGAAGGCAACGAAAAGATCGACTGGCTGCAGCCGATCGTTGCCGATGCCGAGGCCGGTTTTGGCGGCGTCTTGAACGCCTTTGAGCTCATGAAGGCCATGATTGCGGCCGGCGCCGCCGGCGTCCATTTCGAAGACCAGCTCTCGAGCGCCAAGAAATGCGGTCACATGGGCGGCAAGGTACTCATCCCCACGCAGGACGCCATCAACAAGCTGGTCGCGGCACGTCTCGCGGCCGACATCAGCGGGGTCCCGACGCTACTGGTCGCCCGTACGGACGCCGAATCGGCGACCTTGCTCACCTCGGATGTGGATGAGCGCGACCACACTTTCATCGCCTCCAGGAATCGGACCGGCGAGGGCTTCTTCGCCGTGAAAGCGGGCATCCCGCAGGCAATCGCCCGCGGTATCGCCTACGCGCCCTATGCCGACCTCGTGTGGTGCGAAACGGCGACTCCCGATCTGGTCGAGGCGAAAGAATTCGCCGAGGGCATCCACCGACAGTACCCGGGCAAGCTCCTGGCCTACAACTGTTCCCCATCTTTCAATTGGCGCAAGAAACTCGATGACGTGACGATCGCGAAGTTCCAGCGCGAGCTCGGGGCCATGGGCTACAAGTTCCAGTTCATCACGCTGGCCGGCTTCCACGCCCTGAATTTCTCGATGTTCGAGCTCGCCCGCGGCTACAGGGAACAGCAGATGAGTGCCTACGTCGCGCTCCAGCAGGCGGAATTCGCGGCGGAGCCTTCGGGCTACACGGCGACCAAGCACCAGCGCGAGGTCGGTGCCGGCTACTTTGATGACGTGGCCCAGACCGTGACAGGCGGCAACTCGTCGATCACGGCGATGCGCGGGTCAACGGAGGAGGCGCAGTTCAAGGCGCGCTGACCGCCACATGACGGGCTTGAAGGGCGCGGCCTTCGACGCCGATTGCCGGCTTTGTCCGCGGCTGGCGGCATTCCTCGATGAAGTGCGCGCGCGCCATCCCGACTACCACTGCCGGCCCGTAGCGCCTTTCGGCAGCGCTCACCCAAAGCTGCTGGTCGAAGGACTCGCACCCGGCCTGCATGGCGCGAACCGCAGCGGCCGGCCTTTTACGGGCGACCATGCCGGAATCCTTCTTTACCGGACGCTGCACGCTCAGGGATTCGCGATGCGCTCACAATCGGTGGCGGCCGATGACGGCCTGCTCCTGAGTGAATGCAGGATCAGCAATGCGGTGAAATGTCTGCCGCCGGGAAACAGGCCGCTGTCCGGCGAGATCCGGCAATGCAATCGCTATCTCGAGCGCGAGGTGGCCAGTCTCCCGCGAGGCGCCGTGATCGTGGCGCTGGGAATCATTGCGCATGGGGCAGTGCTCCGGGCCAGCGGCCTGATACCCGGACGATTCAGGTTTTCACACGGTGCCGAACACGCCCTGCCCGGAAGCCGGCGAATGATCGACTCGTACCATTGCAGCCGGCTGAATACCAATACCGGCCGCCTGACCCCGGTGATGTTCACGGCTGTCATCGCGCGTGCACGCCACTTGATCGGGGGCTGACGATCGCCACACCATGAGCCGGTGAGCGAATTCGACGCCAGGGCGTACGTCAAGCGGCTTCCCGACCTTCCGGGCGTCTATCGCATGTTCGATGCCGACGGAAAGATCGTCTACGTCGGCAAGGCAAGAAGCCTCAAAGCACGCGTCGGCAGTTATTTCCGGGCCGACCAGAACCAGCCCAAGGCGCAGGCGCTCGTGCGGGTGGTCGCCGGCATCGATGTCACGGTGACCAACTCCGACACCGAGGCGCTCCTCCTCGAGCACAACCTGATCAAGAGCCACCGTCCGCGATTCAACGTGATCTTGCGGGACGACAAGAGCTTCCCCTATGTGCACCTCTCTGCCCACGAATTTCCTCGCCTGTCTTTCTATCGTGGCTCTCGGCGCCTTCCCGGGCGCCTGTTCGGGCCGTATCCTTCGGCGAGCGCTGTCCATGAAGCACTGAACCAGCTCCACAAGCTGTTCCGGTTGAGAAGCTGCAAAGACACGTTCTTTGCGAACCGTTCTCGCCCTTGCCTTGAGTACCAGATCGGCCGTTGCTCCGCACCCTGCACCGGCCTGATCGACGCCAAGGCCTATGCCCGGGACGTCGAGTCCGCCGTCATGGTGCTCGACGGCCGTGCGAAGGATGCCACCGCCCGGCTGGGCCGGGACATGGACCGCGCTGCCGAGCGACTCGATTTCGAGCGGGCGGCAGTTCTGCGCGACCAGCTGGCCGCGCTCACGGACATCCAGTCGCGGCAGGTCGTGACGCGCGCGCGCGCAGGTACCGACTCTGATGTCATCGCGGTCGCGGGGGAGGGCGGCGAATTCAGCGTCGCGCTGATGTTTATCCGGGGTGGCCAGGTACTCGGTACCTCGACGTTTCATCCACGGGCGCCGATCAGCGATGCGCCCGAGGTCCTGTCCGCCTTTCTCGCGCAGCACTACCTGGAGCGCGACCCGCCGCCGCGAATCTATGTTTCGCATGCGATCGAGGACGCGGAAACGCTCCAGGCGTGGCTAAGGGAGCGGTCTGGCCGCAAGGTCCGCATCGGCGTCGGCCGTCGCGGTTTTCCGCAGCGCTGGGTCGCGCTGGCAATGCAGAATGCGGCGAATGCGCTGCGTATGCGGGAAGCCACGCAATCCGGGCTTGCTGCCCAGTTCGCTGAACTGCGCAATTTTTTGGGGCTCGATGCACCCCTCGGGCGCATCGAGTGTTTCGACGTGAGCCACACCCAGGGCGAGGCGACCAACGCATCCTGCGTCGTGTTCGGGCCGGCCGGCCCGGTCAAGGCGGAGTACCGTCGCTACAACATCGAAGGCATTGAGCAGGGCGACGACTACGGGGCGCTGCGCCAGGCGCTGCTGCGGCGCTACCGGCGACGCAAGCAAGAGAAATCTCCGTTGCCCGATCTGCTCCTGGTTGACGGCGGTAAGGGGCAGCTTGGGGAAGCTTTGGGCATCCTCCGCGAGCTCGAGCTCAACGTTCCCGCTGTCGCCGCCGTCGCAAAAGGCGCGGACCGGCGCGCGGGACAAGAGCGTATTTTCTTGGCGGGCAGCGACACGGCCTCTATACTTCCGCCCGACTCAAAGGCATTGCACCTGATCCAGCGCGCACGCGACGAAGCGCACCGGTTCGCAATCAGCGGTCATCGCCGCAAGCGCGCGCGATGCCGGCAGACTTCGATGCTGGAGTCGGTCGCGGGGCTGGGTCCTTCCCGGCGTCGTGCGCTGCTCCGGCATTTCGGCGGCCTCCAGGGCGTGCTACGCGCGGGAGTCGAGGACCTGGGCCGCGCCCCGGGCATTGGCCCTGCGCTGGCGCAGGCCATCTATGAGCATGTTCACCCGGGAGTGGAATGAGGGGCCCTTTCACAATTCCCAACCTGCTGACCGGCCTGCGGATCGCCCTGATACCTGCGATCGTCGTGCTGTACTACCTGCCGTACCACTGGTCCGACATGGCCTGCGGTCTGCTGTTTGCGCTCGTCGGCATCACGGACGCTTTTGACGGCTACCTGGCGCGCAAGCTGGGACAGGTTTCGCGCCTGGGTGCATTCCTCGACCCTGTCGCTGACAAGCTGATCGTCGTGACGGCGCTCGTGCTCATCGTCAGCCGGAATCCGGTCTGGTACGTGACCCTGACGGCCGTCGTCATCATCGGCCGCGAAATCGCGATATCGGCGTTGCGCGAATGGATGGCCGAGATCGGCGCTCGCCAGAAAATGAAGGTCACCGGCGTCGCCAAGTTCAAGACGATCGTGCAGATCGTCGGGCTTTCGATGATGCTGTTCCGGGAAGAACTGTTCAGCCTGCCGATCTATGAATTGGGCCTTGCGCTCACCGTGCTGGCGGCCGCGCTGACGCTCTGGTCGATGATCGCCTATCTCATAGAGGCCGGGCCGGAATTGCGCGGTTCCGGCGAAACTTGACAGTCCGGGGTGCGCTCCTAGAATGTCGCCTTCGTATTGGCACGGTTCCTGCGGGAATAGCTCAGTTGGTAGAGCGCAACCTTGCCAAGGTTGAGGTCGCGAGTTCGAGCCTCGTTTCCCGCTCCAAATCTTTCAAACACTTAGCGGCGTGCTGTACGCCGCCTGCGAGCACGCGCCCGCTGCCGACCTGCTCGTCGGAGTCGTGCAGATCCGACGCTTCGCATAGGTCGACAGATCGGCCTTGGGAACGTTGGTACATCAAAATCCGTTGGCGGGTGGACAGCCGCATTCCGCTTTTCGTGATGTGATACGCGTGCGTGCAAATCGGGCGAAGGCCCCTCTAGTGGTCCTCATGGCGTTGGCCTGCGCTTGCCCGACGCTCGTTGATGCGCTCGAGGATTGCGGTAAGCAACTGGCGATCATCGATCAACGCATCGCGCAGGCGACGCAAAGCGAATCGCGGTTGCAAGTGGCGAGGCAGCTGCGCGCTGCGCTCGCGCAGTCCTGCAGCGTCTTGGACGAACGCACGGCAAATCAAATGCTCGCGCGCCTCGATGAGGTGCTGCCGCCGCAGTCTCCTCGGGAGGTGCAAGCCGAGCGTCGGGCCGGCGCAACGCTCGAGGCGGCGAAGCGCGAGTTGCAGGCGCTGCAAAAGGCCACCGCAGCACAAGAGGCGCCCGAGCGGGCGGCCGGTGCGAGGACCTAAGCCTCGCAGGCCAGGTCTGCGGCGGCGGCAATCATGCGAGCCGCGCCGACCGCCCATTCCGTCGGCGCGCAAGTGATCGACCGTCCCGAGCGCATGACGCGCTTTGCGATCTGGGACGCGGACCTGCTCGACGATCGTGCACGCATTTTGTACGCAACGGGTCCGTCGCTTGATCAGCTCGGTCTGCCGGACTGGCAGCAATATGTGTATGTCGTCGAGACTGCGCGCGACGGGCAGGCCACCCAAAGTCTCGTCACGAGCCGGCAAGCACAAGACCACGCGGCGCTCGCGCTGCGGCGCGGCCATAACGAGTTGCTCTTCGAGCGCCACATCGACCGGCCCGGGGAGCTCGCGGCGCTCGAGCTGTGGTCGATCCCCGGCGCGAAGCTGGTCTCCGCGCACTCGGTGCCGAATCCCGTCTGGCCGGATGGCGAAAGGTGTGACTGGGGGGCGTTCCGGCTCGCAACCCGCGACGGTAACGTGCTCTACAGCAGCAGTAAGAAAACGGACGCCGACGGGCAATCCATGCTGGCGTGGTTCGAGGCCGCCCCGGACGGCGGCATCGTGGGCCAGGGCTCCACCGTTCGCGCGGACTCATCGATCGTCGAAAACTGGTTCGAGACCAGCAATGGCGGCGGCGGCCTCATTATCAGGGTCGCCGAGAACGGTGCCACGGGGATCGCGAGCCGCATTGCGACGCCGATCGAGCGTGAGATCGCCGGCAGGCGGATCCACGCCGTGGTCGCTTCCGAGAAGCGGTTGCTCGTCACGACTGACGACGAGCGAGGCGCCTGGGAATCCGCCGCGCTCGAGCGCCAGCTGCTATGGGGCGGAGAGATGGCCATACCACAGGATCTTCCTGCGGCCCAGAGGCTGCTGCAGGGCCAGAGACAGATTCAGCTGATGCAGGCCGTCGCCGATGAGTACGACGTGAATCGAACCGTGGACTCGCTCGACGTCGGTTTGAAGCGCATCGAAATGATCAAACCGATGCGCGCCGGTTACGCCGTACTTGCGAGCGTGATCACGGATCGCGGTCTCGACCCGCCGATCCATGGCCAGCATCTATTGCTTGTCGGAGACACGGGAATCGTTCGCGAGACCCATCTGAACCAGCTCGCCGAGGCCATGGACATCGAGTTCACGCTGCTCGCCGTCTCGCCTCGCGACGAAGTCTATTTGCTCGGTTCCGCCGCGGGCCGGGGCGAGCGCGCGTACGTCGTGCGTTTGAACGAGGACGGAGAGCCCGATGCGTATGGGCGCGCGTCCGACGACCGAGGCAGTATCCGGATCGATGGCATGCTCGCGGACGCCTCGGGAGTGTGGCTGTTCGGACATGCTGATGCGAGCGACAAGGTCGTCGAACGCATCTGGACGGAGCGCATCGACTTCCCGCGAGCGCGAAGCCGGGTGCCGTCCCGGCCTCCCTGATTTGTCCGCCGAGGTGGCGGCTGGCGGCTCCGAATTACGCTTCCAACGTTGGGGATTACACGTCGCCAGACAGTGAGGCGACGAGGTCGCAACTCTCAGCACTCAGATCGTATGAGATCGGCCTGGACATAGGGGAAGGACGTATGCGATTGACGATGAGGCTTGTGGGGGCACTTGCAGCATCGCTACCCATTGCGGGCGCCGCGATCGCCGATACGAAGCTCACGATGGAGGAGCACATGGTCGTCACTTTGCCCGGCAATGACGGTCCGCCGACAGAATCGACGAACCAATACACGCTCTGGCTGCGGGGGGACCGGGCCGCGCGCGTCGGCGGCGAAGTGCACATGATTGCACGGCTCGATCGCGGTGAGTCGTACTTTGTCGACGACGCCGAGAAGACAGTCACGGTCGTGAAGTTCGATGGCCTGCCCGAGTCTTTGAAACACGCGCAAGTCAGGAAAACGAGCGAAAAACGAACGATCGGCGCGTGGAACGCCGAGCGTTACGACATGACCGTCGAGCTCGGTCCGGGCGAGGCGGGGACCGTAGTGCTGTGGATCAGCAACAACATCGATATCGACCTCGATGCCTACCGCGCGTTTTCCCGGGCCCTGGATCAGGGACAAGGACTCATGACCGCGATCGCGGATCTGCCGGGCTATCCGGTCCTGCAGGAATCGGATTTCGGCATCGCCAAGGGCACGACGCGGCTCGTATCGGTATCGGACGAAACGCCACCGCCCGGCACCTACGACCCGCCGGCCGATTACAAACGAAAAGACTAGCTGAACGGATCGTTGCGTTGATATTCGGACAGCGCGGGAGCGAAACGGCGACCTCGCAGCCCAGTAGCACGATGAAGACTCCGGCTTGACATGGCACGCTGGCCTCGTTGCGGCCGTTATCGAGGTCGAGGCGAACGTCAGCAATGGATTACGCAACGATGCTGTGGCTACGAACCAGGGGATCTGGAGTTCGAATCTCTCCGGGCGCGCCAATCACTTCAAGACTTGGTAGGCCAGCACATCTCGAGCCCCAGCTGCGCGGTCTTGTCGTGTCATTCGACATTGCCCAAATGATACGGCCGCAATTCTGCCTGGTAACGTATGTTGAGAGCCTTTACATCCAATAGCCCTGTACGCGCGAGCCGAAGAACTTTATCGCGATCGCGTTCCTCATTGCGCTCAAGTTTGAAAAGCGCTAGGTCATGCACTTCCATTACGAAGAGGGAAAGATGCTTCCGGCCCGCGGACGGGAACCTGCCCTCCAGGTGGTCCACACAATTTACTGGTGCAGTCGCTATCGTGACGCGCTGCATGTGCAAGCGGTGTTTGCGATGCAGCTCTGACTGCGGGCCAGCGATCGCTTTGGTCAGGCATTCGTCCTGTTCTTCAAGCAATGATCGCTATGGCTCCGGTGGCGTGTCGCAGGTGGCCCGACCAGAGCCGCGACCAGAAGCATACAGGGCAACATGGAACATATCCCACGCATAGTTGCAGCTTTCGCCATTCAGACGCATTCGACTAGAGCGTCCCCGCCGTTTGGCAAGAAAAGGCGCCGCGCATGGCCGTGAATTTCGCCACGACGTTGATTTTGAGGCGCCTGCCATCGTAGATTCCCGCCGTGTAAAGTTCGGCGGCCACGACTCCGGTGATGAAATTCTTGGTGACATTTCCAATTTGCAGCTTGGCGAAGCCAGGTTGTCCCGGAGCCCAGCTGAACGACACCTTGTCCCCGTTCCCGTAGTCGGCCCGCGCGCCGGGTGTGACCGACATCCGGGAGAGCGGGAACTCGACGAAGGTAGGTGCAGGAATGTAAGTACCCTCGCTGGCGGCTTCGAGCGTAAATGCGCCCAGTAGGGTCTCCATGTTGTTCGCGTCATCAACTTCCTTGGGGGCGTCATCGGATAGAAACTTATGGTTCACAAGCGTCAGCCCGAACTTTTCCTTTCCCTGGCCGATGCCTTGCATGTTTCGCATTAACTCGTCGCTGATGGGGTTTTTCTCGATGGCAGCGCCGCCTCGCTGCGCTTTGGCCTTTTCCGCGGCGGCCATGGCCTCCTTCTCGAGCTTTTTTTGTTTGGCCTCGTCAACCTTGTCTCCCTGGGCGGCCCGGACGAGCGCCAGGGCCTTCTTCATGGTATCGGGATCTCCGAGCTGGTTCGACGTGTTTAGTATCCCCTGCAAAGCCTCGCCCGCCGCGGAATCGGCCATGCTGCCGGTGGCGCCGGCGACGCCTTCTTCAAAGGTGTTGAAGTAGGCCACGTCGCCAAAGGTCGTGAGCTTGATGTCCCCATTGATAGCCGCCCACATGGAGCACCAAGTGACCTTGTGCAGCCTGACAAGAAGTCTAGCATTCCACGGCGTACGGTCTGACGTGGCGGCGTGCTCATGCGCTGCAAGCGCGGCTTGATTGACCATAAGAAGATCGTAGTCGGACTCGCCCGGCTGCAGCATCAGATCGCGATATCCATACCAGGTCGCATCATTATCCGACCCGGGGATAACCGCGGACTTGGAAGTTTTAAAACCATTGACGAACACGTCCGCTCGATCTCCGGTGACAACCGTGATATTGACCTCAACCGGCGCCGTGCCGGTTTGGACGATGAGATGACTGAACGCTTTGGGAAGTAGGAGGTCTTGAAATGCGAAGCTGTAACGCACTTCGTCCTCCCCTTCGGAAAGTTCGGCCACCAAGGGGTTCGTGGCAACGTCCGTGTCCAAATCTTTCCCGGTCGGTCCCGTAGGATGATTTAGGGCCCCGTACCACATGCGGACAGTTTCGGTGTGATCGTCAGCTTGACCCCAAGCCAGGCTCGTGCCGAAGAGCAGGCCGAGGGACGCGGCCAACACCGCCGGCTGAAATCTTGTCTTTGCAGACAACATCGTCATGGCGATCGTTCTCCTTGCCACCGGGGCTATTGGGACACCGCGCGATTCATGCGCTTCATGCGCTCCAGCTCGGGCATGACTTCGCCCTCGGTGTAGTCCGCGGGCCACCCAAAGAAATTGGGATCGGTGACGGCCTCGTCGCGCAGCACGGTTACATCCATGCTGGTCGTGCTCTGTTGTGTGCGGCCCTTCTGGTCGGCACCCTTGCTCTCGCTGACGACCTTCAGCGGAATACCCTTGATCGAGCGCATCTGTTCGCTGACGAGCGCATCCAGTTTCTTGTTGCCCGTCTGCATCCCGCGGTCCTTGCGCAGCCAGATGTTGAATCCGGGTGCGCTGAGCTCGGTCGTGGTCCAGATGTTCGTGACGGTTTCGTTGGTGCTCTCCCGCTTCATGCCCATGACACTGATGGACATCGTAAATTGATTTTTGAACCGGTAATGGGTAGTGGCATGCCCCAGGATCATTTCGCCCGGTTCCTCCAGCAGCTTTTCGCTCGAGGGGTTGGAGAACTCCATCGTCACCATACCGCCCAACTGTCCCAACGTGTTTACCATTTGGCCCAGCGTGGCCATGAAATCCACCATGCTGAACTGGCCGTAGATCTTCTCCTTCGGCTTTACCAGATAAGTGGTCGCGCCACCGTCGGTGGTAACGAGATAGTTGTCGTAGGCGAAAGGATAATCCTTGCTCTTGTTGCGCGAGACAAATTCCACCCGGCTCTTGTTGCCATCGACCCAGCCCCTGGTGTTCGTCTCGCCGGACTCGCGCTTGCCGTGCGTTTGTTCGACGGAATTGCACTCATAGTAGGTTGCGGCACGGATGCCAGGAACGGCGATCAGGAAGGAAGCAAAAGCCAGACTGATCGCTAGTGGTGTCGTTCTCTTCATGGTCTTACTCGGTTGGGTAATTTGCACTGGGTCGGATTGATGCCGTGGTATTCCGTTAGGAATTGCCCTTCTGCCCATGCAGTCGAGCTCACAGCCTGATGAAAACAAGAATGCGCCGCCGAATGGCACCAAAATGTGTCCAACACAAGTTGGCTGTGCCACAATTGTGTCTTGGTCACACCGCTATCAAGTTTGGCAAGCGCTGCAAGTGAGTGATTCGGCCTCATATTAATCAACCCAATTCGCCCTACGTGCCGGAGCGTCTACTCGTCGGATCCAAACAGCGGAAGAACCAGCGCGTCGACGGGCGCAAAGTCATCAGTCAGGAGCACAGGATTTCGCGCCTCGAGGTAGTCACCGAGCTCCTCGCGACCGACAACGGAGCCTCGTTGCATGCACGGCTCGCAAGCTCGCAAGCGGCGCACCAGCGATTCGACGATCCAGCCGCTTCGGCCGACCATAACCAGAAAGCTGTTACGCGTGTCATGCAGGCGCGCTCCGCCGTTCGCCCAAAGAACCGTTTTCTCCGTGCCATAAGCCCGGCGGATCGTGTATGCCAGCGCGGGCAGAAATTTTCCGGAGTCGAATCGGTCCAGAACATGGACAATCAGGATTCCCTGCGGCGACAACAGCTCCGTCAGCCGCTGAAAGAACTCGAGCGTCGTCACCTGGTAAGGGACGGCGAAGTCATTGAACACATCGATGAATATCAGATCATAGGGTTCGTCCGCAAAGTTGGCGACAAACCAGCGGGCGTCCTGGTTAACGGTCCGGATCGAGGTGTCGGGGCCCACGCCGAGGTACTCGAATGCCGCGCGTGAGACGGCGGGATCGATTTCCACCACGTTGATTTTCGCGTCGCTATAGCGATGCTCCAAATATCGCGGAAAAGTGTAGCCACCGCCGCCCAGGAACAGATATCGAAGAGATTCTCGCTTTGCAGCTGCAATCTGTGCTGCGACCACATCGGCCACGCCGTTCAAGTAATCGTAGGCGAGGAAGCCTGGGTCCTCGAGATCGGTGTAGGAATGAACGAGGTGATCGAGACTCAACACCTGGACCTTTCCGATGCCATTCGTGCGAGTGATCTCCTTGAGCTGAATGGTGAAGTAGCTGCTCTCTTTGACGAAGTAGGACCCTCGATTTCCCGCCTCGAACCACGGCGATGCAAACGCGACGCCGGCGAAGACAACCGGCGAGAATAGAATGAGTGCGAGCCCCGTCGGCCGGCGGCTACGGAAAGCTTGATGCGTCAACGATGCCAGGACCAGGCCGCAAGCCAACAAGAGTAATGCGACACACAAGAGAATAGCGCGCGTGCCGAATCGCGAGATCAGAAAAAATCCGGTCGCAAATGTGCCAAGAAGGGCTCCCAGTGTCGAAATCGACGATATTTTGCCCACGACACTGCCGGTTCCATCGACGCTGCGGATCGCAAGACGAATCGCAACCGGTGTAATGGCGCCCAGCAGAAAGCACGGAACGAAAAATACGGCTCCGGTCAGGACCGAGATGCGCAGCATGAGATTGTCGGAAAGCGGCAGCGGGCCGAGCCATCGAACGAGCGGCACGATGGCAATGGCCGTGAGCCCGGACGCTACCAGAAGCCCGGCAAGAGACTCGTTGCGCGGATACCGATCGGCGAGACCGCCGCCCGCCAGTGCGCCGAAACCGAGGGCTGCCAGCACGACCCCGATGATGCTCGTCCAGGTGTAGAGCGAGACGCCGACGAAGGGGGCCAACATCCTTCCCGCCACCAACTCGATTGCCAGGGTGCAAAAGCTCGCCAGGAAAGCCACGCTTGCCGAAGTCGTGAGCTGTCTAGATTTGACCAATGTGCATCCTGCCTCGCCACGCAACGTACGGAACAGCTTGGGAACCACTCCTGGTGCTATCGCGTCATGGTCACCAAGGCGCAATCAGCGCATTGGCCCGGGACCTTGATATTGGTGACCTTGATCTCCTCGAACCGTGGAGAATCCGATCGGACCTGCGCTCCGGTCGCTTTGGCGACGTCATCAATTGGCACCCACTTGTGGCCGTTGATCTCGACCACATTCGACGAGATCAGCGCAGACTTTCCTGCCGAAGCAAGCTTCGGGTTGAGCTGCAGGCTGGGCGCCCCCAGAAATAATTCGATCTTTACCTTTTCCACCTTTTCCGATCCATCTGAGGCCGGGACAGCGCGCAACTCGCGACCTCTGAGCGACAGGCCGGGCTCGAGCGTGGGACGTCCGCCCTGCACGAGATTTGCGACGCCCTCGAGCGCCATGAACAACTTCCCCTGGTACTTGATGCAGGGGTACGTGTCTCGCCCCATCGACGTCTCGACGATTACCTGACCCAGGTCTGCGGCGAGGAGCGGAATCGAAGCGAGACCCAGCAGGCAGAGCGCCGAGACCGCGCGAAATTTCGTTAAAGTTCGCATAGATGCTCTCCTTCCGTCTCAGATTCCAAGGGAATCGGGTCCGAATCACGCGGCAATTGACTGCGCTTTACGCGCATCCTGCGGCTCATTTGGCCGTCGGTTCGCAGTCGGCACCACCACCGGCATCGCCAGCAAAATCCCCAACCGCGGACGCGGCGTTCGCGGTGGCATCGCTCTCAGCAGCCGCTTCGGTGGCAGTCTGAGCCACTTTACTGTGCCAAACGATCCGGCTGACTGCGGATGCAAATTGGCCGAATGATCGCGCCTTCTTTTCCGTCTTGCCGGCTACCTGGCCGACCGAGCGGCGACAATTGCTTTGGGGCTCGGAGGTCTTCTCGGAGCTTGCGGCGGGCGCCGAAGCCTGCCCCAACTCCGTTGCGGTGGGTTCCGCAGCAGAGCCCGCGCTCAATGCGGGCGCGGGCGCGCAGCCGCCGCCAACCATGAGCACCTTTATGCTCAATCCCACCGGCTGCGTGCGAGTCTCCCCGCACTCTTTGTCGGTGCTCGCGCAGGTGGGGATGGCGACGAACACCACCGTGACCTGGCCGAGCTGCTTCGCATCGAAGAACGGCGACAGCGCCGAGGCGGAGTCCGATCGCACGGCGCGCAGTGCGTCCGCGGCCGCCACGGTCCTGCCTCTGACCGCACCGTGATAGTGGTCATTGGACAGCACGTCCGGGATCTCGGTCGTTGCCGAGCGGCCCGGGAGCGGCGAGTCGGATTGCGAACGCTTGACGACCCGACCGCCCTTCACCTCGAGCGCAAAGATCGTGATCCCGGAATTCTTCGTGAGCTCGCCACTGACGGTCAGCGCGAGCCCGTTGCGATGAACGGCATCGTTCGCGGCACCGGCGGCGCTGCGCATGTCGCACAGCGTCGCGTCGGGAAAGGCCAAGGCGAGCGTCGCCGGCGCTCCGGCCCTGGCCGCCGACGCGGCCGCCAAACCACTGAGCAGCAACACTCCCAGCGCGCCGAGTCGGTGTGCGCGCGCGGCAGTCATCACGGGTGTGCTTCGCATCTGCGTCTCCTGCGGATTCTCGTTGTCATCAGGGATCACCGAACACTTGGGGCATCGCTCCCACCGGCTGGGTGCGAGTCTCCCCGCACTCTTTGTCGGTGCCCGCGCAGGTGGGGATGGCGACGAACACCACCGTGACCTGGCCGAGCTGCTTCGCATCGAAGAACGGCGACAGCGCCGAAGCGGATCCCGACTGGATCGCACGCAGTGCGTCCGCGGCCGCCACGGTCCTGCCTCTGACCGCACCGTGATAGTGGTCATCCGACAACACGTCCGCGATCCCGGTCTTCGCCGAGCGGCCCGGGAGCGGCGAATCGGATTGCGAACGCTTGACGATCCGGCCGCCCTTCACCTCGAGCGCAAAGATCGTGATCCCGGAATTCTTCGTGAGCTCGCCACTGACGGTCAGCGCGAGCCCGTTGCGATGAACGGCATCGTTCGCGGCACCGGCGGCGCTGCGCATGTCGCGCAGCGTCGCGTCGGGAAAGGCCAAGGCGAGCGTCGCCGGCGCTCCGGCCCTGGCCGCCGACGCGGCCGCCAAACCACTGAGCAGCAACACTCCCAGCGCGCCGAGTCGGTGTGCGCGCGCGGCAGTCATCACGGGTGTGCTTCGCATCTGCGTCTCCTGCGGATTCTCGTTGTCATCAGGGATCACCGAACACTTCGGGCATCATTCCCACCGGCTGCGTGCGAGTCTCCCCGCACTCCCTGTCGGTGCCCGCGCAGGTGGGGATGGCGACGAACACCACCGTGACCTGGCCGAGCTGCTTCGCATCGAAGAACGGCGACAGCGCCGAGGCGGAGCCCGATTGAACGGCGCGCAGTGCGTCCGCGGCCGCCACGGTCTTGCCGCTGGCCAGGGCATGGAACTGATCACCGGGAATGAACTGATCACCTGGGATGAACTGGTCGCCTGGGATCTTGCTGCTCCCGGGACGGATGGGCATCCGCGAATTGGACTGCCAGTGATTCACGACCTTGCCATCCTGCAGCGCTACTGCATAGACGACGATGCCGGCTTTGGCGGTGCCCTTTCCGAGCTCGCCGGCGACGGTCAGCGTCAGGCCGTTATGGCGGATCTCGTCCTTCGACGCGCCCGCGGCGCTTGTTATCGCACGATGCGTCGCATCGGGCAGGGCCAACCTGAGAACCGCCGGCCGCTGCGCCGCGGCGGGCTGCGCGGCCGCCAGACCGCCGATCAGCAGCAACGCCGCTATCGACCCGAGACGCCGTTGGGTACGGCCGTTGATCATGAGACTGCTTTGCATGTGGGTATCCTCCAGGGTTCTGCCGAACCGCTTGGCCAGGAACGCATTCGTGGCCCCTCATTTGCTAAAGCGCAGAACTCGGGTCGAACCGCCAAGCCACGCGACACTCGTCCCCATGCTCGCTGCAGCTTATTTGCCGAGCCTTGGGCACCACTAAAGTTCGTTGCCTTCTGTCGTTAGGGTGCGGGCCCGCCACACGCTGTGGCGGGCTGGGAGCGGCGGGGGTGCTGCAAGTCTAAGGTCTCGGCACGCCGCAGAGCGTCGGATAAGGGTCGGGGATGCTCCCGGTCATCATGAGCCCATGCGAGCTTTCGACGAGCGCCTTTCCTTTCTGGTTGCTGCCCTGTTGCTCGAGCGAGAGACCGAGCAGGCAACGCGCCACACCTTCGAGAAATGTTCCCGGCGCGCTCGTCTGAAACCGGCCCAGAGCTTCGCGCGCGGCCGCCTCCGCAGCCGAAGCATCGTGTCGCTGCAATTCCGCGTAGGCCGTGGAGAGCAGCGGAAATGCGATGATGTAGTTGTCGTCGTTCAGCACGGCTTTGTAGATTTCATAGGCTTTGCGATGTAGTGGAATGGATTCGTCATAGCGGCCCAGTTGCGTGATCGCGCCAGCCAGATTCTGATAACTATCGGCAACCGCGCGGTGAATCGGCCCGTGCTTCTTGATTTGCCGCGCGAGCACCTCGCGCTGAATGCGCTCGGCGTTTGCGTAGTCGTGGCGCCGATTGTAGAGATAGCCGAGATTGCTGAGTGTGCTCAGCGTGCTGCTGTGCTCTTCGCCGAGGCGCGCTTCGAGCACCGGGATCGCCGCGCGAAAGTTGCGCTCTGATCCCTCGTAGTCGCCGAACATTGTCATCGAGGATGCGAGCCGGACGCGCACCAGCGCGGCTTGCAGACTATCCGATCCGAATACGGAGTTCGCCACGTCCTGGGCTTCCTCGATGGCCCGGAACGCGGATTCCTCAGACTCCATACCGTTTTGCTCGGCCAACGCTATCAAGGTCGAAATGAGCGTCTGGGCATGCTCCTCGGGCGCATGCCGCAGCTTTGCGACGCCCGAAAGCATGAGTTCGCGGCCCGATTCACCGTTGCCTTTGGAATCCAGATGCCTGCCGGACGCGACCTCGGCCAATCCGAGCTCCGGATCGTTAGCATCGTAGAGTTCCCTGGCCAACGCGAGTTGCTCGTCGAACAAGCTGTTTGCTCGCTCCAGGTCGTCGTTCGCCTGGTACTGAGCACCGAGAACCCTCAGGCTCGCAATGACCTCGCGCGAGCGCTCGCCATAGATGGCTCGCTGGAGCCCAAGCGCTTCTTCCCGCAACCTGATCGCCTCGTCTCCTTGGTCGAGGCTGACGTAGACGTCGGAAATGGTCGCCAGCAAGGACGCTTTGAGCTCAGGCTGGTTCTCGAGCTCGCTTCGTAGACGTCGTTCACCGATTTGCAGCGCTTCGACGACCGTGATATCTCTGCCCTGTTTCGGGTCCGCCGGTGCATAGGGATCCGGGCTGCGGAACAACTCGACCATGAATTGCTGCGAAGCGGCCGACAACCGCTCCTCTCGGGCGAGCCGCCGCGAATAGGCCGTGAGCGTGACGATGTACGCCGCCACGCTCAGCATTCCAATCGCGATGACGGGAAGCAGCCACGGCCGACGTCCGGCGAGTTTCGCAACGCGATAGCGCAACGTATCGGGTCTCGCGATGACCGGCCGGCCATCGAGATAGCGAGTGAGATCCGAGACCATTTCGCCTGCCGACGCGTAGCGCTGCGCCGGATCGACATGCATTGCCTTGAGCGTGATGGCGTCGAGATCGCCGCGCACGAGCCTGTGTTGTGGGCCGCCACGCAGAACGCGGCTGGGAGGCGTCGGGTCGATGGCACGGGGTTCTCGGGGCGCATCACCAGGGCGCTGCCCCGTCAAGAGCTCGTACATGACGAGCCCCACCTGATAGATATCCGATGCCGTGCCGACTGTCTTGCCTGCTCTTTGCTCGGGGCTTGCGTAGCCTGGCGTCAGCAAGGAAACGCCGGCGTGTGTCATGACTGCGATGCTGGGCAGAGATCGCGGATCCAGCACCTTGGCAATGCCGAAGTCGAGAAGCGCGACATGACCGTCGGCGGAAACCAGGATGTTCGTAGGCTTCACGTCCCGGTGCACAACCAGATGAGTGTGTGCGTGATGCAGCGCGCGCAGAACCTCTCTCAACAGCACGATGCGTGCACGGATGTTTGCATTGGTCGTCGTGCAATACGTGGTGATCGGCGAGCCGTCGATGTATTCGAGCACGAGGTACGGGCGCCCATCGACGAGGGCGCCGCCATCGAGAATCTGTGCGATGCCAGGGTGCTCGAGCGTCGAAAGAATCTGACGCTCGGCACGAAATCGGGCGATGACGTCGTCCGTGTCCAGGCCGCGCCGCAGGACTTTCAGTGCTGCCTTCTGTTCGAAGGCTCCGTCGTCGCGACGGGCCAGGTAGACCGTCGCGAGCCCGCCCCGCGCAATGCGCTTCTCCAGCAGCCAGTTGTTGATGTGTTGCCCAACCAGATTCTCTTCGGCATCCTCTTCGTCATCCAGGATTGACTTCAATACGCGCTCTCGGATGTCCGAAAAGCGCTCGGCGAGATCGTCATCCGAGTGCTGCGATGCCTCCAATAGGGCGTCGACCTGCCGGCGCAGATCCTCGTCATCCCCGCATTGCTCGGTGGTGTAGCGTTCGCGCTCCTGCCCGGCGAGTCCAATGGCGGCGCTATATATGTCGTCGACGAGCTTGCGGCGTGTCGCGTTCAAGTCGCCTGCGACTCCATGGCGTTGACCAGATACCCCTTAGCCCGTTGGCACGCGCGCTCCACGGTGCGCACGGCCATGCCCAATGCTTGCGCAGTATCGGTCACGCTCAATCCCGCGAAGTACCGGCATTCGATGACCTGCGCGAGACGCGGATCGATTTCCGCGATGTCTTTAATAGCGCGATCCAGCATGAGCACCGCCACGCTGTCGTCGTCGGACGCGAACTGGTTCTCCGACAGCGTGAGCGGGGGCAGGCCGGCTCCTCGTTTTTCTGCGCTCCTCTTGCGCGCGTAGTCGACGAGCAAATGTCGCATGACGGTCGCCGCGGCGCGCAAAAAGTGACTGCGATCGGTCCATTGGGCGGCGCCGGAGGCGAGCCGCACGAAAGCTTCATGAACGATTGCGGTCGTGTTCAGCGTGTGACCCGGACGTTCTCTGGCAAGTTGGAAATGGGCGAGCTTCTTCAGCTCCGGATACAAGACGACTACGAGCTCACCGAGGGCTTCCTCGCTCCCCCGATCCAGCGCCGAAAGGAGCTCGGCTATGTCGTCGTTGTCGTTTTCATTGTTGGAGGACACTTCTGATGCCACTCGGCCGACGTCGGGGCCGGTGAGGGTGAGTTGCTGAGGATACCACGTCGATCTGGACGTATCGCTCATCGGAGGCCACGAGGGCGCTTCGTACGTCGAGTGGCAACAGTCTAATTCGAGACATGTTCCGAAAGGGGCGCGCACCGATATCGATAGCCGAACTCGATGATTGAATCGGTGACGATCGGTTTAACGTTCTACGTGTCGCACTTGGGCACGACACGCGCCACGTAATGACCGTAGGCCTGATCGATGGTGAAGTTGCCGACCGGTCCGTCATGGGAGATGCGGTGCGACGGGCCGTTCGTGTAGATGCGGACCGGCCTCGAGCTGATTTGGAAGCGGTGGCAAACCAGTTTGCACATGCCTGAAGCGTCGCGAGGGTTGCTCGATACCGGTGTGGTCGTCGACCACGATCTGATTGCGATTGACGCGTTTTCGGAGGAAGCCGCGATTGCCGCCGTGACCCGCGCCGAGCTGGCGGCTGGGCCTCACGCCACGAGCGACGGTGACGAGCGAGCCCGACGCCAAGACCGACTTCAGTGGGCCGCTGCGACCTGGGATCCGCTTCCGTTCGATGCCGAAGCCTTGCGAATCTATGGCCGCATCTTCGCGGCGACCAGAACGGCGGGGCGATCAGCTCGCCCTTGAGTTGCCGATCTGCTCATCGCATCGACAGCCGTCGCAAATGGTATCCCTCTGTATACGAGGAACCCGAACGATTTCTTCGGGCTGTAAGAGATACTCAAGGTGGTTCAGATCTGAACCCGGTGTGGGGCCTGGAGAGAGCGGGCTGTGGTTTCTCGCGCAGTTGGTTACGGCAGGGGTAACAATCGGGGTAACGTCACTGATCAAGCCGGCCAAAGCTGTGTACTGCATAGGCTACAGAGCGTTCTGCGAGTCTCGTTTCCAGCTGCATAATTTGCTGAAACCCCGGGACGCCCGCCCGGGGTTTCGTGTTTAATGACCGCCAAGGCTAGGTGGCAGAGTGGTCATGCAGCGGCCTGCAAAGCCGTGTACGCCGGTTCGATTCCGACCCTAGCCTCCATCACCCTGTCTCGTACTGTTCACGATTGTCTGCATTTGTGCAGGAATGCCGCTATTTCTCGGCAAATGCGACCGTTAATGAACGAGCGTGAACATTGACGAACAAGGACGGAAGGGGTAGAAAAGTGGGGTAACAGCAATTAGCAGAAATCAGTTACCCCACTTTGAGCCAACTGACCAAAGCCAGGATCAAGGCCGCCGTACCGCGCCAGAAGCCCTACAAGCTGTATCGCGGCAAGGGGCTATTCATCCTCGTCATGCCGGCGATCGCCGCTGGTGGCGCTTCAGATACCGATATCTGGGCCGGGAAAAGACGCTGTCGCTTGGCGAGTTCCCGGAAGTGGGGATCGAGGAGGCCGAGGATAATCGTGATGAATTTCGCAAGCTGCTGAGGGCTGGCATCGACCCAAGCGCCAAGCGCTGGGCCGAGCGCATGGCGGATGACGATACCTTCCGCGCCGTCGCCGAAGAATGGCTGGCGAATCAGCGAGACCTGTCGGCCGACACGACCGAGCAGTTCCGCACCCGGCTGAAGACCTACCTGTATCCCAAGATCGGCAATCATCGCGTCGACGCCATTGAACCGACCGACCTGCTGGCAGCGCTTCGTACGGTCGAGGCCAAGGGGCGATATGACACGGCACACCGCTGCCGGTCATTGGCCGGCCGCGTGATCCGCTACGCCATCGCTACGGGCAGGGCGAAGCGTGACCCGAGTGCGGACCTGCGCGAGCCCTGATCTCCGTCCGCACGAGGCACCACGCCGCACCACGAATCCGAAAGACGTCGGTAAGTTGCTCAACGCGATCGACGGCTATGCCGGTTTCAGCTCGGTCATGTCCGCGCTGCGCCTGGCGCCGCTCGTGTTCCTGCGTCCGGGCGAGCTGCGCGGCGCTGAATGGTCCGAAATCGACCTCGAAGCGGGCGAGTGGCGCATTCCCGCAGCCCGCATGAAGATGAAGCAGGACCATATCGTGCCGCTGTCGCGCCAGGCTGTTGCCGTCCTGCGAGAGCAATTCGCAGTATCCGGCAATGGGAAGTTTGCTTTTCCGTCACTGCGGGGCGACGCACGATGCATCTCGGATAACACGATCAATGCTGCCCTGCGCGGACTCGGCTACGGCAAGCACGAGATGACCGGGCACGGATTCCGGACAACGGCTTCAACCTTGCTGCATGAACTGGATTTCAACTCCGATGTGATCGAGCGCCAGCTCGCGCACGGCGAACAGAACAAGGTCAAGGCCTCGTACAACCGGGCGGCGCACTTGCCTGAGCGGCGACGAATGATGCAGGCGTGGGCCGACTACTTGGACACGGTGCGAAAGGCTGCGAGAGTATCGATAAGGCCTTGATCGACATCGACTTTAGTCTTGAACAGCTAACTGACGTGACGGAAGCGTCACTTCCACTTCGCGGTTGCGAACGCACTGCACGATGTAATGCCCGTCATGCCATTCCTACCCATTGAAATGCGGATCGCCTGCTCATTCAGCGGAACGATCTCTTTCCCTTGTTTCTCAGCCTGCTCCCAAGCGATTGAGGTGAGGGCTTGCTTGCACGCAGTCGCCACAGCATCACTTTCCGGGATGAATTGATATCTGGAATAGTAGATTGAGATCCCGAATCCATCCGGACGCGGCTCAATGCCGTACTTTGTGTTCTTATCGTACTCGCTGAGCGGCGCATCCGATTGACGCACCGCGGTTGCGCAGCTTGAGAACACAATCGCAACCACAACGTAGAAAAGAACTCGCATTATTACTCCTCCTCAGTTCGAACCGAAGGCGTGTGAATTTCGAACGCACCTAAATGCTTGCATTGCTGCGTTTCACACCGCATTAGATTGTAAATAGTGTGCTCGATTCGCTTTTAGCCAAACTTCAAATCTGCTCATGGGCTCCGAAAACGGTCTGCGCGCTCCAATCTGAAAGTTCATGAGGGCTAGCATTATGCGAATTACCATTTCTTCCTGATTGATTGAAACATGCTGCTCTTCTTGGGCGCCCGCGTGCTTAAGTGAATTCTTCGTGACGTTGATTAACTTCTGGCTGAACTCTTGCCTATTCTTGAACTCCAGGCCACGACTTACTGCATCCAAATACATTCGACTAAACATGCTTTCCTCGTTGTCCTTGACCCACGCTCCGTCGAGATAGTTACCCAATACCTCTTCTGACGCCGCCGCCAATGTAATCACCGCACAAGGATCTCCCCCAGAAAAGAATAACGATGTCGCAGCATCTAGTTGCCGCTGGGCCGCCTCAATCTTGTGGATCTTCATGCTCAAACCCATTTCCAAGTTTCAGATGTTCAGCCGCCTTTCGGTGGCCAAGTCGCGTGGAACTGCCAGTCAAGGTTACTGATACCGCTTCTCCTGTAAATTACACTGGCGAGCGACGTAGGCGAGGCCGCGCCCGATGTATTTGAAATGTGAAATGTGTCGCGCTCTGTCGGGCGAATACTACTTGAACTGGACCGAGTCCAATCGCGGGTTGTGCGAACGAGCGCATACAATCTTGTTCTGACTAGGCATTAATTTCGAGAGCGGATCGCCACCCGCAGACCGGATACTGGAGTGTTGTCAATGAAGGCATTCATGGCGTCGTTCCTGCTATTCGCGGTTGGGACCGGCATGGCCGCGTGCGCTCAAGGAGTCGAATGGAAGACGCTCAACGATGAGGCTACTTTGCTGTTCAAACAAGGACACTATGAGCGCGCCGTCGTGGTGGCGAGGAAAGCACTCCAGCTCGCCGAGGAATCGGTTGGACCCAACGACCCGGACGTGGCAGTAAGTTTGAACATTCTGGGTTTGCTTTACTACACACAGGGCCAATACGCGCAGGCCGAACCGCTTTACCAGCGCGCGCTGGCGATCAGAGAGAAGTCCCTCGGCCCAGCGCATCCCGACGTGGCAGCGAGCCTGAACAACCTCGCGGCAATGTACGAAGTCCAGAGCCGCCACGCCCAGGCCGAGCAGCTCTACCAGCGCGCGCTGGCGATCAGAGAGAAGACCCTCGGCCCAGTGCATCCCGATTTGGCGCAGAGTCTGAACGGCCTCGGGCTGCTCTACGTCAATCAAGGCCGATACACGTCGGCTGAGCCGCTCTACGAGCGCGCGCTAGCGATCAGGGAGGAGGCGCTAGGCCCGGCGCATCCCGACGTGGCCCAGACCTTGAACGACCTCGCGGAGCTCTACCGTACTCAAGGTCAATATGCACAGGCCGAGCCGCTTTTCAAGCGCGCGCTGGCGATCAGGGAGAATGCCCTCGGCCCGGCGCATCGCGACGTGGCAGCGAGCCTGAACAACCTTGGCTTGCTGTACCACCAACAGGGAAAATACGCTCAGGCAGAGCCGGTCTACCAGCGCTCACTGACGGTGCTAGAGAATGTCTTCGGTCCGGAGCATCCCGACGTAGCCCAGAGCCTGAACAATCTCGCGGCTCTGTACAAAGATCAAGGCAAGTACGAGCAGGCCGAGCCGCTCTACCAACGCTCATTAGCGATCAAGGAGAAGGCCGTTGGCCCGGAGCATCCTGACGTGGCGACGACCCTAAACAATCTTGCAGCGTTGTACGAGATTCAAGGTAACTACGCACAGGCTGAGCCGCTCTACCAGCGGTCGCTGGGGATTCTAGAGAAGGCACTCGGCGCGACGCATCCCTATGTGGCGATGAGCCTTGAGAATCTGGCATCCCTTTACAGGAAAACGGGCAGGGAGCAGGAAGCAAAAGTCTTTGAACAACGAGCCGCTTCGATTCGGGCAAGTAAGTGATACCTCCGATTGCATGACAGCCAATCGCAACCAGCAATTGTCAAGCACGCGACTTCTACCAACCCTCACATACGTTTTCGAGATTGAAGTCCTCAAGATCGCTATCCCGTTGGCTGCGAAATACACCTATCACGATTGACCAGATCTCTAATCCAAATTCATAGCACTCTCGCACAACAGTGAATGTCAATTCATCAACGGACCGGTAGCCTCGACCAGTTGTCGTTTTTCCGAAGTGTCGACAGCCGTTGTAAAAATAGTTAAATCGTTCGAACCGCACGACGAGATCGTCAGGAAGGCCATGATGCCGAACGAACGTGCGAAAAATCTCTAGCGGCGCGGGGACCGAGGCTTCGGGAGTGGGATTGTTCTGCCCAAGCAACTGGGCAATGCTCAGTCCTAGACTTGCGAGCGCAAAGACGCAGCGCTCCTTAAGATTTTCGACGTCTTCGCCGTACTCCTGCATTTCGATTGCCAATGCATGCCAAGTTCGCTTGGCCTCCTTCAAGGCAAAGAGCTGAAGATTCGTGCGCTCGCCGCCGGAGTCTAGGTGATAGTAGAGGGACCCGTTATCCATTCTCTTGTCCCGGAACTTGGTTACGCCGACTCGTTTTCTGTGCCGCTCTTGGAGCCGCTAATCTGGATGCGCGCTTTTTCGCCAGGATGGGTGGCTGCTTTATTGAGCCTCCACATGAAGTCGATTTCAAGCGCGTGTTCGGTTTCCAAAAGGTCCGCCATCGCGGCCGGGCCAAGAACTTGCATCGGCTGAAGGTCGCGCTGCGCTGGCTAACTTGCTCATGGTGCGGCAGCAATTGCTGCGGCTGGCACGGAATTAGAGGCGTGCGATATTCGTAAGTCTAAACGTTGGGACTTTGACAAGATTGAAACGGGCTGAGGACGACATTTGATCCCGTCCTGACGGACGTACGGCCGTGTGCCAACGTTGACTAGAACTTCAGCAAGGCGACCGATTTCGTGAGCCGCATTCCCTGTCGAATAATTGTCAGCTCTACGGCACGCCCTTCACTGGCCTTGACCAAATCACTGAGTCCGTCTTGACCGTTCGCTGCCTGCCCATTCAGTGCGACAATCACATCTCCAGGAAGGATATCGCTCTCGTACGCGGGCGAATCATCTATAACCGAGATTACATACGCGCCTCGGTTCGATTGAAGCTGGCGCCTTTCCTCGTCTGAGAGATCCCTGTAATTCGCACCCAGTAAATAGCGTCTCTTCACAAAATAGAGGGCACCAAATTCGTACCGATTGACCGTCATCGGAACATAGGTCGTTCTGCTTCCATATGTCGTGGTAGTCGAATTCCCATATGCTGTGGCCGTACCCCCGGTGCCATATGCAGTTGCGGTACCGCTGGTCTGTGAAGTCGTGGTGGTTGGAATCGTGATTGGAATAGCAGTCGTCTGCGACCCGACGTACTCAGGATTGATGACAACCACTAGGTCGGCGCCGATTCGTTTTCCTTGCTCAATTGCATCGCCGTCACGCTCATTACGCCCGCTGCTAAACGATGAAATGCCTACCGCCGCGTATCCTTTACGTGCGTATGCGTCAACTAAGCCGTCGAATTCAGCAGCACGAGCAACTTCTGGCACTGCGGGCTGCGGTCCACTTCTATTTGAAGCGATTACTTCTGGGGTTACGCCCGTTGCGCTCGTATAGAATTTCGCATAGCCGTTAGTGGCGCAACCACTAATGAGCAGCACAAGAAGGATCGAGATGGTGCGCATGATCACCTCCACGCAAATCTCGTCGTAGTGTTTGCTCATCCTTTGCAAATAGCTTTGCTCTCCTTCATGAAAGCTGCAGCGTTCCCGCCGCCGGATCGTGAACCAGTTCACGGACCTGGACGGCGGACTGTAGTCGTGCGGAGCGATTGTCGCGAGGTTGTTGGTTTTCACGATTCGCCACCGCCATGAACGTCGGCCAAGCCGCGACATGTCGAGTTTGGACTTACTGCGCACTAGCGCTTGGGTCGCACCGACGTCGCAGCGCAGGTGCCAAAGGGCTCCGTGCGGCACGCCCAGGAGGCGCCATCCGAGGCGGTGTCGGGGCGAGGCCGTAAGACTCGAGCCCTGACCGCACGCAAACGGAGTTTGCATAAGTGCGCCCTTGTCGGATTCCGCCTCCATGTACGTCGTGTGGGCGGGCAGGGCGACAGTCAATATCGACCACAGGGACTCGGGGATTCAGACACCAAGTCCGGCCGCGACTCGAAGCATGACTGGCGACAACCGCTATCGTCCCTTGGCGGCCTTGCACCGTGCTTGCAGGGCGACGAATTTCTCGCGCTTGCGTTCGAGCCGCGCGAGGACTCTCGGCCACTGTTGTTCGTGGAAGCGTGGATAGGCAATGCGCTTCACGGGGATCGCGACGAGCACATCGATTTCGAAGGTGAAAGCGACATGGGAAAGCCGAGTGTCCAGGGCGAGCTTCTCTACGCGCTTCACGGCCTGACGAACCGTTCGGGGATCGCCGCCCGAGTCCAAGTGGCTTTCGATGAATGCCCGCACGACGCTCACGGCGAGACGGGCCTGTGCGACGCCTACGGCATTGCGCTTGGAAGGGAGGGCGTCGAGATTGCGCAATCGGCTTTCGAGCACGTCGAGCGGATGCAGCAGTTGGACCGTAACGCCGTCCGCAAGGGCGATTATCGAGGCGCGCTTGCGCACGCCCTTGGTGTCGAGGCCAATAATCCCGGAGAGGAAATCGACCTGTTTGATGCCTTCCTCGGGCACCGTTGCATACACCTTCGCCACTTGTTCGCCGGCGTCGTCGAACGTGGCCTTGCGCAGTTTCCAGGGCGGGCCGAGCGAGCGCTGAAGGGCCTGCGCGGTATCGCTGGTGCCGATGAAGTCGGCGTCCATGGTCACTGAACGGGAAAGATCGCCGACCGGCCGGATGCCATAGTGCACGGCCCAAGCGGCGAGGGCTTGCCCGCCCACGAGCAGGGCGCGCGGTCCGCACACTCGCAGGATCCGTTCGACCTCTTCGGTAGTGAGTTCGGCCTCCAGCAGTGCGCGGGCCGGGTCGATCACACGAGACTGGCCTTCGGCCACCGAACCTTGGCGCCGCGGAGTCGCTCCGGGCGCAGCAGCAGCATCTGGCCCTTCGACACGTCGACCGAGCGAGCGATCCGGTGATCGCGTTTTTGCGACTGGCGCTTAAGGACCTGCAACTCGGCCATCGACGGCGCGCGCTTGGCGCTGCGGATCTCGAACGGGATGCCCTGGTGTGCCACCACCTGCTGTAGGAACAGCCGGATGGCATCGCTCGGCTCGAGGCCGCACGAGGCCAGCACCCGGAGGGCGTTGGCCTTGAGCTCGGGATCGATGCGGGCGCGAATGACAGCGTTTTTCATGCGCTACATTGTAGCTACATTTGTAAGATTTTGAAAGGGCCTATCGGCAGCCTGCGGAACGATATGCAACGACCACTCTCCCGGTGCTCAAGGTGAGCCGGCGGTACCGGAACTCGACGATCCCGACACGGCCGAGATTGCAGGCCGCACTGCAGGGGGGTCCTGGGGGCAAGGCGGAAACGCCGGCCCCCAGGCGCACTGAGTCGCGTAGCGACTCGTAAGTGCGCCCTTGTGCTTTCGCGTGTCGCTGGGCCTGACGAAGTCGAGCGGGGTCAGAGCCAATACCCACCAACGCGATTTGTGTCTCGGACATTCAACTCGGCTGCGCACGAAGGCATTATCAGAGCAGGCTAGAATGGCTGGCGAGGTTCGGGTAGTTGCAGTCCGAGTAATTGCAGCCACACGCTGACCTGGCAGCCAGCGCTACCTGCAGCAAGGTGGGGTACGTACTGGGGTAACTGGAAAATCAGTCGCGCGAAGTTGCGCAGAATCAGTTACTTCTAGCGGCCTTCGATTCCGACCCTAGCCTCCAAAAGCCGCCTGACTGCGCCAGGGCCCCTGAAAGGCGCGGTCGCCCGGCAGGGCGAAACGCCGCCTGGACCTACGGAATTCGGGCCACCGGCGCCTCTGCCGCGGCCTGCGGCTGGATCGACTGCAGGTGGCGCGCTATGAGCGCCAGCTGCCCCTCTTCGAGCGCGAGCCCGCCCATCGCAATGATGCGCATGTGGAGCGCGGCCAGCGCCCCGTCATAGGCCTTGTTGATACGACCTTCAATCAGCTATCCGAAGCGGCCGGTGATGTAATCCTCGGTCAGGCGGTGACGGGGATTGGTGAAAAGCTGGTCGGTATCGCCGACCTCGACGAGCGTGCCCATGTGGAAATACGCGGTACGTTGAGATACTCGCGCCGCCTGCTGCATGGAATGCGTGACGATGACGATCGCATACTTGCTGCTCAGCCCGTAGATGAGGTCCTCGATGCGCGCGGTCGCTTTCGGATCGAGCGCAGAGCACGGTTCATCCATGAGGATGACTTCGGGTTGAATGGCAATTGTCCGCGCGATGCATAGCCGCTGCTGCTGGCCGCCGGACAGGCCCGTGCCCGACTTGTCCAGTCGATCCTTGACTTCCTCCCACAGTCCGGCGCGCTGCAGGCTTGAAACGACGATCTCATCGAGCGCCGCGCGATTCCGGGCAAGTCCGTGCGAGCGCGGGCCATAGGCGACGTTTTCGTAGATCGACTTGGGAAATGGATTGGGCTTCTGGAAAATCATCCCGACCCGCGCCCGCAGCCGCACGGGATCGAGCTCCTTCGCATGAATGTCAAAGCCGTCGAGCAGGATTGTCCCGGTCACCCGCGCACCCGGAATCAGGTCGTTCATGCGGTTGAGACAGCGCAGGAAAGTCGACTTGCCGCACCCGGACGGGCCGATCATTGCGAGCACCTGCCGCGGACCAACATCGATGCTCACGTCCTGGATTGCGCTCTTGCCGTCATAGGTCACGCTCACGTGCCTGCAGGAAAACACGGGATCCGGGAGCGTCGGCGTTCCAACGCGTCTCAGTCGGCAGCTTGGAATCGAGCAGCGCCGCGGAGCCCGACCGTCTCCTTTCCCGATTACGAGCCCATCGACTGCCATGCGTCTCGAGGCGCCTGGTTCGCAGGTCGACCGGCCCGGGGCCGGCGGTGTGGATCGCCTGCGCCGGCTGATGTTCGCCCATAGTCTTCCATCGTAATTGCCTCTCAGCCGAATCGCCCGGTCACGTACTCATCCGTGCGGCGATCGCGAGCCGTCGTGAACACCTGGGCCGTGGGGCCCGCCTCGATCAGTTCACCGAGGTACATGAATGCCGTGATATCCGAGATCCGCGCCGCCTGCTGCAGGTTGTGCGTGACAATGGCTACGCAGTACTTCTCGCGCAGCGACTGCAGCGTTTCCTCAACGCGCAATGTGGAGATCGGGTCGAGCGCCGCCGTGGGTTCATCGAGCAGAATGACCTCGGGCTGGACCGCGATCGTCCGTGCGACGCACAAGCGCTGCTGTTGGCCACCGGACAGGCCGCGCCCGTCGTCTCCCAGCTTGTCCTTGACCTCGTCCCAGACCGCCGCGTCCCGCAGCGCCGATTCGACGCGGCCCTCCAGTTCAGCACGCGGCATGCGCTGCGACAGGCGCAGTCCGAAAGCGACATTCTCGAATACAGACATGGGAAACGGCGTCGGTTTCTGGAACACCATGCCGACCCTGAAACCTGAGGGTCGCGACATCAACGGACGAGTCGAGAATATTGATCCCATCGAGCAGGATCTCGCCCTCGGCGCGCTGGCCCGGGTACAGCGCATACATGCGGTTCAGCGTCCGCAGCAGGGTCGACTTGCCGCATCCCGATGGGCCAATGAATGCCGTAATTCGCCGGTCGGGCAAACCGAGATTGATGTCCTTCAGCGCGTGAAGATCGCCGTAGTAGAAGTCAAGGTGACGAATGTCCACCTTCGTCTCTGGCATGCCCTCTGCCGGAACCACAGCGGCCAGTGCCGCCGCCACAGTGACCGGCTCGCCCAGGTCGTTCATCCCTTCTTGCCCTGGACGGCCGACACGATGATACGCGCGGCGATGCTGAGTGCGAGTATGGTGAAAGTGATCAGGAGCGCGCCCGACCATGCGAGCTGCTGCCAATCGTCGTACGGACTCAGCGCGAACTGGAAGATGACGACTGGCAGATTGGCCATCGGCGCATTGAGATTCGTGCTCCAGAACTGGTTGTTGAGGGACGTGAACAGCAGCGGCGCCGTCTCGCCGCTGACACGTGCGATGGCGAGCAGCAGGCCGGTCACGATGCCGGCGCGAGCCGCCGGGTAGATGACCCGTGTAATCGTCCGCCAGTGGTACACGCCAAGCGCGGTCGATGCGTCTTTCATGCCTTGTGGCACGAGATTCAACATGTCCTCGGTCGTGCGCACCATCACGGGTATGGCGATGACGGAGAGGGCGACCGCACCGGCCAGCGCCGAAAAGTGACCCATTCGTACCACCAGCAGCTCGTAGACGAAGAGTCCGACAATGATCGAGGGCGCGCTCAGGAGCACGTCGTTGACGAAACGAATGACGGTGCTGAGTGCGCTCGAGCGCCCGTATTCCGCAAGATAGGTGCCCGCGAGAATGCCGATCGGCGCACCGATCAGGATCCCGATGACGGTCATGACAATGCTGCCATAGATCGCATTGAGCAGCCCACCAGCGCCTCCCGGAGGGGGCGTCATCTCAGTGAACAACGACGCCGAGAAGCCCGCAAGACCATGTCCGATCAATGTCCACAGGATGGCGCCGAGGCAGATCAGTCCGAGCACTGTTGCGACGACCGAAAGAGCGAGCGCAAGCACGCTCCTTACCTTGCGGATTTGCAGGCGGTTCATGCGGTTGACAGGGCTCTGTGGCCGAGCCTCAACAGCATCAGGCGCGCACAGGCAATCACGACGAAAGTGATGATGAACAGCAGGACCCCGAGCGCCACCAGCGATGACGTGTAGAGTTCTCCCACGGCTTCCGTGAACTCGTTCGCGATCGCCGCGGAGATCGTCGTACCCGGCGCGAGGATCGAGGCGCTGATACGGTGGGCATTGCCGATGACAAACGTAACGGCCATTGTCTCGCCGAGCGCGCGGCCAAGACCCAGCATGATTCCTCCGATCGTGCCCGTCCGCGTATAGGGCACCACAACTTTCCAGATCACTTCCCAGGTCGTCGCGCCCAGCCCGTAGGCGGATTCCTTCAGCACGTCGGGCACGGTCTCGAATACATCGCGCATGACGGATGCAATGAAGGGTAGAACCATGATGGCAAGCACGAGTCCAGCGCTCAGGATGCCGATGCCGTACGGCGGGCCCTGAAACAGCGGTCCTACCACATCAACCGAACTCAGATGATCGATGAGCCAGGGCTGCACTTTTTGCTGCAGGATCGGCGCGAGCACGAACAGACCCCAAATGCCGTAGATGATGCTCGGCACGCCGGCAAGAAGTTCGATTGCGATGCCCACTGGCCGCTTCAACCATTTGGGCGCGAGTTCCGTAAGAAATATCGCAACTCCGAAACTGACGGGCACCGCAATCAGCATTGCGATCAACGAGGTCGTCAGCGTGCCGTAGATCGGCGCCAGCGCACCGAAATCCTCCGTCACAGGATTCCAGACTTCACGCGTGAGGAACCCGAGCCGGAAGTGCGACAGAGCGGGCCAGCCGCCAACTACCAGGGTTACGGTCACTCCTCCAAGAAGCAGCAGCACGAGCAGCGCAGCGACCAGAGAAGCACCCTGGAAGACACGCTCGCCTAGACGCTGGCGCGCAAAGCGCGTGGATTCCACGAGAAATGTGCTTGAAGCTTCAGCCATCCGCGTCTTTGCCCAAGGGACGCGTTGACCGCCCTCGACGCTCGACATCGGGGGCGGCCAACGCGGGGTGACACATTATGAACGAAACGGCTTCGGCGGCACCCGCCAAATGTCCCAATCCCTGGGTCAGTTCATCGCCGCGGCAGGTGCACCCTTGATGGAAGTCTTCCAGGTGGTGCGAATCTGCTTGATGAGCGCATCGGGCAGCGGCACGTAGTCGAGTTCCGCAGCCATCGCCGCGCCGTTCCGGTAGGACCAGTCGAAGAACTTCAGCGCTTCCGCGGCCGCTGCCTCATCGGGCGGTGCGCCGTAGATGAGAATGAAGCTCGCTCCAGTAATTGGCCAGCTGCCCGCGCCTGGCTGGTCCGTCAGGATGAGGTAGTAACCGGGCGCATGGGACCAATCGGCGCTGGCGGCCGCGGCCTGGAAGGCCTCAGCCTTGGGCGCGACGGATTTCCCGTCGCGGTTCATCATGAGCGCATTCGCCATCTTGTTCTGCTTGGCATACGCGTATTCGACGTAACCGATGGCGCCTACGGTCTGCGTGGTCATGTTGGCGACGCCCTCGTTGCCCTTGGCACCGATACCGACCGGCCACTGGACCGACGAGTTGGCGCCGATTGTTTCCTTGAACTTCGGGCTTCTCTTGGAGAGATAGTCGCTGAACAGGAAATTCGTGCCTGAGCCGTCGGAACGATAGATCGGAGCGATCGCGAGATCCGGCAATTTGAGCGTCGGATTCAGCTTGCGGATGCGGGCGTCATTCCACTTGGCAATCTCGCCCATGTACATGCTGGCGATGGTGGCGCCGTCTAGCGTCAACTGCCCTGCGCCAACGCCCGGCACGTTCACGACCGGCACGACGCCGCCGATGATCATCGGAAACTGGACCAGGCCCGCCTCCTTGAGGTCATCAGGCTTAAGCGGCATGTCAGATGCGCCGAAAGTCACGGTCTTGGCCTTGATCTGCTTGATGCCTCCACCGGAGCCGATCGACTGGTAGTTGAGGCCGATGCCGGTCTCTTTTTTGTAGGCGTCCGCCCACTTGGCATAGACCGGGTACGGGAAGGTGGCGCCGGCGCCCGAAATGTCCGCGGCCTGCGATACAGCGCCGATCGCGAATGCGGCTGCCGCAGCGAGTAACTTGAATTTGATTGAATGCATTGCTTCGCTCCTCAGGAAATTTAGAACTGCACCTGGGCCCACACACCGACTTCGTCGTATTTGCCGTCGACCAGTCCGCCGATGGTGCCGTTGCTTGTGCTCACCGTGCCGCCGCCGTCCACCTTTTCATGCTTGTAAACGAATGCAAGGTCAATGTTCTTGCGCGCATGGTAGATAAGGCCCGCGTCGAAATACTCGTCCTTGAGATCCGGGTTGAGATCCTTGCTGGTCTTCGCGGAATCTCCACGTGCGAACACGCCAACCTTCTCCGTGAAATTATACGAGCCCCAGAGGGAATAGCCGTCGGCTTTGTCGGTCGCGACGCTTGTCACCTGCGCCCAGTTCTTGGCCTCGAAATATTCCGCGCCGAGCCGCAACGGCCCATTCACGTATGCAACGAGAGCATCCGTGCGGTCCGCTGTATGCAACGCCGGGGTTGCGCTGCCCTCCACATCCTTGCCGAGCTTGCCAGAGTAGCCGCCTATGGCAATCGTCAGCCCCTTCACTGGCATGAACGCGATGCGTGCCTCCACGTCGACGCTATTCGACCGCGTCGGATTCTTGTAGCCCGCGCCGTTTATGACCGCCACTCCGTAGTCGAATTTGCCGTCGGCGACCTTTCCCCCGGCATGCAAGCCCCAGTCGGCCGAGGTGCCGAACTTCAGCCGGTCAACGAGCACATTCTCGACGAAGCGATAGCCATAGAGGCCTTCAGCGAAAGGAACCCATGGGAGATCTGCCGATCCCGCGCGAACGACGAATGCGTCGGAAATCTTCGCCTGTACGTAGGCTTTCTTGATGTAGACCTGGGTCTCGCCGTCATTGCTGACGTAATTGAAATCGGTCGTGACATTGACTGACCAGATATCGTCGAACTTGTGTGTCGCGCCGAGATAGAAGCGCTTGACGTCGATACCGACGCCATTCGTCGCAGAATCGACGCCGTCATTCCTCAGGTCATAGTTGGTGAAATCCGCGTACATCCTGCCATTGATCGTCGTGGTCTCCTCGTCGGCGGCCGCCGCAGGCAACGCGGTCAGGGCGCCGAAACATGCGACAGCAAGTGGAGCCGCGAAGGCTTTCCTGGTCATCTTTGAAACTCCGCTAATGGTCAAGCCAGATTTGGCTGCGGAGATTTAATAGCGCAAACGTTACCGTTTTGTGTCACCGAAGCCCGGCCGGCGCTCCGCGGCCGGTGCCACCGGCTCACAGGCGCAGCCCGGCGAGCGCGGACCGGCGACAACTATCGGATGTAACCGCCAGAAAGGCATGGAAATATCTGCAAAGCGACGTACCGGTGCGGCGTCCTTCCCAAAAGAGGCGCAACGGACCTATGTTTTTTTGGCCATGGCGCGGGCCAACTCGGCTGTGCAGGTAAAGCCCGCCAGACTGAGACATTTCCGCGCTTTCTCTGGCCGGGCCAAGGTAGAAATTCGCTGCCCTGTCGGCGAGACTCGCACGGTCGAGTACGATCCGGCGGAGCCCCGGTGGCGGAATGGGTAGACGCTACGGACTTAAAATCCGTTGGCCGCAAGGCCTTGCAGGTTCGAGTCCTGCCCGGGGCACCAGATTCGTGAAATCCTTCCGCTTACGGCGAGAGATCCCGCTGCATGCCATTCTTGATTTGAGAAACTTGGGTAATGTTGCCTGATTCCGTGCCATACAGCGACTTGAGGAATGACCTGTCCCAACTGCTCAATCCCTGCGGTTTCGCGCCGCCGGTTTCTGCAAAGAGGTTCAAGATCGTGGGGAGATCGCTCAGCTCGGAGTCCCTTCGTATTTGAGCAAGTCCGATCATGGCGACATAGTCAGCGATTTGTCCGACATTCAGGCCTTTCATGCGCGCCAGATTGACTACTACTATGACTGAATAGATTGACCTCACGGCTTCCCAGGAGAGTCTCGAACCAATTGAGCCCGTGTTGCAATTTGGGCCGCCTTTCATGACGAAGGTTTTTGCCAATCCCGGTGACACGGAACAGGCGTTGTACCAGGCACGTATCGCGTCTTCTGACTCGATGAAGTGGTTTATTCCACCTAGTCCTCTTTCCTTGTTGAACAGCCGCGGGCTTTGAGCCCACCAATTCCTCAGGAGCCGTTCCGGCTCCGGCGTCAGGACAATGACAAAGTTAGGACGACAATCTCGCGCTGCGAGTGGAACGGCGGCATCCGTTGCGATCTGCGATACGCGCCCTTGGATATACTCACCATTGCCACGCGAAGCTCCAGCCACCAGAGGGCAAATCGGCACTTGCCAACGGGCCAGCGACTCAGTGTGCGATTGAATCGCTACCGAGGAGACAAACTTGCTGATCCGCTGCTTGAGTATCTCGCGTCGCCTCTTGGCCGTAACCGTGACGGCATCGAGTGTGCTGTCGCCGGACCCGAGTTCAAGTTGTCGGGCCGCCTCAGATGTCGACTCTTGACCGGCCACTGCGCTGGCTGGAAGCAATGACAGTACCGCCATCGACAACGCGGCCCTCGCTGTTTGCATCGGATTTCCTGCCCGAAAAATAAGCACGAGTTGCTTACGCTTGAGGCGCTGCCCTTCGAAAAGTTGATTTCGAGGCCTAGAGCGGATAGATGCCGAGCGGCTCGACGAGTTGCCAGCCCTTTCCCTGGTCCATGTATTCCGCGCGGGCTTCGAACTTCTGCGGCGCGCCGGCCCTGGTCGGTCCCTGCCAGCTCCAGGACACGTCGTCACTGAAGGCCACGACGCCTTCGAACTCGACGACGGCGGACTTCATCTTTTCGCCGAACGCCTCCGTCGAGACCGACTTCTGCCGGAATTCGACGAGGGTCGCCTTGCCTTCGACAGCGGGATTAGCATTGATCTTTGCGAGGATGTAGGGACCCATCTCGCTCGTGTCGGGCGTGTCGTCGTCGCCGGCAGTCGATGCCGCGGCTGGAGAGGACGCGTCGCTTGCGACCGTGACCGCCGCCGCGTCCGATGGGTTCTTAGCGCCGCTGCAGGCTGAAACGAGAAGGGCCAGGACCACCATCCAGGCGAATTCCGGGATGCGCATGCGTCTCAAGTTTTCTACTTTCATGTGCCAAGTATATGGATCGACAGTTTGGGGCCGCCTCCAGGCCCTCGCGCGGCTCCCGAGGTCGCGTCATGCCCGTCTAGCGGTCGCCCAGAAGATATCGAAAATCCAGTCCGACGAGCCAGACCGCGTCGTCGTAGGGTTGCGCGCCGAGGGTCAGGATCGTCGGCAGGGTATCCACGTTTACGCCTTGCAGCGCCCAGTCTTCGGTTGGGAGCGCCTCATATCGCAACTGCAGCCCAACTTCGAGCTTTTCGGACCAGTGATACGCCATTCGCGCCCTTAGCGAATCAAGCGTTGATTTCAGGTCCGGGAACCGGCCCGGGCTGTTCCCGCCGTTCACATCGATGCGGGTCGTGCCCTGAGCCCGCGTGTAATCGAGTTGCAGGTCAACCTTGCCGGCGATCCCTGTGACATGAATGCCTCCGCCGAAATCGTAAAACTCATCGGACTGGTCGGCTCGCCAGTCGGGACCGGAGAACGCAGCGCTTCCTGACTGGCGCGTGTTGACCTCGTCGTAGCCCCCAGTCAGGTAGGCAAACACCTTCTCCGACACGGGCCAGCTGACGTCCGCGGCAAGACGCAACTCGTCACCGTCGGTCAATCCCAAAACCGTGCTCGAATAACTCACGTCGGCAAATGAAGCCCGCGCGGAGACGGCGACCGGCCAATCGGGTGGAGACGCCGTAGCCCATAGTTCGCCGAACTGACGGTAGCGATATGCAAGATTGAATTTCCGCAATAACGGATTCTGGTCGAGACTCGCCGCGAGCGCCAGGTCATAACTGTTGACTTCGCGCCTGGAAACGCCACCACGAGCTGCAATGTCGAGGTACGGTGTGGGCTGCCACTGCACCCGGCCCCAACCCGTGTCTTCCGTCTGTTCGGACACCTCCTGGAAATCCCGGTCGAGCTCGGTCCGGTCGTAGCCAGCCGCGACTCTGACGGAGTCGAACAAATCGTAGTCTGCGCTGAGATTCAGCCGCAGCCGCTCGAAGCCATACGGAACATTCAACTCGGTCTCGCCCGAAAGGAACGTGTCGCCAATCACTCGCGTCCAAGGCACTTGCGCGGTCCGGTTGTCGCGTTCGTCGTACCGGATTGCGACTTTCATGCGCGCCCGCTCAAATGGACGCGACACGGCGGTCAAAGCCAGATTGGTCGTGTCGATTTCCGCGTCCAGGCTGGCGCGGGGCAGGGGACCTGCAGCGAGGTTGGGATTGGTCGTGTAAGGCAGCAAGGGATCGTCCTGGTTGCCTCGTCCAAGCGCCGCCGTAAACGCGATGTCAGTGTGCAGGAAGGCCGCCCGGTAGCCGCCCGTCAGCGACAATTGCTGGAAGTCGTTGTCTGGCGAATCAGCCAGTGCTCCCTGTTCGGCTCCAGGAGCCGTCAGGAACGGGCTTTCCCAACGAACTGCCAGGTGGCTGTCTCTGAAAAACGATCCGTAATAGGCGAACTTCAGGTAGCCGGAACTACCGTCGTACCGAATGCCGGCCTCCATCTCGTCGGTCTCATAGTCGAATCGGCGCGGCAGCAGGCTCGAGTTCGTGAAATACGGCGCGCCGACCATCTCAGTGCCTGCGTGTTCCTGTCTTCGATAGTCGGCAAACAGACGAATCCGCGCCGTTGGCAGGTACTTTCCACCCAATTCGAGCGTCCTGCGTTCGCTTTCGATGTCCTGCGAAAAGAGGTTGGCTGCAAGGCCGGTAAGCTCTGACGTCGTACCCGCGAAAGTCCAGCCTGCAGGCAGGGCCAGCAGGCCGTTCGCGGACTGCGAATAGGAATAGACCGTACTTGTCGTGTCGAACCGGTGGCGGGGAAGCTGGCTGAAGCCGAGTCGATAGTCGTATGACCCGGCGCGGCCGCCATCGACGCGGACTACGCGGGAATCGAGTCCGAGATCTTCGATCAGCCAGTTCTGGCGATAGGTCCCACTCGCGTAGTGCCCGTCGCCGTCGAGATTCAGGTAACCGCCCTGCCGGTCATAACCGGTCGCATCGCCAAATTTGGCGGAATCCGCGCTGGAATAGGTGCCTCCGGTCCTGATGTCCGCCTGGTAACCCTGCTCGAACGGGCATCGCTCGCACTTCCACCCGGAAGTATCCGGCAGAGCGGCCCTGCAAACTGGAGCAATCGACATCGACCCGACAATCGCCAGGATAGCCACGGCTCCGGACATGTCCCTACCGCTTTTTTGCATCCCACTGACCCCTCGACCACCGCGACGCCACAGTTTCAAATCGTCAGCGCATCAGGTGTGATCCCGATGGGTGATTGGACCCGTGCACCTGTGAATGACAGTTCAGGCAGCTCTGACCCAGCAAATAGGCCGAGGGCGTGCCGCTCGCGAGGCCCCCGGCGTCCCGGGCGATGCTCGGGTGCCCGCTCTGCGAATGGCAGCCCTGGCATAGCAACGGCGCACGCATGACCAGCATGCCAGGCTGATTCGATCCATGCGGGTTGTGGCAGATCGTGCAGTCCTCCGCGACCGGAGCGTGCTCCCACAGGAATGGACCACGCTTCTCGGCGTGGCATTGGTAACAAGTTTCGTTGACGGTCTGGCGAACGAGGAGGTTCTCGGTCGTCGCCCCGTGCGGGCTGTGGCAGCCCGTGCAAGCCATCTTTCCCTCACGCAACGGATGCGCGAATGCCTTCAGAGAATCGCTCCGCCTGAATGCATGACATTCGTAGCACTTCCCTGCCTGCGTGGACGTGCGCAGCACCGCATCGCTGGCCGCATGGATCTGGTGGCAGCCTGCACAGGTGACGCGATGGTCATCGTGCGCCCCGCCGTGCCATGCAAATCCTGCATCGTTCTCATGACAGCCGAGGCACGCCCCGTTCTGCGTTTCGACGCTGGCCGTGGAATCCTTGTCGAAGCGGATGACCTGCGGCAGCTTGCCATCCTGCATCTGCATGCTCGCGTGCGTGCCGCCGGGCCCATGACAGGACTCGCACTGCAGTTGGCCGTGGCCAAAGGGACTGCGCGGATCCGTCGGCACGGCATGCTTGGTCCGGAAAATGGCGAGGACCTCGGGCGTGGCGTGGCACGCAAGGCACGTATCGGCGCCATTCGGTGTATATGGCGCATCCGCGAACGCACCCGGCGACTGCGCGTGCACCAGCAGCGGCAGGCCGGCGGCACCGGCGACGAGTACCGCGAACAGTGATTTCGATCGCCTGTTCATGCGGTTCGTGCTACCTGTCACGTGCCCCGACGCAAGGCGACGTCAGTTGAACCTGAACGCACCGACCCCGTGAACCGCCTTGACGTCTGCGACACGTCCCGGACCATGGCAGAGCGCACAAGTTTCGACACCGGACGAAATCAGCGTGCTGTCTGCTGCCTTCGTCGCCCCGAAGTCGCCGCCATTCTGGATCATGTGCTGCTTGGCCAGATCACTGACATGACAGGCGGAGCAGACCGACGAATTGGGCGAGATGACCACGTCGTCGGTCGGCGAGGTCAGGTCCGCCCCTGCGTCCACCGTCGTACCCAGGACCTTGGCGGCATCGACCGGGTAGTAGGTGTCTGCCAGGTGACATCCCTCGCAGTTCATCAGACGGCCGGGATAGCCAACTTCAAAAGTAATTGCGCTGCTATTGAAGCCGCACACGTTGAACGGGACTCCCTCATGGCCACCGCCGTCATGACCGGATGCATGGATGGCGTGAATCATGCGCTTGAAGTCGATTGTCTGGTCGTCCGAGCCGAAGTTCGCAAGGCAGGCTCCCCCTCCGCGCTGGCCGATGTCCGTCATGTTCGGGTTGTGGCAGGTTACGCAGACTTCCGGCTTGTCAGTGCGGTTGTTGCCATGCAGGGAAAGCTGGTGGTGGCAATCGTCGCATTTCGCGACATTGACGACGGCCCGGCGCGCCACTGCTGTGGCATCCGTGATTGGCGAATAAGCGACCGCATTGGTCACTGCGATGCGATCTACGACGGTGTCGTTGTTCGCATCGAGCGCCGGGTGCCCCTCGATGGACACGGCCGCCGTGCCGACCGCCGCCGCCGGTATCGCCGTCGCCGAGGTGACGGTAAAGCTGCCGTCGCCATTGTCGGTCGACGCGCCGCCGCAAGCCGTCAGAGGATTCATCTGGATCGGAAGGGCCGGCGAAAGTCCGCTGTCCCGGTTGGTGTAGTCTGCCGTGCTCCAGGCCACGTCGACGGACAGGCGGCTCGCACCTCCCGCACAGACCGTGAAAGGCGCATCCGTCTGGATGTTGTAAGGCGCATCGCCATTGGTCGGGTCGGTGACCGAGAAGGTCACGGCGGGGAATTGCCCGACGCCCGTGCCCGCTATGCTGACAATGTTGAACCGGAACGCCGCGGCGGCGGTTGCAGTCCGGATTTCGTGCGCGACGGGGACTTGCACGAGCCTGCCCTCGGAGTTGGTCACCGTGGCGTTCGGGCCGTGGCAATCCACGCATTGCGTGTCGTCGCTGAACGTCAGGCCGCCTGGATGGACGCCGTTCTCGATTGCGAAGTCATGCACGCCATTCAGCGGATCGCCGTCGTCGTAATGGCAGGTGCCGCAAGCTGCGCGATTCGACACAGTGCGGTAATTGCTCGCCTGGGGCGTGTCCGCGTCGCTCTCCTGGTGACACGTCTGGCAGTTCCGCACGTCCTGCGGAAATTCGACATCCGACCATTCGTGCACCTCGTTTCCGAATCCGATGATCTCATAGCCGGCCCTGGCGGAATGGATGCTGTGGATCAGGCGCTTGAAGTCGATGGTATTGCCGGAGTCCCCGTCGATCGACGACGGGTTGTGGCAAGTGACGCAGTAAGTGACGTCAGTCCTTGGGCCACCGTGGAAATTGAGCACGTCATGGCAGGCATTGCAGGTGTCGTTGTCGACAATAAGTCGCGTGAAGGTCGGGGCGCCACCTGCCGGCACGAAGTCGAAAATGCCGTTGCCCGTGATTGGCGCCTGGTTGCGGATCTCGACGCCGAGGCGATGCGTCTTCGAGGCGTCAAATACCGGCCCGGCAGGATACGCGGTCAGCGCGGAGGCAAACGTGTACTGATAGGTGCCGTCATTGTTATCGACGAACGTCCCCGACGAGCCCGTCTCGGTCGTGGCCTGCGCATCGGCAATGCCGCCATCCGCTCGCGTCACGTAGGACTGCCACTCGCTGGATGCGCCGCTACCCGCCGGAGCCGGCGAAAGTTGTGACAGCACGAAGCGAATGTCCGCGGCCGACAGCCCGACGAGGCCCTGGTTCAAGTCGTTCGTCAGGGTGAGTTCGACTACCGGGGCGCCGCCGCCGGCGGGAACCGTCACGCTGTTGACGGTGATATTGATCGATTCGGCGCTTTCGATCGGAACGCCGCCGCCGCCGGTCCCGGGCGGGCCGGGCGGACCCGGAGGGCCGGAAGGACCTCCCGGACCAGTGGGGCCGGTCGACCCGCTGTCACTGCAGCCTGCGACCGCGCATCCCAAGAGCAAGGCAAGCGTCAGGCGGGCCCCAAGCTTTGTGATCATAGAGATGCCTTAGTCCGTGCGGGCAGCCCGCCTTGTGGCTACATCCCGAAGGAAAGTGCCCTGGCGGCTCAGAGTAATGGATGGAGGATGAATCACACTTGATCTCAATCAACTTCCGAATTTATCGCAACGCGCCTGTGCAAAACGAAAACTACCTTGCCGGCTGGCTCGAATAATACGAGGCAACGCTTTCGATAACGGAATCGCTGTAGGGCAGGCTCATGTTGTGCATCATCGAACTCTTGCGGCGATCGTCCCGGTAAGCCCGCAGCGCCATGATCAGGTAGTCCTTGTCCTGCCCGCTGATCTTCGGTATCGCCATGGCGGCGGTTCCGACGTGGTCCCCGTGGCAATGATCGCACTTTTCGATCAACTCCTGAACGAGAGTCTGGCCTTTCTCGGCGGGTCCGGATTCTTGCACCGCGTAAAAAGCGGCGATGTTCTCTATGTCGTGCTGGCTCAAGTCGCCCACGTAAGCCGCCATGCCCGCGTGGCGGCGGCTCTTGCGGTATGCCTTGATGGCGTCCACCAAGTAGCGGGGGTCCTGGCCCGCCAGATTCGGTGTCGCCGCATCGCTGCTTGCGCCACGGGAGCCATGGCAACCGCCGCACACGGCAGTCAGCGGCTCTCCCGCCGCCGGATCTCCAAACGGCGGCGCGCTGCGTTGCACTGGGTCCTGGGACGCAAAATAGAGCGCCGCACTCTCCACATCCAGCTTGCCCAGCCGCCGCAACAAGGCATGCATCGGGTCGGTCTTCCGAACCCCGTTCAGGTACTCGTGAGCTGCAACGACCAGATAATGAGGTTGCTGGCCGGCCAGGCTCGGCACACCGGGAGTCGTTGAATTGCCGTCCGAGCCGTGGCATCGGGCGCACTCGGCGGCGATTGCCCTGCCATTCTCATACGGCAGAAATCGCTGTGTACCGTCCTCGGCTTTTGACTGGATGGGCGGAAGGCGGGCGTAAAATCCGACGACATTCCGCAGCTGGTCCTCGCTCAATCGTGTAGCCATGTCGCGCAGGGCGGCATGAGTACGCGTACCAGTTCGATACGCCTTGATTGAGGCGAGGAGGTACGCCTCATCTTGCGCTGCCAGATTCGGGATGCCGGGCGCACCACTCTTGCCATCCAGTCCATGGCAACCTTTGCATTCCCGCTCCGCAAGCGATTTGCCAGCCTCTATGTTGGCTGCCGGCATCGCGTCGGCTGCGCGGTCCCCGGTATCACGATCCTTCCCCGAACATCCGATCAGGACCAATGAAACGGCCAATGCGAACGAGAACTGATTCATCTGGATTCCCGGCACTCGGACGACCGGCTCCAATGCGCGCCTGTAGTCCTGATACTACACCGTCACCCGTTCCCGGCAATGCTACTGACGAATCCGACCAGCACGAGCACCAGCAGCGTCAGCCCGAATGCGAGCAGTACGATGCCCAGGATCCTTGACCCCAGCGTCATCGCGCGCGAAGGAACATCCACAAGGTAGCGCTCGAGTTCCCCCGTTGCGACGAGTTCATCGTATTCCAGGGTGTGCTCGCGCCTGAACTCTTCCAGCGGCACGGAACCCGTGAACATTGAAATGTCCGGGGGCGGGAAACGATCCGGCCTGAAATGATTGTTGAAGAAATGCACGGTGAACAGGAAAAGGATCGCGAGAAAGGCCTCTTCGCCATGTGCCAGGGCGGCGAGGTTGAAGACCCAGCCCGGCCAGACGGCCGCGGCCCATTCCTTGAACCACATAATGAGGCCGCTACCGCCGACGATCGCGAGTCCCCAGAACGGGGCCCAGTAGTCGAACCTTTCCCAATAGGTCCAACGCCCGAATACCGGCCGCGGCGCCTTGCCGAAGAACCACCGGAACATCGCGCGAATGTCCCGCAGGTCCTGCAGGCTCGGCACCAGCGAGGCGTGCCCAAACCAATCGAATGTTCTCAGTCGTGGCGCCAGGCGGATGACCAGGTAGAGCACGTGGCCAATGAACAGGCTGAGTATGACGACCGCGGCCACCCTGTGAATCATCGCGGCAGATTTCGGGCCACCCAGTGCCTGCATCACTGCGACTGCCCAGCTCGTTCCCGCGTAGAACGCGGCCATGCCTGTCAGGGAAAGGATCATCAGCGCCACCGCGAAGACCAGGTGGAGCAGACGCCAGCCAATGCTGAAACGACGGTAGTATCGGCCCTGCCAGCGTGGCAACTCGCTTACCTGCACGTGCGGACGCAACTTCCGCGACTGGCGGTCCTTGTATTCCCGATAGAACCACAGCGCGGAATGCGTCCAGAAGAACAGAAAGACGCCGACAATCAGGGTCGTCATGAACTTCGAGGCAATCCACATGCGTGGATAGCGCTCAAAGTCATCGGTCGTGGCATGCGGCTCGAAAGTCACGAAACCGGCAGTCGCCCCCGCGTGACATTTTCTGCAAGTCCGAAGGCGATTGGCAGGATGCACGGTCGACTTCGGATCGTCGACGCGCTGGATCCCATGGCTGCCGTGGCAATCAAAGCACTTGGCCGTGTACGCATAGCCCAGGCGGTTGACCTGGCCATGATAGGTCTGAGCATAGGACTTGAAACTGTCCTGATGGCAATGCCCGCAGTTCCTCGTGATGACGAGGCGCGTCGCATCCATCGCAGGGACTTCGACATCATGGGTCGTATGGCAATCTGAACAAATCGCCGCCTGCGGGTTACCCATCTGCAGGACTTCCCGCCCGTGCACCGAGCCGGCGTATTCTTCCAGTTGCTTTGCGTGGCACTTGCCACACGTATTGGGAATGTTGAGGCGCCACGCGGCCCTTACCGCGCTGCCTTGCGGGTAGACATAGTGAGCGTCATGACAGTCGTAACAGGTGGCATTCGTGCGCGACTGGTCCTCGATGTTCGGTCGCGCATGGACGGACTTCATGTAGCGGTCGATTTGCAGCTTGACCAAGGCGAGCTTTCCAGCATCGCCGGTCGCCCCGTTTCGTTGCGCCTCCATCCACAGACTCTCGTGGCACTGCACGCATCCGACCTTGAAGCGGCCGTTCGTCTGGTGCGGGATCGTCGTAATGTCCTTGTGGCAACCGATGCACAACTGTTTGCCATGCACGCTGGATTCGAATTTTTCCCGAATCACGTGCAAGGAGCGGATCTTGCCGTCCGGGCCTGGCATGGCGAAGCCTTCGTTGCCATGGCATGCGAGGCAAACTGAATTGTCCGCGCCTGCGACGCTGGCGCCGGCCGCAGCAACGACCGTTGTCTGAATCGATGCTATGGCGCGAGGCGCGAGCGACAGACTGAGGGCGGCCCCGACAATCCATGCGACCGCCGGTCGAGTTAGCGCTTGCAGCTTCATCGCCTGAAAAGCGCGCTCACTCAGTTGTTCTTTGCGCCTTCCAGCACCCAGACCCTGAGCACTTCGATCTCCCGGTCCTCGAGCTTCTTGCGCCCGTGCGGCATGTTGATCGAGGGATCCGCCTTGCCCTCGACGAGCCGGATCAGGTTGCTTCCCAGCGGATCACCGGGCTCGATATAAGACCCGAACTTGCCGCCCTTCATAAAGGTCTCGTAGCTGCTCATGTCGAAGCCGCTTGCGGCGTAACCGGCCCCACCGGGCACATGGCATTCCCTGCAATTCTTGTCGAGAATCGGCTCGACGTCCGAGCGGAAACTGACATTGTTCGGCGAGCAGGCACTGAGAGTTGCAAGCGAGGAGACGACCGCTGCGAAATCACGGGCTAGCCGGCTCATTCGCATTCCTCCCGCGCTCACCGCGCCCGCAATCTACTTCATCTGGCCAAGGATATATTCGACCGCAGCCTTGGCGTCAGCCTCGGACGCCGCGCCACCTTTCGGGGGCATGGCACCCTTGCCCTTGATGACGACGGCAGCCACCTGTTCGGCCCCCAGCTTGACTAACGGGGCCCAGGCCGCTTTGTCGTCGGCTTTCGGTGCCAGCATGGAATGGCAACCCGCGCAATTCTTTTCCCAAACCGCCTTGCCGTCGGCGATAGCGGACCCCGCCACCAGCGTCGCGACCGCCGCAAATGCAATCAGTAATTCCGGCCGTCTCATGTCACTCTCCTTGCCGCTCATCCGCATGTCCCAGCTTCGGAATATATCCGAGTTCGCATGATTATGTTTGAGCCGCCGACGGCCGCGCCCGCATTGCCGAATCGGCTGATTCCTGCCCGCCGCTTTTGGATAGTATGTCGGGGCTTGCGGGAGTCCGCGCAGGAAGGCGGCGATGACTCGAGACCTTGACGTGAGGGGAGCGTGGCGGGTCCTGGCGGCTGTGGTCATGGCAATTGCTGCGTCGCCGGCCGAACCTGCCGCAACGCAGACGGTGAGCCCGGGAACCGGCGACGATTTCCGTGCCGCCTTCGCGACGTCGCAGGATGCAGCGGAGGGCAAGCGCCTGGCCGACACGACATGTGCTCGCTGTCATGGCCCGCGCGGCGTCGGTAACGCCAAGGGCGTGCCGCACCTGGCAGGCCAGCGGGCCGTTTACTTGCACGCGGCACTGCGAGCCTACAAGGCAGGCACGCGAGGCCAGGGCATGATGACCGACGCGGTGCGGTTCCTGAGTGACGATGCCCTCATGAAAGCAGCGGCCTGGTATTCAACCCTGGACCCGGCGCAGCCCGGTCCAGGCGCGACCGGCAAACCAGCCGCGCCCGCACTCGATCCCGTCAAGGCAGGTCAGAACGCCTCGGTGGGGTGCGCCGCCTGTCATGGCGAAATGGGAATCAGTCAAATTCCGGGCATGCCAAGCCTGGTCGGACTCGCGCCCGCGTATCTTGTCGTGGCGATGAACGCCTACAAGAGCGGGCAGCGCAGGCATGACACCATGAAAGCCTTGGTAGCCGGTCTTGGCGAGGCCGACATGGGCAATATCGCGCTTTTTTACTCCCGGCAGACACCGGGAAGGGCCAAGTCCCCGGCAGCGGGCAATCCGACCGCAGGCAAAGCCGCGGCGGCGCAATGCGCCGCGTGCCACGGCGCGGCAGGAGTCAGCACGGGAACTGCGCCAAGCCTCGCCGGCCAGGATGCTCAGTATTTCGTCTCGGCAATGCGCGCCTACCGGGACGGATCGCGCGCGGAACCGGCGATGGCAGGGCCCGCGACGGCGGTCGGTGATGCAAGCGTCACGGATCTTGCGGCTTATTACGCCAGCCTGCCTCCACAGTCACCCACACCAGGTCAGACTCCCGGGCCGGCTGGCTGGGCCGAGCGTTGCGACCGTTGTCATGGGGTCAACGGGAACAGCAGCGATCCGCGTGTGCCGGCGCTCGCGGCGCAACGCGCGGACTATCTGGAAAAGGCGCTGAACGATTACCGTAATGGCGACCGCAAGAGCCCGGCAATGGCGGCCATGTCAACGATGCTGACCGCGACCGATGCGCGCATGCTTGCCGAACACTATGCAAGCCAATCAGCTCGCGCCGTCGTCTACGTCAGGTTGCCCGGGGCACAATAGTCCTCACTCGGCCGTGAAGCGCGAGCCTGGAACATGAAACGGAATCGACAATGAGCGACGTGCCGCTGCATCGGCTCTACCACCACTATACGGAGCTGCCATACAGCTTGCGCGCGCTCTACACCGCCGTGCTGATCATATTGAGCGTCGGCTACCTGTTCGCGCTGATCTACCTGTTCCACACTTATTCGGGGCGCGATGGTGATTCGAGTTCGCTTTCCTACCAGGATCTCGTCATCGCGTATACAGGGAGCGGCGAGGCTTCGCGCCTTGAAGCGGCGCTGCGAGGGCCGATGTCGACGATGCTGCCGGCGGATGAACTAAAGACAATGATCCAATGGGTCCAGAAAGGCGCCGATCACTCCCAATACGAGTCGGTCATCAGGCCGGTGCTCGACGAGCGTTGCATGGGTTGCCACGATGGCAGCAATCCGCATCTCGTGAATCTGAGCGGGTACGACAACCTGTTGACGGTGACCAAGCAGGATACGGGTACCGACATCTTCACGCTGGTGCGCGTGTCCCATATCCACCTGTTCGGAATCAGTTTTATTTTCTTCATCCTGGGACTCATTTTCAGTCACGCTTATGTCCGTCCGGTGTGGTTCAAGTGCACCGTCATTGTCCTGCCATTCGTGGCGGTCATGTTGGACGTCAGCTCCTGGTATTTCACCAAGCTCTATCACCCGTTTGCCTGGGTCGTGATGTGCGCCGGCGCGACCATGGGCCTGTGCTTTGCGTTCATGTGGATCGTGTCGATGTACCAGATGTGGCTGTCGTCGACGCCGTCAAAGGTGGCCTCGAGAGGAAATGGCGACTTTCGCGGTGTCGGTTGACACGCGGGAAGTAACGTCCGGGTACGCGTCGCCGATGCAGCGAGCCCAAGCGAGACCGGTTTCGACGGTGACTCTGGTGCGCACTCGCTAGTCTGCTATATTGCGGGCGGCCTTCTGGTCGAGTGGCATTTCTGATTGCAAGCTCTTAATTTTACAGGACTTTCCGCTGAAGAAATCCACGTGTGGCGGGGCGAGCGCCACGTGCTGCGCGGCGTCTCGTTACGTGTGCAGGAGGGGCAGGCCGCACACATCACCGGTGCCAACGGCGCCGGCAAGACGACGCTTCTGCGCGTCATCGCAGGCCTGATGACGCCGGAACAAGGGACCGTCAAGTGGGCCGGACGCGAGACGCGCGCGCAACGCGACGCCTGGAGTTCGTGCTTGAGTTACCTCGCGCATAGCGACGGTCTGAAGCCTGAATTGACGCCGCAAGAAAACCTTGCCTTTGAAGTAGGCCTTCGTCGCCACGTCGACGACATCGAGATCGAAAGCGCTCTGGCCCGCATGGGGCTCGGGCCAGCGGAGGACCAGCCTGCGGGTTTGCTGTCTGCGGGCCAACGGCGACGCCTCGCCATGGCGCGCGTCCTGCTATCGGCGGCGCCGCTGTGGATCCTCGACGAGCCCTACACGAATCTCGACACGGCCGGCGCGGTACTCGTCTCTGCCGAAATTGGCCGCCATCTGGATGCGGGCGGCGCGGCGTTGATCGCCGCGCACCAGCCGCCCGCGATCCCGAACCACAGTCCTCGCCGCGTAGAACTCACGTGATGGCCCGGACTGGATTATTTAAGGCTTCGATCATGACGTACCGCCGCGACCTGTTGTTGGCGCTTCGCCATTGGGGACAGATTGCGCAGCCACTCATCTTTTTCGTGATGGTCACGACGCTATTTCCGCTCGCGTTGGGTCCGGATCTCACGGAGCTCAGGCAGATCGCAGGTGGCGCGCTGTGGGTCGCTGCGCTGCTTGCGTCACTTCTCGGGCTCGAACTCCTGTTTCGCGGCGACTACACCGACGGCACGCTGGAGCAAATGCTGCTTTCGGGCCAGCCGCTCGCTATCCTCGCGTTGGCCAAGGGCCTGGCGCACTGGACGGTCTGCGGCCTGCCGCTCGTGCTGCTGTCGCCGTTCGTGGCGATGGGCCTGGGCATGCCTTTCGAGGCAACCTGCACGCTGGTCCTGTCCCTCGTTTTCGGCACCGGGATACTGAGCGCCCTCGGCGCGATCGGTTCCGCGCTGACGTTGGGCCTGCGGCGTGGCAGTTTGCTGCTGGGCTTACTTATTCTGCCGCTGGCGATGCCAGCCCTGATATTCGGGGCACGCGCGGTGGATCTGTCGATCCATGGAGACAGCGCCCGCGGGCCATTGTTGTTGCTCGCTGCAATGATGGTGCTTGCCCTGACACTCGCTCCGCCTGCCGTCGCGGCTGCGTTGCGCATCAGCGCGGAGTGAAGGAATGAACTGGACCTGGTTCCACAAGCTCGCCTCTCCGCCGCACGCATACCGGATTGCGGGACAGCTCGTGCCCTGGTTCGGCTGGCCGGCGTTACTATTGATCGGTACCGGTCTATACGGCGGGCTGGTGCTTGCACCCGCGGATTATCAGCAGGGGGACGCGTTTCGCATCGTATACGTGCATGCGCCGAGTGCCTGGCTATCGATGTTCGTGTACGCGACTATGGCGGTCGCGGCGGCGATCGGGCTCATTTGGCGCATCAAGCTCGCGCATGCCGTTGCTGCGGCCTCGGCGCCGATCGGCGCGTCATTCACCATCCTTGCGCTCGTCACCGGATCGATCTGGGGCAAGCCCATGTGGGGAACCTGGTGGGTCTGGGACGCGCGTTTGACGTCGGAACTCCTTCTGCTATTCCTGTATGCAGGCATCGTGGCGCTTCGCGCTTCAATCGACGACCGCGACCGCGCCGATCGCGCTTCCGCGGTGCTTGCGATTGTGGGCGTCGTGAACCTTCCTGTCATTCACTACTCCGTGTACTGGTGGAATACGCTGCACCAGGAATCCACGCTGACGAAGATCGGGAAGCCATCCATGACCGGTGACATGCTCTGGCCCTTGCTGGCCATGCTGCTGGGGTTCACGTTTTACTTCGGGGTAGTTTTGCTGCTGCGCCTTAGAGGCGAAATCCTGCTGCGCGAGCGCGACGCCTCCTGGCTCAGGGCGGAGCTGGTGCGATGAGCCATTTCCTCCACATGGGGCGATATGCCGCTTTCGTCTGGCCTTGCTTTGCGCTGGCCGGGATCGTACTTGCCTGGAACATCCTCGCCGCGAGACGGCTGCACGCGGTCGCGCGCGAGCGAGCACTGCGGCACGCGGCGGCGCGGAGAGTCAGACTTTGACGCCCCGGCGCAAGCGGCTGCTCGCGGTAGTTGCGATCGTCGCCGGCGTCGGTGCGGCTACGGCCCTCGCAATGCTCGCCTTCCAGGACAACCTGCTGTATTTCTACAATCCTTCTCAAGTCATTGCGGGCGATGCGCCGAGCGGCAGGACATTCCGGATCGGCGGTATGGTCACCGAAGGAAGCCTGAAACGCACGGAGGGAACGCTGGAGGTGCACTTCGTGGTCACGGATTATCAGCACTCGGTCCCGGTGCGATACGAAGGCCTGTTGCCGGACCTATTCCACGAAGGGAAAGGAGTCGTTGCGCACGGCAGGATGACGCCATCGGGCGAGTTCGTGGCGGATGAGGTGCTCGCAAAGCACGACGAGAACTACATGCCGCCGGAAGTTGCGGAGTCGCTTCACACGCCGACGCCGACAAGGGTGTCACCATGATTCCGGAACTCGGCCAGTTCGCGCTGATCTTGGCGCTGTTGTTGTCCGTCGCGCAGGCCGTGTTCAATTTCGGTGGCGCAGCCCGGGGGAATGCCGCGTGGATGGCGGCCGGCCGCTCGGCCGTCGCAGGCCAGTTCGTCTTCATCGCGTTAGCGTTCGGCGCGCTCGCCTGGGCCTTCGTCGAACGTGATTTCTCGGTGCTCTATGTGGCCAGAAATTCGCACTCCGAGCTGCCGCTCTTCTACCGTATCGCCGCGATCTGGGGTGCGCATGAAGGTTCGCTGCTGCTCTGGTCGCTGTGCCTTGCGGGTTGGTCACTTGCTGTGACGGGTTTCAGCACCACGCTGGACACGCCGTTTCGAAGTCGCGTGCTCGGCTTCCTGGGACTGATCAGCATCGGCTTCCAGCTATTCATGCTGACGACGTCAAATCCGTTCCAGCGCCTCATTCCACCGGCGTCGGAGGGTCTTGACCTCAATCCGCTGCTGCAGGACTTCGCGCTCGCGGTGCATCCCCCAATCCTCTATTGCGGCTACGTCGGATTCTCGGTCGCGTTTGCATTCGCATGCGCCACGCTCCTGGAGGGCCGCCTCGATGCTTCCTGGGCACGCTGGACGCGGCCGTGGACGCTCGCAGCCTGGCTCTTCCTGACCATCGGGATCGCACTCGGCAGCTGGTGGGCCTACTACGAGCTGGGCTGGGGCGGCTGGTGGTTCTGGGATCCGGTCGAGAACGCATCCTTCATGCCCTGGCTCGCGGGCACCGCACTTATCCACTCACTGGCTGTTACGGAAAAACGAGGACTTTTCAAGAGCTGGACTCTGCTGCTCGCGGTCACTGCGTTTTCTCTTTCGCTTCTCGGCACCTTCCTGGTGCGCTCCGGCGTACTGATCTCGGTGCATGCTTTCGCGACCGATCCGAGGCGAGGCGTCTTCATTCTGGCTTTCCTGACTATCGTCATCGGCGGGGCGCTGCTGTTGTATGCGTGGCGCGCGCCAAGGCTAAAATCCGCGGCCGGCTTCGAGCTGACTTCGCGCGAGAGTTTTCTTCTCCTGAACAATGCGCTGCTGGTGGCGGCGCTGGCGCTGATCCTGCTCGGTACGCTGTATCCGCTGTTCATGGATGCACTCGATCTCGGCAAGATTTCGGTCGGGCCGCCGTATTTCAACCTGGTCTTCCTCGTGCCAATGCTGCCGCTGCTCACGCTCCTGGGTGTCGGCATGCATGCCGCGTGGAAGCGCGGGCTGCTCGCCTCGGTTAGGAACCGGCTTTATGTGGCCGCCGGCGCCGGGGTGGTCGGCGCGCTCCTGATCGGCGGCGTGGTCTATGGCGAAATTCGCCCGATGACAACACTCGGGTTCGCGCTCGCCTTGTGGGTCATGGTTTCGTCGCTGACTATCCCAATAGCACGCCTGCGCGGCCGTCAGCCCATACCGGGCGCTGTGCTCGGCATGGCAATTGCACATTTCGGCATCGGGCTGACCACGCTCGGAATTACCGGGGTGCAGTCATTCAAGATCGAGAAAGACGTCGCCCTCGCGGTCGGCGACTCGGCGCATATTGGTGACTACGATTTTCAACTGGCCGACTTGCACGATGTCCGGGGGTCGAATTTCACGGGTGTGGAAGCAGATGTCGTTGTTTCGCGCGAAGGGCAGCCGGTTACGACCCTGCACCCGCAAAAACGCCTGTATGACTCAGGCGGCAATCCGATGACGGAGGCGGGCATTGAAGTCGGCGCGGCGCGGGACTTGTTCGCGGCTCTTGGCGACCAGCTCGGAAAGGGGCGCTGGAGCCTGCGTCTGCAATTCAAGCCATTGATCCGCTACGTGTGGCTCGGGGCAATACTGATTGCGCTCGGGGGCGGAATTGCCGCCTTCGACAGGCGTTACCGTGCGCGTTCGCCGGCGCCGGCACGCGAAGGCGTGGTGCCGGCTCCACCATGAAGTTTCCCCTGAGATTTCTGGTGCCCGCGATCGCCTTCGCGGCGCTGGTCGGTTTCTTCGTGGTCGGATTGCAGCTCAATCCGGGCGAAATCCCGTCTCCACTGATCGGCAAGCCGGCCCCGAATTTTGGGCTGGAATCGCTCCAGGATCCTGGGCGGAAGGTCAGTTCTTCGGATTTCATGGGCCGTGCCTGGCTGTTCAATGTCTGGGCCACCTGGTGCGGCGGTTGCCGTCAGGAACATGGCGCGCTCCTCGCCATATCCCGCGAGAATCGCCTCCCCATCGTTGGCCTTGACTGGCGAGATGAAAGGGCGCTGGCCTCGAACTGGCTGACCCAGCTGGGCAACCCGTACGTTGCGGTCGCATTCGACCCGGAAGGGCGAACGGCAATTGACTGGGGTGTATACGGGGCACCGGAGACATTTTTGGTCGGTGACAATGGGCAAGTGCTGAAGAAGCACATCGGACCGATGACGCAGGAGATCTGGGAACGCGATTTCGTGCCCATGCTACCGACCGCGGGCGTCCATCCATGATCCGATCGCTGCTGCTTTCGGCTGCGCTGCTGTTCGGTCCGATTGCGGGCGCAGTCGACGCCGGGCAGCGCTTCGAGGACGCGGCACTTCAGACGCGCTACGAGCGCCTGATTCACGACTTGCGCTGCCTGGTCTGCCAGAACGAGAGTGTCGCCGACTCCAATGCGCAGTTGGCAGGCGATCTTCGGCGCGAAGTGGTCGAGCTGATGGCTGCCGGCCGCAGCGACGACGAGATCCGCGCGTTCATGACCGATCGCTACGGAGACTTCGTGCTGTATCGGCCGCCAGTCAAGCCCCGCACCTGGCTACTCTGGTCGGCGCCGGTCCTGTTTCTGATCGCAGGCCTCGGGATCGTCGCCATGATCGTCGTACGGCGAGCCCGCGCGGCACGATCGGATCCAGGAGCCCTGGACGAAGAACCTGAGCGGCCATGACGTCATTCATCGCAGTTGCTGCGCTGCTCGCCATCGTTGCGATCCTGCTGCTGGTCTGGCCGCTGCTCAGGCACGCGCGCGAGCCGCATCCCGCGCCGCGCGCCAGGGTTGCGGCCACGGCCGTCGCGGCGGTCCTGCCTGTTGCTGCATTCGCGATCTATTTCTGGGCCAGCAACTGGATCTGGGACCAGCCCGAGCAGGCGCCACCGGTGTCCGCACATGACCTTAAACAGGTTGTCGCTCAGCTTCAGGACCGCCTCACCAAGCAGCCGGACGACGTTCAGGGTTGGTTGCTGCTCGGCCGCTCGGCAACCGTGCTCGGCGATTACGCACTCGCTCGCAAGGCCTTTGGCGAGGCGTACACGCGAACTCAGGGCCGCGATGCAGACGCAGTCGTCGGCTACGCTGAATCGATGGTGCTTATCGACGAGCGCGAAATCGACGGCCAGGCCGCCAAACTGTTCGAGCAGGCGCTCGAGATGGCGCCGGATAACCCGAGGGCCCTCTGGTACGGCGGCATTGTCGCCTACCGCCGCGGCGACATGAGGCTGGCGCAGCAACGATGGGTCGAGCTGCAAAATCACGAACTGCCGAACGATCTGCGCCAGATGCTCGCGGAACGACTTGCGGAACTCGAGCAGACGCAGGGCAAGCCGACCGTCACCGCCGGTGTCACTCCGCCTGGAGGCGCGATCGACATATCGGTCCGCCTGGACCCCGGCTTCGTGGGCAAGGCGCCGCCAAATTCAACTCTGTTCGTAATTGCGCGCCGCGGAAGTGGCGGCCCGCCGCTCGCCGTGCAACGGCACCCGATCGGTGCCTGGCCAGTTTCGCTCCGCATGAGTGATTCAGATGCCATGATGCCCGGCACGTCGCTTGCCAGCGGCGGACCACTGACGCTGATTGCAAGAATTTCGAAAAGCGGTCAGCCCATCGCGGCGAGTGGAGATCTCTTCGGCGAGGTCGGTTATGATTTCGCTTCGGCCCATCCGGTAAACATCACAATAGACCGGATCGTTCCGTAATCCAGCGGCCGGAGGAGCGCCATGGGGCCGGCCGTCGTCAACTACCGCTTCGGGCGTCTGCCATCGGTTTTCCGTTACTTCCCGCGGGCCGTGTTCGGCCGGCGCAGCGGGCTCGTGCCGGCCGGCCAGACCGTGCCACGCCTTGCGGGCCGCGTGGAATCGGTTGGTGCCAGTCCTGGCCACCTCGCGCGCTACCGTGAAATCTGCGGCTTTTCCAACGACGGTTGCCTGCCGATCACCTACCCGCACGTACTCGCCATGCCGCTGCACTTTGCGTTGCTGACGCACCCACGATTCGTGGTGCGCCTCATGGGGCTCATCCATGTCGCCAACGAAATTCAGCAGGTCCGGCATTTGCCGGCGGACCGCGCATTCAGCCTGAAGAGCTGGATCGAGGGTCACCGCGAGGCGGATCGCGGTCACGAGTTCGACCTGTATACCGCCGTCGAGGAAGGGGAGAGCACGGCCTGGATCGAAAAATCGACGCTGCTCGCGCGCCGGCCGGCGACCGGCAGGCAGGCCGCGCGCGGCACCCGCCAGGCATTGCGTTACGAGAAACCCCAGGAGACGGATCGGCCGGATGTCGTCGAGATTGACGTACCGCGGGCCATGGGCAGACGTTACGGCTGGCTTTCCGGCGACCTGAATCCAATTCACCTGGGTGATCGCGGTGCCCGAATGTTCGGATTCGAGCGGGCAGTCGCGCACGGCATGTGGTCCATGGCGCGTTCGCTTTCTACGCTCGGCACGGATACGCTCACGCCCCCGGTGAAGGTTCATGTCGAGTTCAAGTTCCCGCTTTTCATGCCCTGCGCCGCGCGACTCGAGCACTGGGCGCGCGACGGCCGCCGTGTATTCGTGCTGAGGGACGCTGCGAACGAACGTCCGCACCTGGCCGGCTCGACCCGGGCCGGCTGACCCGATGATGGCCGCACTGCTGCGCCGGGTACTGCTCGCCAAGCTGGGCGAAGAAAGGGCAGTCGGGCTGGCCTTTGCCTACTTCTTCATGCTGATGTGCGCCTATTACCTGTTGCGCCCGCTCAGGGACGCAATGGCAATCAGCGCGGGGCTTGAAAACCTGCCGTGGCTCTACACCGGCACGTTTACCGTCATGCTGGCCCTGACGCCCTTTTTTGGCGCGCTGGTATCCCGGGTCCGCAAACAGCTTCTCCTGCCGGTCACCTACGGCTTCTTTGCCTCCAACCTGCTGGCGTTTTACCTTCTCTTCAAGATCGTCCCGGACGCGCAGTGGCTGGCCATCTCATTCTTCATCTGGCTGTCGGCCTTCAACATGTTCGTGGTCTCGGTGTTCTGGAGCTTCATGGTCGACGTCTTCCGCGACGACGAGGCCAAGCGCCTGTTCGGGCCAATCGCGGCCGGCGGCGGCACCGGCGCGATCCTGGGTCCGGTCCTCATGCAATTCCTCGTGCCCCGGATCGGCGTCGACGCAGTCGTCGGCCTCGCGATGTTGCTCCTGCTCGGCACGTTGCCCTGCATCCGCGGGCTTGCGCGCTGGGCCGAGGCCAGGCACGGTCACTTTGTGCTGCCGCCGGAGGATCCGCACTCTCGCATCGGCGGCGGCATCCTCTCGGGTTTTCTCATCGTCGCGCGATCCCCGTATCTCCTCGGAATCTTCGCGATCATCGCGCTCGGCTCGATCGCCGGCGTGTTCATGTACAACGAGCTCCTGCGGCTCGTCGAGGCAAGCTATCCGGACCTTGCCACGCGCGCCCAGTTCTTCGGCCAGCTCGACACCGTGGTCAATATCGCCGCCTGGGTTTTCCAGGGCGCGATCGTCGGCTGGCTTATTCGCCGCTTCGAACTAACGGGCGCGCTGGTGACGATTCCGATCGCTTCGCTCATCTCGTTTCTCGTGCTCGCTGCAGCGCCGTTACTCATGGTCCTTGCGGCGGGCCAGGTCCTGCGGCGCGCGGGAGAGTACGGCATCGCCAAGCCGAGCCGCGAAGTCTTGTTCACGGTCGCGGACGCGGAAACGAAATACAAGGCCAAGAATTTCATTGACACCGTCATGCAGCGCGGCAGCGACATGGTGGGCGTGTGGCTCTTCTTCCTGGTCCAGTCGGCCGGCGTCGGGCTTGTCGGCTACTCTTTGATTTGTGCGGTCGGGATGTTCGCGGCCATCTTCGTCTCACTGGCACTTGGCCGCGCATTCGAGCACCGGCGGGAGGGCACTTCGTGATCGCCGGCCGGTCCAATCGCAAGTCAATGGACGGAGATCGGCATGAGCGCACGAATTGGCCCGGAGCCACGGCTGACACGGCGCGGGGCCCTCGGACTACTTGCGGCACTCATCGCGCCGCCCATGGCCGTAGCGGAATCTAGCCCAATCGAGCGCGCGATTCCGCGTAGCGGCGAAATGCTGCCCACGCTGGGGCTCGGCACCTGGCAGGTACTGGACGTCCCGCGCCAGGGCCCGGATTTCGATGCTGCCCTGGCGGCCGTACGAGGTTTCCTCGAAACCGGCGGCCGCGTGATCGACAGTTCGCCCATGTACGGGCGTTCGGAGGAACGCGTTGGCGATATCCTCGAAGCGATACGGCCGGTCACGCGTCCGTTCCTGGCCACCAAGATCTGGGCGACCGGTCGCGCGGCGGGGGAGGCGCAACTCGCCGATTCGCACCGCCTCATGCGCGCGAAGACACTTGACCTGGTGCAGGTCCACAATCTCCAGGACCTCGGCACACACCTGGCGACCCTGAGAGCCGCGCGGGATGCCGGTACTGTGCGCTACGTCGGCGTGACGCACTACCTGGCCAGCGCCCACGCGGATCTCGAGCGCGTGATCCGGCGCGAGAAGCCGGATTTCCTGCAGGTCAATTATTCGCTCGCCGAACCGGAAGCGGGCGCACGCCTGCTGCCGGTCGCGCGCGAGCTTGGCATCGCCGTGCTTGTCAATCGCCCCTTCTCGAAGGGTTCAATGATCGACCGCACGGCCGGCCGGCGTTTGCCGCCGGTCGCGGACGAGCTCGGCTGCCGCAGCGCGGCCCAGCTTTTCCTCAAGTGGGTGCTCGGGGATCCGGCAGTCACCGTGGTGCTTGCGGCCACCCGCAATCCGCGCCACGCCGCGGAGAATCTCGCGGCAGCCTCCGGTCGGGCACCGGATGTCAGGCAACGGACGGCGATTTCGGACTGGTTTGCGCAGCTGCCGGGCTAGGGTGCTCTCCCTAGGGGCAATCGGGATACTTGTACTCCAAGTCAACCCGTAGTTCCTTCAGGAGCTTGCCATGATCGACAACGTCAACCAGTTCCTCGGCACGGTCACCGACACCGAGTTTGCCAAGGCCGCCCGTCGCTCCGCACGCACAATCTGGAACGCACACCGCGCCGCGTTCGTGACGACCCGGGTCGAAGCCGGCAAGGTGTTCGAACTCGTCGTAGGCGAGGGCCGGAAGTTCGCAACCCGCGCCAAGGCGCCGGTCGCAAAGAAGGCGACGCGCCGCGCGACGCGGACGCGACACACGACACGCCGCAACACGCGCCGCGCAGCCTGAGCCGCTTCATGCCGCTGGTGTACGATGGATCCTTCCGTCATACACCAGCCGCATGCCCACCAGCCCAAAGTCCAGACCCGGCCGGCGCACCCGCCAGCGGATCCTCGACGTCACGCTCGCACTCTATAACGAGCGCGGCGAGTCCCGGGTTTCCACTTCGCTGATCGCGACGGAACTCGGCATCAGCGCCGGGAACCTGCACTATCATTTTCGGCGCAAGGACGAGTTGAGCGCTGCGCTGCTCGATCGGTTTGTCCGCGAGCTCGACGCGCTGCTGCCGCCGCCCGGCTGGCGCGCGGACAGTGTCGAGGACGTGTGGCTGCTGCTGCACCTCATCCTCGAGGCGTTATGGCGCTTTCGATTCCTATTCCGCGACCTCAGCGGAATCATGTCCCGCGACCGGCGCGCCGGCCAGCGGCTCGCGACCGTCTTTGAACGCGCCGTCCAGGCATCGCGCGGAATTTGCTTCGGGCTCGTCCAAAAGGGACAGATGTCCGCAACCGGCGCCGAAATCGACGCGCTGTCGGAAAACATCGCGGTCGTTTCTTTATATTGGTTATCGTTCGATTCCGCGCGTCATCCGCGCCAGCCTCGGTCGGGGGCCAGCATGGCACGCGGTGCCTACCAGGTATTGATGCTTGTGGCGCCGTTCCTGCCGCCTCAGGAGCGTCTGCATCTCGAGGGGTTGGCCCAGGAATACCTGGCGGATGAGGGGTCGTATCGCCCGGCTAGCGGTCCTTCGCCAATTCCATGAATTCCGGGTCGTCGTGAAGGCTCCGGAAATCGGGGTCGTGCATCATCCACTGGAAATTCGTGACCCCTGCGGCAATGGCATCGCGCAGCGTCGCAATTGCTTTCTTTTTTTCGCCCAGTCGCGCGTACAGGCAGGCGCCGTTGTAGAGCATCAGCGAGTCCCCCGGCGCCAAAGCGAGCGCCGCCGCGCTCTCGGCAAGCGCCTCTTCCCGACGTCCGGTCTCGAGGAGCGCGATTGAATAGAACAATTTTGCGCGGGCATCGTCGGGATTCTGAAGAAGGTAATTGGGCAGAATCTCCATCACCTTCCTGAGCGCGGCTTGGGCTTCCTCGGCGCGCCCGAGGCTCTCCAGTGTCTGTTTCACGTCGAGGTGGGCGACGTAGAAACCCGGCTTGATGTCGATGGCCCGTTGGAACAGTTCAAGTGCCTCGAGGAAATTTCCCGTGGAAAAATGAATCCGCCCCAGCGTCCAGTAGGCAATGAAGTTGTCGGGATCGAGTTCGATGGCCTTGCGGCCTGATGCCGCGGCCTCGTCAAACTTGCCCCAGATGAAATAGGACAGTCCCATCGCCGCATATGCCTCTGGCAGGTTGCTGTCGTACATCAGCGCCTTGAAACTGAATTCCTGGGCCTTGTCCCGGTACTTGTCCTGACGCGAAAAATACTGGTACATCTGGCCGTACGCGCCGGAACATGCCGCGTAGGCTGCGGCATAGCGGGGATCGAGTTCGATGGCCTTCTCGAAGAGCTGGATCGCATACTCGACGCTGCGCTTGGTCAGGCGATACAGGTAGTCCTGCCCGCGCAGGTACAGGTCGTAGGCCTGCACATTGACCGTTTGCCGCTTGGTCAGCGAAAGCTTTTCCGTGAAGCTGAGCTTGAGTTTCAGCGCCTCGACGATCTGCTTGGCGACCTGTTCCTGGATTTCGAAGATATCGTCGAGCTTGCCCTTGTAGGTGTCGCCCCAGATCTGGCGATTGGTCACGACGTCAACGAGCTGGACCGTGATCCGGACGGAGTCCTGGAACTTGCGCACGCTGCCGCCCACGATGTAGCGCGCACCGAGTTCGCGTCCGACCGCCTTGATGTCCTGCTTCGCCGCCTTGTACTGCATCGATGCCCAGCGCGACACCAGCTCGATCTCGCTCACCAGAGAGAGGCGGGCGATCAGCTCCTCGGTCAGCCCGTCGCTGAAGTAAGCGTCATTTTCATCCTGCCCGATGTTGTCGAACGGGAGCACTGCCAAAGCACCCGATTTAATCAAGGTCTCGGGACTCTGTTCTGACGCCATGTACATGCCGGCTTCGCGCGGCTCGGCCGCAGACGAGGAGGGGGGCACGGCCTGAGGCGTACCGACTGCCACGCCCAGCTTCTCCAGCGACCGGAGGATGGATTTCATGTGCTCGTCGGGATCACCGCGGAAATACTCGATGTGCTGGATCCCCGCGAGCGCGTACTTGAGGCTGCCGGGAATTTCCGTGGGCTCGAGGTCCACGGGCAAAATGTGACCTTTGCGCTCACTGGCCAGCAAGACTTCCTTGACCACGTTCTGCGAGGACACCGCGGATTTCGAGACCAGCAGAAGGAGGATCTTCGAATTTGCCACCGCATTGACGATTTCTTCGCCCCACATGGCCGCACCGTCGATGTTGCGCACGTCCATCCACAAGCGGACACCCGCCGAACGGAGCTTGGTCGTCAGCTCCAGGACCTTGTCATTGTCCTGGCGCGAATAACTGACGAATACTTCTTCTGGCGTTGCCATTCCCATCCCGCGTGTCGTAGAGCGCGCTAGTTTATCTTCATGGGACCCGGAAGGCGGGCAGGGATCTGCGACGGCGAAAGGCGCTCCAAGTCCGGATTCCTCGGTGACCGTCAAACACGGACAGATAGTCGATATGTTACATAATATACATTATGCGAACTAATGTCTTTGGCCCTGCCGGGGGCCTTGGGTTGGTGTTCTATCAAGGCAAAACACCGCGCCAGCTAGATGATCCCGTCGCCGCGGAATTGAGCGTATTGCTCCTGCACGTCCGTGCTTGCCGATTCCGCGTGATAATTGTGCTGCGGTCGCATTCAATGCCCGCGTTGCGCATGGCAAATCCACGCGGCGACACAAACCGGGCATTGTTACAACCTTCCACCGGAGCCCACCATGAACATGACTCTCAGCATCGCCCCGCTCATTTCGCTCATCGCCGGAATCATCATTTTGATTGTGCCCAGGTTTTTGAACTATATCGTTGCAATCTACTTGATCGTCATAGGACTGCTGGGACTGTTCGGTGGAGGCAATCTCAATCTGAGGTAGATCCGGGTGTTGCGATGTAGCCCACTACAACACCCTGGCTAGCCTTTCCTGGTCCCGCCCCCGTGAAGCAATCGAATCAGGTCAGTCAAAGGCGGCGCGGTTTCGAATCTGCTTCCTGGCCCTGACGCGTCATCCCAGTTTGCGCAGGAATCCACGTAGAGCTGCGCGCCAATCTCGAGTGGCCAATCACCACCCAGCAATCCGCTCGGCACCCATATGTAACCCGTATCTCGAAGCGGATTCGGCACCGGTGCTCCGCATCGCGAACAGAAATGCGAACGGAAACCGGTCGGTTTCTGCCAGGCCGTGACCTGCGATTCGCCCGCCAGCCACCGAAACCTGTCAGCCGCGACGATGAGTCCGGTGTTCGACACCGAGCCGCCCTGTTTGCGGCACAGGGAGCAATGACACTGGTAGAGCCTCGGGAATGGTCCATCCACCTGGAAGCGGACTTCGCCGCAGAGACAGCTGCCGATCATGGGTCGCTTCCTCTCGGTGGCCTCAGCTGACGGGCCAGAGCCACAGTAAGCCCACGCCGGTCAGCAGCGTGGCGCCAAAAGCAAGGGCAACGTACCTCAGCAATGTGCGGCCGCCGAACGCAGCCGCCAGGCCAGCCTTGAACACCAGGTTCGCGAGCGAGGCAACGAGAATGAGCCGCCACGCCGTCGCGGGCTCCAGGCGGCCCTGATTTGCCAGCTGCGACGTCGAAAGCGTAATCGCATCCATGTCGGTGAGACCTGACAGGACGGCGACGGGATACAGGGCCTGCACTCCGAATTCCGCCTTGGTAGCGGCGATCACGAATGAAACGACTGCGTACAGGACGGCGAAAGTCGCCGCCACGCGCAGGTCTGCCGGGTTTCCGTGCTGCGGCATCGCCACCTGCCGGTCACGCGCGAGCAGGTAGAACAATGCCGCGATGACGATGCTGGCAGCGAGCATGACCGCCAACGGCGGCGCGATTTCCCGGAAATGTCCCGAAGCGACGACGCTCACTTCGGTGATCACGCGAATGTATACGATGCCGGCCGCGATCACGATCACCAGTGCGGCGAGCTCCGCGCTCGCCGGCGATGACGCGGCTTTTCGCGAACTGCTGACTGTCGTAGCCGTGCTTGAAACGAGGCCGCCAATGACACCGGCGAGGAGAGCGCCCTCCTTCGCTCCGAACAACTTGTAAGCGACGTAGCCTGTCAGGCTGATGCCGACGATGAGGACGACCATCAACCAGGTCTCGAAGGGATTCAGCACGTCGTATGGGCCGTAGCTGCGATCCGGCAGCACCGGCAACACGACGAGCGAGATCAGCACGAATTGCATGATCGCAGTCACGTCCCGCTCGCCGATCTTTTTCGCAAACGCATGCAGTGGGACTTTGAATTGCAGCAGCACTGCGACCACTCCACCGAGCGCGACTGCGACGGCCAGTTCGCCGACCACGAGATAGGCGCCGATGCCGTACAGGAGCAGCGCCGCCACTTCGGACGTCTGGCCTGCCTCGTGAGGGCCGGCCAGCGTCGACATGTAGTTGCTCATGACCAGCAGTGCCGCGAGTGCGACGAAGCCCGCCGCAACGATCCAGCCGCCGTACTCGAGCGCAAGCCAGCCAGAAAGCGTGCCGAATGCGGCGATCAGCGGAAACGTGCGTATGCCGCCGAGCGCCGATTCGGCCCGCTGGCGCTGCAGGCCGATCAGGAGCCCGAGCAACAGCGAAATGCCGAGCTGGCCGAAAAGCTTTGCCTCCATAATGCTGAAAGCCTAGCGCACCGAGGCACGCATGCGCCTGACCACAGTGATTGGATTCCCGTTGGTCGTGCTATTCCTGCTGGCCGCGGAGCTGTTCGGCTGGGGACCGGAGCTGGAATACCGACGGTCCCTGCTGGCCGCCGAGCCCTGGCGGCTCGTCACAGGCCATTTCGTGCACCTGTCCTTACTCCACGCCATGCTGAATGGTGTCGCCCTGCTGCTGATCGGGCGGCTGTTCACGGATCGCCTTCGCGCCTCAGAGTTCTGGATCGTGCTCTTTGGCGCCCCGCTGTTCATCTCGCTGGTCTTCTGGATCGCGATGCCGGGACTGGCCTGGTACCGGGGCCTGTCCGGCACGCTTCACGCGCTCTACTTCGCCGGTTGCGTGGCCTGGCTTGGAACTTCGGACGTGCGAGATCGGTGGTTGCCGGTCGCCGCCCTCATTGTCGGCGCCGCAAAGGTGCTGCTGGAGCAACCGTGGGATTCGAGTTTTCCGTTCCGCGAGTGGCTGGGCGCGGCGGTGGTTCCCCAGGCGCACCTGGTCGGTGCGATTGCAGGCTCGGCGGCCGGTCTTGCATTCAAACAATTCCGGCGCCGTATGTCGCAATGACGTATAAAGGAGCGCATGAGCATGCTTTCGTGAACGCCGGCGCCCCGATCTCCGCCAATCTCGCCGCGGCACTGCGCGCTTATTACACGGCATTCGGGCACCAGGTGCCGACCGACATCGTCGAGAAGTACGCCGATCGTTGCGGACCGCTGATGCTCGAGATTCGCCAGGCCGTCGAGTTGCACCAGCCGGTGCAGGCCTGGCTCGCCCGGTCCAAGGCGCTCGCTGGCCCGCCCTGAGCGGCGGGCAGTTCCGAATTACGGCGCGCCCTCGACCAGGGTCAGGCTGCCAACGGACGCGCTTTGGCGCACGGCTCTGGCCACGCGATAACTCTCGGAGTCATACCAGGCCTTGGCCTGGTCGTAGCTTGGAAATTCGAGGATGACGACCCGGTTCACCGGCAGGTCGCCCTCGAGCTTTTCCGCCCGCCCTCCCCGCACGATGAATCGCCCGCCGAACGGCGCGATCGTGCCCGGCGTCAACTTGATGTACTCGGCATAGCGGGCCGGGTCCTTTACGTGGATGTCGGCGATGACGTAGGCATTCATCCGGGATTCTCCGCATCCATTGCCAGATTCATGCGGGTCCACGCCCGCTGGTGACCGCCTGGGCCACTTCAGTCAACTTGGCGCGGAACTGCGCGCCGCCGAACTACATCAGGCCTTTCACGCGCTTCTTCTCGCGTTTCAGCGCCCGTTTCTCTTCCTTGGTGTGCTGCGGTTTCTTCCGCTCTTCACGCTTCCGATCCATGCCCTTACTCATGGTAAGTCCCCAGTTGGTCCACATGAAAAAAGTCGCATATCAGCCTGTCGATGTCGGGGAGTCAACGCCATCGTCGGGCGGCCTGGATGCAGTCTAACGAACTGACACGACCACGGAATGCTTCTCCCCCGGGCCTTTCAGGACTAAGCTTGGGGCCGGAGGTCCAAAAGCGCTAGCCTGTGACCGTGTCGGCAGACTATGCCGCACTTGTGCAGCGCAATCCGCCGGATGGGACTCTTGTAATGACTCCGGCGGGTCAAGTAGTGCACTGGGGCGCGGCTGCCAATACGCTGTTCGGTTACAGCGCGCGGGAGGCAATCGGCCGTTCCTTCCTCGACCTGACCGTTCCAGTCGATCGATTCCAGGATGAACGCGATCAGATAGAGGCTGCCGTTACCAAAGGACAGGCGACATTCGAGTCGCTGCTGCGTCGAAAGGACGGATCTCACCTCAACGTCTGCATCACGCACCGCGCCGTAGAGACTCACGGCTCCGGGGGGATGCTGATCCTGTCCACCCAAAAGGATGTCACGCAATTGCGCGTCGAGCGCGATGCCCAGCGCGTCGAATCCAGGTTCCACGATTTGCTGGAAAGCGTGCCCGACGCAGTCGTCATCGTGAACCCGACTGGCCACATCGTCTACGCCAACGATCATGCAGAGCGACTGTTTGGCTACTCCGCCGACGAGCTCACCGGCAGGCCGATCGAAGCGTTACTGCCGGAGCGGCTGCGCTCCGCCCACATTACGCACCGGGTAGGTTATTTCGCGGAGCCGCGGCCGCGGTCAATGGGCATCGGGCTGGAACTGTTCGGGCTGCGCAAGGATGGTTCCGAGTTCCCGGTGGAAATCAGCCTGAGCCCCATGCAGGTCGAGGACACCACGCTCGCAATGAGCGCGATCCGGGACGTCAGCCTGCGTCACCAGGAACAGGAGAAGTTTCGAGGCTTACTGGAGGCGGCGCCTGATGCAATCGTCATTGTCAACCCGAATGGAGAAATTGTACTGGTCAATACCCAGGCCGAACAGCTGTTCGGCTATGCACGCCAGGACATCCTTGGACAGCCCATCGAGATGCTGCTGCCTGATCGATTCCACGAAAAGCACTCGGGACACCGTACCAGCTACTTCGGCGACCCACGCGTGCGCCCGATGGGCGCGGGGCTGCAATTGTACGGCCAGCGCCGGGACGGCAGCGAATTTCCCGTCGAAATTAGCCTGAGTCCGCTGAGGACTGAGGAAGGGATGCTCGTGTCCAGCGCGATTCGCGATATTACCGACCGCAAGCGCATCGAACAGGAACTGCTGGACAAGAATCTTGCCCTCGAGGAGGCGGATCGTGCCAAGAACCGGTTCCTCGCGAGCATGAGCCACGAATTGCGCACGCCCCTCAATTCGATCATCGGATTCACGGGCACGCTGCTGATGAAGCTTCCGGGGCCGCTGAACATTGAACAAGACACCCAGCTTCGCACGGTGCAAAAGAGCGCGCGTCATCTGCTCTCCCTGATCAATGACCTCCTCGACGTTGCGAAGATCGAGGCGAACCGGATGGAACTGGCGATCGAGCGGGTTGACTGCTCCGCGAGCATTCGGGAAGTCACCGCGGCCCTTCGGCCGTTGGCCGAAGCTAAAGGTCTCAAATTTGTCGTTAGCCTTCCGCCGGATCCCGTGATCATCTCGGCTGACAAGCGCGCACTTAACCAGATCCTGCTCAACCTGACAGGCAATGCGATCAAGTTCACGGATGCCGGCTTTGTCAATGTAAATCTGGGGCGCGGGCTCGGTGCCCCCCCGGCGCCAGTCGAAATCAGCATCGAAGACTCGGGGCCCGGCATCAAAGCCGAAGATTTGGCACTCGCCTTCAAGCCCTTTACGCGCCTCAACACGGGCACGCGGGCACCCAAGTCCGGCACCGGCCTCGGCCTGCACTTGAGCCAGAAACTAGCCGCCCTCATGGGGTTTAGCATCGATTGCCGCAGTACGCCGGGCCAGGGCACGACCTTCGTGCTGGTGCTGGGGGCCTAGGTCATGCCGGGGCGGATACTCGTCATCGAAGATGACTCGGCAAGCCTCGAACTGATCAAGTACCTGCTCGAGCAGACGGGCTACACGGTTGGCACGGCGATGACAGGCGCGGACGGCGTGAAGACTGCACTGCGAGGCAACTTCGACCTGATCCTGTGCGACCTGCAGCTGCCGGAGTTCTCCGGGTTCGATCTCATTCGTAAGCTGCAATCGGACCCGGACTGGCACGCAGTGCCTATCGTTGCGGTGACGGCTTACTCAATGCCGGGTGACCGGGACACGGCAATAGCCGCCGGCTTCACTGACTATTACACGAAGCCAATCGATCCCGAGTCGTTCCTGCATGACATCGCTGTTCACCTTCCACCGGGCCTCAGGGCTGGCCAGTCCTGAATGGCCCGGATCCTCATTGTCGATGACGATGCGGCCGGCAGGGCATTGCTCGTCACGCTGGCGCGGTATCGCGGACACGAGGCGCTCGAGGCTTCCGACGGCGCGGAGGCGCTCGCCATCGTGAGGACCGAGCATCCCCAGCTGGTGATTTCCGACATCCTCATGCCCACCATGGATGGCTACGAATTCGTGCGCAGGCTCCGCGAAGACACCACTGTGTCGGACACGCGCGTCATTTTCTATACGGCGAGTTATCACGAACGCGAGGCGCTAAAGCTCGCCGAAAAAGGGCACGTCGCACGCGTACTGGTCAAGCCGGCGGAACCGGACGAGATCCTGCGCCTCATCGAGGAAGCGATCCAGGGAGGACACGATCCGGCAATCGCGGGCGTGCCGAGGGAATTTGACACCGAGCACCTGCGCCTGCTGACCGATAAATTGTGGCACCGTACTTCTGAGCTGGAGGCCGCAAATGCAAAGCTTGCTGCCCTCACCGACCTGCACGTGCAGTTCGCTTCCGAGCGTGACCCGATTCGGCTCCTGCAGCAGGTCTGCGACAGCGCCCGAAAACTGTTCGGAGCCAAGTACGCGGTTCTCGCGGCCCGCGACAAATCGGGCAACGGACACCTGTTTCACGCGGTGAGCGGCCTCGACAAGCGCGGTCGCCATCCCGAGGTTCCGGTTATAGGAGCAGGTGCATTGGGCCGCGTCGTCGAGTCACGCAAACCTTGGAGGATCTCGCGCGTCGACGACGCCACGGTCGATGCTGGCCTGCCGCTGGGCTATCCACGAGCGCAGGCGTTTCTCGCCGTTCCAATTGTGTCCTTTTCGCATTCCTATGGGTGGATCTGCCTCGCCGACAAGGTCGGGGCGAGCGGATTCAGCGAAGTGGACGAAAGGCTCCTTGCAAATCTCGGCGCACAGGTTGGCAGGATCTACGAAAACGGCAGCCTGAACGCCGAGCTGCAAAACCGTGCCCAGCAACTTATGGGCGAGATCGTCGAGCGCGAACGGGCGACGACCGGGTTGCGGGCCAGCGAAGAGCGGTTCCGCCAGCTTGCCGAGAACATACAGGACGCGTTCTTCATTGCGTCCGGCGACATGTGCGAATTGCTCTACCTGAGCCCGGCGTACGCCGAAATCTGGGGGCAAAGCGTCCCCGACGCCGCCAACTGTATCGAGATTCTCATGGAATCGATCCATCCCGCTGATGCCGAGCGCGTTCGAATTGAGTTTGGGCGTGCCGCGAAGAGCATGTCGGCGGCCGTCCTGGAGTACCGCATTCGTCGGCGCGACAGGTCGGAGCGTTGTATTCAGGTACGCATTTATCCAGTTCTCGATCAGGAGACCGAGGGTGGCCGGATCGTGGGAACGGCGACGGACGTGACGGAAAGCCGCAAAGCTGCGGCGAAGATCGAGCACCTGAACCGTGTTTACGCGGTCTTGAGCAGCATCAATACGCTCATTGTCCGTGTCAGGGATCGGGACGAGCTGTTTCGCGAAGCCAGCCGGCTTGCAGTGCAGTTCGGCAGGTTTGCCGTGGCCTGGATTGGCTGGCTCGACCCGACGACAGGCGCAATTCCGGCGATTGCGTGGGCAGGCGCGAGACCGGATGTCCTGGGGTTGGCCGTTCCGGTCCTGGGCCCGGATCCGGAACGGGACGGCATCGTCGCCGCTGCCGTGCGAACCGGTGAGCCGCAGATCGTCAATGACATCGCTGGGGATCCGCGCCGCATCGTATATCGGAAAGAAATACTTGCGGAGGGGCTTCAAGGGATGATCGCGCTCCCGCTGACGGTCGCGGGAAAGCCCGCCGGCTGCCTCGTGCTCATGACAATCGAGTCCGGATTCTTCAATGAAGATGAATTGAGGCTGCTCGTCGAGCTCGCGGGTGACATTGCGTTCGCACTCGACCACCTGGAGAAAGCTGACCGCCTCTATTACCTGGCTTTTTACGATGCGCTGACGGGGCTTGCGAACCGCACGCTGTTCCTCGACCGCCTGGCGCAGAGTCTGGCCCAGGCGGCCAAGGATCGGCGCAAGATGGCGTTGATCGCCATGGCGCCGGATCGACTCGGCGCGATCAACGACTCGTTTGGCCGGCCGGCCGGCGACATCGTATTGAAGCAGTTCGCCGAACGCTTCACTGATGCCGTCGGCAAGGATGCGGGACTCGGTCGCGTCGCCGGCGACCAGCTTGCGGTACTCATCGACGCGCCAGTCGACGAATCAGAGGTGCTCGCCAACGTATCGCACTGGCAGGAAGAATGCTTCGGTCGCCCTTTTGAGATCCATGGCACCCACATGCGGCTTGGCGCTACGGCGGGCATCGCGATATTTCCGGAGGATGGCGGCGACGCGTCCTCCCTCCTGAAGAACGCCGAAGCGGCGCTCGAACGGGCCAAGTCCACGGGAGACGAGCACCTGTTCTACACGCAGCGTATGAGCGTGGCCGTCACCAAAAAATTGCTGCTCGAACAGTCGCTGCGTGAAGCACTGGAGAACCAGGAATTCGAATTGCACTACCAGCCCAAGGTCGACACTGAAACGCGCCGAATCAAGGGGGTCGAGGCGCTGATCCGGTGGCGCCACGCCGAACGCGGGCTGGTTCCTCCGAACCAGTTCATCCCGCTGATGGAGGAAACGGGGATGATCGTGTCCGTCGGCGCCTGGGTAATCCAGCGGGCTGCGGAAGAAGGCATGAAGTGGCGCCACAAGGGAATAATCGCTCCCCGGATTGCGGTCAACGTGTCAACGGTTCAGTTGCGCAAGCGCGACTTCGTGCAGACCGTCCAGGCCGCCCTGAAAGACGCCGGCAAGGCGCCGAGGATCGACTTCGAAGTAACAGAGTCGCTCATCATGGACGACGTGGCGGGCAACATCCAGAAGCTCAAGGAGATTGCGCGAATGGGCATTGGCATCGCGCTGGACGACTTCGGCACGGGCTATTCGTCGCTCGGATACCTGGCCAAGCTGCCCGTTGAATCCCTCAAGATCGACCGTTCATTCATCGCAAAAATGCTCGATGACCCAGGCGCCATGACACTGGTCTCGACCATGATCTCGCTCGCGCATTCGCTGAAACTCACTGTTGTGGCTGAGGGCGTGGAGAACGAGGAACAGGCCAAAATCCTTCGCCTGCTGCGCTGCGATGAAATCCAGGGCTACTTGATCAGCAGGCCCCTTCCCTTCGACGACATGACGGAGTTCCTGACGCAGTCAAGCGGCTGATCAATTCAGGCGCGGCGAGTGCCGTCAGCGTGGCGACAGCGAGGGCCATGTAGCCCGCATAACGGGCGAAGCGCCTCAGAATCGTATCGTTCCCTGAAGCGCCCATGACGATCCCGGTTCGACAAAGCGCCAGGCGCTGAATGCGCCGAAAGTCCGGCCGGCAAGCGGCGTGTCATTGCCATAGGGCAGGACCTGTTTGTCAAAGACGTTCTTGCCGACCAGCGAAATGTCCCAGCCGCCATCCTGTGCGCCGATGCCGATGCGGCCATTGACCTTGGCGTAGGCCTCCTGGACCTGGCGTTCGTCAATTGTCGGCGCGACGAAATAGGCGTCCGAATGGTAGGCATCGACGTCAATGTGCAGCAGCAGGTTCGCACCCAGCGGCCGCAGGTAACTACCGCCGAGCGTAATGACCCAGGGAGCCACGAATTCGTTCGTCTTGCCCTTGTAGTTGCAATTGAGGCCGTCCATCGCGTCCGGCGCCTGCCCGAATGCACATTGCCCGATGTAATCCAGGAATTCGAAATCCGTGAAGGCCAGGCTGCTCGCTAACTGCAGTCGTCGCGTTGCCTGCCAGCGCATGTCGACTTCGAGACCCTTGATCTCGGACTCGCCGGCATTGCGGACATTGAACCCGAGCACGCCGTCGAAGGTGCTGACCTGGAGATCCTTGAAGTCCGTCAAGTAGAAAGCCGCATTCATTTCGAAGGCGCTGCCAAGCCGGAGCTTGGTGCCGAACTCGAGGTTGGTCGCCCGCTCTTCGCTGTACTCGAACGTGCCGATGCCGTTGGCGGGCAGGCAACCGACGGGTGTGTTGGGCGCCGTGCAGGCCGTGCCGGGCGGCACGGTCGGGTTGTTCGAGCGGGCATCGAAGCCGCCGGACTTGGCTCCCTTGCTCCAGCTGACGTACATCATCGTGCTCTCGTCCGGTGCCCACTCGAAAGTCAGGGACGGCAGCAACCGGCCCTCATCGCGGCTTCCGGACAGGTCGTGCAGGTCGGTCCGCCGGATGTTGAAGACCCCCGCATAGACCGAGGGTGCCGCCACGGCCTGCAGGCCCGCGAGCGGGTCGCCATCAATCCCCGTGATCGTCAGTCTGCGCGTCGCATCCTTGTCGTCTTTCGCATAGCGCAGGCCGACTGTGGCACGCAACTCATCGGACAGGTTCCACCCGAGCTGCGTGAAAAGTGCATAACTGTGGGCATCCTGCCGGAAGTGCCGGGGCGTTCCGGTATCCGCTACGGCCGTGCCGGCGATGCCCTGCAGCGGCGTGCCATTGAACGCGGGGTTCGCATTCAGGAGCGGCACGAGCACGCTGTTGCCGGGCAGCAGGATCGTGTCCCGATATTCGACATTCGACGTCTCATAGTACGCGCCCAGGATGTAATCAATGGTGCCGCCCACCGGAGACGTGAGGCGAAGTTCCTGGCTCGCCTGGTCGAAGTCCTCGGCCATCGAGACGTTGAACACGTTGGCGCCGGTGAAGTCGCAGTCGCAAAGCTCGTCGAAATCGTACGCCGAGTAGGCCGTGATCGAGGTCAGCGTGCTCTCGCCGAGCTGCCAGTCCACCTGCAGCACGAATTCCTCGGTGTCGTTGTTGCTGAAGTCGCCGTTCGCCGAACGGACGCCATTGGCCGTATTGTCGAGCACGCTCGGATCCTGGCCGAATGCAGCCAGGATCTGCGAGTAGGTTAATCCCGCGAATGGCCCCGCGGCCGCAGGCAGTTCTTGTGCGATCTCGATTTGCCGGCCGACGACGTCGAAGCTGCTCACCTCTGCCTTGAGCGCCGCCGCGATCCGGTCAGTGACGTCGAACTCGAGCCAGCCCCGGGCCGTCGTCTCTTCACGGCCGGGCTCGTCGGTACCGAGCGTCGCGTTGTCCAGGTAGCCATCCGTTTCACGATAGCGCGCAGCCAGCCGGCCGCGGAAGCGATCGTTGAACGGGCCGGATACATGCGCCGTCAGTTCACGCTCGCCATAACGCGGCTCATACAGGGCGGATACCATTCCTTCGAATTCGTCGGCCGGGCGCGCGGTCGTGATGTTGAGCGCGCCGCCCACGCTGTTCTTGCCGAACAGGATCGATTGCGGTCCGCGCAGCACCTCGACGCGCTCGAGGTCGAGGAACGGCGCGCGAGCCTGCTGCGATCGGCCCCGGTATACGCCATCGACGTAGGTGCCGACCGACTGCTCGAATCCGGGATTCACGCCTGAAAAGATGCCCCGGATGGAAATGTTGTTGCCGATCGCCGTCTCGGTCATGAACAAGGTCGGCACGTAGTTCTTGAGGTCCTCGATACGCAGGATGCCGGCCTCGCTGATCCTCTCGCCGCCAATGGCACTCACCGCAATCGGCACGTCCTGGAGCGACTCGACGCGTTTCTGCGCGGTCACGACGATCTCGTCCAGTGCCGTTGCGGCCTGGGCGAACTCGGACCCGGTGCCGAGCGCAAGCGTCGCACCGATTGCAATCGCCACGCCACCGTGTCGCCGATTTTTCAAGTTGATCCCCCTCCCGGCCCGGCGCAAGGCTAGCACCTGCCATGTATCATATCCCGATGACCGAGTCCTCCCCGGGCCGGCGTCTGCGCGACGCCGTAGACGCCGAGCGGCCGTTGCAGGTTGCCGGTACCATCAATGCGTTCACTGCCCTGCTCGCCGGCCGTGCTGGATTCCAGGCGATTTACTTGTCGGGTGCCGGCGTTGCCAATGCCTCCTTCGGGCTGCCGGACCTGGGCATCACGAGTCTCAATGATGTCTGCGAGGACGCCCGCCGCATCTGCGGTGCGTGTGAATTGCCGCTCCTCGTTGACGCGGACACCGGCTTCGGCGCCGCGTTCTCGATCGCGCGGACGACGCGCGAGTTGATCCGTGCGGGCGCCGCGGGCCTGCACCTCGAGGACCAGGTCCAGGCGAAGCGCTGCGGGCATCGACCCGGCAAGGAACTCGTGCCGCCTGCCGAGATGGCGGATCGCGTGTGCGCCGCGGTGGATGCGCGCGGCGACCCGGGCTTCGTCGTCATGGCCCGCACCGATGCGCACGCCGTCGAGGGCCAGCAGGCGGCCATCGATCGGGCCGCGGCCTACGTCGAGGCCGGCGCCGACATGATCTTTGCCGAGGCCCTTACCTCGCTCGCCGAGTACCGCGAGTTCACGCAAGCCCTCGGGGTACCGGTGCTCGCGAACATCACGGAATTCGGTCGCACGCCGCTGTTCACTGCGGACGAACTCGGCCGGGCCGGTATCCGGCTGGTTCTCTATCCACTGTCCGCGTTCCGCGCCATGAGTCGCGCGGCAATCGACGTGTATGGCGCCATCCGCAGCGATGGCAGCCAGCGTGCCGTGGTCGATCGCATGCAGACGCGCGACGAGCTATACGAAGTCCTCGGTTATCACGACTATGAGCGCAAGCTCGATGATCTCTTCAGCAGCGGCCGGGAGCGGAAGGCATGAGCGACAGTGGCACCCCCACCGGGACGTTCAAGCCCAAGAAATCGGTCGCGCTGTCCGGTGTCATCGCCGGCAACACGGCGATCTGCACGGTCGGCCAGACCGGCAACGATCTGCAGTACCGCGGCTACGACATCCTCGACATTGCCGAGTCCTGCGAGTTCGAGGAGATCGCATATCTGCTGATCCACGAGAAACTGCCCAATCCCGCCGAGCTCGCGTCATACAAGCGCCGGCTGCGCGGACTCAGGGACCTGAGCCCGCGGCTGCGCTCGATCCTCGAATCGATTCCGGCCGAGGCGCACCCGATGGACGTACTCCGAACGGGCGTCTCGGCGCTCGGATGTGAGGCGCCCGAAGATTCGTCGCACGTGGCCGAGAGTGCGCGCCTGGCGGCAGATCGACTGGTTGCCTCCGCCGGGTCGATGCTCTGTTACTGGCACCATTTTTCGCACGCGGGTTCGCGAATCGACGTCGAGACGGACGACGATTCAGCCGGCGGGCATTTCCTGCACATGCTCCACGGCACGCCGCCGCGCGAAAACTGGGTCCGCGCCATGCATACCTCCCTGATCCTCTATGCCGAGCATGAATTCAACGCGTCGACATTTACGGCGCGCGTGATCGCGGGCACCGGCTCCGACATGCATTCCTGCATCACGGGCGCCATCGGGGCACTCCGCGGACCGAAGCACGGAGGCGCCAACGAGGTGGCCCTGGAGATCCAGCAGCGCTACGCGGATCCTGATGCTGCCGATGCCGACATCCGCCGGCGTGTCGCAGCGAAGGAAGTCATCATCGGATTCGGCCACCCCGTCTACACGGTCGCAGATCCCCGCAATGTCGTGATCAAGCGCGTGGCCGAGCAACTGTCCGCGCAGTCCGGCGACTGGCGGCCGTATCGCATCGCGGAGCGGATCGAATCGGTGATGTGGGACATGAAGCGCATGTTCCCGAATCTCGACTGGTTCAGTGCTGTCGCCTACCACCAGATGGGCGTGCCGACGGCGATGTTCACGCCGCTCTTCGTGATGTCGCGCACGACTGGCTGGGCGGCCCACGTAATCGAACAGCGGGCGGACGGGAAGATCATCCGGCCAAGCGCCAATTACACGGGCCCGGGGCCACGCAGTGTCCCGCCGGCCGACCAGAGGTAGTACCGGCATGAGCCAGCAGGACATCCGCTCAGCCGAGCGGCCCGCCCCTGATCGCGTTCTCGTCGATATTGCGCGCTACGCGCTTGATGCGCGCATCGAGAGCGGCGTCGCCTACGAGACCGCACGCTATTGCCTGATGGATACGCTTGCCTGCGGTTTCCAGGCCCTCTCCTTCCCCGCCTGCACGCGCCTGCTCGGGCCGGTCGTACCCGGCGCAACGCTGGCGGGTGGCGCGCGCGTGCCCGGCACGAGTTATGAGCTTGACCCTGTGCAGGCCGCCTTCAATATCGGCGCGATGATCCGCTGGCTCGATTTCAACGACACCTGGCTCGCGGCGGAATGGGGACATCCGTCTGACAATCTCGGCGGAATCCTCGCGGTCGCCGACTGGCAGGCACGCAAGGCCGCGGCCGAGGGCCGCACGCCGCCGACGGTTCGCGACCTGCTGACTGCGATGATCAAGGCGCACGAAATCCAGGGCGTTACGGCGCTCGAGAACGCCTACAACCGCGTGGGGCTCGACCACGTGATCCTGGTGCGAGTCGCTACGACCGCGGTCGTCACGGCGATGCTGGGCGGCACTGAGGACCAGGTGGTCAACGCGGTTTCCAACGCCTGGATCGACGGCGGCGCGCTCAGGACTTACCGTCACGCGCCCAACACGGGTTCCCGCAAGAGTTGGGCCGCGGGCGACGCGACCAGCCGCGGCGTCCGCCACGCGCTGATCGCACTCCGCGGCGAGATGGGATACCCCTCGGCGCTTACGGCGCAGAAATGGGGATTCTACGACGTCCTCTTCCGCGGCAGCCCGTTCGTCTACCGGCAGGGCTTTGGCAGCTACGTGATGGAAAACGTGCTGTTCAAGATCAGTTTTCCCGCGGAATTCCACGCCCAGACCGCGGTCGAGTGCGCCATGCGTCTGCACCCGCAAGTGCGCAGGCGACTCGATGCAATCGAGCGCATCGAAATCGAAACGCAGGAGCCGGGCGTTCGCATCATCGACAAGACCGGGCCCCTCTCGAATCCTGCCGACCGCGACCATTGCATCCAGTACATGGTCGCCGTGCCGCTGGTCCACGGCCGCCTGACAGCCGCGGATTACGAGGACGCAGTTGCATTGGACCCGCGCATCGACGCGCTGCGCGAGCGTATGGCGGTCCGCGAAAACCCGCAGTTCACGGCGGACTATTACGCGCCGGACAAACGATTCATCGGCAACGCGCTCCAGGTCTTCTTCAAGGATGGCACCAATACGGAACGCGTCCAGATCGATGCACCGATCGGCCATCGGCGGCGACGCGCCGAGGGCTATCCGGTGCTCGTGGAGAAATTCCACGCCTCACTCCCGCCCGTGTTTCCCGAAAAACAATGTCGGCGAATTGAGCGCCTGTTTGCAGACACCGCTGAACTTGATGCACTGCCCGTGGACGATTTCGTCGCACACTTCGTGCGCAACTGACCGGTACCCGGCCCTCAATCTCCGAAGATGGTGAGCTGGCTGGTGTCGACTGCCTTGCCACGACGCGCCGGACGGCCGGCGCTGGCCTTGCGCCCCCGCGCGGTCCGGGACGAACCAGCCAGGGACGCGATATACCCCGCCAGCGCCTGGAGGGCGGGACGGCGCAACGAGTAGTGAATAAACCGGCCCGCCGGCCGGGCCTCGAGCACGCCCGTGCGGCTCAGCTCTTTCAGGTGGAAGGACAGGGTCGAGGCCGGGCAATGGATCGACCGCGCAATGACACCCGCTGCGACCCCCTCGGGACCCGCCTCAGCCACCCGATTGAGGATCTCGAGCCGGGTCGATTGGGCCAGGGCGGCCAGGATCGGCACCTGCTTGAGCATCTGGGCTTCGGTCATGTACCCGGCCTCGGCCGACAATCATCGAACTATAGAGCCTAATTTCTTGACATAGCGCAAGAATCCGGGGCATTAGCCCTTCCATGTCATAGAAATCGCGCTATATTTGTCCCGTATCGATTTGATGTTACGGGGAACTTCGAATTGATTCGCGGTGTTCGAGAATCAAGATTGTCAACCTTTCCATTGAGATAGAAACCTAAAGCGTCACGTCTGGGAGCCGGGAACACCGTGAGTGCAGCCGCCTGGGAGAGTTTGCATAAGGCCACGCTTGAGTTGGCCAAGTCGTCTGCGCTGAAACAGCGCCTGACCGACGCCTTTACGCGCTACCTGATCGACCTGCCGTCCAGCGACATGCCCGGCGCGGCACGACAGGATTTCGAAGCCCTGCGCCAATCCATGACGCGGATACGTCCGCAGCATGGGGAGTGCCCGGTCGTCGCTACCGTGCGCAAGATGTCGATCGGCGAGGCCGATGCCTGCGCCGCCCGGATCGTGGCGCTGCTCGACATCCTGCACCAGACCTCGGCCGCCGTGTCAGCGAAGCCAAATGGGCAGCCGCACGCACGCGGGGCCGGCGACACCGGTACTTCGCGGATTCCGACGCTGATCAGCGTCAATCGAGCTTGAATTCGACCACGTCCCAGCGCGTCGTGTCTTCGTGACGCGCCTGGCGGCGGATCGCATCACTCATGTCCCGCCCATTCCAGGCCACGACTTCATCCGCCATTTCGCGCAGCTTCGCGGGCACGGGGTCGGTCGTGCCGAACGGCTCCATGACCACCAGGGGCTTTTCGCAAGACTGCGCATAGAGGCACTGGTATTCGATCGCGACGGGATCGCGCATGTAGAGCGTGGAGAGCACGATCACGACCTCCGCGTCCGCCATCTGGCGACGCAGGTCCTCACGGATCGCCTCTTTCTCCTTGCTGCGCGGCGGCTTCTCCGGAGCGGCCAGGTTCTTGTAATAGAAGTTCGGCTGACTCTCCAGGTACTCGAACACCCGGAAGTAGGACTCGTCCGGCGCGTAGCTATGCGTGACGAAGAGCCGGATTGGATCGCCTTCCGTCAAGAGTGCCGTCTCCCTGCCGCCCAAGCCCTAGAATACGTCTTTTGACGGGCCACGGAAACCGGCGCCACTGATGCGACTGCTCGTCTACAACATCCGTTATGCGACCGGGACGGGCCCGGCATTCCACTTGCCGGTGCCGGGAGCAGGCTATCTGCGCAGCAGCCGGCAGATCCTCGAGCGCATCACCGATTTCATTGCCGAGAGGGATCCCGACATCGTGGGGCTGATCGAGGTCGACACCGGCTCGATCCGCAGCGGCATGATCAACCAGGCGGAGTTCATCGCGAGTCACCTGTCTCACTTCTCGACCTACCAGTGCAAGTACGGAGAGGACTCGCTCAACCAGTTCATGCCGATCGTCCGCAAGCAGGCCAACGCCTTTCTCGCGGCACCGCGCGTGCGTGGCGAACGGTTCCACTACTTCGAAACGGGCATCAAGAAGCTGATCATTGAACTCGAGCTCGAGGACGTCGCCGTCTTCCTGGTCCATCTTTCGCTCAAGTTCCGTCACCGTCACTACCAGCTCCGCCATCTACACCAACTCGTGCGCCGCCAGACGAAGCCGGTGATCGTCGCCGGGGACTTCAATACGTTCTGGGGCGAACACGAGATCTACCTCTTCATGCAGGCGGCGGGCCTCAGGAGCGCCAACATCGCGAGTCTTCCCTCCTATCCCAGCCGCTGGCCGCGCAAGGAGCTGGACTTCGTGCTCTACGGCAAAGGCATCTTGCCGAAGGGCTTTGACATCCCGATCGTTCCACTCTCCGATCATCTCCCGCTCGTATTCGACTTCGAGATCGACCCAGACTTCGTGCGGCAGCCGGATTCCGAGGCGGCCGCCAAGGCGTGAAACCGCCAGCGAGGGCATAATCCAGCACTGCGCCTTGATCGAGGTATCGCCGACGATGTCGACTCCACCGCTGCACTGGCAACTTGAAACCGATGCAGACCGAATTGCCTGGCTGAGTTTCGATCTCAAGGGCAGCGGCACGAACACGCTCGGCAGCGCGGCAATGCGCGAGCTGAACGATCTGCTGGCGGAGATCGAGTCATCCGGGCCCCGCGCGCTGGTCATACGCTCCGCGAAGGTCGGCGGGTTCGTCGCAGGTGCCGACATCGCAGAGTTCACGGCTCTCACGGAGCTGGAACAGGCATATCGCCTGGTGCGGACGGGCCAGCAGGTATTCGACCGGATCGAGGCGCTGCCCATACCGACGGTCGCCGCGATCCATGGATTTGCGCTGGGCGGCGGGCTCGAGCTCGCCCTCGCCTGCAACTATCGCGTGGGCGCGGATGACGGCAAGCTCAGCCTCGGCCTGCCTGAAGTGATGCTGGGCATACATCCGGGCTTCGGCGGCACGGTGCGCACGCCGCAGCTGGTTGGCCCGCCCGCCGCGCTCGACCTCATGCTCACCGGTAAATCCCTGCGGGCCGAGCAAGCCCTCAAAATCGGCCTGGTCGACCAGCTCGTGCCACGTGAGCGGCTCGCCGCCGCGGCGCGCGAAATCGCGCTCGCGGCACCGCCACGCCGCCGCCCTCCGCTGGGCCAGCGGATGCTGGCCTTGCCGCTGGTACGTTCATTCGTAGCGGCCCAGGCCCGCAAGCAGGTCGCGCGGCGCGCGAAGCCGGAACATTACCCGGCGCCTTACGCCATCCTCGACCTCTTTGCGCGCCATGGCGCCTCGGGCCCGGCGGCCTATGAAGCCGAAGCCCGTTCGATCGCCCGACTTTTCCTGAGCGAGCAGTCGCGAAACCTCGTTCGCGTCTTCTTCCTCCAGAACCGCATGAAGGCGCTCGGCGCCAAGTCCGCCCGCAAGGTGACGCACGTCCACGTCGTCGGCGCCGGCGTCATGGGCGGAGACATCGCCGCCTGGTGCGCGTCGCGCGGCCTCGCGGTCACGCTGCAGGACCGGGAGATGAAATACGTCGAGCCGGCGCTCGCCCGCGCACGGGAATTCTTCGGCAAGCGCGCTCGCGACCCGGCGAAGTCGGACGAAATGCAGGCGCGGCTCGCCGCAGATGTCGAGGGGGCGGGCGTGCCGCGGGCCGACATCGTGATCGAGGCGATTTTCGAGAACGCGGATGCGAAACGCGAACTGTACGCCAAGCTCGAGCCCCGCCTGAAACCGGGAGCGATCCTCGCAACCAACACGTCGAGTATCGTCCTCGAGGAACTCGCGAGCGGGCTCGCGGATCCCGGTCGCCTGGTGGGACTGCACTTCTTCAATCCGGTCGCGAAAATGATGCTGGTCGAGATCATCCGTTCAGTGAAGACGCGGCCCGAGATCGCGGAAGACGCGATTGCATTCACGCGCCGCCTCGACAAGCTGCCCCTGCCCTGCCGTAGCTCCCCCGGTTTCGTCGTCAACCGGATCCTCATGCCCTACATGACGGAGGCCATGCTGGCCGCGGATGAGGGCGTTCCGCTCACGCTCATTGACCGTGCCGCAGTCGACTTCGGCATGCCGATGGGCCCGATCGAACTCGCAGACACGGTCGGCCTCGACGTCGCCTCGCATGTCGGCAAGATTCTCGCCGCGGCCTTTGGCCTGCCGGTGCCTCGCGGAACCGCGGAGCTCCTGGCTGCTGGCCACCTGGGTCGCAAGTCCGGTCGTGGCTATTACGAATGGCGGGACGGTAAGCCCATCAAGCCACAAACCGAGGGGCGCGCGCCGCAGGATCTCACCGACCGGCTGATCCTGCAGTATCTCAACGAGGCCGTCGCCTGCCTGCGCGAACAGGTCGTCGAAGACGCTGACCTGCTCGATGCTGGAATGATCTTCGGCACGGGCTTTGCGCCGTTCCGCGGCGGCCCATTGCATTACGCCCGCGCGCGCGGCGTATCGGCGATCGTGTCCCGGCTTGAAGAGCTCGCGCAGTCGCACGGTCCGCGATTCCGTCCGGATGCGGGCTGGGCAACGCTCAAGGTGGACCGGTAAGGCTATGATAGGATTCGCGCCCGCGCGGGGGGCCGGTGCCTCCCGCCCTCGCGTGCCAAGAGATGCAGCAAGAAAAGCCGGTAGAACTCGACGTATTGCGAAGCTTCAGCCCCCTCGACGGGCTGAAGCGCGAAAACCTGCACGCGCTGTCCCGCAAAACACGCTTGCAGGAACTCGATTCCGGCCGAGTGCTGTTCAAGGAAGGCGAATCGGACAAGCGCACGATCTACCTGGTTGGTGGCGAGATCGAGCTGCGGGTGGGCGATCGCACGGTTTCCATGCTGCGCGCCGGAACGCCCGAGGCGCGCATCGCGGTGGCCCCGGGGCAACCGCGGCGTTTCACGGCCCGTGCGCTCTCGGACATCACCTATGTCGCGATCGATTCGGACCTCCTCGACGTGATGATCACCTGGGACCAGACCGGCTCCTATGAGGTCAGCGAGATCGCGGGCGGAAGCGGCGCCGACAGCGACGACTGGATGACCGTGCTCCTGCAGACCAAGGCCTTTCACCGCATCCCGCCCGCCAACCTGCAGGCACTTTTCATGCGCATGCAGCACGTCGCCTGCCGTGCCGGCGAAGTCGTGATCAAGCAGGGTGACGACGGAGATTACTTCTACGTCATCACCAAGGGCTCGGCATTCGTGACACGCGAGACGCCGATGAACCGCGACGGGCTCAAGCTCGCCGAGCTCGGTGTGGGCGAGTCGTTTGGCGAAGAGGCGCTCATTTCGGACGCCAAGCGCAATGCCACGATCACGATGCAGACCGATGGCGCGCTCGTCCGCCTCGGCAAGGAGGACTTCAAGGAACTCCTGAACGAGCCCTTGCTGCACTGGGTGGATCTCGCCCATGCACGCGAGCTGGTCGAGCGCGGCGCCAAGTGGCTGGACGTTCGGCTTCCGAGCGAATTCGAGACCTTTCACCTGGACGGCGCACTGAACGTGCCGCTGTACTTCATTCGCCTGAAAGTGAAGACACTCGACCCGAAAACGCCCTACGTGGCGGTCTGCGACACGGGACGTCGCAGTTCTGCGGCGGCTTTTCTGCTCTCCGAACGCGGATTCGACGCTTACTGCCTCCAGGGAGGCATGTCGGGCAACCAGCTCGGTCCCGAATAAGCATCTGAAGGGGACGCACCCCTTTGCGAATATGAAGGGGTGCGTCCCCTTCGGCAACTCACATCGTATGCGTGGCCTTGTCACCGCCGAGGGCGCCGGCCAGATAAGACTCAATTTTCTTCTGTGTCGTACCGCGGTCCTGCTCGCTGAACTGCACGCCGATGCCCGCCGTGCGCTTGCCCTGTGCACCCTTGGGCGTCAGCCAGATTACGCGTCCGGCGACCGGAAGCTTCTCCTCCTCCCCCATGAGGTTGAGGAGCATGAAGACCTCGTCTCCCAGCCGGTAATTGCTGTTCGTCGGGATGAACAGGCCCCCGTTCTTCACGAAGGGCATGTAAGCAAGATAGAGCGCGCTCTTGTCTTTGATAGTCAAGGTCAGGAGACCCGGTTTGGTCGATGGCGCCCGCATTTTCAACTCGTTCACTCCCCCGCCTGACCTGCCGCACGCCCGACCAGGGCCGCCAGCGAGACTGACAGCCCCTCGAAGAGAAGCTGTGTATTCAAGTTGCTGGCCACGAGCCTGCGCGCGTCGCGCAGCTGATCGAGCAGGCCGTAACCCGCCCGTATCTTCGTTTCCAGACCGGGCGGCCGCAACCATGGTAAACGATTATTGTTAACCAGATCACTAGGCAGGGCGGCCTCTTTCAGGCTGCGCGTTAGCCAGGATTCCAGCCAGACCAGGCGTGCTGCCGGAGAATTCTTCGCGCAGGCTTCGGCAAAGGCGATCCAGTCAAGTTTGTCATTCGCCGCGGCCGCGATGGCCTCCGCCATTTCCGCATCCAGGCCGCCGATTTCGGCATCGGCATAATCGAGAGCGAGGAACGGCGCGCCTCCTGCAAGTGCGAGCAACGCCGCCCAGTCTTCCTTGTCCGAAATCCGATCGAGCCACGGCAGAGACTCGAAAGCCGGGGGTAACGGCACGCGCAGCCGCAGGCAACGGCTCAGGATGGTTTTCGGCACGCGATCGATCCGGCTCGTTGCGAGCAGGAGATAGGTGTCGTCCGCGGGCTCTTCGAGCGTCTTGAGCAGGGCATTGAACGCTTTTGCGTTCATGACTTCCGCATGCCCGATGAGCGTGACTTTCGAACCGCCGCGATAGCTGTGCAGCGACAGGGCTGCGGACAAGGCCCGGATCTGCTCGATGCCGATTTCTTTCTTGTCGGGCAGCAAGCCGACCCATCGGAAATCCGGGTGGCTCCCGGCCATGAACAGCCGGCAGTCCACGCACTCGCCACAGCAACCGGCGCCGGGCGCGCGGCACAGAAGCCTCGCCGCAAGCCAGGTACCGAGTTCGGCCTGTCCGGCCCCCGGCGAACCCGCGAGCAACAGGCCATGCGGCAGGCGCCCCTGGTCCTGGAGGGAAGCGAGCCGCGCACGCAGCGGTGCCAGCCAGGCCGCACCAGCACGCTCGAGCATCGGCCCCGCGCCGGGAGCGGCGGCGAAATCTTCCTCGATTTCCGATTCGGCCATTGCCTAGTTCCCTGCCGCAGGTACGACGGCATCGATCAGTTCCGCGACGATGGCCGCAATCGCGTCAGCGTTTTGCGTTGCGTCGACAATCCGTACCCGCCCGGGTTCGCGCGCCGCGATCGCGAGGTACTTGTTGCGCACTCGCTCGAAGAATTCCGCACCTTCCGCCTCGATTCGGTCCTGTCCCTCGCCGCGGCCGGACAAGCGCGCGTGGGCGACCATCGCGGGCGCATCGAAGACTACAGTCAGGTCGGGCGAAAGTCCCGGGTGGGCGATCCCGGCAAGCTGGCTGATCCATTCGGAACTGATGCCGCGGCCGCCGCCCTGATAGGCCTCGGTCGCATCGGTAAAGCGATCGCAAAGAACGCAATGCCCCGCCTCGAGCGCGGGACGAATGACCTCGACGACATGGCTTGCGCGCGCGGCGAACATGAGGAGCAGCTCGGCCGTCGCGCCGACCGGGGCGTGGCGCGGCTCAAGCACGAGTTCGCGCAGCTTTTCGGCGAGCAGAGTGCCTCCGGGCTCACGCGTAACGAGCGGTTCGAAGCCCCTGCCCCGCAGGTGAACCGCGGCGCGGGCAATCTGCGTGGACTTGCCGACTCCCTCGACCCCTTCGAAAGTGATGAACCGCCCGCGCACCGGTTCAGCGTACCCGAACGCCGCGGCCACCGCGCAGGTTGGAGAGGTGGCGAGAAACGTTCTTGTTGTGCGCGACGAGCGAAGCGGCAAAGAAATGCCGGCCATCGCCAAGTCCTGTGGCAACAAAATACAACGAGTCCGTCTTGGCTGGGTGAACGGCCGCCTCGAGCGCAGCGCGCCCGGGCAGCGCGATGGGCGTGGGCGGAAGCCCGGCTCGCATGTACGTGTTATAGGGCGTGTCGCTCACGAGATCGCGGCGACGCAGGTCGCCGTCGAATTTATCACCCATGCCGTAGATCACGGAAGGGTCAGTCTGCAATCGCATTCCCTTGCGCAGGCGATTGATGAAGACGCCGGCAATCAACGGCCGCTCGTCGGCCGCAGCGGTCTCCTTTTCGACGAGTGACGCGAGAATGAGCGCCTGGTACGGCGACTCGAGCGGCAGATCCTCCGCCCGGACCGCCCACGCGGCCTGCAACTCGCGTTCGAGGCGCGCATGCGCTTGCAACAGCAGCTCACGGTCGCTGGTGCCGCGCGGAAAACGGTAGGTGTCGGGGAAGAATAGCCCCTCAGGGCTGGCCTCCTGCAACCCGAGCCGGGCAAGCAGCTCGGCGTCCGTAAGGCCGCGAAGTTCAGCGTGGATCGCATCGTTCGACTGGATTGCCGCGAAGCCCTGGCGGAAGGTCCAACCCTCCGGCAGCGTCAGTGTGTGCATGATGACGTCGCCTGAGACGAACTGGGCCAGCAACATCGCGGGCGAAGTGCCCGGGACGAGCCGATACTCCCCCGCCTGGATGCGCGTGGCGAGTCGCTCTCGCGTCGCATAGCGCAGCCAGATTCCCGATCGTTCCATCAGGCCCTGTTTCTCGAGGGCCCGGGCAACGGCTCTGAGCGACGCGCCGGACGGCACCCCGAATGTCTCCGGCTGCTGGAGCGCGGCAATTGGCTCATTGAGCCAATGCCTCTCGAATTGACGCCAGCCCAGCCAGGCCGCAGTCGCCACGACCGCGACTAGGGCGAGCCACTGCAGCGGCCGGTTCACTGCGCCGCGAGCCACGCGTTGAACTGCCGGGCGACCGGATCGATGTGCAGCGGACGACCGGCCAGCTCACGCACGGGCCAGGCACCGATGAGGGCGTTCGTGAGAAGCAGTGCAGACGCCGCCTCGACTTCGCAGGCCGCAAGGACGCGCTCCGCGACCGGTTCGCCCCGCTCTCCCGACCAGCGGCGAAATGCGCGACGCATGACGCCGGCCACACCGCTTTCATCGAGCAGGGGCGTCACCCACGCGCCTTGGACCCGCGCGAACAGGTTGGCCTGTATCGCCGATATCACGAGATCCCTGTCGTCCTGCATCAGGCCTTCTTCCACCTCGTCATCATCCCACTCAGCCCGGGCAAGCACCTGTTCGAGGCGGTTGAGGTGCTTGATTCCGGCAAGCGCGCGGTTGCGTCCCAGGCGAATGCGGCACCATCTGACTCTCACGCCCTCGATCCAGGCCGAATCGGGCCATTTCGGCCAGTCGGAAACAACCATGACCCGGGTCGGCTGCGGTTTGCGAGGAGGCCGATAGCCGCGCTCACCCGGGCCACGGGTCAGGATCAGCTTGATTACCGCGTGTTTCACGGGACCGGCCAGACCGATCTCGGAGCGCAAACGGTCCACTTCCGGATCCGGAAATCCCAGCCGCCGGGCTCCTTCGGTCAGGCGCTCGAAATGCCAGTCCATGAAACGGGGGCGGCCGTCGCGCATGGCGATCGTCTCGAACAAGCCGTCGCCGTAATGCAGTCCGCGATCCGCGGGATTGAGCTGCGTGGCCGGGCGCCCGTTGACGAAAACCTGCATCAGCCGGCGCCTCCGAGGGCGCTCAGGAGACCGCGAGCCTTGGCGCGAGTCTCCTCCAGTTCGCGGGCCGGGTCCGAGTCCGCGACGATGCCCGCGCCGGCCCGCAGCTCGATTTCGCCCCTGTGCACGGTCATCGTGCGGATCAGGATATTGAGGTCGAGGCTGCCGTCTAGCGCGAGGTAGCCCATCGCACCAGTGTAGGCGCCGCGTCCGGCGCCCTCGAGCTCCCCGATCAATTCCATGCAGCGTACCTTGGGGCAGCCGGTGATCGTGCCTCCCGGGAACAGGGCGCGAATGACGTCGCCGGGCTCGACGTCGGCGCGCAGCGTCCCGCTGACGTTTGACACGATATGGTGCACGTGGGCGTAGCTTTCGACGACCATGAATTCGTCCACGCGCACGGATCCTGCCTCGCACAGGCGCCCGAGGTCGTTGCGCTCGAGGTCGATGAGCATCACGTGCTCAGCCTGTTCCTTGGGGCTCCCGGTCAACTCCGCGATCTCGGCCGCATCGCCACTCGCCCGTCGCGGACGAGTCCCCGCAATCGGCCTCGTGTCAATGTGCCGGCCCTGTACGCGGACCAGCCGTTCGGGCGAACTCGACAGGATGTCGAAACCTGGCAATCTTGCAATTCCCGCGAACGCTCCGGGATTCGCCGCCCGCAGGCGCCCGTAAAGTCGGGCGCTGGTCAGGCCTTGCGGCATCGGGGCCCGCCAGCCGCGGGCCAGGTTGGCCTGGTAGACGTCTCCGGCCGCGATGTGCGAGAGAGCCCGACGACAAGCCTCCAGGTAGGCGTGCGCGTCGTCCTCGACGACCGGGCCGGCACCTGGGACATCGGTTGTCGCGGCTTCCAGGGCGACGCACGCGTAGTCGTCTGCGAGGAGTCCAACCGCGTCCATCGCGCCCGGCTCCGCGGCAATGACGCTGCGGCCCGTAGCATGATCGTGCAGGAGCGATGCACCCATGCGCCAGGCGCAGGCGACCAGATCCAGGGGTGATTGCGGCAGCTCGAGCGTCGGCTCTACCTCGCCGGCCAGTTCATAGCCCAGGTAGAGAAACCAGCCCCCGGCAAAGGGCCAGGGCAACGGCGGCTGAGGCCCGCGTTCAGCCCGCCACCAGGCGCTCAAGCGCTCGCAGAATCGGTCACCGGTTTCCGGTCCGGACAGGTGCCCGTCCTTGTGGAGGCAGATCCGTTCCCCGGGTGCCGCGAGCAGCAGGCTGTACCGGCCGAGCGGGCCATGCGTTGCGGCGCTGTCGAGAAAGACCGGATAGCGCTCAGGATGGCGGGCATGCAGCGACAAAAGGTGGGCCGACGGGTCGGCCACCGCAGGGAGCTCGCGAATCACCGGATACTGCCGCCGCATCCCGGGGCCGGTGATCGACTCAACGGAGCGCGCGGAAAATGAGCGTTCCGTTGGTCCCGCCAAAGCCGAAGGAATTGCTGACGACCGTGTCGATCTTCATCTGCCTGGCCGTGTGCGGGACGTAATCGAGGTCGCAGCCTTCGCCCGGGTGGTCGAGATTGATCGTCGGCGGTGCCACCTGGTCGCGAATCGCGAGCACGCTGAAGATCGCCTCGACGACGCCCGCGGCGCCGAGCAAGTGCCCGGTCATGGACTTGGTCGAGCTGATCGCGAGCGTGGCCGCGTGCGCGCCGAACGCGTTCTTCATCGCGATGGTCTCGGCCACGTCGCCGAGCGGGGTCGAAGTTGCATGTGCGTTGACGTATTGCACTTCATCCGCGTTGATGCTGGCGTCCCGAAGGCTGTTCTCCATTGATAGCCGGGCGCCGGCGCCGTCGTCCGGTGGCGCCGTGATGTGGTAGGCGTCGCCGCTCATGCCGAAGCCGATGAGCTCGGCATAGATTCGCGCGCCGCGCGCGCGCGCATGGCCGTATTCCTCCAGCACCATGCCGCCGGCACCGTCGCCCATCACGAATCCGTCGCGGTCGCGGTCCCAGGGCCGGCTTGCGCGGGCCGGCTCGTCGTTTCGCGTCGACAGCGCACGGGCCTGGCAGAACCCCCCCACGGCGGTCGGCGTCTGCGCCATCTCGGCGCCCCCCGCGACGACGGCGTCCGCGTCTCCGTACTGGATGGTACGCATGCCGATTCCGACCGCGTGGGTCGAGGTGGTGCAGGCCGTGATGACGGCAAGGTTGGGACCCGTGATGCCGTACATGATCGACAGGTGGCCTGAAATCATGTTGACGATCGAGGCCGGGATATAGAAGGGAGATATCTTCTTCGGCGTTTTCGTCTCGAGGTACTTGGCGTAATTGTCCTCGATCGTTGCGAGGCCGCCGATGCCGGCGCCGAAGACCAGCCCGACCCTCGCGCGATTGGCGTCGGTGATTTCGAGCCCGGCATCGGCGATCGCCTGTACCCCGGCCGCGACGCCGTATTGCATGAAGAGGTCCATGCGCCGCGCTTCCTTGGCGGGCATGTACGTTGTGACCTCGAACCCGGGAACGCTTCCGGCGATCGTGCAGGGAAAGCCGGTGGTGTCGAAACGCTCAATCGGGCCAATACCGCTCTTGCCGGAAAGCGCGCCGGCCCAGCACTCGGCGACGGTGATGCCGAGCGGCGCGACCATGCCCATACCGGTGACGACGACGCGCCGTTTGCTCAAGGCAACAACCCCAGGCTTGGAAGAGGCCGCCATGACGCAACGAGCCCCGGCCTCGCGGCCGGGGCTCGCGCTCGAATGACCTCAGGACTTGGACTGGTGCTGGACGATGTAATCGATCGCCTGCTGCACCGTGGTGATCTTTTCAGCATCCTCGTCAGGAATCTCGGTCTCGAACTCCTCTTCGAGCGCCATCACGAGCTCGACAGTGTCCAGTGAGTCGGCACCCAGATCGTCGACGAACGACGCGTCGCTGGTGACTTCCTCGTCCTTCACCCCGAGCTGCTCGGCGACAATCTTCTTGACCCGTTCTTCGACTGTACTCATCGGTTTGATGTCCCTCACCTTGTGATGCCCATGGGCACTCGCCGGCCCCCGGGGGTCGCCATTCTATGCCACGGACCCCCCACTGGCTACCAGATACCTTTGTTACACGCTGTTTCTCATGGCCTTTTCATGCCATGTGCATGCCGCCGTTGACGTTCAGCGTCTCACCGGTGATCCAGGCGGCGTCCGGGCCTGCCAGAAAGCAGACGGCACTGGCGATGTCTTCCGGACGGCCCAGCCGGCCGAGCGGAATCTGGCCCGCCAGCGATTTCCGCTGGGTGTCAGGAAGCGCTTTCGTCATGTCGGTGTCGATCAATCCGGGAGCGACTACGTTGACCGTGATTCCCCGCGAGGCGACCTCACGCGCCAGCGAGCGCGTGAACCCGCCAATCCCCGCCTTGGCCGCGCAATAGTTGGCCTGCCCCGGATTGCCGATCAGTCCGACCACGGAAGCGATGCTGACGATTCGGCCTTTGCGGGCCTTCATCATGCCGCGGAGCACCGCCTTGCTCAGGCGATAAACCGAGCCCAGGTTCGTCGCGATGACCGCATCCCAGTCCTCCGGCTTCATCCGCAGCAGCAGCGTGTCGCGCGTGATGCCCGCATTGTTGACGAGAATCGTGACCGCGCCCTCCCTCGCTTCGATGTCCGCGATCGCCGCATTGCAGGCGGCACCGTCCGCAACGTCGAGCGCGATGCCGCGGCCTGCGATGCCGGCCGACTTCAACGCGGCGTCGATCGCGGCGATGCCCGGGCTGCCAGTCGCCGTGCCGATGACCGTCGCGCCCGCGGCGCCCAGCGCAAGCGCGATCGCGTGGCCGATGCCGCGTGAGGCTCCCGTCACAAGCGCAATTTCGCCGGCCAGTGGCCCGTTGGTCATGATTCGCCGCCTCTCCCTACCGCATCGAGCGCGGCGGCCAGTGACTCCGGCGATTCGATCGCCTGGAGCACCAGGTCGCGCCCACCGGGCGCGCGCCGCGCGAGCCCCATCAAGACCTTGCCGGGCCCGCACTCGATCAGCTGCGCCGCTCCGGCCCCGGTCAATGCGGCCACGATAGCCGACCAACGCACGGGATTGAACAGTTGGCGGTACAGGCCGTCCCGGATCGAATCCGCATCGGTGTAGATAGCCGCATCGAACGCGTACACGCGCAGCGCAGGCTTGCGAATCGTCACCGTGCGCAGGCGATCGCGCAGCGCCTCAGCGGCCGGTTTCATCAAGGCGCTGTGCGAGGGGACCGACACTGGCAGCAGGACTGCTCGCTTGGCGCCGCGGGCCTTACAGGCCTCCATCGCACGGGCGACCGCCTTTGTCTCGCCCGCGATGACCAGCTGCCCCGGCGAGTTGTAGTTGACCGGCTGCACGATGCCGTCCGCGGCCGCCTCGGCGCAAGCCGCTTCGATCTCCGCATCGTCGAGCCCGAGTATCGCCGCCATCGCACCGGTTCCCGCGGGCACGGCGCGTTGCATCGCCTCGCCTCTGAAACGGACGAGCGACACCGCCGCCGCGAAATCGATCGCGCCCGCGGCGACCAGGGCGCTGTATTCCCCCAGGCTGTGGCCCGCAAGCATGTCCGGAGTCCGCCCTCCCCGGGCCTGCCAGGCGCGCCAGGCGCCAATTCCGGCGGCGAGCATGGCGGGCTGGGTGCGCTCGGTTTCGGATAGCCGATATTCGGGTCCTTGCTGGCAGAGCGCCCACAGGTCATAGCCGAGCGCAGATGATGCCTCGGAGAACGCCTCAAGCACGACTGGCTCCGCGGCACCGAGCGCGGCCAGCATGCCGACGGACTGCGAGCCCTGCCCGGGAAACATCATCGCCAGCTTCAAGCAGGCCTCCGCACCCATGGTTTGCCGGGATTATAGGTTGAGCGCAGCGTCACACTGCCTGCCCGTACGGCCGGGAACGCGGAACCGACCTGTTATCATCGGTCCAAGCTAGGAGAGGCGCATCATGCTGATTTCACGACACGAATCCGGCTTCACGCTGATCGAGATCATGGTCGTGCTCGTGATCATTGCAATCCTCGCTGCCCTCATCGCCCCGCAGATCCTCGGGCGCGTGGACGAGGCCCGTGTCACTGCGGCCAAGCAGGACATCCGAACGCTTGGAACCGCGCTCGACTTCTACAAGATGGACAATTTCCGCTACCCGACCACCGAGCAGGGCCTTGAGTCGCTCGTCAAAAAGCCGGACGATCCGACGCTTCGCAATTGGCGCGCTGGCGGCTACCTGAAAGCCACTTCGGTTCCCAAGGATCCCTGGGGCCACGAGTATCGCTACCTGCAGCCCGGTTCCAAGGGCGGCGATTACGACCTCTATTCTCTCGGCGCGGACGGCGAGGCCGGGGGCGAAGACGCCGATGCGGACATCGGCAGCTGGAATCTCGAGTGAAGAGCTAAAGGCTGGCGGCGATGCCCATCGCCCGTTCGCGCCGCGCCGAGCGCGGCATGACGCTCATCGAGATCCTGGTCGTCGTCGTTATCATCGGCATCCTGGCGACTATCGCGACGCTCTCGATCGGCCTGCTGGGCGAGGACCGTGAACTCGAGCGCGAAAGCGGACATCTCACGGACGCCGTCGCCCTGCTGCAGGAACAGGCCCAGCTCGAGGGACGCGATTACGGAATCCTGCTCGAGGTCACGCACTACGAATTCCAGCGATTCGACGGGTTCGAGCAGCGGTGGACCGCGATCGAGGACGATCCGGCGCTGCGGGCGCACGACTTGCCGCCGGACCTCGCTTTCGAGCTCGTCATCGAGGGCCGGCCCGTCCTGCTGCGGCGGGAGCCGAAGCCTGAGGCCCGGCTGCCGCAGCTGGTCGCCTGGGGCAGCGGCGACATGACGCCCTACCGCCTGGCGTTGGTCCGCAAGGGTGGCGGGCGCGTCACCCTGATCGGTAATGCGGACGGCAGCATCGAAATAGAGCGCGGCGATGAAAAGCGCTAAGTCGCGCGGCTTCACGCTGATCGAGGTGGTCGTCGCCCTCGCGATCGTGGCGATCGGGATGCTCGCCGTATTCAAGACGATCGGGGACACCGTCAACAATGTCAGTGAATTGCGCGACCGCAGCTTTGCGGCCTGGATCGCCGACAACCGGATCACCGAAATCCGTGTCTCCGGTGAAATGCCCTCCGTCGAGGAGACTGCCGGAGAGGTCGAGTTCGGCGGCAGGCGCTGGCACTGGGTGACGAAAGTCTCCCAGACCCAGGTGAAGGGCCTGCGCCGCATCGACGTCAGCGTGCGCCGCGACGGCGACGCCGAGAATGCGTCGCTCGTTAATCTCGCCGGATTCGTGGGTGCGACCGCGGCCGCCGCCCCGCCTTCGAATATCGACTGGTATGGCAGCCGGGGGCCGGCGAGTCCGGGCGAAGAGGATGACAACGGCGACGAAACCGGAGACGCGAAATGAGGGCCCGCAGGCGCCAACGTGGCTTCACCCTGCTCGAGATCCTGGTTGCCATGGTGATACTCGCGGTCATGGGCCTCATGGCCTACCGCGCCGTCACCGAGGCGCGGGTCGCCGTCGAGAACGCCGACAGTCACCTTGACCGGCTGCGCGCAGTACAGCGCGCGATACAGCTCATGGTCACGGACTTTCGCACGCTGACACGACGGCCGGTGCGCGAGAGCATCGGCGACGGCTACCGCGCAACGCTGTTGCGCGACCGGAACTCCGTGTCTCTGGTCGAGCTGTCGCACGCCGGCTGGCCGAACGGCGCAGGCATGCCGCGGGGCACGGTACAGCGTGTCATTTATCGCCTCGAAAACGGCCAGTTGATCCGCGAGCACTGGAACGTCATGGACGCAACGCTGGCGACGCTGCCTGTCAAGCGCGAGCTGCTCGATGAGGTCGAGCGTGTCGAGATCCGCTACTTGACGTCCGGCCGTGAATGGATCACGGAGTGGCCCCAGTTCGGCAACACGGCCGACCTCGGCTTCTATTCCCGCCCGCTCGCGGTGGAGATCACGCTGGTGCTCTCGGACTACGGCGAGATCAGACGCCTGGTCGAGGTGTCCGGATGAGGCAGCGCGGCGTCGCCCTGATCACGGCCATCGTGCTGGTGGCCATCGCGACCGTGCTCGCGGTCCACATCGGCACGCGCGCAGCCCTCGACCTGCGCCGCACCGCCGGTCTCGCGGCGCTCGACCAGGGCTGGCAGGTCGCGCTTGGCGCGGAGGCCTGGGCCGCCGAGGTGCTGCACGACGATCTCGAGGATTCCGAGACCGACCACCTTGCCGAAGCCTGGGCCCAGCCGCTGCCGCCGCTGCCGATCGACGGTGGCGAAGTCCGCGGCGCGCTCGAGGACATGCAGGGCCGCTTCAACCTGAACAACCTCGTGGACAACGACGGCAATACCATCGAGTCCTCGGTCGAGCGCTTCGAGCGTCTGCTCGTGCTGGTCGGCGCGCAGCCGCGCTGGGCACGCATCATGGCCGACTGGATCGACAGCGACACGATTGCAGGAATTCCCGAGGGCGCGGAGGACGGGACCTATCTCTCGCAGAACCCGCCGTACCGCGCAGCCAACGTGCTCGTCACGACCACTACCGAGATGATGGCGCTGCCCGGCATGACGCGCGATGAGTTCGAGCGCATCCGGCCGTACGTCGCGGCGCTTCCGGTCGGCACGACGATCAACCTCTGCACCGCGAAGGCACCGGTGCTCGCGTCGCTCGTGCAGGGCGGCACGGATTTCGGAGATGCCGATCTCCTGGCGGCAAACCGGCGCGACGGCTGTTTCCCGACGCGCTCCGATCTGCAGGCGACGCTCGACCCGAGCGCATGGCAGGCGATCGCCGAGTCCGTTTCCGAAACTTCCCGCTGGTTCCGCGCCGTGACCGCCGTGCGTATTGGCACCTCGGAATTCACGCTGTACAGTCTGATCGAGCGGAACGGCGCTACTGGAATCCGGACCGTCCTGCGCTCGACAGGCACTGAATGAATCAATACCTCGTCCTTCGGCTTGCCAATCCGGTTACCTGGGTCATCACCGGCGCCGACGGTGGCCGCCTCGGCCCCGTCGCGACGGGCGAGCTCGGCGACGCGGCGCCGACCGCCGCGGAGCGCCAGGTTGTCGTCATCGCTCCCGGTTCGAGCGTGACGCTCGCACGCCCGCAGTTGCCGGCAAGGACCGGCACACGGCTCGCGCAAGTCGTCCCGTACGCGATGGAGGAAGCGCTTGCGGGCGAGGTCGAGCAATTCCACTTTGCGATCGGTGCGGCCGATGAGACCGGTGCCACGCTGGTCGCCGCGCTGCGTCGCGAGGAGTTGCGCAGCTGGCTGGATGCACTGGCCGGCGCCGGCATCGAACCGCAGGCCGTCGTGCCGGACACGCTCTGCATCCCGGCAAACCCGGGCAAGATTGTCGCGGTGATCGATGCCGGCCAGCTGCTCGTGCGCGCGCCGGGTAGCCTGCCGGTCGCACTCGATGCGGAGCCGCTGACCGAATCGTTCACGCTCGCCGGCCTCGAAGGCGAGGATCGCCACGTGCAACTCTACGTCTCGCAACGGGACTGGCAGCATTCGCGCGAGATGATCGAGGCGCTCCGGGAAGTGACCGGCAGCCTCGACCTGCAGATCCTGCCCGATGGCGCGTTGCCGCTGCTCGCCTCGGCAGCCGTGCGCGCGGATACGCTCTCGCTGCTGCAGGGCGAGTTTGCGCGCCGCACTGGCTGGCGCGCCGAATGGCTGCGCTGGCGCGTGGCGGCCTTCCTGGCAATCGCCGCCCTCGCCCTGCACCTCGGCGTACGTGGCTACGACCTCATTCGCCTGCATGCGGAGCAGGGCCGGCTGGATGCGGCCATCGAGCAGGCCGCGCGAATCGCGCTTCCGGACGTCCAGCGCATCGAGGATGCCCGCGTCCAGATCGAGCAGCGCTTGCGCGGAGCGGGCAACGGCGACCCGAACGGCCTCCTCGCCCAACTTGCCGCCGTCGGCGGCGCGCTGGCACGCGCCCCGGGCCCGCGACTCGAGTCGCTTGGCTGGCGTGACCGCTCGCTGGAACTGGAGGTCGTCGCGCCTGACACCGATACGATTGCGCGTTTCACCCAGGGCATCAGCGAGCGTGGCCTGACAGCGGACGTCTCCTCGACGAACAACAGCGAACAAGGCGTTCAGGCCAAAGTCCGCATCGGTGCGGGAGCGCCACGATGAAGATTCGCGACTGGTACGCAGGCCTCGCGGAGCGCGAAAAACACCTCGCGATCTCGGGCGCAAGCGCGGCCGCCGTCCTGCTGCTCACCGCAATCATCTGGCAGCTCGGCGCCGCCGTTGCCGCATCGCGGGAACGCGTAGAGCGCCGGCGTACAGATCTGGCGTGGATCGAGTCGGTCACTCCGCGTCTGCAGGCCGCACCCGTGGCGCGGCCCGGGGAATCCCTGGCCATCGCGATCGACCGCATGGCGCGCGAGGGCGGGCTCGCCGACAAGCTCGCCGCAGTCGAACCCGCGGCAAACGGCACGTTCCGGGCGCGATTCACGGGCGCCTCCTTCGATTCGCTGGCCTTGCTGCTCGCCCGGCTTCAGAAGGAACGCGGTGTCCAGACTGAAACTGCGAGCGTTTCGGCCACCGACGAGCCGGGACTCGTCGACGCGACACTCGTCGTTCGCGGCCCCTGAAACCCGGGATGAAGCGCGGCGCCTTCCTTGCGGCCGGCGTTGTCGCATTCCTCGTGTTCCTGGTCGCGATGGTCCCGGCGACCCGGCTTGCGGGCCGCCTGCCGCCCGGCATCGGCCTGGGCGGCCTGAGCGGCACCATCTGGTCCGGCCACGCCCGCGAACTCGCCGTCCGTGGCCGGCCGCTCGGCGCCGCCGAATGGCACTGCAGTCCCTGGCGCCTGCTTGTGTTCGAATGGTCCTGTCGCGTGAATCTGAGCCCGACGAGCGGAAAGGTTTCCGGAGATATCTCGGGTGATTTCGGGAACGAGATCATCGGCAGCGACATCACCGGCCAGCTCCCGATTTCAGCTTTCGAAGGGCTCGTGACACCGCGCGGATGGACCGGCGAGCTCGAACTCGACGTGGGCGAGATTCGCCTGGTCGACGGACGGCCCTCCTCCGCGACAGGAACCCTTCACCTTCGATCGCTGCGGGCGCCTGGCCCGAGCGGGGAGACGCTGGGTGATTTTGAGCTGGTCGTCGGTGAAGGCTCTGTCGGCACCGATACGCTCAGCGGGCGCTTGCGCGACCTCGGCGGCCCCCTGCATGTCCGTGGCGCTGTCGAACTCGGGCGGGATGGCCGCTATGTCCTGAATGGTGAGGCGGCGCCGGGGCCCGGCGCGGGCCCGGCTATCTTCGACACGCTCGGATTCCTCGGCCCGCCCGACAGCCAGGGCCGTCGCCCATTTGCCGTCGAGGGCAGCTTCTAGCGGACCTGGAGCTCGCGCCAGGCGTCGAGCAGCGGGAAATAGAGCCCGACCCGCAGGGTGCGGCCCGGCTCCATCAAGCGGAGCGCCCGTGCATATCGCTCGAGCTGTCCGCGATAACGCTCGAGCTCCCGGTCGAGGAACTCTTCGCGATCGCCGCCTTCGTGGGCGCTCGTCTTCCAGTCCACGATCCAGCGCACGCCGGTCCGGTCCACGAACGTGCGATCGATTCGCAGGCTGTGCGCAGCGCCGTCGATCATCGCAGTCAACGCAAGCTCAGAGCGTCCCTCCCGCGCCGCCGGATCCAGGAGCTGAGCGGCACGTTCGCTGCCCGCGACCACCGCCATCGCACGCCTGATGCGCTCAAGGGCCGCCTCGAGATGCGACCCGTCCATGCCCAGGTCGAACAGTTGCCGGCGCCAACGCCCTTCCCCCGAGTTTTCCGCTGGCCGAGGCCCATGCGACTCGCACCTGCGTTGAAGTTCCGCATGCACCACCTGACCGACCGCCTGCGCGATCGCACCCGCCCAGTCGAATTCCGGGCGAATCGAGCCCTCGTACTCACCTGAAATGCGCAATGTCGGCGCGAATGGCAGGCGTTCGGGATCGGGCGTGCGAAATCCGGCCACGAGACGCTGGGCCGGGGGCGCCGTGAGCCGCGGCCTGCCGACGCCCGTGGGCAGCGGCCCAGCTGGCACCGCCCCCGCCGAGAGCGCCTGTTCGAAATGCGAACTCAGCACCGGCCACAGGAAACCGAGAAGGCTCGCGGAACGCGGGCAACGGAGCGCCGGGCCGTCCGTCCCCCGCCGCAGCTTCGCGCTTCCGATCAAGTGCAGCCGGCGGCGCGCCCGAGTGGCGGCGACGTAGGCAAGCCGGCCCAGTTCCAGCGCTTCGCGTTCGGCTCCGAGCCTGCGCATCCAGCGCTCGAGTGCATCCGCGCCGCCGTCGCGCTCCGCCGAATCCGCGCGGCTCGCGAGCACGATACCGCGCTCGCCGGGTCCGATCGCGACCGTCGTCCAGTACAGGAGCGGGCGCTCGCTCCCGCGCGGGCCACGCTGGAGATCCGGCAGGATCACGACGTCGAATTCGAGGCCTTTCGCGCGGTGAATGGTCATGACCTGCACGCGCGCATCGTCGCTGCCGACAGGCGACGCCATGATGCCCGCGACCGCCGCCTCGATCGCTGAGGCGGGCGGCAGGCAGCCTGCCTCGAGTTCGAGCCGGTCGAGCGCTCGGAACAGCAACTCCGCATTCGCGAGGTCCGAGGCGTCATCGAGCGTGGCGGGACCATTGAGCGCGAGCCAGGCGGATTTGAGCCAACCCCCCAGCGATTGCCGGCCGCGCCCGGCAATGACGGCGTCGAGCGCGGCACTGACGTGCATCGCGCGTACTTCGGATTCGGGGGCCAGCACGGCAGGTGCACGCAGGCGTTCGCGAATCGTCGCCGACTCCCCTGCTTCCGAAAGGCGGAGCAGGTCGGCAAGCGCCAGCCCGCACCAGGGGGCCCGCAGCACCGCGAGCCAGGCCGTGCGATCCCCATCGTGCAGCATCGCCCGGAGCAGCGCGACCAGGTCGCGGACCGCCCGCCGGTCCAGCAGCGACTCCAATTCGACGCCGCGATACTCGATGCCAGCGTCACGCAGTGCCGCCAGGATCGGCGGGAGCGACGGCCTTCCGCGTACCAGGATTGCGATCGAGGGTTCATCGAGCGTTTCGATCGCGTCCCGCGCGATCGCGGCCACCTCCGCACCCATCGAGTGCTCGTCGGCATCAAGAAGCGGATGCACGCGTACGCCGTCGTCCGGGTCGCCCTCGTTTGCCGCCACAGCCGGCGAATAGCGCACGGCGCCCCGCTCGAAGTCATCCGAGTCCGGCAGCAGCGCCGAAAAGGTCTTGTTGACCCAGTCGACGATCGCCCGGCTCGACCGGAAATTCCGGCCGAGCCGTTCCGCGGCGAGCGCAACGCCGCCAACGCCCTGACGCTGCGCCTGCAAGAACAGCGTCACGTCCGCCTCCCGGAATGCATAGATGGATTGCATCGGATCGCCCACGCAAAAAAGGCTCCTGCCGTCTCCAGGCAGCCAGCCGGCTACAAGCAGTTCCAGCAGGCGCGCCTGCGATGGCGACGTGTCCTGGTACTCGTCGACCAGCAGGTGACGGATCCGATAGTCCAGCGCGAGCGCGAGCTCCGATGGCGCTGCCTCGTCACCGAGTGCGTCGCGCGCGGCCGCGGCGACCGCTGCATGGTCGAGGCTGTCGCGCTCGGCAAAAAGTGCCAGCAGCTCGGCGACTGCATGCGGCAGCACCGCTGAAAGCGCCTCAATGCGTTCCCACTGTGCGTCGGTGAGCGCGGGAGGCGGCAGGACGCGGAGCCGCCCTAGCGCGGCCACAAGCCCTTCACGACCCGCAAGTGATTCCAGCAGCGATTTCATGGTGCGCTTGAGCGGCGCCCAGGCACGACCTTCGCTCGCGGCGAGAAAACCCTGCCTGGCTCCGACCTGCTTCCTGAGCGCCGGCTTCGAATCGCCCGTCAGCAGGAGTTCTGCCAGCGCGCACCATGCCGCCACGGACTCCACCGTCGCGGGCGGCAGGCCGGTTTCAGCCGCGAGCGCAAGCGCCGGGCTTTCCGGCGCGCCCGCCGCTGCCGCCTGCTGGCAAGCGGCGAATATCGCGTCCCATTCGATGCCGGCGAGCGCAGCAGCAATCGCCGCGAGTTCCGACTCCATCGACCGGCGCAGCAGCCGGTCGATCTCGACGCGCAGGGAAGGCCCGGATGACGCGTGCATCAGCTTCGGCAGCCACAGCTCGCGGGCGCCCAGCATGGCCTCGATCAGTCCCGCGAGCTGGCGCGGCTCGTGATTGAGCGAGCGCGCGAGACGCAGGAGTCCAGCGGCCACCGGTAGGTCTTCATCCAGCAGCGCGACCGTGCGCCGCGCCGCTTCCGCGTACAGCACGCGCGCGTCGTCAACCAGCCCGCCCGCGGTGCCGATTCGGGCTGCGACCGGCAGGCGCCCGGCGAGCCAGTGATTGAGGCCATCGATCGTCTGCACGTGCAGCCGGGCCGGATTCTGCTCGATGTCCCAGCCCGATGCGCGGCTTCTGGCGAGCGCGACCGAGGCAAGTCGATGCAACTCCACAATCCGCTCGTCCGCATCCGCAGGCAGCGGTTCGCCAGCCATCCTGAGCGACTCCACGATGCGATGGCGCATCTCGGCGGCGGCCTTGCGCGTGAATGTGATCGCGACCACTTGTTCGGGCTGTTCGACTTCGGCAAGCAGGCGCAGGTAGCGCAGCGTCAGCAGCGTCGTCTTGCCCGAACCCGCAGGCGCCTGCACGATATACGAGCCCGCGGGTTCGATGGCGCGCCTGCGTGCCTCGCGATCGAGTTCGTGCGCGTCACTCGGCATCGGTCGCCTCATCCTCGAAATCTTCGGGCGAAGCCGCTTCCACGCGGCAAAGCGCGGCCAGGTGGCAATGCCTGCACGTGTCGGTCGCGAGCTTCGGGTCCACCTCAGTGCGGCCCGCGGCGAAATCTCCCGCCAGGCGCTCGAGCCACGCGCGCCAGTGCGCGGTGATCTCCGGCCAGGCAAAGCCATTCTGCTTGTCCTCGGTCAGCCGGAATTTCTCAGCGGGCTCGAGGCCGTCGAATATCGAAGCGTCCCGGCCGACGCCCACGTATTTCACATCGGCGGCGCCAATTGCAGCAAACGCGATGCCGCCGGGCTTGTCCGGGTGCAGGACCGCATAAAGTGGAAGCTGCGGCGCGTCCATCCGGGCGCCTCGCCAGGCGGAACTCTGCACCCTGCCGGTCTTGTAATCGATGACGATGCGTTCTTCGCCGATGCGATCGACGCGATCGACCCGCAGCCTCAATTCGAGCCCGGCAATTACCAGCTTGTGCGCGCGTTCGGTCTCGATCACCGTGAATGGCGGGCGTGCAAGATCCAGTTCCAGCAACCGGCAAACGGCCTGCAGTTGCCATTCGCGCTCGAGCGCGATCGTGGCCGCTCCCGTGCACGCGGGCGTCAAACCCGCGATTGCCGCATCGATTACCTCCGCGGCGAAGCGGTTTCGCCCAGCGCCGTCCAGCGCTGCGAGCGACTGCTGGCTGCCAAAGCGGCCCCAGAGTTCCTGCAATGCGCGATGCAGCACGATGCCCCGCAGGCGGCGATCGAAGCCGGCCTGCGGCTCCACGAGCGGCGACGAGCTTAGGCGTATTTCGGCGAATGCGCGGAAGGCACATTGCGCCTGGAGTTCGAGCAGCCGCGCACCGCCTCTCACGGTCGTCGCGGCCAGCGCCGGCAGCGGCACCTCCGGTACCGGCTCGAGCCGCGCATGGTCAAAGGCCATGCGTTCGCGCGATGGCGGCGAGGCCGGCACCGTGAGCTCCGCCGAATCTGCGGGCAGGAGCGGCGTTGCGTCCGCTTCCGTGTCGTTTTCGAATTGCGGCCAGGACAGGACGAGCTCAGCGGCCTGTGCGCGCCAGCGCCCGATGATCTCGCGCGCCTCGGCGACGCAGCCCTCAGGCGTCACGCCCGGCATCGCGAGCTGGCGCTGCATCTCGATGGGCACCAAGGGGTCCACTGCGACCGGGCGTGGCCATGCGGCCGCGGTCATGCCGGCGACCCAGAGGCTCTCGAATTGCATGCCCGGGACGTCATAGGCATCGAGAACGAAGACTACGGGCTCGCCGCTTTCGGGCTGGAACGGCGCAGTGGCCATGCGGCGCAACTCGCCGAGCGCCTCGTCGGCACAGAGATTCGTAGCGACGGCGGAAAGTGTCGCCAGTTCGCCCAGGATTTCCCGGAATCGCCGCGCCGCCTGATACTCGCGGCTGCCGAGTCGCGATTCACCGGGCCACCCCCAGGCCGCAAGACAGCCACCGAAAGCCTCGGCCCAGTAGGAAGCGCCGCGCCGCCTCGGGCCTTCAAGCGCCGCGACTGCCGCGCGCGCCACGGACGCAAAGCGGTTTGCGTCTGCCCGCGCGGCACGATCAGCCAGGCGTGGCCCGTCGATCTCTATCGGTCCTTGCGCCTCGCGCAACGACAGGTCGGCGACGACGCGTGCGCTGCGCTCCGTTTCGGCGCCTGCCAGGTGCGCGCTCCTAAGTAGCCGGCTCGCCACCGTCCAGTCAACGGCTCCGATCGCGCAGGCAACAGCGGCCAAGGCCACATCCACGACCGGTTGCACGGCAAGCGGATCGCCGCCCGCCAGGTCGAATGACCGTTCCACGTTTTCCGCGTCCGGCAGTTCAAGTTCGGGTTGCAAGACGGCGGCGAGCGCGCGTTCAAGCGAACCGCGCGCGGCGTCGAGGTCGGGCACGATCACGGCATGAATGCCGGCCGGAGCGAGTGCCAGCCGCATGCGCAACCACGCGAGCATGGACCGTCGTTCGAATTCCGGATCGAGTGCGCGATGACTGAAGCAGGCACCGTTGTTCGGCGACGGATCCAGCCGTTCGACTCCGCGGCCAGCTGCTGCCAGCGCGCTGAACAGCGCCTCCTCCGCAGGCGTCTGGCGCCGGAAGCCGGCGAGCAGGATGGGCGGACCGGCGACGGATAATACCGATGTCTCGACCAGCAGCCGTGCGAGATCGCCAGTGTCGCAGGCGCAACGTGCCTTGAGGTCGCCCTCGACCGACCGGGCCCAGCCGAGGAATGCTTGCTGATCACGAGTCATTGGCCAGCGCAAAATGGCGGTGACGTCCCCTCCATGGGCACGGAGCCGCAACCAGCTTGCCCGAGCGCGGACGCCGAGATCGGCAGGGTCCAGCAGGCCGGGCGCATCTCGCGCCACCTGGCGCCGCCACAGCCAACGCAGGGCGGCAGGCGACAGGATTGTGGGCAATTCCGGACGGTCGGACGAGGCCTGCCGCCACTGTTGCGCCAACCAGGCATCGAGCGGGAGGACCTGGGCCGTAGGCCAGACTGTGCGCCCGGACTCGGCCTGTGCGCGATCGTGCAGTCGCCTCCAGATGCGGGCCTGGCGAAGGTCTGGTGCCAACAGGAGGCCACCTGACTCCAGGTGCGCGATGCAACGGGCGTTCTGGTTCACTCAATGGCTCCGCGTGACCCGGGCTGAGCATAAGCCGGCGCCAGGCTCACAGAACGATCCCGGGGCGAGTCAATCGGCCAGGGCCGGCGGCAGTCCGCGCGGCCATTCGCCCGCGCGATGACAGGCGACCTCTCGCCCGCCTGAATTTCGCAGGGGTGGGCGCTCCGCGCGGCACAGAGGCAGCGCATGCGGGCAGCGCGCCGCAAAGGCGCAGCCACCTGCCGGCGTCGCCGACTCGTCGGCAGGGCGCGCGCGCGACCGGCGCCGAAGCAGGCGAGCTCGCGCTCCTGAATCGATGCCGGGCACGGCATCCAGCAGCTCGCGCGTATAGGGATGCAGCGGCGCCTGCACGACGTCCCGCCTCGAGCCGGTCTCGACGATGCGGCCACGAAACATGACCATCACGCGTTCACACAGGCGCGCGACCACGGCCAGGTTGTGGCTGATGAAGAGACTCGCCAGCCCGCGCTCGGCCCGGATACGATCGAGCAAGGCCACGATCTGGCCTTGTATTGAAACGTCGAGTGCGCTCACGGGTTCGTCGCAGACGACGAATCGCGGATCCACGACGAGCGCCCGCGCGATGACCGCGCGCTGCAATTGTCCGCCGCTCAACTGGTGAGGATAACGCCGCGCGAGATCGCCAGGGATGCCGACCTCTTCGAGGCGCAAGAGCGCCCGGCCCGCCCGCTCCGCGGGCGTTGCCCGCCGCTCGAGCGCGCGCAGGGGCTCCGAGACGCTTTCGACGATGGTCATGCGCGGATCGAGGCAGGCTTGCGGATCCTGGAACACGCATTGCAGCTCGCGGCGCAGCGGGCGGAATTCGCGCTGGCCAATCCCGTCGATGCGCTTGCCGCGCCAGTGCAGCTCGCCCGCCGCGAGCGGGACGAGGCGCAGGATTGCGCGGCCGAGAGTTGTCTTGCCGCAACCGGATTCCCCGACCAGGCCAAGCATCTCGTGCTCGCCGATCGCGAAACTGACGCCGTCAACCGCCGCGCGCTCGTGCGGCTTCGACCCTGGCTGCCGGTAGCGCACCTTGACGTCGCGCAATTCGAGCAGGTTCATTGCAGGCCCGCCAAGGTCGGAACCGCAGCGAGCAGGCTCACGCTGTACGGATGGGCCGGGCCGCGCAGGAAGTCGCCGGCCGGCGAGACTTCGACGAGCCTGCCTTCCTTCATGACGGCTATCCGGTCGGCAAGCGCTGCGACCACGCCGAGATCATGGGTCACGAGCAGGAGTGCCATGCCGAGATCGCGGCAGAGCGTAGCGAGGAGCGCGAGGATTTCCGCCTGTACGGTCACGTCGAGCGCCGTCGTCGGCTCGTCCGCGAACAGGAGCCGCGGACGGGCAGCGAGCGCGAGGGCGATCGCGACTCGCTGGCGCATGCCGCCGGATAGTTCGTGCGGGAAATGATGCAGCCGGTGCCGGGCGTCCGACAGGTGCACGCAGTCCAGCAGGCGTCGCGATTCGTCGCGCGCCGCATCGCGCGCGAGCCCCTGAGTGGCGCTTGCAACTTCAACGAGTTGATCACCGATGCGGCGGTGCGGTGTCAGGCTGCCTGAAGCGTCCTGGAACACGAAGCCGATGCCCCGACCGCGCACCGCGGCCGGGTCGACGCCCGCTCCCAGGATTTCGGTGCCGTTGAAGCGCACGGACCCGGTCGCCTGGCCATTTGCAGCCAGCAGACCGGTGCAGGCGAGCAGGAGCTGGCTCTTTCCGGAACCGGATTCGCCGACGATGGCGACGCTCTCCCTTTCCGCCACTGATAGGTCGACGCCGTCCACGGCGCGCACCGGCGTCGAAGCGGCAAAGTCGACCGTCAGCCCGCGGATTTCGAGAAGCGCCGTCATCGGTCCCTCGGGTCGAGGGCGTCGCGCAGGCTGTCGCCCAGGAAATTGAAACAGAAAACAAGGAGCATCAGGCAGGCCGCCGGCACGGCGAGCATCCAGGGCGCGGTCTCCATCTCGACGGCGCCGTCCGCAATCAGGTTTCCGAGGCTCGCCAGCGGTTCCTGGATGCCGATGCCCAGGAAACTCAGGAAACTTTCGACAAGGATCACCTGGGGCAGCGTCAGAGTTGTATAGACGATGACGGGCCCGAGCAGATTCGGGACGATGTGGCGAGCGACGATGCGCAGCGTCCCGGCGCCGCCGACAATCGCAGCGTCCACGAACTCGCGCTCCCGCAGTGAAAGCGCCTGACCCCTGACGATGCGCGCCATGGTCAGCCAGCCAAAAGCGCCGATGGCGACGAGCAAGGTCAGTGGTCCGCGGCCGAACACGACCGTCAGGATGATCACGAAGAAGACCTGCGGCAGGGAATACAGCACGTCGACGAAGCGCATCATCAACGCATCGGTACGCCCCCGGCGGAAACCGGCCAGCGCACCCCAGGCGACGCCGATCACGAGAGAGACGAGCGTGGCCGCGAGTGCGATCGCGAGGGAAACTCTCAGCCCGAACAGCGTACGCACCAGCAGATCGCGGCCGAGCCGGTCCGTCCCGAGCCAATGACCGGGCGTCTCGAAAGGTGGCACCGCCATGTGTGACCAGTCGATCTCGTCCTCGCGGTAGTCGAGCATCGCAGGCCCAAGGATCGCTGCGAGCGCAAGAATCCCGAGGATCCCGGCGCAGGCCATCGCAAGCCGGTTGCGGCGCAAGTCCCGCAGCGCCTCGTTCCATAGCCCGCCGATCACGGCCGGTGCTGCCGGCGGACGCGCGGGTCGAGCCCGGCATAAACGAGGTCCGCGATCAGGTTGAGCGCGAGCATTAGCCCGGCGTAGACGATGACCATGCCCATGACGAGCGTGTAGTCGCGATTGAGTGCGCCTTGCACTAGGTGCCGGCCCATCCCGGGCAGCCCGAACAGCGTCTCGACGACCAGCGAGCCAGCGAGGACTGCCGCCGCGGCGGGGCCTGCGTAGCTCACGACCGGCAGCATCGCGGCCGGAAGCGCGTGGCGCAGGATGACCGTGCGCTCGGGCAGCCCGCGCGCCCGCGCTGCCCGGATCCAGGGGGCGCGCAAGACTTCGAGCAGGCTCCCGCGCATCAGGCGCGCAACGTAGGCGACCACCGGGAGCGCGAGCGATACGATCGGCAGGACCAGGTCCGCATGGCGGCCCGGCACCCAGCCCGCGACCGGCAGCCAGCGCAGCCAGATGCCAAAGAAAAGTGCGAGCAGAGGCGCTATCACGAAGACGGGGATCGAGATCCCCGCAACTGCAAGTGCCATAATCGCCCGGTCGGCGGTGCGGCCTCGCGCGAGCGCCGACCAGAGCCCGGCCGGAATCCCCAGGGCGAGCGCGAGCAGCATCGCCGCGAGGCCGAGGGACAGGCTGACCGGCAATCCGCCGGCGATCAGTTCGCCGACCGTGAAATCGCGAAACCTGAAGGAAGGGCCGAAATCTCCGTGCAACAGGCCGGATACGTAGTGGCCGAATTGCACGTAAACCGGCTGGTCGAGGCCGTACGCCGCCTCCAGATTGGCGCGGATGTCAGGCGGTAGCGTTTGTTCCTCGTCGAACGGGCCGCCGGGCGCCAGGCGCGTCAGGAGAAATGAGAGCGCGACGATCAGGGCAAGCGTCGGAATCGCGCCGAGAAGGCGCCGCAGCACGAAGGCGAACGTGGACATCCCGGGACCTTTGTAGCGCATGGCGCCGCCACCCTGCAGCATGAATAGCGTCTGGGCAGCTGCCGTGCGCCATGAGATCCCGCACCTTATTGCGACTACACATGAGTAATAGCCTGTAACTCTTTGAATAGATGAATTATGTAGAGTCAGTTTGTCCTGAATCCGATACCATCCGCGGCTGGCGGCGGAGAGACATGCATGCGAAGAGTCCTGGTCGGCATCAAGCGCGTCATCGACTACAACGTGCGCGTGCGCGTGCGCCCCGACGGTTCCGGCGTCGTGACTGACGGAGTCAAGATGAGCGCCAATCCCTTTGACTCCATCGCGCTCGAGGAAGCCTTGCGCCTGCGCGAGCGCGGCGAAGCGGACGAAGTCATCGCGGTCAGCGTCGGGCCAACCGAGGCGCAGCAGCAACTTCGCGACGCGCTGGCGATGGGTGCCGATCGCGCGATCCTGGTGAAGTCGGAATCCTCGCTCGAGCCGCCGGCCGTCGCGCGCGCGCTGCTGAAGCTCGTGGAACGGGAGAGTCCGCGGCTCGTGATCCTCGGCAAGCAGGCCATTGACGACGACTGCAACCAGACCGGTCAGATGCTCGCGGCGTTCTGGGCACGGCCGCAGGCGACATTCGCCTCGAAGATCGAGATCCAGGGCGACGCCGCCCGCGTAACCCGCGAGGTCGACGCCGGGCTCGAGACCATCGATGTCGACCTGCCGGCCGTTTGCACCACCGACCTGAGGCTCAACGAGCCGCGCTACATCAAGCTGCCTGACATCATGAAGGCGAAGAAGAAGCCCCTCGACATCGTCGAACTGGCATCGCTCGGTGTTGACGCCGCGCCCGTCCTCAAGGTGATAAAACACGAATCACCGCCGCAGCGGCAGAAAGGCGTCATGGTCAAGGATGCCGCCGAACTCGTCGCGGCACTCAAGCAGAAAGGTCTCGCCTGATGAACCGGGTGCTCATCGTCGCCGAACATTCAGACGGCAAGCTCAACGCAGCCGTCGCCAAGTGCGTTTCATGCGCCGCCTCGATCCCGGATGCCGAAATCAGCGTCGCGGTACTCGCCAAAGACGGCGCCGCGGTTGCCGGCGCGGCGGCTGCCATCCAGGGTGTTGCGCGCGTCCTGCTCGTCAACAACCCGGCCAACGAACCCGCTCTCGCCGCGGTCCTCGCACCGCAGCTTGCGAAACTCTCGGAAGGCCACGGCATCGTCCTGGGCCCCTCGACGACTTTTGGCAAGGACCTGATGCCGCGATTGGCCGCTCTCCTCGATGCGCCGCAGGTGAGCGACGTCATGGCCGTCGAGTCCGCGACGCGGTTCCGGCGGCCCGTATATGCCGGCAACGCCATCGCGACCGTGGAAGCGCCAACCGGCCGGCAGATCGTCGCCACCGTGCGGGTCGCGTCTTTCCAGGCGGCACCTTCGGGCGGTGCAGCGCCTGTCGAAACGGTGGAAGTCGACGTGCCAATTCCTCAAGCCACCCGCTTCGTGTCGGTATCGGCGGCGCGCAGCGACAGACCCGACCTGCAGACCGCCGCACGCGTAGTCTCGGGCGGGCGCGCGCTTGGCAGCGCCGAAAACTTCAGGCTGATCCAGGGCCTCGCGGACAAACTCGGCGCCGCCGTCGGCGCCTCACGCGCTGCCGTCGACGCAGGCTACGCCCCGAACGAGCTGCAGGTGGGGCAGACCGGCAAGATCATTGCACCCGAGCTCTACGTCGCAATCGGTATCAGCGGCGCGATTCAGCACCTCACCGGCATCAAGGATGCGCGCACGATCGTCGCCATCAACAAGGACGCGGAGGCTCCGATTTTCGAAGTCGCCGACTACGGCCTGGTCGGCGACCTGTTCACCCTGGTGCCGGAAATCGAGAACCTGCTGTAGTCGAGTACAGGAGCCATAGAGACAGCGCGGCGATTACGAGCCAGGTACCCGCGGTTCCATAGAAACGCCCGAATGTCCGGCCGGGGCTGTGCGACAGCCCCCAGGCGTGCAGCAGCCGGCTCGCGATCAGCAAGATGCCTGCGCCGTGCACGGCTTCGCCTGGCAGCCCAGTGATTTCGGCCAGCACCAGCAGCAGCACGGCGAAGGGCACGTACTCGGTGAAGTTCGCCTGCACGCGGACGGCCTGCTGCATGCCGTCGTCTGTCCCATGGCCGAGTCGCACGCGGAAACGGCGACGCGCGAGCACCACCTGCGTGGACAGGGCAATCAGCAGCAGGCCGAGAATACCCGCGTAGACAAAAGAGACTGGACCCGGAATCACTTGAGCGTCGCGAGCACGTATTCGGCGCTCGACACCTTGAATTCGCCGGGCGCCTCGACGTGAACCTGCTTGACGACGCCGTTCTCGATCACGAGCGCGAAGCGCTGGCCGCGCATGCCCATGCCGAAACCGCGGGCGTCAAGCTCGAGTCCGAGCGCGGCCGCATATTCCCCGTTGCCGTCGGCCGCCATCACGATCGCGTCCCCGACATCGGCCGATTTGCCCCAGGCGTTCATCACGAAGACGTCATTGACCGCGGTGCAGACAATCTTGTCGATGCCCCTCGCGCGCAGTGCCGCGGCATTTTCGATAAAGCCCGGCAAGTGCTTCGCGCTGCAGGTCGGCGTGAACGCCCCGGGCACGGAAAACAGCACCACGCGCCCCTTGCCGAGGAGTTCGCCGGCACTCACATTCACCGGCCCGTCCGGGCCCATCTGCTTCATCTTGCCGTCCGGAATCCGTTCACCCGCCTTGATGGTCATCGTGGCTTCCTTGGTCTTGCGTGAATTCAGTTCGCGGCCCGCGCCGGTGGGCGGCGCTCGCCCGGAAAATCACCAGCCTTGACGAGCATACCGGGCACCGAGTGCCCTACGTGCTGTTCCATCCAGCGTGCCGTCTCGATTGCCTGCCCTAGATCGATGCCGGTCTCGATGCCCATGCGGCCCAGCATGTAAAGCAGGTCTTCCGTCGGAATGTTGCCGGTGGCGGCGGGCGCGAATGGACAGCCGCCGAGGCCGCCGAGGCTTGCGTCGAGCACCCGGGCCCCCGCCATCACGGCCGCGTAGGCATTGGCAATGCCCGTGTTCCGCGTGTTATGGAAGTGCCCGCGCAGCGTCATGCCCGGCAGCGCCTGCCCGACCCGGCCAAAGAGGTCCGTGACCTGGCCCGGGACCCCGACGCCGATCGTGTCCGCGATCGCAATCTCGAACGGCGCGCCATCCGCGAGTTCGCGGGCGATTGCCAGGACTCGTTCCGGCGCCACCTCGCCCTCGAAAGGGCAGCCGAAGGCAGCCGAAATCGTGACCTGCGGGCGAACGCCGGCGCCATGCGCCGCGGCGGCAATGTCCAGCCAGCTTCGAATCGACTCCGCGCTCGAGACTCCCTGGTTGCGGCGGTTGAATTCGTCGGTCGTGAAGACGACCATGCCGATTTCGCGGCAGCCGGCCGCCACGGCACGGTCGAAGCCCAAGCGATTCAGCACGAGGCCGATGTAGCTCACGTCTTCCCGATGCGGCAGCGCACGCATGACGGCTTCGGCATCCGCCATCTGCGGCACGCGGCGGGGGCTGACGAAGCTTGCGACTTCAATCCTCCGGATGCCGGCCTCGACGGCACGCCGGACGAACTCGACCTTGACAGTCGTGGAAACGGCAACGGCCTCGTTCTGCAGGCCGTCGCGCGGTCCGACTTCGACGATCCCGATTTTCCGCGCCGCTGGCATCCTGCCGGATTGTATACGCAAAAGGCCGCGGCGATTTCCCGCCGCGGCCCATGGGAAAAGCGTCGACCAGGATCAGCCGATCAAGCTGGACCAGAGTTCGGCTATGCCGCGTGTCTTGGCATTCGCGGCCGCCGCGGCCTTGAACGCGTTTCTGGCATCGGACGTCTTCTTGAGGTTGGCCAGCGAAATGCCGAGCACCATGTTCACGTCGTCCGCGCGGCGCAGCTTGCCTTTGTGGACAGCACGCTGGGCGGCCTCGCTCGCCTTCGCATAGTTCTTCAGCGTGAGGTAAGCCGTGGCCAGTTTCGCCTCAGGCTCACCAGTCTGGATGGCCTTCGCCTCCGCTTCCTGCTGCGGCAGGCTCGCCTTGAGACGCTCGACCTGTGACTTCGCGTCCGCAAGCAGGCGGTTGTTGCGGTCGTCCTTCTTGATGGCGCCAGCTGCCATGCCTTTCTCGAGCATTGCGACCGCCTCGCCGGGGCTCGTCAGGTCGAGCGCGGCTTCGGAGTACTTCGCGAAGTGATCTCCGGACAACAGGCCCTTCCAGGCGCCGAGGCGATAGACGTTGATCATCACTACCGGGTCCTTGTCGGACTCGACCTCGTAGGCGTTTGCAAGCTGGTCGAAGATACTCGCTTTCGGAGAGACGGCCATCAGGCGGTGCAGGGTCTGCATGCGCTTGGCATCGTTGTTGGTCTTGTAATAGGCGGAATTCAGCATCTCCAGCAGGGTGCCGTTCCTCGACGAGCGGCCGGACTTGTCGTTGGCGGCAATCGCCCTCTCGAGCGTAGTCGTCGCCTTCGCATAATCCTGCAGTTGCATCTGGCAGGTCGCGAGAAGCGTCAGGTCGTCAGCGGTCAACGCGCCCTGGGCGGCCAGTTTGTCGAAGGTTGCCGCGGCGCTGCGGTAGTCGTGGAGCGCGTAGTACGTCGTCGCCTTCAGGCGAAGCTTTCGGGCCAGGTCGGCTCCGGTGACGCGCCCTGTCGCCAGCCGCTCGTCCACGGTCTCCAGCACGAGCCGGTGGTCCTTGGCGCCGCTCGCGGCCCAAATCAGGAGCTCGTTGATGCCCTGTTCTTCCTGTGGCGACAGCGGCGCCTTGGTCTTGGCTTCCTTCAGCAGCCGGATGGCCTCGCTGTAGTTGCCCTTCTGGCCGGCCTCCTGTGCGTCTTTCACCTTCTCCGCCAGTTCCTTGCGCCAGCCGCCCTGCGACTGGGCGACGGCATCGCCTGGCAGCACAACCAGCACGAGGCCAGCCACCGAGAGGGCGAGAAACGCGGCCATTGCGCCGGCGCGGAATATCGACGTCTTCGACATCATCAGTCTCCTGCTCAACCGGCCGCGGGGGCCGCTTCGGAACGCGCAAGTCGTGCCAGCCACAGCCCGGCGATGCGCCCTAGCAGGCCGCCGGCGGGCGCGGCTGCCTTGGCGGCCTCGAATGCCGCTCGGGCCTCGTCGCGTTTGCCGAGCTCGAGCAGCGAGGCACCCAGCAACAGGTTGGCGTCATCGGGCTGCGCGACGCCGCCCTTGGTGATGCCCCGACGGATGGCCTCGACGGCCTGGGCATATTCGCCGGTGCTGTAATATCCGAGGCCCACCTTCACGTCGACTTCGCCCTTCGGGTTTTTGGCGGCCGCGGCCGCCTCCCCCGGCAGAGACTTCTTGTCGGCCGCCACTGCGGCTTTGGCCTGCGATACGAGCTGCTGATTCGTGCCGGCATTCGGCACGATGCCTTCCTTCATGCCGCGTTCCATTGCGCGCGCTGCCTCGCCCGGGCTACCGGCGTTGAGTGCCGTATCGGCATAGTTCAGGTAGGCGCCGACCGTCGCGAGACCGCCGTCCGGATCGCTGACGGCGACGCGGTAGGCGTTCAACATTACCGTGCGGTCGTCATTCGACTGCTGCTGGTAGATTGCAACGATGCGGCCGTAGTACTCCTTGTCCGGGTAGTAACTGACGAGAGTCTCGAGGTTCGTGATCCGCGCCGCATCGTCTTTCATTTCGATGAAACACCGGTCGCGGAGCTGGAACCACATTTCCTTCGGTTTATCCTTGCGGCTCACCGACTGGTCGATCGCCTTGCCGAGGTATTGACAGGCCTCCGGATAGTGCTCGGCCTGCAGGTGCAGGCGCCCAAGTGTCTCGAATTCGTCCGGCTCGACATCGGGCGTCGCGTCCACGAACTGCTGGAAATGTTCCAGCGTCTTCTGCTTGTCCTGCTTCGAACTGTAGTAAGCAGCGAGCTGCCGGTGCATCGCGCCGACGTTTTCGGGTTCTGCGAACCCGTCGGCCAGGAAAGACTCGATCGCAGCCGCGAAGGCATCCTGGTCGCCGACGCCTTGCGTGGCCTGCAGCCGCCAGGTCGCAATCGCCCTGCGGTCGTCCCGAGTCGGCTCGGGAATCGCCTCCAGCGATGGCAGCGCGGCGACGACGTCGGCCCACTTCTTTTCGTTCACCGCCGTCTGCACGGGACCTGCCAGCTTGCGAAACTCCTTGCTGTATTCCGCCTTGGGCGCCTCGGCCTTGGCGGCCTCGGCCTCCGCAGCGCGCTCCTTGCGCGACTTCGGCGGATCGTCCTGCGCGGACGCGATCGGGGCCAGCGCGAGCGCCAATGCGAGCAGTGCGCCCGTTGCCACGAGTCCCCTCAAGCCAGAATTTCGAACTGACATTTGCCTCACCCTCACCAACGGCGAGCTGCCGCCTTCATTGCGTGGGGCGGGTTTATACCCCAAAACCCGCCTGGCTGTCTTCCTGCCGCGTGTATTGATGGACTGCCCGGATCTCCCCCGGTTCCGGCTTCGAAAAATACTTCCCGCGGTTCAGCCGCCATTCAGACATTCCGTCCGAAGAAAAAAGGGCCCGCCGTCGGCGGGCCCTTTCGTCGATCTTCCGGATCCCGCCGCTGCTATTGCCCGTGTGGCGGTTCCGCGATGAATCCGACTTTGCGCATGCCTCCCCGCTGCAGAACCGCAAGCGTGTCCGCCACCGCCTCGTAGCGCGCCCGCTTGTCAGCCCGGATATGAACCTCCGGCTGGGGATCCTTGACCGCCTCCGCCAGCACGTAGTTCAGCAGCTTGCTCTTGTCGACGCTGTTTTCGTTCCAGTAGATCGAGCCATCGAAATCAATCGAGAGGTTGATGTTTTCCGGCTTCGTTTCTGTCGGGCGGTTCACTTCCTTCGGCAGGTCGATCTTGACCGCGTGCGTCATCACCGGGACCGTGATGATCATGATGATCAGCAGCACCAGCATGATGTCCACGAGCGGAATGACGTTGGGCTCGACCATCGGGTCGCCCTCGTCCTTGCCGACTGCAATCGCCATCGCTTACTTCCCGGACACGCGCGAACCAGCCAGCAGGGCGGCCTGGACATCGTGTGCGAAATAGTTGGCGCGTTCCATCAGTGACTTGTTGCCGCGCAGCAGGCCGTTGAAGCCGAGCACCGCCGGCACCGCGACCGCAAGGCCCATGGCCGTCATGATCAGCGCTTCGCCGATCGGGCCTGCGACCTTGTCGAGGGACGCCTGTCCGGCGATCGAGATGCTGATCAGGGCGTGATAGATCCCCCACACCGTGCCGAACAGGCCCACGAAGGGCGACGTCGCGCCGACCGAGGCAAGCACGACCATGCCGCTCTGCAGGCTGGACTGCAGCATGCTGGTGCGCCTGTCGATGTGGGACTGCACCCAGTCGGAGAGCTCGATGTTGCTCGTAACGTCGCGCGCCGCGGTCTTGCGGTGGTGTTCCACCGCCTGCAGGCCGTCCTGCGCGATGTCGCGGAAGGGATTGATCTTGCCCTTCAGCTTGCCGATGCCCTCACTCATCGACCCCGCCGACCAGAAACCTTTTTCGGCTTCGCCCGCCACCTTGCGGAGCATGCGCTGGTCGAGCCACTTGTTGATCATGACGAGCCATGACCAAAGCGACATCGTGATCAGGATGACGAATACGCCCTTGCCGACATAGTCGCTTTGCGTCCAAAGCGCCTCGATGCCGTAAGGGTTGTCAGTTACCGTGGTTTCACCAGCCATTCTGCATTTCCTCTAACAGAAAGTATTTCCGGAAAGCGAAACCCGCACTTCGCGGCCTCGCGCCTGTCCGGTCCCTGAAGCTGTGCGCCGCGTTACTCCAGCTTGAAGACGATCGGCACCGACACCTGCGCGTCGACCGGCTGGCCGTCCCGCTTGCCCGGCTCGAACGGCAGGCGGCGGACGACGCATTCGACCGCCGCGTCGAGCCGCGGGAAACCGCTGCTCTGCGTCACCGTGATGTCGCCTGCCTTGCCATCCGCGCCCACCGTAATGGTCGCCACCACGCGGCCCTCTTCGCTCAGGCGACGCGAAGCTGACGGATAGCAGGCGGCAATCGCTGCGCCGATCCGGTCGCTCCGCGATTTGAAGCGCGGCGGGGTAATCTGCACTTGGCGCGCGGGTACCTGCGGTTGCGCGCGTGGGGCTTCCTTGACCTGCGCGGTGATCGCGTTCGACGGTCCCTCGAAAGCCGGCAACTCGATCAGCGGCGGCGGCACAACCGGCGGCGGCACGTCCACGGGCGGCGGCGGCGGCGGCTCGTCGAGATCTTCCGGCGGTGGCGGCGGCGGCGGCAGGTCCATGATCGAATAATCCTGGATGATCTCGATGCCGGCGCGCACGAGGCCCTGCTTCAGGGCCCAGTAAAAAATCAGATGGAGAATGATGATGGCGACGAAAACGATCGCCGTACGAGAGCCCCCCGCGGAATAGGTATTCGCCATACCGGACCCGTCTTACCCCTCGTCCGCACTAGCCGGTCGCATGCCCGATATGCGGGCCGCGGCCCCTGCCAATTTCTTCTCAACGCGCCGCTTTGCGCGCCACCAATTCCGGCTACGGCCACCTTAGCGGTTGGCTGTATTGACTGCAAGCGCCCGCCGCCGCGGGTTTAGCGGCGGCTATGCCGAGCATACCAAACGCCGGCCGGCAGCCCCGTCTCAGTCCAGTTGAAAGACAACCGGCAACAGCACAGTCGCCTCGACCGCACGACCGTCGCGGCGGCCCGCGACGAATTCCAGCCGCCGGATCACGCAGTCGACCGCCGCATCGAGCCGAGGGAATCCCGAGCTTTCCTCGACCGACCAGGCGGCCGGCCGCCCGTCGGCTCCCACCATCAACCGGGCCACGGCGCGCCCTTCCTCTACCCGTCGCCGCGCAACCGCCGGGTAGCAGCTGCTGATCAGAGCCGCCAGGCGGCTGTCACGTGTCTGTAATGCAGGTGCCCGCTCATCCATTGGCGCAACGACCGGACCGCTGCCAGCAGTGGATTCAGTCGGCTTGCTCACTGAATCCTGGGTTGCCACATGGTCACGCGGGATCGGGATTTCGAGCAGCGGCATTGGCTCCGCGGCCGGCTCGAAGCCGATCGGGACCGTGTCTTTCGGCTGGACCACGGACACTGGCGGAGCCGGAGGCAGAATGAATTCGACCGGCGGCTGGGGCGGGTCAAGCGGGATCAGGCACGGCACCAACCCGCCAGCAATCAACAGAAAGGCGCCGACATGAATCCCGGCGATCGCCGTCACGACGACCGCCTGACGTGGGGCCCCTGACGCATATATCGCCGTCATATGTCACCTATTGACCGGGTTGCTGGTGCTCTAACGTTGGGGCCTCGCAATTCGGGTTTGGGCGACGGGGCCGCATGGCCTGCGCCGGCCCCACTTACCCGAGAACCGCCATCGGAGCGACGCAAGCCGGCCAATGCACGGCAATCAGGTCCCGAAAGCCGCCGCCTTGCGCTCGCGGGTGACGATGACGGTGACGCCGCAGAGGGTCAGCAGACCGCCGGCGATCATGCGCCAGTCGAGCACATCGCCCAGCAGCAGCACGGCGAACAGGACGCTGAAGAGCGGCGTCAGCACGGTGACGGGCGCGACGCTCGACACCGGGTAGCGACGTATCAGGGCAAAGTACGAGGTGTGGGCGACGAGGCTCGCGAGCAGCGCCGAGTACAGCACGGCACTCCAGCCGGTCGTCCCCGCATTCTGCAGGCTCGAGAACTGGCCATCCTCGACCAGCAAAGACAACGGGAGCAGGAGCGGCACGCTGCCCCAGGCGAGCCAGGCCTGAAGCTCGAGTGGTTCGAGATCATGGACTCGTTTGATCGCAACGAGCCCGATGGCGCCGATGAAGGCCGCGATCACGATGAGCAGCAGACCGGGCCACGAATGGAAGACTTCCGGGCTGAAGCCGATCAGGAATACGCCCACGAATGACATTCCGATGCCGAGCCAGCGCCGCCAGTGGATCTGCTCGTGGAGGAGCAGCACCGATAGCAAGGTTGCAAACGGCACGCCCAGCTGGCCGGCGATCGCCACCGAGGACATGTTTCCCGATATTGCGACGCCCGAGTACATAAAGGCGAACTGCAGGCCTCCACTGCAGGTCGCGGCGATCAGCAGCCAGCGCATTTCCCCGCGCCGGACGCGCAACCACGGCCAGACGGCGAGACCCACGATCATGAATCGTAGGAAGCACAGGAACACCGGCGGGAAGCGGTCGGCACTCAGCTTGACCGCTACGATGTTGAATCCCCAGATCGCGTTGATCAGCACCAACTGCCAAAGGTGCGTCCGATGGACTTGCGTCAAGCAGGCACCACGAGTTCGGGCGCCGGCGGCCTCAAGTTGTAGTTCGACGCCATTGCGTGACCGTATGCGCCCGCCTGCGCAATGAGCATGACGTCGCCCTCCTCGCAAATCGGAAGCGCACAGTCGCGGCCTAACTCGTCACCGCTCTCGCAGATGGGACCGACGACCGTGCACCGCTGGCTCGCGGGCTCGTCGAGCCGCGTCAGGTTCACGATCTCGTGCCGCGCGTCATAAAGTGCAGGCCGGATCAACGAGTTCATGCCGGTTGCGACGCCAACGTAGCGCCGGCTTCCCTTGCCCTTGGTCTGGGTCACGCGCGCAAGCAGGACACCGGCGGCTGCCACCAGGAAGCGGCCCGGCTCGAGCCACAGCCTGAAAGCATCGTGCTGCTTTCGGAATTCCGCGAGTGAACGGTCCAGCGCCGGCAAGTCGACCTCACCCCCTCCTGGCGTATCAGGAACGCCGAGTCCGCCGCCCAGGTTCAGGATGCGCACCTCCGGAAAGTGAGCGGCCTGCCCGGCGAGGATGCGCGCCGGCTCGAGCCAGGCTTCGAGATCGAAGTTGCCGCTGCCTCCGTGGGCGTGCAGCCCGACGACCCGTGCGCCCGCTGCCGCGACCGCCTCAGTCATCTCGGCAAACTCCTCCGGGGGAACGCCGAATTTCGACAGATGCCCGCCGGTACGGACCTTATCGTGGTGACCGCGCCCTTGGGTCGCGTCCAGGCGCAACAGAATTTCGCGACCGGCGAACAATTCGTACCAGGCGCGCAGCACGAAGAGGTTATCGACCGTCACGCGGATACCCTGCTCGAGCGCCCAGCGATACTCTGCGCGTGACGCGAAGTTGGGCGTGAACAGGATGCGTTCGCGGGAGAGGCCGGGGATCGACTCCAGGACGCGAACGATCTCGCCGCGTGAAACGCACTCGAAACCGAATCCGGCCGCGTCGATGGCGCGAAGCACATCCGGGTGCGGATTCGCTTTCAGGGCGTACAGGACCCGGGAAACCGAGCGCAGGCCGCGCAGCGCGTTCGCCTGCGCCAGGATCGTCGCGATATCGTAGACATAGGCGCATTCGCGCTCCCCTAGGAGCGACAGGAGTTTTCCTCGTCGCGCGCGCCACCACACCGCATCACGAAGTCCACTCATCGCCGGATTTTCGTCTGCCGACCCTCCAATACGAAAGGCCGCAATCCGGCTGGATCGCGGCCCTGTGTCAACGCCCCCCGCTGCGGGGCGACGGATTCAAGCTTCGTCGACGTCGTTGAACTCTGAGAGTTCGCGCTTCAGTCGCTTCTCGGCAAGAACGTCTTCCACCCGGCTCCAGGCCGATTGCTGAACCGGTCGCCGGGTCCCCTTGGGCCGGCGTTCGACGACGATCAGCCGATCCAGGTCACCGTCCTGCTCCGCGGACTCCCCGAGAAACTCGTCCTCGAGATCGAAGGATTCGTCATTGCGCTCTTTCATTCCGAGGAATTCCTAGAGAAAACAATGATTTATGCAACAAACCCCACATGCGTGGGGCTGCGCAATATATACGAAAAGCGGCGTTTTACAACTGGAGCGGGCCAGGAAGGCCCGTCCCGACTCGGGCCAGGTGGCTCAGCCGCCCTCGCAGGCTTTCAGGCAGTCGCTGTACTTGTCGTCGCAGGCCTGCATCTTGCCGGAATCCCCCTCCGCGGACTGCATGCACTGGTCCGACTTCGTGTCGCATTTTTCGATGCATTTTTCGTCCGCCATCGGCCGGGCGGCCGATCGCGGATTCTGTTCCGAAGACGGGCGCAAGTCGTCGGCAAACGCGGGCGCGCCGGCGGCCAGACCCAGGCACACGACAGCCAGCCAACGACGAGTTCGCATGGTCATTGTCCTCGTTCCCGACGACAGCACTATCTATACGGCACGACGCGCCGGTCCGCAATCCGTCGGAAAAGCCTGCCTCCGAAACGCTGAATGGCGCCTGAACGGCCCCGGGGGGCTCAGGCGAGCCATCCGCCGTCAGCCGTCAGGCAACTGCCTGTCGTGTAGCTCGCCGCGTCCGAAACCAGGTAAAGGACGGCACCGGCCATTTCCCCGGGTTGCGCAATTCGCCCCATCGGCACGAGACGCTCCATGGCGGCGCGCAGCTTCTCATCCTGGTGGATTGCTGCCGCAAAGCGCGTCTCGACCAGACCCGGCACCAGAGCATTGACCCGGATCCCCTGCCGCGCCCATTCCTTCGCGAGGCCCTGAGTCATGTTTACGATCGCCGCCTTGGTCATCGAGTAGCAGACCTGGCCATCCATGGGTCGAAAGGCGTTGACCGATGCGACATTGACGATTGCGCCCTTGCCTTGCGCAAGCATGCGCCGCGCAGCTTCGATCGACGCCCAGAAGTAACCGCGAATGTTGACATCGACTGTCTTCTGCCAGGCCGCAAGGTCCATGTCGATCGCCGGCCCATAATACGGGTTGGTAGCCGCATTGTTGACGAGGATGTCGATGCGGCCATGCTGCGTGTCGACCTCGCCGATCATCGCGGAGATTTGCGAGGGTTCGCCGATATGGCAGGCGTGAGCCGAAGCCTTGCCGCCGCCTGCGCGAATCTCGACGGCCACTGCCTCGCAGGCTTCGCGGCGGCGGCTTGTGACTGCGACCGCCGCGCCCTGCTGCGCGAGCAGAATCGCGATAGCCCGGCCAATGCCGCGGCTCGCGCCTGTTACGAGCGCGACCCGTCCGGAGAGATCGAAGCAGTCGGCTGCCAAGCCCGCGTTCCCTCGTGCGCCATTCGCGCCGCCGGGGTTCATCCTAGCATTCCGGGGCCGGGCGATCGGCCGCTACAATCGGCTCGGCGATTCTTCGACAGCGGTGGAACGTCCGATGCTGATACCGCGCCGCGACCTCGACTTCCAGTTATTCGAGGTGCTGGACACCGCCGCACTCTGCGGCCGTCCCCGCTATGCCGCACACGATCGCGAAGTTTTCGATAGCGTGCTCGATTCGGCCTATCGAATTGCGAGTGAACGGTTTGCGCCGTTCGCCGCAGCCTGTGACGTCAACGAACCGCGCATCGTCGAGGGTCGCGCCTGGACGCTCCCGGAAACCCGGGCGGCGCTCAGCGCCTATAACGAAGCCTCGTTCACGGCCGCGGCCTTCGACGCCGAGGACGGCGGGCTCCAGCTTCCGCTCGTGATCGCGAAAGCCTGCACTGCGGTGTTCTCCAGCGCCAACGTGGCCTTTCACTCCTATGCCGCATTGACGGCGGGCGCCGCCGACCTGCTTGCGCACTTCGGCAGCACGGACCAGCGCCGGCGCTTCGTGCGCCCCATGCTCGCCGGGCGCTTCACGGGAACGATGTGCCTCTCCGAACCGCATGCCGGATCCTCGCTAGCGGACATCCGCTGCCAGGCGCGGCGGCGGGACGACGGCGGCTACCGCCTGACGGGAACCAAGATGTGGATATCGGGCGGCGACCACGAACTCGCGGAAACGATCGTGCACCTGGTGCTGGCGAAACTGCCAGATGCCCCGCCGGGCGTGCGCGGTATTTCGCTCTTCGTCGTGCCGCGGGACCGCGTTCGAGAGGACGCAACCGTCGGCGAACGAAACGACGTGCGCCTCGCCGGCCTGAATCACAAGATGGGCTGGCGCGGCACCACGAATGCCGTGCTGTCCTTCGGCGAGCAAGGCGAATGCCATGCCGAGATCGTCGGTCAGGAGCATCGCGGACTCGAGTACATGTTCCAGATGATGAATGCTGCCCGCATCGGCGTGGGCATGAATGCGGTTGCGCTCGGCTATGCGGCCTACCTGGAGGCCGTCGCTTACGCACGCGGGCGGCCGCAGGGCCGCCCTATCGCCTCAAAGGACCCGGCGAGCCCGCAGACCGCGATCCTGCGTCACGGCGACGTACGCCGGATGCTGCTTGCGCAGAAATCCTGGGTCGAGGGCGGGCTCGCGCTGGTGCTGTACTGTGCGCTACTCGCCGACGAGGAGCGTTGCGCGGCCGATGCGGCCGGACGCGCCCGGATCCATGGGTTGCTCGAATTGTTGACACCGATCGCGAAGTCCTGGCCCTCCGAGTATTGCCTCGAGGCCAACAAGCTCGCGATCCAGGTTCACGGTGGATATGGCTACACCCGCGACTACCCGGTCGAGCGACTCTATCGCGACAACCGGCTGAACCCCATCCACGAGGGAACGCACGGCATTCATGGGCTCGACCTGCTGGGACGAAAGGTGCCGATGCAGGGCGGCGCGCCGCTGAGAGAGCTATTCGCGCGAATCGCTTCGACCATCGATGCGGCGGGGAAATCCACTGAGCTCGCCCAGCTGGGCCATGCGCTCGCGACCGCGCTCACCGACATTGGCGAGACGACGGGAATCCTCGTGAAGGCACTGGGTACCGACGTTGAACGGGCGCTCGCCAACGCCACCCTCTATCTCGACAGCGTGGGCCACGTGGTCGTCGCCTGGCGATGGCTGGCACAGGCGCTTGCGGCTGAAACGGCGCTGCCTTCGGCCGGGGAATCCGACCGGGAATTCTACGCTGGCAAGCTCTTTGCGTGCCGATTCTTCTTCCGTCACGAATTGCCGAAGATCGAACCGGTCCTGCGACTGCTGCGCTCGCTCGACGATACCGCGTTGGGGGTTCCCGACGCAGGGTTCTAGGAATACGCCCGCGGTTGAAACGGCATTCCGAGATCACGGGCAACCGCTTCGTGCGTGATGGCGCCTTCGTGGACATTGAGCCCTGCCGCAAAACCGGTGTCATGCGCCAATGCCTTTTTCCAGCCGAGGTCCGCCAACGAGCGGACGTAGGGAAGCGTTGCATTCGTCAGCGCGAAAGTCGACGTGCGCGGCACAGCGCCCGGCATGTTGGTGACGCAGTAATGGACCACCCCGTCAACGACATAGGTGGGATCCGCGTGTGTCGTCGGCTTACTGGTCTCGAAGCAGCCGCCCTGGTCGATGGAAATATCGACCAGTACCGCGCCTTTCTCCATGCGACCCACCATGGCGCGCGTGACTAGCTTCGGCGCCGCGGCGCCGGTGACGAGCACGGCGCCGATCACGAGATCGGCCTGAGTCACCAGGCGTTCGACGGCCTCGATTGTCGAGTACGCCGTCTCGATCTGGCTGCCGAACTGGACGTCGAGCTCGCGCAAGCGCCTTAGCGAGCGGTCCACGACCGTGACCTGCGCGCCGAGCCCGACCGCCATCTGCGTCGCATTGGTGCCCGCGACACCCCCGCCCAGGATCACGACGCGAGCCGGCGCCACGCCCGGAACGCCGCCAAGCAGCACGCCAAATCCGCCATTTGCCTTCTGCAAGGCAGTCGCGCCGACCTGGATCGACATGCGACCCGCGACTTCGCTCATCGGCGTGAGGAGCGGCAGCGACCGGTCCGGCGAGGTCACCGTCTCGTACGCGATCGCGGTGACTCCGGCCTTGGCGAGCGCCTTCGCCTGCTCCGCATCGGCCGCGAGGTGCAGGTAAGTAAAGAGGATCTGGCCGCGGCGCAGCTGCGCGCATTCCGGCAACTGCGGCTCCTTCACCTTGACGATCATTTCCGCCTGGTTGAATACCGACTTCGCGTCTGGGAGTACATTCGCCCCGGCCGCGCGATAGGCGTCATCCCCGATGCCGATACCGGCGCCCGCGTGGGTTTCGACCATGACCTCGTGACCGGCTGCCACCAGCTCGCGCACGCCCGCGGGCACGAGACCCACGCGGTACTCGTGAACCTTGATCTCCTTCGGACAACCGATCTTCACTTGGACCCCCCGGAGTCACCCGCGTTGCGAACAACCCGTGCCGCGGCAATGACGGCAGGCAGTGTAATTATCCGCTTAAAATACACCTGATGGCCACGGCACAGGAACCGGCCCGGCCGGTGACGCATCCGGCTGCGCTGACGCAGGCGCTGGAGATGCAGCGCCAGTCGTTCGCGGCGGATCCGGCCCCCACCCTCGCAACGCGGCGTGACCGCCTCGGTCGGCTGCGCCGCATGCTGCGCGAACATGCCGCCGGCATTCGCGACGCGATCACCGCCGATTTCGGCGTACGAGCGAGCGAGGAAACCGAGCTGCTCGAACAGTTCACGAGCCTCGAAGGGATCTCGTACGCGCACCGGCATCTGCGGCGGTGGATGCGCACGGAGCGACGGCAGGTTGCCTGGTGGAGCCTTCCGGGACGCGCGCGGCTGATGCGCCAGCCACTCGGTGTTGTCGGCATCATCGTGCCCTGGAACTATCCGCTGTACCTCGCGGTGTCGCCGCTGACTGCAGCGCTCGCAGCAGGCAATCGTGCGATGGTCAAGATGTCCGAGCACACGCCTCGCTTCGGGGCGCTCTTTGAGTCGCTGGTCGCCCGGAACTTCGCGCCTGAGGAAGTCCTTGCGGTCAACGGCGATGTCGCCGTCGCCAAGGCGTTTGCCGCCCTGCCATTCGACTACCTGCTTTTCACGGGCTCGACGTCCGTCGGCCGGGACGTCATGAAAGCCGCGAGCGCAAACCTCACGCCAGTGACGCTCGAGCTTGGCGGCAAGTCGCCCGCCATCGTGACCGACGGCTTCGACGTCGAGGAATCTGCGCGGCGGATCATGTACGGCAAACTGATAAATGCGGGGCAGACCTGCGTCGCGCCGGACTACGCGCTGGTGCCGAATGCGCTAATCAATCGCTTCATCGAGGCGAGCCGCGAGGCGACGCGTGCGTTCTACCCCGTGCTCGCGACCAATCCGCAGTACACGTCGATCGTCAACGAGCGGCAGTTCCGGCGGCTCGCCGCGTACATCGACGACGCGCAGGACCTCGGCGCCTCCATCCACCGGCTGCACGAGGAGCCGACCGACGCGGCGCGTCGGCGACTTTCGCCGGTGGCGTTGACCGACGTCACCGACGCCATGCGCGTCATGCAGGAGGAGGTCTTTGGGCCGATCCTCCCGGTGGTCGGCTACGACACAATCGAGGACGCCATCGCTTACGTCAATGCGAGGCCAAGACCGCTCGCCTTGTACTACTTCGGCGCTGCAGACCGGAATCTCGAGGCCGTGCTATCGCGCACCGTATCGGGCGGCGTGACCGTCAACAATACGGCCTTCCATGTCGTCCAGGAGGACCTGCCCTTCGGCGGCGTCGGACCGAGCGGCATGGGCGAATACCACGGACGCGCGGGATTCGACACGTTCTCCAAGCGCAAACCGGTGTTCATCGACGGCCGGTGGAGCGCCTCGTCCCTGCTCCTGCCTCCTTACGGCCGCAGGTTCCGGGCGATACTGCGGCTACTCAACCGGTGACAGGCGACTGGGACCTGCCGTCGCCGTTTGTGCATCGGGTGTCCGCGCAACCCGCGGACATCGACGCCTACGGTCACGTCAACAACGCCATTTACCTGCGCTGGCTCGACGAGGCGGCCTGGGCGCATTCCACGGCGCTCGGCGTGCCGCCCGGGCACTGCGTCAGGACGCGCAGCGGCATGGTCGTCTGGCGCAGCCAGCTCCACTACCAGGCGCCCGCTTTCGCGGGCGACGCGCTCGAAATCGCAACCTGGCTCGTGTTCGAAGATCAGAAACTGCGCGTGGATCGCCGGTTCCAGATCCGGCGGCCGGCGGATGGCCGGACGCTGCTCCGCGGGCTCATCCACTATGTCTGCGCCGATCTCGACAGCGGCCGACCGCGGCGCATGCCGCCGGAATTCGCATCGCGTTATCGTCCGCTGCCCGAAGTCGCGACCGCCCTCGCCAGCGAAACTCATCTCGGCTTTGCACCGGGTGTCGAGCGCCGCGGGGCCTGATGGCGCTCAGCCGAGCAGCGCGCGCGCGTGATGGCGCAGGTGTTCTTCCATATAACTCGAGATGAAGTAGTAACCGTGGTCGTAGCCCGGCCTGCGGCGCAGCGTCAGGGGATAGCCCGCCTCTTTGCAGGCCTGCTCGAGCCGCTCGGGCATGAGCTGCTCCTCGAGAAATTGGTCCGCCAGGCCCTGGTCGACGAGCAAGGGCGGCCGGCCGGACACGGACGGTAGTGACCGGATCAGTTCGCAGGCATCGTGTGGGCGCCACTGCGTCTGGTCGGCGCCCAAGTAGCCCGTGAACGCCTTTTGGCCCCAGGGACACTGGATCGGCGCCGAGATCGGCGCAAAGGCGGAGATTGACCGATAGCGCTCCGGGTTACTGAGTCCGATGGTCAGCGCGCCGTGGCCGCCCATCGAGTGGCCAAAAATGCCCTGCCGCTTCGAATCGATCGGAAAATTCTGTTCGACGAGCCCCGCGAGTTCGCGCGTGACGTACGAATACATCCGGTAATGCCGCGACCAGGGCTCTTCGGTCGCATCGACGTAGAATCCGGCCGCAACGCCAAAATCCCAACTGTCGCTGTCGCCGGGCAACGCCACGCCGCGCGGGCTGGTGTCCGGTGCGATCAGCGCAAGCCCGAGCTCCGCGGCGACGCGCTGCGCGCCGGCCTTGATCATGAAGGTTTCTTCCGTGCAGGTCAGCCCGGCGAGGTACCAGAGCGCCGGCACCCGTCGCCGGTCCGCCTGGGGCGGCAGGTAGACCGCAAAGCGCATCGTACAGTCGGTTTCCACGGCAGCGTGGCGGTGGAAACTCACAGTGCCGCCAAAGGCGGCGTGCCGGGACAGCATCTCCGGCGCCGCGGTCATCGGGTCAGGCTCTCCCGCTGGCGCGGCGCCGGTCGCTCACTTGCCTTTCCGGCCTTTCGTTTTCGGCTTCCTCGCCGCCTTGCTTGGGGCCTTCTTCTTCGCCGGCTTCTTCTTGGCGGGCCTTTTCGTCGATTTCGCCGCGACGGTTTTCTTCGGCGCCGCCTTGAACTTCGCCGCCTCCTCCGACCCACGCGTCGTATTGCCGGGGGTGTAGGCATGTTTGCCCGCACCGGCGAGCTGCCCGCGATCGACGATCAGGTATTCCGTGCGAATCGGGCGCTTGTCGAAGTAGCACTCCAGGATCTCGCGCGTGCCAGCCGCATAGCGTGCCTGTGCGGAAAGCGAGGTCCCCGAGACGTGCGGTGTCATGGCCTCGTGCGGCATCGTCCGCCACGGATGGTTGCGCGGCGCCGGCTGCGGGAACCAGACATCGCCGGCATACCCTGCCAGCCGACCGCTCTTCAGCGCGCGGACGATGGCCTCGCGGTCGCAGATCTTGCCGCGGGCGGTGTTCACGAGGTAGGCGCCACGCTTCATCTTGGCGATCAGCGCATCGTTGAACAGGCCCTCAGTCTCGGGGTGAAGCGGGCAGTTGATTGTCACGACGTCGCAGACCCTGACCATCGACTCGACGGTTGGATGATAGGTGACACCGAGCTCCTGCTCGACCGATTCCGGCAGGCGATGGCGGTCCGTGTAATGAAGCTTGACATCAAACGGCTTCATCCTGCGGAGCACCGCCGTGCCGATCCGGCCGGCAGCAACCGTGCCGACGTTCATGCCCTCGACGTCATACGAGCGTTCCACGCAGTCCGCAATGTTCCAGCCGCCCTTCACCACCCAGTCATGGGACGGGATGTAATTGCGCACCAGGGCGAGGATCATCATCACGACGTGTTCGGACACGCTGATGCTGTTGGAATACGTGACTTCGGTCACGGTGATGCCGCGACTCATCGCCGCCTGCAAGTCCGTGTGATCAGAACCGATTCCCGCCGTGATGATCAGTTTCAGTTTCGGGGCTTTTGCGATCAGGTCCGCGGTTGCGTACGCAGGCCAGAACGGCTGGGAGATCAGGACCTCGGCATCGACGATTTCCCTGGCGAGAAGGCTGTTCGGCCCGTCCTTGTCGGATGTGACCACGAGCTTGTGGCCCCGCGATTCCAGGAACTTGCGCAACCCCAACTCGCCCGACACGCTGCCGAGCAGCGCGCCAGGCCTGAAATCGATGGCCTGCGGGCTCGGCACGGTCTGGCCGCCGGGGTAATGAGTGAGCCTGGGGAGGTCGTCTCGCGCATAGTTCCTGGGGTAACCCGTCACCGGGTCGTCATACAGCACACAAACGATCTTACTCATGGTCTCGGGCCTCTTCCTTTAAGCAGCCAGTACGCCTTTCGCCTTCGCCGTATGTGTGGCGATTGCGTCCATCAATGCGGGGCTCAGGCAGTCGTAGGGCTCAAGGCCAAGCTCCTTGAGCCGCGCGCGAATCCCGGCCATCTGCTCGGGCTTCACCGCTCCGGTCTCGATGACGGAGGAAACGAATGCCGCGAACTCGGGAGCCGCCCAGCCCTGGTCCCCGGACAGCTCGACGTGGACGAAATCGAAGCCGTAGAAGGGGTGATTCTTGTCCTCGATGCGCCCGTACATGTGGACGCCGCAGCCGGTGCAGGCATAGCGCTGAATGACTGCTTTCGGGTCCACGATTTTCAGCTTGTTGCCATTGGCTGTGACGGACAGCTTGTCGCGACCGACGACGGCCACGACAGAAAAGGCGGCACCTTCCGGTTTCCAGCACTTGCTGCAGCCGCAGGCATGGTTGAAGGCAACGTCGCTCGCAAGTGTCACCTCGACCGGATTGGACGCGCACTTGCAGGTGAGCTTGCCCCCCTTGTGTCCCTTGGTGCCCGCCTTGACGCCGTTGTCTACGGAAGGATGGATCTTGACTGTCATGTTTTGTTCCCCTTGTTGCGGTATCAGAACGTCACGACGCTGCGTATCGACTCGCCCTTATGCATCAGGTCGAATGCGTCGTTGATCCTGTCGAGCGGCATGACGTGGGTGATCAGGTCGTCGATGTTGATCTTGCCATCCATGTACCAGTCGACGATTTTGGGCACGTCGGTGCGGCCGCGCGCGCCTCCGAATGCCGTGCCTTTCCACACCCGGCCGGTCACGAGCTGGAACGGGCGGGTCTTGATCTCCTGGCCCGCGCCCGCGACGCCGATGATCACCGAGACACCCCAGCCGCGATGGCAGCACTCGAGCGCCTGGCGCATCAAGTCGACGTTTCCGACGCATTCGAAGCTGTAATCCGCGCCGCCATCGGTGAGAGCCACCAGGTGAGCGACGAGGTCGCCTCCGACCTCCTTGGGATTCACGAAGTGTGTCATGCCGAAGCGCTCCGCGAGCGCCTTGCGCCGCGGGTTGATGTCGACGCCGACTATCCGGTTGGCGCCCGCCATGCGCGCGCCCTGGATCACGTTGAGCCCGATGCCGCCCAGGCCGAAAACGACTACGTTCGCGCCCGGCTCGACCTTGGCGGTGTTGATCACGGCGCCGATGCCGGTCGTCACGCCACAGCCGATGTAGCATACCTTCTCGAACGGCGCGTCTTCGCGGATTTTCGCGAGCGCGATCTCGGGCAGCACGGTGTAGTTCGAGAACGTTGAGCAACCCATGTAATGGTGGACCATCTTGCCGCCCAAGGAGAAACGGCTGCTGCCGTCCGGCATCACGCCCTTGCCCTGGGTCGCCCGTATCGCCGTGCAAAGGTTCGTCTTGCGTGACGTGCAGGACTTGCACTCGCGACATTCCGGCGTGTAGAGCGGGATCACGTGGTCACCCTTCTTGAGTGACTTGACGCCCGGCCCGACGTCCATGACGACGCCCGCGCCTTCATGGCCGAAGATGACCGGAAACAGCCCCTCGGGGTCGGCGCCGGAACGCGTGAACTCGTCGGTGTGGCAAATACCGGTCGCGCGGATCTCAACCAGCGCTTCGCCGGCCTTCGGGCCGTCCAATTCGACGTCGACGATCTCGAGCGGCTTGCCGGCCGCCCAGGCGATTGCAGCACGAGTCCTCATATCTTCCCGTCCCCCTCAGCCCATGTGCAGGCCGCCGTTCAGCGAGAAATCGGCGCCGGTCGCAAAGGCCGCATCGTCCGATGCGAGCCAGGCGATCATCGAAGCGATTTCTTCCGGCGTGCCCAACCTCCCGACCGGAATCGTTGCCACAATCTTTTCGAGCACTTCCGGCTTCATCGCCCGGACCATGTCCGTGCCAATGTAGCCAGGAGAAATCGTATTGACGGTAACCCCTTTTGAAGCGACTTCCTGGGCCAGCGCCATGGTGAAGCCGTGGATGCCCGCTTTCGCCGTCGAATAATTCGTCTGGCCAAACTGCCCTTTTTGGCCGTTCACCGAAGAAATGTTGATGATGCGGCCCCAGCTGCGGTCCAGCATGCCGTCTATCACTTGTTTCGTGACATGAAACAGGCTGTTGAGATTGGTGTCGATGACCTTGTACCAGCGCTCGAATGTCATCTTGCGAAACGTGCCGTCGGCAGTGACGCCTGCATTATTGACGAGCACATCGACAGGCCCGAGTTCGGTGCGCACTCTCTCGAATGCCGCGCGCGTCGACTCCCAGTCCGCGACATTGCCTTCCGAGGCGTGGACTTCAAAGCCTTGCGCACGCATGTCGGCGACCCAGCGGTCTTTGCGCTGCGACCCGGGTCCGCAACCCGCCACGACGCGGAAGCCTTCCCGGCACAGGCGTCGGCTGATCGCAGTGCCGATGCCGCCCATCCCGCCCGTCACGTAAGCGAGTCGTCCAGCCATGATTCCCTCCAGGATGGGGCAGTTTACAAGGTCTATATTGCACTTGCTGACTCAGGCGTTCGAAGGCGTCCGACGCGGCCTTTCTCCGCGGCGGCCGCACTGACGTAAGCGCACTACGCGCCCGGCAAGGGCCGCCGTGATTTCTCGTAATCGGCCCAGGGTCTGGTCCTTGCCAGCTGTGCAAGCGCCGTCCGCAGTGTGTAGTGAGCTGGGCAGAGTCCGTCGCGCACCTGGTTCCAGATCAGCGGCATCGCGACCGGCGCACCCTCCCGCGCGCGCGGCGACATGGGCGCAATCGCCGACGCTTTGGCGCCATTGCGAAGATAGTCGAGGAATATCTTGCCGGGGCGCGCCGTTTTCGACGGGTTGACCACATAGCGGCCCGGTTCGTCCGCGGCCATACTGACGCAAACTGCCTTTGCGAATCCCCGGGCGGCCGTCCAGCTCATCCGCCCGCGCCTGGGTTGCGCGAGCGGCGTCACGACGTGAAGGCCCCTGCCGCCGGTGGTCCTGCAAAAAGCGATCATCCCGAGCGCCTCGAGCCGCTCGCGCACGTCCAGCGCGGCTTCGAGGATGTGGCCGAACGCCACATTCGGAGCTGGATCGAGGTCGAACACCAGTCGGCCGGGAACTTCCGGCCTGCGCGGTTCGCAGTTCCAGGGGTGCAGTTCGATGCCACCCATTTGAGCGATGGCAACAAGGCCTTCGATGCAATCAACTACGAGGTAAGGCACGCGATCCCCTGAAAGTTTCAAGCGCCCGATCCAGCGCGCAGTACCGGCCGTTGCGTGTCGCTGGAAGAACTTCCGGCCGCCGATGCCGTCCGGCGCCCGTACCAGGGAGCACGGACGGCCCTTGATATGACCGAGAATCCAGCAGCCCGCTGCTTCGAAATAGTGCGCAAGTTCCAGCTTGCTCACTGGCCGCGAATCGCCTGCGTCGGGCCAGAAGGATTTATCCGGACGAGTGATGCGAACGCCACGCACCAGGCAGCCTTCGGCCAGCCGAATTGAAGTGCCCTGTTTCGCAACCCGGCCGGGCTTCGGGCGATCGAGAGCGGATTTTCGACGCTTCGTCATGGCGAGATATTCCTGCGCACGCGGTTTCTTCGGCCTGCATGCGCCAGCAGGGTCTATACTGCGCCTGCTGACGCCGGGCCAGCCATTGCCCGATAGTAAGGGGAGAGATCGAAGATGAAGATGACAATGACCGGAGCCTCCATGCTCCCGGCCTGCCTGTGCCTGCTGTTCGCGATGACGGCCAACGCCCAGGACAAGCAGGCAGATGTTTTCATTTACGCCACATACCACTACTGCGATTTTTCGAAGCAGGATCGGGCCGACGAACTTTTTAACCAATTCCAGAAGCCCGGGTACGAAGCCGCAGTCAAAGACGGCTCGATCATGGGTTATGGCTGGCTCGCTCACCAGACGGGCGGCAAGTGGCGACGCGCGGATTACTACAGCGCCGGCAGCGTCCAGGGCCTGCTGGATGCCCAGGAAAAGATGAACAGCCAGGACGACGCGAAAGCCAAGAAGGCCGGTGCCGAATTCGGCGGAATCTGCAGTTCGCATGACGACTACATCTGGCGGCGGGTGGCCGGAAGCGCCGGCACCGTTTCACGTGGCGGTGCGGCTTTTTCGACGTATTACGTCTGTGACCAGACGCGCGAGTCCCAGGCCGATGCTCTGGTGACCCAGGTGTTCGCTCCGGTCTTCGACAAGATGGTGTCTGACGGCAAGCTCATGTCCTGGGGATGGAACGAGCACGTCGTCGGCGGCAGTTATCGCAGGCTGGCGACCTTCAGCGCGGCCGACATGAAGTCGGTCATGGCCGCTCGAGCCGAGATCGTGCAGACAATGGTCGACAACCCGCTGGGTGACACACTCACCGACATCTGCGGCGACCACTCAGACTACATGTGGGAGATCAGATCACAGGCTCCGTGACGGGAGTCGATGCGCAAACCGCGGGATCCGGTGCGCCGTTTCGACGGCCGGGTCCCGCGGCCTGTATCTATGCGGCCCGGGCCGTCCGGGATTTCGGTGACGGCTTCGTCGCCATCCTTCTTGTAGTCTACCTCGCCGAACTTGGCCTGGGGCCCCTCGAAATCGGCGTCATCGCGACGGCCGCGCTACTCGGTTCCTCGCTACTGACGCTCGCCATTGGCCTGCTTGCCCGCCCGGACGCGCAGCGCCTGTTACTGATCGGCGCATCGGCCTTGATGACCGCGACCGGCATCGCGTTTGCGACGGCCAGCGACTATGCCTGGCTCCTGCTCTTTGCCTTCGTCGGCACCGTCAATCCATCGGCCGGCAATGTCAGTATTTTCGTTCCAATGGAACATGCACTGCTCGCGGGCACGACGGCTGCGGCGAGCCGCACGCGCATGTTCGCAGTCTACGGTCTGGTGGGCGCCCTCGCAGCGGCACTCGGATCGCTCGCGGCCGGGAGCCCTGACTGGCTGGCTCCGCTTGGGTGGTCGCGCCTCGACGCGCTAAAAGCCATGTTCGTCGTCTACGCGGCGCTGGGTGTCGCCGGAGGTGTGCTGTACGGCCTCGTACCCCAGGGCGCTGACGCCGCCGTGTCAAGGCCCCGGTTTGCCCTCGGGGAGTCAAAGCGCATCGTCCTGAAGCTCGCCGGTCTCTTCAGCATCGACGCCTTCGCCGGCGGGTTCGCGGTGCAGTCACTGCTGGCGCTCTGGTTGTTCCGTAAATTCGGCCTCTCACTCACGGATGCAGGCGCTTTCTTCTTCTGGTCGGGACTCGTCGCTGCATTTTCCTACCCCGCAGCCGCCTGGCTGGCGCGTCGCATTGGCCTCCTGAACACGATGGTCTACACACACATCCCGTCGAGCCTCTGCCTCGTCGCGGCGGCGCTGGTGCCGGACCTGCAGGTAGCCCTCGCATTCCTGCTGGTGCGTTCCGCCCTCTCGCAAATGGATGTGCCGACCCGGTCGTCCTATGTGATGGCCGTCGTAAGTCCGCCCGAGCGTGCGGCGGCGGCCAGCGTCACCTCCGTCCCGCGCGGACTCGCATCCGCCGCGAGTCCGGCCCTTGCCGGGGCCTTGCTTGCGGCGGGATACTCTGCGGCGCCGCTGGCGATCTGCGGTTCACTGAAAATACTGTACGACTTGCTGCTTCTGTGGACCTTTCGCCACGTGAAGCCACCGGAGGAGATCCACTCGACATGAGCAACGCGGGCGCGCCCATGCATGAGAACGACGCCGTCGTCGAGGCGTGGAACACGGTCCTCTTCGACAAGTTCGTCCGCTTCAAGCACATCGTGATTGCAGGACTTTCGGGCCACAGCGACGAGCTGCTGTCGAGGCGGCCATTTCGCAGCGGCGACCGCGTCCTGGATGTCGGCTGTGGCTTCGGCGACACCACGATTCGCATCGCCGATCAGGTTGGCCCCAGAGGCCAGGCCGTGGGCGTCGACTGCGCCGAGCGATTCATCGATGCCAGCGAGCAGGATGCCGCCGTCGCCCATGTATCCAACGCGAGCTTTTTCGTGGCCGATGTGCAGGGCGACGACTTGCGCGGCCCATACGATCACGCCTTCGCGCGCTTCGGGACGATGTTCTTCACCTCGCCAGGCGCCGCATTGCGCAACATCCGCCGCGCGCTGAAACCCGGCGCCACGCTCACCCAGATCGTCTGGCGCAGGCGCGAGGACAACCTGTGGCTGCACGAGGCGGAATTGCGCGTGCGCGAGATTGTTCCCGTAGTCTCGCACGAAGAAACTGACCAGGTGCATTGCGGCCCCGGTCCGTTCTCGATGTCGGGGCCGGACATGGTGAGCGCAATGATGCAGTCGGCCGGTTTCAGGAGTGTGAACTTCGAGCGGTTCGACACCGACATCTGCATCGGGCGGAACCTCGACGACGCCGTGGATTTTGCGATGCAGCTGGGGCCAGCGGGCGAGATCATCCGGCTGGCCGGCGCTGAAGGCGAGCGTCTGCGGCCGCAGGTCGATGCGGCGCTTCACGAAGCGCTCACGTGCTATGTGCGAAAGGACGGCGTCTGGGCGCCTTCGAGCACCTGGTTCATTACCGCGAGGAATCCAGATTGATTGGTCGGAGCGGCGAGATTTGAACTCGCGACCCCTTGCACCCCATGCAAGTGCGCTACCAGGCTGCGCCACGCTCCGACAAGTTGAATGATAGCCGATCCGGCGGCGGCCGGAATCAGCGCCGCAGGATGCGGAGCAGTTCTTCGAGCTCGGCGCGGATCTGCCGGATGACCTGCCGTGCCTGCGTGTTGTCCTCGCGCGCCTCGTCGCCCTCGAGCCGGTTGCGCGCGCCGCCGATCGTGAAGCCTTCGTCATAAAGCAGGCTGCGGATCTGGCGGATTGTGATCACGTCCTGGCGCTGGTAGTAGCGCCGGTTGCCGCGACGCTTGACGGGCTTGAGCTGCGGGAATTCCTGTTCCCAGTAGCGCAGCACGTGAGGCTTGACGCCACAGAGGTCGCTGACCTCACCGATCGTGAAGTAGCGCTTTGCCGGGATCGCCGGCAGGTCCTTGTTGTTACTTGCTTCCAGCATAGGCTTCGACGCGGGCCTTCAGCTTCTGTCCTGGACGGAACGTCACAACACGGCGCGCGGAAATCGGAATTTCCTCGCCGGTCTTGGGATTCCTTCCCGGACGCTGGTTCTTGTCGCGCAGGTCGAAATTGCCGAAGCCCGACAACTTGACTTGTTCGCCGGTTGCAAGCGCCGCACGGATCTCTTCGAAAAAGAGATCGACGAGCTCCCGCGCTTCGCGCTTGTTCAGCCCGAGCTGATTGAACAAGGCTTCGGCAATTTCCGCCTTCGTGAGTGCCATTCGGACTATTCCCGGATCCCCGCCTTCAGGTCACCCTTGACTCGTTCGATAACCGCGGCGACCACGGCATCGGCTTCCCCGTCGGTAAGGGTGCGAGAAGTTTCCTGTAAAATCAAGCTTAAAGCGATGCTTTTTCGACCCGGTTCTACCCCCTTTCCCCGGTACACGTCGAATACGGCAAGGTCGCGCAACAGGCCTTTTGCAGCCAAACTAACACTTTCCCGCAGTTCGTCCAGCGTCACGGATTCGTCCAACACGACGGCCAAGTCGCGGCGAATTACCGGGAACCTTGAAATTTCCGCAAATACAGGTACTTCGGAGCGGAAGCTCGGGTCGATTGCAATCTCGAAAATCCAGGGCGGTTCGCGCATCTCGAGTTTGCGCGCGATCTCCGGCTGCAGTTGGCCGACCCAACCGACGCGAAGATTGGCGTCCATGATCGCGGCGCTCCGGCCCGGGTGCAGGCTGTCGTGTACTTGGGCAACATAACTTATTCCGGCTTGCCGGCCGGTCAATGCGAATAGCGCCTCGACGTCCGACTTAAGATCGTAGAAATCGGCTGCGCGTTTTTCGGCGCCCCACTGCTCCGGCAGCGCCGGTCCGCTAATGAGCCCTGCGATCGCCTGGCTTTCAGCCAGCCGCCCGCCCTCGAATTCGAAGCGCGTGCCCACTTCGAAGATGCGCACGCGGTCCTGCTGGCGGCGCAGGTTGAACCGAAGCACTTCGATAAGCCCGGGCCACAGCGAGATGCGCATTTCGCCGAGCTCCTCGGACAGCGGGTTCTGGACTGCGAGCGCCTCGCGTTTCGGGAATATCAACCTCTGCAGGCGTGGATCCACGAAGCTGTAGCTGATGACTTCCTGGTAGCCGCGATCGACGAGCAGGAGCCGCAGCCGTTCGCGCGTGACCGCGCGCTCGGTGACCGGTTGCGGCCGCTGCGGCATGCGGGCGTCGCTGCGTGGAATCTTGTCGTAGCCGTGGATGCGGCCGACTTCCTCGATGAGGTCCTGCTCGATGGCGATGTCGAACCGGAAACTCGGCGGGATCACGCCGAGGATGTCGCCGGCGCCCGCCACTTGCATGCCGAGCCGCCGCAGGATGTCCTCGATTTCCGCACGCGGAATCTGAACGCCGAGCAGGCTCGCGACTCGCTCCGGGCGCAGGGTCACGCCAGGTCGCTTCGGCTGATGGGCCTCGTCCTGGGTCAACACCGTGGGACCCGGCCGGCCGCCCGCGATCGCAACCAGCAATTGCGTCGCACGCTCGATTGCACGCTCCTGCCCGCGCGGGTCGACCCCGCGCTCGAAGCGCTGCGCTGCGTCGGTCACGAGCCCATGACGACGGGCGACGCCGGCGACCGTGTCCGGCGGGAAGAAGGCGCCCTCGAGAAAAATATCGGCAGTGTCCGCAGCGATGCCGCTCTTCTCACCGCCCATGACGCCGGCGAGCCCCACGGGACCGGCGCCGTCGGCAATGATGAGTGATTGCACCGTGAGATCGATCTCGCGGCCATCGAGGAGCTTCAGGCGCTCCCCGGCGCATGCGCTGCGCACGGCGATGTGCGATTCAAGGCGTCGCAGGTCATAAGCGTGCAGCGGCTGGCCCAGTTCCAGCATCACGTAGTTCGTGACGTCCACCACCGGGCGGATCGGGCGCAGCCCGGCCCGCCGAAGGCGTTCGCGCATCCAGAGCGGCGTGCGCGCCGCGGGATTCACGCCCTGGATCACCCGGCCCGCGAATCGGGGGCAACCGGCGGGGGCCTCCAGCCTCACCGGGAACTTCTCGCGAGTGGCCGGCGGCACCGGCTCCATCGGCGGAGGAACCAGCTTGCGGGCCGTGATGGCGGCCACTTCGCGCGCGACACCTTGCACCGACAGCACGTCGCCACGATTCGGCGTCACGTTGAGCGTCAGGACGGTGTCCTCCAGTTGCAACGCCTCGCGCAGCGGCGACCCGGTCACGAGCTCGTCCGGAAGCTCCAGGATGCCCTCGTGCTCTTCGGACAAGCCGAGTTCGCGGGCCGAGCACAACATGCCATTCGACTCGACGCCGCGCAGCCTGACCTTACGGATGACGTCACCGGACCCGAGCTGCGCGCCCTCGAGCGCCAGCGGTGCCTTCATGCCCGCACGCACGTTGGGCGCGCCGCATACGACCTGCTGCAAAGTGGAGCCGCCGCCTGCAACCTGGCAGACGGTCAGCTTGTCCGCATCCGGATGGCGTTCGACCGAAAGCACCTCGCCCACCACGACGCCCTGGAAGTCGCCGGCAGCCGGATCGATCGACTCGACCTCGATACCGCTCATCGTAAGGCGGGAGGCGAGCGTCGCGGCATCCATGCCAGGATCCACCCAATCGGCGAGCCAGGCGAAGCTGATGCGCATGGTCAGCCCCGGTTGAACTGCGCCAGGAAGCGCAAGTCGTTCTCGAAAAACATGCGCAAGTCATTGACCGCGTAGCGGAGCATTGCGAGGCGCTCGATGCCCATGCCGAAGGCGTAGCCCTGCCAGCGGGTCGCATCGACGCCGCAGGCGGTCAGCACATTCGGATGCACCATGCCGCAGCCCAGGATCTCCAGCCAGCCGGTCTGCTTGCAGATGCGGCAGCCCGCGCCATCACAGAGCACACACTGGATGTCGACCTCCGCGGACGGCTCGGTGAACGGGAAATATGACGGCCGGAACCGCAGGGCACGCGTTTTCTCGAAGAACTGCTCCACAAATCCGGCCAGTACGCCCTTCAGGTTCGCAAGGCTGATGTCCTCGTCGAGCACCAGGCCCTCAACCTGGTGGAACATCGGCGTGTGCGTGACATCCGAATCGCGCCGATAGACGGGGCCCGGCGCGATCACGCGGATCGGCACACCCTGGAGCTTCATGGCACGAATCTGCACCGGAGAGGTGTGGGTGCGAAGCAGGCGACCGTCGCCAAAATAGAATGTGTCGTGCATAGCCCGCGCGGGGTGGTTGGCGGGGATGTTGAGCGCCTCGAAGTTGTGGAAATCGTCCTCCACCTCGGGCCCTTCCGCGACGCTGAAGCCCGCGCGGCGGAAGATTTCCTCGATCCTCAGGCGCGTCCGCGTAACCGGATGCAATCCGCCGACCGACTGGCCGCGTCCCGGCAGGGTGACGTCAATGGCCGCGCTCTTCAGGTCGTGCTCGAGCGAGGCGGCTTCGAGCTCGGCCCGCCGGGCATTGAGCGCCGCCGCGATCCGGTCTTTCGCCTGGTTGATGGACGCGCCGGAGTTCTTGCGCTCGAAAGCCGGCAGTTCGCCGAGCCCCTTGAGAAGCTCTGTCACCGCGCCCTTACGCCCGAGGACCGATATCCGCACGGCATCGAGTGCGGCGAGATCCGCGCTCGATCCGATCTCGGCGAGCGTGCGCGCGACCAGCGACTCCAGGTCCTTCACCCGACCCCCTGAGGTCACGGCGCTACTTCGCGGCCAGTGCGGCCTTCGCCTTCTCCGCGATCGCCCCGAAGGCGGCATTGTCGTGCACCGCGAGGTCTGCGAGCGCCTTGCGGTCGATCTCGATGCCGGCCGCCTGGATGCCCGCGATGAACCGGCTGTACGAGAGCCCGAAGCCCCGCGCCGCCGCGTTGATGCGCTGGATCCACAGCGCGCGGTAGTCGCGCTTCTTGAGACGCCGACCCGCGTAGGCGTACTGGCCGGCCTTGATGACCGCCTGTTTCGCGACGCGATAGACCTTTCGCCGGGCGTTGTAGTAGCCCTTGGCCTTCTTCAAGACCTTCTTGTGCCGGCGTCCCGCGACGACGCCACGCTTCACTCTTGCCATGTCACATCACTCCTGTGTGCGCGCGTCAGACGTGGGGCAACAGCCGCAGCAGCCGTCCCTCATCGGTTTCATGGACCATGGTCGAGCCGCGCAGCTGCCGCTTACGCTTCTTCGTCATCTTGGTAAGGATGTGGCGGCGATTCGCCTGGCCGCGCTTGAAGCCTTTCGCCGTCTTGCGAAAACGCTTCGCCGCGGCCCGGTTGGTTTTCAACTTGGGCATCGGTCGTCTCCTTTTCTGACCTCTTCACGCCGCTTGCGCGGGCTGGAGGCGTATCGGCGGCTTGCCGCCGGTCACTTCTTCTTTGGGGATATCACCATGGTGATCTGGCGCCCCTCCATCGAAGCATGCTGTTCGATCTGGCCGTGCTCGGCAAGATCGCCCACCAGTCTGTCGAGGAGTCTGCGCCCGATCTCCGTATGGGCCATCTCCCGGCCGCGGAACCTCATCGTTACCTTGGCCTTGTCACCTGCCGTCAGGAACTTGATCAGATTGCGCAGCTTGACCTGGTAATCCGCCGTTTCCGTGCCCGGCCGGAATTTCACTTCCTTGAGCTGGATCTGCTTCTGCTTGCGCTTCGCCGAGTGAGCTTTCTTGTTCTGCTCGAACAGGTACTTTCCGAAGTCCATGATCCGGCAGACAGGGGGCTCGGCAGTCGGCGAAACCTCCACGAGATCCAGTTCCTCAGCGGCAGCCTTCGCGAGGGCCTCGCTGCGGCTCAGGACGCCGATCTGGCTCCCGTCGGCGTCTATCACGCGTAATTGCGGCGCAAGGATCTCCTCGTTGCGCCTTACGCGTTTGCTTGTCGAAATACTCAGTCCTCCAAGTGATCAAGGCCGCGGCTCGCCACATCCTGGGCGATCCGAGCGGCCACCTCTTCCAGGGGCATGGCACCCAGATCCTTCCCGGAGCGCGTGCGCACGGCCAATGACCTGGATTCGACTTCCCGATCGCCTGCGACCAGCAGATACGGGACACGCTTCAGCGTGTGCTCGCGGATTTTATAGCCCACCTTTTCGTTCCGCAAGTCGAATTCCGCGCGAAGCCCCTGATTTTTAAGGAATTCGGCAGCTTCGGACGCGTAATTTCCCTGCTTTTCGCTGATATTCATGACGACCGCCTGCACCGGTGCCAGCCACACCGGAAGCCGCCCGGCGTAGTGCTCGAGCAGGATGCCGAAGAATCGCTCCAGTGAGCCGAAAATCGCGCGGTGCAGCATGACGGGCGTGCGTTTCTGGCTGTGTTCGTCGATGTAGTGCGCACCGAGCCGCCCCGGCAGGTTCAGGTCGACCTGCCAGGTCCCGCATTGCCAGTCGCGGCCTATCGCGTCCTTCAGCACGAACTCGAGCTTCGGCCCGTAGAACGCGCCCTCCCCGGGGTTGAACTCGTACTCGATGCCGGCCGCCTGCGTGCCGGCCTTGAGGGCCTCCTCTGCGCGCGTCCAAGTCGCGTCGTCGCCCACGCGGCGGGCAGGGCGATCGGCGAACTTGACGCGGACGTCGTCGAACCCGAAGTCGCGGTAGATCGACATCATGAGCTCGATGCCTCGCACCGTCTCATCCGTGATCTGGTCCTCGGTGACGAAGACATGGGCATCGTCCTGGGTAAAGGCGCGCACGCGCAGCAGCCCGTGGAGCGCCCCCGACGGCTCGTAGCGATGCACCTTGCCGAACTCGGCATAGCGAATCGGCAATTCCTTGTAGCTGTGCAGGCCCTGGCGGAACACTTGCACGTGCCCCGGACAGTTCATCGGCTTGATGGCATACACGCGATCATCCGGCGTCTTCGTCAGGAACATGCTCTCGCCGAATTTCTCGACGTGGCCCGACTGCACCCAGAGTTCGCGGTCCATGATCTCGGGGCTGCTGATCTCCTGGTAACCGGCGGCCTCCTGCCGCTCGCGCATGTAGGCGATCAGTTGCTGGAAAATCGTCCAGCCATGCGGATGCCAGAAAACGGCGCCGGGCGCTTCTTCCTGGAAGTGGTACAGGTCAAGCTCGCGGCCAATGCGGCGGTGATCGCGCTTTTCCGCCTCCTCGAGGCGTTGCAGGTAATCCTTGAGCTGCTTCTCGTCGGCCCAGGCCGTGCCGTAGATGCGCTGGAGCATTTCGTTCCGCGAATCACCCCGCCAATAGGCGCCCGCGACCTTGGTCAGCTTAAAGGCGCCCAGCTTGCCGGTGGACGGCACGTGCGGACCCCTGCAGAGGTCTTCCCACTCGCCCTGACCATAAAGCGAGATCTCCTCGCCCGAGGGGATCGCGGCGATGATTTCCGCCTTGTAGTGCTCTCCGATGGACTTGAAATGGGCGACGGCGGCGTCTCGCGACAGGACGCGGCGCCGCACCGGCTGGTCCGCCTTCACCAGTTCGCGCATCTTCTGCTCGAATTTCTCGAGATCCTCGGGCGTAAATGGCCGTTCGAAGGCGAAGTCATAGTAGAAGCCATCGTCGATCACAGGGCCGATCGTGACCTGGGCTTTCGGGTAGATCGACTGGACCGCCTGCGCCAGCAGGTGTGCGGTCGAATGGCGCAGGATCTCCAGGCCCTCGGGATCCTTCGCGGTGATGATTCGGATCGTGGCATCCGCCGCGATCGAGTGCGAAGTATCAACCAGACGACCGTCGACCTTGCCCGCGAGCGCCGCTCGGGCCAGGCCCTTGCCGATCGAGGCCGCAATTTCCGCCACGGTGACCGGGCGATCGTAAGATCGCTGGCTGCCATCAGGCAGCGTGATTAGTGGCATGGGTCCTGATCCCGCACGAAACGATTCATGGTAGAGGATTCGGATGTCCTTGGCTCGCCCCGCCTGCATGCCAGGTCACGCGCCCATGGCGCGCAAGAAACCTGCTGGTCGATCGCGAACGGCAATGTAAGATGTGGCTTCACTTCATTCCTTGCTGGTTCAATTGGATCTGCCGCGCCTGCAAAGTCGGCTTCGCCTGCTGGTCCCTCGATACTGGCTGACATGGTTCGGGATCGGATGCCTCCGCATCATCGAGCCCCTGCCCTACGCCTGGCAGCTTCGCATCGGCAGGATCATCGGTTGCCTGGTGCACCGGCTGCCACTTCCCTACGTTCGAATTGCGCGGCGGAACATCGACTTGTGCCTGCCCGAGCTGTCCGCCGATGAACGCAAGAAATTGCTAAAGCGTCACTTCGAGAGCCTTGGAGTCGGCGTTTGCGAGACGGCGATGACCTGGTGGAGTAACAACAGACGCGTACGTTCGCTCGCGCAGGTCGAGGGACTCGACCATCTTCACAACGCGCTCGCACGGGGCCGGGGCGCAATTCTCGTTGGCGGGCATTTTACGACCATCGAAATCGGGACCCGCATCCTCGGAACCCTGGTGCCGTTGAACGTGTTGTTCAGGCCGCCCAGCGATGAAGCCCTTGCACGTTTCATGACGAGGAAATTTGTCAGATTTGCCGAGCGCGCAATCCATTACGACGACATCCGCACCTTGGTTCGCGCACTGAGACAGAATGGAGCCGTCTGGTACGCGCCCGACCAGAGCTATCGAAACAAGGGCGCCGTCATGATTCCCTTTTTCGGCACGCCGGCCGCCACCACGACCTCGACTTCGCGCCTCGCCCGCCTGACCGGAGCCGCGACATTGACGTACTTCCCGCAACGCCTACCGGATGGAAAAGGATATCGGGTCATCATCGGGCCGGAGATCGAGAGCTTTCCGAGTGAAGATCCCGTCGCGGACACGGCACGCTTCGGCGCGCTGCTGGAGGCACAGATTCGCCACCACCCCGAGCAGTACCTCTGGATCCACCGGCGCTTCAAGGGTCTTGCCGCGGACTACCCCGACTATTACGGACGTGACGCGCGCAAGCGCCCCGAGCCATCGTCGAAATGAACCGGTTGGCTCGGCAGGAGTAAGTTATTGGACGGAATTTGCATGAAATCCAGCTGACGAGGGAGGTGTCACCAACGACACGAACTCGTCTCGACATTGCACCGGCGCTGGATTATTCGCTATTCCTTTCCGCTACGCCCATTGCGGCGGGCGCGACAGAATGGCTGTGTCCTGCCCGATCGCTCCAAAGAGCGACTTCGTGGTTGTAGCGCATGGATTGGCGTGCGCAGTACAGGCGACCGGGTGCAGAATCCAATATCCGACCTCAGGTCCGATTTGGAGGGGCTGTAATGGAACCGCTAGATTCGCGCTGGCTCATCCTGGGCAGCGCTGCCGTTGTCGTCTTGACACAGATTGCTTGTACCGCCTGGATCGGACGACATATCGGGGACTACCGCCCCGCTGACAACTCCGCGGAGCTGGACAACCTCACGAAAAAGCTGGCCACCCTCGGCTCTGCGGTCAACGACATTCAGAACACAGCGGACAACATCCAAGCTCGAACCGCGGCACTGACCAATTCCATGGGCAGCGTTGCTCGCGCATGCACAATGCGATAGCCGACTCTTGCCGCGTCCTGGAAGCGCTTGCGCAGGCACCTCACGCTCCTGGCCCTGCGTTCGAGGACAATCCAACCGGAACAGGCCCTGCAGACTGCCGAGGGCCGGGCAGGACAGACATGGTATGGCCAAGCGCACCTGGGCATGCGCGCGTGGTGGTCCCCCGGTTCCTGCGGCCGGCAGCGACCTTGCGGCTGCGCTTACTCACCAGCCCACAGGCGCCAGGCGAACATTGCGCCAATCCCGTTCTGTTTGGTCATGGTGGGCGCGACAGGGATCGAACCTGTGACCCCTACCATGTCAAGGTAGTGCTCTACCGCTGAGCTACGCGCCCGAAAAGAGGCGGAATGTTAGAGGATTCCCCACATGGGGTCCACACGGGCCAAGTTGAACCCAGGCAAATTTCCTGGGGACAACCCGATCACCGTCCGCTAGCCCGCGAGCCTGTCAGCCTCCGCGCCGAGCGCGCCATGCCGGAGCGCAGCAATCTCATCACGAACTTGTGCAGCCTTCTCGAACTCGAGATTGCGCGCCAGCCGATACATTTCCAGTTCGAGCTTGCGAATCTGCTGCATCGCCTGTTCGGGCGTCAGGCGTACTGCCCTGCGGAGCGATGACTCGCCCGGCGCGACGCTTCGCGCACCTTCCATGATGTCCTTGACCGCCTTGCGGATCGATTTTGGTACTACGCCGTGCTCCATGTTCCAGACAAGCTGCCTCTCTCGGCGCCGGCTCATCTCGGCGAGGGCGCGCTCCATGGAGCCGGTGATCCTGTCCGCGTAGAGAATCGCGGCTCCGTGCTCGTTGCGCGCGGCCCGGCCGACGGTCTGGATCAGGGAACCCTCGGATCGCAGGAAGCCTTCCTTGTCGGCGTCCAGGATCGCGACCAGCGACACTTCGGGCAGGTCAAGTCCCTCGCGCAACAGGTTAATGCCGACCAGCACGTCGAATTTCGCCAGGCGCAGGTCGCGGATGATCTCGACGCGCTCAACGGTCTCAATGTCCGAATGCAGGTAGCGCACCTTGACGCCGTGCTCATCGAGATACTCGGTGAGGTCCTCGGCCATGCGCTTGGTCAGCGTCGTGACCAGCACGCGCTCCTGCCGTTCGGCGCGCAGGCGGATCTCGGACAGCAGATCATCGACCTGGGTGGCGACCGGGCGAACCTCGACCACGGGATCGACGAGACCGGTCGGGCGCACGACCTGCTCGACCACCTGGCCCGACTTCGCCAGTTCGCGCTCAGCCGGGGTCGCCGACACGTAGATGGTCTGCGGCTGCACGCGCTCGAACTCGTCGAAGCGCAGCGGCCGGTTGTCGAGCGCCGACGGAAGCCGGAACCCGTATTCGACCAGCGTCTCCTTGCGCGAGCGGTCGCCGCGGTACATCGCCTGCAGTTGCGGCAGGGTCACGTGGCTCTCGTCGATCACGAGGAGCGCGTTTCGCGGCAGGTAATCGAACAGGCAGGGCGGCGGCTCGCCCGGCGCGCGTCCGGACAAGTAGCGCGAGTAGTTCTCTATGCCCGCGCAGTAACCCAACTCCGCGATCATCTCCAAGTCGAACAGGGTCCGTTGCTCGAGCCGCTGGGCCTCGACCAGCTTGTTCGCCGCTCGAAGTTGCGCAAGTCGCCCACGTAACTCGACTTTGATCTCGTCGACCGCAGCGAGCAGCCTCTCCCGCGGCGTCACGTAGTGCGTCGAGGGAAACACGGTCAGCCGCGGGACCCTGCGCAGGACCTCGCCGGTCAGAGGATCAAAAAAAGCAAGCGACTCAATCTCCTCGTCGAAAAACTGCACGCGGACCGCATCGCGCTCCGACTCCGCCGGGAAGATGTCGACCACGTCGCCGCGCACGCGGAACGTGCCCTGGCGCAGGTCCATTTCATTTCGCGTGTACTGCATGTCGGCTAGCCGCCGCAGCAGTTGGCGGTGATCCATGCGGTCGCCGCGAACTAGGTGCAGCACCATCTTCAGGTAGGACTCGGGATCGCCAAGGCCGTAAATCGCGGAAACTGTCGCAACGATGATCGAATCCGGCCGCTCGAGCAGTGCCTTGGTGGCCGAGAGCCTCATCTGCTCGATGTGCTCGTTGATCGAAGCGTCCTTCTCTATGTAGGTGTCGGAGGATGGCACGTAGGCTTCCGGCTGGTAGTAGTCGTAGTACGAGACGAAGTACTCCACCGAATTTCGCGGGAAAAATTCCTTGAATTCACCATAAAGCTGCGCGGCCAGCGTCTTGTTGTGGGCGAGCACGAGCGTTGGCCGCTGCATCGCCTGGATCACGTTTGCAATCGAAAAAGTCTTGCCCGAGCCGGTTACTCCGAGCAGGGTCTGGTGCGCAAGCCCGGACTCCAGGCCATCGACCAGCGCCGCAATCGCCTCCGGCTGGTCGCCGGCCGGGACGTAGTCCGACTGCAGCTGAAATGGCTTCGGTTCGCTCATATCCCGCCAGAATTGCAACGCAAAATGCCTTCCCGTACCTTAGCCGTGTTCGCGGCCAACCGGTACTCCAACGTGACCATCCGCCTAGCCCGGCGCGTCCAGCGCATCAAGCCTTCGCCCACGCTCGCTGTCACCGCGCGCGCGGCACGCCTGAAAGCCGAGGGCAAGGACATTATCGGCCTGGGCGCGGGCGAGCCCGATTTCGAGACGCCCGTGCACATCCAGGACGCGGGCGTGGCGGCGATTCGCGGCGGCTTCACCCGCTACACGGCCGTCGAGGGAACGAACGAGCTCAAGGACGCGATTATCGGCAAGTTCCGGCGCGACAACGGCCTCGAATACACCCGCACCCAGGTGCTGGTGTCGAGCGGCGCCAAGCAGACCGTATTTAACCTCTGCTGCGCCCTGCTCGATGCGGGCGACGAGGCCATCATTCCGGCGCCTTACTGGGTTTCGTATCCGGACATGGTGCTCGTCGCCGACGGAACGCCGGTGTTCCTTCCTGCGGGCATCGACGCGGGATTCAAGATCACGGCTGCGCAGCTCGAGTCCGCCATTACGCCGCGCACGCGACTCTTTATCCTGAACAGCCCGAGCAATCCGACCGGCGCGGCGTACTCGAAGTCCGAACTCCAGGACTTCGGCGCCGTGCTAGCGCATTTTCCGGAGGTCGTCATCGGCACCGACGACATGTACGAGCATATCTGGTGGGGACCGGAGCCATTCACGAGCTTCGCGACCGCGAATCCCCGGCTATACGACCGGACGGTGACGATCAATGGCTGTTCCAAGAGTTACGCCATGACTGGATGGCGCATTGGCTATTGCGGCGGTCCGGCCGAGTTGATCGCCGCGATGGCGACGATCCAGGGCCAGAGCACGTCCAATGCCTCGTCGATTTCCCAGAAGGCGGCAACAGTGGCGCTCAATGCACCGCAGGACTGTGTCGCCGAGTTCAATCGCGCATACAAGGCACGACACGATTTTGTGGTGGCCAGACTCAACCAGTTGCCCGGCATACGGTGCATCCCGGGCTGGGGTACGTTCTATGCGTTTGCCAATGTCGATCAGGCGATGAAAATCGTCGGTGCCGAGGACGACAACGCATTTGCCGAATTCCTGATCAACGAAGCTGGCGTCGCCGTGGTCCCGGGCTCGGCGTTTGGGGCGCCGGGCCACATTCGTCTCTCGTACGCGGCGGCGATGGAAACGTTGACGGATGCACTGGCGCGCATGCAGCGGGCGCTCGCGGGCGCGCAGCCTCGGATGCGTGCCTGAGCGCCGATAACGGCAGAAAATCCCTGCAATTTTGTTGACTTGGGAGCGGCCTTGGCAGACAATCCCGCGCCCTGAAAATCCGCTTCCCCGATAGCTCAGTCGGTAGAGCAACGGACTGTTAATCCGTGGGTCGTTGGTTCGAGTCCAACTCGGGGAGCCACTTCCCTACTTCGACGTAAGGCTGGAAACGCCGGCCGGCGCGGTTTGCGCGCGCCTGCCCAGTGCGAGCGCGTTTCCCGCCACCAGGACTGCGAGCCCAAGGAACGCGGGCAGGCTCCAGCGATAGTCCTCGAACAGCGTGGAAACGATGAGTGCGACGACCGGAAACAAGACGCTCGTATACGCAGCGCGCGCGGCGCCGATACGCTTCAGGAGCGCAAGGTAAAGGCCGAAAGCGATCGACGTGCCGGCCAGCGACAGGTAGAGCAGCGAGAATATGTAAGGCCAGCGCGCGTCGAACGCGACCGGTGTGCCGCGGATTGCCGCGATCGCCGCAAGGCCGATCGCGCCATAGGCCATTCCATACGCGTTGACAGTTACGACCGGAAGCCCGCCCTGCGTATTGCGCATTGCGGCCATGTTTCCCAGCGAGGCGACATAGGTCGCACTGAGCGCGAGCAGAGCGCCTCGCGCAATGCCGCGATCATTGAGCGCGGCCTGCAGTTCTGGCAGGAACAACAAGCCTACTCCAAGGACGCCAGTGCCGGCGGCGACGAGCACGCGCCTTTCGATCGGTGCACCGAAGATCACGCGGCTGTTCACGAGGTTGAAGAAAATGATGGACGTGAAAAGCACCGCCACCAGCCCGCTCGTGAGGAACTGCGTCGAGAGGTAAGTCATCCAGTAGTTGAGGCAAAAGAGCGTCGCGCCCTGAATGGCGACGAAGCGGTGGTCGCGCCACGAAAGCCGCATGGGGCTTCCGGTCGCCCGCGCGAAAATGAATACGCAAATGGCAGCGAACCCGAATCGGTAGACCAGGGAAATTTCGGGTGCGACGACGCCGAGCTGGAATTTGATCGCGTACCACGTCGTGCCCCAGATCAGCACGACGATCGCGTAGATGAGGGAGGTGGGCACGCTCGGACGCTAGGGTTTTTTGCGTTCCCGATCAATCACTAAAGCTTACGCCCTCATCAGATATCGCAGGTGAGGTCCGCCTTGAAAGCCGCTATGATGGAGGGTAGCCGCCGCGGCAGAAAAAGGGGACCGCCGCATGGGTTTGACCGTCGCGTTACTCGCGACATTCACGCTCGCCGCATCTGCGGAAAGCCCGCACGATGCGGCTGGCTGGCGCGCCCAGTCCGACGCGATGTTCACGCAAGGCGATTTTCGCTCGGCCCTCGACTCCGCCGAAAAAGCGCGCTTGCTTGACCCCGCGGATCCCTGGGCGCGATTGGCCTGGATCCGGGCGCTCGCCGCCGTCGATCCTGAAGCGGCGCGCCGTGCCATGCCGGGCATCCTGGACCCGACGGCAATCAAGGACATCCGGGACGAGGACCTTGCACGGCTCGAAACGTCCCTCGGATACCTTTGCCTGGATCTCGGCATCGAGCCGCTCGCAGCCATGTACCTGAGCGAGGTCCCGCCAGCGACCGCAAGCCACCCGAAAGCGCAGGCCGGTCTCGGCATCCTTGCCGTGCGCCGCGGCAATTCCCGGCAGGCACTGGCGTACTTCATGGCCGCCCGCGCCACGGTCCGGCTCGACCCCTCCCTTGCCGAGCTCGAACGCGACGCGCGCTACGACGTGGTGCTGCACGAATTCTCGACTGCATGCGATTTGCGCGATGCGAATGCCGCCGGACGCGCGTATTCCGTACTCGACGAGTTACGGCCGAATCATCCATCGACCTTGCGTGCGCGCGCGGATCTCGCCGACCTGCGAGGCGATCAGCCGGCACGCGAACGCGCGCTGCGGGACTTGCTGGCCGTCGACTCGAAGGCGCCGGGCGCCGCCGGCCAGCTGGTCGACACCTTGCTCGCGCAGAATCGTCCTTACGATGCCTACGTCGTCGCGCGCGACATGGCGCCAGAGAGGCTGGCGAACGACACCGGCTTGCAGGCCATCGAGCGCGACTGGGTCTCTCACTTCGAGGCGGCCATCGATTCGAGCTGGCGCAACGGCCAGACCGACCATGACAGACTCAGCCTACCGCGCGTGCAGTTCGCATGGGAGACGAGCCAGGCTCGCTGGGGTCGCGTTCGACTCCTGGGCGAGGTTACTTATCCTGAATCCGACAGTGTTCCCGCCGGCGACCCGTTCGGGACCTACGTCGCCCTGCCCGCACTCTCGGAATCGCAATCCGACAAAGGCATCGCGGCGCTCGTGCAATGGGCGCCGCGCAATGGCTTCATGCTGGAACTCGGAACGACGCCAACCTCTTTCGACGTCAGCAACCTCGTCGGCGCCCTGCGTATGCAAATCGATTCACCCGCGGGTCCCTGGAACTTCGGCATTGATCGGACGGCGGTGGAGGACTCATTCCTGTCCTATGCCGGCACGATCGATCCGTTGAGTGGCGCCACCTGGGGCGGCGTCGTGCGCAACCGCGTGTACTTTGGCGGCCGGTTTGGTGACGACGAATTCAGCGTGTTCGGGCAGCTCGCCGGCGCCATGCTCGACGGAAGACACGTCGACAGCAATACGCAGTGGCGCGCCGACGCCGGGTTCCTCAAGCGGGCGGCCTCGGGCAAAGTCTGGGTGGCGCGCCTCGGCGGCACGGTCGAGGCGACCGGCTTCGACGAGAATCTTTCGCATTTCACGTTCGGCCACGGTGGCTACTTCAGCCCGGACAAGTTCCTGTCGGTCGGGCCGGTTTTCGAACTGCTCGGACGACGCGACGACCGGAGTTTCCGGCTCGAGGGCGGACTCGCCTGGCAGGAAGTGCGCGAGTCGAGAAGCCCGTTTTTCCCCAACAACGCGGTCCTGCAGGCTGCAAGCGGTAATCCACGCTACCCGGGCGATTCGCGCGACGGCCTCGGCTTGCGGCTCGCGGCATCGGTGGAGTGGCGGGTCACGGAACGGGCGGTCGCAGGCGTCAGGCTCGAGGGCGTTCGCGGCGAGGACGCCGACGAAGTCCGGCTCCAGGTGTATACGCGGCGTTGGAACAGCGCGATCGCGGAGCCAGTGCAACAGCCACCCGTGCCTATGCGCACGGGCGATTACTACGTCCTGAACTGATTCCCGCTTATCGGCCGGGCTTGCGGCCCGCAATCATGCCCTCGAGCAGTTCCGCGAACCGCTCGCCGAGCTCGGGATGGCGCAATCCGTACTGGACGGTCGCTTCGAGGTAGCCAAGTTTGCTGCCGCAATCGTAACGCTTGCCCTTGAACCGGTACGCGTACACGGGCTCGTCGGCCAGCAATGCGGCGATGCCGTCAGTCAGCTGGATTTCACCGCCGGCGCCGTGCCCGACTCTCTTCAGACGCTCGAAAATCGAACCGCTCAGGAGGTAACGCCCGACGACCGCGAGGTCGGACGGCGCCTCGGCAGGCTTCGGTTTCTCGACCATGCGGCGAATCCGTGAATACTCGCCCGCAGGGTCCTCGGTCGCAACGATGCCGTAGCTGCCAGTCTGGCTGTGCGAAACCTGCTGCACACCGATTACGCTGCCCCCTGACTTCAGGTAGCGGTCGCGCATCTGCGCGAGCACCGGCACGTCGGCATCGATCAAGTCATCCGCCAGGTGCACGAAAAAAGGCTCGGTGCCGACGACGGAATGCGCGCAAAGCACCGCGTGTCCGAGCCCCAGCGGCGCCGGCTGGCGGATGTATATGCAGCTGGCGTCGGCGGGCAGGATCCCGCGCAGCAGGTCCACCATGTCCTGCTTGCCCTGTTGGGCCAAGGCCGCCTCGAGCTCGGGATCGGTGTCGAAATGGTCTTCGATAGCGCGCTTCCCGCTGCCCGTGATGAATACCAGCAGGCGGGCGCCGGCGACGAGCGCCTCCTCCACTGCGTACTGGATCAGCGGTTTGTCGACGATCGGCAGCATTTCCTTCGGGCTCGCCTTGGTGGCGGGCAGGAAACGCGTGCCGCGTCCCGCGACGGGAAAAACCGCGAATCGGATTGGTACGGGTCGGCTCACGGCGGGTCCTTCGGTTCCGGCATCCTGACAAAGTCATGATACCGGACCCGCCGCAAGCCGGCCCGCGAAGCAGCCCGAAGATTCTCAGCCCGAAGACCTGGCGGCTTCGAACTTCAGGTTGGCCTTGTTCTGGTCGACCAGCTTCTTACCGAGCCCTTTCACCTTAGCGAGGTCTTCGGGGCTCTTGAACGGCCCGTTCTTCTCCCGATAGCTCACGATTGCCTCGGCCTTCGCCATTCCGACGCCTTGAAGCTCGCGGGCAAGCGTTTTTGCGTCGGCCGAATTGACGTTGACGGGCCCAGCGATGGCAATCGGCGCGAGCAACGTTGCGGCCACGAGGGCCGCACTCAATCCCTTGGTCAACATGACTTCACTCCCTTATCTTGCACGCGGCGACCATCGCCGCGCCCGGGAAGAGAGACTAGGGACTCGTGCCGCGGCGCGCCGCGCGACAATCGCGCGTGTATTTCTGAAAATCGAGGGGGAGCGTCCCCTCCCGCGGATCACCCCGCCTATCTTTTCGCTCCGCCCTCCAGACCGGCGACGAGATCGAAGCGCAACAACGGACGCTGGCTGTCCCAGGTCTTGCAGCCGGGACACTGCCAGAAATGATCGATGCTGGAAAATCCGCAGCTCGCGCAGCGGTAGCGGGACGTGCGTGCGGCCAATCGCCTCAGCACGGCCGCAATATCGGCTATGGCGCGAGCATCGAGCGCCCGCGGGTCGCGGCCGATCGCGCGCACCAGGCCCGCAATGGCGTCGTCCTCGGCAAGACAGGCGCGCACGCGTTGCTCCAGCGGAATGAATTCGAGCGCATCTGCCATGATCGAGGCAATCGCGATTTCATTGACAGCGTCGGTGCGGCCGGCAACTACACGCGCGACCGCGTCCTCTCCGGCACTTCCGGCAGCGCGTGCGAGCCGTACGAGCCGGGGTACGACCTCGATCGCGAGCGCCACATCCTGCGCGAGCACCGCGCCGAGCAGGCGTTCCGCGAGAGGGAAATCTCCCTGTTCGATTGCGATGTCGGCGCGCACGAGCGCGCCGCGCGGAAAGCGGCGAACCTCCGCGCGCGCCGCACGCAGGTGATCTCTCGCGACGTCGAGTTCGCCGCGCCCGCGCGCGGCCTCCGCCAGTTCACAATAGTAGTGCGCGATCGCGCTCTCCTGGGGCGCCCGCCCGGCTTTCTCCAGTTCGCGGAAGACGCCGATCGCGCGCATCCACTCCTGTTCCTGTTCGTAGATGCGCATGAGCTTGCGCATCGCGGCCATGCGGTGCGCCCCCGAGGCTGCCAGCGGCTCGAGGATCTTCTCTGCGCGGTCGAGCATGCCTGCTTTCAGGTAATCCTGGGCGAGCGCAAATCCCGCCTGCTCGCGCTGGTTCGGCTCGAGCGTCTCTCGCGTCGCGATGTTCTGGTGGATCTTGATAGCGCGATCGACCTCGCCGCGCCGACGATAGAGGCTCCCGAGCGCGAAATGGGTCTCGACGGTGTCGTCGTCGAGCTCGGCCGCGCGCAGGAATGCCTCGAGGGCGCGGTCCGGTTGCTCATTCACCAGGAAATTTACGCCGGCCAGGTAGTTACCGCGAACGCGTTCCTCGCCGATGGCGCTCGGCCGCGGCTTGCGCGAGGCGTAAAAGCCGATGGCCCCGCCGAGGAACAGGACTCCCAGGAGGATCCAGATCGATTCAGGATTCATCGTTCAGCGGCCGCGCCGCCGCGCGGCACCCTGTGACTCAGTTGCGGATCGGGTGAGACTGTCCTGCATTGACGCGCTCGCGCAGATCCTTGCCCGGCTTGAAATGCGGAACGTACTTGCCGGCAAGCGCGACCGCCTCTCCGGTCTTCGGGTTGCGGCCCTGGCGTGGCGGGCGGAAGTGAAGCGAGAAGCTGCCGAAGCCGCGAATCTCGATTCGCTCGCCCCCGGCAAGCGCGTCGCTCATGATTTCGAGCATCTGCTTGACCGCCAGCTCGATGTCCTTCGCGGGCAGGTGCTTCTGCTTGGCGGAGATGATCTCGATCAATTCTGATTTTGTCATGGCTCCCGTCCTCAACTGCGAGACGCTGCCCATCCCCGGCGGCGCCCCGGACCGGCTCACTGACCGGAGATCTGCTCCTTCAGCAGGTCACCGAGCGAGGTTCCGGTCGCCGAATCGTTGCCCCGATACTGTTGCATCGCTTCGGCCTCTTCCTCGGCCTCGATCGCCTTCACCGAAAGCACTATGGCGCGGCTCTTGCGGTCCACGCCCACGAAGCGTGCCTCGATCGGGTCGCCGACCTTCAGCACCGTGCGCGCATCCTCGACGCGCTCCCGTGCGAGCTCGGAAGCGCGGAGGCTCCCCTCGATGCCATCCCCAAGATCGATGATTGCGCCGCGCGCGTCGACATCCTTGACGGTGCCCTTGACGATGCTGCCCTTCGGGTGATCGGCGAGATACGCGGAGATCGGGTCCTTCGCGAGCTGCTTGATGCCGAGCGAGATGCGCTCGCGCTCCGGATCGATTGAAAGGACCATCGCCTCGACGGTCTGGCCCTTCTGGTAGTCGCGCACCGCCTCCTCGCCCGGGCGGTCCCAGGAAATGTCGGAGAGGTGCACCAGGCCGTCAATGCCACCCGAGAGACCGATGAAAATGCCGAAGTCCGTGATCGACTTGATCTGGCCGGAAACGCGGTCGCCACGATTGTAGCTGTCCGCAAACTCGCGCCACGGGTTCGGCTTGCACTGCTTTAGGCCAAGGGAGATCCGCCGGCGCTCCTCGTCGATATCGAGGACCATGACCTCCACTTCCTCGCCGACGTGCACGACCTTTGCCGGGTTCACGTTCTTGTTGGTCCAGTCCATTTCCGAGACGTGGACCAGCCCCTCCACCCCCTCCTCGATTTCCACAAAGCAACCGTAATCGGCGATGTTCGTGACCTTGCCGAAAAGTCGCGTGTTCGGTGGATAGCGGCGCGCGATGTTCTGCCACGGGTCCGCGCCGAGTTGCTTGATGCCCAACGATACGCGCTGGCGCTCGCGGTCAAACTTGAGGATGCGCACGTCGATTTCGTCGCCGACCTTCACGATTTCGGAAGGATGCTTCACACGCTTCCATGCCATATCGGTGATGTGCAGCAAGCCGTCGATCCCGCCAAGGTCCACGAAAGCGCCATAGTCGGTCAGGTTCTTGACCGCGCCCTTGACCACGTCCCCTTCCTTCAAGTTATCGAGGAGCGCCGAGCGCTCCGCGCTGTATTCCTGTTCGACAACCGCGCGTCGCGAAACCACGACGTTGTTGCGGCGCTGGTCGAGCTTAATCACCTTGAATTCAAGTTCCTTACCCTCGAGGTAACTCGGGTCACGCACCGGACGGACGTCCACGAGCGAGCCCGGGAGGAAGGCCCGAACGTTGTCGAGTTCCACGGTGAAGCCGCCCTTGACGCGGCCGTTGATCACGCCGCGTACGACTTCGCCCTTCGTGAAGGCCTCCTCGAGGCGCGTCCAGGTGCGGGCGCGCTTGGCTTTCTCGCGCGAGAGGCGGGTCTCGCCTGAACCGTCTTCGACGGCGTCGAGCGCCACTTCGACCTCCTGGCCGATGGTGACATCCACTTCCCCATTTTCGTTGCGGAATTGTTCCGCGGGAATCACGGCTTCCGACTTGAGGCCGACGCTGACGATGACGACATCAGCGTTCACGTCGACCACGGTGCCGGTCAGGATCTGGCCCGGCTTGAACTGCTGGTTTGCGAGGCTTTGCTCAAAAAGTTGCTGAAAAGATTCGGTCATTGGGTCTTCCGGGCCGCGGGGCCCAATTGGGTTTTCCTGCCGTACGGCTTCCTGCCGATCCGGGTCCTGCTCGCCGCGGCCAGGCATCCTGCCCGCCGTCCCTGCCGACTTCTGCCGGCCACTCAACTCCCGCGCGCCGACTCCGGAAACCGCTCGCGCGCGAGTCCAATCACCCGCCCCACGACCTCCTCGATGGTCAACGCAGTCGAATCCACGATAACCGACTCCGGGACTGCTACCAGCGGGGCCACGGCACGCGTGGAGTCCCGCCTGTCCCGCTCGGCGATCTCCGCGGAAAGGGCGGCAAGGCTACCATTCAACCCCTTTTCTTTCAACTGCTTATAGCGCCTGAGGGCCCTTTCCGCGGGGCTCGCGGTCAGGAAGATCTTGAGCCCCGCATTACGGAAAACGATCGATCCCATGTCGCGTCCGTCCGCCACAAGGCCCGGCGGGCGCGCAAAGGCCCGCTGGCGCTCCAGCAAGGCCGATCGGACAGGTTGCCAGGCAGCCACCCGCGACGCCGCCTCGCCGGTTGCCTCGGCGCGCAATTCGCGCGTCGCGTCCTGACCGGCGAGCAGCACCCGCTCGCCACCCTTCTCGTCCATACCGAACTGGACGTCGAGGCTGGCGGCAACGCGGACATGACCCTCGATGTCATCCGCCGCGAGCCCGGCTCGCATGCCACCGAGAGCCACCAGGCGATACAGGGCCCCGCTGTCGAGGAGGTGCCAACCAAAATGCTTCGCCACCTGACGGGAAATCGTGCCCTTGCCGGAACCGCTCGGCCCATCGATGGCAATCACCGGAACCCGGCTCATCCCGCCTCCGCAAGTTCGAGCCCGCAGGCATGAGCCGCTTCGATGAAGCCGGGAAACGACGTCGAGACATTGTGCACGTCGTGAATGGTAATCGGGGTCCTGGCGCGGGCGCCGAGCACGGCAAACGACATGGCGACCCGGTGGTCGCCATGGCTGTCCACCTTACCCCCACGCACCGCTCCACCGCGGATACGAAGGCCGTCCGGCAGGCCCTCTACCGCGATGCCGATTGCGGCAAGGCCCTCGGCCATGGCGATTAGACGATCGCTTTCCTTGACGCGAAGTTCGCCGGCGCCCCTCACGACCGTGTCGCCCTCCGCGACCGCCGCCGCAGCAAAGAGCACCGGCAGCTCGTCCATGGCAATCGGCACGAGCGTGCTGGGCACGATGATTCCCCGCAGCGCGCCGGAGTGAACTTCGATGTCCGCAGTCGGTTCACCCCCGTTCCCTGGGAGCGGTTGAACTCGGATGTCCCCGCCCATCAGGCGCAGGATGTCGACAAGAGCCGTGCGGGTCGGATTGATGCCGACATTGCGAATCCGGAGTGGGGCCGTGCCGGCGATCAGCCCGGCGACGATGAAAAAGGCGGCCGACGAAAAATCTCCGGGAATGTCGATTCGGGCTGCCTTTAGCGTCGCGGGACCGTCGATGGCCACCGTACCCCTTTCGTGCGTGATACCGACGCCGAAGGTTTCGAGCATGCGTTCCGTGTGATCGCGGGACACGCCGGGTTCCCACACGCTGGTGCGGCCTTGAGCCTGCAGGCCCGCAATCAGCAAGGCTGACTTGACCTGTGCACTTGGCGCATCGAGCCGGTGCTCGCAGCCGTTCAGCGGGTGCCCGCCGGCCACGGCCACGGGCGGCCTGCCGCCGTTCGTGCGGATATCCGCACCCATGCGGCGCAAGGGCCCAGCAACGCGTTCCATGGGGCGTCGCATCAGGGAGGCGTCACCGACCAGGATGGAATCGAATGGCTGCCCTGCCAACAGGCCGGCCAGCAGGCGCATCGCCGTGCCCGAGTTCCCGAGATCGAGCGCGCGGGCCGGTGCGCGAAGGCCGCGGTGTCCGGCGCCATGCACGCGCAGGTGCCCGGGCGCGATGCGGTCGATGCGCACGTCCATGGCCTCAAGCGCCGCAAGCGTCGCCAGGCAATCCTCGCCCTCGAGAAACCCCTGGATCTCCGTGACCCCTTCGGCAACTGAACCCAGTATCGCAGCCCGATGCGATATGGATTTGTCGCCTGGAACCAAAACGTCGCCGGATATCCGGTTGCCGGGACCCGCAATGAATCTGGCGGTCGATGCGCTCACGTTCCGGCGGCGACCGCTGTTGCCATCGCCTCCAGTAATCGGTCATTCTGCGCCGCGGTGCCGGTCGTGATGCGCAGGTGATTTTCGAGGCCATAGTTGCCGACCGGCCGAACGATCACGCCCTGGCAAAGCAGCGACTCATTGACCGGCCCGGCCGAACGGCCGAAATCGGCCAGAACGAAATTGCCTGCAGTGGCTGGCGTGCGGATCCCGCGCTGCGAGAGTCCTGAGCGAATGTGCAGCACGCTGGCGCTATTCAGTTCGACGGTTGCCTTGAGGTGTTCGCTGTCGTCGAGCGCCGCCGCGGCGGCCGCCAGCGCCGGCACGGACACATTGAACGGCTGCCGGATACGATTCAGCAGGTCGGCGATGTCGGGGTGTGACAGTGAATAGCCGACCCGCAGGCCCGCCAGGCCGTAGGCCTTCGAGAACGTGCGGGTAATGACGAGGTTTGGATGGCGGGCAAGCCAGTGCGTACCGTCAGGCACTCCAAGAAGCATCGAGTATTCGTGGTAGGCCTCGTCTAGGACCACGATCACCTCGGGCGGTATCGCCCGCAACAGGGCGTCGAGCTCCGCTTCGCCGAGCCAGGTACCCGTCGGGTTGTTTGGATTGGCGAGAAACAGCATGCGCGTCCGTCCACCAAGTGCAGCGACGAGCGCCGCCGGGTCATGACCAAGCGGTTGATCGTGTCCCGGGGAATGTGCCGCCGCGACCCGCGCGGTCGCACCCGAAGCCTGCACGGCATTGGCGTAGACGGCGAAGGCGTACTTGGAATAGACCGCTTCGAGGCCCGGCGTCAGGAAGGCTTCCGCCAGTAGTACGAGGATGTCGTTCGAGCCATTGCCCAGCGTGACCTGGCTTATGTCCAGGGAGTGCCGGCCGGCAATCTTCGAGCGGAGTTCGTGACCGCTGCCGTCCGGGTACATGCCGGCGCCTTCTGAAGCCCGGGCTAGCGCGGCGAGCGCGCGCCGTCCCGGGCCCAGCGGATTTTCGTTCGAAGCGAGCTTGACGCTGTCCTTGACGCCAAGCTCACGTTCGAGCGCCTCCGGCGGCTTTCCCGGGACATACGGCTTGAGTCCCCGGATGCCGGGCGCCGCGAGCCCTTCAAATCGATTTTCGCGGCTCACCTACACGACCCTGGCGCTCAGCACGCCCTGGATCGAGCCGATTTTCTCGACGAGGCCTGCCGGCACTTTGCCGTCGATGTCGATCAGCGTATAGGCGATTTCGCCTTTCGACTTGTTAAGCAGGTCGGCAATGTTGAGCCCGGCTTCCGCAAGCCGCGTCGAGATCTGCCCAACCATGTTCGGGACATTGCTGTTTGCGATCGCGACCCGCGAAGTTGCCGGCACCCGCGGCAACGCCGATTCGGGGAAATTGACCGAATGCCGGATGTTGCCGTGCTCGAGATAATCCCGGAGCGTGTCGGAGACCATCATGGCGCAATTCTCCTCGGCTTCACTGGTCGAGGCGCCGAGGTGCGGAAGCGCGACAACTCCGGGCACGTCGCGGGTCGCAGCCGACGGGAAATCGCAAATGTAGGCACCGAGCTTGCCGGAACGCAACGCGGCCACGATGACCGGTTCATCCACGATTGCCCCCCGCGCGAAATTGAGTATTGTTCCGCCATAGGGCATGAGACCGACGCGCTTCGCGCCGACGAGCCCGCGCGTATTTTCGGTCAGCGGAACGTGGACGCTTACCGCGTGGGAACGCGCAAACAGGTCCTCGAGGCTCAAAGCCTGCTCGACGCCCGAGGACAGCTGCCAGGCTCGCTGTACAGTGATCTGCGGATCGTAGCCGAGCACGTGCATGCCGAGCAGGTGAGCCGCGTTCGCGACTTCGACGCCGATGGCGCCGAGACCCACGACGCCAAGTGTTCGTCCCGGCAGCTCGTGTCCGACGAATCGCTTCTTGCCCTGCTCGACCGCCGCATCCAGGGCATCGCCCGCCAGCTTCAGCGTGCGCACGAAGTCGAGGGCCTGTCCGATGTGCCGGGCGCCAATGAAAAGCCCCGCGATCACGAGTTCCTTGACGGCATTTGCGTTCGCGCCGGGAGTCGTAAACACGGGCACGCCGCGCTGCGTCAGCAGTGATACGGGAATGTTATTGGTTCCTGCGCCGGCGCGTCCGACGGCCAGGACGCTGGCTGGTATTTCAATCGCGTGCATGTCCGCGGAGCGGACCAGGATCGCGTCGGGATGGCCGATCTCGTTCGCCACCTCGTAGCGATCGCGCGGCAAGCGGTCGAGCCCCTTCGGCGAGATTTCGTTGAGCGTTCGGATTTTGAACCGCATCAGCCGTACCGCCGCTCAAATTCACGCATGAACTCCACCAGTGCCGCGACGCCTTCCATGGGCATGGCGTTGTAGAGGCTGGCACGCATGCCTCCAACCGAGCGATGGCCGGAAAGATTCGTCAGTCCGGCCACGTCCGCCTCGGCGATGAATGTTTTCTCGAGCTCAGGTTTCGCGAGCCGGAACGGCACGTTCATCCAGGAGCGGGCATTGCGGGCCACGGGATTCGAAAAGAAACCGGATCCGTCAATTGCGGCATACAGCGCGTCGGCCTTGGCGCGATTGCGCGTCGCCATGGCGACCAGCCCGCCTTCGCGCCTGAGCCACTGGAACACGAGTCCAGCGACATACCAGCCGAAGGTGGGTGGCGTGTTGAGCATCGAGCCGGCCTCCGAGACTGCACGGTAGTCGAACACAATCGGCGTTCCCGCGCGCGCACGCCCCAGCAGGTCGTCCCGCACGATGACGACCGTGATGCCGGCAGGGCCGATGTTTTTCTGGGCACCAGCATAGATGAGTCCGAATTGCGTGACCTCGACTGGCCGCGAGAGGATGGTCGACGACATGTCGGCGACCAGCGGGATCTCGCCGGTGTCAGGGACGTAGGGAAATTCCACGCCGCCAATGGTTTCGTTCGGCGTGTAGTGAAGGTAAGTCGCTCCCGGTGACGGCGTCAGCGATGCAAGCGGGGGCACGGTCGTGTATTGCGACGCAGATTCGTCCGCCGCGATGCCGACCGTCACGAAGCGCTTTGCCTCCTTGATTGCGCGTTCGGACCAGTGACCGGTGTTCACGTAGTCGGCATTCGCTCCGCTCGAGGCGAGATTGAGTGGCACTGCGGAAAACTGGGCGGTCGCGCCGCCCTGCACGAAGAGAACCCGGTAGTTCGGAGGTATGACGAGCAGGTCGCGAAGGTCCGCCTCGGCCCGTTCCGCGACCGCCATGAAGGCGCGACTGCGATGGCTCACTTCCATCACAGAAGCTCCGTCATGCCATTCGAGCAACTCGTCCCGCACTTGCTCCAGCACGGGCAATGGCAGGGCCGCGGGCCCCGCGGAAAAATTATGGACGCGCACGCGCCATCCGATCCGGCTTCAGCCGGCTCCTTCGGCGCCCTGGGAATCGTCTCCGGCGATGCGCTCGATTCCCACGAGCTTTTCGCCCTCCTCGAGCCGCATGATGCGCACGCCTTGAGTATTGCGCCCAAGGACCGGAATGTCGCTGACCGGCACCCGCACGAGTGTGCCGCTCGAATTAATCAGCATCACTTCGTCGTCGTGCAGCACCTGGCGCGCGCCGACCAGCGATCCGTTGCGTTCGCTCGTCTGCAGCGCGATGACGCCCTGGCCTGCGCGCCCGTGCCGGGGGAAGTCGACCATCTCCGTCAGCTTGCCGTAGCCGCGCTCCGATACCGTGAGGACGGGGCCGTCGCCCAGCACGATCAGCGAAGTCACGCGCTGGCCTTCTGCGAGCTTGATGCCACGGACTCCGGCGGCCTCGCGCCCCATCGGCCGGACCTGGTCCTCGCCAAAACGGATGGCCTTGCCGTCAGTCGTCGAAAGCAGTATCTCGCGCTGGCCGTCGGTCAAGGCAACGCCAACGAGGCAGTCCGGTGGATCGAGGGAAACCGCGATGATGCCATTGGCCCGGGGACGCGAAAAGGCCGAAAGCGGCGTCTTCTTGACGGTGCCCTGCGCGGTCGCCATGAACACGAAATGCGACTCGTCGAATTCCCGGATTGCGAGAACCGCCGTAATGCGTTCGCCCTCGGCCAGTTGCAGCAGGTTGACGATCGGCTTCCCGCGAGAACCGCGGCTCGCAAGCGGCAACTGATAGACCTTGAGCCAATAGCACTGGCCGCCGTCCGAGAAACACAGCAGCGTATCGTGGCTGTGCGCAATGAAGAGCTTGTCGACGAAGTCTTCGTCCTTGACGGTCGTCGCCATCTTGCCCTTGCCGCCCCGCCGTTGTGCCTCGTAGTCCGTCACTGGCTGAGTCTTGGCGTAGCCTGCGTGGGACAAAGTCACGACCAGGTCCTGTCGCTCAATGAGGTCTTCAATCGTGACGTCCGACTGGTCCGCCAGGATCTTCGTGCGGCGCCCGTCCCCGTAGGACTCCTTCATCGTCGCCAGCTCTTCGCGAATCACGGCGAGCAGTCGGTCGGGACGTGCGAGAATTTCGCCGAGGTCACGAATGACGTCGAGAAGCCCGTTGAACTCGGTGACGATCTTGTCCTGTTCAAGACCCGTCAGCCGGTGAAGACGCAGGTCGAGGATTGCCTGGGCCTGGATTTCGGACAATTGGTAGCGTTCGCCCTTGAGCCCGAGGTCCTCCGCGATTCCGTCAGGCCGTGTCGGTACGTTTCCGGCGCGCGCAAGCATCGCCGGCACCGCGCCCGGCCCCCAGGTCCGCGCCTGGAGCGCCATCCTGGCCTCCGGCGGCGAAGGCGATGCCTTGATCAGGGCGATAACTTCATCGATGTTCGCAAGCGCGACCGCGAGCCCTTCCAGGATATGCGCCCGGTCGCGTGCCTTTCCGAGGTCATGGATGGTCCGGCGCGTCACGACTTCACGACGGTGGCGCAGGAATGCATCCAGCATTTCCTTGAGTGAAAGCAGTCTTGGCTGGCCGTCGAGGAGCGCGACCATGTTGACGCCGAATACGGATTCCATTGGCGTCAGCTTGAAAAGCTGATTGAGGACCAGTTCGCTGTTCTCGCCTCGCTTCAGCTCGATGACGACTCTGAGCCCGTCCTTGTCGGATTCGTCGCGCAGCTCCGAAATGCCCTCGATTTCCTTGCCCCGCACGAGATCCGCGATCCGCTCGAGGAGTCGCGCCTTGTTGACCTGGTACGGCAACTCGGTCACCACGATCGCCTCGCGGCCGCGATCGTCGATACTCTCGACCGCGGTGCGGGCGCGCACCGAGAGCCGCCCACGCCCGGTTTTGTAGGCCGCGACGATCTCCGCCGCACCGTTGATGATGCCAGCCGTGGGGAAGTCCGGGCCGGGTACGAGGCGCATCAGCTCGGCCAGGCCGAGTTCGGGGTCGTCGATCAGGGCGACACAGGCATCCACGATCTCGCCGAGGTTGTGCGGCGGGATGTTTGTCGCCATGCCGACCGCGATACCGGCCGAACCGTTGACCAGCAGGTTCGGGATGCGTGCCGGCAGCACCGCCGGCTCCTGCTCGCTGTTGTCGTAGTTCGGCGTGAAGTCAACGGTTTCCTTGTCGATGTCCGCGAGCAGCTCGTGCGCGATGCGCGACATGCGCACTTCGGTGTAGCGCATCGCCGCCGCCGCGTCCCCATCCACGGAACCGAAATTGCCCTGCCCGTCCACCAGCAGGTAGCGCATTGAAAACGGCTGAGCCATTCGCACGATCGTGTCGTACACGGCGGCGTCACCGTGCGGGTGATATTTGCCGATCACGTCGCCGACGACGCGTGCGGATTTCTTGTACGGCTTGTTCCAGTCGTTGCCGAGCTCGCGCATTGCATACAGGACCCTCCGATGTACGGGTTTCAGCCCATCGCGGACGTCCGGAAGCGCGCGGCCCACGATCACGCTCATCGCGTAATCGAGATAGGACTTGCGCATCTCGTCTTCGAGGTTGACGTGCAGGACTTCGCGCGCGATCTCGCTCATGCGGATTTCGTCGTCTTTTTACGGCCCAAGGAAGCCGCGAATTTTACCACAGCGCGTATACTTCCCGGATGCAAAACCGGCCGAATGTCGATCCCGCGGAGATCGCCAAGTTCGACGCGGCCGCCCCGCGATGGTGGGACCCCGACGGGGAGTTCAGGCCCCTGCATGACCTCAATCCCGCCCGGCTCGACTACATCGAGGCGCGCGCCGGTCTCGCCGGGCGGCGTGTGCTCGATGTCGGTTGCGGTGGAGGCCTGCTCGCGGAGGGGATGGCGCGGCGCGGCGCCCGGGTTACCGGCATTGACCTCGCGGCGGAGGCCCTGCAGGTGGCGCGCCTGCATGCCATGGAATCGCGAGTCGACCTGGAGTACCGCCTCGTCGCAGTCGAGGACCTGGCCCAAACCGATCCCGCCGGCTACGACCTCGTCACCTGCCTCGAGATGCTCGAGCACGTGCCAGACCCGGCTGAAGTCGTCGCGTCGCTGGCACGTCTCGCGTGCCCGGGAGGCGACGTGATCTGCTCGACCATCAATCGCAATACCAGGGCGTTCGCGTTTGCCATCGTGGGAGCCGAATACGTCCTGCGCCTGCTGCCGATGGGCACGCACCAGTACGTGCGCCTGATCCGCCCATCGGAGCTTGCGCGCTGGGCCCGTACGTCAGGGCTCGAGCTCGCGGACCTCGCCGGACTTGCCTACGACCCCATGACCCGCAAGGCGCGGGTCAGCGGCGACGTATCGGTCAACTATCTCGCGCACTTCCGGCGTCCCATGACGGCCGTGCGCGCATGACCGGCCGCTGCGGCCTGCGCGGTGTGCTTTTCGACCTCGACGGGACTCTCCTCGACACGGCACGCGACATGGGCGAGGCGCTGAACCGCGTTCGCGTCGCCGAGGGGCTCGAGGTGCTGCCGTTCGAGCGGATCCGTCCGCTGGTGTCCCACGGCGCCCCGCGCCTGATCCGTCTCGCCTTCGGCGAACCCGAAACAGAACGTTACGAGGCGCTGCGGCAGCGGTTCCTCGAGTTCTATCGCGCGGCCATCGCGGTCCACACGCGACCGTTCGCCGGCTTTGATCGCGTGCTGGATACGCTGGAGCGAGCCGGCCTTCGCTGGGGCGTAGTCACCAACAAGCCGGGCTGGCTCACCTCGCCATTACTGGTGGAACTTGGCCTCGATTCACGCTGTGGCTGCGTCGTGAGCGGAGACTCGCTCGCCGAGCGCAAACCACACCCCCTGCCCCTCCTGCATGCAGCGAACCTGCTGGGACTTGAGCCCCGCGAGTGCGTCTACCTGGGCGATGCAGAACGCGACGTGCAGGCCGCCCGGAACGCGGGCATGATTCCGCTGGTGGCCGGCTTCGGCTATCTCGATGACGGCGAGGATCCGGCCGCCTGGCAGCCCGATGCCGTATTCACGCGACCTGAAGAATTGATCGACTGGCTGGGACTTGGCAAATGACATTCGACGTGGCGGCATTGATGGTAATCCTGATCGCAGTCGCGGGCTTCGGCGGCTGGTGGATGGGCCGGCGACGCGCGGCCGCGCTCGAGGCGGAGCGGGCACTGACACTTGACCGCGCGATGGATCAACTCGATCGCCGCTTCGACGATCTCGCTGGACGGCAACTGCGGGAGAACATCGAAAACTTCCTGCGGCTCGCCCGGGAGAACCTCGGCACCCACCAGCAAAGCGCCCAGAATTCCCTGAAGGAACGCGAACAGGCGATCGAATCGCTCGTCAAGCCGATCCAGGATTCCCTGACCCGCACTTCCGAAGCCCTGCGCGAAATCGAATCCGAACGGCAGCGCGACTTCGGCAGCTTGCGGCAAAACCTGACCGACATGCGCGAGACGCATACCGCCCTGCAGCGCGAGACGCGAAACCTTGTCCAGGCGCTCAGCAAACCGCAGGTCCGGGGGCAGTGGGGAGAGATCGCACTCCGCCGCCTGGTGGAGCTCGCCGGCATGACCGCTCACTGCGACTTCGAGGAGCAGGTGCAGGTGACAGGCGAAGACGGCGTGCTGCGGCCCGACATGGTAGTGCACCTGCCGGAGGGCCGCGACGTGATCGTCGATGTCAAGACGCCGCTTGATGCTTACCTGACCGCCGTCGAGGCGCCAACCGACGAAATCCGGTCCGCCGCGCTGCGGCGGCATGCCCAGCACGTCGCGGATCGTGTGAGGCTTCTCTCTTCGAAGAATTATTCCGCCCAGTTCGCGCAGGCGCCGCAGTTCGTCGTGCTGTTCCTGCCTGGAGACCAGTTTCTCTCGGCGGCGCTCGATCAGCAGCCTGACCTGCTCGATCGGGCCATGACCAGCAACATCATCCTGACGACACCTTCAACGCTTCTCGCACTCCTGAAAACCGTTTACAACGGCTGGCAAAACGTACGGCTCGCCGAGAATGCGGAGCGCATTCGCGGCCTGGCCGAAGACCTGTATGGCCGGCTGAGCACCTTCCGCAACCACCTCGGCAAGCTCGGCAATGCGCTGGAACAGAGCCTGCGCGCTTTCAACGCGTCGGTCGGCTCGCTCGAGCGCAACGTGCTTCCCGGCGCCCGCAAGTTCGTGGAACTCGGCGTGCGTGGCGAAAAACCGATTGAGGAACTGACGGAAATCGAGGTCAGCGTGCGCGTGACCGAGGGCAACGCGCCCCAGCTCACGTCTCCAGAGGAGCATTGACCGCGGACGAAGCCGCCCCTGGAGTGACGACGCAATCCGGGGCGCGCGCCTACGCACCGGAGGCCGGCTCACATGACGGGCGCGTGATTCTCGTGTCCGGTGCGGGGGACGGTATCGGCCAAGCCGTGGCAATCGCTCTCGCCCGGCAGGGCGCCACCGTGGCGCTGCTCGGGCGCACGCAGCGCAAGCTCGCCCGCACCTATGATCGCATCGTCGAGGGCCAGGGACCGAAGCCGGCGCTGCTGCCGTTCAACCTCGAAACGGCGACCGCCAACGAATACGATGCGCTATTCGACGCGCTGGATCGTGAATTCGGCCGCCTAGACGGGCTCGCACACATCGCGGGTGTGCTAGGCGACTTGAGCCCAATCGATCAATACGACGTACCAACCTGGTGCAGGGTATTGCACGTCAACCTCACGGCAGCATTCATCCTCACGCGCACGCTGCTTCCGCTGCTGCGACGTTCCGAGGATGCGTCGATCGTCTTTACTTCGAGCGGAATTGCGCGACGCGGCCGCGCATACTGGGGTGCCTATGCGGCATCGAAATTCGGCACCGAGGGTTTGATGCAGGTGCTCGCACATGAAATGGCCGGGACCACGCGGATCCGCGTCAACAGCCTCAATCCGGGCACCGTCCGGACCGCTATGCGCCGCCAGGCCTATCCGGCCGAGAACCCCGACCGGCTGCCCGAGCCGGCTGCGATCGTCGCCCCTTACCTTTACTTGCTCGGTCCTGCGAGCCAGGGCGTGAACGGCCAGGCGTTCGACGCCCAGTAGGCGGGAGCCCTGCGGCTTCGCGCAACGCCCCAAGTTCACCGTCCGTGAGAGCCCTGCTGCGCCCACGCGCGAGCACGCGGTCCATGACGATCGGCCCGAATCGCGTGCGCAGGATTCGGTTCGCCGCGAGTCCACAGCCCTCGAGGATCTGCCGCAGCTCCCGCGGCCGTAGCGCCGTCACTTGCAGCTGAAGCCAGCGATTGCTGCCCTCGCCGCCAGCAGGGGTCACCATCCTGATCCCGCCCTTCACAGCCATGGCCTCGGATTGTCTCTGAATCGTGGCTTCGATCGCCGATTCGTCAAAGGTTCCACGCACGCGCACGCTGTACTCGCTCGTAATAGCGATACCAGGACGCGTAAGCGCGGCTGCGAGCGCTCCGTCGGTTACGAAGAGTTCGAGACCGCCGTCCCGGGCTGCGAGCGGACTGACGGCAATCCAGCGCCGGCCCCCGACCTTGGGCAGGCGCTCTATCGAGCTGGGCGTTGAGCCTGTCGCTCCGGACCGAACGTCCTCGCGGGCAGGCCGATGATAGGCGATGCCCTGGTGCGGCGCGTCTGCTCCGCGGTCAAGGCGAAGCCGGCGCCCGTCGAGCCGGATGTCGTCACGCTCGTTGACAGGTTGTCCGGCGCTGGCCGGCTTGCCATTGACGGCAATTCGCGCCGCGGCGATCCAGTCCTCGATCTGGCGTCGCGACCCAATTCCGCGCCCCGATAGGAACTTCTGGATTCTCTCCCGCATGGCATTTCTGGCCGGCGGCAGCGCCGCGGCAAATCAACTCAGGGCGTCGGCGTCATTGGCGGCCGCCTGGCCGGCGGCCGCGGCCTGCATCGTGACTGGATTGTCGAATTCGAGCTGGATCCCGACGTCGTCCATGTCCCGCAGCGCCGCAAGCGACGGTAGTTCGTCAAGGCTCTTGAGCCCGAAGTAATCCAGGAATTCACGCGTCGTGCCGAGCAGTTCCGGATGGCCGGGAACCTCGCGGTGGCCGACGACGCGGATCCAGCCGCGCTCGGTCAGCGTTCGCACGATGTTCGGGTTGACCGTCACGCCACGCACGTCCTCGATCTCTCCGCGCGTGATCGGCTGGCGATACGCGATCAGTGCCAAAGTCTCGAGAAGCGCACGTGAATAGCGGGTCGGGCGCTCCTGCCAGAGCTTTGACAGCCGCGCCGAAAACTCGCTCCTGACCTGCAACCTCCAGCCGCTCGCGACCTCGACCAGTTCCATCGGGCGGTCATCGCAATCCTTGGCCAGCGCCGCGAGTGCCTTGCGGACTTCCGCCGCCTCCGGGCGCTCGAATTCATCGAAGATCTCGCGCATCTGATCGATGCTCAGAGGGTGCCCGTACGCGAGCAACGCCGCCTCGATGATACCCTTGAGTTGACCGGATTCCATCGTTCGCCCCGTCACGCCGTCGTGATCTCGAGTTCTTCAATCAAGGCCGCATCCGGGTCACGATCGATGCGCCGCAAGTGCAGGGGCTGATACGGCTCGGCCTGCACGATCTCAATGAGCTGCTCGCGTAGCAGCTCCAGTATGGCGGCGAAAGTCACCGTGACGCCGAGGCGTCCTTCTTCCGGGCTGAACAGCCGGATGAATTCGACGAGCCCGACGCCCTCGAGCAATGCAAGCACGTCCGACATCCGCTGCCGCACCGAGAGTGTCTCACGCTGGACGTGCAGGTGCGCGAACATCGTGGCGCGCTGGGCGACGTCCTTGAAGGCGACCAGCATCTCCTGCAGCGCGACTTCGGGCAGCATGCGAACGACCTGTCGATGGGACAATTCCGCGACCGCCGGATGTACGTCGCGGTCGAGTCGTGGCAATCGGTCGATATCTTCGGCCGCCTGCTTGTAGCGCTCGTATTCCTGGAGCCGTCTCACCAGTTCTGCGCGCGGGTCGTCCTCCTCTTCTCCACCCTCTGAAATGCGCGGCAACAGCATGCGCGACTTGATCTCGGCCAGCATTGCGGCCATCAGGAGGTACTCCCCCGCGAGTTCGAGGTCCAGTTCCTGCATCAGCCGGATGTACTCCATGTACTGCCGGGTGATGTCAGCGATCGGGATGTCGAGGATGTCGAGGTTCTGGCGGCGGATCATGTACAAGAGCAAGTCGAGCGGGCCCTCGAACGCCTCCAGGAACACCTCGAGCGCCTGTGGCGGAATATAGAGGTCGCGCGGCATCACCGTGACCGGCTCGCCGTCCACGATGGCGAACGGCATTTCACCCTGCTGCGGCGGCAATTGGCCCGCGGTGGAATCGATCTCGTTCCCGCCCGAAAGGTCGGCCGCTTCGCTCACCGATACTCCAGTCCCACGGCTTCGCGGACCTCTGCCATTGTCGCACGGGCCGCGTCGCGCGCCCGCTCGCAGCCTTCGGTGACGATTCCCCGAACCAGATCAGGATTGTCCTCGTATTCGCGCGCCCGCCCGCGAAAACCTTCGAGCTGTTCTATCACCGACTCAATGAGAGGTTTTTTGCAGTCGAGGCAGCCAATCCCGGCGGTGCGGCAACCCGCCTGGACCCAGCCCTTCGTCTTTTCGTCGGAGTAGATCTTGTGGAGGTCCCAGACCGGGCACTTTTCGGGGTCACCCGGATCGCTGCGCCGCACCCGTGCGGGATCTGTCTGCATCGCCTTGAGCTTCTTCTGCACGCTATCCGGGTCCTCGCGCAATCCAATCGTGTTGCCGTAAGACTTGGACATCTTGCGGCCATCCAGGCCCGGAACCTTCGGGGATTTAGTCAGCAGCGCGGACGGTTCCGGAAGGATTGCACGCCCGCCACCTTCCAGGTGCCCCAGCAAGCGCTCCCGATCTGCGACCGTGAGCCGCGCACCCGACTCGACCATCGCGCGCGCGCGGCCAAGTGCCTCGGCGTCACCGTGCTCCTGGAATTTCCGCCGCAGTTCCGCGTAAAGCGCCGCATTCCGTGTGCCCAGTCGCTTGACGGCGCCTTCGACCTTGGTCTCGAAATCCGGCTCACGGCCATAAATGTTGTTGAAGCGGCGCGCAATCTCACGCGTGATTTCGACGTGGGCGACCTGGTCTTCGCCGACTGGCACGAATTCTGGACGATACATCAGGATGTCCGCGCTCTGGAGCAGCGGGTATCCGAGAAAGCCGTAGGTGCTGAGGTCCTTGTCCTTGAGCTGCTCGATCTGGTCCTTGTAGGTCGGGACGCGCTCCAGCCACGACACCGGCGTCACCATCGACAGGATGAGGTGCAACTCGGCGTGTTCCGGGATTCTCGACTGCACAAAGACGGTACAGGCGCTCGGATTCAGTCCGGCCGCGAGCCAGTCGATGAGCACCTCGTTCGTGTTCGCCTTCAGGTCAGTCGTGTCTTCGTAGCCCGTCGTCAATGCGTGCCAATCCGCGACGAAGAAAAAACATTCATAGTGGTATTGCAGGTCGACCCAGTTCGCAAGCGCGCCATGGTAGTTGCCGAGATGGAGTTGGCCCGTCGGACGCATGCCTGACACAACCCGGCGATTCTGTCCTCGCTTGACCCGCATCGCGTGACTCTAGTCGACCTGTAGGCCGAAGGCGTTGACCAACAGGGCGACCAGGAAACCGATGGGACCGCTAACCAGCGGCCACAGCACTTTCATGGCGATCAATCCCAGAACGATGAACAAGCCGAAGGGTGCAATGCGCTCCAGAAAGTCGGCCGCAGGTCCGCGAGGCAAAAGGTTGGTCAGGACTTGACCACCATCCAGCGGTGGGATCGGCAACATGTTGAAGACCGCGAGCGACACGTTGATGATGATGCCGATCCACGACATCTGGCCAAGCCATAATCCGAGCGTGCCTAGCTCAAGTCGCTGGCTCGCCATCATCAGAAACGCCCACATAATCGCCATCGCCAAATTGGCTGCGGGCCCTGCTGCGGATACCCAGACCATATTGCTCCGCGGGTTGCGCATGTAACGCGGATTCACGGGGACAGGCCGCGCCCAGCCGAACAGAAATCCCCCTAACCACAGCATGAGAGCCGGTACCAGTACGGTACCGATCGGATCGATGTGGCGAATCGGATTCAGGGTCAACCGGCCCTGCGCCTCGGCTGTCCGGTCCCCGAAATGCCTGGCGACCCAGCCGTGGGCAACCTCATGGACCGTGATCGCGAATATGACGGGAATCGCGGCGATTGATACTTTAGTCAGAAAGGGAGCCAAGTCCATTTTTCGTCCTGGAGCCGCCTCAGGCAAAGAGTCGCTGATTTGCCCACAATTATACGATGCGACGCCGGATGCCGTTCATTGAAATGGTCGTGGATCGCCTTTCCCAGCTCGCAGCAAGCGGGGCTCGTCGCCCGACAGATCGACAATCGTGCTCGGTTCGAGGCCGCAATTTCCGGCGTCAAGGATCAGGTCGAGGGCATGTCCAACGCGCTCCTCGATTTCGCGGCCGCCGGTCATCGGCGCATCGTCGCCCGGCAATTGCAGCGTGGTGCTCATGAGCGGTTCCGGGTACTCGCGCAACAACGCGCGCACGACGGCGTGATCGGGCACGCGGATTCCGATGGTCTTTCGGCGAGCGTCCAGGAGACGACGCGGTACCTGCCGCGTAGCACGAAGCACGAAGGCATAGGGACCAGGCGTGAAACCCCGGAGCAGGCGGTACTGCCAGTTTTCCACCAGTGCGAACTTCGCTATCTCCGACAAATCACGGCAGACAACCGTGAAGAAATGCCCCTTGCGCGTCTGCCTCAGTTTCTGAATCCGCTGCATCGCGTCCTTGGCCCCCAGCGCGCAGCCAAGCGCATAGCAGGAATCGGTCGGATAGGCGATGACACCCCCATCCTCAAGGCATTTCGCCGCCGTGCGAAGCAGCCGCGGCTGCGGTGTCGTGGGGTGCAATTCAAGTCGTCGGGTCACGGCCCATTATGGACCGGGCGCAGTCCGAGGCCGGTTCCGCTATCATTGGCGCCCCTTTTCCCCGGTTCCGCGCATGCAGCTGCTGTTCGATTTCCTGCCGGTGATTGCGTTTTTCGTCGCTTACAAGTTAGCCGGCATCTACGTCGCAACCGTCGTGATCATCGTCGCGGCCGTGCTGCAAGTATCGATCCATTGGCTGCGTACGCGTCGAATCAATCCGATGCACCTCGTATCCGCCGGCTTCGTGTTCGTCTTCGGCGGATTGACGCTCCTCATCCACAACACGTCATTCATCATGTGGAAGCCAACAGTCGTCAACTGGCTGTTCGCGGCGGCATTCCTGGCGAGCCTGTGGCGCCGCTACAGTGACCGGCCGTTGATTCAGCGGCTCATGAATGCCACTGGCGCCGAGCTTCCGCTCAGCACCGCTGTCTGGCGCAGGCTGAACTGGATGTGGATCGGCTTTTTCCTGCTAATGGGCGCGGCCAACCTCGCCGTGTTCCATTATTTCGACGAGGCCACCTGGGTCAATTTCAAGCTGTTCGGAATGCTGGGACTTACGCTCGTGTTCATCGTCGTCCAGGGCATCTGGATCACTTCTCAGGATCACGGGCATGACCGTCCCGCGCGTTGAGCGAATCAGGACCACGCTACAGAAGGCATTGTCCACTGCCGAGGTCGCCGTGCGCGACGACAGTGCGCGGCACGCGGGACACGTGGGCGCTCGCGACGGTGCTGGGCACTTTTTCATTCGCATTGAGTCAGAGTTTTTCACCGGACGCAGCCGCCTCGAGCGTCATCGTCTGGTCTACGAGGCGCTCGCCGAAATGCTGCCACGCGAGATCCACGCGCTCACGATCGAGGCAGTTTCACCCGAAGACGATTCTCAATCGAGGACACCATGAGACATACGCAGATTCTCGCCATCTCCGCGCTCGGCATGTTGCTGGCCGTCGGCTGCACCAAGGCCGAAACGCCAGTAGACGCCGCGGCCAAGCCGGTTGCCGTCGTCAACGGCACGCCGATCTCGCGTGACGTCTGGAACCTGTACGTGAAAACCCGCCACGGCGGCAAGACACCGGGCGACCTCACGGCTGACGAGCAGAAGGAAGCGCTCGAAGAGCTGATTGGCATGTACGCCGGGGCCCAGGAAGCCGAGAAACAGAAGCTCGGCGAAGGCGAGCCGAACGCGCGGCTCGAGCTCGTGGGTAAGAGCGCGCTCGCCGAATTGCTCTTTAAGAAGTTCACCGAGGGCGTGGAGCCGACCGAAGCCGAGCTAAAAGCGGAGTACGACGCCCGCATCGCGGAAGCGCCGAAACTCGAGTATCACGCGCGGCACATCCTCGTCGACGACGAGGCAAAGGCGAAGGACCTGATTACCCAACTCGACAAGGGTGCCAGCTTCGAGAAGCTAGCGAAAGACAACTCGAAGGACGGTTCCTCGGCGGAAGGTGGCGACCTCGGCTGGTTCAACCCGAACCAGATGGTGAAGCCCTTTTCTGACGCGGTGCAGCAACTCGAGATAGGCAAGTACACAGCGACCCCCGTCAAGTCCGAATTCGGCTGGCACGTAATCAAGCTCGAAGAAAAGCGCGCGACGACGCCGCCGCCCTACGACGCCGTCAAGGCGCAGCTCGGGCCGCTCGTGAATCAGAAAAAGTTCGAGGCGCACCTCAAGGAACTGGTCAAGGCGGGACAAGTCGAGCGATCGCTCTGAGTCCTAGGACGCGGGGCGGAAGTACTTCGAGTAGGTCCGGTTCATCGGATTGATCGCCGGGGCGGCAACTCGAGGCTGCACCAGCCGACGCGTCACGTAGAAGTACACGGGCAGCAGCGGATAGTCGTTGAGCATCAGCGACTCCGCCTGCTGCATCGTGTCCCGCCTCTTCGCAGGATCCACCTCGCTTGCGGCAGACTCCAGAAGGCCCGCATACCGGGCATTGACCCAATGACCGAAGTTTTGCGGGCTACCTTTCGTCATCGTGTCAAGAAACGTCGAAGCGTCGTCGTAGTCCGCGGTCCAGCCGACGCGGACAACGTCCCATTGCACCGGGTCCGCACGCGCCGCCAGGTAGGCCTTGAATTCCATCTGGTTCAATTCCGTCTCAACACCGAGTGCCTGCTTCCACATTGCAGCGATCGCAATGCAGACTCTTCGTACTAGCTCGTTCTCGTTGTAGAGCAGGCGCAACCGCAATGGGCGGGCCGGCGAGTAGCCAGCGGCGGCAAACAGCTTGCGTGCACGTGCAACACGCTCCAAGTCCGAGACGTCGCGCCAGGGGTAGTGAGCCGGCTCGTAATTCCAAACGTCGTCCGGAACCAGTGAATACGCCGGAATCTGCCCTGCGCGCGCGACGGCCTCGACAATCGTCCGGCGATCGACGGCCAACGACAAAGCCTCGCGCAATTTCCGGTTCCGGCTGAGCGGACCGCGTTCCGTGTTCAACGTGAAATAGAAAGTTGCCAGCGTCGCGCGATGTTGCAGGCCGGAATGCGGGTCGGCCGATAATTCCTGAAACCTCTGCTCAGGCACCGTATTCGTCACGTCGAGATCGCCTGAGCGATAGCGCATGAACTCGGCACCTTCATCGGGGATGAATTCATAGCGAACTTCGTCGAATGCCACCTTTGACGCATCCCAATAGTGAGGATTTCGCGCCAATTGGAGTCCCGAGCCCGGGGTGAAGCCCGCGAGTACATAAGGTCCATTCGAGATCGTCAAGCCTGGTTTCGAAAAACCCCCGGTTTTCGCGAGCGACGTGTGGTGAACGGGTGAAGCAACGGTGTTTGTCAGGATGTCCGGAAAGTACGGAACGGCGCGCGAGAGTCGAATCTCGAACGTGTGATCGTCAATCGCCCGGACACCCAGCTCGGCTGGACGCAGATCGCCCTTCAGAATCGCCGGTGCATTTTCAATCGAACGCAGCAAATCGGCAGCACCGGATACGGTCGCAGGATCCAGCGCGCGGCGAAACCCATCGACGAAATTGCCGGCCGTGACCGGATCACCATTTGACCACCGTGCTTCGCGGCGCAGCTTAAAAACGTAGACCTTACCGTCTTGCCCGATGCTCCATGAAGTGGCGGCTGCCGGAATGACTTCGCCATTGGGCGTGCTGGCCGTGAGGCCCTCGTACATGTCATGCAACACGTCGTAGGAAAAGGCATCTTCCGCGCGCTGTGGATCGAGCGACCCCGGCTGGCCGCCCAGACCTCGGGTGAGAATAAGCGTGTCGGCGCTGCTGCTTGTGCTACCGCTGGATTCGTGCCTACCGCAGGAGGCAACTGAAAACGCGGCGATTGCGAGGACAAGTGCCGCAATCGCGCGTCTCCACTCAAGATCTGACATGAAATTCCGCCAATTCATCCGCAATTCAATAAGCGCGCGCGGTCGCGCCGGCGCAAGCTTACGCCAACGAGGAGTATGGAATTGAGAAGTGGGCCGAGTGAGCGGGAGTCAGCGTACTAATGGACGAGCGCGGCGCCGCGAGGCGCCGTCAAGTTCGAGTGTACGAATGAAATTAGTCGGCGGAGCTGCCGGTGCCGAGCGAACCGTCCGGCTTGCCAGTGCCAAGCGAACCCTCGGGACTCCCAGTTCCCAGCGAACCGTCTGTGCGACCGGTTCCCAAGGACCCATCGGCGCGCCCGGTGCCGAGCGAACCGTCCGGCTTGCCAGTGCCAAGCGAACCCTCGGGACTCCCAGTTCCCAGCGAACCGTCTGTGCGACCGGTTCCCAAGGACCCATCGGCGCGCCCGGTGCCGAGCGAACCGTCCGGCTTGCCAGTGCCAAGCGAACCCTCAGGACGGCCGGTTCCCAAAGAACCACTTATCCAGCCCGTACCAAGCGAACCGTCCGGCTTGCCAGTGCCAAGCGAACCCTCGGGACTCCCAGTTCCCAGCGAACCGTCTGTGCGACCGGTTCCCAAGGACCCATCGGCGCGCCCGGTGCCGAGCGAACCGTCCGGCTTGCCAGTGCCAAGCGAACCCTCAGGACGGCCGGTTCCCAAAGAACCACTTATCCAGCCCGTACCAAGCGAACCGTCCGGCTTGCCAGTGCCAAGCGAACCCTCGGGACTCCCAGTTCCCAGCGAACCGTCTGTGCGACCGGTTCCCAAGGACCCATCGGCGCGCCCGGTGCCGAGCGAACCGTCCGGCTTGCCAGTGCCAAGCGAACCCTCGGGACTCCCAGTTCCCAGCGAACCGTCTGTGCGACCGGTTCCCAAGGACCCATCGGCGCGCCCGGTGCCGAGCGAACCGTCCGGCTTGCCAGTGCCAAGCGAACCCTCAGGACGGCCGGTTCCCAAAGAACCCGACTTATCCAGCCCGTACCAAGCGAACCGTCCGGCTTGCCAGTGCCAAGCGAACCCTCGGGACTCCCAGTTCCCAGCGAACCGTCTGTGCGACCGGTTCCCAAGGACCCATCGGCGCGCCCGGTGCCGAGCGAACCGTCCGGCTTGCCAGTGCCTAATGAACCATTGTTACGCAAAATCGAAACACAACTCCCGAGAATAACGCCGCTTGGCTGAGGTTGGATTCCTCTAATCGCCATCGTTGATCCCACAACCGCGCCACTTCGGTCCACCAAAACAATTGAACTAGAGTAATCGACACCAACCTTACCCAATTGGACTCGAGCACTGAGCAAGTCATTCCCGGTAACTTTTGATCTAAGAAATACTTCACTAACCCCAGGTACATAGCGACTCGACAATGGACGAACTTCAAGCAGGCGTTCAACTGCTCCGGGCTTCGACCAGTCAATCACAACTGCGTAATCGCCAATCTGAAAACTGTCCAGTGCGGATGGCCCGACCTTAACGCCCAAAACCTCAACGCCAAATTCGGGTGCCACAGCATCGACACGACCAACGGCGATAACTCGCGCTCCAAAATTTGCTATCGCAGAGTTGACCTCACTTCGAGGTGTGCCTGTATCCATTTTGATCAGGCAACTGCCACCTGCAACGGCGTCACCAGACGCGAGAATCAACACGATTGCTGCAGCGCTTGCAGGAATCTTGGTACGCCACATTGTGATCATTTGAATCCCCACCCTTATCGCCCCTTCACTGCAACTCGGAACTCTTTTCTTCGTCTAACAAAGTCGCGAGCATTTCCTGAAATTTCTTGTCGTCAGCCAAATCATCTTTGTAGAGATACAGTCCAACTCCAACACTCAATGTCCGATCGACCCCTGCCCTCGGTCGCCGAAACAAAACGAACTGCGTTTCAAGGTCTTCGATTACTTCCTGCAAGCGATCGCGCACCATGTCGTTAAACGGCACCCAATCCTCTTCACGAATTCCATAGTCCGGGAAAACCCATCTTTCAAATCGCCGTTTAGTTCCGTCCTGCTCACCCAGGTTGTGATCAATTGTCTCGACGTATCGCCTTACTCCTCGCGCGAAAACCTCAATCAACTCAGGAGCCATTTGCTCTGGAATAAACGTGCGCTTAAGCACACGAATCATTCCGCTCTCTTCCGCAATTGTTGCCGCCGCAACACGCATCAACTCTTCAAGCATTAGCTGCGGTTGTACATCTGTTGCGAACCGAGCAACCAAATCTTCAAACGATGGTCCGCCCCCTGCCTCCCGTGTGAACGCTAAATCGCGCGGAAATCCATACGGCCCCATAAACTCCGGATCGTTGTGCCACCCCTGCAGCACGTTTGCGATCCGGCTCGCGTTGCTTTCGAGCGCACGTCGAAGACGGTCTTCTTCGCCAAGAACGCGGTCAAAATCGCGCCTCGCGATGCCCGTCGTAATCGACAACCGCGAGTACGACATCGGCCTTCCAGGTACCGCGAAGTCAGTTGCTGCAACCCTTGCGTATGCCCCTTTGAGTACTTCCGAAATTTCGTTAAAAGAAATTCCGTTCCTCAACAAAATCCGCACCAGCGGAACGAGCAGAAACCTAAATGCAGCGAGTAGCCTTAAGTTAACGGTGTAACCCGCTGACATGACTTAATGTATCCTTTAACTTATTGAGAGTAAACATAACTTCGTGCCACGTACGCGACTAGTGCCTAGGCCTAATCCGGCCCTGAACGGGTTGTAGCTAGGTCGAGTACGAGCGCCCGGATTTTGGGCTTAACAATCAGCTAGATATGAGTGAAAGATGACGCTTATTCGTCAAACTGCATGGCAAGCGGCTAATTTATTTGAGTTCTAGTCCCCTATGTGGTGCGCTTTCGCTCAAGGCGCTCACCAAAATCCACGAAATAGGCTCCGGCGCCAAGCTCGATATACCTTCCAGAGGGGCTTTCAACCTTGGTATTGCGCTCGAGCCACTCATCAACTGAGTCGATGAATTCCTGTCCGCGATTTCGTACCAAGCGATCAAAAATCGGCTCGAGTTCCATTGCAACGGTGACTGTGCACGCCCTTTCAAACTTTGGCTTGCCATTGCCTGAAACGCTGCAAACATTGCGATGCACACAATTCAAAAATCCTTGAAGTTGTTTCAAGAGTCCATCGGTTGCAAGTCGTCCACCGGAGGTCGCCCGACCGAGCAAAAAAGTAGGGGTCTGCGAGTGAACCTTCCCATCGTCCCCGATAATGACGGCACCGAAGTCAATCAACGCATTCAAGATTTCTGACCAGGTATTTTTACACTTTGCCTTCTTGCAGAGTAGTTCGAAGGAATTTTTCTCTGATGAAATTCCGAGAGGTTGCGGTTCACCAAAGCTGTCCACCAATTCGACATCCCGTCGCCATGCGCACATGACCTCCATACAATCACGTAACTTTGCTCCCAAATCCGTGAAGGTGGTTGAGGCGTTACTTTCCACTGCTCTTTCCACCGCATGAGTCATTGCAGACTTGATCATCGGCATGCTCGCACCGCCTGCGATTAGTAAGTCCGTGAAGAGTTGAACTACCTCATTTAACAGCAACTGACCATGATTCTCGGATTCGTGGATACTTGAAGTTGCTGCAATCACTTGTATTTCTACCTAGTGGTTAGTTGAAATCTTCTGCTCAAATATTCTTTTTGCGTGATACCGATGAGATATGATCCTGATATTGCAACGGAGGGCCCCGATTTAGCATCTCGATCAGGTCCCTTTGTATTCGGCGCCTGCCTCCGATTGCTCCGTCCCCTCGCGCGGATCATGCTTCGCCACGGCTTGTCGGCCTACGATTTCTCGCGTATTGCCAATATTGCCTTTGTTCGTGCTGCCGGGGATATCCTGCGCGAGCAGGGAAAACCGGTGAGTTTCTCGCGCGTTTCGGCAATTACTGGCCTGCACCGGCACGTGGTCAGTAATATTGTTAACTCGCCGGATGCGGCCTCGGCGGACTCAACGATCGACAAGGACTACCGGCGGAATCGCCTGGCTCGCGTCCTCGCTGGCTGGTTCGAGAATCCTCACTACACCGATGGCGAGGGCCGGCCGCTCGTTCTGGACATCGACGGTCCGGAACCCTCGTTCGCGTCCTTGGTTCGCGCTTTCAGCGGTGACATTTATCCAGGGATCATCCTGGACGAGTTGCTCGAGGTCGGTGCAGTCAAGGTACTCGAGGACGGCAGCATTCGGGCGATTACGCGGCGGTACACCGCCGGAGGTGCGGAACCCGCAGCCTTAGAGCTTCTCGGCAGCACGTCCCGCGACTTTTTCCGAACCCTCGAGCACAACCTCGGAACGCCGCCGGAACAGCGTCTCTACACTGACACTGTAGTCTCGATCCGGCTTGACAAGGCCGCACTACCGCTCTTTCGGCGATTGCTGCGCCAGCGCGGAGCCGCGTTTCTTGAGGACATCGAGGGCTGGGTGTCCGAACACGAGATTGCCGAGGCGCCTGATGCAGTGCGCACGGGTGTCACGGTCCAGATGTTCTTGGATGCAGAGTCTGAAGAAGACCAGGAGAAATCTGGGCTGCAATCCGTTTGATCAGCGCCCGCGGCCGATCATCTTGAGGAATTGGTCCTCATCGAGAATACGGATTCCGAGTTCGGTCGCCTTCTTGAGTTTTGAGCCGGCATCTTCGCCGACGACGACGAAATCGGTTTTCCTGGAAACGCTGCCCGATACGCTCCCCCCCAGCTCGCGTACGAGATCCCCCGCCTCATCCCGCGACATTGACGACAGTTTCCCGGTCAGCACAAAGCTCTTGCCGTCAATTGCCTCGTTCCGCGCCCTCGCAACCTGGATTTCCGGCCACCTCACGCCAAGTTCGATCAAGGCATCAATGACCTTCGCATTGCGCCCTTCTGACAGGAATGTATGTACGTGGCCCGCGGTAATCGGACCGATATCCGGTACCTCCTCGATCTCGGTCACCGTGCTCGATCGGAGCGCCTTTAGCGTACGGAAGTGGCGCACCAGCGCATCGGCGGTCGCCTCGCCGACATCGCGAATGCCAAGCGCAAACAGGAATCGCCCAAGAGTCGTCGTCTTGCTTCGTTTGAGCGCCTCGACAAGCTTGCTCGCCGATTTGTCGCCCATGTGTTCGAGATTGGCGAGCTGGGTAGCGCGGAGCCGGTACAGGTCAGAGGCATCCTTTACCAAGCCCTCATCGACGAGCTGATCGACGAGCTTGTTGCCAAGCCCTTCGATGTCCATCGCGCGTCGCGATGCGAAGTGGCGCAGTGACTCCTTCAGTTGTGCGGGGCAGACGAGCGTGCCCGAGCAACGCGCCACGGCCTCGCCCTCCTCCCGCTCGACCTCCGATCCGCATACGGGGCATCGCCTGGGCAATTTCGTGCGCACGGTCTTCGCGGGACGTTGCTCGACGATGACGCGGACGACTTCCGGAATCACGTCACCGGCCCTGCGCAGGACGACTGTATCGCCGACGCGGACGTCCTTGCGCTGGAGCTCATCGATGTTGTGAAGCGTGGCATTCGAGACGGTTGCTCCGCCGACAAAAACGGGCTCGAGACGCGCGACCGGAGTCAGCGCGCCGGTGCGCCCGACCTGCCATTCAATCGCTCGCACGCGAGTCAATTCCTCCTCTGCCGGGAACTTGTGGGCAATTGCCCAGCGCGGAGCGCGCGCAACGTATCCAAGTTCCCGCTGCTGGTCGAGTGAATCGACCTTGTAGACGACACCGTCGATTTGGTACCCCAGCGCATTTCGCCGCTGGGCCATTTCGCCGTAGTAGGCCAGCAGTTCGTCGACGCCCTCGACCACGCGCGACTCAGGCGATGTGCGCAACCCCCAGCCTCGCAACCTTTCCAGCACCTCGCTGTGACGCCCCGGCGGCTTCACTCCTTCAATGACACCCGCGCCATAGAAATAAATTTCGAGAGGGCGTGAGGCCGCGAGGCGCGGGTCCAGTTGGCGAAGGCTTCCTGCGGCGGCGTTGCGTGGATTTACGAATAATTTCTCGCCTTTTCCCGCAGCGCGCCGGTTCATCTCCTCGAACCCGGCCAATGACATGAATACCTCGCCACGCACTTCCAGGAGATCGGGGATGTACTTCCCTGTCAGGTGCAACGGTACAGACTGGATCGTGCGAATGTTGTGCGTGACATCCTCGCCGACGGTGCCATCGCCCCGCGTTGCCGCGATCTCAAGCAAGCCACCATGGTAGGTCAGGCCGACTGCCAGCCCGTCCAGTTTCGGCTCGCAGGCGTACTTGATCGCCTTGTCGGTCTCCAGGCGTTCGCGCACGCGCCGGTCGAATGCAACTACCTCTTCACGCGTAAACGCATTGTCAAGCGAGAGCATCGGCGTGCGATGCCGCACTTGTGCGAACGCCGCTATCGGCGCGCCTCCGATCCTTTGTGTCGGTGACTCCGGGACGATGAGCGCAGGATGCTCCTTCTCGAGCTCCCGCAATTCCACCATCATGCGGTCGTATTCGGAATCCGGGATCTCGGGATCGTCCAGCACATGGTAGCGATAGTTGTGGTGATCGATCTCGGCACGCAGCCGGGCGACGCGTTGCCGCAGGCTTGCGGGCAATGGCTTCATCAGCTGCGCCGCAGGCGCCGACTACGATGCTCGAAATGGACCAGCTCTTCACGCAGGTTAAGGATGCGCTGCGCGGTGAGCGTGCTGCCCTGCTCATCCTGCAACTGGCCTTTGATTCGATCGGCAAGGCTGCGCCCGGTTGCGAGCACGAGATCGAAGGTTGACGGCGCATCGAGCGGCCCCGGCACGATCCCGAACAGAGAAATACCCGGGAAATCCTGCTCATCCATCCGTGCGAGGTCGAACGACCCCGGCTCCATCATGCTGGCGACATAGAAAAGAGTCTTGCCGTCCTCGCGCTCGCGGTGAAATACCGAATATTGCCCATAGTGCAGGTCTTCGGCCTCGAGTGCGGCGCGCAGATCGGACCCACTCCATTGGCCACCGGGCGCGACAAGCCGCAGCGCCACGATCCGCTGCCTTGACGCCTCGGCCATGCGTCGCTCGATTGCGTCGGTCGGCGGCGGCTCCAGGGGCTCTTCTTCCGGCTTCGGCGCCACCTCGTCGCGCTCCAGCGGCTGGGTTCGGACCCAGGGCGCGCGATGATGATCGTCGGGCTGTTCGATTTCCTCGGAGAAAGGCACGCTTTCATTCGCCGCATCCCCGACATCGGGCTCCGTGTCCGGTTCTGGTTCGAGCGTAAGGTCAGGACCGGTCGCATGGCGCCTTTCAATCCCGACGAAATCGGAGACGTCGACCTCATAGTCTTCGGGAATTTCGATCATCGGTGGGCGCCGGGGAATACGCACACGCTCGATCGTCGGCGGATAGTTCACGCCGGACTCGGCATCGTCTTCCTCGGGTGAGTCGGTGCCCGCTTCCAGTGACGGCTCGGCACGCTCCTGTGGCCAGGTTGCGCCGTCGACCTCAGGCGCCGGTCGGCGGGACCTCCGCGTCTCCCACCACCATAATCCGACAATCAGCGCGATGCCGGCTCCTAGCAGAATCCAACGCAGCCCCGCCACTGTTTTGCACCCTGCCTAGCCGACCGCGGCCATCCGCACGGCTTCGTCGACGTCGACCGCGACAAGCCGCGATACGCCGGGTTCGCCCATTGTCACACCGATCAGGTGACTGGCGAGTTCCATCGTATTCTTGTTGTGCGTGATGAAGACGAACTGCACACGCTCGGACATGTCCCGGACGATGTCGCAGAAGCGCCCGACGTTGTGGTCGTCAAGCGGCGCATCGACCTCATCCAACAGGCAGAACGGCGCGGGGTTGAGCTCAAAAATTGAAAACACCAGCGCGACAGCGGTGAGGGCTTTCTCGCCGCCCGAAAGCTGGTGAATCGTGCTGTTGCGCTTGCCCGGAGGACGCGCCATGACTGCGACGCCGGCCGTCAGCAGGTCGTCTCCAACCAGCTCGAGATAGGCCGCACCACCGCCGAAGAGACGCGGGAACTTGTCCTTCAGGCCATTGTTGATCCGGTCGAACGTGTCCTGGAATCTAGCGCGGGTCTCGCGGTCGATCTTGCGCATCGCCTGGTCCAGCGTGTTGAGTGCATCCGTCAGGTCCGCGAACTGGCGATCGAGGTACTCCTTGCGCTCGGACTGCTCCTTGAGCTCGTCAATGGATGCAAGATTGACCGCGCCCAGCCGCTCGATTCTCTCGGCCACCTCCGCGAGCTGCTGGTCCCAGGCGACAACCGTCGCATCCTCCGGCAGCCGCGCTGTCACCTGATCGAGGTCAAATTGCGTCGCTGCAAACTGCTCGACCAGTGACTCGCGCCGCACGCGCGTCTCCTGCATGCCGAGACTGATTTCCGCAAGGGCGGAGCGTGCCGATTCCGAGACGCTTTCCGCTTTCTGCCGCGCCATGTCCAGTTCCCGCACCTGAGCGTCTGCCTCCTCGACAGCCCTGCGGGCATCTGCCAGCTCCCGCTCGACCGCGAGCCGTTGCTCCAGGAAGGATTGCAACTGCCCCTCGAGGTCCGAGAAAGGCTCTTCGCCGCCGGCCAACTGCGATTCCAGGTCCACGCGCCGCGCTTCCAGTTGACGCGACTGTTCGCTTGCCCGATCCAGGCTCGTGCGCAGCGTCGCGAGCGTCGAACGCTGGGATTCGACCCGAATGGCCACCTGCTGGGCGACGTTTACTTGCTCTGCGTGGTGCTCGCGAGCCGCCGCGACGGCAGCGCGAAGCATCGCGCGCTCGCTCTCGATCCCCGACCCTCCCTGCTGAAGCTGGCGTTGCCGCTCAAGTGACGATTCCAGGCGGGTGCGGCACTCTCCGGCATCCTTTTCATCACGCTCGATGTCCGCTTCAATCTGGGCAGATTCCTCGGCGAGCCGGTCGATGCGCTCGGCAATCTGCTGGGTCTTCGACCGGATCGCCTCGTGGGCGCTACGCACATTGACAAGATCGTGATGCAGGCGATTGACCTTGGCATGCAAATCGTCGCGACTGGCGTCCAGCTCCGCGAGCCTTGAACGTATTTCAGTAAGCCTGGCCTGGTGTTCGGTAGCTGCACTTTCACGCACGGTGACGGCCTGCTGCAGCCGCCTCAGCTCCTGCTCGCGCGCGATGACACCAGCATGTCCCGCTTCGCTGCGGGCGACGCGGACCCATTCGCGACCGAGCCAGATACCATTCCTGGTGATGACCGATTGACCGGCTTGCAGCGTCCGGCGCCGTTCGATGGCGTCCCCCAGCGATTCCACGGCAATGACGCCCGCCAGCAACTCGGCAACAACGGCAGGCCCTTTGACGCGAAACAGCAATGTTGCGGCGGCGGGCTTCGCGGGCGTGGCGCGTCCGGACTCCGTTACCGTCAACTCGCCGGCGTTCAGTCGATCCAGGGATTCGGCGATTGCGTCGATGCCTTCGACGCAAACCGCTTCGAGATAACTGCCGAGCGCGGTTTCGATCGCGCGCTCCCAGCCTCTCTCCACCTCCAGCTGCTGGGCGAGCCGCGGGCACGAATCCAACCGGTGCTGCTCCAGCCATTCCGATGGACCGGTCGCACCCTTGCCGAGGGCGGCCTTCTGCACCGCCTCGATCGTCATCAGTTCGCTTTGCGCGGACCGAAGTTCTGCCTTCGCCGTGTCGAGCGCCACCGCGCACTGCCGCTCGGCCTCACGCAGCGACTGCAGCGATGCGAGTGTCGCATCGAGTTCCTGCTGAGCTTCGCGGCCTCGGTCGCGGGCTTGCGTCTCGGCAGAGGCGAATTCGTCGGGACGCGCACCAGAGACGCTGCCTTCGAGCTGGGTGCACTCCTGCTCCAATCGTTCCCGTTGCGTCTCCAGCCGTCGTAAACCCGCTTCAATCTGCTCGATGCGCGCCTGCTCGACCTGGGCGCCCCGCAGGGCCTCGGCCGCATCACGGCTGAACTCCTCCCAACCCTGCTGCCAGGCGGCCATCGCCGACTCGGCGGAATCGAGTTCCGCACGCGCCGCAGCTTCCTTCGCCTGGGCAGCTTGCAGTTCGGGCTCGGCCTGCGCCAGGAAGCGGGTCAACTCTGCGAGTTGTTCCTGGTCGCGCCCGACTAGCACGCTCGATTCCGAGTACTCCGTCCTGACTCGTTCGAGATCGGCACGCTGACGCATGCGCAACTCGCGGGCGTGCTGCAGTGCCTGCTCGGTTCGCGTCGCGTCGGCGCCCGCCTGATAGTAGCGTCCCTGTACCGCCGCCAGCCCATCCGAGCAGTCCATGTGCCGTGCGCGCGCGCGTTCAACCGCCGCCTCCGAGGAGCGAAGTTCTGAGATCGCCGCCTGCGTATCGGTCTCTCGCTGGTCAACAAGCGCACGGCGTCCCGCAATGTCTCCGTCCAGGTCACGAATCCGGAGCGCAAGCAGTTCTGCCTGCATTTCACGCTGCCGGATCTTGTTTTCCTGGTAGCGGCGGGCGATACCGGCCTGTCGCTGAAGATGACGGATCTGCTTGTCGACCTCTTCACGCAGGTCGTTCAGGCGCTCGAGATTTTCCCGCGTATGCGCAATCCGGTTCTCCGTTTCGCGTCGGCGTTCCTTGTAGCGCGAGATGCCGGCGGCCTCCTCGACAAATGCGCGCATGTCCTCCGCGCGTGCTTCGATTAGTCGCGAAATCATGCCTTGCTCGATGATTGCGTAGCTGCGCGAGCCGAGCCCGGTACCAAGGAAGAGGTGCGTAATGTCCTTGCGGCGGCACTTGGAGCCATTGATGTAGTAGGTCGAATTTCCGTCCCGGGACACGAGCCGCTTCAATGCCACTTCCGCATATCCGGCATAGGCGCCGGCGAGCTTGCCATCGCAGTTGTCGAACACGAGCTCGACCGAACCGCTTCCGATCGGCTTGCGGCTACGTGAGCCGTTGAAGATCACGTCGGTCATCGAATCACCGCGCAGGTGCTTCGCGGAAATCTCGCCCATGACCCAGCGGACTGCGTCGATGATGTTGGATTTTCCGCAGCCATTCGGGCCGACGACGCCGGTCAAGTTGGCAGGAAATGAAACAGTGGTGGGATCGACGAAAGACTTGAAACCGGCGAGTTTTATCCTGGCAAGGCGCATTTCGGCTAGTGTAGATTAATGGCCCGCAATTGACGACGACCGAATCCACTTCGAATGAGCCCGTCCGCGCCGTCCCACGAGATCGAATTATTCCCGAATCCTCAGCCGGGGCGCGACTACACGATTCGAATGCGCATTCCGGAGTTCACTTGTCTGTGCCCGCGCACCGGCCAGCCGGATTTCGCGACGCTGGAGCTCGAGTACGTTCCGGACCAGCTTTGCGTCGAACTCAAGTCGCTGAAACTCTATATATGGTCCTTTCGCGACCGGGGCGCCTTCCACGAAGCCGTCACGAACGAAATCGCAGACCTCCTCGCCGCGTCGCTCAAGCCCCGATTCCTGCGCCTTGCCGCGCATTTCAACGTGCGCGGCGGCATCCACACCACCATCGTCGCAGAACACCGACAGAAAGGCTGGGCGGCACTGCCCGCGGTTGGCCTGCCCTGATCCCCGACACGCGAAAAGGCATGCCGCGGGACTGGACCCCGCGAGAGTGAGGGCTATAATCCGGCGCTCGATTGAATAGGCTGCGGAGAATTTGATGCCTGCCAAGAAGGCTGCCCGAACCAGAAAAACAACCGTTAAGGCTGCGCCGCGCAAGGCATCCGCCTCGCGAAAAGCTTCGAAAACCAGGGCACGCAAGTCCAGGCCGGCGACAGTTCGAGCCAAGCCTGGCAAGCCCGCCAAGCAGGTCAAGACCAGGTCTCGTGTCGCATCGGCACCCCGCCCGTCGGCTCGCGGCAAGAAAGCCGTCAACCACGCGCCTTCGGCCCATGAACCCGTGTTCGTGAAGCCGAGGACGCACGCGTTGACTTCCCAGGTCGCCGAGGCGCGCTCGACGATCAGCGCGATCCCGCCGCGCGCCATGCGACGGTTCGCATTGGCTGACGACGACGATGACGGTGCGACCAGTCACAACTTGCTGCTCGGACCGCGCAATGTCCGCCCCTACCGTGAGCGCAAGGGCGAGCAGTACATGGGCCGGGACCAGCTCGAGCACTTTCGCGGCATCCTCAGCATCTGGAAGCGCGACCTGATGGAAGAGGTCGACCGCACCATGTCGCACATGAAGGACGAGGCCGCCAATCCGCCCGATCCGAATGACCGGGCGACTCTAGAGTCGGAATTTGCCCTCGAACTGAGGACGCGCGACCGCGAACGCAAGCTCATCCGCAAGATCGAGGAGGCGCTGAGCCGAATCGAGGACGGCAGCTACGGCTATTGCATCGAGACGGGGGAGCCGATAGGCGTGAAGCGTCTCGAAGCGCGACCGGTTGCCACGCTCTGCATCGAGGCTCAGGAGCGGCGTGAGCGCCGCGAGAAGCAATACGGCGATCGCGACGACTGGTACCGGTAGCGCGCTCACGCCGGCACCTTGCGGGCGTTTCGCACCGACCCCCTCCGGACCCCTCCACCTGGGCTCACTGCTGGCTGCAGCCGGCAGCTACCTGAGCACGCGCCAGAAGGGCGGGCGCTGGTTGCTGCGCATCGACGACCTGGATCGCAAGCGCTGCGTTCCAGGGCTCGCGGAGCAATTTCAGGCGACCCTCGAGATGTTCGGTTTCGAATGGGACGGAAGCGTTCATTTCCAGTCCGCTGGAACGAACGAGTACCAGGCGGCTCTTGCGGCCCTGCAGGCAGCCGGCCGCTGCTACCCTTGCCGATGCAGCCGATCGATGCAGGCGGCGTCCCAGGCGGCTGATCCGGCGTCCGAGCCGGTCTATCGCGGGACTTGTCGGAACGATCCTGCCGCTGGCGGCGGACCCCATGCACTGCGATTTGCCATCGACGCCGGGCAGCCGCCCGTCGAGTTCGAGGACGATTTCCAGGGTGCGTGCCGGCAGGACTGTCGGCTTGAAGCGGGCGATTTCGTGGTGCGGCGTCGGGATGGTCCGTTCGCCTACCACCTCGCGGTCGTCGTGGACGATGAACTGCAGCGTGTTACCGAAGTCGTGCGAGGCGCCGACCTGCTGCGGTGCACGCCGCGGCAGATCCTGCTGCAACGCGCGCTGGGCTTTGGTACGCCACGCTATGGGCACCTGCCGGTCCTGACCGAACCGGACGGGCAAAAGCTGGCCAAGTCGCGTCGTGCCGTGCCGCTTGCCCCGCAGGAGGCACCGCGCCAGCTCTGGCAGGCCCTGCGATGGCTGGAACAGGACCCACCCAGGGAACTCGCGGGCGCTCCCGTGCACGAGATGTGGGCGTGGGCGATTCCGAACTGGCGGCCCGAGCGGCTCGCGGGCTGGCGCGAGCGGCGCCTGGCGTGCGCAGACTAGGACTCGGGTTCAGGCGACTCCGCGCATCGAGAGCCGCACCCGGCCCTGGCGGTCGACTTCCAGCACCTTGACCTTGACGACGTCGCCTTCCTTCAGCTTGTCGCTGACGCGTTCGACGCGCTCGTCGGAGATCTGGGAGATGTGGACGAGCCCGTCGCGGCCCGGAAGGATGGCTACGAAAGCGCCGAAGTCCATCAGGCGGACGACCTTGCCCTCGTAGACGCGGCCCACTTCAACGTCGGCCGTGATCATCTCGATTCGACGTAGCGCCTCGCGGCCGGACGCCGCATCAACCGAAGCGATCTTTACGGTGCCGTCGTTCTCGATGTCGATGGTCGTGCCAGTCTCTTCCGTGATCTGGCGAATTACCGCGCCGCCCTTGCCGATGACGTCGCGAATCTTCTCCGGATCGATCTTGATCGTGACGATCGTGGGGGCCCACTCGGACATCTCCGGACGCGGCTTGTCGAGCACCTTGTCCATTTCACCGAGGATATGCAGCCGGCCGACTTTCGCCTGCGCCAGGGCGACCTTCATGATCTCCGGCGTGATGCCGTTGATCTTGATGTCCATCTGCAACGCCGTGACGCCGTTGGCCGTGCCCGCGACCTTGAAATCCATGTCACCAAGATGATCCTCGTCGCCCAGGATGTCGGTGAGAACAGCAAACTTGTCGCCTTCCTTGACGAGGCCCATCGCGACGCCCGCGACCGGTGCCTTGATCGGTACGCCCGCGTCCATCAGAGACAGGCTCGTGCCGCATACGGTCGCCATGGAGCTCGAGCCATTCGACTCGAGTACCTCGGAAACGACGCGCAGGACGTAGGGGAAGGCCTCCAGGTCAGGCATGACGGCATTGATGCCGCGCCGCGCGAGGTTGCCGTGGCCGATCTCGCGGCGCTTTGGCGAACCCATGAATCCTGTTTCACCGACCGAAAACGGCGGAAAGTTGTAATGCAGCATGAACGGCTCACGACGCTCGCCAGCTAGCGCGTCGACGATCTGCGCATCGCGGCCCGTGCCGAGTGTGGTGGTGACAAGCGCCTGCGTTTCGCCGCGAGTGAAGATCGCGGAACCATGGGTCCGCGGCAGTGCACCGACTTCGACCGTGATCGGTCTGACCGTCTTGAGGTCGCGCCCATCAATGCGCGGCTTGCCGCTCAGTATGAAATCTCGCACTAGACGGTATTCGAGATCGTGCAGCTCGGTCGTCACCTGGTCCTTGGTGAACTGTGGATTGTCACCGCCGGACAACTCGGCCTGGACCGCCTGCCGGATCTCTGCCAGTCGGGTTACGCGCGCCTGCTTGACGACAATCGCGTAGGCAGCTGCCAAGTCGACTTCGGCCAGCTTGGCAACCGCCTGCTTCAGCGCGTCATTCGGCTCAGGGGCCTTCCAGTCCCATCGAGGCTTGCCGGCCTCCGCGGCCAGCTTGTTGACGGCCGTAATCGCCGCCTTCATCTGCTGATGGCCAAAAAGGACGGCGCCCAGCATCACTTCCTCGGAGAGGCCCTTGGCCTCTGACTCCACCATCAACACGGCGTCCTGCGTGCCCGCGACCACGAGATCGAGGTCCGACTCGGTTTTCAACTGGGTCATCGTCGGATTGAGAACGTAATTGCCGCCCACGTAGCCGACCCGCGCCGCACCGATCGGAGACGTGAACGGGATGCCGGAAAGGGCTACGGCTGCGGAGGCTCCAATCAGAGAGGGAATGTCGGAATCGATCTCCGGGTCCAGCGACAGGACCGTCGCCACGATCTGGACTTCGTTATAAAACCCCTCGGGAAACAGCGGCCGCAGCGGCCGGTCGATCAACCGGGAAGTCAACGTCTCCTTTTCGGAAGGCCGGCCCTCGCGCTTGAAGAAGCCGCCCGGGATCTTGCCCGCCGCATAGGTCTTCTCGACGTAGTTGACAGTCAGCGGAAAGAAATCCCTGCCAGCAACCGCCTCGCGACGGCCGACTGCCGTGACGAGTACCACCGTATCGCCCATCTTGACGACGGCCGCCCCATCAGCCTGGCGGGCCAGGCGCCCGGTCTCGATCGTGACCGAATGCGCGCCATAATTGAAAGTCTGCTTGGAAACGGTCAAGCGGGTCCCCTTTTTACAAATAGCACGGACAGCGCGCCTTGCGGGCGCGCAGGTTGCGCCTTAACGGCGCAGGCCAAGTTCGTTGACGATCTTGGTGTACCGCTCGGGGGCTGTGGCTTTGAGGTAATCCAGGAGCCGCCGACGCTGTGCCACCATCTTCAGCAAGCCGCGCCGCGAGGCGTGGTCGCTCTTGTGCGTGGTGAAGTGCTCGGTCAGCCCGCTGATTCGTTCGGATAACAAAGCAATCTGCACTTCTGGCGATCCGGTATCGGCCGGCGCGCGCCGGAACTTGCCGACGACTTCCGCCTTGCGTGCACTGGTGAGTGGCATCTCGTTCACTTAACCCTTTAAAAAGGCGCGCATTGTACTCGCAGGGCAGGGTCGCCTCAAGCAAAAGGAAGCGGTCGGGCTGAGATGTCGACCATGATCCGTTCCGGCGCCAGCTGGATGCCTTCCGTACTCATCCGGCCGACACCCAGGAAACGCCCGCCTACGCCGTACATTCGCACGCGCGCGGCGCGAGGCCCAACCGCCGGCACCGCTCGTCCCTGCAGCACCGAAGCCTGTTCGGTCACGCCGAGCCGAACGGCTGGCAGTCCGGGCAGGGCCTCGTCTACCGCGTGCAGCAAGGGCTCGAGGTAACCTTTTCCTGCCGCGGCTTGCTCGATGGCGTCGAGGGTGCACATCTGGGTGCTCGAGAACGGACCGAGCCCGAGCCGCCGCAGGCTTGCCACATGACCGACGCTGCCGCAGGCGCGAGCAATGTCCTCAGCCAGGCTTCGCACGTAGGTCCCCTTGCTGCAAACGACCTCAAATTCGAGCGAAGCCGTGCCAGTCGCAAGCAATTCAAGGCGACGGATGTGGACGCGCCGCGGTTGGCGCTCGACTTCGATACCCTCGCGAGCCATGCGATAAAGTCGTTTTCCGCCATGCTTGAGCGCCGAATACATGGGCGGGACCTGCATCGATTCGCCCAGGAAACCGGCAGCCACAACACGCACGGCGGCCTCATCCAGATGAGGCACCGCGGCAGTTTCCACAATTTCACCTGCCCGGTCGCCGGTTCGCGTGCTCGCGCCGAGGGCGATGCGGAAGCAATAAGTCTTGTCGGCGTCGAGCAGAAGTCCGCTCGCCTTGGTGGCCTGGCCGAGGCAGACCGGCAGGAGCCCGGTCGCGAGGGGATCGAGGCTGCCCGTGTGCCCGGCCTTGTGGGCCCGGAAAGCCCGCCGGACGCGTTGCAGGGCCGCATTGGACGTCAGTCCCTCAGGCTTGTCGAGCAGAACGATGCCGTCTACGTCGTACCGGAAGCCCGCGGGCGCCGGGCCCTTTGGCACGCCGCTCACTCCGGGTCCGGTTCGGACTCGACTTGACGCCGGCGGTCGCTCTCGACGGAGTCGTTGATCAGTGCCGAAAGGCGCGCGCCCCGATCCACCGAGTCGTCGACGTGGAACGCGATTTCGGGCGCGATGCGCAAGCGCATCTGGTTGCGAACGTGGTGGCGAAGAAAACCGGAAGCGTGACGAAGCGCCTCGAGCGCGGCGACCGGGTCACCGACGCCGGCAAACGGCGTGAAGTAAACGTTGGCATGCGTCAAGTCGCGAGATACTTCGACAGAGGTGATGGTCACGAGGCCGACACGCGGATCCTTGACCTCGCGGCGAATCAGGTCCGCGAGCAGCCGCTTGAGCTGCTCCTCGACCCGCCGGGCTCTGGGGTATTCGCGTGGCATCGCTTCGGGCTTAGGCGTCGAGCTGACGCGCGACCTCGACCCGCTCGAAGCACTCAATCTGGTCCTTGACCCTCACGTCGTTGTAGCCCTTCACGCCGATGCCGCACTCGGTGCCGGCACGAACTTCGGAAGCGTCGTCCTTGAAGCGCTTGAGGGACTCAAGCTCACCCTGGAAGATCACGACGTTGTCGCGCAGCACGCGAATGGGGTTGTTTCTCCTGACGTAGCCATCGACCACGAGGCAGCCGGCCACGGTGCCGAACTTGCTGGACCGGAACACTTCGCGCACTTCCGCGAGGCCGACGATCTGTTCCTTGACTTCAGGGGCAAGCATGCCGGTCAGCGCCGCCCGGATCTCGTCGATGGCTTCATAGATGACGCTGTAGTAGCGGACTTCGACATTCTGGTCGCGCATCGCCTCGCGCGCCGCGGCATCCGCGCGGATATTGAACGCGACAATGCGCGCCTTGGATGCTGCGGCGAGCATCACGTCCGATTCGGTCAGCCCGCCGACGCCGCTCGAGATCACCTTGACCGCCGCTTCATCCGTCGAAAGCTTGATGAGCGCCTCGCGCAGGGCCTCGGCCGATCCCTGCACGTCGGCCTTGATCAGCAGGTTGACCGTGCCCTTGCCGTCCTCGCTCAGCTGCGAGAAGACGTCCTCGGACTTCTGGCTCGCCTGTCGCGCGAGCCGAACGTCGCGGAACTTGCCCTGACGGTACAGCGCCACTTCGCGCGCCTTGCGCTCACTGTCGACCGCGAGCAGTTCGTCGCCGGCATTTGGCGGGCTCGAAAGCCCGAGTAACTGCGCGGGAATCGATGGACCCGCGGAATCGATCTCCTTGCCGAGTTCGTCGAACAGCGCACGCACGCGGCCAAATTGCTCGCCCGCGACGACGGAGTCCCCGACTTTAAGCGTGCCGCGCTTGACAAGCACGGTGGCGACCGCGCCGCGACCGCGCTCGACGCTCGCCTCCAGCACGACGCCGACCGCGGGTGCTTCCTGAACCGCCTTGAGCTCCAGCACTTCGGCCTGCAGCAGGATCGATTCCAGCAGGCGGTCAATGCCCGCGCCGGTCTTCGCGGAAACGGGCACGAAAATATTCTCGCCGCCCCACTCCTCCGCAATCACGCCTTCCTGGGACAGCTCATTGCGGACCTTTTCAGGGTCCGCGTCGTGCTTGTCGATCTTGTTGACCGCGACGACGATCGGGACACTGGCCGCCTTGGCGTGCTGGATGGCTTCCTTGGTCTGCGGCATCACGCCGTCGTCCGCAGCGACCACCAGTACCACGATGTCCGTGACCTGGGCGCCGCGGGCGCGCATCGCGGTGAAGGCCGCGTGGCCCGGAGTATCGAGAAACGTGATCACGCCGCGCGGTGTTTCCACGTGATAGGCGCCGACGTGCTGCGTGATGCCGCCGGCCTCGCCCGCTGCGACCTTGGTGCGGCGGATGTAGTCGAGCAAGGACGTCTTACCGTGATCCACGTGGCCCATGATCGTGACGACCGGCGGCCGCGGAAGGGTCTCGTCCGACGTGTGCATGCCGGCCTGCAGAGCCTCCTCGACCTGGTCGGCTTTCAGCACCTTGGCGACATGTCCCATTTCCTCGATGACGAGCACGGCTGTGTCCTGGTCCACCGGCTGGTTGATCGTGGCCATGACACCCATGTTGAGCATCGTCTTCATGACTTCGCTCGACTTCACCGCCATGCGCTGGGCAAGCTCGGCCACGGTGATGGTCTCGCCGACCGCCACCTCGTGCTGCATCGGCTGCGTCGGAAGCTCGAAGCCGTGCTTGCGGTCCGTGCTGACCGCGGCAGCCCGCCGCCGGGAATCCGGTCGCGCCCGGCCTTTCTTGTGCCGCGCCGACAACCCGCCCGCAATATGCAGTTCCTGGCGGCCGTAGCGCGTGCTCTTGTCGTCCTCGGTCGTTTTCCGCGTCTTCTCCTCGCGGGCGCGACGCTCCTTTTCGGCCTGTTCGCGGGCTTTCTGTTCGGCCTCGCGCCGTGCCTGCTCTTCGGCCTGGCGCTTGGAAGCTTCCTCGGCCGTGCGGCGCTCGCTTTCCTCGCGTTCCCGGCGCTGCTGGTCCTGGGCCTCAAGTTCGCGGCGCTGCTGCTGTTCCGCCGCCGCCCGCTCCGCGTCCTCGACTTCGCGCTGCTGTTCGAGCGCTTCCTGTGCCACGCGCGCCTGCTCTTCGAGCACGTCGCGCTTGATGTACGTGCGCTTGCGCCGCACCTCGACGTTCACCGTACGCGCCTTGCCCATGGGCGCGGCAACCTTGATCTCGCTCTGCGCCTTGCGGCGCAGCGTGATCTTGCGCGGGGCGCTGCCGTCCTCGGCCTTGCCGTGCGCCTTGCGCAAATGCGTCAACAGCTCGTGCTTGGCATCCTCGGTGATTCGGTCCTTCGGGCCGAGCGACCGGATGCCGGCCTCCTCGAGCTGAGTCAGCAGCTTGTCGACCGTGACTTTCAGGACTTCCGCGAATTGCTCGACCGTGACTTCGGACATCTTTGGTTACCTCCGCACGGCCTCAGGCCTGGCCCGCGCTCTCGAACAGGTGAGCACGCGCGGCCATGATGAGCTGGCCGGCGCGCTCCGGGGCCAGGCCGGGAACCGACTCGAGCTCGTCAATCGACTGGTCGGCAAGTTCGTCCCGAGTACGAATGCCGCGGGACGCGAGCTCAAACGCCAACTCTTTGTCCATGCCTTCGACCGAGAGCAAGTCCTCGGCGGGTCCCGACTCGTCGATCTTCTCCTCGCTCGCGATTGCCTGGGTCAGCAGCACGTCGCGTGCCCGGTTGCGAAGCTCCTCGACCATCTCCTCGTCGAATTCCTCGATGCCCAGCAACTCGCCGGTCGGCACGTAGGCGACTTCCTCGATCGTCGAGAATCCCTCCTGCACCAGCACGCTGGCGACATCCTCATCCACGTCGAGCTGCGTCTTGAACATCTCGCGCAGCTGTCCGGATTCCTCGTCGCTACGTTCGGTAGCCTGCTGTTCGGACATGACATTGAGCCGCCAGCCCGTGAGCTCGCTCGCGAGCCGCACGTTCTGGCCGCCGCGCCCAATCGCCTGCGAGAGCCGGTCTTCGGTCACGGCGATGTCCATCGAATGAGTGTCCTCGTCCATCACGATCGACGTGACCTCGGCTGGCTGCATGGCGTTGATGACGAATTGCGCCGGATTCTCGACCCAGGGAATGATGTCGACTCGCTCACCGGCAATTTCATTGGAAACCGCCTGCACGCGCGACCCGCGCATGCCGACGCAGGCGCCGACCGGATCGATGCGCGGATCGAGGCTCTTGACCGCGATTTTTGCCCGCGCACCGGGGTCCCTCGCCGCGCCCAGGATCTGGATCAGGCCCTGTCCGACTTCGGGCACCTCGAGCTTGAACAACTCGATCAGGAATTCCGGGGAGGTCCGCGAGAGAAAAAGCTGCGGGCCGCGCGCTTCCGAGCGCACTTCGCGCAACAGCGCCTTGAGCCGGTCCTGCGGACGGACCATCTCACGCGGGATCATGTGCTCACGCGGCACGAAGCCCTCGGCATTGCCGCCGAGATCGACGTAAACACCGTGCCGGTCGACCCGCTTGACGATCCCCGAGACCAGCGACCCGACGCGGTCCTTGTATTCGTCGACGACCTGTGCGCGCTCGGCCTCGCGCACTTTCTGGACGATGACCTGCTTCGCGGTCTGGGCCGCGATACGCCCGAAGGCGACCGATTCCATCGGCACCTCGACAAATCCGTCGACCTCGGCCTTCGGGTCGACGTCCCTCGCATCGTCGAGCCGCAGCTCGCGCTCCGGGAACTCGAGCTCTGTCGAGTCATCGGCGAAGACTTTCCACCGGCGGAAGGTCTTGTACTCGCCGGTCTTGCGGTCGATCTCGACGCGCACGTCGATGTCGTCCCCATGCTTGCGTCGCGTCGCCGACGCCAATGCCGCCTCAAGCGCATCGAAGATGATTTCGCGCGCGACGCCCTTCTCGTTGGAGACAGCCTCGACGACTTCCAGGATCTGCTTGTTCATGATCAACCCACCAATCGCGCCTTGCTGATTCCGGCGAGCGGCAATTTCCACTCCTTCCGGTCCACTTCGATCGTCACCACGCCTGCCTCGACCGGCCCCAGGCGGCCTTTGAACCGGCGTCGCCCCTCGATCGGCGCAGCCAGCTCGATTCGCGCTTCGTTGCCGGCGAAGCGCGCAAAATGCGCCGCGGTCCTGAGCGGCCGATCGAAGCCTGGCGACGAGACCTCCAGCCGGTACTCGTGCCCGACCGGATCCTCGGCATCGAGCATCGCGCTGATCGAACGGCTCGCCCGCTCGCAGTCATCGAGACCGACTCCGCCGCCGTCGGTGCGATCAATGTAGATACGCACCAGCGAACCGCGGCCGGCCGAGCTGAATTCGATATCGACCAGCTCGTACCCAAGCCCGGCGACGACCGGCTCCAACAGGCCGAACAATCGCTCCTTCATCCGGCCTCCACCCGCCCCGGAAACAAAAAATGGGCACGAGGCCCATTTCCGGCAAAGCGATCGGCAACAAAAAAGCCCCGCGAGGGGGCCTTCCGATCGACCATTCCGCTCCGGAGGACCACGGCCGGGCCTCGCTGCCCGGACCGCGGTGGCTGACGCCCAGCCCCCGGCCGGCGCGGATGATACCGCAGCGCCCAGCAGTTGCTCAACCTTTAACCGCTGGCAATCGGTGCAAGGCGGCTACGATAGACTCCGGCGGAACAGCGGAGGAATCGATGAAACCTGTCTCGTACCTGGGTTTGCTGCTCGCCTGCGTCGCCGCGGCGTCCCACGCCGAAATCACGGGTGCCGAACTCGATTCGGCGGCCGCGGCCATCGGGCCGAAAGTTATCGAATGGCGCCGCGATTTCCATCGCAATCCGGAACTCGCCAACCGTGAATTCCGCACTTCCGCAAAAGTCGCCGAGCACCTGCGCGGGCTCGGTCTCACGGTCAGGACGGGCATCGCCCACACCGGAGTCGTTGCGGTCATCGAGGGCAAGCTGCCGGGACCCACGATCCTCCTGCGCGCCGACATGGACGCGCTGCCGGTCACGGAAAAGACCGACGTGCCGTTCCGATCGACCGCGACCGGCGAATTCCGGGGCCGTACGGTCGGCGTCATGCATGCCTGTGGACATGACGCCCACACCGCGGTCCTGATGGGCATCGCGGAAATATTGGTCAAGCTGCGCGACCGCTTGCCGGGAAAAGTCCTGCTCGTTTTCCAGCCCGCGGAGGAAGGCGTGCCCGAAGGCGAACGTGGCGGCGCGCCGTTGATGCTCGATGAAGGGCTCCTGGACATCGCGAAACCGGACGCGGCTTTCGGGTTTCACGTGGGCTCGAGTCTCAACACAGGCACGGTCGCCATCCGGCCAGGTCCGCTGATGGCCGGCTCAGATTTCTTCCGGATCGTCGTCAAGGGCCGGCAGAGCCACGGGTCGCGGCCCTGGCAGGGCATCGATGCCATCGTGGTGGCCGCCCAGATTGTCGATGCCTTGCAAACGATCGTGAGCCGCCAGGTCGACATCACCGAGATGCCGGCGGTCGTATCCATCGGGGCCATCAATGGCGGCGTGCGCCACAACATCATCGCCGAGACGGTTGAAATGCTCGGCACGATCCGCACGTTCAGCCCCGCCATGCGCCAGGACATCATCGATCGCATGGATCGCACAGTCACCCACGTCGCCGAGGCCGATGGTGCCACCGCAACGCTCGAGATGATGCCAGCGCCGAATCCCGTGCTGGTGAATGATCCGGCACTCACGGAGCGGGTCACGGCGTCGCTGCGCACGACGCTCGGCGCGGATGCCGTGAAGACGAGCGGCTTGCTGACCGTGGCCGAGGATTTCGCCTACATCGCCAGGGCCGTACCAAGCGTCTATTACTGGGTCGGTGTCACGCCGCCCGGGCAGGACGCCCGCACTGCGCCCGACAATCATTCGGACCTGTTCTACGTCGACGAGGCCGGCATCGCAGTCGCGATGCGCTCGATGCTGCACGTGGCCGTCGATTTCCTGCAGTCAGCGCCCGCCGCAAATTGAATTGCGCAATGCGCGGATCGCGCGATTGCCTTTGACACATTGTGCGCGCGGGCTTAAGGTCACGGCACGTCGGCGCCATGGCCACCGGCTCGCGCGTCGGCACGACAAACAAACGGACGGGTTTCACCCGACCGTTAAGGGAGACTGAATCATGAAGCGACTGGCAATTGCAGCATCGGCTGCGGCCCTGACGTTGGCGGTCAACGCGCAGGCCTATGAGATCTACACCGACTACACGCCTTCCAAGGAAGTCTGGGACGTCACGATGGTCAACGTGAATCCCAACCGCATCGACGACTACCTCGAGGGACTCGAGCAAACCTGGCAGACCGGATGCGACATCGGCAAGAAACTCGGCACCGTGCTCGAATGCGGCATCTATGTCAGCGACACAGCTGCCAACCACGATTTCAACGTGATCCTCGTCATGAAGTATCCGAGCGGCGCGACGCTGGACCCGGATGCGGAACTGTTCAAGAAGTTCCAGACCGAAATGCGCGCCAAGCTGGCCGAGGACAAGCAGGACAAGCTCGTCGAAGGCTACGAGCAGATGCGGACGTTCTTCGGCGAACAGGCCTTCCGCAAGATTGAGTTCAAATAACGCCTAGTGCCGGCCTGCCTGCGGGCGGCCTGAGCCGCCCAGCAGGTAGACCGCAAAGCTGCCGAGCCAGTGGCCGCCTTCGTAATGTTCGCCGGTCACGGCAGGTAGGGCAGCGGCACCATGCCGCGCAGCGGCATTTTCGAGCGCCGCGCGGCGTGGATCCTTTGCCGGCAGTCCGGACGCGATACCCCGCAACATCCACGCGCGGCTCAGGTTGAGCCCATCAATGTGCGCAAGCTTCGGGTCCTTGCGGTCGGTCACGATGCCCGGCGACAGCCAGGTTTCGGTGAGCTTGTGCGGAATGCCCGGCAGGAATCGTGTCAGCCAGTCCGCGTACCGCGCGGGCGTCAGCACCCTTCGCATGAGGTCCGCCTCGGCGAGGCAGGGCGATAGGAAATCCTCGCCGGATGGCTCGTAGGCGAGCGGGCAATCGACATCCGACAGGTAGTAACTTCGGCTTCGCTCGTCGATCAGCTCGCGCATTGCGTCATCACCCGCGACCACCGACCAGTCGCGAATCAAGCCGAAAGCAAATGCGGTCTGGGAGTGTTCGCCGACCCGGATCGGGTATCGTAGCTTGGGCAGCCAGGATCGTATCCTGTCGGCGGCTTCGACCTCGAGCGGCCGCAACACTGCGGCCCAATGGTGCGCATCCGCATCGTCCCAGCTGCGCAGCTCTGCGCTCAGTTGCAGCAGCCATGCGAGGCCATAGGGCCTTTCGAATGACGCCCTTCCGGGCTCCTGCAGGTACGCCAGCTCCTTTGCGACCCGCTCGTCGGTAAAGCTGATCGCCAGCGCCGCCCGTGCGGGGGCGGCGAACTCCGCGTCCGGATACATGCGCGCAAGGCGCGTGAGCAGCCAGTGACCATGGACGGACGAGTGCCAGTCGAAGCAGCCGTAAAAAACAGGCGTCAGGGTGCGCGGCGGCTGGACGTCGGCGTCGCCGGACAGCACGTGCGCAATCTTGTTGGGATATTCGCGATGGATGCAGGCGAGCGCGAGGCGCGCAAAGCGGTCCGCCGCGGACTCATCCAGCATGGCGCCAGCTGCCGACGACTGTGCGCCCGTCATCAGGGCCGCGGCGACAGCCACCAATTGAACCACTGCTCGCATGGGCCGCCACTCTAGCGCAGACAGCCTGTTACGATCGAGCGGTGGCGAGGGGCAAAGGAGCTGTCACACTGGCGCGACTCTCGCGCGTCGCACGGCTGTACGTGCCTGACGTCGCAGACCGCAAGCTCGTGCTTTTGCGCAAGCTTTCCAGGCTTTCGCTTGCGTCCGCCCGCCAGGTTCATCGGCTGCACGAGTTACTGTGCTTCCTCGAAGCCTATCCCGATGATGAGCGTGTTCGAAGCCTGGTGCGCGTCATGCTTCGGAAATTCGGACATCGTGTCGACCTTGCGCGGCACCGTGCTACGCTGGCCGGTAGCGGCATCGCCGGCACCGACATACCGTTCCGGTTCTTCTGGCCGACGGCATGGTGGATCGCCTGCAACTGGCCTGGCGCTCTCTTGCTGGACCGCCGGGACCAAGAGGCGACACGGGAGATTCTCGCTGTCCTGCCGCTCTTGCTCGACCCCGCGCGGGCGGAATGGCTGGCCTTCCAGCATCCCGCAGATCTCGCGTGCATCGACCGGCTCCTGCCCGCGGGCATGACCGACGCCGATTTCCTGAACAGCCTGATCGCTGCGATGCCCGGAGACGAGTTCACGCGCGAGGCGTTCGGCGACCGGCTCGACAAGTCGTACATCCTCCGCTCGCGTCGCGACACGCCCGAGCGATCGACCGCGCGATTCGATTGCGACAAGGTGCACTACCAGACAGGCGCGCTGCAGCACGGCTACCCGGACCTGCGTGTTGAGGCTCGGCGCAGGCCGCGACGCGTTCGTGCGTTGCGCGGGCGGGACGCGGCGTCCGCCATACGCCTTGCGAGAATCTCCATGATTACACGCGAGCGCGATGTGGCCGGATTCCAGTTCGCCGATCCGGCCGACGTTTTCCTGGTCGACGACGGTCGCGGCCTTGCCTTTGCCGTGATGGGAATGACGCCCGCGAGGCGCGCAACGCTGCCTGCGACCTACACCGCACTGACGCTCCGGAACGGCGTGCCAATCGGCTATGTCCAGGCCGAGCTCCTGGGGCGACACAGCGCATTGAGCTTCAATACCTTCGAGACGTTCCGGGGCGGCGAGGCGGCGCGAGTCCTGGCTCGATTCATTGCCGTGTCCTTTCAACTGTTCAGATGTACAAGTTTCAGTGTCGAGCCGTACCAGCTCGGAACCGGCAACGAGGAAGGAATCAAGTCCGGCGCCTGGTGGTTCTATTACCGCCTCGGATTTCGTCCGAACAACCTGTTCGCGCGGAAGGTAGCCGCGCGCGAGGTCGCGCGTGTCGCGCGCAATTCCAAATATCGCAGTTCATCGCACACATTGCGTCTGCTTGCGAAGTGGCATCTCTTTTTCTCGCTGGATCCCATGCGACGGGCAACGCTTCCGCGATCAGCCGAGCTCCTGGGCGACGCCGCCCACGAGCTGCAGCGTTTTCCCCAGCTCAAGGCCGCGGATCGGGATCGCGCTGCGACGGATGCGGCTGCGCGTTGGCTCGGCGCAGGCCGGCCCAGTCCCGGCGGCAGACGAATGCTCGGCAGATGGGCAGGCCTCGTGCTTGCGCTGGCCCGACGGGGCCGGTGGAGTGCGCCCGAGCGGCGCCAGCTCTTTCGACTCGTCGAAGCCAAGTCGGGCGTCTCCGAGCGCGACTACCTTCGCAGGCTTTTACGACTTGCCCGGCTTCGCCGCTTGCTCGACTGCTGAGCGCGGGGCACTCGCCGTAGGCGTGAAATCCACGTCGCAATTGCACGACGTTCGGAGTTAACGCTGCCGCCTCCTTGCCGGTAACCCTAAAGCCGCAGGAAACCATGCGGCAGGTGAAGGGCCGCTCAAGGAGTCAAAGGTGAACAACACGGCATTGGCAGGGGTCATCGTGGGCGCTGTTGTGATCGCAGGCGCCGGCGCAATTGCGGCGAACAGCGGATTCAATCCGTTCCAGAAGTACGCGACCGTCGTGGCCGTTGAACCGGCATTCGAGATGACGCGCACGCCGCGCCAGGTCTGCGGCGACCAGACGATCGCTGAACCGGCGGCTGCGCCCGGACAGGTGGCCCGGACACCCGCAAAAGACGCGACCCGTCAGCTGGCTGAGGGGCGGAAAGGCGACGCTCCGGAAGAGCCTTGCGTCATGGTTTACGACACTGAGTCCGTCCCGTCGGGTTACGACGTCACGTACGAGCTCGATGGAGCCCAGAAGGTCGTGCGCATGGACCATGATCCGGGCAAGCGCATTCCCGTAGAGGACGGCGAGCTCGTCCTGACGCAGCGCTAGTCATTACCGGGTTCGCAAGACGGATTCGCCCGCCGGCCTGGCAATGGCCTCGCCGGCGAGCGCAGCCTCAATCGGCGATCCGCGCTGCCGCCACCGCGACCCGGAACTGGTCCGCACCCTGAAACGGGCCGAGACCCGTGGCCACCTGTATCTGCTGGCCCGCGGCGAGCGTGCCGCTCAATTTTCGCCGGATCTCGCTCGCACGACCCTGCGCATCCACATACTGCACTGAGATTGAAAGGCTCTTGACCGGCACCCGGGTCGGATTGCCTACGGCGACAACCAACATGCCGCGTGCATCGAGCGCGGCCTGTGTCCGGATGTACTTACCCGGATTCTGGGGCAGTTCGAGGCGCATCAGTTCCAGGTTCGCTGCCTGCCCGATCTCGCCTTCAGAACCTGCGGCCGCCGCGTAGTATTGCCTGGCTGCGTCGAGGTTGCGTTCGCGAGACGCGATGTTGCCGAGTGCGTAGTAGGCGGCGCCGGTCGGCAGCAACTTCACGCTCGTTTCCAGATCCTGTCGCGCGCGCTCGTCCTGCCGCCGGTGTTCTTCGATCAGGCCGCGCTGGAGGTGGTAGTAGAAGAAATTGTCATTGCGGGCGATCGCATCCGTGTAGGCCTGGGTCGCCGTCGGCAATTTCTTCTGCAACAAGTAGGCATCGCCCTTCAGCGCATAGAAATTCGCTTCGCCGGGGACCTGCCTGATCGCCTCCTCCGCCTTCGCCAACGCGAGCTCCGGGTGTTTGTCCTTGAGCGCCTTGCGGCCGGCATCGTACGCGTCATAGGCCGGCTTGGCCTTCATCGTTTGCGCCATTGCGGCGCGATAGCTCTCGACTCCGACTTCGCCGCCCGGCGGCAGCTTCGCTGCATGCCGGAGATTAGCCTCGAGGCGCTCCTGTGACGGCGGATGGCTGGCAAAGAGCCCCTCCAACCAGCCGCTGTCCTTCTTGTCGTTCATGCGCACAAATGTTTCCTGCAGCGACACGGCGCCCTGGGCGTCATAGCCGGCGCGCTTCATGTAATCGATTCCGTAGTGGTCGGCTTCGAGCTCGGCTTCCCGTCCATAGCGCTGCAGCACGAGCTGGGCGGCGAGACCGGCACCTGCCATGTAGAGATTGCCGTAATCGCTGTCACTGCCGGCAATCTGCGCCGCCAACAGGCCGCCCTGGACCAGGATGCCGCGGCTCATCTGCTGCGCCGAGTGCCCGGCGGCCGCGTGCACGATTTCGTGGCCGAGCACGGCCGCGAGTTCCGATTCGGAATTCAGCTGCGTCAGCAATCCGCGATTGACCGCGATCTTGCCGCCCGGCAGCGCCCACGCATTCGGGATCGAGTTGTTCAGGACCGCGAATTCATATGGCAGCTTGCGGTCGCTGACGGCCGCCAGGCGATTGCCGACGTGCTGCACATAGCTCGTCAACCCCGGATCCATCACATAATCGCCGCCCTCCGCCTGCCGCATCGGCGCATAGTTCTGTTGTCCGATCGAAAGTTCCGTTCCTTTGCTGACGAGCATCAGCTCGTTTTTGCCCGTCACCGGGTTGGTCGAGCAAGCAACGAGGGCCGCGGCCAACGCGATAGCGGTCAGCGTCATGGCGGACACACTGCGTTTCGCGGTTCTGGACATTCGATGTACCCCTGGCAGCCGCCTGGCCGCGATTGCAGCATTCACGACGGCACCTGGCCTTGGAGGATAGCGCAGAGTCGGTCTGGGTCGATATTGCCACCCGAGACGACACAGACAACGCGGCCCTCGCCCGCCCGGCCGGCCAGCGCGCAGGCCACCGGACAGGCGCCCGCGCCTTCCACCACGATGCGATTGCGCTCAGCCATGATGCGTACAGCGGCGGCGATTTCGCCGAGGCTTGCCACCAGCGCGCCGTCGACCAGCGTGCGCCCTCGATCGAACATCGCCGGAAACACGGATCGGCTGCCGATGCCGTCGACGAATGAAGGTAGGTAGGCGACGGTTTGTGGAGATCCCGCATTCATCGACGCCGCGAACGGTGCTCCTTGGTCGCATTCCGCGGCATAGACGCGGCAGCGGGGCGCAATGGCCCGCACGGCGGCACCGATCCCGCTCAGCAGGCCGCCACCACCCCAAGGAATCACGACGGCATCCACGTTCGGCTGGTCATCCATGATCTCGAGGCCAATGGTCCCGTTGCCTGCCATCACGTGGGGGTCGTCAAAAGCATGGATGAAGGTGCCGTCGATACCCGGATAGGCCCGGTCCTGAAACGTCTGCCACCAGCGCTCAAACGGCTCGAGGATCACGCGGCCTCCAAGCCGCTCGATGGCGCGCAGCTTGGTCGCCGGAGCGGTGTCCGGCGCAATCACGGTGCAGGCGATGCCACGCTCACGCGCGCACCAGGCGACACCCTGCGCCATGTTGCCGGCGGATGCGGTCAGTACGCCACGCGCGAGCTGCGCCGGCGGAATGTTCGCCATGGCATTGGCAGCTCCCCGGATCTTGAAAGAACCGATCGGCTGGAGATTCTCGAGCTTGAGCCAGATTTCGGCGCAAGCCTCGGGCAGGTCGAGCCGCACCAAGGGTGTCCGAAACACGATCCGGGACAGGCACATACGAGCATCCTGAATCTGGTCGATGGCCGGTAGCATGGCCCGTCACGATACTATTTCGGGCTGATGGTATCGCCAGGGCAAGGTCGTCGTCAGTCGGCTTGGAACGACATCACCCGGGCAAAGAAGGGGTCTTGCGCAGCCCCTGTGACGCCCTTCACGATTCCTGTGGGTCTTGAATATGTAAGCAATGGCGGGCATTAGAATGGCCGCCTAGGGGACTCAAAACAGGGTCAATTTATGACGTCTAGTTTCCGACGCGCGACGGCTCGTGTTTTCGGGCTGGCGGGCCTGCCGGCCGTCGCGTTCGTTCTCGCATCGGCGTTTGCGGCTCCGGCCTCGGCCACGGTCACGGTTCGCGTCCAGGCGCGTCCGGCCACCGCCCCGATCCAGGCTTTCGTCACCGTATCCGATCAAACGGGTCCCGTTGCCGGACTCACGGCAGCCAACTTCTCCATAAAAATCGACAACATGTTGATTAGCATCATGGACAGCAACATTACGCTGCCGCCTGCCCAGGACGTCAGTCAAAGAGTGTCGGTTGTTTTCGTCATGGATTACAGCTCGAGCGTCCTCGACGTGGCGCGGGCCGAGATGGAAAGTTCCGTCATCGCCTTCATCGGTTCCATGAATGACGGCGACTATGCAGCCGTCGTCAAATTCAACGACACGAATCCGATGCGCGCATCCCTCGTCCAGCCGTTCACCGAGATCAATCAGGCCAGCGGAAACCCGACGCTGGTGGCCGCCGTGCACCAGAATTATCCGGGCGACGGTACGAACCTGCTCGATGCGCTCGACGTCGCCCTAAATCACATGCTCAACCCGATGGTCACCCTGCCGAAGGGTCCAAAGGCGATCATCCTGGTGTCAGATGGCGCCGACAATGAGTCCCAGATAGAGGCCAGCGATGTCTTCCAGCTTGCGAATGCCAACAGCATTCCGATCTTTACTGTCGGCATCGGTGACCTGAGCCTACCGGGCGCGGAAGGCCTGTTGATCGACCTGGCCTCCGAAACCGGCGGCGATTACTTTCCGGCGCCGGACGCAGGCCAGATTGCGGCGGCCTATGCGGAAATTTCCAACCGCCTGAACAATGAGTACGTGATTTCCATTCCAAACGGCATCAGCGACTGTGCGGAGCACGATCTGGAAGTGACCGTCAACCCCCAGGCAGCCGTCCACGTGCTGTTCACACGCCGCGTTTGCGACACCGAGCCGGATCCCTTCGACTTCACGTCCCAATCGGGCGTGGACCCGAGTGAAGACGTCGTCTCGAATACCGAGACCATCACCGGCCTCGAGGTGCCGGCGCATATCAGCATTATCTCGGGCGCCTACTCGATCGGGTGCAACGGCACCTTTACCAACAGTCCGGGCACCATCTCGAATGGGCAAACCGTTTGCGTCGGGCAACGGGCATCCCCGCAGCCCTCCACGTCCAAGACGACGACCCTGACCATCGGTGGGGTGGCCGGCACATTCACCACCACGACGCGCGCCGCCCATGGCAGTGGTCACGGCGGCGGCGGCGGAGCCGTGGGGCTGTTCGAGCTCCTGTTCGGCCTCGGCGCATTGCTGCTGGGACGGCGCCGGACAACCGCATAGCCCGCACGGGTGACCCCCATCAGGTATTCCCGGCGCAACGCCGCACCGGGATTCCCGAATTGAGCCTTTAGGGTCCGCTCCCAGCAACTGCTTCCCCGCTTCGGCTCCCAGCAGCGTCGGCGCCGCGCCCGACGATTTCAGGCGCTTCCCGGATGGCGGCGCTCACCCGGTATCTGTTTTCGGCCCTGACAGCAGCTTGCGGAGAAGATTGCCGGACGATTACGCTGCCGCCACAGCAGCGGCCGGTGGGTCTGCCGGCGCACCTGGGAGTGCGGATCGCCTTGAGGCTTCGCGCTCATGGCCGGCTGCGCCGACAAAAGGATCATGGGTCGTCCGAGACCTGCGGCCTTGGAAAAGTGTCAAGATTCATCCAGTAACGTTGACGACTATCGGCAGCCAGGAGGTGTTCCATGCGAATTTTCCTTTCTTGTTGTGCCGCATCCATGATGGCGTTTATCGGGGCCGCCATCAGCCAGGATACGGGCGCATCGGCGCATATCATGACGACCCCTGCGGAGATCAAGTGGGGCGATCCCCCGTCCGTCTTTGAGAAGGGCGCAACGTTCGCTGTCATGGCGGGGGATCCGGGCAAGACGGGTCTTTACGTCGTGCGACTGAAGGTGCCGGCCGGCTACAAAATCGCCCCGCACTGGCATCCGACGGACGAACACGTGACGGTAATTTCGGGTTCTCTTGCGTTAGGGATGGGTGAGAAATTCGACAAGACGACGATGAAAGACCTTCCGCCCGGAGGCTACGCGCTGATGCCGGCCGAGATGCGGCACTACGCGCTCGCCAAGACGGCCGCGACGGTGCAGGTCCACGGCATGGGTCCATTTGCGTTGACCTACGTCAACCCCGCTGACGACCCGAGCAAGCGCAAGCCGGCAAACTAGGTCGTTGGTTGCGCTGAAATCGCGCAACGAAGGATAGAGAATACCAAGCGGCCCGCGCCATCGGCGCGGGCCGCCGCGTCCAGTACGTCAGTCATTCCGCAGGACTACTTGCCTTTGTAGAAGACTGTCCCGGCATAGATTGAGTTGGTGCAGTCCCAGAGCTTGAACGCTTCAGCAACGACATTGGCATGCTTCGCGCCAGGATCGAAGAACTGGCCTGCCTGCTTGCCGTAGGTGGCCAGGTCGGGCCATCGCTCGACCCAATAGAAATCCGGCGTATTTGGGTTGTTGCTGACTGTCGGTGTCAGCACGCTGACTTCAAAAGAGACGCCATCTGCTACAAATGCGGGCTTCGCAATGGTGTCGAACCACCGCTGAAGATCCGCGGGCCCTTTCCCTTCCTTGTAGTTGCAGCCAAAAACCACGTATTGATCCGCCAGAGCGGTATTCGCGGCCAGCAGCAACGCCACCGTTACAAGTGCAGACTTGATCATGCCTCTCTCCTATTGCACGGCTGCGCAGGTTCTGCGCGTCGCGTCATTGATTTCCGATCCGGCACAACCATGACCGACGAGGTTGCGAAATACAACCCGAGACCCCGCTGAATTCGCGCTTCGGAACCGCTACAGTCGGTCGGTCTCCCGGATAAAGCCCACGATATCGTCGCGAAAGCGCCGCGCGGCCGGCGCATTGACGTACATCATGTGGCCGGCCTGGTGATAGTCGACGCGGATGCGCTGCCGCGCGTCCGGTGTCAGTCGCAGGTGATCCAGGTTGTACTTCAGCGCGAACGCCGGAGTCGCAAGGTCGTACCAGCCCTGTTCGACCAGCAAGTGAAGGCCCGGATTCATCGTCAAGGCCATCGAGAGATCCGGCAACGTGTTGGTCATCGGAACTTGCGGATACTCGTCGGTACTGACACCCGGCTGTTTGTGTCTCCAGTCCCAGTCTTTATAGAGCCCTCCGGAAACCACATAATCATCGGTCTCGTCGAACTTCAGTTCTGAGTGCAGGTATTCGCGAAACGCAGCCGTGAACGCCGGCCCGATCGCCGGGAAGAACGGGTCATAGTCCATGACATCGTTGAGCGGGTTCAGCGACGGCCCCGAGAAACGCGCATCGATCCGGCCGGCGATGAGCCCTCGCCCGCGCAGCAGCTCCTGCAGGAACTGCACGTGGCTGGCGCGCAGGTCGGCACGCTGCCAGAAATCGGCCGTGGTGCCCGTGTATCGAGCGAGCTTTGCGGCGATGGCCTGTTTCTCCTCGGCCGAAATCGCGTAGCCTTTCAGCAGCGCAGGCGCGTATTCCTCAAACGCAAATCGCTCGACTTCCGCGGTATAGGCTTCAAGCGAGGCCGGCTTGTCGGCAATGGCGTCGTAGTACCACGCGGTCGCGGCGAACGTCGGCAGGTAGAGCACGTGCGGCAGGTCGATCCCCAGACCGTCGTCACCCGAGACCATGCCGAAGTACGGCGACACCAGGATCAGGCCATTCAGGTTCATGCTGAGATTGGACTGCAGGTAATTTGCCAGCCCCGCTCCCCGGACGCCGCCATAGCTCTCGCCCAGCACGTACTTGGGCGAGCCCCATCTGCCGTTTTCGGTGACGTATCGGTTGATGAACGAGCCGACCGACTTGATGTCCTGGTCGACGCCCCAGAAATCCACTCCCTTGGCGTCGCCGACTGGCTTGCTGAATCCCGTACCCACTGGGTCGATCATGACCAGGTCGGTCGCGTCGATGATGCTGTATTCGTTGTCCACCAACTGCGCCGGCGGCGGCGGCGCGTAGCCGCCGTCGTTGACGACGACTCGCCGCGGTCCCAGCACGCCCAGGTGTAGCCAAATGGACGCGGAACCCGGCCCGCCGTTGAAGGCGAAAGTGATGGGCCGTTGGGCGGGATCTTTGACACCGTCCAAGGTGTAGGCCGTGTAACCGAAACGTGCGATCGGCTTGTCCTTGTCATCATTGAGGATCAGCCAGCCGACCGTCGCCGTGTAGTGCAGGACCTGTCCATCGAGGCGCAACTGGTGCTGCGTGCTCTGGGACCGTGGCGTCGGTGGTGGCGTCGTATCCGCCTTGGGCGCTTCGGCGGCCGCCGGTGTGTCCGATTTGTCTGCGGCGAACGCCCCTGGTCCAGCCCCTGCCAACAGGCCTGTCAGGAATGCGACCAGCACGAACCGAAATCCGATCCGTGACGACCGCGGTTCCGCGGACGCCTCGCCACTTGTACCGACCATGTTGAAATGCCCCCAATCACTGCGTTGACAAACGAGCCGACAGTTTGCCGTAGCCGGACTGAAATTGGCAGCGTGGCGCCGCCTGCAGTCGAGAGAAGCTACGGAGGCAATCACGGACAGGGTAGATTCAACCGGTCCGTTGCCGGCATCTCGGCGAGTTCCCCGGCATCAAAAACTGGAGCGAGCGATTCATCCGGCGGCCGGCACGCCCAGAAATTGCTGCGCCGGAAATAGAACTCCCACGACATCTGCCGGCGCTGGACCAATGGGATCATGTAGACCATCTGCAGGGATTCAATTTCGCGGGCCATGCGCAGTGGGCCGAAATCCAGGGGATCCATGCCCAATTCCAAAACCAGCGCGGCCACTCGCTCCTTGGCATCGCGATGATCCGATGCAACCGGAACCGAGACCATTCCACCGGCGGCCAGCGGGTCATCGATGATCTGCGAGCCCTGGGTAGCAAATGCCTTGACGACCTTTGCCCGCGGGTTCCAGGACTGGATCATTTCGGCGCTGGAGGTCGCAAGCATGTCCTGCGGGTATCCGTCCTTCCCCTGCTCGAAGGGCATCGAGATGTCGACGACTATTTTTCCGGCGAGGTCACCGAGGCTTTGCGCGACCGTTTCCATGGCAGGCCAGGGCACGAGCGTGAACACGATGGCGCCGGACTGCGCCGCCTCTCTCTGGGTGGTCGCGGCTGCTCCGTGGCCTGTACTCGCCACCAGCGCTTTGACCTTGTCGCTCGCGGGATCGCGCGTTCCGTACACGACCCGGTATCCCAGTTGTGCCAGGCGTGGACCCAGCGAGTCGCCCATGTCGCCCGTGCCAATCAGGGCCACGGTTTCCTTGTCCTGTCCAATGGCACCACTCGAAGCGAGAGTCAGTACACACAGGGCGAGTACCGCCGCGATCCGGCTCATCGGATGTCCTCCGTGCGGCATGTCATCGATGCCATCAAGAAACCACGGCGCCGTGCCGGGGTTTCCGAGTCATTCCTTCAGGATCTATTGTGTCGCTGCCGAGGCGTCGCTTGCAGGCGGGTTCATCGTGAATCCGAGCTGCTGCTGCCAGTCAAGTACGTCGAAGTACACAGTTTCTTCCGCAATCTTGCCATCACGGTAATGAAGCAGCGTCGCACCGTGAATCGTCACGGCCTTGCCGGTCGGAGCCATCTCGCCGGGGCCGGAATTCGTGCCCGTGAACGTCCACAGATGGAATGATACATCCTTCAAGAAATGGTTTTCGTCCAGCACGACCTTGGCATCCGGGTAAGACGTGCGCAGGTCGGCCATGACCTTCTTTTGCGCATCCAGGCCATCCGAATTCAGGCCACCGGGCGAGCTGCGCTGGAAGTCTGCGGTCATCACCGCGTCCAGGTTGTCGTAATTTCCGTCATTCCAGACGGCGACATAGGCATCCGCGAGTGGCTGATACTGCGCTGCGTAATCCGGCGCCTTCGGCGCCGCGCAACCGGCCACGACCAGCGCCAGCGGGACAAGAGCTTTGAGCTTTAACACGATTGACCTCCCTCGACAACGAGTGCGAATCCAAACTGGGAGCATGACCCTGCGTTGGCGATGCCGCAACCCCAAACGACGCGAGCAAACCACACCGAGTTTGACGAGTCGGCTCGATTACCGGAAATTTCGCGAGTTGCTACCATGACCCCAATCGAGTCACGTCGCTCGACCAACCCAATGCGACCGGAATTGTCACGACCATGCCCCGCTTGACACACACCGAAGCGTCGCTGCCTGCCAGGTGGTATTTCGATTCCGCGCATTACGCTCGCGAGCTCGAGGCGGTGTGGTACCGGGATTGGGTATGTGTCGGCCGGCTGGAGGACATCCCGGATCCGGGCGACTATTTCCTCGCACAGATCGGCACGCAAAACCTGATCGTCACGCGCGATCGCCAAGGGTCGCCGCGTACTTATTACAACACTTGCAGGCATCGCGGATCGATTCTCTGCACCGACGGGCACGGCCACTTCGCCAATGGACGCATCGTCTGCCCGTACCACAGCTGGACTTATTCGCTATCGGGCGAGCTCGTTGCAACGCCGGTTCGTCTCGAGAGCCAGGACTTCCGCACAACCGACTATCCACTGTATTCGGCCCACATCGACGCCTGGGGCGGCTTTCTTTTTGTGAACCTGGCCGATGGGCCGGTACGGGGGCTTCGTGAGTCGCTCGGGCACGAAGCGGATCAAATCGACGCCTGGCCCCTGGCTGAGCTCGTGACGGTGCAACGCGACCGGAAGACGGTCAACTGCAACTGGAAAATCTTCTGGGAAAATTACTCGGAATGCTATCACTGCCCCCGCATTCACCCGGAGCTATGCCGCATCGTGCCCCTGTACAAGAAAGGCATGTTCACTCTTGCGGACCTCGATGACTGGGCACCCGCGACGGCCGAAGATCATGGATCGCCCCGCCTGGCTTCGGGCTACCGGACCTGGACGATGGATGGGCAATCGGGATTGCCGGACATCGCAGGTGTCGCGGACGCTTTGAACGGTGCGGGCATGGCCTTTGCATCGTTCACCGGCAGCATGTTCATCGTCGCGCACCCGGACTACGTGCGAAGTGTCCACATGCTGCCGTGTGGGCCGGAAGCTGTCGAAATCAACGTGACCTGGCTCCTGCCCCGTGGCGTCAAGGAATCCCACCCGGATCACGTCGGTCCAATCCTGGAACTGGGCCGATTGATCGTCGAGCAGGACGCGCAGGTGTGCGAGCTCAACCAGATGGGCCAGCGAACCCGCCGGCACGAAGCCGGAGTACTCGTGCCACAGGAGTGGGCCGTGCACGAATTCCATGAGTGGCTGCGTGCGCGGCTCGCAACCTGAATCCCGGACGGCCGGTTGCGGCGGACTCCTACGTGGCGCCGATCACCTTGTTGTACAGCCAGGCAAAGACCGCCCCGCCAATCCCACCATCCAGGAGCGCGTACAAAGTGCCGACGACCACGGCGGCGAAGCCATTGTCCGGATGAAACCCCGGGTAAATCGACGCCACCAGGTCCAGAAATGCCGTGCCATAGCCTGGCCAGGCCAGGTGGGCAAGGCCAACGAGCAGGACGCAGGCGCCCCAGATACCGCCGACGGTGATCGCAAGGGCCTTGATGCTCAACTTCATATCGACCTCCTTGCGGAAAGGTAGCAGCATGAAATGCGGCTCCGGCCCAACCTTGGTCCACAGAATTTCGAATTGCAAGGTCGTCGATTACAAGCGCCATACTTTTCCTTGCCCTCATGTCGACTGCAACCGAATCGGCGGACGGTGAAAAGGCAGTCTGGAATCACGAGGAAACCTAAATCTCGACCGACCCAAGGGCCACCTGGTGAATCAGATTGGGCAGGCGAGCGGCGGGCCCGAGCAATATGCAGCTCGCGACATGAAGACCGCCCACGCCGGCATGGGAATCGATGAGGCGGTTTTCAACCCAGTGGCCGCCAAGTGCATTTGCGCCTGGCGGCCGTGGGCCATATGAAATCCTAGATCCTCTCGACTACGCTCCTGGCGAGTTCAAGCAACTGCCCCGATTGCTCCTGTGCCGTGGGCGCCATCAATTCCAGGTCGATCAGTGTCCGGCCTTTCATGACGGTGATCTTCCAGTCCCCCTGATCGCCGCGAGACCAACCGCCGTCGCCCAGCGAGATCGCGTCCTCTTTCTCGAACGCAAACCCGGTCGGCCTGATCTCGGCAAATAGCTCGTCAGTGGAGGCCACGTTAAGGACCACGGTAAGCAATCGAATGTCGTTGCCGGCGATCGCCGTGTAGGAGCATTGATAGGCGTCGACACCCTTGAGGAGCGACCCGCCCGAGTGTTCGACCTCTCCCCCGTCATGGCCGGGCAATATCTTCGAAACCTGGTCGGAATTCAGCAGGGCGCATATGTCCACGCTTGAATCGCCCGCGTTTTCGACCGCGGCGGAAGCCTGCTCCACCGATACACCTTTCCCCTCGCCCCCGCAGCCTGGGAGCGCGACAGCTAGCATGCAGAACAGCACGACCTTGAATTCGGTCCAGCGATGCTTCATGGCTATATCCTCCGCCCAACTTTTCCCTAATCGATAGCATAACCCTGAGCACTGACAAGGAGTGTCTTCCTGACGCACGAAATATCCGGACTACCGCCGCAGCTAGAGCAGTCTGGTTCTCAGAGAGAATCACCGGGTTTCCCTCGTTGCGCCGGCCTCATAATAGCGGTACCAGAATCGGCAGAGGCGCCCGCATGAAGTACAAGGACTACTACGCGATTCTCGGCGTGAAACGCGATGCGTCGGCGGACGCCATCAAGACCGCCTATCGCCGGCTCGCGCGCAAATATCACCCTGATGTATCCAAGGAGAAGGACGCCGAGGAAAAGTTCAAGGAGATGGCCGAAGCGTACGAAACGCTTCAGGATCCGGAAAAGCGCGCCGCATACGACCAGCTTGGCAGCTACACGCCCGGTCAGGATTTTCACCCGCCACCGGATTGGGGTCAGCGCTTCGCGCACGGGCAAGGTGGCCTCGATGACATCGATCTGTCCAGCCTGTTCGCCGGGCTCGCCGCGCGGCGGGGCGCCGCCGGCGCGCACGATGCGAGGCGCCCGATGGCCGGCAGCGACTACGAGGCGGTCGTTCGCATCTCGTTCGCACAGGCGTTCCACGGCACCGAAGTCGACCTAAAGCTGGCAGTCCTCGAATGGGACCCGGAGGGCGGCGTGCGCCGCGTGCCGCACCATGTAAAAACCCGCATTCCACGCGGCGTCGTTGACGGCGAAAAACTGCGGGTCCCGGGCAAGGGAGGCAAAGGCGCGAACGGTGGCCCGGACGGCGACCTTTATCTCGATATCGAGGTAGCCACGCATCCGCTGTATCGCGTATCCGGCAAGGATCTCTATCTCGATCTGCCGCTCGCGCCATGGGAGGCGGTTCTCGGCACGAGCGTGAACGTGCCGACCCCTGCCGGCGCAGTGACGCTGAAGGTCCCGGCTGGAACGAGGGCCGGGCAGCAACTACGCCTGACGGGCCGTGGCATGACTCGCGGCAGCGGCGCGGCTGGCAACCTCTACATAAAGTTGCGCATCGAAGTGCCGACACTCGCCGACGCCAAGCAGAGCGCGCTCTACAAGCAGCTTTCTGAAGTCTCGAATTTCAATCCTCGCGCACACCTCGAGCAGGAGATCGCACCATGAACGCACCCATCGAAGACGCAATGCATCTCGATGCGCTTGCAGAGGTGACCTGGGCACAGCTCCTGCGGGCTTCCGGTCTTCCCGAAAGCGAGCTGCGCGAGCTGGTGCGCTATGGCGCTCTGCTCCCTCGCGATCCGGATGCCCGGGTGTGGGCATTTGAGGCCCGCTGGCTCGTCGTGGCGAAGGCGGCCTCGCGAATACGCCACGATTTCGACCTCGATCCATACGGCGTCAGCGTGGTGCTGAGCTATGTCGAGCGGATTGGGCGCCTCGAAGACGAAATACGGGCGCTGCGCGCGCAACTGGGCTGACCATGGTGCGGCTCGGTACTGGCTGGTCTTTACCGGATCGAATGGCGCAAATTAATGGTGCGCCGGTTCGCTATTCATGCAATCGAATCTCACGTTGCGTCAGCCGGTAAATGCCCTCGATCACCACTGCCAAGGCGGCCATCGCGGCCAAGACCCACAAATTCGCGGGTGCGGTCATGGATGTTTGCCAGACCAGCGCGCCGAGTGCAATGAGGCAGGCAACAGCCCCGGTCGCCGAAATCCAGCCGCGGCTTTTGGTAAGAGCCGCATGCCGCGCATTGGCGGCATTGACCGCGGCGAAGATCAGCAGAAACCCGCCGCTCCCCATCGTTGCAATGCTCGTCAGGTCAAATGCGTTAGCCACGCACAGCGTCAGTCCGGCGGTGATCAAGAGACCTTCCACCGGTTCACCCCACACTTTTCGCTCCAGCATGGCCGGCAGTTCACCGTCGCGCGCGATGCAATAACTCAATCGCGCCGCACCGTAGAGCGTAGCGTTGATCGCGGATGCTGTGGACAACATCGCCGCGACCGCAATCAGCTTGAAGCCGGCCTGCCCAAGGAAGGGTCGAGCCGCTTCCGCCAACGCGTAATCCTTGGCCGCCACGATCTTGTCCACTGCAAGATTTCCGACTGTCACGAGCGCGACCAGCACATACAATGCGATCACAAATCCGACCGCTGTGTAGTACGCACGCGGCAGCGTCTTCGCCGCGTCGCGCACGTCGTGCGCCGTATTGGCGATCAACTCGAAACCTTCGTAGGCCAGAAAGATGATCATCCCGCCTGCCGCCAATTGCAGGGGCGGCGACCACGCGCTTGGCACAATCAGTGAAGCATTGACGCCGACAAGGCCAGCGCCGACAAAGAACAACAGGATCGACACTTTCAATCCCACGATCCAGCCCTCGGCTTTGCCGATCAACTCAGCGCTGAGCAGATTAAACCCTGCAATCGCGATCACGCAGAGACTGATCAATGCATGCTTGCCGATCGCTTGCCACGTCTCCGGCAAGAATGTCGCACCGTAACTGCCGAACGCGAACGCGTATAGCGACAGCATTACGACGTAACTCAGCCACAACAACACGTTGAGGCTGCCGGTCGACATGCCGGACCCGAAAACGCGGTCGAGGAACGTGACGGTACCGCCCCGACTCGGATAAGCCACCGAAAGCTTTGCGTACGAATACGTCGTGAGCAGCGCCACCAAGCCTGCCAGCGCAAAGGCCACCGGCGTGCCGCCGTGCGCCAGCTGCACTGCCAGGCCAAGGACCGCGAAAATCCCGCCTCCGACCATCCCGCCGACGCCGATCGAGACCACAGCCAAGAATCCGAGCTTGCCGTCGCCTGCTTTGCCCATGGGCCGGTCGCCTCCTGCACAAGTCCGCAACGAGACAGCCTACCCCCCACAAACCGGCGCGCCGCAAGTCGCTGAGTGATTTTGGCCGCAACAACAGAAACCCCGGCGCAGGGCCGGGGTATTGGTAAGAGGTCGCAGGGGGCTCGATTCAACCTGCTTCACGCATCCGGATTCCGCTTCGATTCCAATCCCACGCTGCCATAACCCGGGTCCTGTCTCAGGATCGCTTCATACCTGTGTCGTCGTGACCAGCGCGGAGAATGGAACCATGCGTCGAGCCTGCGCATCCCAGAGCCGCAGCCGCGCTGAGCGCAGGCTGGTCCTGAGTGTCAGGCGCGGAGCCCGTTGCAGACGCGGGTGCGAGTCGAAGCACTCGCGAAGCCGGTAGTTCGGGACCCGAGTTGCCATGTGATGCAAGTGGTGGTAGCCAATGTTGCCGCTGAACCAGTGCAGGATCGCCGGCAGATCGTAGTAGGAACTGCCCTCGACCGCCGAACTCTCGATTTTCCAGGAATCGCCTTTTGCCCAGTAAGCCCCTTCGAATTGGTGCTGCACGTAAAAGAGCCATACGCCCGCTGCTCCTGCCAGGAGAAACACGGGCAGGTGTACAAGCAGCACCGTTTTCCAGCCAAGTATCAGCGAGAGAAGGGCAAATACCAGCACCAGCGCGACATTGTTGGCCCAAATGCTGGCCCATTCTTTCCTGAAAGAGCGCGGCAGATCGAGCGGCAGCCGTTGCTTGAAGAAAAACTGGACCATCGGCCCGAGGCCAAGTAGCACGGGCATGCTGCGGTAGAAGCGATAGCCCATACGCCTCCACCGGCTTGCGGCGACATACTCGCTCAAACTCAAGGTCACGATGTCCCCGACCCCACGACGGTCCAGGTTTCCGGAAGTGGCATGATGGATCGCGTGAGTGCGTCTCCAATAGGAATACGGCATCAGCGTCACAACGCCGAGCACGCGGCCGACCGCGTCGTTCAGGCGCTGGCTCCTGAAAAATGAGCCATGACCACAATCGTGCTGAAGGATGAATAATCGAACATAAAGTCCGGCGACCGGCAGCGCGAGCAGCAGTACAACACCATAGTTCCAGGCCAGCCGAACAGCCAGAGCCATGGCACTCCAACCCACGATAAACAGCAAGGCTGTAGTCACCAGCTGGAACGCGGCGCGACGATTATCGGCGTGGGCAAACGGCGTGAGCAACTGGCGCAAAGGCGGCTCGGCGATCGCGCGTTCGGCAATGGCGAATTGAGATTGATCAGGAATATTCACGATTGTCCTGCTGATCTGTACGGAGCCGTACGATCGTACACGAATCACCCCGCAGTCCTCCGCTCGCCACAGAATACTGCCCCATCGAATTCTTACGCTTCTGTGCGGCAGAACACATACATCCCGTTGGAAAACAACCGATATATACGATGCTTCGCACTGGAAGCGCTGCGTTTGCAACCCAAAAGAAAACCCTGGCCCGCGCCGGGGTTCGTATGATCGGCTACCGGGGCGTCCTTTTCCCGCTATCTGTGGGGCATCTTGAAATAGCCCAACCAAAAAGTTGTCGCGTCGCGTGTCGACTATGCTGGCGAACCGGGCAGCCGACATTTTCCCCAATGTTCGCATCGAGACATCCTCATTGGAGGGCGGAACATGGTGCAGGAGCGAGCAGACCAATCTCCCACGGATGCAAGCGCGGGGCACGACAAAGAGGAACAGCTGATCCTGGGAGCGGCCCAACTGATTCTTGCCGAAAAGCGCACCTTCCTGTCGCTCATGCGAACCGGCATCGCGGTGTTTGCCCTGCCACTTGCGACAATCAGTGCCTTGATCGCCACGTCAAAATATTACGACCCGACCGAAGTGCTTGGTCTTCTCATACCCGTCATGCTGATCAATGCGGTCCTGATCGCGCTCGGCACGTATCTGATCATCCACGCGAATCGACGCATCCGCCACGTTGATCGGCAACTGGTAAAACTCAAGCGATCCTACCCCGCGCTGACCCCATACCTGGACTGAAGTCCTGCGCACCGACAATCGTGCAGCGGCGCGTCGAGGTCTTGCGGAATAGGCGATTGCACGCCGGAAGGCAAAACCCGGTGCCAGGCCAGGGAACTGGAAAGTGGTAGCGGGGACATCAGCCCACTTGTGCCGAGTAATATCCCCCCGCCGGCCGCTGATCAGTCTGATCCGCCGACCTTTTTCACCAACGGCGCGAGCAGGTCCATCGGCATCGGGAATACGATTGTCGTGCTTTTTTCATTTCCGAGTTCCGTGAGCGTCTGCATGTAGCGCAGCTGTATCGCCCGCGGGTCCGCGGCGAGCAGCTTCGCGGCATCGACCAGCGTCGCCGCCGCCTGTTTCTCGCCTTCGGCGTGTATCACCTTGGCGCGCCGTGTACGCTCGGCCTCCGCCTGCTTGGCAATAGCGCGGATCATGGTCTCGTCGAGGTCGATGTGCTTGATTTCGACATGCGACACTTTGATTCCCCATGCGTCGGTCGAGGAGTCGAGGATCTTCTGCACGTCAGCGTTCAGCCGATCACGCTCCGACAGCATCTCGTCGAGCTCGTGTTGACCCAGCACCGAACGCAAAGTGGTCTGCGCGAGTTGGCTTGTCGCTTCGAATGGATTTACAACCTGGATAATGGCCTTGCTTGGATCCACGATCCTGAAATAAACAACAGCGTTGACTTTGACCGAGACGTTATCGCGCGAGATGACATCCTGCTTCGGCACGTCCAGCACAATCGTGCGCAGGTCCACCCGAACCATCTTCTGGATGATCGGCCACACCAGAATGAGTCCCGGTCCCTTGACGCCGTCGAAGCGGCCAAGAAAGAAAATCACGCCTCGCTCGTACTCGCGCAACACGTTGATGGCGTTGCTCAGCAGCATGAATGCGAGAACGGCGATTACACCCCAGAAAATCGGCATACCAAACATCAGTTTTCTCCAGTCATTCTTTGGGCGAAACGTGGAGCGTCAGCCCGTCCACGCGGTCAATACACAGGCGCTGTCCACGAGTCACGGGTACGCGGCTGATTGCGTTCCACTGCTCCCCGTAAATCCGGACCTGACCTTCCCCGCTGAAATCGATCATGGCCTCGGCCAGGTCACCGACCAGCTGCTCCGCACCAGTCACAATGGGCCGACGCCGTGCACGCACTGCCATCCACATCGTGGCGAGCATCGCGATGCCGGCAAAGGTCGCGATGCCGCCGACCAGCCCGCGACTCGCTTCGAACCCCGGCGTGTCAGTATCCATTAGTATGACGGAGCCAATCACGAATGCGACCAGACCACCCAGACCGAGCACACCGTGGCTTGGTACGAAGAACTCCGCAATCATCATGGCGACGCCCAGCACCACGAGGGTCAGACCTGCAAAATTGACGGACAGCACCTGCAATGCATATAGCCCAAGCAGCAGGCAAATTGCACCGATCACGCCGGGCAGAACAGCACCCGGGTTGTAGCCCTCGAACATGAGGCCGTACAGACCGATGATCAGCAGACCGTAGGCGACCAGCGGATTCGTCAGTACCGCGAGTAACGAAGTGCGCCAGTTCATTTCTATGCGCTCGACAACGGCGCCCTTTGTCTTCAAACTGCGTGTTTCGTGCCCCATTCTGATCTCGCGTCCATCGAGCGCTTCAAGCAACTCCGGCACATCGGTCGCGATGAGATCGATGACGCCGCGCTCGAGCGCCTTCTGGGCAGGCAGGCTCGCCGCCTCCCGAACCGCCGCCTCGGCAAACTCGGTATCCCGGCCACGAAGGTCTGCGAGGCTGCGGATGTAGGCGACGGCGTCGTTGACCGCCTTGCGATCGGATGCGCTACCGGCGCGCGGGGTCTCGGTCTTCCGCCCGTCGTCGTCACGCGCGGCGTGGTCTTTCTCATCCGCCGACGGCGAGCCACCGATCGGTACCGGGGTAGCCGCGCCAACATTGGTGCCGGGCGCCATTGCCGCAATGTGGCTCGCATAGAGGATGAACGTTCCGGCGCTCGCCGCACGGGCGCCAGATGGCGCAACGAAAGTCGCGACTGGGATTTTGGATGCGAGGATGCCCTGAATCATGTCGCGCATGGCAACGTCGAGCCCACCCGGGGTGTCCAACACCAGCACAAGCAGCTCGGCACCGGACTCTTCGGCATGCTCCAGCGCAGTCAGAAAGTGCTCTTTGGTCGCTGGCCCGATCGCGTCCTTGATTTCGACCAGGACGACCGTGCCGCTGCCGGACAGAGCAGGCGTCGCCGGAGCAATCCACGCAACCCAGCCCAGAACGGCCAGCAGTCCAATGCGGCGACGCAATGGCGACATCCGGATGTCCTCCGTGTCAGGCTCTTATCATAGCAGGCGGGTTCGCCATCGAATCATCGGAGTTCGCATGTGGAAAAGCTTGGGTCGTGCGCTGGGTTCGGCAGTCGTGGATGTCACCGCTGGGCAAAATGCGCCTAAGCCTGCGATCCAGATGGTACAGGTCGTGCCAATTGTTCATGTGCTGTATCGAAGCGGATGCAATATCGGTGACTCGGTCGGCGCCCACCGCGTGTTCCCGATCGACGATCAATCCGCCGCGGTGTCGGCACCACGAGCGGTGCGATCATTTGGTGCAGGTTCACGCACACCTGGCTGAAGGCCGGCGATGGTTGGCAGTACAGCGGCAGCATGTGCGCAGCTCAGGAAGCCGTCAAAACTCCTCGAACAAAGGTCACGGCCGAAAGACTCATCCGCAGGATCACCGGTTCGACACAGGAAAGCCCAGACGCTTGGCCGGGGCCTCTTTGCATACTTGGCAGCGGGGGCGTGATTTGGATTTTGACGATCCTTGATTTCGTTCATGTTTAATTGCTGTGTATCACTTCCCTCCTCGGACAGCCCGACATTGTAAATCCCAGCATCAGACCGTCTGTTCGCGGCATCCTCTATCCTGTACATGAGAGCAGAGTCTTCTCCTCCGCCCATCGTCAACTTCCGTAGTTGTCTCCAGGTCCAATTGGACAGTCTCCTGCTTCGGGTATCTAATCAATCGGCGCATCGGCTTTCGAGGCCTTGGCCGAAATAGCCGCACAATTCAACAGCAAGGGGATTTCTATGAAAAGAACATGGCTCTGGTGTCTGCTCGCTTTGCTCTCACTGGGGAACGCTTCTTTGTCGCAGGCTCAACAGCCGAGCGGCGCGATCGAGAAAGCTGTCGCGGCGCTCGAAAATCAGTGGATGCAGTCACAGAAGACGAATAATCCCGATCTCGTCGCTCCACTGTTGGCAGACAGGTTCTCGAATACATCCAGCGACGGGAAAGTCAGCAACAAGACCGAATCGCTGGCATCTGCGAAAGCTACCAAGTATTCGAGTGTCGAATATGAAGATGTGAAAGTGACGGTATTTGGTGACACAGCCATCGCGACGGGCGGCTTTAAGGGTCAAGGGACCGATGAGTCGGGAAAGCCTTTCAATTCACATTCACGCTGGACGGATACATGGGTCAAAATGCCCGATGGAAAGTGGCAATGCGTTGCCTCTCATGACTCGAACATCAAGAAATAGCCAACACGTAGCGCATTATCAGATTTGCCGCCGCTGACCGCGGCGGCCTTTCTTGTCCTTGCGCAATGCGACACGGGATACACGATCTCCGCGCGAGCAGTTGGGTCGCACACCGCTGAAACAATGAGATCGTCGGTTCTTAACCAATGGCGGACATTGCCAGTCGTTGCGTACAAAACCTACTAGACTCGCGTGGCCTGCCCCGAGGCGCTACGGTGAGAGCCAACAAAATGCGCGGACCAATGGCCATTATTCTTATTGGCGTCTGGCTGGCGCCGGTTCTGTATGCCGAAGAAAGAACCTCTGCCGAACAGGCTGTCTGGAAACTCGAAGAAGACTACTGGCGATACGTCAGCGCGGGCGATGTGGAGGCCTACGTCAAGCTTTGGCACGACGATTTCGTCGGTTGGCCCTGCTTCGAGTGGAACCCTACCGGAAAAAAAGTCATTGGTAACTGGGTCCGCGACATCCGCGACAATGGATGGAAGCTGACCTACAACCTGAAGCCGATGGCCATCCAGGAATTCGGCAACGACACGGTCGTCGTTCACTACGCCGCCGAGTACGTCTACGATTACGGGGACGGCACCCGAAGCGGCGTCGATCTCTGGCGCAAGTTCACGCATACCTGGATGAAGACCGGCGATCGCTGGCAAATCATCGGCGGCATGTGCGCCGCGCAGGAGCCAATCAAGGCACCACGAGTTTGAGGCGTAGCACAAACGAAAGCCCCGGCACGGCGCCGGGGCCTCCAGATGTAGTGGTAGCGGGGGCACGATTCAACCTATATCACTCGTGCGGATTCCCATTAGAAACTAGCCACAGTCATTAGCTGCCGGCAACCGGCGGCGGCCCGGCATCCTGATTCCACATCCAGCGCGAGTTCTGCCAGCCGCCATCGGCACCGCGCTTGTAGAGCACGGACCACTTGCCGTTGGTCGCCTTCACATCGGCGCCGGCCGATGCGGTCGGGTTCTGTTGCCAAGTGCCCCGCGCATAAGCGTAGTCGCCGTTTACGATGACTTCATCGACCATCGCCGTCTGCTGGAGGATTTTGCCGTCATATGCTTTGGAGACGGACTCGAGGACGGCATCGCGGCCGCTGATCGCCGGCCCGACCGGCTGCATCAACACCACATCTTCGGCCAGCGTCGGACCCATGGCTGCAAAGTTGCCCGCGTTCCAGTTGCTCACGAACTGATCGACCCAAGAATGGATCGCGGCGGTGTCTGCTGCAGTCGTGTCAGGCGCTTGGATTGGTTTCTGTGCGCAAGCTGCGAGAATAAGAGCAGATCCGAGGCCCAGTAGCAGTGCATGAAGTTTCATGGTTGTTTCCCTCCGCCGGCCGATATTAGGTCACCGGTCCGACCGGAGCAAGAAAACGAGCCATTGCTGCGCTGGCGCCCGAGTCACCGGTACACCTCACGCGCTGCCACCGGTGTAACCGGAGGACGATTGCTACGGCACTAGTGGAAACCCCGGCGCTAGGCCGGGGTTCTTGAAAGTGGTAGAGGGGGCTCGTTTACGGGGCTTATATACAAGGTACGACTTGGGTCCGGCTAATCTCGTAACCCAGCGTCCGACTTCAACCGAAGCGGGCCGCGTAAGTCACTAATCGTCGACGCTTACCTTCGTCGCCGCGATAAACGAGCCTTTTCGCGCCGAGCGGGCACAACAGTTTGCTTGACACGACACCCGGGGCAATCGATAACGATCCATAGGCCTGTGCCGCAAGAGCCGACGCAATGGCTGAGTCGCCGCCGGAAGGTCCCGAGCCGTCGAACGCTGAACCGGTAGATCCATCGCCGGCAGCGGTTGTGAAAACGCCGCCAGCGGTTGCGCCGACTTTCGCCGTATGGGATCGGATTAAACAACACAAGGTTGCGCAGTGGACGCTCGCCTACCTGGCGCTCGCCTACACCCTGTTGCACGGCGCCGAGATGCTCGGCGATTCTCTGGGCTGGTCACACGGCCTGCTGCGTATTTTTACGCTTCTGCTGATCTTGGGAGTGCCCATCGTCATCACGCTCTCGTGGTACCACGGCGCGCGTGGGTTACGCCGCGTCAACGGCACTGAACTGATGATCATCGCCATCTTATTGGCCATCGGCGGAACTTACTTGTGGAGGGACCATGGGCTGGAGCAACGGGATGAGCGCGCTGCCACGGAAGCACCTGGCCAGCCGGTCAGCGCTCCGGAGACGCCCGCAATTCCCGATAAATCAGTCGCGGTCCTGCCATTCGCGGACATGTCGGCCGACAAGAATCAAGAATACATGTCGGACGGCATTGCCGAGGAACTGCTGAACCTGCTGGCGCAGGTTCCGGAACTGAAAGTGATCGCGCGCACGTCTTCGTTCGCCTTCAAGGGTCAGAACATTGAAATCGCGGAGATCGCGAAGAGGCTGGGCGTCGCCCACGTGGTGGAAGGCAGTGTGCGCAAGTCCGGCAACAAGCTGCGCATCACGGCGCAGCTGATCCGCGCTGCCGACAGCACGCATTTGTGGTCGGAAACTTACGATCGCCCACTCGATGACATTTTCAAGATTCAGGACGAGATAGCCGGTGCCGTCGTTGCGCAGCTAAAGATTACATTGCTGGGTGCGGCACCGAAAGCGACCAAAGTCAACACCGATGCCTACGCGCTTTACTTGCAGGCCCGCCAGCTGTACGACCAATATGAAATCGCATTCGACCGGTCCATCGCGCTCTACCAACAGGCGCTGGCGATTGACCCCAACTACGCCGCCGCCTGGAGTGGATTGGCAGACACCTACAGTGAGCAGGCGTTTCTGGGCCGGGTCCCCACCGATGAGGGTTACCGGCTGGCGCGCAAGTCATATGACAAAGCGTTGGCGATCGATCCGGAGTACGCGTTGGCGCACACCGGCCTCAGCATGATCGCGATTCACTACGACAACGATCTGGCAGCAGCGGCACAGCATGCGGAGCAGGCATTGGCACTGGCGCCAGGCAATACGCATATCCTCATGCGAGCCGCAGAACTGGCCACCGTTCTCGGACGCTCCAAAACCGCCATCGCGCTCAATCAATACGCAGTGGCTCACGATCCGATGAATCCCAGTTTGCATGTAGCGCTTGCCTGGAGTTACGGGATGGGCGAACGCTTGAACGAGTCCATCGCCAGCGCTCGTGCCGCATTGACCTTGAGCCCGGACATGATCGAGGCGCATTACGACATCGGTGCTGCGTTGTTGCTGAAGGGCGACTATGAAGGCGCGTTGACGGAGATGCAGGCAGAGCCGGAAGCAGGCTGGCGCTTGACCGGCTTGGCAATGGCCTACCACATGCTGGGGCGATCGGCAGCCTCCGATGCGGCGCTCGCCGAGTTGATTGCGAAGCACGATAAGACCTGGGCCTCCTGCGTCGCCAGGATACTGGCTGTGCGGGGTGAGTCTGATCGTGCATTCGAGTGGTTAAACAAGGCCGTGGCCTATCACGATAGTGGTGAGGTGAGTTTCCCAATCCACCCGCAATTGGCCAGTCTCCACGATGACCCACGCTGGCTGCCGTTCCTTAGGAAAATCCGCAAGGCGCCGGAGCAACTGGCAGCGATCAAGTTCGACGCGAGACTGCCTGAGCAATAAGGATTTGTCGGTTGGAAAAAATCGCCAATCAACTCACAGCGGGGCAGCAACAGAAACCCCGGCGCGCGGCCGGGGTTCTCTAAAGTGGTAGCGGGGGCAGGATTTGAACCTGCGACCTTCGGGTTATGAGCCCGACGAGCTGCCAGACTGCTCCACCCCGCAACAGGGGCGCGAATTATAGTCGGCAGGAGAAGTACTTTACAAATCCGCTAGCCCAGACCAAAAAACCCGAGTCAATTGTGCACGCAAGGGCCCCCGCTTACGCCACTCGAGCATGTCGACCGGATCCGGTCGATGTCTCGCTTGTTCTCCTGCTGCGCGATGATGTAATCGCGCACCTGATCCTCGCTGTAGCACTTCTCGGTCTTGAAGCGCGTTCCGACAGTGGTCTCCCGCTTGCAATAGAGCGTCAGGTTGCCGCGCTTCTTGGTCTGGAAACCCAGAGGCGGCTTGAACTCTTTCGTCTGGTCTGCGGCGGTCGTCGTCGTCTTGGCCTCGGCATTTTCGCTCGCCTGTTCTGCCGCCGGCGTTTCATCGGCCACCTTTGATTCCTGGCCGAGCGCGATGGTTGCCATCAGGCTCATGACCAGAACACCGAGCATTTTCAACATGTCAGCGCTCCAATGGAAGTATTCAGCCGCCGCTGCAGTTTTCCAGGCCTGGGCACACTTTTCGCTTCTGGTCAAAGGTCGTCTGGTCCTGCTCACGGGCCATTTCCATCTGCCGCAACTGCTCCTCGCTGTAGCACTTTTCCTGCGCGAAGCGCGTGCCGCTCTCCATTGATTTCTTGCAGTACATGACTTTCTTGCCGCGTTTCTTGGCCTGATAGCCGGCTGGCACCTTGAACGGCTCAGGCTCTCTGGCTTCATCCGCCGTATCCGCCTTTACCTTGTCCTGCGCCTGGTCCGCGGTCGGCGTGTCGTTGCCGATTGCGCTATCCCCGTCACCTGCCAGCGCGCTGCCAGCGACGAATGCCATCAGAACGGCCAGCAACATCCCTCGCATCATCCGACTCCCTCTTTGATGTAAATCCAGACCTTCCGACAGCCACCCGGAACGCCCATTTCTACTTTTGCGGGTTCGTTCGCCTTGCCGCGAGCCCGGGACCTGCACTATGTCAGATCTCCTGAAATTCCAGTGTCTTACGGTAGCACATGCTCGCATAACCTGAGCAGTAACCCGGGGTACACGCCCAGTATCAGGATCGCCAGGCCATTCAGGCTCAGCATGACGCGCACGGCGATTTTCGCTTCGACCGGGTCGGTTGCCGTTGGTTCATCGAAGTACATGAGCTTTACGATGCGCAGGTAATAGTAGGCGCCGACCACGGACATCAACACGGCCAGGGCGGCCAGCCAGGTCAGGTTGACATTGAGTACGGCAGCGATCACCTGCAGCTTCGCCCAGAATCCGACGGTGGGCGGAACCCCCGCCAGGCCGAACATGACGAGCAGCATGACGAACGCGAACCAGGGGTTTCTCCGGTTGAGGCCCTTGTAGTCATCCAGTACGTCCGCCTCGAAACCCTTGCGGGACAGCCAGAGCACGACACCGAAAGCGGCCGTCGTCATGATCACGTAGCTCAACGTGTAGAACATCGCCGCGCGATAGCCGGCCGCGTTGCCCGCTAGCACGCCGAGCAGGATGAATCCGACGTGCGAGATGGTCGAGTACGCGAGCATGCGCTTGATATTCGATTGCGCGATCGCGACCACATTGCCCAGGATCATCGACAGTGTGGCGAGGACGATGAGCATGCCCTGCCAGGCGTCGGCGATGCCTCCAAGCCCCTCCGCCAGCACGCGCATTGCAAATGCGAACGACGCGATCTTGGGTGCAGCCCCCACGAACAGGGTTACCGGGGTCGGCGCGCCCTGGTAAACGTCCGGCAGCCACATGTGGAAGGGCACGGCGCCGAACTTGAACGCCACGGCGACAACGATGAAAGCGAGCCCGAACAGGAGGCCGATTGGCGGCGTGCCGCCGCTAGCGACCGAGGCTGCGATGGCATCCAGCAGGATGCTGCCGGTAACGCCGTAGACGATTGAGATCCCGTACAGCAGCGCACCGGATGCGATCGCGCCAAGCACGAAGTACTTCATCGCGGACTCGGCAGCGATGCCGTCATCCCGGTCGAATGCGACCATGGCATAGAGTGACAGCGACATGATTTCGATGCCGAGGTAGAGCGTAAGCAGGCTCCCCGCCGATACGATGACCTGGATACCCAGCATGGCGAAAAGTGCGAGCACCAGGTATTCGCCACGCAGCAGCCCGCGCCGCTCGAGGTAGTCCCGCGAGTACAGCAGCGTCACGGCGGCCACGCCGTAGGCAAACAGCTTGAGAACCGTGCCCATCGGGTCCGCGACGAAATGGCCGCTGAAGATGACGGCGCGACCTACGCCAGCGACTTCGGACGAAATCCAGGCCGCCCCCGCGAGCGCCGCGATCGAGAGCAGGAACATCGTGTTGCGCGCGCGTGCGCCGAACACCGCCTCAATGAGCAGCAGGACACAGGCCGCGAGCGCAACGAATATCTCCGCTGCTGCCGGCAGAACGTCCGCGATCGTCAGTGTCATGGGCGAGCCGTCCATTGCGCGGGCCTCAGAGCTTGCTGACCATCAGCTGTTCGACCAGGAATCCAATCGTCGGCCGCATCGCGTCGAGCAGCGGCGCGGGCCAGATTCCGATAAACAGTACTGCGATCGCGAGCGCCGCGAGCACGATGAACTCGCGCGGGTTCAGGTCCTTGAGGGACGCGACACCGTCGTTGCCCACATCCCCCCAGATCACGCGCTTCACGAGCCAGAGCGTGTAAGAAGCGCCGAGGATCAGCGTGAGGGCCGCGACGAAGGCGTACCAGAAGTTCGCCTTGAAACTCGCGACGATGACAAGGAATTCGCCAACGAAGCCCGACGTGCCCGGTAGGCCTGCATTTGCCATGGCGAACAGCACGGCGAAGAACGCGAATACCGGCATGGTATTCACGACACCGCCGTACGCCGAGATGTCCCGCGTATGCAGGCGATCGTAGAGTACGCCGACGCAGAGGAATAGCGCGCCCGACACGAGTCCGTGCGACACCATCTGCACCATGGCGCCGTCGAGACCCATGCCTGCTCCAGTGATCGCGCCGGTGGTTCTCAGGATCCGGTAAGCGACGAAAGCGCCCAGCGTGACGAAGCCCATGTGCGCAATTGACGAGTAGGCGATCAGTTTCTTCATGTCGCGCTGCGCCAGCGCGACGAAGCCGATGTAGGCGATTGCGACCAGCGACAGCGTGATGATCAGCCAGGCGAGCTCGTGGCTTGCGTCCGGCGCGATTGGCAGGCTGAATCGCAGGAAGCCGTAACCACCCATCTTCAGCATGACTGCCGCCAGGATCACGGAACCACCCGTCGGCGCCTCGACGTGCGCATCCGGCAACCAGGTGTGTACCGGCCACATGGGTACCTTGACCGCGAAAGCGGCGAAGAACGCGAGGAATAGGAGCACCTGCTCGGTCATGCCGATCGGCAGCCGCTGCATGGCGGCTATCTCGTAACTGCCGCCGGCGAGATAGAGCCAGATGAGCGCGACCAGCATCAGGACCGAGCCAAGGAACGTGTAGAGGAAGAACTTGATGGTGGCGTAGACGCGCCGCGTTCCGCCCCATATGCCGATGATCAGGAACATCGGGATCAGCATTGCCTCCCAGAACACGTAGAAAAGAAGCGCGTCTGCGGCGGCGAACACGCCGATCATCAGTCCTTCCATCACGAGGAATGACGCAAAGTACTGCGCCGGCCGCTTCTCGATGTTGTCCCAGGCTGCGATCACGACGAGTGGCGTCATGAAGGCCGTCAGCACGATCAGCGGAAGCGCGATGCCGTCGATGCCGAGCTGGTACCAGGCGTTGAGCGCACCGATCCAGGCTTCGCGCTCGCCGAACTGCAGCGCCGGCGTCGTGAGGTCGAATCCGCACCACAACGGCACGCAGAGCCCGAGTGTCGCCAGCGTGGCGCCGAGCGCCACCCAGCGCCCGAGTGCGATGCGTCGCTCGCCGATCAGCAGCACGACCAGGCCCGCTGCGATGGGGAGCCAGATGAGCCAGCTCAGGATTCTCGCCGGTGCCTCCATCTCAGGACCTCAGCAACAGCCAGCCGAGCAACAGCGACAGGCCGATGATCATGGCGAAGGCATAGTGGTACAGGTAGCCGGACTGCACGCGGCGAACGACGGCCGCCAGCGCCCCGACGGCGCGGGCGCTGCCATTGACGAGCCAGCCGTCGATAACGGTCTCGTCACCGCGCTTCCACAGGCTCGTGCCAAAGTTCCGCACGCCCGTCGCGATGACGTTCTCGTTGAACCAGTCAAAGTAGTACTTGTTGACCAGCAGCCGGTAGAGCCGCGCATAGCGGGTCGCGATTCGTTCAGGCAGTTCGGGCCGCTTGAGATAGAGGTACCAGGCCGTGGCGATACCACCCAGCGCGAGGTAGAGCGCCGGCGAGCGCAGGGCGTGCAGCGTGAAGGCCGCGGGCCCGTGAAACTCCTCCCCCAGCACGGCAAGCGGCCCATGCGGCGCCTGCGCAATCGCGCCCGCGAAGAAGTCACCGAAAACGACCGGCCCGACCGTCAGCCAGCCGATCGCGATTGACGGAATCGCAAGCGCGATGAGCGGCAGCGTGACGACCCAGGGGCTCTCGTGCAGGTGCTCGCGCGTGTGCTCATCCATGCGCTCCTTGCCGTGAAAGGTCATGAACACCAGGCGGAACGTGTAGAGCGCCGTCACGAAGACGCCGATCAGCACGCACCAGTAGCCGTAGCCGGAATCCTCAGTCCGGCTGTGGCGGACCGCCTCGATGATGATGTCCTTGGAGAAGAAGCCCGAGAAGCCCGGGAAGCCAATCAATGCGAGCGAGCCGACCAGACAGGTCCAATAGGTGATGGGCATGTACTTCCTGAGCCCGCCCATCCGCCGCATGTCCTGTTCGTGGTGCATAGCGATGATCACCGAACCGGCCGCCAGGAACAGCAGGGCCTTGAAGAACGCATGCGTCATCAAGTGGAAGATGCTGGCGCCATACGCGCCCGCTCCGAGCGCCACAGTCATGTACCCGAGCTGCGACAGGGTCGAATAGGCGATCACGCGCTTGATGTCGTTGTTGACGAGGCCGAGGAGTCCCATGAAAAGCGCAGTGGTCGCCCCGATGTCGATGATGAAGTGCAGCGCGTCCGGCGACATCTGGAACAGCGGCGACAGGCGCGCGACCATGAAGATGCCCGCAGTGACCATCGTCGCCGCGTGGATCAGGGCGGAGATCGGTGTCGGGCCCTCCATCGAGTCCGGCAACCAGACGTGCAGCGGCACCTGGGCCGATTTTCCCATGGCGCCGAGGAAGAGGCCGACGCAGATCACCGTGATGACCCTGGAGGGCTCGCCCGGGGTCAGGTACAGGTCATGGCCAATCGCACGCGAGATTCGCTGGAAAACCTCTGCATAGTCGAGGCTGCCCATATAGGCGACGATGATCGCGATCGCCACGATGAAGGCGAAATCTCCAATGCGGTTGACGATGAATGCCTTGTAACTTGCGAAAATCGCGGTCGGTCGCCGGTACCAGAACCCGATCAAAAGGTAGGACAAGAGACCAACGCCTTCCCAGCCGAAGAACAGCTGCAGGAAATTGTTCGACATCACGAGCATGAGCATCGCGTACGTGAACAGCGAGATGTAGGCGAAGAAACGCGTGTACCCCGGGTCCTCGCGCATGTAGCCGATCGTGTACACGTGCACGGCGAGCGAGACAAATGTGACAACGGTCATCATCAGCGCGCTCAGGTTGTCGATCAGGAACCCGATCTCCATCCGGAGCCCGTCACTGACACCCCAGGTGTAGACGGCCTGGTTGAATACCGGCGCGCCGTCCAGCATCTGCTTCAGGATCCAGACCGACGCGGCGAATGACACCGCGACGCCGGCGATGCAGATCGTGTGTGCACCGGACCGGCCGATGAAGCGGCCACCGAAGCCGGCGACGATCGCCGCCGCGAGCGGCGCGAGAACGATGAGCAGGCAAAGGCTTTCGAAGCTCACGCTCAACCTTTCATGGCGTCGAGGTCCTCGACATCGATGCTGCGGCGCTGGCGGAACAGGACCACGAGGATCGCGAGCCCGATCGCGGCTTCGGCCGCCGCCACCGTCAGGATGAAGAATACGAATACCTGGCCATCGAGGATGCCGAGGAAGCGGGAAAATGCGATGAAGTTGAAGTTGACCGCGAGCAGCATCAACTCGATGCACATTAACAGCAGGATCAGGTTCTTGCGGTTGATGAAGATGCCCGCCACGGCAATCGAGAACAGGATGCCCGCAAGCAGCAGGTAGTGCGAGAGCGTGATCATGGCTCCCGCTCCACCGGCATGCTGACGAGCCGCACGCGGTCAACGGCCCGTACGGCCACCTGGCTCGCGATGTTCTGCACCTTGAGGCCCGGGCGGCGGCGCATGGTCAGCGTGATCGCCGCGACGATGGCGATCAGGAGCACGACCGCCGCGAGCTGGAACGGGTAAGCATACTGCGTATAGAGCACTGCACCGATCTCGGCGGTGTTGCTCTGGCCCTGCGCGACCGGCACTACCGCGCCCGGCAGTTCGATTCCGAGGTGGCGCACCCACAGCACGTAGGCAAGCTCGAATACCATGATGAAGGCGATCAGCGCGCCAAGCGGCGCATTGCGCACGAATCCCTCCCGGATCTTCTCGAGGTTGATGTTGAGCATCATCACGACAAACAGGAACAGCACCATGACCGCGCCGACATAGACCAGCACCAGCACGATGGCCAGGAACTCGGCCTGGATCAGGAGCCACAGGACTGCGGAATTGAAGAAGCAAAGCACTAGGTAGAGTACGGAGTGCACGGGATTCCGCGACAGGATGACGCCGAGCGCGGCGCCGACCAGCACCGCGGAAAAACTCCAGAACAGGATTTCGACGAGCATGGAACCTACCGGAACTGCGAGTCCGACGCCTTGTCAGCGGCAATCATCGCTTCGTACTTTTCGCCGATCGCGAGCAGCTTGTCCTTGGTCATGATGTTCTCGCCCCGGTTTTCCATGTGGTACTCGTGGATGCGCGTTTCGACGATCGCGTCGACAGGGCAGGCCTCCTCGCAGAACCCGCAATAAATGCACTTGAAGAGGTCGATGTCGTAACGCGTCGTGCGGCGCGTGCCGTCGGCGCCGACATCCGATTCGATGGTGATCGCAAGCGCCGGGCACACGGCCTCGCAGAGCTTGCAGGCGATGCAGCGTTCCTGCCCGTTCGGGTAGCGGCGCAACGCATGCAGTCCACGGAAACGCGGCGACTGCGGGGTCTTTTCCTCCGGGTAATTCAGCGTGACCTTGCGCCGGAAAAAATTGCGCACGGTGACCGTGAGCCCGCGCAGGAGCTCGGAAAGGAACAGCGTCTGCACCAGTGACCGCACGCGCTTCATGGTTGCCTCACGCTTTCCACGGGCCGACATGCAGCCACGCCATCAGGCCTTCGACCGCGATCCAGATCAGCGTGATCGGGATCAGCACCTTCCAGCCGAGGCGCATGATCTGGTCGTAGCGGTAGCGCGGGAAAGTCGCCCGCACCCATAGGAACACGAACAGGAAGAAGCTGATTTTGAGCAACAACCAGAAAAAGCCGGGCTTGGCCAGGAAGGCATCATTGGCCAGGTAACCCTGGAACGGCGACAGCCACCCGCCGAAGAAGAGCACGGCAGTCAGAGCCGAGATCAGGATCATGTTCGCGTATTCGGGCAGCGCGAACAACGAGGCGAATGCGGCACCCGAGTACTCGACGTGGAAACCTGCGACGATTTCCGACTCGCCTTCGGCGACGTCGAACGGCGCGCGGTTCGTCTCGGCAAGGCCCGAGACAAAGTAAACGATGAAAAGCGGGAACAGCCAGAGCCAGTTCCAGCTTCCTGTTCCGCCAGCCTGGGCACGAACGATTTCGCCCAGGTTGAGGCTGCCCGCGGCCATCAGCACGCCGACGAGCGCAAACCCCATGGCGATCTCGTAGGCAACCATCTGGGCGGCGGAACGCATGGCGCCCAGGAATGCATATTTCGAGTTGCTGGCCCAGCCCGCGAGGATCACGCCGTATACGCCGACCGAGGTGAGCGAGAGCACGTACAGCAGGCCCGCATCGATGTCGGCCAGTACGAATCCGGGCGAGAACGGGATCACCGCCCAAGTCGCCATCGCGGGCACCAGCACGATCAGCGGCGCGAGCAGGAACAGGAAACGCGACGACTTCCCCGGTACGATGATCTCCTTGAGCAGCAGCTTGATCACGTCCGCGAAAGGCTGGGCGAGGCCATGAAGGAATGGCATGCCGAAGAACGAAATTCGGTTGGGTCCGCGCCGCAGTTGCATGTAGCCGATCACCTTGCGCTCCGCGAGCGTCAGCATCGCGACCGCGATCACGACGGCGATCAGGACGCCGACGATCTGCACGGTGACGAGGATTGTCGACTGCAGTTCCGGCACCAGTCCCGACCACCAGTTCATGACGAAGTCCGGCACGGCTCAGCCCCTGCGCCCTGCGCCGTTCTGCGCCGCGCGGGTCAGCTGCAGGGAGGCTGCGCGGCGGACGACGGCGTCGACGCCGTAGATCGGCAGCGTCGAAGTGCTTCCGCGGCGCTCTGACTGGAGTTCCCGGCCAGCCGGGGGCCGGCCATCGTAGCTTGCACCGCGGGCCGCGGCCCGGAGTTCCGCCAGTACGTCGGCCGAGCTCTCGTAGTCGAAGCCCTCGAGCCCGAGCAGGTTCGCGAGCACTCGCAGGATCTTCCAGCCCGGGCGTGAATCACCGAGCGGCTGTGCGCATCCGCGGAATTCCTGCCAACGCCCCTCGACATTCACATAGCTGCCCGATGTCTCGACAAACACTCCCATGGGCAGGAGGATTTGCGCGCAGGCAAGCACGGAGGGATCCGCATAGGGCGTAATCGCAATCACGCGACTGCAACCGGCCAGAGCTTGCGCCGCGCCTGGGTAGCCGATGTCCAGTGCGGGCTCTATGCCGCCCAGGAGCATGTAAGCCGCGAGCGGGGATTCCAGCATGCGCCCTAGATCGAGTCCGGCCCGGGGATCGGGAAGTCCGCCCGGCAAGCGGTGAGGCACTGCACCGGCGAGCGCCGCACCGCAGGCATTGCCGCCATCCGGCAGGAAACCGAGCGTCGCACCGGTACGGGCGGCGAGCGCCGCCGCGGCCGCACGGATGTCAGCGAAATGCGTGTGACGCATGGCCACGCCACCCAGCACGATCGCGGCGCGGGCGGACGACAACGAATCGAGCACGGCCTGGCGCGCCGTGGTCATCGGTCCCGCACCCGCGAGCGCGGCGAGTTCCGGGGCGAGGTCCGCCGCATCGGCAACGGTCTGCTGCAGCACCGGGAAATGACATTGCTGGTGCTGCGTCGTGAGCAGGCTCACCCTGCAACCGGCAAGCGCTGCCTTGCGGACGCGGTGCGCCACGATCGGCGCCTCGTCGCGCACGTGGCAGCCCGCCAGCAGCAAACCCTCGAGGCTTTCAATGTCGCGCAACGCAATGCCGAGACCGGGGAAGACCGGGTCGCCGGCTGGGTCCGAGAAATCGCGCTGGCGCAGGCGTGAATCGATGTTGTGCGAGCCGAGGCCCCGTGCCAGACGCCCGAAAAGATATGCCTCCTCACTGGTGGCTCCAGGGGCCGCGAGGAACCCGAGGCGCCCTGCCCCCTGCTCCTGCTGTGCCTCGCGCAGCAGCGCCGCCGAAGCCTCCAGCGCCGTCTCCCAAGTCGCTTCGCGCCACTGACCCTCCACGCGCATCATCGGGGCGCGCAGGCGGTCGGCCGCGTAGATACCTTCATACGAAAACCGGTCGCGGTCCGCGATCCAGGTCTCGTTGATCGCTTCGTTGGCGCGCGGCACGACGCGCATCAGCCGGCCGCGCAGCACATGGCCCCAGAGGTTCGTGCCGGTTCCGTCGTGCGGCGAGACGAGCGCGTGTTCGGTCATCTCCCAGGAGCGAGCACGATGGCGGAAGGGCTTCGAATTGAGCGCGCCGACCGGGCATAGGTCAATGACGTTTCCGGACAGCTCGTGATCGACGCTTTTCTCGATCCAGGTGCCGATCTCCATCCATTCGCCGCGGCCCGTCGCGCCGAGCTCCTGGAAACCGGCGATCTCCGCAGTGAACCGGACGCAGCGCGTGCAGTGAATGCAGCGCGTCATGTCGGTCGAGATGAGCGGCCCGAGATTTTTGTCCTTGACGACGCGCTTCCGCTCATCGAATCGCGAATGAGCGCTCCCAAAGCCGAGCGCCAGGTCCTGCAGCTCGCACTCGCCACCCTGGTCGCAGATAGGACAGTCGAGCGGATGGTTGATCAGCAGGAACTCCATTGTCGCTTTCTGCGCCGCAAGCGCCCGCGCAGAGCGCGTGAAGACTTTCATGCCTTCGGCGACCGGTGTCGCGCAGGCCGGCATCGGTTTCGGCGCCTTTTCGACTTCGACGAGGCACATCCGGCAGTTGGCCGCGATCGAGAGCTTCTCGTGATAGCAGAATCGCGGCACGTAAATGCCCGCCCGGTCGGTCAGCTGCATGATCATCTGGCCCTTCTGCGCCTTGAGCGGCCGGCCGTCGACTTCGACGTTGACAGTGTCTTCGCTCATGCAACCGCCCGGGCAGGGGCATCGACGATGCTCTCGCCGCCGTGCTCGATCATGTACACGAATTCATGACGGAAATGCCGCATGAAGCTCTGCACGGGCCAGGCCGCGGCGTCGCCCAGCGCACAGATCGTATGACCCTCGATCTGGTTGGCGACCTGGACCAGCAGGTCGAGGTCCGCCATGCGTCCCTGCCCCGCCAGGATTCTCTGCAACATGCGCGTAAGCCAGCCCGTGCCCTCACGGCAGGGCGTGCACTGCCCGCAGGACTCAGCCATGTAGAAACGCGACAGGCGTTCCAGCACGCGAACCATGCAGGTGGTCTCGTCCATCACGATGACGGCCCCAGTGCCGACCGCGGATCCGGCCTTCTTCAGCGAGTCGAAATCCATCGTGCAATTCTCGATGAGCGCCGCAGGCAGCACGGGGACCGACGAACCTCCGGGTATCACGGCCTTGAGCTTGCGGCCGCCGCGCATGCCTCCGCAGATGTCGAGCAATTCCCGGAACGGAATTCCGAGCGACAGCTCGTAATTGCCTGGTTTCGCGACGTGGCCGGACACTGAAAAGATTGCTGTGCCTCCCGCGTTCGGCACGCCGAGCTCGGCGAACCACATTGCGCCCTTGCGCATGATCGCGGGCACGGTGGCGAAGCTCAGCGTGTTGTTGATCGTCGTCGGCTTACCGAACAGGCCGAAGTTTGCCGGGAAGGGCGGCTTGAAGCGCGGCTTTCCGGGCTTCCCCTCGAGCGACTCGAGGAGCGCAGTTTCCTCGCCGCAGATGTAGGCGCCCGCCCCGGCAACCGCGTGCAAGTCGAAGTCGATGCCGGAGCCCTGGATGTCGCGGCCCAGGAGCCCCGCGGAGTACGCCTCCGCAAGTGCCGCCTCGAAGCGCGGGAACGGCTCGGCCAGGAACTCGCCGCGGATGTAGTTGTAGCCGACGGTCGCGCCCATCGCGTAGCCGCCGATCGCCATGCCCTCGATCACCGAATGTGGGTTGTAGCGCAGGATGTCGCGGTCGTGGCAGGTGCCCGGCTCGCTCTCGTCGGAGTTGCAGACGACGTACTTCTGGCCGGGGGCAGTCCGCGGCATGAAGCTCCACTTGACCCCGGTCGGGAATCCGGCGCCGCCACGACCCTTGAGGCCGGACGCTTTCACTTCCTCGATGATTGCCTCGCGCGGAAGCTTCTCGCGGAGGATCCTTCGCCAGGCTTGGTAGCCATCGAATTTCTCATACACCGGCAGCGTCCAGCTCTCGGCATGCTGCAGCGGTTCGAACACTACCTGGTTCATTGCGCGCGCCATGGCTATGTCACAGCGTCGAGCGCCTTGATCGCCGACTCCGGCGTCAGGTTCTCGTGGTAGACGTGGTCGACCATCATCATGGGCGCGTTGTTGCAGGCCGCGAGGCACTCCTCCTCGCGCTTGAGGTAAAACTTGCCGTCCGGCGTGCTCTCGCCGGTCCTGATGCCGAGGTGCCTCTCGACGGCGGCGACAATGCGGTCCGCACCGCAGAGCATGCAGCTGATGTTCGTGCAGATCGACACGTGTATTCGCCCTGCCGGCTTCGTCTCGAACATCGAATAGAAACTCGCGACCTCGTAGACCTGGATCGCCGGCATGCCGATGTATTCGGCGACGGCGTCCATCAGCAACGTCGTCAGGAAGCCGCCGTTCTGGTGCTGCGCCTCGCGCAAAGCGGCGAGCACGGCCGAGCGGCGGCGGTCCTCCGGAAACTTTGCCAGCCAGCGGTCGATCTCGTGCCGAGTGTGCTCGCTGAGCGCGCCACCCGCCTGTCCCTGCACGCTCACCGGTCGATCTCCCCGAAAACAATATCCATCGTCCCGATCATCGCCACCACGTCCGCGAGCATATGCCCGCGCACCAGTTCATCCATGGCCGCGAGGTGGGCGAATCCAGGCGCCCGGCACTTGACGCGATAGGGCTTGTTGGCCCCATCCGAGACGAGCCACACGCCGAACTCGCCCTTCGGCGCCTCGACCGCGGCATAGGTCTCGCCTTCGGGAACGCAATACCCCTCGGTGAAGAGCTTGAAGTGGTGGATCAGGGATTCCATGTCGTCTTTCATCTCGCCGCGCCGGGGCGGCGTCACCTTGTGGTCCTCGAGCATCACCGGTCCGTGATTGACGCGGAGCCACTCGACACACTGGCGAATGATCCGATTGGACTGGCGCATCTCGGCCACGCGGCAGAGATACCTGTCGTAGCAGTCGCCATTCACGCCGACCGGGACGTCGAATTCAACGTTTTCGTAGGCCGCGTACGGTTGCTTCTTGCGCAGGTCCCAGGCAATGCCCGAACCGCGCAGCATCGGGCCCGTGAAGCCGAGCTGCAATGCCCGTTCCGGCGAGACCACGCCGATGTTGACCGTGCGCTGCTTCCAGATGCGATTGTCCGTCAGGAGCGTCTCGTACTCGTCCACGCAGGCGGGGAAGCGGTCCGTGAAGTCCCAGATGAAATCCAGGAGCGGCCCCGAGCGCGCCTCGTTGCGACGCTTCAGGTCGCTTTCACTGCGGCCCTTCGCGGCACTGTAACGCGGCATCGATTCCGGCAGGTCCCGGTACACACCGCCCGGGCGATAGTAAGTCGCATGCATGCGGGTACCCGAGACCGCCTCATAGCAGTCCATCAGGTCTTCACGCTCGCGGAATGCATAGAGGAACACGGTCATCGCACCGATGTCGAGGCCGTGCGAGCCGATCCACATCAGGTGGTTCAGGATCCGTGTCATTTCATCGAACATCGTCCGGATGTACAGCGCGCGCTCCGGCGCCTCGATACCGAGCAGACATTCGATCGCGCGTACGTAGGCGTGTTCGTTGCACATCATCGACACGTAGTCGAGCCGGTCCATGTACCCGATCGTGTGGTTGAATGGCTTCGACTCGGCGAGTTTCTCGGTCGCGCGGTGCAAGAGGCCGATGTGAGGATCGGCTTTGCGGATCACTTCGCCGTCCATCTCGAGGACGAGGCGCAGCACGCCGTGGGCCGCGGGGTGCTGCGGTCCGAAGTTCAGCGTGAAACTCTGGAACTCAGGCATTGCCGTCGGCTCCCGGCGTCCCGGGCGCGCGTTCCTTCCGGATCACCTTCGGCACAGTGACCCTGGGTTCGATGCTGACCGGCTCGTAAACGACACGGCCACGCGACGGGTCGAAGCGCACCTCGACGTTCCCGGACAGCGGGAAATCCTTCCGGAACGGGTGGCCGATGAATCCGTAGTCCGTCAGGATCCGGCGCAAGTCGGGATGTCCCCGGAACAGGATGCCGTAGAGATCGAAGGCCTCGCGCTCGTACCAGTCCGCCGAAGACCAGATCTCAGTCACCGAATCGACCATCGGCGGTTCTCCGGCAGGGCAGTGACAGCGCAGCCGGAGCCGCGTGTTCCGGGAGACCGACAGCAGCTGGTATACGACGGCGAATCGTACTTCGGCGTCGGGCGCTTCGCGCGGGGCTTCGCGTTCGACGCCGCGGCTGAATCCGGTGGCGGTCGCGGCCGAGGTGGTCCACTCGGACCGGCCATAGTCGAGGAAATCGATGCCCGAGAGGTCGATCAACTGCTCGAATGCCAGTTCGGGCAAGTCCCGCAGTTCGCGGCAGACGGAGAGGAGGTCCGCGGGCTCGACTTCGACGGCGAGTTCGCCGGGCAGCGCAGCAACAGGCCGGACTCGCGCGCCGATACGTGATGCAAGGGCCTGTGCTGTCGCCTCGACGCGGCTCATGCGGAACCGCGCGCGATGGTGCTAGTCCGGCGGATCTTGTCCTGCAGTTGCAGGATTCCGTAGACGAGCGCTTCTGCCGTCGGCGGGCAACCGGGTACGTAAACGTCGACTGGCACGATGCGATCGCAGCCGCGCACGACGGCATACGAATAATGGTAGTAACCGCCGCCGTTGGCGCAGGAGCCCATTGAAATCACCCAGCGCGGTTCGGCCATCTGGTCATAGACCTTTCGCAGCGCCGGCGCCATCTTGTTGACCAGCGTTCCCGCCACGATCATGACGTCGGATTGGCGCGGGCTCCCGCGGAACACGACGCCGAAGCGGTCAAGGTCGTAACGCGAGGCACCGGCGTGCATCATCTCGATTGCGCAGCAGGCAAGTCCGAAGGTCATCGGCCAGAGCGAGCCGGTCCTCGCCCAGTTCATCAGGTCGTCGATCGTGGTAGTGACAAACCCGCGGCCCTGTATCGCGGGCACGAATTCCGGGGCTGACTCGGTCAATCCCATTCGAGCGCCCCTTTCTTCCACTCGTAGATGAATCCGATCACGAGTACCGCGAGGAACACGCCCATTGACAGAAGGCCGAAGCCCCCGATGGAGTTCAATGAAACCGCCCAGGGAAAGAGAAATGCGATTTCCAGGTCGAAGATGATGAAGAGGATCGCCACCAGGTAGTAGCGCACGTCGAACTTCATGCGCGAGTCCTCGAAGGCCTCGAATCCACATTCGTAGGGCGAGACTTTCTCGGCGTCCGGCCGCCGCGGGCCCAGGACCCAGCCGAGTGCAATCAGCACCAGGCCGAAGCCCCCGGCGACTGCGAGAAAAATCAGTATGGGCAGGTAGTTATGAAGCAAATGGGCGACCGCACTCGCGCGCGGGTCGAGCCGCGCAGACCGGCCGCATTGTAACCGGCCGGCTGGTCGCTTGGGACCCCCGGACGGATCGGTCGTCGAACTCGAATGGTGCCGGCGGTCGGACTCGAACCGACACGGGTTTCCCCACTAACCCCTCAAGCTAGCGCGTCTACCAATTCCGCCACGTCGGCACTGAAATCCGATGAGTCCAGGGTCACTGTCCGCCCTGGGCGGGTTGCTCCGCGGGCGGCGACAGGGGCAGCGCCGGGACTGCGCCGCTATCCACCCCTGAATCCGGAGCCGGCTCCGACACGGTGTCCACAATGCTCTTCGGCGCTTCGACACGCGGCCGGGTTGAGAACCAGGCGAGCGACATGCTGGTCAGGAAAAAGAGTGTCGCCAGCACCGCAGTCAGCTTCGAGAAAAAGGTTGCCGAGCCGCGCGCGCCGAACACGGTGCCGGAAGCGCCCGCGCCGAAGCCCGCGCCGGCGTCAGCGCCCTTGCCCCGCTGCAGAAGCACCAGAGCGACGATGGCGAAGCACAGCAGCCCGTGCAGGAATGTGATCAGGTTTTGCAGCATTTGGGTTCAGTCCTGGCCAGCCAATGAGTCAGCGCCCGGCGGCGTCGCAGATACGGGCGAACTCGTCCGCTTTCAGCGATGCGCCGCCGATCAACCCGCCATCCACATCAGGCATTGCGAACAGCTCAGCGGCATTGGCCGCCTTGACGCTGCCCCCGTATAGGACCCGAATGGAACTGCTAATCGTAGCATCTTTCTCCGCAATCCGGCCCCGAATCAGTGCATGCACTTCCTGCACCTGGTCCGGCGTCGCCGTCCGGCCGGTGCCGATGGCCCAGACCGGTTCATACGCGACGACGGCCTGACTGAAAGCCACTGCATCCACGGTCTCCAGCACGGAATCGAGCTGGCGCAGGATCACCGCACGGGTCGCATCGCGCTTGCGTTCATCGAGCGACTCGCCCACGCACAGGACGGGTACCAACGCCTGGCGGCGGGCAGCCGCAAACTTGCGGGCGACCAGCCCGTCGTCCTCGCCATATAGGGCGCGGCGCTCCGAGTGGCCGACGATCACGTAGCGGCAGCCGACATCTGCGAGCATCCCGGCTGACACTTCTCCCGTATGCGCCCCGGATTCCTCGGCACACAAGTCCTGGGCGCCAAGTCCGATGCCGCTGCCGGCGAGCTGGCGGTGGACCTCGGCCAGATACACGAATGGCGGGCAGAGGACCACCTCGGCGGCGACGGCGCCCGCGCCACGCGACATCAATTCGCCGACGAGCTGCGCCGCCTCGGCGTGGCTCCCGTGCATCTTCCAGTTGCCCGCCACGAGGGGCCTGCGCATCGGGGCGTTCATGCCACGGGCGCCGCCGCACGGACGGCCGCGGCCAGTTCCTCGGCATGGCGTCCGACGGATTGCGCATCCTCGCCCTCAACCATCACCCGGATCAGCGGCTCGGTGCCGGAGGCGCGCAGGACGACCCGGCCGCGCTGGCCGAGCGACTGCTCGACACGGGCAATTGCGGCGGCGACCTGGGGCTCGCGCGCCACGTCGAATCGCCTGGCCACCCGCACGTTGATGAGTTGCTGCGGGAAGCGCTGCATGCCCGCCGCGAGCTCGGCGAGCGACTTTCCAGTCGACTTCATGACGGCAACGACCTGCAGCGCGACGATCAGGCCATCACCCGTCGTGGTCTTGTCCAGGCAAAGCAGATGGCCGGAGGACTCGCCGCCCAGCATACTGTCATGGGTCCTCATCAGCTGCAGGACATTCCGGTCTCCGACGGCCGCGCGCAGAAACGGGATTCCAAGCTCTACCAAAGCCAGCTCGAGGCCGAGATTGCTCATGACCGTGCCCACCACGGGGCCCTTGAGTTCCCCGGACGCGAGACGCGACTTCGCCAGCACGTAAAGCAATTGGTCGCCATCGACCGTGCGGCCCAGGTGATCGGCCATTACGAGGCGGTCACCGTCGCCATCGAGAGCGATGCCCGCGTCGGCGCGCACGCCGGATACCGTGAGCTGCAGGAGGCCCGGGTCGGTCGAACCGCAACCGTCGTTGATGTTACGGCCATTCGGCGAGCAGCCGATCGGCACGATTTCGGCGCCCAGATCCGCCAGCACGCGCGGCGCCACCTTGTAGGCCGCGCCGTTTGCGCAGTCGACCACGAGCTTCAGACCGTCGAGCCGCACGCCGCGCGGCAGGGTGGAGGCGCAGAAGGACTGGTACAGGGTTCGCTCGCTGTCCACGCGCGTCGCCCTTCCGAGCGCGCCTGACTCACGCGTAGGCGCCGGCTCGTCGAGGTGGGACTCGATCGCGGTCTCGAGTTCGTCGGCGAGCTTGCTGCCCACGCGATCGAAGAACTTGATGCCGTTATCGTCATAGCGATTGTGCGAGGCGCTGATGACGACGCCGAAATCGCAACCCAGCCGCTGCACGAGGTAGGCGATGCCGGGTGTCGGCAACGGTCCCGCCAGCAGCACGTCGACGCCTGCGGCAACGAACCCCGCCTCGAGCGCGGCCTCGAACATGTACCCCGAGAGCCGCGTGTCCTTGCCGACCAGTACCCGCCCGCCGTTCGGAGCGAGTACGCGCGCGGCGGCACCCGCGAGCCGCAGGGCGAATTCGACGGTCATCGGATGCGTCCCGACGCGACCACGCACACCGTCAGTCCCGAAATAGCGCATGCTCATGGCCAATTGTCCCGCAACGCGCCGCAGGCCGCCACGATGCGAAGCGCATCCGCTGTTTCCTCGACGTCGTGAGCCCGGATGATGCTCGCGCCGTTCATCGCCGCGATGACGGCGCCGGCAACGCTCCCGGCCAGCCGCCCACCCTCCCCCCGGCCGGTGAGCACGCCGATCATGCGCTTGCGTGACAGGCCCACGAGCACTGGCAGGCCGTCCGAGGCGATCGCGCCGAGGCCGCGCAATAGATCGAGGTTATGTTCCAGCGTCTTGCCGAAGCCGAAACCCGGGTCGACCACCAGGCGCGAGCGCCCGATGCCTGCCCGGGCACAGGCGGCGGCCCGCTCGCGCAGGTAGCTGCGGACCTCGCTGACGACGTCGCCGTAAGTCGGTTCGCGCTGCATGGTGGCGGGCTCTCCCTGCATGTGCATCAGGCAGACTGCCGCACCGGTCCCGGAAACGACTTCAAGGGCGCCGGGCGCAGACAGTGCCGCAACGTCGTTGACCATGGACGCACCCGCTTCGAGGGCGCGGCGCATGACCATGGGTTTGCGCGTATCGATGGATATCGGCACGCCCAGCGACGCGGCCAGGCGCTCGATGACCGGGATGACGCGCCCCAGTTCTTCCTCGACACCGACGGGGGCTGCCCGCGGCCGCGTCGACTCGCCGCCGACGTCGATGATCATCGCCCCCTCCGCCGCCAGGCGCTCGGCCCGGGCGACGGCCGCGGGCAATTCGAGGTATCGGCCCCCGTCCGAGAAGGAATCCGGCGTGACGTTCAGCACGCCCATGACAATCGGGCGGTCGAGGTCGATCTGGTGACGGCCGCAATCCAGGCGCATGGCGGCAGACCCTGCAGTCGCGGGATTTCCGGACGAATGCGGCGGCGTGCCGCTCAGGTCTGGCTGGCGGGCGGGCCGATCACCGGTTCGGGCTTGGGGCTGCCCTGGCCGCCGGTCGGAGCACCCGACTCGTCCCAGTCGCGCGGCGCCCGCGGCACGCGCCCGGCCATGATGTCCTTGAGTTGCTCCTCGTCGATCGTCTCGTACTTGATGAGCGCCAAGGCCATGATGTCGAGCTTCTCGCGGTTATCGACGAGGATCTGCCGCGCATTCTCGTAGGCGGTATCTATCACGCGACGGATCTCCTCGTCGATGACATGGGCCGTCACGTCCGAGACCTGCTTGTGCTGAGTCACGGAGCGGCCCAGGAACACTTCGCCCTGGTCTTCCATGTAGGACAAAGGGCCGAGGCGGTCGGAGAGACCCCACTTGGTGACCATGTTTCGCGCCAGGTCCGTCGCGCGCTCAATGTCGTTCGAGGCCCCAGTCGTCACGGCATCGGGGCCGAACTTCAACTCCTCCGCGATACGACCGCCGAAAAGGCTCGCGATCTTGCTCTCGAGGCGGCGCTTGCTGTAACTGTAGCGGTCCTCTTCCGGCAGGAACATCGTCACGCCGAGTGCGCGGCCACGGGGGATGATCGTCACCTTGTAGACCGGGTCGTGCTCGGGGAGGCTCATGCCGACGATGGCGTGGCCCGCCTCGTGATAGGCGGTGTTGCGCTTCTCCTGCTCGCTCATCACCATCGAGCGCCGCTCTGCGCCCATCATGATCTTGTCCTTGGCGCGCTCGAATTCGTCCATCGTTACGAGGCGCTTGTTCGCGCGCGCGGCAAACAGGGCAGCCTCGTTGACGAGATTCATGAGGTCCGCACCGGAGAAGCCCGGCGTGCCCCGCGCGATCAGCGACGGGCGAACATCGTCGGCGATCGGGACTTTGCGCATGTGGACCTTGAGGATCTGTTCGCGGCCGCGGACGTCCGGCAGCGGCACCACGACCTGGCGGTCGAAGCGGCCCGGGCGCAGCAGCGCCGGGTCGAGCACGTCGGGCCGGTTGGTCGCCGCGATGACGATGACACCTTCGTTGCCCTCGAACCCGTCCATCTCGACCAGCAGCTGGTTGAGGGTCTGCTCACGCTCGTCGTGGCCGCCGCCGAGCCCGGCACCGCGATGGCGGCCGACCGCGTCGATCTCGTCGATGAAGACGATACACGGCGCATGTTTTTTCGCTTGCTCGAACATGTCTCGTACGCGCGAGGCGCCGACGCCGACGAACATCTCGACGAAATCGGAGCCGGAAATCGTGAAGAACGGAACCTTGGCCTCGCCTGCGATCGCGCGCGCGAGCAGTGTCTTGCCCGTGCCGGGACTCCCGACCATCAATACGCCCTTCGGGATCTTGCCGCCGAGTTTCTGGAACTTGGACGGGTCCTTCAGGAAGTCAACGATCTCCGCGACTTCTTCCTTTGCTTCGTCCACGCCCGCCACGTCCGCGAAAGTCACGCTGACCTGGTCCTCGGTCAGGAGCCGCGCCCGGCTCTTGCCGAAGGACATGGCGCCGCGGCCTCCAGCCCCGCCCTGCATCTGGCGCATGAAATAGATCCACACGCCGATCAGGAGCAGGATCGGGAAGGATGAAATGAACAGCTGCAGCAGGAAGCCCTGTCGCTCCGGCGGCGCCGCGTCGAAAGTCACGTGCTGCTTGTCCAGCAGGCCAATCAGCTGGGTGTTGTCTGTTTCCGGATTGTGCGTGATGTACTGGCCGCCGCTGGCGCGCTCGCCGACGATCGTGTCGCCTTTGAACGTGGCACTGCGGATCCCGCCGCCGCGGACCTCGGTCAGGAACTGCGAATAGCCGAGATCCTCGGGCGCCGCCGCACGCTGGCCAAAATTCGAAAAGACGGCGAGCAGGACGATCGCAATGACGACCCACAGCACGATGTTTCTGGTCAGATCGTTCAAACTTGGGCTCCTGACGCCGCCTCAATTGCCGGCGGTTCAAAGGCTTGGACAGCAGACTTCGGGCGCAGGTTTTACATTACACCGGCCGGGGTCCCCTGGCCACCAAATACGTCTCGGAACTGCGCTGCCTCGACGCTTTTGGCTTGCGCATGCGGACACGCCGAAAATCCCTGCGCGCCTGTGCCAGCATTTCCTGGAAACCCGCTCCCTGGAAGACTTTCATCAGCAGAGCACCTTCAGGCCCGAGCACCTGGCATGAAAAACCGAGCGCCAGCGACTCGAGGTCCGCCGCACGGGCCTGGTCCACGACATCCACTCCGCTGATGTTGGGGGCCATGTCGGACATCACAAGGTCGACCCGACGCGAGCCCAGTTCGGCCAGCAAGGCATCCACCGCCTCCTGCTCCCGGAAGTCCGCCTGCAGGAAGGTGACGCCGGCGATCACATCCATGGGCAGGATGTCGAGCGCGAACACCTGGCCGCTGCCGCCAAGGCGCCGTGCCGCATACTGGCTCCAGCCGCCCGGTGCGGCGCCGAGGTCAACGATCACGGCACCCGGGATGATCAGCTTCTCGGCGGCGTCGATTTCTTCGAGCTTGAACGCCGCGCGCGAGCGCCAGCCTGACTCCCGCGCGCGCCGGACATATGGGTCCGAAAAGTGCTCTTCAAGCCACCTGCCGCTGGACTTGCTGCGCCGGCCCATCAATGCCCCCGATACCCGTTCCTTATAATGCGACGATGGCGCTGACCGAACGGCAGAAAAAATACCTCCGGCGTCTTGGACATGCGCTCCGTCCGATCGTGCTGGTCGGGCAGCGCGGCCTGACTCAGAACGTCGCAGACGAATTGGGCCGGGCGCTCGAACATCACGAACTCGTCAAGTTGCGTGCCCGGGTCGGCGGTCGCGAGGATCGCGACGCGCTGCTCGCCGAGCTGGCACGCCTGACCGCTTCTGAGCAGGTCTACCGGATCGGAAATGTTGCGCTGTTTTACAAGAAAAACAATAAGATGCCGAAGATACTTCTTCCCGATCCTTGATTCAGCACAGGCGCACGGCCAGCACTTCGAAGCTGCGCGGGCCGCCCGGCGCCGCAACTTCGACTTCGTCGCCGGGCGATCGACCAATGAGCGCCCGAGCGATCGGCGAGTTGATCGACAGCAGCCCCTGGCGAATGTCCGCCTCGTCGTCGCCAACGATCTGGTAGCTAACCTCCGGTCCGCCGTCAACCGGCGCGAGTTCGACGGTCGCGCCGAACACGACCCTGCCGGTATCCGGCAGCGAAGCGGGATCGATGACCTGCGCGTTCGCGAGCCGCTGCTCGATTTCCTTGATGCGCCCCTCGATGAATCCCTGCTGCTCGCGCGCGGCGTGATATTCGGCGTTCTCCGACAGATCGCCATGGGACCGCGCTTCCGCAATCGCCCGGATGATCGCGGGGCGGTCCTCGGACTTGAGCTTGCGAAGTTCGGCCCGAAGCTTGTCGGCCCCTCGATGCGTGATCGGTGCCCTCATGCGGCACCCAGCTCGCGATGCAGGTCCTGGAGCCGATTGACGTCGTGGTCTTCGAGATGGTCGAGCGCATCGCAGGTTGCGTGGGCAGCCGCAACCGTCGTGTAGTACGTCACCTTCCGCAATTCCGCTTCACGGCGGATCGAATGCGATTCCCGGATGGCGCGCTTGCCCTCGGTCGTGTTGATAATCAGGTCGATCTCGTCATTCTTGATCATATCGACGATGTGCGGCCGGCCCTCGCGCACCTTGAGCGCCCTCCGGCACGGAATGCTCGCGGCTTCCAGTGCGGCCTGCGTGCCCTGCGTCGCAATGATCTCGAAGCCGCGCTCACTCAGGCGCCTGGCGAGCGCAGTCGCACCCTCCTTGTCGCGGTCGCGCACCGAGATGAGGCAAACGCCACGCGTCGGCAGCCGGATGCCGCTCGCCGCCTGGGATTTCGCATAGGCCTCGCCGAAAGTCCGCCCCGTCCCCATGACCTCGCCGGTCGACTTCATCTCTGGACCCAGGATCGGGTCCGAATCCGGGAACTTGCCAAACGGGAACACGGCCTCCTTGACGGAGAAGTACGGCGGCACCCGCTCGTCGGTGGCATCGAGGTCGGCGAGCCTGCGGCCCGCCATGACGCGAGCCGCGATTTTTGCAAGCGGCCGACCTGTCGCTTTGGAGACGAACGGCACGGTGCGCGAAGCGCGCGGGTTGACTTCGAGCACGTACACGATGCCATTCTGGATCGCGAACTGCACGTTCATGAGGCCGACGACATTGAGCGCATGCGCCATCTTGCGGGTTTGGCTGCGCAGCTCCTCCTGGACCTCCGGCGAAAGAGTTGTCGGCGGCAGCGAACAGCTGGAGTCTCCGGAGTGGACGCCGGCCTGCTCGACGTGCTCCATGATGCCGCCGATCAGGACATCCTGGCCGTCGCAGACGGCATCGACGTCGACCTCGATCGCGAGGTCGAGGAAGCGGTCGAGCAGCACCGGGCTCTCGTTCGACACCCGCACGGCCTCCCGCATGTATTGCCGCAGGTCCTCCTCCTCGTAGACGATCTCCATCGCCCGGCCACCGAGCACGTAGGACGGGCGCACGATCAAGGGAAACCCGACCTCGCGCGCTAACTCGATGGCTCGCTCCTCATCGCGCGCCGTCGCATTCGCGGGCTGGCGCAGCCCAAGCTTCACAAGCAGCTGCTGGAAGCGTTCGCGGTCCTCGGCGACGTCGATCGAGTCCGGGCTGGTGCCGATGATGGGCGCGCCGGCCGCCGCCAGCTGTCGCGCGAGTTTCAGCGGCGTCTGGCCGCCAAACTGGACGATGACGCCCTGCGGCTTCTCGCGGCTGATGATTTCCATGACGTCTTCGAAGGTTAGCGGCTCGAAGTAGAGACGGTCCGAGACGTCGTAATCGGTCGAGACGGTCTCTGGATTGCAATTGACCATGATCGTCTCGTAGCCATCCTCCCGCAGTGCAAGCGCAGCGTGGACGCAGCAATAGTCGAACTCGATGCCCTGGCCGATACGGTTTGGACCACCGCCCAGGATCATTATTTTCGGCCTCGGCGTCGGATCCGCCTCGCACTCCTGTTCGTAGCTCGAATACAGGTAGGCGGTCGAGGTCGCAAACTCCCCGGCGCAGGTATCCACGCGCTTGTAGACGGGGTGCACGCCGCAGGCGAGTCGCCGCGCGCGCACCCGGGTCTCCGGCGCGCCCATCGCCCGCGCGAGGGCCGCGTCCGAGAAGCCCTTGCGCTTCAGTGCCAGCAGCCGCTCGAAGGTCAGGCCGGTGATGCCCTCCGTGCGCACGACTTCCTCCTCGCGCACGAGGTCCTCGATCTGGGCGAGAAACCACGGATCGATCATCGTCTCGGCACCGACCCTGGCGAGGTCCCACCCGGCGCGGAAAGCGTCGGCGACATAGCGGATCCGCTCCCCGCCCGGATGGCGAAGCTCCTCGGCGAGGTGCAGGTCGCCGTCGGCGTCGAGCGGCAGCGCCAGGATCGGCGTCAGCCCGTCGCAGCCCGTCTCGAGGCTCCGCAGCGCCTTCTGCAACGACTCCTGGAAGGTGCGTCCGATGGCCATCGCCTCACCCACTGACTTCATCTGCGTGGTGAGGCGCGTGTTGGAGCCCGGGAATTTCTCGAACGTGAAGCGAGGCACCTTGGTGACCACGTAGTCAATCGTCGGTTCGAAGGACGCCGGGGTCGCGCCACCCGTGATCTCGTTCTTCAGTTCGTCGAGTGTGTAGCCGACCGCAAGCTTCGCGGCGATCTTTGCGATCGGAAAGCCGGTCGCCTTGGAGGCCAGCGCGGACGAGCGCGACACGCGGGGGTTCATCTCGATCACCAGCATGCGACCATCGTCCGGATTGACCGCAAACTGCACGTTCGACCCGCCGCATTCGACACCGACTTGTCGCAGCACGGCGATCGAGGCGTCGCGCATGCGCTGGTATTCCTTGTCGGTGAGCGTCTGCGCGGGCGCCACGGTGATCGAGTCCCCCGTGTGCACACCCATCGGATCGACGTTTTCGATCGAGCACACGATGATGCAATTGTCCTTGCGGTCCCGCACCACCTCCATTTCATATTCCTTCCAGCCGAGCACGGACTCCTCGATCAGGACTTCGGCCGTCGGCGAGGCGTCGAGCCCGCGCAGGACGATTTCCTCGAACTCCTCGCGGTTGAACGCGATGCCGCCGCCCGAGCCTCCGAGCGTGAACGAAGGCCGGATGACCGTCGGGTAGCCGACCTCGGCCTGCACGGCGAGTGCCTCGTCGAGGTCGTGCGCGATGTACGACTGCGGGCACTCGAGACCGATTCCGCGCATCGCATTGCGGAACAGCTCCCTGTCTTCCGCCATGTCGATCGCCTCGCGCGACGCGGCGATCATCTCGACACCGAACCGTTCGAGCACGCCCTCCCGCACCAGGTCGAGCGCGGTGTTGAGCCCGGTCTGGCCGCCCATCGTGGGCAGCAAGGCGTCGGGTCGTTCCTTCTCGATAATCCGCGCGATCGTGCGCCAGTCGACCGGCTCGATGTAGATCGAGTCGGCCATTTCGGGGTCGGTCATGATGGTCGCGGGATTGGAGTTCACGAGGATGACTCGGTAGCCCTCCTCGCGTAGCGCCCTGCAGGCCTGGGCGCCCGAATAATCGAACTCGCAGGCCTGACCAATGACGATCGGACCCGCGCCGATGATCAGGATGCTCTCGATGTCAGTGCGCTTGCCCATCAGCGTGCCCCGACACCTTCGGCCATCGCGACCTGGTTGCGAAGCATCTGCTGCAGCCTCCGCACCATCAGGAACACGAAATGCTCGAACAGCGGCCGCAGGTCATGCGGGCCCGGGCTCGCCTCCGGGTGGCCCTGGAAGCCGAATGCCGGCCGGTCGGTGCGTGCGACGCCCTGCAGCGATCCGTCGAACAGGGAACGGTGCGTGGCTTCGAGCCGGGGCGGCAGCGTCGCCTCATCCACCGCGAACCCGTGGTTCTGGCTCGTGATCAGCACATGGCCGCCGGCGAGCTCCTGTACGGGATGGTTGGCGCCGTGGTGGCCGAATTTCATCTTGACAGTCCGCGCACCGCTCGCAAGGCCGAGGAGCTGGTGGCCGAGGCAGATGCCGAACACCGGAATGTCCGTTTCGAGGAATTCGCGAATGGCGGCGATCGCGTAGTCGCAGGGTTCCGGATCGCCGGGGCCGTTCGAAAGGAATATGCCGTCGGGGTTGAGCGCGAACGCGTCGGCTGCGCTCGTCTGGGCCGGAACAACGGTCATGCGGCACCCATGGTCGGAGAGCAGACGCAGGATGTTCCGCTTGATGCCGAAGTCGTAGGCAACGACATGCAGGCGCGAGCCGGGACGCAGCACGCGCGCCGGTTCGCGACCGCTGCTGCCGTCATTCCACTGGTAGGGCGCGCGCACGGACACCACTTTCGCGAGATCCATGCCTTTCAATCCCGGAAATGCCCGTGCAGCGCGCAGGGCGACGTCGGTATCCGCCTTGTCCGCGGTTGCGATGCAACCGCCCTGTGCGCCGCGCTCGCGCAGGATCCGGGTGAGCTTGCGCGTGTCGATACCTGCGATGGCGACGGTCTCCCCCTCCACGAGGAACTGTGGCAACGAATGGCTGGCACGCCAGCTCGAATGCAGGATCGGCAGGTCACGGATGACCAGTCCGGCCGCGTGGATCGAATCCGACTCGAGATCCTCCGGCGTGACACCGGTGTTGCCAACGTGCGGATAGGTCAATGTCACGATTTGGCGCGCATACGACGGGTCCGTCAGGATTTCCTGGTAACCCGTCATCGCGGTGTTGAACACGACCTCGCCGGTCGTGACGCCGGACGCCCCGATCGATATGCCCCGAAACACCGTGCCGTCCTCGAGCGCGAGCACTGCAGGTGTCGGTGTCACCAGGGCGTTCTCCCGGTCCCGCGGCGCCGTTCGCCGGCACGAGGCGCAGGACATCAGTGGATGGAGCCGTCGGGGACTCCACCGGCCGTCAACGTGTCGTATCAGGGGGCCGCGACCCGGGCGGGAAGTTTACCTCAGCGGGAGGGGACAGTCCCCATCAGAGTCCGAGGACGTCCGACATGCCATAAAGTCCGGGCGGGCGGCCGAGAATCCAGCGCGCTGCAGCGAGCGCGCCGTACGCAAAAGTCATCCGGTCGGTCGTCCGGTGCACCAGTTCGAGTGTCTCCCCCGAACCGGCGAACAGCACCTGGTGCTGCCCGACGATGTCGCCGGCCCGAAAGCTCGCGAATCCGATTGCGCCTGGCGCGCGGCCCGCCGACTTGCCGAACCGTCCGTACACAGCGTGCTCCGCCAGCGTTCCGCCCCGCGCGCCGGCGACGATCTCGCCCAGCCGCAGCGCGGTTCCCGACGGGGCATCCGCCTTGCCGCGGTGGTGGGCCTCGAAAATCTCGATGTCGTAGTCGGGCGGCAGTGCGGCCGCCGCACGATCGGCAAGCGCGAACAGCAGGTTGACGGCCAAGGACATGTTGGGTGCGACCAGGATGGCCTGTCGCTCGCTGAACCGGCGCAGTTCCGCCTGGCACGACGCGTCGAGTCCGGTGATGCCGACGACCATCGGTATGCCGGCCCGTTCGACGGCCGCCAGGTTTTCGCCAAGGGCCCCGGGTAAAGTGAAATCGATCGCGACGGCCGCCTTTGCAAGCGCCCTCGCGCGATCGGCCGTCACCGGGACGGCGACCGGGCCGGCCTGTGCAACCTCTCCCGCATCGCGCCCGAGCGATGCACTCGACTCCGATGCAAGGGCGCCCGAGAGCTGGAAATCCTGCGACTCCCGGATCGCGCGCACAAGGCAGCGCCCCACCCGGCCGCTGATACCGAGCACGGCGACATTCGTCATTTCAGCCACCGATCCTGCCGAAGAACTGGCGCACTCCCTCGATCCAGGAGCGCTGGCGCGGATTGTGACTTTTCCCGTCGGACGCGAGTGAACTTTCGAACTTGCGCAGGAGGTCCTTCTGTTGCGCATTCAGGTCGACCGGCGTCTCGACCACCACCCGGCAGAAGAGGTCACCGGTCGCACCCCCGCGCACCGGCCTGATGCCTTTTTCGCGCAGCCGGAAGACCCGGCCCGACTGCGTCCCCGCCGGCACCTTGATCAAGGCCTGGCCCTCCAGCGTCGGGACCTCGATGCTGCCGCCGAGGGAGGCCGTCGTGAAACCGACCGGTACCTCGCAGGACAGGTGCGCGCCATCGCGTTCGAAAATCGGGTGCTCGCGCACAAGGATTTCGACATACAGGTCGCCGGGCGGCCCGCCATTGCGCCCGGCCTCGCCTTCGCCCGCGAGCCGGATGCGGTCCCCGATATCGACGCCCGCCGGCACCTTGACCGAGAGCCGCTTGGTCGTGCGCATGCGCCCATGACCGGAGCATGTGGGGCAAGGGTCCTTGACGATCGTGCCTCGACCCTTGCAGCGCGGGCAGGTCTGCTGCACCGCGAATATCCCCTGGCTGATTCGTACCTGGCCCGCGCCATGGCAAGTCTCGCAAGTGACCGGCGCATGCCCGGGCGCGGCGCCCGAACCGCCGCACTCCGGGCATTCCTTGACCGTCTGGACATCGATCTCGGTCGACGTGCCGAAGACCGCCTGCTCGAGGTCCAGCCTGAGTTCATAGCGCAGGTCGGCTCCCCGATAGACGGCGCTGCGGCCTGCGCGACGGCCGCCGCCAAAGATGTCGCCGAAAATGTCGCCGAACATGTCGCCAAAGGCGTCGGACGGGCTGAAACCCTGTCCGGCGCCTCGCGCCGCATCGAGACCGGCACGTCCGTACTGGTCGTAAGCCGAGCGTTTCTGCGTGTCAGTCAGGACTTCGTAAGCCTCTTTCGCTTCCTTGAAGCTCTCCTCGGCCTCCTTGTCGTCAGGATTGCGGTCCGGGTGGTACTTCATGGCCAAGCGTCGGTACGCCTTGGTAATGGCGTCCTCGGTGGCGTTTCGCGGCACGCCCAACACCTGGTAGAAATCACGCTTTGACATGGCGCTCCACATGCGCAAACGCCGGGTGACCCGATGTCACCCGGCGGCCGGTGTCGTCTCGAGCGAGGGCGCCCGCCGTCAGTGCGGCTTCGCTCCCTTGTCCTTGATCTCCTCGAATTCGGCGTCGAGGACGTCGTCCTTGGCGGCATCCGCGCCGGGCTTGGAGGGCGCATCCGCTTGCGCGTCCGCGGCCGCTCCCGCGCCCTCAGCCTGGTAGGCGCGCTGCACCACGGGCGCGCTCGCCGTCGCGAGCGCCTCGGCCTTGTGCTCGATCGCCGCCTTGTCGTCGCCCTTCAGGACGCCGCGCAGGTCCGAGAGAGCGGCCTCGATCGACGCGCGCTCCTCGGCAGTCACCTTTTCACCGAGGTCCTTGAGCGACTTCTCGGTCGCGTGCAGCAGTGCGTCGGCCCGGTTGCGCGTATCGACGAGCTCGCGGAACTTCTTGTCCTCCGCGGCATGCGCCTCCGCCTCGCGGATCATCTGCTTGATCTCCTCCTCGGAAAGGCCGCTGCTGGCCTTGATGACGATTCGCTGCTCCTTGCCGGTGGCCTTGTCCTTGGCGGAGACATTCAGGATGCCGTTTGCGTCGATGTCGAAGGTCACCTCGATCTGCGGCATACCGCGCGGCGCCGGCGGGATATCGGAAAGGTCGAACTTGCCGAGCGACTTGTTGTCCGCGGCGCGGTCACGCTCGCCCTGCAGAACGTGGATCGTCACGCCGCTCTGGTTGTCATCGGCGGTCGAGAAGACCTGCGAGGTCTTGGTCGGGATCGTCGTGTTCTTCTCGATCAGCCGCGTCATGACGCCGCCCAGTGTTTCGATGCCGAGCGACAGCGGCGTGACATCGAGCAGCAGCACGTCCTTCACGTCGCCCGCGAGCACTCCGCCCTGGATTGCGGCGCCGACCGCGACCGCCTCGTCCGGGTTGACGTCCTTGCGCGGTTCCTTGCCGAAGAGGTCCTTGACCGACTTCTGCACGAGCGGCATCCGCGTCTGGCCGCCGACCAGGATGACCTCGTCGATCTCGCTGATCGAAAGGCCCGCGTCCTTCAATGCGACCCGGCAGGGCTCCACGGTGCGGTTGACGAGTTCCTCGACAAGCGATTCGAGCTTCGCCCGCGTGAGCTTCAGCGCCAGGTGCCTGGGACCGGACGCATCGGCCGTGATGTAAGGCAGGTTGATTTCAGTCTGCTGGCCCGAGGAAAGCTCAATCTTGGCCTTCTCAGCCGCTTCCTTCAGGCGCTGCACGGCGAGCGGGTCCTTGCGCACGTCCACGCCGCTCTCCTTCTGGAATTCGGCCGCAATGTAATCGATCACGCGGCGATCGAAGTCCTCGCCGCCGAGAAAGGTATCTCCGTTCGTCGACATGACTTCAAACTGGCGCTCTCCGTCGACATCCGCAATCTCGATGATCGAGATGTCGAAGGTGCCGCCGCCCAGATCGTAAACCGCAATCTTGCGGTCCTTGCCTTTCTTGTCCATGCCATAGGCAAGGGCTGCCGCGGTCGGCTCGTTGATGATGCGGCGCACGTTGAGGCCCGCGATGCGGCCGGCGTCCTTGGTCGCCTGGCGCTGCGCGTCATTGAAATAGGCCGGCACCGTGATCACCGCATCCGTGACGGTCTCACCAAGGTAGTCCTCGGCCGTCTTTTTCATCTTCATGAGCACGCGAGCCGAAATTTCCGGCGGCGCCATGCTCTTGCCCTGGGCCTCGAGCCAGGCATCGCCGTTCTCGGCGCGCACGATCTTGTAGGTTTCGAGCGGAATGTCCTTCTGGACCACCGTGTCCTCGAAGCGGCGGCCAATCAGCCGCTTGACCGCGTGAAAGGTGTTCTGAGGGTTGGTGACTGCCTGGCGCTTTGCCGGCTGGCCCACCAGGATCTCCCCGTCCTTCGTGAATGCGACGACCGACGGGGTGGTACGGTCGCCTTCGCTGTTTTCGATGACCTTGGGCGAACTGCCCTCCATCACCGCGACGCAGGAGTTGGTCGTGCCGAGGTCAATACCGATGATCTTCGCCATAAATATGTAATCCGAATGGTGGAACTGCTCTCAGTTGTGGGGTCGTCAGGCCCGGCTTTCAACCGCCTTGCGGCCTTTCGTCAGCCGCGGGACCGGCGGATACGATGACCCGCGCCGGCCGCAGCAGGCGGCCGTTCAGGACCCAGCCTCTCTGGATCACCTGCAGGACCGTGTGCGGCGGATGCTCTGCCGAGGCTTGCATGGCCATGGCCTCGTGCTGGGCCGGGTCGAAGGGCTGTCCCTGCGGGTCAAGCTGGACCAGGCCGGCCCGCTCGAAGGCCTTGTGCAGGAGCCGCAGCGTCGCTTCCTGGCCCTGGGCCAGCGTCGCGGCATCCGCCGACCCGGCCGACTCTAGCGCGAGGGTGAGCGTGTCGGCGACGGGTAACAGGTCGGAGGCAAAGCGCTCAACCCCGTACTGCCGCGCCGACTCGATCTCCCGCGCGGACCGCTTGCGTACGTTCTCGAGTTCGGCCATGGCGCGCAGAAAATCGGCGCGATTCTGGCCGGCGCGGTCTTCGGCTTCAGCCAGCAGGGACTCCGCGCTCGGCCCTTCCGGCGTCTCGTCGTGGTCCCTGTCCGCTTCGGGCCGATCAGTGTCTTTTCCGTTCATGCGCGTCGGGTGTGGGGCTTAGTCACGGGAATTCAAGGCAGACCCCAGCAAGCGCGCCGCGATGTCGACCACGGGAATCACGCGATCGTAGGCCATGCGCGTCGGCCCGATGACGCCCAGCACACCGACCACGCGGTTGTCCTGCGTGTAAGGCGCCACGACGACGCTGCAGTCGTCGAGGATCCGGTAGCCCGATTCGTGGCCGATGAAAATCTGCACGCCCTCGGCATGCAGGCTCTGGTCGAGCAGGTGAAGTATGTCCCGCTTCTCGTTGAACGCTTCAAAGAGTCGTCGCAGGCGGTCGACATTCGACATCTCGGCGAATCCCATGAGGTTCGTCTCACCGGTCACCACCATGTCCGAATCGCGCGCGTCCGGCTCCTCCGCGAATGCGCGTTGCGCGAGCGTGATCGCGTCCACCATCAGGCGATTCATCTGCTCGCGCGTTTCCTGGAGCTGTGCGACCAGACGGGCGCGGACGCCTTCGAGTTCCTGTCCCCCGAAAAGCTCATTCAGGTAGGCTGCGGCGCGGCGCAATTCCTCGGGCGAAAACCGACGATCCAGTTGCATTACCCGGTTCTGCACTTCACGGCCGTTGACCACGAGAATCGTCAGCACACGATTGCCCGACAGGCTGACGAATTCGATTTGCGAGAGCGAGGCATGGGTCTCGCGCGGCACCGTCACGACGCCCGCGAGGTGGGTCAGGCCTGAAACCAGTTGCGAGGCCGCCGCGACGAGCGCCTTGGAATCGCCGGCACGCAGGTCGAGAAGGCGCTTGAGCTCGGCAATGTCCGCCTGGTCGGGTGGCTGGTAGCGCAACAGCGCATCGACGAAATAACGGTAGCCTTTGTCCGTCGGCACACGGCCCGCCGACGTGTGCGGCGAAGCCACGAAGCCGTGCTCCTCGAGATCGGCCATGACGTTTCGAATGGTGGCCGGTGAAAGACTCAGTCCGGATTCACGGGTCAGCGTGCGAGAGCCCACGGGCTGGCCGTCGCGAACGTAACATTCAACCAGCGTGCGCAGGAGCTGCTGCGCCCGGTCATTCGGCTCCCCATCAACACTGCGAGGCGTGTCCGCCATAAGCCCCTGTTGCAAAAGGGAAATCACAATCGCTTCAGCGCCAATGATCAAACTAGCAATCGCACTCGTCGAGTGTCAAGGATTGTGGCTGGCCTGCTCCCTGCATGCTAAAAAGCCCTCAAGGCAGGATGAACAAGCACTTCTCCCGTATTGCCCTGGTCGGCAAGGTCGAAGATCCCCGGGTCGCCGACTCCCTGGTGACGCTGGCGGGACACCTGCGCACGCGGGGCCTCGCGGTGTTCCTCGACACGGCCGTGGCGATTGACGGCCTGCCGACAGGACTCGTCCGCCAACCTGTCGCGGATCTCGGCAAGGAGGCGGATCTCATCGTAGCCATCGGCGGCGACGGGACCATGCTCTTTGCGGCGCAGCTGGCGCTCGGGCGCGGCGTGCCGCTGCTCGGTGTCAACCGCGGCCGACTCGGCTTCCTGACGGACGTCTTGCCTGACGAGATGATCGGCAACGTGGATGCCGTCCTCGAGGGCCGCTATGAAACCGACGTAAGAAAGCTGCTTGCAGCTTCCCTATTCTCACCGCCCGGCGGTGATCTCGCCTACCGCGCACTGAATGACGTCGTTGTGCAACGGCACGAGTCCGGGCGCATGGTCGAGCTTGAAGTCTGGATCGACGGTAATTTCGTCAACACGCATGGCGGCGACGGCCTGGTGATTGCGAGCGCGACGGGCTCCACCGCATACGCCCTCTCCTGCGGCGGGCCAATCATCCATCCTGCGCTCGGCGCCGTCGTAATCGCGCCGATTTCGCCCCATACGTTGTCCGACCGGCCCATAGTCTTTCACCGGGACAGCCGGATCGAAATCCGCGTGGTGGAGCGCCCGGGCGCCCGCGCCCAGGTCACCTGCGACGGCGTGCTGTTCGGAGACCTGGGAGCAGGCGCGCGACTGCTGATCGAGCCTGCTATCGAAAGCATCACCCTGTTGCATCCGCTCGGCCATGAATACTTCCGGCTGCTCCGCTCGAAATTGCACTGGGGACGCAGCGGCCGCTCGGGTGGTGAGGAATACTGAACGTGCTTGCGCACTTGCAGATTCGCGACCTCGCGATTATCGATTCGGCCGAGCTCGAAATTGCCGAGGGCCTTACGGCTCTGACGGGCGAGACCGGCGCCGGCAAGTCGATCATCGTGGACGCCGTCATGCTGGCTCTTGGCGGCCGTGCGAGTGCGACGATCCTTCGGCACGGAGCGGAGAGGGCCGAAGTCACGGCCACCTTCGAAATCGGAGCCGATCCCGAGATCCGCCGTTGGCTCGACGAGCAGTCAATTGATGCGCCAGAGGGCGAACTCGTGCTTCGGCGCGTCGTCGGCCGCGATGGGCGGTCGCGGCAGTACGTCAACGGCCAGGCGTTGCCGGCGCAGACCGTCCGGGCCCTCGGCGAGCTGCTCATCGAGATTCATGGCCAGCAGGAGTTCCAGTCGCTGGTGAGCCGCAAAATTCAGCGTGAGCTGGTTGACGGCCACGGGGTTCCGGAGCGCTTGACCCGCGACGTCGCGACGTTTGCCCGCGAGTGGCGGCAATGCACGTTGGAACGGGAATCGCTTGTGGCGATGACGCGGGACCGCGAGGCGCGACTCGAACTTCTGCGCTACCAGTCGGGCGAACTCGAGGCACTTGGCCTCGATCCGGGCGAGGCGGAATCACTGGCCGAGGAACGAAGCCGTCTCGCGAACCGCGGCCGCCTCGCGGAGGCCGCGCAGGCTGCGCTTGCGCTGTGCTACGAAGGCGAAGGGAATGATGCCCATGCGTTGGCGGCGCGCGCGGCGGGCACGCTGCGGACTGCCGTCACGCTCGATCCGCGACTCGTTGAATCCCTGCGGCTCGCCGATGAGTCGCTCATCGTCCTGCGAGAGGCCGGCCGGCGGCTCGCTGGCTACCTGGACGGCCTGGATGCCGACCCCGCGCGCCATGAGGCCGTGGAGAAGCGCCTCTCGGCGATCGAGGACCTGGCCCGCAAGCACCGTGTCGTCGCGCCGGAGCTGCCGGCAAAGCTCGATGAGTTGCAGGCACAACTCGCCGCGCTCGAGCAGTCGGCACGGGCGCAGGGCGGGCTCGACGAGCGCATTGCGACGCTGCAAAGCCGCTACGCCGGGGCGGCGGCGGAACTCTCGAACGCGAGGCGCAATGCCGCAAAACGCCTCGGGTCCGAAGTTACGAGCCTGATGCGCCAGCTCGGCATGCCGGGCGGACGATTCGAGATTTCCGTGGAACCGGATCCGCGATCCGACCCCGCGCCAGCCGGTGCGGACCGGATTGAGTTTCTGGTGAGCGCCAACCCGGTCGAGCCCGCGAGGCCAGTCGCCAAGGTCGCTTCCGGCGGCGAATTGTCACGCATCAGTCTCGCCGTGCAGGTCGCCTCGGCCCGCCGCAACGCGAGAAACTGCATGATTTTCGACGAGGTGGACTCGGGCATTGGCGGCGGCGTCGCCGAGATCGTGGGACGCAAGCTTCGGGACTTGGGCGAGCGCGGCCAGGTGCTCTGCGTCACCCACCTCGCACAGGTCGCGAGCCAGGCGCATCAGCAACACCGCGTCACGAAATTGACCGACGGGCGCAGGAGCCGCATCTCCGTCAGCGTGCTAAAGCCGGACGAGCGCATCGAAGAGCTCGCGCGGATGCTGGGCGGCATCGAGATTACACGCAAGGCGCGCGAACACGCGCGCGAAATGCTGCGCTCCTCCGGAGCGGCCGGCTGAACAATCGGACGCTCAGCTGCCTTTGCGCCGGTGCGGGCAGGGTTCGCGCCGGCAGCGCCCGTAGAGAATCAGGTTGTGTTCCTCGATGGAGAAGCCAAGACGGTGGGCCACGTCGTTCTGCCGGCGCTCGATGCCGCAGTCAACGAACTCCTCGACCCGGCCGCAGTCCATGCAGATGATATGGTCATGATGCTCGCCTTCATTCAGCTCGAACACCGCCGTGCCGCCCTCGAAATGATGGCGCTTGACCAGTTGCGCCGCCTCGAACTGCGTGAGCACGCGGTAAACCGTGGCAAGGCCGATGTCCTCGCTCTGCTCGATCAGCGCCCGATAGATGTCCTCCGCCGACAGGTGACGGCCGTGGTGTCCAGCGAGGATCTCGAGGATCTTCACCCGCGGCAACGTGACCTTGAGGCCCGCCTTGCGAAGGTCGCTGGTTTCCACCTTCCGGCTCCCGCCGCGCGCAGCGGCGATTCCGCTATGATGCGCGCCATTATCCTCCAGGACCCCCGTTGATGCGACTCGTTCTGCGCCCGGCCGCACTGATGTTTACGCTGGCCCTGACAGGCTGCGTCTACCGCATGGACATCCAGCAGGGCAATTTGCTGGACGCCGAGCAGGTGGACCATGTCGAAGTCGGCATGACGCGGAGCCAGGTCCGATTCCTGCTCGGGACGCCGATGGTGATCGACAGCTTTGACGCGAATCGGTGGGACTACGTATATAGCCTGAGGCGCGGTCACTCGCGCAAGATTACCCGGCATCACCTAGTCGTCTGGTTCGATGGGGACAAGGTGGCGCGCGTCGAGGAGCCGATCCCGATCCCGCGCAACGGTTCAGTCGCTTCCGGCTGAATGCGATCTCATCGTGCGTCCCAGGCGCGCGAGCCGCCGGCGACGCACTTTCGGGTCCTCTGCCAGTGGACGCAGGATTTCGACGCGGTCTCCCGCCGCGAGCACGTGACCGCGCGCAACCTCCCGGCCGAAGATCCCGACGCCGCAGGCGGCGGGGTCGAGCGCGGGATGCAGCGTGAAGATTCCGGATCGCTCGATCGCCTCGCCAGCCGTGCATCCCGCCGCCACGTGGAGTGCGATGACGGTCTGCCGGTCCGCTTCCGCGCAGGCGATTTCGATCGCAATGCGCTCAGCCATCACCGAACACCTGCCGGGCACGACGTGCGAACGCATCGACGAGGTGATTGCAGATGCCCTCGAAGGCCGGGCCAAGCGCGAGTGCGCCGATGATGCCGTGGGTCGAGAAGCGCACGTTCAGGTCGGCGCGCGTCCCGGCATTCCCGATTGGCGTGAAATCCCAGCGTCCCTCGAGGTGATCGAAAGGTCCGTCCACGAGTCGCATGATGACCGAGCGGTCGGGATCGTGGCGGTTGCGCGTCGTGAAGCTCGCACGCGCGAAGCCGCTCGATAGCCCGAGCCTGACGGTAACCTCGCCGCCCTCCGCGGCCAGGATCTCGGCAGCCGTGCACCAAGGGAGGAATTGAGGGTAGCGCTCGACGTCGATGACGAGCCCGTACATCTGCTCCGGGGAATAGGGCAGGAGCGCGCTGCGCCTGACGTCACGCATGGTTCAATCTTCGCACCGGCCGATTGTCACCGGTGGGGTCAGCGCGGACAACCACAGGAAGCAGACGGTACGCCCCTTAGCGCGCCGTCCACGCACGAGAACCACGGAAAGAACGCGTTTACAGGTGGGCGGTGATCAGAAGGGGCGTCCCGACATCATGAAAGCGTCCCACGGGTAGTCCGAATAATCCTGTCTCGAAAGCCAGATCCGCAACAAGGAATCGTAGTCCCAGTATGAACCTGGACTCGTTGTGGCGAAACCGACGAAGTGGCCCTCATTCAGATTGTCATACGGACCATTACAGTTTTCGACCGTGAGGTCGACATCGTACACATTGAATTTTCCATCCAAATGGGGTGTTACGATTCCGTTGCCGATGCAGCCTGAATTTGGGCTTTGGAAAAACAGCCGCCCAGCGATATCGATATTCACGATGGTGTCCCCATCAATTGCGAACTCGGCAAGTTCCTCGGTGTACTCGCCCGCTATGCTCTCGACCCTTGCCGACAGCGCATAGTAGTTGTCCCACGGTTGCAAGTTCAGCGACCAGTTTTCGTTCACATGGTTGATTTTGACGCGGACATGGCCATGGATGTCGCCGGAGTCGAGTGCAAGCGTCATATTGTGAAAATCTACGTGGCAGAATCGCGTGTGACCCGGGATTTCACAACCCTGACCAATGAATTCACCGTTGCCGGATGCCTTGCTCCCTTGTACTTCGATGCTGCCGACAAACTGTGCAGAATCGTCGGGCCTGGTTTGCTGGACTGAGCCGTCCGCCGAATACGGACCACCGACATACATTCGAAGCTTGCTGTCAGCAGTGATTAGCGCGTCGCCGTAATAATCCACATCGCCAATCGTGACCGTGCCGACATAGCGCCCCCCCCACGCCACCGATGCGGGCGGCGGCGGAACTGCGACTGGCGGTGCTGCGGTACCACCTCCACCACCACCGCCGCAGGCAGGCAAGGCCTGGGCGAGCAAAAGCAGCACCGCATTCCTCATCGTGACGAGCATCTCCGCTATCCTTTGCCAAGCGCTTGCGCTGCGCGGATCCGCAGGCTGCTTTGAATGGCGCCATAGATCAATCACGGCACGCTCACCAATTCATCCCGCATTTCTCTCTCGATATCCTATTGAATCAACTGGACAATTTCGGTGGGACCGGGTCCTGTCAGCTTCGCAAACCTGCAAAGTGCATCGCAGGAACACTCTCGTGTGGGTTTCGGGAAGGTGGCAGACTCCGCCAACTCACTTGAGCAATCCCGAGCTCCCGTCTTGCCCAACCAGGCGCAGTCCTACCGCTTCGACACATTCGTCGTTGATTCGGCAGCGCATGAGTTGCGCAGACAGGGTGTCCGGGTGCGTCTTCAGGAGCAGCCATACCAGGTTCTGCTGTTGCTGCTGGACCGCGCTGGCAAGGTCGTTACACGTGAGGAACTACGACAAAGGATCTGGCCTTCGAGCGTCTTTGTCGATTTCGACCATGGACTGAACAACGCGATTGCCCGATTGCGAGAGGCACTCGGCGACGCGGCAGTGGCACCGAAATTCATCGAGACGATTCCACGCGTGGGCTATCGGTTTCTCGAGACCGTGATGGTCATTCAGGCGGAGGCTGACGGCGCGCTCCCGATCTCGTCACACCCCGACACGCCACAGCAATCCTCCGGCCCGTATTCGCCCAGTCGAAATCGCCAGCGCGCCCTCGTTGTTGGCGTTGCAGCAGTCCTGGCAATCGCCGTGCTGATTGCTGCGTGGCGATTCTACCTTCAGATGGACAACCATCGCGCCGTCGATACGACCGCGCTTGCGCCATCGATCGCGGTGTTGCCATTTGTCACTACGAGCGCGGTTGACGAAGACGAACAATTTACGGACGGGCTGACGGAGGAGCTCGTCAACAAACTCGCCGGCATACGCGGCCTCAGAGTCGTTGCGCGGACCTCATCGTACCGCTTCAAGGGTACGAAGGAGTCTGCTGCTTCGATCGCTCAGGCGCTGCACGTGAATCACTTCCTGGAAGGCAGTGTCCGTCGTACCGGCACTCACCTGAGAATCACGGCGCAGTTGATTGACGCGCTCAGTGACCAGCATGTCTGGTCACGGACTTTTGACCGTGAAGTCGGCGATATTTTTCAGGTTCAGGAGGAAATCGCTTTCGCCGTCGCAGATGCGCTGAAAGTCTCGCTCCTCGATGATGACCAGGCTCGAGTCCTAAAGCGCGGTACCAGTGACGCTGAAGCGTATCGCCTGTATTTGATCGCGCAGGCGCACCTCCTTGGCCGAACGCCGGCGCCCGATTTGAATCTGGCGAAGCGCGCTCTGGATTCGGCGATTGAGCGCGATCCGAACTTTTCCGCGGCCTATTCCGGACTCGCGCGTTACTACTTTCGCCGCGCGTATTCCACCTTGAGCGACACGGAGGAGAGTGCCCGGCTGGGCGCCGCCGCCGCGGAGCGCGCCGTCAGGCTCGATCCCGCCTCCAGTGAAGCGGTGCAGGAGCGGGCCAACTTCCAATTCTGGCGCTACCGCTTTCGCGGCGACTATGAGGCCTACACCGCGGCCACTAGAAATATGCAACAGGCTATCGAGCTCGATCCGTCCAATGGTTCGGCATTCGATGATTTCGGCGACGGAATCTTGTGGCAAGAGCCGGACCTGGCGCTTGGCCTGTTCGACCGGGAGCTGCAAATCGATCCGGGCTGCACCGGCGCAATTGTCTCAATCGCGGTGCTGCTGGGGGGCCGTGGCCAGCTCGACGCAGCACGCAAGCGGTGCACGGAGCTGATCGAACGTACGCCGGGTGTGAATGCCTGCCATATGGCAATCGCAACACTTGAAACCTATTTCGGGCACTTCGGGGCGGCCGTCGGTCACCTGCAAGCCATCGAGAAGGCCTTTCGAGGTGCGGCTCGAATTCAACTCTGGTCAGCGTACATGTCCATGGGGGACGCCGCAGACGCGCAAAATTGGCTCGACTTCGGGGCAAACCCATTCGAAAAGTTTCTTTCCGAGGCGGCACGATTTGCGATGAATGGTCGCTACGAACAGGCTTACGAGGTATTGCAACAGGGTCGAAACGAGTTTCCGCAAACCCGCATCCTTGATTTGCCGACCGCCAAATTCGCGCTGCTCGCCGGCAGATCGCAGCCAGCACTCGGGATCCTAAAACAGCGCCTTCCAGATCTGGTCAGCGGCGTAGAGCCAATTACTGCCCGCAATCTGCTACCTGCGCTTGATCTCGCGACGGCACAGATGAACACCGGCGCCAACGATGACGCGCGCGCTCTGCTCGGACGAATCGCAACATATCTCGATGGGCAGAATGTCCCGCATCTGCCGATGTTTGCGTTCCAGCGAGCACGGGCATACGCACTTGCTGGCGACCCGGGTGCGGCGCTGCGCGCACTCGATCGCGCGTACAACGAAGGTCTGCGCACCACGTGGGCACTGGATCTACGGCCTCAGTCAATGCTGTACATTGATCCAATCGAGGCGGACCCCGCCTTTAACGGCATGCGTGACGATCCACGCTTCAGGAAGTGGTTCGGCCGCGTCGCGACAGCCAATGCTCGCCAACTCGAACAACTCCGCAAGGTCAACGCCGACCCTGGCGCGGTCACAAAGCCCTAAGGATAGCGCACGGCATTCTGCGCGCCCGCCAGCCGGGCGCTCCATCTCAATTGCTGGTACGTAGGGCCCCGGCGGGCGGCCGCGTCGCCGACCCGCACCGCCGCGCGATACCACTAGAATGCGCGATGGCCGGTGAAAATACGGACGCCGTGAGCAGCATCGCCGTCAACCGGCGCGCAAAGCACGACTACTTCATCGAGGAGCGGTTCGAGGCTGGTGTCGCCTTGCAGGGCTGGGAAGTCAAGGCGCTGCGCGCCGGCCGGCTCCAGCTGCAGGAAGCCTATGTGTTGCTCAAGGGCGACGAGGCCTGGCTGTTCGGCGCGCACGTGTCGCCGCTGCTGGCGGCCTCGACTCACGTGCAGCCGGACCCGACGCGCAGCCGCAAGCTCCTGCTCCATCGCCGCCAGATCGATTCGCTGGTCGGCGCGGTCGAGCGGCGCGGGCGCACCCTCGTTCCGCTTTCGATGTACTGGAAGAACGGCCGGGCCAAGCTCGAGATCGGGCTGGCGCGCGGCAAGAAGGAGCACGACAAGCGCGCCGACACCAGGGAACGCGACTGGCAGCGCGAGCGGGCGCGCGTCTTGAAGGCCCGGCGCTGAGGCCCGGCGCTGAGGCCCGGCGTGACGATCTGCTACAATGCCGTCGACTTCTGGGGGCGATCGGCTTCGACGTGGGTTGCGAAACTCCAGGGGCGTGCCGAGGTGCAGGCAACCTCGTTAATCTGCTTGCAAACTATAGTTGCCAACGACGACAACTACGCTCTGGCGGCTTAATCCCGCCTAACCCCCGACTGGCATGTGCCTGTGCATCCAGACCCGGGGGACGCGCTCACAGGATCGCGGAACCGGTGTGCTCCGGGCTGGAACCGCTAAAACGCTCCGCAGCTGGCTTCATGTTTTCCCCGCCCGCCGGGTAGCACGAAGCGAGATCAATAGGCTGGACACGCACGTAGAACCTGTAGCGTAGGACTTGCGGACGCGGGTTCGATTCCCGCCGCCTCCACCAATAGAAAACCCCGGCCGCACGCGGCCGGGGTCCCCATGGCCGGAAGCAAGCTGCTCTTATTCGTGGTGCTCGGCGCTCACCAGCGTGGCGTCACGGACGGCCGTGGCTTCTGCCTGGTTGGCCGCGAGCGTCGCATCGGCGGTACTGACGCACGCCGTCCTGTCAACGCCGTTCAATGCATCGCACTTTGCCTTCGCGATGTCGTAACCGCCCTTGGCTTTCGTCGTCGCGAGATCGAAGTCGGCATTTGCCGTCTTGATCATGGCTTCGGATTCGGCCTTGGTCAGCTTCTTGGCCGCGATTTCATCGGTCCTGGAATAGTCCTGCTGCGCGTCCGCAACCGAGTCGTTCGCATCGGCAACCGCCTCGCTCGCGTCCTGGCGCGCGTCGGCGACATCGCTGGCGGCGTCCGCTCGAGCCTGGGCAACCGCGTCGGCCGAGTCAGCTGGACTATTCTGGCAGCCCGCGAACATCAGCGCGGCAACAGCCGCGACTGGCATCAGTCGAATCATCATGAATCTGTACTCCTGGGTGGGTATGTGCAAGTTGGCGCAGGCTAGCGTCGGCAGGAACTATTGTCGGTGCGTCACCGCACGCACCGCGCCCGCGAGGCTGATCGTCCGATGAAATCGGTTACTTGGCCATCACCCAGGGAAGCAGACGGTCGAATTCTTTCTTGACCACCGCGTAACACTCGCAGGCGTGCGCCTCCAGACCAGGCCGGTCGGTCACGCTAATGTGACCGCGGGTGTATTGGATCAATCCGAGCTTCTGCAGCCTGCCGGCTGACTCCGTCACGCCTTCACGCCGCACGCCCAGCATGTTGGCAATCAATTCCTGGGTCATGGTCAATTCGTTTGAGGCCAGGCGGTCAAGGCTCATCAGTAGCCAGCGGCATAACTGCTGTTCCACGGAATGATGGCGATTGCACACCGCCGTCTGCGCCATCTGCGTAATGAGTGCCTGCGTGTAGCGCAGCAACAGACGCTGTAGTGGACCGGCGCGAAAGAACTCCTCTTTCAGATATTGTCCCGGCACGCGGTAGGCCTGCCCGCCGCTTTGCACGATCGCGCGACTCGGGGTCGTTTCACCGCCCATGAAAAGCGAAATCCCGACGATGCCCTCATTTCCGACGATGGCGATTTCGGCTGAAGCGCCGTCTTCCATCACGTAGAGCAGTGAAATGATCGAGGTGGTCGGGAAGTACACGTGCCGCATGGCGTCGCCGGACTCGTACAGCACGTGGCCGAGCGGCATCGGCTTCAATTCCATTCTAGGGTGCAACCGCTCCCACTCCTCCGGGGGCAACGAAGCGAGCAGGTGATTTTGCCGGGGAGTGTCGGGAACTATCGCCATTGACTTCCCAAATTCGCCACAATGGGCGCCCAAATTCATGCCCGGAATTGGATCCTTTGGCTAAAAATCAATTTTAATTATAACTCCGATCCACTCCGTGCGATAGCAATCACATTGCTGGTCACCTGTTGACGAAGCCGCGTGCGCCCGCTACGGCGTCGAGCCTCAAGAGTGCCGCCGCGGGTGTCATATTGCGTTGAATAGCGCGCCCCTTCCAGGGGGCGACAGTCAAACAGGTGCGGCCATCACCGCCGTCACGACAACTGCAAACAAGGCGGCCGATGTAATGGCGACCAGACGCCATAAGAGCCGGCTTGTCATGTCGCTCTCCTGTTGCCCGCGCGACACGCGTTGCGTCTTGTCCAGCGATTGCGGCCTCGCAATCGATACCCTGCCAAGACTGTGATTCGCGAAATCTCAATCGAACCCGGGTCCACGCCCAGTGCCCCTGCCCAGGTCAGATCTTGCCCATCAGAAACAAGATGAGCAGAACGACGAGTACCAGGCCAACGATGCCGCTGGGACCGTAGCCCCATGACCTGCTATGCGGCCAGACAGGAATGACGCCCAGAAGGGCCAGTACCAGCAAGACCAGAAGAATAGTTCCAATGCCCATATTGATCCCCCGGAACAATGTACCAACGCCAAATTATTTGGCCCGCGATCATGAGTCGGTGCGGCAGCGCACATACGCCCGCGTTCTCCGGACAAGCCGCCCATGCGCGCGCGTGCATTGAGTGCGTCAGCGTACAGACGCAGCTGCGAGACGCGCGTAACGTCTGCGCCAGACTGATACAAAGGATTGGCACATGAACTTGATCATCTGGCTTGTGGTCGGCGGATTACTAGGCTGGGTAGCCAGCATGCTCATGGGAACCAATGCGCGTCAGGGAGTCATCCTGAACGTCGTTGTCGGAATTATCGGCGCCGTGCTCGGCGGCTGGCTTTTTGGCGGGCTGCTCGGGTCATCGTCGATCAATCAGGGCAATTTCAGTTTCTCGGGACTGTTGGTGTCATTGCTGGGCGCGATCATCCTGCTGGCTGCCGTCAGGCTGTTCACCGGCATGACACGACGCCAGGCTTGACTGCAGCATGACGTCACCTGACTCAAGATTTCAATTGAAAGTGAGTGAACCGAAATGAACAGAACACCTCGAGTAAACCCCAGCCGACGCCCGTTCGTCGCGGCCGGCCTGACGGGCATGCTGATGCTTGTCGCGGCCTGCGCGACCGCGCCCCCGGCGCCAGACTCGGCCCTGGACGCGGCCAGAGTTGCGATTTCCAATGCGGAGAAGGCGGAGGCAGGCCAGTTTGCGGGCGCCGAGCTCGGCGAGGCGCGCGAGAAGCTCGTATTGGCTGACAGCGCCGTGCGGGACGAAAGCATGATCGCGGCCGAAAGATTCGCACAGGAATCACGGGTGGAGGCCGAACTCGCCTCCGCGAAGACCGCAGCGGCCAAGGCCGCAGCCGTCAACAAGCAGATGGAGCGCGGGGCCGACGCCCTGACCGAAGAAATGCAGCGTGCAGGAGAACCGCGATGAATACATTGTTCCGCAACCATGCCAGCTATGCGACGGTCCTCACCGTTGCGGCGGCCGTGACCTTGACGCTTGCGGGCTGTGCCACCACGCCCGTCAGTCCGGACGGGGCCGCTGAAGTCCGCGCCAAGCTGACGCGGCTACAGTCCGATCCGAATCTCGCCAATCGCGCGCCGCGCGCGCTCCAGGAAGCTGAAACTGCAGTCCGCCTCGCAGAGGTTCCGGCGACCAAGGATGCGGCCCTCGGCGCTCACCTCGTTTACATGGCCGATCGCAAGGTCGATATCGCGATGGCGCAGGCTGCAACCGGTCAAGCAGAGGATCAGCTCGTGAAGCTCGGTGAAGAACGCGAGCGGTCGCGTCTCGAAGCCCGCACCCGCGAAGCCGACAAGGCACACGCCGATGCCGACGCCGCGCGGGCAGGAGCCGCCGATGCGGCCCGGCTGGCAAGTGACGCAGCCGCTGCGGCAAGCGCTGCGGCGGCAGACGCCGCGCTCCAGACAGCTGACATGCAGCGTCAGATCGACGCACTGCAGGCCAAAGCCACGGAACGCGGCCTCGTTCTGACTCTTGGTGACGTGCTTTTCACAAGCGGCCAGGCCGACATTAAGGTCGGCGCCTCGAACAACCTCTATCGGCTCGTCACTTTTCTCAACCAGAACCCGGCGCGGAATGTCGAGATCGAGGGTCACACCGACAACGTCGGCAGTGACGACTACAACCAGGGACTTTCACAGCGCCGCGCGGATTCGGTGAAATCATTCCTGGTGCAGCAGGGCATCAGCTCGGAGCGGATCGCGGCCTCCGGCAAGGGTGAGCATCAGCCGGTCGCGGACAACGAGTCCGCGGGCGGGCGGCAGCAGAACCGCCGCGTCGAAGTGATCATCAAGAACCCACCGCCGATCGTGGCGTCGACGTAACACTTGGCCGGTTGGCAATCGGCCCGCGCGTGCGGGCCGATTCCGTTTGGGAACCGTCCGATTCCCGCGCGTCTGTGTTCGTCACCGCACAGACCAATCCGCGCCGCTGGATCATGCTGATCTTCGATCGCCGGAACTCAGTCGAGTTCGCCGGTTTGAAAATGCCAAGGAGTCTGGATATGTCGAGGAACTTGCATCGGTTTGTATTTATCATTCCACTGGTTCTGATTTCGCTGATGGGTTGTGCAGCCACACGCACCCACGAGTCCACCGGCCAATACGCTGACGACAGCCTGATCACGTTGAAGGTCAAGACTGCGATATTGGGAGAAGAGTCCCTCAAGTCGTCCGAAATCAATGTGGAAACCTTCAAGGGCGCAGTGCAGCTCTCCGGTTTCGTCAATTCACAGGCTGACATCAACAGGGCAGTCGTGGTTGCCAAGGATGTCGGCGGCGTGAAATCCGTCAAGAACGACATGCGCTTGAAGCCCTGACCGCTGTCTTCCGGGGGCGGCCAAGCAGCTGCCGCCGCCCCTGGTTCCAGTTCACGTGCATTCCGACCCGGAGCGATCTCCATGAGTGGAGCGAAAATGGCGGCTTTCGGCCTGATTGCAGCAGGTGTGCTGGGCCTGACAATTGGCGGCTTCACCTACACAAGGGAAACCCACGAAGCGCAACTTGGGTCGATCGAGCTTTCAGTCAAGGACCGGGAAACCGTCAACATTCCGGTCTGGCTCGGCGCAGGTGCCATCATCGCCGGTGTGTTGCTGCTGGTCGTTCGCACCAGGGGTTGAAGACCGTTGTCCCGGCCGGTCGAAACCTCGCCGCAGGTTGTCAATCGCCTCGTCGAGGGCCTTCCACGCGCGGTCCGCAAGAGAATCCTGGGGCTCTGTGAGCCGGTCGAACTGAAATTCGGTGCCGTGCTTTGCGAGGCCAACCAACGGCTCCGGCATGTGTACTTTCCCCGGACTGCTTTTATCTCGCTTGTGGTGTCCGCGGAACGTCATCCACCGCTCGAAATCGGGCTGATCGGCAATGAAGGCATGCTCGGCGCGACGGTGGCCCTGGGCGTCAACCGGGCCCGCCTGCGTGGAATCGTGCAGGGCGCCGGAACCGCATTACGGATGACGGACGCGCAGCTCCGCCGCGAATTGCGAAACAGCCACGCGTTGCGGCGCACCCTCAGCCATTACCTGTACGTCTTGTTGGCGCAGCAGTCGCGGACGATCGCGTGCACCCGTTTCCATGAGATCAAGTCGCGCCTGGCGCGCTGGTTGTTGATGACACACGATCGCGCACATGCGGATCATTTCCATCTCACGCACCAGTACCTCGCCGATATGCTGGGCGTGCAACGAAGCGCCGTCACGATCGCCGCCGGTATGCTGCAAAAAAACAATGTAATCAGCTACACCCGCGGTGAAATACTGGTCCTCGATCGCCGAGCGCTCGAGTCAGCGTCATGCGAATGCTACCGGGCAGTGGTCGAGGACCATCAACGGTTACTGGCATGAGACCGCTGCGCCGCCAAAATACCGCCACACCGGGGTAAGAGCAGCGGTTATCGTACGCTCACGATGAACCGCGGATTCTCTCTCCGGGCATACCTCCGGACGTCCACCACGTTACCGAACGGCTTGCGCGACGACCGTGGAGGCACGAATGGGATCGATGATCAGACGCCGCTGCGCGCCGAGCTATTCAGTGCCGATCAGATGGAGCAGCACGGCAGGGTGCTGGCTGCCACGCATGCTCTAAGCCAATCTGCGCCGCGAGACCGCCTGCTGCGGCGCTTGGATGAGAATGAGCAGGTTCTGATCGAGACCTGCAATCTCCTGACCGAGTCGGTCAAATCCAAGCGGCGCATCGCGCCTGCCGGAGTCTGGCTGCTCGACAATTTCTACCTCGTCGAGGAACAAATCCGCACTGCCCGGCGGCATCTGCCCAAGGGCTACAGCCGGGGACTGCCGAGCCTTGCGCAAGGACAGTCGCGCGGACTGCCACGCGTCTATGACCTCGCGCTCGAATCGATCTCGCACGGCGACGGTCGCGTGGATTCGGACACGCTCTGCCGCTTCGTGACCGCATATCAGTCTGAGACGCCGCTGACGCTCGGCGAATTGTGGGCGATACCGATCATGCTGCGCCTCGCGCTGATCGAGAATCTTCGTCGCGCAGGCGCTCGCATCACGGCTTCCAGGATCCACCTGGACCAGGCGCGGGTCTGGGCGAACCGGATGATGGAAATCGCCGAAAGCGACCCGAAGAGCCTGATCCTGGTGATTGCCGACATGGCGCGCTCGAATCCGCCCATGGTGAGTTCGTTCGTTGCCGAACTCGCACGCCGCCTGCAGGGCCACGGCCCGGCGCTCGCGCTGCCGCTGACCTGGATCGAACAGCGCCTTTCCGAATCGAGTCAGACGATCGAGCAGCTGGTGCGATCTGAAACGCAGCAACAGGCCGCGGATCAGGTTTCGATCAGCAATAGCATCGGCAGTCTCCGCTTTCTGGGAGCGATGGATTGGCGCGAGTTTGTCGAGTCGATGAGCCTCGTCGAACAAGTCCTGCGAAAGGACATGCGAGGCGTCTATGGCCGGATGGATTTCGCCACGCGCGATCGCTACCGCCATGTCATCGCGCGACTGGCAAAACGCAGTGTCCAGTCTGAAGCGGACATCGCACGCGCGGCTATCGAACTTGCGCATGCGGCGGCCGCCACACGTGGCGGCATGGCCCGTCAGGCCCATGTCGGCTTCTACCTGGTCGACCGTGGCCTGCCGAAGCTCGAGCGCGCGATCGCGTTCCGGCCCACCGTGATCGCGCGGCTGCATCGCTCGATCGGCCGAACCCCCCTGCTCACCTACCTCGGCGCCATCTTTTCGATGACGGCGCTCTTCTCCGCAATTCCCCTGGCGTTTGCAAGAGGCGCCGGCGTCGATGGTTGGCGATTCCTGATGCTTGCCATTTTCGCCATAGTGGGCACAAGCCAGTTGGCCTCGGCGCTCGCGAACTGGATCGCGTCGGTGCTCGCAACACCGCAGCCACTCCCGAAAATGGATTTCTCGCGGGGACTCCCGCCGGACCTGCGTACCCTGGTTGTGGTTCCGACGCTTCTGAGCAGCCCCTGGAGGGTCGAAGAACTGCTCGAATCGCTGGAAGTCCGGTTTCTGGGAAATCGCGATGAACACCTGCATTTCGCGCTACTGACCGACTTCAGCGACGCCCGGGAAGAAATACTCGCCGAGGACGAGTCGCTGCTGCGTCGCGCCCGCGAGGGAATCGAGCAGCTGAATGCGAGATACCCGGCTGCAGGCCCGGACCGCTTCTTCCTGCTCCACCGCCCACGCCGATGGAATCCAACGGAAAGGATCTGGATGGGATACGAGCGCAAGCGGGGCAAGCTTGCGGACTTGAACGCCTTGTTGCGCGGCGGCGGCCTGGACCGCTTCTCGCTGATCGTGGGTGACATCAGCGCGGTTCCGGACGTCAAATATGTCATCACGCTCGATACCGACACGCAGCTGCCGCTGGGATCGGCGCGGCAATTCGTGGCGACTATGGCGCACCCGCTCAATCACCCCCAGTACGACGACAAGAAGCTGCGTATCGTGCGCGGCTACGGCATCCTGCAGCCGCGCATGGGCGCCAGTCTTGCCGGGACGCAGCGGTCGCTCTACGCGCGACTGTTCGGTAGCGAAGCCGGCATCGACCCGTATACACGAACGGTTTCGGACGTCTATCAGGACCTGTTCGGCGAAGGCTCTTTCATCGGCAAGGGAATCTACGATGTGGACGCGTTCGAGCGCACACTCGGTGCGCGCTTCCCCGAGAATCGAATTCTCAGCCACGACCTGCTGGAGGGCTGCTACGCGCGCTCGGGACTGTTGAGCGACGTGCATTTGTACGAAGACTATCCGTCACGCTATGTGGCGGACGCACGTCGACAGGAACGCTGGATCCGCGGCGACTGGCAGATCGCGCACTGGCTGTTGCCGCATGTGCCCGGCCTTGAAAATCAGAGCCTCCGCAATCCGCTTTCGTGGCTCTCGCAGTGGAAAATCCTTGACAATCTGCGGCGCAGCCTCGTGCCGGCGTCATTACTGCTGTTGCTGCTGTTCGGCTGGTTTGCGGCGCCGGGCGCCGGGTGGTGGACGCTGGCTGTCGCAAGCACCCTTCTGATCCCACCACTGTTAATCGGCATCGTGAGCGCTTTGCGCCGGCGCGAGGAAGCGCTCCTGGGTCAGCATCTGGCCGCAGCACTGCGTTCGGCCGGACAGAGTGTCGCCCAGGCCGGATTCCGGTTTGCCTGTCTTCCGTACGAAGCAGTACTCAGCTCTGCGGCGGTATTTCGCACGGCCTGGCGCATGTTGATTTTGGGAAGGCGTTTGCTTGAATGGAGCGCTTACGAGGATCATCAGCCGGCGCCCGATCTCGTCGCGACATACCGCTGGATGGCTTCGGCTCCCCTCCTCGCCGTCCTGACGGCGATCGGACTCTCGGTTTTGAGACCGGGCGCACTTTGGGCCGCCGCACCGGTGCTCGGACTCTGGATCGCGGGACCTGCTCTCGCCTGGTGGCTCAGCCGGGCGCTGGTTCGCCGGGCTGCGAACCTGACGCTCGAGCAGACATCCTTCCTGCGACGGATTGCGCGCAAGACCTGGGCGTATTTCGAGCAATTCGTGGTCGAAACGGATCACTGGCTGCCGCCGGACAACTTCCAGGAGCATCCCGGCCCCGCAATCGCTCATCGCACGTCGCCGACCAACATCGGCTTGTCGCTGCTGGCGAACCTGGCCGCCTGGGATTTCGGCTATATCCCGGCGGGAACGCTGATGGAGCGAACGACCAATTCTTTCCAGGGCATGGCATTGCTGGAAAGGCACCAGGGCCATTTCTATAACTGGTATGACACACAGAACCTGCAGCCACTGCCACCCCGCTACATTTCGTCGGTCGACAGCGGCAATCTCGCCGCGCATCTGCTGACCCTGCGATCCGGCCTGCTTGCCCTTCCCGATCAGCCAATTGTCAATTCGCAGGTATTTGACGGGCTCACCGATACACTCCGTTTGCTCGCCGACAGCGCGCCGGAGTCGGCGCAAGCGGAACTCCACCGATTGGGAGCATTGCAGGAAGCGGCCTGCGCATCGCGCGCCTCGACGCTGCGCGGCATGAAGCATCAACTCGAGTCGGTGATGGGCGCAGTGGCGGCAGTCACCGTCGCGGTGGAACCGATGCCTGACGGCGAAGCGACGCAGTGGGCCGCCGCCCACGCACGGCAATGCCGGGATGCGCTCGATGAACTGAGCTATCTCGCGCCATGGCTCGAGCTGCCGGTAGCCCCGGACGGGCTGCTCCAGTTCTCAGACTTCGACGGCATTCCCTCATTGCGGGTTCTGGCCAATGATGCAGCCCGAAAGCTTTCCGAGATCGACAGGCGACTGGATCAGCAAGTTGCGCACGTGGACAAGGACTGGCTGACTCGATTTCGCGACTCGGTTGTGATGAGCAACGAGCGAGCGGCAGCACGGATCGCCGCCTGCGAGAGACTGGCGCATCAAGCGAGCGGTTTTGCGACAGCAAGCTACGAATTCCTGTACGACAGGACGCGCCACTTGCTGGCGATCGGCTACAACGTCGATGAGGGCCGGCGCGACGCCAGCTTTTACGACTTGCTCGCATCGGAGGCGAGGCTCGCGACCTTCGTCGCCATCGCCCAGGGCCAATTGCCGCAGGAAAGCTGGTTTGCGCTGGGCAGGCTGCTGACGAGCGCGGGCGGTGATCCCGTGCTCGTGTCCTGGAGCGGCTCGATGTTCGAATACCTGATGCCGCTCCTGGTGATGCCAGCCTATGGCGGCACGCTGCTTGACCAGACTTGCCGGGCCGCCGTGGCCAGGCAGATGGCCTACGGTAACCGTCGTTCCCTGCCTTGGGGCGTGTCGGAGTCCGGTTACAACACGGTCGACGCCAACCTCAACTATCAATACCACGCCTTCGGCGTGCCGGGCCTCGGGCTGACGCGCGGCCTGGCGGAAGACATGGTGGTCGCGCCGTATGCCAGCGCTCTCGCCCTGATGATCGAGCCGGGAGCCGCATGTGCAAACCTCGAGCGCCTGGCTGCCTGTGGTCTCGAGGGCCGATTTGGTTTCTACGAGGCGGTGGACTTCACACCGTCCCGCGTGGAGCGCGGCAATTCGAGCGCCGTCGTGCGCTCATTCATGGCACATCACCAGGGGATGCATCTGCTGTCGTTCGCTCACCCGATCCTCGACCGGCCGATGCAGCGGCGATTCGAATCGGACCCCCAGTTCAAGTCGGCGCTACTGCTACTCCAGGAACGGATTCCGAAAGCATCCGCATTCCACAAGCACGTTGCCGAACATACCGAAGGCAGTGCATTCATCCATCGAGCCGAAAGCTCGGCGCAGACGCCGATTGGGGCGGACACACCGACACCGGAGGCACAACTGCTTTCGAATGGCCGCTACCACGTCATGGTCACGAACGCAGGCGGCGGCTACAGCCGCTGGAGGGACTTCGCACTCACGAGATGGCGGGAAGACAGCACTTGCGACAACTGGGGCGCGTTCGTCTACCTTCGCGATGTCGCAAGTGGCCAGTTCTGGTCCGCAGCACATCAACCCACGCTCAAGCGGGCAGATGCGTATCAGGTCATGTTCACCGAGGGCCGCGCGGAATTCCGGCGACGTGACCACGGCTGTGAGACGTACTCGGAGATCGTCGTGTCACCCGAAGATGACATCGAGCTGCGCCGGGTACGCATCGCAAATCATTCCCGCACGCGCCGGACGATCGAGGTCACGAGCTACGCGGAAGTCGTGCTTGCGCCGCAGGTTGCGGACGCGATCCAGCCGTCATTCGGCAACCTGTTCGTGCAGACGTCGATTCTCCGTGCGCGCCGCGCGATCCTCTGTACGCGACGCCCGCGCTCGATCGGCGAGCACGTCCCCTGGTCATTCCACCTCCTCGCCGCGCGCGGCGCAGAAATCACCGGGCTTTCGTACGAAACCGATCGCATGAAGTTCGTCGGTCGCGGGCGCACGGTCGGCGCACCACTCGCACTCGACGATGCCACCGCACTTTCCGGCACCGAAGGCTCGGTGCTCGATCCGGTCGTCGCAATCCGCGGCTGCGTGTCACTCGAACCCGGGCAATCAGCGACGCTCGACTTCGTGTCCGGCGCCGGCGGGAGCCGAGAAGCATGCATGGGTCTGATCGAAAAGTATCAGGACCGCCATCTCGCCGATCGCGTCCTCGATCTCGCCTGGACTCACAGCAACGTCATCCTTTCCCAGATCAACGCGACCACCAGCGACGCTCAGCTTTACCGCCATCTCGCAAGCTCCGTGCTGTACGGCAATGCGGCGCTGCGCGCCGAGATCGGCGTGTTGATGCAGAATCGCCGCGGACAGTCCGGACTCTGGGGATTTGCGATCTCAGGTGACCTGCCGATCGTGCTGGTGAAGATCGCCGACGCCTCGCACATCGATCTCGCGCGCCAGATGATCCGGTGCCACGCGTACTGGCGCCTGAAAGGCCTGGTCGTCGATCTGGTCATCTGGCACGAGGACCACGTCAGCTACCGCCAGCGCCTTCACGACCAAATCATGGCACTGATAGCCACCGGCATCGAACCCAATGCGATCGATCGGCCTGGCGGGATTTTCGTTCGATCCGCCGAACAGATTTCTCCCGAGGATCGCATTCTCCTGCAGGCCGTCGCCAGGGTCATCATCAGCGATAGTCGCGGAACGCTGATGGAGCAGGTCACTCGTCGCGGGCTCGCGGACAAGAGCGTCTCGCGTCTGGCGACCACGCGGCTGCTTCCTCCCGAGCCCACAACGGAGCCGGTTCCGCTGCGGCCGGATCTCATCCTTGGAAATCACCTGGGAGGTTTCACCCAGGATGGCAGCGAGTACGTGATTGCCACCACGCAGGCACGGAGGACACCGACTCCCTGGGTGAACGTGCTCGCAAACCCGAATTTCGGGACCGTGGTGTCGGAAAGCGGCATCACCTATACGTGGAGCGAGAACGCCCATGAGTTCCGGCTCACGCCCTGGAGCGACGACGCAGTCGGCGCTTGCTCCGGGGAAGCCATCTACTTGCGTGATGAGGAGAGCGGTACCTTCTGGTCGCCGACGCCATGGCCGAGCGGCGATTCCTCGCCGTACGTCACGCGCCACGGATTCGGCTACACCGTATTTGAACACGCTGCGGACGGAATCCAGTCGGAACTTTGGACCTACGTGGATCTGGAGGAAGCAGTCAAGTTCTCGGTGCTGAAAGTGCGGAACGACTCGGGCCGTTTTCGTCGCCTGTCCGTCACAGGCTACGTCGAGTGGGTGCTCGGCGATCTGCGGTCGAAATCCGCAATGCATGTCGTCACGGAGATCGATGCGCACAGTGGAGCGCTCTTCGCACGTAATTCCTTCAATACGGAGTTTGCCGGACGTGTCGCCTTTTTTGACGTCGATGACCAGCAGCGCACGCTGAGCGGCGACCGCACCGAGTTCCTCGGGAGAAACGGCACCCATGCCTGGCCCGAAGCAATGAACCGATCGCGTCTCTCAGGGAGGCTGGGCGCGGCGCTCGATCCTTGCGGCGCGATCCAGGTGCCCTTTGACCTGGCCGAAGGGCAGGAGCGCGAGATTATTTTCCGGCTCGGCGCTGCTCGCAACGTCGAGCACGCCAGCGAACTCACGCTACGGCTCCGTAAATCCGGCACGGCACGTGCCGCGCTAGGAAGTGTGCGCAAATACTGGACATACGCGCTCGGCGCCGTGCGAGTCGAAACGCCCGACCCGTCACTCGACGTCCTGGTGAATGGATGGCTCCTCTACCAGACGTTGGCCTGCCGTCTTTGGGCGCGCAGTGGTTTCTATCAGTCCGGGGGCGCCTTCGGATTTCGCGACCAGCTCCAGGACGTCATGGCATTGGTACACGCCAAGCCCCAGCTCGTGCGCGAGCACTTGCTGCGTTGCGCCGAACATCAATTTCCCGAGGGCGATGTGCAGCACTGGTGGCATCCGCCTGCAGGACGCGGCGTTCGCACGCGTTGCTCGGACGACTACTTGTGGCTGCCGCTGGCGGTCTGCCGTTACGTCTCGGTTACCGGCGACGAAAGCGTGCTCGACGAAAACGTGCATTTCATTGCCAGCCGGGCCCTCGGTGCGAACGAGGAGTCGAACTACGACTTACCGTGGGGCTCCCCGGAAGCCGCCAGCCTGTACGAGCACTGCGCGCGCGCGATCCGCCACGGCCTGCGGTTTGGCGCGCACGGCCTGCCGCTCATGGGATCCGGCGACTGGAACGATGGAATGAACCTGGTCGGCATTCATGGTCGCGGTGAAAGCGTATGGCTGGGTTTCTTCCTGCATGAGGTCCTGACATCATTCTCTCGGCTCGCGCGTCGACGCGATGATTCCGGCCTGGCCGAGCGCTGCGACAAGGAAGCGGGTAATTTGCGCCGGAACATCGCCCGGCATGCCTGGGATGGAGAATGGTATCTGCGCGCCTGGTTCGACGACGGCTCGCCCCTCGGATCGTCGGCCAACCCGGAGTGCGCGATTGATTCTATCGCGCAGAGCTGGTCAGTTCTGTCGGGGGCCGGAGGCAAGGAACGCTCGCGGGAGGCAATGGAATCGGTCGATCGTTTTCTCGTTCGCCGCGATCACGGCCTGATCCAGTTACTCGACCCGCCCTTCGACGAATCGGCGATGAATCCGGGATATATCAAGGGCTATGTTCCCGGCGTGCGCGAAAACGGTGGCCAGTACACGCACGCCGCGGTCTGGGCCTCGATGGCATTCGCCGAGCTCGGCGACAGCCGTCGTGCATGGGAATTGCTGTCGCTGATCAACCCGTTGAGCCATTCGCAGAGCGAGGCAGCAATCGCGGTTTACAAGGCCGAACCGTACGTCGTTGCAGCCGACGTATACGCCGTAGCGCCGCACACCGGACGCGGCGGCTGGACCTGGTACACGGGATCTGCGGGCTGGTTGTACCGGCTGATCGTGGAGTCGCTGCTTGGCGTGAAACGCGAGGGTAGCCTGCTCCACATCACGCCATGCATGCCGGAAGACTGGAAGAGCTATTCTCTTGGCTACCGCTACGCTGACACGCTCTACCGCATCGCGGTCAAGCGCACCGCCGATGCCGACGTGGCGGCGATCCGCTACACGCTTGACGGTACCGAGCTCCTGGAACCGGGAATTCCGCTTGTTGACGACAAGCGCGAACATGTCGTCGAGATCAGAATTAACGCCATTGACTGACCTCACCCGGCCCGCCGACTGAGAGCCGGGTCACATTTGGCGGGGCACGGCAGGGCCGGGCCGTGATGCTCCGCGTGAATTGCCCACCCGTACACATCGGCGCAGGCCTCTGCGGACGACCATGGGGCAATCGCGGTCACGGGTCGTCGCATCACGCATGGACAAGCTGCACCCAAGCTTCCGCCGGACCGCGGCGGCGCCGACCCGCGCCTGGCGCAATCTAAGGCGCCGCCTGCCACGCCCTTCCAGGCTCGGCATCGCGGCGCGGCTCTCGATCGCCTTCGGCGCGGTCGCAATCCTCACCGTCGTCGCCAACCAGATCGCCGAGCACGGCAGCTCGCTGATCCGCACCATGGCGCAAGCCTCGGTAGTCGTGCCGGGCATCGACGACGGAACGGCGGAAGCGCTGCCGGCTGCGCTTGACCGGTACCAGAGCGCCGTACTCGCCCGCCTGGACTCCCCGGCGGCCACGCGTGTCCGGGCCCAGCAGGAATCGGCCGCCGAACTCGATACTGCCCGCATCCTGTATGCCGACGCGGTCCGGCCGGCCGTCGATGACGCCGTGTTGCTTGGCCTCGAGGGAGAGGTCACGGCCCATACCCAGATCGGCGCCCAGCTCGTGCGCTCCGCCGACGCCAGGCGGCGCCTCCTGAACGAGCTCGACATCGAATTCGAATCCCTCGACGTCCGCATCAAGTCGTCGCTCGACCGTGTCCGTGCGGTTTTCGGCAAGATGATCGGACGCGACTATCTCCTCGAAGCCAGCCGGACCCTCGACGAGCTTGGGCGTTACCTCGACCAGCTCGGTGACCTGCACGGCTATGGCCCGGCCACCGTGAGGGCAATCACGGTGCGCGAAAAGGCCTTCGACGAGTTGCTCACCGAAAACGAGCGAAGCATCAACCGAATCCTCGGCGCAGACTGGCTCGCCAAGACCCGCGCAAATCTCGAAAGGGTCGTGTGGCTGCATGGCCTGCTCGTGCGCACGGACGGCCAGCGCAAGGAAACCAACGAGGCCTTCGAACAAAGCCATGCGGCGCTCGCGACGACGATCCGCAAGGTGAAATCGCAGTTTGAATCGGCGCGGGCAATTGAAATGGCGAGGCGCCAGTCGGCCGTGGTCCTCAGCGCAGTCTCGGAGCAGGAACGACAGCAGCGCACGCTGCTTGCCTGGTTGAGCGCATTCGTCCTCCTGCTGCTGCTCCTGACCATCGTCAGCACGGTGAGGAGCGTCGTGCTGCCGGTCCGCCGCCTGGTCCGCGCCACAGAGCGGCTCGCCAAGGGCGAGCCCGGCGTAGACGTTTCGCGCGGCGGACTCAAGGAACTCGACACGCTCGCCGCCGCGTTCAACCAGATGGCCGAGCGCCTGACGGACGCGCAGGACCTGGCGCGCCAGTATAACGGGCAGCTGGAAGCCAAGGTCGAGGAGCGCACACGCCAATTGCGGCATCTCGCCGCCCATGACCCTCTTACGCGGCTGCCGAACCGTCGCCAATTCCTCGTGCAATTGCATGAGACGCTCGCGTGTGCGGCCGCCGATGGCCACCTCACCGGCGTTTTCTTCCTCGACCTCGACAATTTCAAGAACGTCAATGACAGCATGGGGCACGTGTTCGGCGACCGCGTGCTGCAGGCGGTCGCCGACCGCCTCCGCATGTCAGTGCACGAATTCGGCTATTGCGCGAGACTGGGCGGAGACGAATTCACGGTGGTGTTCGAGCGAGCGCGCCGGACGGACGATATCGAGCGCGCCGCGGATCGGCTGGTCAGTTGCTTCCAGGACCCGCTCGTCGTCGATGGCCGTGAACTGCTTATGGGGCTCAGCCTGGGCGCGAGCGTGTTTCCCTGCGATGGTCGCGATCCGGAAGGGCTCCTTCGCGCGGCGGATGCGGCGCTGTTTCATGCTAAAGCGCAAGGCCGGAGCCGGGTACGGCTATTCAGCCCGGAACTCCTCGAAATGGCAGCCGCGAAATTCGCGACCGAACAGGGGCTGCGCCGCGCCGTCGACCGGGGAGAATTCGAGCTGCATTTCCAGCCCGAGGTGGATCTCGCGACCTGCGAAGCCGGCGTAGTCGAGGCGCTGCTGCGCTGGAAGTTGCCGGACGGCAGCTTTGCGACACCGCAGGATTTCCTGCCGGTCGCCGAGGACAGCGGACTGATCCGCGAGATCGGTGAGTGGGTCATTCAAACCACGGTCGAGCACGCCGCGCGCTGGCGCGCGAACGCCTGGCCGCCGGTACGGCTTGCCGTCAACGTTTCCGCGCTGCAGCTCCTCGACAGCCGGTTCGTGCGCAGCCTTCGCAAGGCGCTCAATCGGCAAGGCGTGCCCCCACAATGCATCGAAGTGGAGTTGACCGAAAACGTACTGCAAACGGGCCCGCACACGACCGAGGCGCTCATCGAGTTGCGCGAATTCGGTGTCGGCGTCGCACTGGACGACTTCGGCACTGGCTATTCCTCGCTGGTGTCGTTGCAGCAGCTTCCGCTGACACGCGTGAAGCTCGACCGCAGCCTCATCGCCACGATCGACTCGAGCGCTCGCTCGCAGGCAATCACGCGTGCGATCATCGCGCTCTGCCAGAGCCTCAAGCTCGACGTCACTGCCGAAGGTGTCGAGCGCCACGAACAGCTCGCCTGGCTGCTCGGCTACCCTGCGATGCACCTGCAGGGCTACCTGCTGTCGCCTCCGGTGCCCGAGGCTGACCTGCTGACGGCGCTGACCGGGATGCCGGCACGCATGGACGAGCTGTTCAAGGAAACCCTGCCGCCGAATGCCGTGCCGATCGCGCGGCTGCCCGCGTCGAAGCGGCGGCAGCTGCGTTGAATCCGGATCAGGATCCGCCGAGAATCGTCACGTCGATTCGGCGGTAATTGGCCAACGCTGCGCCCGGCGACGCCCCGGTAAGCTCGACGGTGAAGGTCCGGTCACGCGTGGCATCGGGGTTCGCGATGATCGGTACGTAGAGGATCCGGAATGTATTGCCCTCGACAAAGGATTCGACCCCGGTCTCCGGGCCACCGAAGTCATGGCCTGAACGCGCCGTGCCATCGATCACGCGCCAGGTCACGTCCGCAGCGTGCCGGCCGCGGCTCAGATGTCTGAGCGGAATCGCAGCGACCACTGCCCGCTTGCTCACGATCATCGCGGGTGCGTCAAAGAACACGAGTCCCGGCGTCGCTGAACTTTGCTCCCCAGACGCAACCGCCGGCGCCGCAGCAACCTGCGCGATCGCTGGAGTGGACGCAGCCAATCCTTTAGCTTCAGCTGCTGGCGGGACATCAGTGACCGCAGGATCTCCGGTAGCCACACGGCCGACTATCGGGATTTCTGAAACTCCGGAACGGGAATCGCCTTGCGAGTCGAATGCAAAGCGGCCGATCAGGACGCCGAGGACGACGGCGAGGCCGATGCAGGCCGGCCCGAGCCAACGCCGGCTCGTACGCCGCAGCATTTGACCCGCTGCGACATGAAGCGGTAGCGTTGCGACCGCCGCCACCGGCGCCTGCGACAGCTCTGCAACTGGTGCGGCCGCCAATTCATGCGCGCGATTGCACAGGCCGTGCAACAGTCCACGGATCTCCGGTCGCTCCGCCCGCGTCCAGGCCAGGCCGGAAGCGAGCGTGCGCCACTGCTGTACCGAGATGCCTGGAAGTCGTTCGACTTCCAGGCCCGCATCGCGCGCCTCGTCTGAGCCGCGCCGCCCGTACGGATGTTTCCCAGCAAGCATCTCGTAGATCAGGCAGGCCAGGCTGAAAACGTCGTCCCGAGATTCCGGCGAGAGTCCCGACAGCACCTCTGGGCTTGCGTACGCACGCGTCACGGCGCCGCGCAAAGGGTCCGGGACCGCGCGATCCCCCGGTATTTGAGGCGGGAGAGATTCAGGCGCGACGCCAAAATCGAGTATTCGAACTTCGCCCGAAGTTGTGATGAACACGTTGTCCGGCTTGACGTCGCCATGTGTGACGCCTTGGTCATGAGCACAGCCAAGCGCGTCGCCGCAGGCAACCGCGATACGCAGCGCCTCTGTCACGGGCAGACCCGCCGGAGACTCATGCCGCAGGCGCAGGCCCAAAGATTCGCCCTCGAGCAGTTCCATCGCGATGAACCAGTTCCCCCGATCGCAGTCGAGATCGTAGAAGCGCACGACATTCGGATGTGCAATGGACTGCGTCTGGTGGAATTCACGCCTGAGGCGCGCAATGCATCGGGGCCGATCCCGGAACTCCGGCCGCAGCAATTTGATTGCAACGTACGCGCCCTGATTGGCCGCTTCTGCACGCCGCAGGTCCTGTGCCCGATAGATCACGGAGGTACCACCGTAACCGAGGGGCGGCCCGAGGATGTAGCGATCGCGGAGCACCGCACCGCTCGTCATCGCCATTCCGGCGCCGGCCGACTCGTCGCCGGCCATATTGCTGCTGGTGCCCGTCAGTCGCGGCGGAACGACATACAGGCGCGCGCCCGTGCCAGGCAATTCGCTCGTGGCGTCGTTAGCGATATCTTCGGTCGGATCGGCGACATCGATCAGCTCAGGCGACGCGGCCTCAGGGTACGCCTGATCGGCTTTGGGCGCACCAGCTTCGGGGCGCCGTAACTGCGCATCTTGGCTGGATGAATTCATGCCCAGTCAGTATCCGCCCATGGTGTCGGCCGGAGCAACAAGCCTCGGCGATCCTGGTGAGCATGCGGCGCACGCGCACCACGTGCAAGGAGTCGAAATCAGCCCTCGGCGCAAATTCTAGTCAGCCGTGTCACATTCACCGAGCCGCATCGCTCTTTCATTTCACATAAGCTGCTTGTTGCGCGGCGAGCGGCCTTGTCGCGAATCATTGCGGCATCGGCATGTTGCAGCAGCGCGTCGTGGCACTCGCCATCCTGCGGATACATGGCCAGGCCGACCGATGCACCGATCTTGATCTCGACGCCATCGATCGAATAGCACCGGCCGATATCCGAGCGAACCTTTTCCGCGATCCTATCGGCAACGATGCCGTTGTTCAGGTTTGAAAGCAGCGCAATGAACTCGTCGCCGCCGTAACGGCAGGCAAGGTCTTCCGCCCGGATGCCCGCTGCAATCCGCGCACCGACTGCCGAGAGCACACGGTCGGCGACCCGGTGCCCGTGTCGGTCATTTACGGTTTTGAAGCCGTCCAGATCGATGAACACGAGCGCCAGTTGACCCTGCCGCTCCGCGGCATGCCAGATCGCGAGCTGCAGACGCTTGATGAGCAGCAGACGATTGGGCAGTCCGGTGAGGCCGTCATGTTGCGACACCCGGACTGCAGCTACCGCCCGCCGCGAGGCACCGTGCAGCGCTTCCATAAGGTGCTCGTTGTTTTTCCGCAAGCCGAAGTTCTCGCGCTGGACTCCGAACCAGCGCTTTTCGGCCAGGGCGAGGGCATGCAAGGCGTCGTCGAGCAACCATGAGGTGCGGCCGTGCCCCGATGTGTCGGCGGGCTTGCGGAGTATGCTGCCGCAGGCTTTTTCGATGAGGGGCAGCGTGTCAGCTATCAGGCCGTCTTCGATTGCGTCAACTGCGATCCGCTCGTTACGTAGACCCGGCATCCTGATCCTCCAGGCGGCGCGGACCGCCGACGATGGCGGACCATACGACGCATCGACAACCAGTTCTGTGCGGCAGCGAACATTGGACTAGGATGGGCTGTCATGCTGCACGAGGGAACCTGCGTCGATATCGACAAAGTGATCATGGATCCGACGCGGTATTTTTCGCGGCCGTCCGACGTGCTGCAGGAACCGCAGCTGGACCGGGAACAGAAACGCCGTATTCTGCGATCTTGGGCGCTCGATGCAGATCTGATCAACGAAGCCGAATCCGAGGATATGCGCGGCCGCGCTGGCGACCGCTCCTACTTGCGCGAAGCCAGGCTCGCACTGCTCGAACTCGACAAATGAAGGGCGCGACCTGAACGGCGCCGCAGCGCCTCATTGCAGCCGGTCGGCCGCGTTCTGGGCCTGTTTTTCGCGATGCAGGGCGCGATCGTAGGCTTCGCCGAACAGGACCTCGAATCCGATGGTGGCCCCCAGGCATGCATCGCAGCGATCCGCCGGGTCCGGGCCGTCTGCCCAGAACAAGACGCCTCCGAACTCAATGAATAGCCAGTCACGCAGTACCGACCGGCGGTGAGTGACACGCAAGCCGTACAGGTCGGGTTGGGTTCCGTCGGTTTCGCCGCGCATGCTGACCTCATAACGCATCGCACGCTTGTAGTCGATTGCCTGGTACAGCGCCACGCGGCTGCGCCAACGGACGCCTTCGGTTTCCTGGGACAGCCGCACGGAATTTCCAAACCGCAGCAGATAGTCGTGGCTCAGCACGCGATCGACGTCGAAAGCCTGCGTTATACCGAATCCCTGGTCGTTCTCGACGAACGCGGTGGTGCGCAATGTCAGCAGCGTTTCCGGGCCGGCGTGAATGTAGTAGCGATAACGGGCATTCGCGTAGGGGTTGAGCGGCGACTGCAGCTTGACGCCGGCGCCGAGATCGAACCGGCTATTGCGGTTACGCAGGACTCGATAGCCGACTCCGGCAAACCATTCCGCGGGTTCGTCATCGGAAAATGCCCCGACTGAAGGGCCGACCGTCGTCTGTTCATCGGCGACGTATTCATCCCGGCTCGCGCGGCCGACTATTGCATTGAAGCGATCGTTGACCTGGGGAAGATTGACATTTACACGAAAGCGAGTGTCGACTTGGAACTCATCCAGTTCATTCCAGCCGAGCGTTACACTGGCGCGGCCATTGGACTGGTCTTCGTATTCCGAGTATTCATGCTCGCGGCCGAACAGGCGGTCGACGAAGCGGGCAGTGCTGCAGACGCCGCGCTGCAGTCCTTTGCGCATGGCATCGAGGCCCTCGGCGCCTTCGGTCGTCGGATCCGCGCAGGGATCGGGTTCCCCGATTCCTTGCTTGTCGCCGTCGGCATGCGACGAGGGCACCCAGAGCAGCGACAACAGCAGCAGCCCGGCAATGCGCTTTCGGAAAGCCGGATCCATCATCAAAGCGAGCCAGGGCCAAGGGTGGATTCGAAGTAGTGCCGCCGGCAGAGCGAGACATAGCGTTCGTTGCCACCGATCTCGACCTGTTCACCCGCGCGCTCGGCGCGGCCGTCCGCGCCGACGCGCACGACCATCGTGGCCTTGCGGCCGCAGTGGCAGATGGTCTTCAGCTCGGTCAATTCGTCCGCGAGCGCCAGCAGCCGCGCGCTACCCTCGAACAGCTCGCCGCGAAAATCGGTCCTGAGGCCATAACAGAGAACCGGGATCGAAAGGCGGTCGACGACGTTCGCGAGCTGCTCCACCTGTTCGCGCGTCAGGAACTGCGCTTCGTCCAGTAGGACACAACTGACGGGCTGCTCGCCGTGCTCCACCTGGATTTCCTGGTACAAATCGGAGCCCGGGCCGAAATGGAGGGCCTCGCTGGCCAGCCCGATCCGGGAATGCACCCTGCCGCCCCCGCGCCGGTCGAGCTTGGCCGTGTAGACCAGCGTACGCATGCCGCGTTCACGATAGTTGTGGCTCGACTGCAGGAGCGAGGTCGATTTCCCCGCATTCATCGTCGAGTAGTAGAAGTACAGCTTTGCCACGCGGTGATTCAGTAAAGCAGCTTGATCTCGCGCAGGCGCTCGCGCAGGTAGGCATCCGCGAGGATCGGTTCCGGGTAGCGGTTGGGTCGGTCCGGCGTGACACAGCCCGGCAGCGTCGCAATCGGGAAATCCGAGTTGAAGTGCAGGAAGTAGGGCATGGAGTAGCGCGGCCGCCCCGCGCGTGCGCCAATCGGGTTGACCACCCGGTGAGTCGTCGACGGTAGCACGTGATTCGTCAGGCGCTGCAGCATGTCACCGACGTTGCACACGAGCGTGCCGGGTGGCGGGTTGATCGGCAGCCAGCGCCCGTTGCGGTCGAGGAGTTCGAGACCACCCTCCTCCGCGCCGACCAGGAGCGTGATGACGTTGATGTCCTCGTGCGCGCCGGCACGCTCGCCGGTTGCGCCTTCCGCGAGCGGCGGGTAGTGAATGACGCGCAGCACGCTGTTGCCTTCGCCGACCTTATCGTCGAACCAGTGCCTCTCAAGGCCCAGGTATTCCGCGATCGACTCGAGGAGCTTGCGTCCCATCCGGTCAAATGCCTCCCAGAGATCGAGCGCCGCCCGCTTGAATCCGGGGTCGCCTTCGATCCAGACATTGTCCGGCATGGTCGAACGATAGCGGTGCCCGGGAGGCAGCTCGCGGCCGATCTGCCAGAACTCCTTGAGGTCGTGGTGCGCCGCGCCCTTGGCCGTCTCCACGCCGAATGGCGTGTAGCCGCGCGCGCCGCCGATGCCCGCAACCTGGTAACGCCGCTTCAACTCGTCTTCCTGGGCGAAGAACCGCTTGAAGCGATCGAGGCAGCCGTCGATGAGCGCCTGCGGCAATTCGTGGTCGCTCACGACAGCGAAGCCGTAACGCTCGAAACTGCCGGCGAAGAGCCGCATGAACGCCGCAGGATCGCGCTTCGCGAGCTGGTAGCTGACCGGCGTGATGGTCTCGGGCATCGTTGCGCGCGCTCGAAAGCCGGAACTCAGCGGAATGGCGCGAGAATGCGGCCGAGTTTCGCGGCGCCCGGACAGAGGCGCTCGTAGGGCACGGCGTTCATTGCTTCACCCGCGGTGGCGTGACGCTCATGGAAATCGCGCCGGTTCTCGTCGACGTAGATGAGGCCGGTGACATACTCGTTGCGCATCGCGCGTTCCTGCACGTAGGCGGCGGCCCGCGCGCGGTCTCTCGGGTCGTAATCGGGATCGAGCTTGCGAAGCACGACGCTGCTGCCGTCGTGCATCGGCACCGAGACCGTCGCGCCCGGAGCATACTGCACGCGAATCTCCTGCTTCGGCGCGATGTAGTCCGCAGCGACCGGTGTCTCGCTGTGTTCGCGCACGTAGGCATAGCTTTTCGTCGAGCCTTCGTGGTCGTTGAATGTCACGCAGGGAGAGAGCACGTCGATGATCGCGAATCCGCGGTGCGCGAGACCCGCCTGGATCAGCGGCACGAGCTGCTCCTTGTCGCCAGAGAAGCTCCGCGCGACGAACGAAGCGCCCAGGGCCAGCGCGAGCAGCACCGGGTCGATCGGCTCCTGCTCGTTGGCCTCGCCCTTCTTCGACTTCGAGCCGATGTCAGCCGAGGCCGAGAACTGCCCCTTGGTCAGGCCGTAAACCCCGTTGTTTTCGAGAATGTAGACCATGTCGATGTTGCGCCGAATCGCGTGCGCGAGCTGGCCGACCCCGATCGAGAGCGAGTCGCCGTCGCCTGACACGCCTATGTAGCGCAGGTGCCGGTTCGCGGCATTCGCGCCGGTCGCGATCGACGGCATGCGCCCGTGGACCGAGTTGAAGCCGTGCGCTCCGGCGACGAAATAGGCCGTGGTCTTCGACGAGCAGCCGATGCCGGACAGTTTCACCACGCTCTGCGGCGGAAGGGCAAGCTCGAAGCAGGCCTGCACGATTGCGGCGGTGACCGAGTCGTGCCCGCAGCCGGCGCAGAGCGTCGACATGCTCCCCTCATAGTCGCGCCGGTTGAGTCCGAGCGGATTCCGCTGCAATCCGGGGTTCGACACGCCCGGCTTGGCGATGAAACTCACGCGGCTACCCCCTTCTCGAGCGCCCGGTTGACCCCGTCGACGATCGTGGTGGCTGTCATCGGCAGGCCGTTGTAATGCAGGATTGAGCGCAGCTTCTGCTTGTCGACGGCAGTTTCTATCGTCAGGAGCGCGCGCAGTTGTGCGTCGCGGTTCTGCTCTACGATGAAAATCGACTGGTGCGCCGCGAGGAACTCCTCGACCTCGGCGCCGAACGGGAATCCGCGCACGCGCAGGTAGTCGATCGCGATGCCCGACTTGCGAAGCGCCGCAAGCGCCTCGCGAACGGGCGCGTCGCCGGAGCCCAGGCTCACGATTGCGGCCGCGGCACCTCGGCCGTCGATCACCGCCGCGGGGACCAGCTTCCCGGCAGTGCGGAACTTGCGCGCGAGACGGTCCAGCACCTCCTGGTACTCGGTCGCATCCTCCGTGTAGGCGCCGAAGCGGTTGTGACCGGAGCCACGCGTGAAATAGGACGCCTTGGGACTGATGCCGGGCAACGTCCGGTACGGAATTCCGTCGCCATCGGGATCTAGGAAACGCTGGAATTTCTCGATCCCGGCGACCTGCTCGGGTGTGAGCACCTTGCCTCGGTCGGGACGATAGCCGTCGTCCCATCGGAATTCCGGCGACATCCAGTCATTCATGCCGATGTCAAGGTCGAGCAGCACGAACACCGGGGTCTGGAGTCGCTCGGCGAGATCGAAGGCCTGTGCCGCCATCTGGAAGCACTCTTCAGGCGAGTCGGGAAAGAGCAGCACGTGCCGCGTGTCGCCGTGCGAGGCGTAGGCGCAAGCGAGCAGGTCGCCTTGCTGCGTGCGTGTCGGCATGCCGGTCGAGGGTCCCACCCGCTGCACGTCGAAGATGACAGCCGGCACTTCCGCGTAATACGCCAGGCCAATGAATTCCTCCATGAGCGAGATACCCGGCCCGCTCGTCGGCGTAAAGGCCCGGGCGCCATTCCACATGGCGCCGATTACGACCCCGATCGCGGCGAGCTCGTCCTCCGCCTGCACGATGACGTAGTCGCGCGCGCCGGTCCCGGGGTCCGTGCGGTGCCTCGCGCAGAAGGTACGGAACGCATCCATCAAAGAAGTCGACGGCGTGATCGGGTACCAGGCGCCGACCGTGGCGCCTGCGTACAGGCAGCCGAGCGCGGCCGCGGTATTGCCGTCGATCATCACCTGCCCCGCGGTCGCGTCCATCCGCTCGACGCGGGTCGCCAGCGGACACTCGAAATGCTCCTTCGCATGGCGGTACCCGATCTCGATCGCCTTCATGTTCGACTCGACAAGCGCCAGTTTCTTCGCGAAAGTCTCCGCAAGCAGGCCGCGAATCACCTCGAGGTCAAGGTCGATGAGCGCTGCAACAGTCCCGACGTACATGATGTTCTTCATCAACGTGCGGGCACGCGCTCCTTCGAAATTCTCGTTGCACAACTGCGCAAAAGGCACGCCAAAAGCCCTGATGTCGTCCCGCGAAAGCAGCGAGGTCCGGGGCCAGGTCGAGTCGTACACGAGGGAGCCGCCGGCCACGATCTCCCGCAGGTCGCGCGCGTAGGTTTCAGCGTTCATTGCGACCATCATGTCAACGCGCCCCGAGCGCGCGCGCCAGCCCTCGCGCGTGACGCGGATTTCGTACCAGGTCGGCAGGCCCTGGATGTTCGACGGAAAGAAGTTCTTGCTGACGACGGGCACACCCATGCGGAAGATCGCCTTCATGACCAGCGCGTTCGCGCTCGCGGAGCCCGATCCGTTGACGTTGGCGAACTTGATCGTGAAGTCGTTTACGCGCGGCGTAGCGCTTTTGCGCTCGGGCATCGGGCCTCGTCCTCCGCGTATGGAATCTCAATCCAGGATTTCTGCATGTCCCATGCGTCCGTAGGGCAGCGCTCGGCGCAAAGCCCGCAGTGCACGCACAGGTCCTCGTCCTTGACCATTACGCGCCCGGTCTGGACCAGGGGCTCCGACACGAACATCGGCTGATCCGGGTTGCGCCGCGGCGCCTTGAGCCGTGTGACCAGCTCCGCCTCCTCGCCATTGGTCGTGATGGTCAGGCAGTCGGTCGGGCAGATATCGATGCAGGCGTCGCACTCGATGCAAAGCTTCGCGTGGAACACGGTCTGGATGTCGCAATTCATGCAGCGGCTGACTTCTTCCGCCGCGCGCTCAGCATCGAATCCGAGTTCGACCTCGATGTTCAGCTTCTTGAACCGCTCCTTGAGGCTGACGTGCGGCATCAACCGGCGCGCGGCCGGGTCGTAGTCATTCTTGTACGACCACTCGTGCATGCCGACCTTGCGGCTTTGCAGGTTCACGCCCCGCGGCAGGCGCTCGGTCAGGGGTTCGCCTGCGCAATGCTTGTGGATCGAGATGGCCGCCTGGTGCCCGTGCTCGACCGCCCAGATAATGTTCCTGGGGCCGAAGGCCGCGTCGCCGCCGAAAAACACGCCCTTGCGCGTCGATTCGAAAGTGACGGGATCCACCGTGGGCAGGTCCCACTTGTCGAACTCGATCCCGAGGTCACGCTCGACCCACGGGAAAGCATTCTCCTGGCCGATTGCGAGGATCACGTCGTCACAGGGGATGAAGACTTCCTCGACGACGCGCTGGCCCCTGATCTCGGCGCCGTCCATGTCGTACTCAAGCCGCTCGAAGGTCATGCCCTTCAGCCTGCCGCTTTCGACGATGAACGCCTTGGGCGCGTGGTTGACGATGATCTCGACGTGTTCCTCCTCGGCATCCTCCAGTTCCCACTCGGAGGCCTTGAAGAATCCCCGCGGCTTGCGCGCCATCACCTTGACGCTCTTCGCACCCAGTCGAAGCGAGGTGCGGCAGCAATCCATCGCCGTGTTTCCGACGCCGATGATCAGGACCCGCTCGCCGATGGCTTCGACGTGCTTGAAGGCGACGGACTCCAGCCAGGCGATGCCGATGTGAATGCGGTCTGAATCCGCGCGGCCCGGGAGGCGCAGTTCCTTTCCCTTCGGCGCCCCGGTACCGACGAACACGGCGTCGAAGCCGCCATCGACGAGCAGCGCCCGCATGCTGTCCACTGGCGCGCCGAGGCGCAGGTCGGCACCGATCCCGACGACATAGCCGATCTCCTCGTCCAGCACCTGCGCAGGCAGGCGGAACGACGGAATATTGGTCCGCATCAGGCCCCCGGCCGTCGAGTACTGCTCGTAGATCACGACCTCGTAACCGATCGGCAACAGGTCGTTCGCAACGGTCAGCGTCGCGGGACCGGCGCCGACGCAGGCGATGCGCTTGCCGTTCCTGCGGGCTGGCGCCTTCGGCAGCCGGGGCGTGATGTCATCGCGCAAGTCCGACGCGACGCGCTTCAGCCGGCAGATTGCGACCGGCTTCTCCTCGACCCGGCGGCGCCTGCAGGCGGGTTCGCAGGGACGATCGCAGACGCGACCGAGGATGCCGGGAAATACGTTGGATTCCCGGTTGACGATATAGGCGTCGGAATAGCGGCCCTGCGCGATCAGCCGGATGTATTCGGGAACGTCGGTGTGCGCCGGGCACGCCCACTGGCAATCCACCACCTTGTGGTAGTAATCCGGATCCGCCGTGTTGGTCGGTTGCATCAGCCGTCCAGTATACCGGCGGGCCGGCCTGTCGATGAGGAGATGCCGCCGGCGCCGCCATCACGGCTGACCAGTTCGGCAATGCGATTCGCGGTCTCGAGCGCACGCAAGCCGTCCTCGCCTGAAACGACCGGGCGTCCACCCCGCCGGATAGTGTCCACGAAGGACCTGATTTCATCGAGCAGGGCATCGCCGGGATCGAAACTGCGTTCCTGCAGGTCCACCTTCGCGACCGTGCCCTCGTCAATCACGGCCGGCCGCCGTACGACCGTGAGCCGCTTCTGCTGGAGGTCGATGGAAAGGTAGGCGTCGGCCTGGAATACGCGCAGCTTGCGTTCGGACTTCAGGCTGATCCGGCTCGCGGTGACGTCCGCGACGCAGCCGTTTGCGAACCGGATGCGGGCATTGGCAATGTCGATTTCGTCCGTAAATACAGGCGCCCCGATTGCGTCGATCGAGGCAATCGGCGAGCGGACGATGTGTTCAATCAGGTCGATGTCGTGAATCATGAGGTCCAGCACGACGGAGACATCCGTGCCCCTGGGCTTGAACGGCGCGAGGCGATTCGATTCGATGAAGCGCGGCGATGAAAGTTCATCGGCAATGGCCAGGATTACGGGATTGAAGCGTTCCAGGTGGCCGACCTGGAGCACGCGGTCCCGCGCGGCCGCGAGCGCGATCAGTTCGCGTGCCTCGTCCGCCGTCACGGTGATCGGCTTTTCGACCAGCACATGGGCGCCCGCCTCCAGGAAATCACGGGCCACTGGGTGATGCTGGGCGGTCGGAGTCGCGATGCTGACCGCATCCACACGGCCGAGCAGCTCACGATGGTCGGTATGGCCGGCGACGCCGAGTTCGACATGCAGCCGCGAGCGCGCCTCGGCTGACGGATCCGCAATGCCGACCAGCTCGCAGTCCGCGAGACCCGCATATTTCTGGGCGTGAAAACGGCCGAGGTAGCCGGCGCCGACGACAGCGCAGCGCAGTCGCGTCATGTGGGCGCCAGTATAGCCGCGCGGCCGGTCGGCTTGCCCCGGCACGCGGTGCAATTCAGACTGGCGCCGATGTCCTGGAGCGAACCGATCCGGAACTGGTACACAGGACTCTCGCCCGCCTGGCGGCGAGAGTTGCGGTTTGCCGCCCTCTGGTTCGGTTTCGGGCTGCTTGTGATGCCGTTTCTCATCTATGTGGCCGGGGTACTGACGCTCGGTCCATACGAGGGCGGCCTGCCCGCGTTTCTCGGCTCGCTGCTCGCCGCCTTCTTCACCGCCAAGCCGACTGCCTGGCTGCTCGTGGTCGGGCCCTACCTGCTATTCACGGCGGTGCGCCTGCTGACGAGGCCACTGCGGCGGGCAGGCTGAGACGCACGATTCCTCATTCGTCAGCTGGCTGGCGGCTGGCGGCGCTCTTCTCGCGCACCGCGCGGAATTCGTTTCCTTTGCGCCATTCCGGCCACGTCTCGACGCTTGCCACGCGGGCGCCGACCTCGAAGAGCAGGCGCAGGTCCTCGATCGACCCGCTGACGTCCCAGTCCTCCGAGTATTCGTCGCCGGGCTTGTGATAGCGGTTCGCAATGTAGTCGTCCAGCATCGTCCTGCCGGTGCCATCGGGCTTGTCGCGCAACTGCGTGCCCGACTTGATGTAGAGCGCAGGCACCCCCGCCTTCGCAAAATTGAAGTGATCCGAACGGTAGAAGTACCCGGCCTCGGGCCGCCGGTCCGGAATGAGCACCCGCTTCTGCGACTTGGCCGCGGCCGCGAGCAGGTCCTCTAGGTCGGACGCACCATAGCCGATCACTTCAACGTCCTTCGCGCGGCCGAGCGGGTTCATCGCGTCGATATTGATGACGGCCGCCGTCTTCGCGAGCGGCGCCAGCGGCTTCTCGGCATAGTACTCGGAGCCAAGCAGCCCGGACTCCTCGGCCGTGACCGCGATGAAGAGGACCGATCTCGAGGCCGCCGGCAACAGGTCGCGAAAGCCGCGGGCGATCGTGAGAATCCCGGCGACTCCGGTCGCATTGTCCACGGCGCCGTTGTAGATCCGGTCTTCGCCCGGCTCCTCGGCCACGCCGAGATGGTCCCAGTGCGCGACATAGACCACATACTCGCCCGGCCGGTCCTTGCCCGGCATCATGCCGACAAGGTTTGGCGAACGCTTGCGCCGGATCGAGTTTTTCACGCCACCTGTCGCCGTGACCCCGAGTGGCACCGGCTTGAATCCACGCCGGGCGGCTGCGGCCTTCATCGTGTCGTAGTCCCGGCCCGCGATTTCCATCAGCTGCCTGGCGCGCGCCTCCGTGATCCAGCCCTCGAGCGCGGTGCGCCCGGCATTCCCGTCGGGTCGGTCAAGGTAGAACTGCGGGCCGGACCAGCCGTTCCTCACGACTCCCCAGTCGTAGGCCGCAGGCGCCGTCTCGTGAACGATGATTGCGGCCGCCGCGCCTTGGCGCGCCGCTTCCTCGAACTTGTAGGTCCAGCGTCCGTGGTAAGTCATTGCCTTGCCGCGAAACAGGGTTTCATCTCCCGTGGCAAAGCCGGGGTCGTTGACCAGGATCAGCGCGGTTTTGCCGCGCATGTCGATGCCGGCGTAGTCGTTCCAGCCGTACTCCGGTGCGTCGATCCCGTAGCCTACGAAGACAACTTCGCTGCCGCTGACCGAGGATGCGGGCTGGACGCGGCGCGTACCAAGGACCATGTCATTGCCGAATGCGAGCGACATGCCGGCCGCGCCCTTGTTGAATGCGAGCGTCTGGTTGCTTCCCGTGATTTCCACCAGCGCCACGTCCTGCCGGAAATCGCCTCCGCCGACAGGCTGCAGGCCGAGCTCGAGATATTGCTTTTCGAGATACTCGATCGTCTTGCGTTCGCCTTCCGATCCCGGCGAACGGCCCTGCATTTCGTCGGACGACAGCGCTTCAACCTGCGACCGGAACGCCTCTTCATTGATTGCCTCGGCCGCCTTGCGGACCATCCGGTCATCGGCATTGAAGGCGCCGAGCATCGACGCCGCCATCGCCGCGATGAACAGCAAGCGGGTTCCCTTGTCGAAACGTGTCATGTCATCCCCCGGATTCCGGGCCCGCAGGCCAGTAATGCCAGGCAATCGCGGCCAGGACGATCCACATCCCCGCCTGCGCCATCCAGCGCCAGCGCCGCTCGCGCTGCAGTCCTACAAAGGCGGCGCCGGCGGCCGCGGCCAGGACCGCAAACAGGCCGGCGGAGGCCAGGAGGCCCGGGTATTCCTGGCCGATCGCAGGCTCCTGGCTGGCGGAAAATGCGAAAATCACGGCGATCATCAGGAGGACGAGCGCGATCGAGGCAGCCGAGCCCAGGACGACGCCAGTCAGGAAGCCCAATGGCCTCATCTGCAAGTCCCCTCCGCCGCGTGACGCCGGTACTTGATACCGCGCCCGCCCGCCCATAGCCTGTCCCGACCGCGTATGACCCCCTGAGGGGCCGCAAGGAGCAGTTTAGCAGCCCATGACACCCTGGCTCAGAGCGCCGATCCCGTCCCGGCTGCGTCTCGCGGTGGCTTGTGCCGTCGTGGCCGGCATTTTCATGCTGGCCGGCTCCGGGACGGAGCGCGCGTCGATTGCCCCGGCGATCGCGCCCGCCGTCGCATCCTCCGGCGAGCTCGTCCCGAGCGAGCGCCATCGGCGCGTCATGCGGCTCGTATCCGAAGTGGTCGAGCGCCAGCACTACCGGCAGACGCCGCTCGACGATGCAATGTCTTCGCAGATCTACGAGCACTACCTCGAAGCCCTCGACGGCAACAAGAGCTATCTGCTTGCGTCCGACATCGCGGAATTCGAGCCGCTGCGTTACCAGCTCGACGACGCGATCGAGAAAGCCGACGCCGGACCCGCATTCCGCATGTTTACGCGATTCCAGGAGCGCAATCGGGAGGTCCTGCGCTACGCGATCTCGTTGCTGGACATCGAGCCCGACTTTACGCTGGACGAGTCGTTCCGCTTCGACCGCACGGACGAGGGCTGGCCGGCGTCGCAGGATGAATTGCATGAGTTGTGGCGCAAGCGCGTCAAGAACGACGAGTTGTCGCTCCTGCTGGCGGGCAAAACCTGGCCGGAGGCGCGCGACACGCTGCGCAAGCGCTACGAACGCGTGGCGAAGCGCATCGAGCAGATCACCGCGGACGACGTGTTCGAGACCTTCATGAACGCGTACTCGCACGTATACGACCCGCATTCCAATTACCTGTCGCCGCGCAACTCCGAGGAATACAACATTGCGATGAGCCTTTCCTACGAGGGCATCGGCGCCTCGCTGCAGCTCGTCGACGACTACGTGACGATCATGAACGTGCTGCCGGGCGGCTCGGCGGCGGCCTCCTCTGACATCAAGGTCGGCGACCGCATCACGGCCGTGGGCCAGGGGGAAGCCGGCGCGCTGACGGATGTCGTCGGCTGGCGCCTCGATGACGTCGTGCAACTGATCCGCGGCCCTGAAAACACTTTCGTGCGCCTGCAGATCCTGCCTGCCTCCGCCACGCCCGGCGCCCAGGAAGGGAAGTTGACGCTCAAGCGCGCGAAGATCACGCTCGAATCGCAGGCGGCCAAGAAGGAAATACACACGCTGCATCGCGGCGACCACGACCTTCGCGTCGGCGTCATCTCGGTGCCCAGTTTCTACCAGGACTTCCAGGCGCGCATGAAAGGCGACGCCGACTACCGCAGCACGACGCGCGACGTGCACCGGCTGATCGACGAGCTCAAGGCCGAGGGCATCGATTCCCTCGTCGTCGACCTGCGCGACAACGGCGGCGGCCACCTGTCCGAGGCGACGAGCCTCGTCGGCCTGTTCGTCGAGCGCGGCCCGGTCGTGCAGCTGCGCGAGGCCAGCGGCCGTATCGAGGTGCTCGACGATCCGGAACCGGGTGCAGTATGGGAAGGCCCGCTCGTCGTGCTTGTCAATCGCGCCAGCGCCTCCGCCTCCGAAATCTTTGCCGGCGCGATCCAGGACTACAAGCGCGGGCTCGTGGTCGGCCAGCAGACGTACGGCAAGGGATCGGTCCAGAATCTCTATCCGCTCGACCGCTATGCGCTCGGCCCCAATGCCGGGTTCGGCCAGCTGACCGTGACCATCGGCAAGTACTATCGCGTCACCGGCGACAGCACCCAGCATCGCGGCGTGGAACCCGACATCACCCTCCCCTCGCTGCTGAACACGGACGACATCGGAGAGAGCACGCGCGAGAGCGCACTGCCGTGGGACCGCATCAACGCGGCCCGCTTCGAACCGGAACCCGCGGAGCTGCCCGTCGTGTCGATCATTTCCCGTGAGCACGAGGAACGTGTCGCACACAATCCCGATATCGTCGCACTCCAGGGCGACGTCGATGCCCTCGAGCATCTGCGAAACCAGCGCGACGTGTCGCTGAACCTCGAAAAGCGCCGTGCGGAACGCAATGCCAGCGACGCGGATCGCCTCACGCGCGAAAATGCCCGTCGTGCGGCCCGAGGACTTGCGCCGCTGGCGGATGTCGCGGCGCTGGATGCCGCCGAGGCGCCGGACGCCGTCCTGGATGAAGCCGTCGAAATCGCAGCCGATGCGGTTCAATCGCCGAAGACACAGGAGTCGGCCCGGCTCAGCTGATTCGGCGTTGGCTTTTGCATTGTCCCCATTTGAGCCAATGACTTACGTCATTTCGGCTGCCTTTAGTGTTATACTTGACTACAACACTAAGGAACCGTAACATGGGGCCATCTGACCGCTGGAGCTGATGTGATGCGCACCGAACCCCGAGTCTTGAAACCGATGTCGAGCCCGGATCGCCTGTTGCTCGCGCTCGGGGTGCTCGCCCTGGCGGCGGTTCTCGCAGCCTGCGGCAATGCCAATGGCGACAGCGCCAAGAAAGGCAAGGAAGAAGTGCCAGCCGTACCGGTCGAAGTGGCGGCCACCCAGCGCGCCGACATGGCCGCGATCTATTCCGCCACGGCACCGGTCGAAGCCGAGCGTCGGGCCTTCGTGATGCCGAAAGTGCAGGGCGAAATCCGCCAGGTGCTCGCCGACGAAGGGCTGAAAGTGCGCACGGGCCAAGTGCTCGCCCGTCTCGACGGCGACAAGCTGCGACTCGAGGTCGCCCTCAACGAGGCGACGATGCAGAAGCTCGAACGGGACTACAAGCGCAATCTCGAACTGCAGGAGAAGGGCCTCGTCAGCGCGATCGCACTCGACAATCTCAAGTACGAGCTCGACGCGGCGAAAGCGTCCTGGGAACTGGCGCGGCTGCAATTGTCCTATTGCGACATCCGCTCCCCGATCGATGGCACCGTCACGCAACGGCTCGACGTCGTGAAGGTCGGCAATACGGTCACCCCCGTCGGCGGCGTCATCCAAAGCTCCGACAGCGCTCTGTTCGTGGTCGAGGACCTCGACTCGCTCCTGGTCCGGGTCAACGTGCCGGAACGCGAGCTCGCCAAGCTTTCGGTCGGCCAGCCTGCGGAGCTCACTTTCGACGCGGTCCCGAATCGCGCCTTCAAGGGCGAGATCTCCCTGATCAGCCCCTACGTCAACGCCGAGACCGCGACGTTCGGCGTGCGTATCAAGGTGACCGACGACGACCGGTTCCTGCGCCCGGGCATGTTCGCGCGTGTCGCCATCGTCTACGAGCGCAAGCCAGACGCGCTGCAGATTCCGCGCACGGCCCTGTTGGACGGTGATGGCCCTCCCAAAGTGTTCGTCGTCAAGGACGGCAAGGCCACCGAGCGCGCGGTGACGCTCGGTCTCTCCAACGGCGCCTGGATCGAAGTCGCCGACGGTCTCAAGGACGGCGAACAGGTCGTCGTGGTCGGCCAGGGCGCGGTCAAGCCCGGTGCGGTGGTGCGTGTCGTGAACTCCCCCTCGCGGCCGGCCGCCTCCCGGCAGCCCGCCGTGGCTGCCGGCTGACCGGTCAACCCAGCGATGAAAGTCGTCGAGTTCGCCACGCGCAGGCGCGTCACGATCCTGATGGTGACCGTCGCCATCGTCCTGTTCGGGTTCGTGTCGCTGTCGCGGCTCAAGCTCAACCTCCTACCCGACCTCTCCTACCCGACGCTCACGGTCCGCACCGACCTGCCCGGCGCGGCACCGCTCGAGCTCGAGACGCTTATCGCGCGCCCGATCGAGGAATCGGTCGGAATCATCCGTAATGTGCGCTCGGTACGGTCGGTGTCGCGTGCAGGGCAGGCCGATGTCATTCTCGAATTCGCCTGGGGCACGGACATGGATCTCGCGGGCATCGACGTGCGCGAGAAGATCGACCTGCTGCAGCTGCCGCTGGAGGCGAGTCATCCGATCCTGCTGCGGTTCGACCCGTCGACCGAGCCCGTGATGCGCTACGCCTTCGTCGACACCGACGAGTTCGCGAAGGCCTCTCCCGGCGAGGCCGGAAGCGTCGAGCGCCTGAAGAGCCTGCGTCGCTTCGCGGACGACCGGCTGAAGCCGGACCTGGAGTCGGTCGACGGCTCCGCCGCGGTCAAGGTCAGCGGAGGCTACGAGGACGAGATCCAGGTCTTCGTGGACCAGCAGAAGCTCGCGCAGCTGAACCTCTCGATCGACACGATCGCCCAGCGCCTGAGCGAGGAGAACGTCAACCTGTCCGGCGGCCGGCTCGAGCAGGGCACGCAGCGTTTCCTGGTGCGGACGCTGAACGAGTTCAGCTCGGTCCAGCAGATGGCCGACGCGATCATCGCCAACGTCCAGGGCAAGCCCGTCTACCTGCGCGACGTCGCCAGCGTGACCAGCGGCTACAAGGACCGCGAGGCCATCACGCGGGTAAACGGGCGCGAATCCGTCGAGCTCGCGATCTACAAGGAGGGCGACGCGAATACGGTCCAGCTCGCGGCCGGGATCCGCTCGCGAATCGAGGAGCTCGGCAAGTCGCTGCCCCCGGGCAGCGAGCTCAAGCTCGTCTACGACCAGTCGAAGTTCATCTCGTCGGCAATCGGCGAGGTGCGCGAGGCCGCGCTGATCGGCGGCCTGCTCGCGATCCTGGTCCTGTACCTCTTCCTGCGTGACGCGCGCGCGACTTTCATCACCGGGCTCGCGATACCGGTCTCCGTGATCGGCACGTTCGTGCTGATGTACGTGTTCGACCTTTCACTCAACATCATGTCGCTCGGCGGCATCGCGCTTGCGGTCGGCATGCTGGTCGACAACGCTGTCGTCGTTCTCGAGAACATCGTGCGGCACCGCGAGCTTGGCCGCTCGCGCGTCGAAGCCGCGACGCGCGGAACCAGCGAGGTCGGCACGGCCATCACCGCCGCGACCCTCACGTCCATCGCCGTTTTCTTCCCGATGGTGTTCATCACCGGTATCGCGGGCCAGTTGTTCCGCGACCAGGCGCTCACGGTCAGCTTTTCGCTCCTTTTCTCGCTCGTTGTTGCCATGACGCTGGTGCCCATGCTCGCGGCCGGCAAGCCGGAGTACGTCGTGCCCGACCAGGAGCGGCGTCCCGGGCGGGTTGGCCGCTGGATCGCGACGGTGCTCGAACGCAGGCGCCGGCTGAGCGCAAGAGTTTCCGACGGCATGGCATGGCTGCTCGGGTTTCTCGCGCGCCCGGTACAGTCGGGATTTGCCGCGGTCGCCCGGGCTTACCTGCCCGCGCTGCGCTGGTCGCTGGAACACCGGGCGCGGATCGTGCTGATTTCGGTCGCGATCCTGCTGCTGACAGCGGCGCTCGTGCCCCGGCTCGGCTCGGAGCTGATTCCCCAGCTCTCCCAGGGCGAGTTCATCGCGGACCTTCGCCTTTCGCCGGGCACCCCGCTCGAGCAGACCGACCGCGCCATGGCGGCTGCACAGGTCCAGGCGATGGAGTTGCCGGAGGTCGCGCTGTCCTATGCAGTGACCGGAACCGGTAACCGCCTCGATGCCAGCCCGACCGACGCCGGCGAGAACACGGGCCGGCTTTCGGTCACGCTGAAGCCGGGTTCAGGACCCGAGGACGAGAAGAACGCGGTCCAGGCGCTGCGCACTAAGTTCGAGTCCCTTGCCGGAGTGCAATATCAGTTCAGCCGGCCCGCGCTGTTCAGTTTCGCCTCCCCGCTCGAGGTGACGATCACGGGATATGACCTCGACCGACTGCGTTCGGTCGCGGAACAGGTCCGGGTCGCGATGCAGGCGAGCCCCACGTTCAGCGACATCAAGTCGACGGTGGAGTCCGGGAATCCCGAGATCCAGATCGTGTTCGACCAGGAACGCGCCGCGCAGCTCGGCGTGACCGTGCGCGAGCTGGCCGACCGCGTGGTTGCGAGCGTGCGTGGCGATGTCGCGACGCGCTACAAGTTGCGCGAAAAGAAGATCGACGTGTTGGTCCGCAGCGTCGACACGCGCGCGTCCTCGGTTGAGGAGATCCGCTCGTTGATCATGAACCCGGGCAGCGACCGTCCGCTGCCGCTCTCAGCGGTCGCGGACGTCACGGTCGCGACCGGCCCGGCCGAGATCCGCCGCACGCGCCAGCAGCGCGTCGCGATCGTGTCCGCCAACCTGTCTTCGGGCGACCTTGGCTCCGCGGTGGCCGAGCTCAACAGGATCGTGGCATCCGTCGAGTTGCCGGTCGGCACGAGCGCGGCCGTCAGCGGGCAAAGTGACGACATGAAGGAATCGTTCCGCTCACTCCAGTTCACGATGCTGCTCGCGGTGTTCCTGGTCTACCTCGTCATGGCTTCGCAGTTCGAGTCCCTGCTGCATCCATTCGTGATCCTGCTCACCATCCCGCTTGCCCTGGTCGGATCGGTATGGGCGATGTTCCTGACCGGCACCACCGTCAATGTCGTCGCCTACATCGGCCTCATCATGCTGGCAGGCATCGTGGTCAACCAGTCGATCGTGCTGATCGACGCGGTCAACCAGGCCCGAGAGCGCGGCATGCCCAAGCACGAGGCGATCGTCGAGGCTGCGCGCCTGCGGCTCAGGCCGATCATCATCACCAAGCTCACGACGATTCTCGGACTGCTGCCGATGGCGATCGGCATTGGGGAAGGCGCGGAAATCAGGAAGCCCATGGCGATCACCGTGATCGGCGGCGTCGCCGTCGCGAGCTTTTTCACGCTGCTCGTGATACCGGTCGTCTATTCGCTGCTCGACCGGAAGCGGTTCCATCCGGCCGGCGCCGGCGCGCCGTCACGCGTGGCGACGGAGCAAGGCGGAGGCTGACCCATGATCCACACGCGATTCGCGCTGCGCAGGCCCGTCACGACGCTGATGACGTTCATTGCGCTCGCGCTGATCGGCGTGATCGCGACCTGGCTGCTGCCGCTCGAGCTGTTCCCGGACATCCGTTTCCCGGGCATCCAGATCACGATCCCCTACGCCGGCTCGACACCCGAGGAAGTCGAGCAGCTGATCACGCGTCCGGCCGAAGAGGCCATTGCGACGCTTTCCGGCATCAAGGAGATTCGCTCAACGTCTTCCGAAACCGGGGCTGAACTCGTCGTCTTCTTCGAGTGGGGCCGGGATCCCGCGGCCGTTGGCTTCGAGGTGCGCACCAAGCTCGAATCGATCCGTCATGAGTTCCCGCGGAGCGCGAACCGGATCCTGACGCGGATGTTTGCGGCCGGCGACGACCGCGTCGTTGCCATCCGCATTGCGAGCCAGGAAGACCTGACCCGTCAGTACGATACGCTCGATCGCTACCTGAAGAAGCCGCTCGAGCGCCTCGACGGCGTCGCGCGGGTCTCGCTCGAGGGCGTCGAGCCGCTCGAGCTCAGGATCCTCGTCGACCCCGTCCGGCTTGCCGCATTCGGCGTCGATATCACGCGCCTGCGCGATTCACTGGAGGGCGCGAACTTCTCGGTCAGCGCGGGCGAAGTCACCGGGGGCGAACAGCGCTTCCTGGTCCGACCCATCGGTGAGTTCCAGACGCTCGAGGATGTGCGTAACTTCATCGTGACCGGCAACGTGCGGCTTCACGACATCGCGGACGTCAACCTGGTCACCCCGGAACTGACGGTCGGGCGCCACCTGAACGGCCGGCCGGGCGTCGGCCTCGACGTATTCAAGTCGACCGGCGCCAATATCGTCGAAGTCGCGGATCGCGTCATGGCGGTGGTCGAAGAGCAGCGCAAGCTCCCGCAGCTCCAGGGCATCGACATCATCGTGCTGCAGAACCAGTCCGAGAACATCCATAGTTCGCTGACGGATTTGCGCAACGCTGGCCTGATCGGAGCCGGCCTGGCGCTGGTCGTCCTTTACCTGTTTCTTCGACACTGGCCGACGACGCTGATCGTGGCGCTCGCCGTGCCCTTTTCGCTCCTGATCACCGTGGCGGCGATGTACTTCCTCGGTTTCTCGCTGAACATTCTCACGATGATGGGCATGCTGCTCGCGATCGGCCTGCTGGTCGACAACGCCGTCGTCGTAACGGAGAGCATATTCCGGCACCGCCAGATGCCGGGCGCGGAGCCCATCGCCTCGACGCTGGCGGGCGTGACCGAGGTCGGCGTCGCGGTGCTCGCCGGCACGCTTTCGACGGTCATCGTCTTCCTGCCGATCATCTTCGGCAAGGAGAGTCAGATCTCGATCTTCATGGTGCACGTCGCCGTGCCCATTGTGGTCGCGATGCTGGCGTCGCTCCTCGTCGCACAGACCATAATCCCGACTTTGACGGCCCGATTCCCGCCCCCGCCCGTGATCAAGGCCGGCTCCTACTTCGCACGGATCCAGGAATGGTACCTGTCAAGACTCGACTGGCTGTTCCTCCACAAGTGGTGGGCCGCGCTCTTCGTACTCCTGATCGTCGCGTCGCCGGTGCCCCTGTTTGCAACCGGCCTCGTAAAGGTCGACATGTTTCCCCAGGACGCGTCCGACCGGCTCTACCTGCCCTACCACATCGAGGGCACCTATACGCTGGCCCGCACCGAGGCGGCGGTGACACGAGTCGAGCAGTACCTCGAGGCTAATCGTGAACGCTTCGGCATCGAGCTCATTTACAGCTATTTCCTGCCCGACGAGGCGTCGAGCGTGATCAAGCTGAAACCGCGCGATGAGTTGCCGATGGCGCCGCGTGAGCTCATGAAGGAGATCGAGAAAGGCCTGCCGGAAATCATCATCGGCAAGCCGAGCTTCCGTTTCGACGAGGACCAGGAACAGGCCGGCGCCTTCAGCATGCGACTGACGGGCGAGTCCACCGAAGAGCTCGTGGCCCTCTCGCGGGTCGTCGTGCAGCGCCTGCGCGACGTGAAAGGATTTGACTCGGTGCGCTCAACGGCGAAGGCCGGCGAGCACGAAGTCCAGGTGATCGTCGATCGAGAGAGGGCCGCCCGCCTCGGACTTTCGCCCCAGGCGGTCGCCCAGACCATCGCGGTGGCCATGCGTGGCGACCCGCTCAAGGAATTCAGGTCGGACGACCGCGAGATCCAGATGCGGCTGGCTTTCCGGGCGGATGACCGCCAGACGCTCGAGGACCTTGCGGCGACGCCGCTCTACCTGCCGGACGGCACGCGCAGCACGCTTGGCGCCGTCGCCAGCTTCAGGATTGACCAGACCGCGCGCACCATCGAGCGCGTCGACCGCCTCACCTCGGTCGTGATCGAGGGCATCGTTTCGGACGGCTCGTCCCTCGACGAGGTCAAGAAAGGGGTCGATGCCGCCATGGAACAGTTCCCGCTGCCTCCGGGCGTGGGGTGGAAGTACGGCCGGAGCGTCGAGGACAGCGACGACACGGCCGCGACCATGCAGATGAACATCCTGCTCGCAGTCGCCCTGATATTCCTCGTGATGGCCTCCCTGTTCGAGTCGCTGCTGTATCCGGTCTCGATCATCACGTCGATTATTTTTGCCATCGTGGGCGTGTTCTGGGGCCTGGCAATCACCCGAACGTCGATGTCCTTCATGGCGATGCTCGGGATCATGATCCTGATCGGCGTCATCGTGAACATCGGCATCGTGCTGATCGCGCACGTGATCGACCTCAGAAAGGAGGGCATGAACCGCCACGACGCGATCCTGGAGGCCGCGCGCCATCGCCTTCGCCCGATCATGATGACGACCGTGGTGACACTGCTTGCAATGCTGCCGCTCGCGCTCGGCGACACGCAGATCGGCGGCGACGGGCCCGCCTACTATCCGATGGCACGCGCCCTCATGTCAGGGCTGCTCTTCGGCAGCGTGACTTCGCTCTTCTTCGTGCCGCTGTTCTACGTGTGGCTCGACGACATGAACATCTGGCGCCAGCGCATCAGGCTGTTCTCACGAGGTGGCGTAGCGGCGACAGGCGCGCACTGAAGCGCGCCACGGATCAGCGCAGCAGGACCTTGTATACGTCCCAGTAGTCGTCGACGAGGACGTTTGCGTCCGGCACGCCGCCGGTCGCCGCGGGCGGCAACGACGCCGGCTGGGGCACGGTCTCGTTGGGGTTCCGCCAGGTGGCGGACGACATCATCTTCTCGCCGCGTTTCTTGATTTCCGCCGCGAGGCCGTCCTGTGCGTTCACGAGCGCCAGTGCCTGGGCAAGTTCGCGCAGGCGAGCGAGACAGGCGTCGAGGTTGCCGTGCTTTGCGCTCTCGACGCTGCGGTTGTTGGCGAGCCGCGCATCCATTGCAAGTCCGGAGACCGCCAGCCGCGCAAACAAGTGCTGGGCGTAGGCGATCACGGCGAGGTTGACCAGGCGGCGCCCCTCGATCGTGAGTCCCGGAAATTCCGGCCAGGGTTCCTTTTCGATCGTCCGGTGCGATTCCTGCATCTCGGCCAGGTGACGCTCGGCGGCAGCGCAGCGCTCGCGCTGCTCCGGGATCTCAGTCGCGAGCGAGCGCCGCTTGAAGTAGTGCCAGAACTGCTTGAGTTGCTTCATGCGCTCGTCGCGCTGGCGCATTCGCTCGCGCTCGGCAACTACGACTTCCTGCGCCTGCCGCAGACGTTCGTCGGCGACCTTAAGGCGCTCGGCCCGGTCGTGCTGGAATTCGGCGAGCTGCTGCTTGCGCTGGGCGTCCTGCCGCTCGTGCTTCAGCTCCGCGGCAAACTTCTCGAGCTGTTCCCGGCAGGCTCGCCACAGGGCCTTCAGGCCGAAGTGCACGAGCGCATCGAGCCCGCGTTCCGGGCTGCCGAGCAGCACCTCCAGCTGCTCGAGCTGCTGCTGCAGGCGTGAGTTCGCATTCTCCTGCTGCTTCAGCTTGTTCCGGAGGTTGTGCAGTTGGTCGTCGAGGCTCTGGAGTTCTTTCTTGAGCTCGGCGCGGTTCCAGAACAGCTTGAGCAGGCGTTCCTGCTCGGCGGGATCGGCCTTGCCGATAGAGGGCAGCTTCAGCTGCGACCACTTGTCAGGAAGCATGACGGCCATCGGCCTTCGCTCAGCCTGCCGGGACCGCGAAGCGGTGGCCGCTGCCCACGCAGTACTCGAGCCACTTGTTGAGCAGCATGTTGCAGGACCAGCGCTTGCCATGATTGATCGCGACTTCGGCGGCGAGCTTGCGCAGGCGCGGATGAGACGGGCTCATGCCGGTGCCGCATGCCTCGGCAAGGCGCGCGTCGTGGTAGACACGGATCTCGAGCTCGGGCTCCCGCGTGATGCCCTGGCCCTCGCCGAACAGGTAGGTCAGGTGCAGGGCGGTCGTGTACCGGCACTGCTCGACGACAGACAGCTCGAGCGCGGGCTCCCCCGCGACCTCGGACGTGATGGATCCCTGCATGCGCCGGAGGCCGGGCACGAGCCACCCGAGACGAATGTAGTTGCTCTCGTAAAGCGTCATCAGGCTCACGAACGACCGTGGCCGTGCGCGCCATGAGATCGTGCAGAGGTCGTCCGACAACATGGATTTGACTATATCACAGGGATATTCCGCCAAATCCCGCATGATCCGTGCGTTTCGTCACGGATCCGTCACGGTCTTACGCGCCTCGGGATCGCGAGGCGCTCGAGCACGCGGCTCGCGATCTCCTCGATGGACGTGTCCGTCGTTTCGAGGTACGGAATGCCGTGGCGCTCGAACAGCTGCACGGCGGCGCGCACCTCGAACGCACACTGCTGCGCGGACGCGTATCGGCTGTCCGGGCGGCGCTCCTGGCGGATCTGCTGCAGCCGTCCGGGCTCGATCGAGAGGCCGAAAAGCTTCCCGCGGTAGGGATCGACGATGGCCGGGAGGCGGCCGCCGTCCAGGTCGTCCTCGGTCAGTGGGTAGTTGGCCGCAAAAGCGCCGTATTGCAGCGCCATGTACACGCAGGTCGGCGTCTTGCCCGAGCGCGAAACCCCGATCAGGATCACATCCGCACGGTCGTAGTCGTGGGTATGTGCCCCGTCGTCGTTCGCAAGTGCGAAGTTCGTCGCATTGATGCGCATGGTATAGGCCGTGAGGTCCGCCATGCCGTGGGCCCGCCCGAGGACGTGTGCCGATGGCTCGCCGAGCTCCTGCTCCAGCGGACCGAGAAATGCGTCAAAAAAATCGAGAAACAGGCAGTGCGCCTGTTTGAGCTCGTCACGCACTTCATTGGTCACAAGGGTCGCAAACACGATCGGACGCGCGCCCTCTTCCCGGCCCGCCTGGTCGATCTTCGCGACCGCTTCACGCGCCTTGTCAACCGTGGTGATGAATGGCAAAGTGACCGGTCTGAAATCCATGCCGTCGAACTGCGTCAGCAGGCTGTGTCCCATCGTTTCGGCGGTAACGCCGGTCTGGTCGGACACGAAGAAGACGGTTCGTCGCTGCTTCATGAAGGTTGATCCGTTGGTCGAAGCGGCCCGCGCGGCTGATCGTAACAGGTGCGGTACGGGCGAGGACCCGACGTGAGCGGATATACCGTCCCGTTCTCCTCCATCCGACTGCAGGACCTGCCGCAGGTCGGCGGAAAGAATGCGTCGCTCGGCGAGATGATCGGCCGCCTCGCGGAAGCAGGCGTGCGGGTACCGGACGGGTTCGCGACGACGGCCGAGGCCTATCGCGACTTTCTCGGGCAGGCCGGGCTTGGCGAGCGGATCGCGGCGGAACTTGCCAACCTTGATGTCGACAACGTGACGCTGCTGGCAGCATCGGGCAACCGCATTCGCGGCTGGATCCTCGAGACACCGCTCCAGCAGCGCCTCGAGCGCGACGTGCTCAAGGCGACTGTGGCCCTGGGCAACGGAAGCACTGCGCTCGCAGTACGGTCGTCAGCGACGGCCGAGGACCTGCCGGGCGCATCTTTCGCCGGGCAGCAGGAAACCATCCTGAACGTGCGCGGGCCAAAATCGGTGCTCGCGGCCATGCACCAGGTTTACGCCTCGCTTTACAACGACCGCGCCATCTCGTACCGCGCCCACCAGGGCTTCGACCATGCCAAGGTCGCGATTTCGGTCGGCGTGCAGCACATGGTGCGAAGCGATATCGGCGCAAGCGGCGTCATGTTTACGCTCGACACCGAGTCCGGATTCCGCGACGCCGTTTTCATCACGGCGTCCTGGGGCCTCGGCGAACTGGTCGTGCAGGGCGCCGTGAACCCCGACGAGTTCTACGTCTACAAGCCGGCGCTGCGTGCGGGCCGGCAGGCGATCATCCGGCGCAATCTTGGCTCGAAAGCCACGCGCATGGTGTATGCGGCGGAACCGGTACCGGGCCACTGGGTCGAGGTCGCCGAAGTTTCCGCCCCCGACCGAGCGCGCTTCTGCATCGGCGACCGGGACGTGCACGAGCTTGCACGCCAGGCGCTGGTGATCGAGTCGCACTATGGCCGCCCGATGGACATCGAGTGGGGCAAAGACGGCGAGTCGGGTGAAATCTACGTCCTGCAGGCGCGGCCGGAGACCGTGCAGAGCCGCACCGGGCGGTCGATCCTGCGCTACACGCTGAAGCAGCGCTCGCGCGCGCTCGCCAGCGGCCGCGCGATCGGGCAGCGTATCGGGGCAGGACCGGCCCGTGTCGTCTCCGGCGCGCGCGAAATGTCGCGGGTGCAGCCGGGAGACGTGCTTGTCTCGGACATGACTGACCCGGACTGGGAGCCGGTCATGAAGCGCGCCGCGGCCGTCGTTACCAATCGTGGCGGGCGCACCTGCCATGCCGCGATCATCGCACGCGAGCTCGGCATCCCGGCGGTCGTCGGCTGCGGCGATGCGACGACCGCCATCCGGGATGGCGAATCCGTCACCGTGTCCTGCGCCGAAGGCGATACCGGCGTCGTCTATGAGGGCCGCCTCGACTTTGAACAGCAGAGGATCGAGCTGGACGCGCTGCCGGAACCGCCGGTCAGGATCATGATGAACGTCGGCAATCCCGACCGTGCCTTCGACTTCGCCTCGATTCCCAACCACGGCGTCGGACTGGCGCGCCTGGAATTCATCATCAACCGCATGATCGGCGTGCATCCGCGCGCGCTGCTCGAATTCGCGTCCCTCGACCCCGGCGTCCGGGACCAGGTCCGCCGCCAGATGGCGGGCTACGACGACCCGGTCAATTTCTTCGTCGAAAAGCTCACCGAAGGCATCGCAAGCATCGCCGCGGCTTTCGCGCCGCAGCCGGTCATCGTGCGGCTGTCGGACTTCAAGTCGAACGAGTACGCGAACCTGATCGGCGGCCGGAAGTACGAGCCGCATGAGGAGAACCCGATGCTGGGTTTCCGCGGCGCCTCGCGCTATATCGACAGCGGTTTTCGCGCGTGCTTCGAACTCGAGTGCCGGGCGCTCAAGCGCGTGCGCGGGGATCTCGGGCTTGAAAATGTTCAGGTCATGGTGCCATTCGTGCGCACGGTCGACGAGGGCCGGCGCGTCGTTGAACTGCTCGCCGAGAACGGGCTGGCACGGGTTGCCGGCGGGCTGAAACTCATCATGATGTGCGAACTGCCGGCCAACGCGCTGCTGGCAAGTGAATTCCTGCAGTATTTCGACGGCATGTCGATTGGCTCGAACGACATGACGCAGCTCGCACTTGGCATCGACCGTGACTCGGCAATTATCGCCCCGCTCTTTGACGAGCGCGATCCGGCAGTGAAGGCGCTCCTCGCCATGGCGATCCGTGCCTGCAAGGACGCCGGCAAGTATGTTGGCATCTGCGGCCAGGGCCCGTCCGACCACCCGGATTTCGCGCGGTGGCTCGTGGACCAGGGTATTGACAGTCTTTCGTTGAACCCGGATACGGTCGTCGAGACCTGGCTATACCTGTCAAAAGGGTCGAAGAAATAGGGACGCGCGCACCTGTGGCGGGCGGGGTACCCTCACTCGCTCCTGCGCGGACTAAAGTCACTCGCTCGGGACACCGCCCGCCACCCTCAGTGCGCGTCGAGATCGCTGCGAGCCTTTTCCCAGTCCCTTCCGTCGAAGGAACGAATCTTCATCGATGTGATGGTTGACGGGTCGAGGCAGCGGGCGTTGACGCTGTAGCCGTCGGGGTGCGAGCGCGGGACGTAGAAGGACTTGACGCCGCAGTGCCGGCAGAAACGGTGCTTCGCGACACCTGTGCCGAAGGTGTATTCGGCCAGGTCATCCGCGCCCGTCAGCAGGCGGAAGTCGCCGGCCGCGACGATGAGGTGCTGGTAAGCCGAACGGGCGCACATCGAGCAGTTGCATTCCAGCAGCTCCAGGTCGGCTGGCGCGCGGACTTCGATTCGCACGCGGCCGCAATGACAGCCGCCCGCGTGCCAGAGAGGTTGGTGCTCGCTCAACTGCGCGGTGCGTTCCAAGGAGCAGCCAGCAGGGCGGCACGATAGTGGCGCAACTCCGCAATCGACTCGTGCACGTCCGCGAGCGCCGTGTGGCGCGATTCCTTGGTGACGCCCGCCGCGACTTCGGGCGCCCAGCGGCGCGCGAGTTCCTTGACCGTGCTGACGTCCAGGTTACGGTAATGGAAAAACCGTTCCAGTTCCGGCATCCAGCGCGCAAGGAATCGTCGGTCCTGGCAAACGCTGTTGCCGCACATCGGGGAACGGCTTGCGCCGACATGCTGCGTGAGGAATGCCAGTGTCGCGCGTTCCGCGGCGGCCTCGTCGAAAACGCTCGCGAGAACCTGGCCCGCAAGCCCGCTCGCCGTGTGCGTGCGCGTGTTCCACTCGTCCATGGCGGCCAGGGTTGACTCCGACTGCCGCACGGCGACGACAGGCCCTTCGGCGATCACCACGAGATTGTCGTCAGTCACCACCGTCGCAATCTCGATGATCCTGTCCCGATCCGGGACCAGGCCGGTCATCTCGAGGTCGATCCAGATCAGCCGGTCGTCGCGAGCCATGTTGCCGGCAATCTTACCAGAGGCTAGAGTGCACTTCGCCCGCACGCCATGCATCCCTTCACTCTCCTGTTCATCGTCGCGCTCACTGGCGGACTCGTCGCGCAGCTCTGGCTGTTGCGCCGCCAGGTGCGCGCCGTGCGCGCGCATCGCGAGCGCGTGCCGCCGCCCTTCGCAGCAGCGATCAGCACCGGAGAACATGCCCGAGCCGCCGACTACACCATTGCCATTTCGCGCCTCACGGCACTCGAGCGCGGGGGTAGCGCGGCGCTGCTGCTGGCTCTGACGCTCGGAGGCGGCATCGCGGCCATCGATTCTTGGCTCGCAGCACGCGGGCTCGAAGGCCTGTCTCGGCAAGTGGCGACGATCGCCGCGGTCCTTCTCGTCGCGGCGATCGCCGGCCTGCCGTTCGACGCCTGGCGCACATTCCGAATCGAGTCGCGATTCGGGTTCAACCGCATGACACCGGCGCTCTTCGCGCAGGATGCGGTCAAAGGCCTTGCGATCGGCGCCGTTCTGCTGCTGCCGCTCGTCGCCTTGTTGATCTGGCTCCTGCAGCGCGCGGATGCATCCTGGTGGTTATGGGCCTTCGGCGCCTGGGCCGCATTCTCGATCGGCCTCGGCTGGGCCTGGCCGCGGCTGATCGCACCGCTGTTCAACCGCTTCCGCGAACTCGAGACCGGCGAGCTGCGCGAGGCCGTCGAAATGCTCGCGCGACGCTGCGGGTTCGAGCCTGCGCGGATCCAGGTGATGGACGGCTCAAAACGCAGCACGCACGGCAACGCGTACTTCACTGGAATCGGACGGACGAAACGGATCGTGTTCTTCGACACGCTCGTCGAGTCGCTCGCAATCCCCGAGCTGCAGGCTGTGCTGGCCCACGAGCTCGGCCATTTCCGGTTGCATCATGTCGCGCTGCGGCTCGCGGGGTCGCTCGCGGCGGCGTTCGCAGGCTTTGCCCTGATTGCCTGGCTTGCCCGGCAGCCGTGGTTCCAGCCCGCACTCGGCGTGCCGGCTGGCGGACCCCATACGCTGCTCCTGTTGTTCGTACTGGTTGCGCCGGTTTTCATGCTGCCGTTGAGGCCGATGTTTGCGTGGTTGTCGCGGCGCCACGAGTTTGCCGCCGACCGCTTCGCCGCGCGACATGCCGACGCGCACGCTCTGGCCGATGCGCTCGTGAAGCTCTATCGGGACAATGCCACGACGCTCACGCCCGATCCTCTCTACTCGGCGTTCCATGCCTCCCACCCGCCGGCCCTCGCACGAATCGCGCGGCTCGCGCCGGAACGCAGCACGTGAGGAATGCGCGGCGGGCCGGGCCGGTCCTGGCCGGGCGCGTCGTCGCAGGCCACGGGCGGGACGCGAGCGTGGCGGACCCGGCGGGGCGGCGCATCCACTGCAGGCTCCGGGGCCGACGCCTCTCCGTGGTATGCGGCGATCACGTGCACTGGACCCCGGGCCTCACGGAGGGCGGCACGGGTGTCGTCGTCGAGGTACTTCCCAGAAGGAATCTGCTCTCGCGCATCAGCTCACGCGGCGCTGCCGAGCCGGTCGCGGCCAACCTCACGCAACTCGTGGCCGTTGTCGCGCCGAAGCCGGCACCCGATTTCAACCTCTGCGACCGTTACCTCGCGGCGGCGGAATGGAACGGCCTTGCGGCCTGCGTCATCGCCAACAAGTGCGATCTCGTCGACCAATCCGGCACGCTCGCGCCGGCCCTCGCCGTCTATGCCGGCATTGGCTACGCCACCGTGCGCAGCAGCCAGCGGCTCGCAGGAGGCATTGACGCGCTCAGGGACCGGCTTGCCGGGGAGACTAGCGTGCTCGTCGGCCAGTCGGGAGTCGGCAAGAGCTCGCTGACGAACTGCCTGATACCGGGCGTTGATGCGTCCGTCGACGACGCGTCGCGTGCAAGCGAGAGTGGCCGGCATACGACGAGCACGGCCTCCCTTTACGCGTTACCGTCGGGCGGCGAATTGATCGATGCGCCCGGAGTGCGCGATTTCTCGCCGCCCCTGCCGGCGCCTCGCGCGATCGCGGAGGGTTACCGGGAGATTGCCGTTATCGCGCCGAACTGCCGTTTCAGAGACTGCCTGCACCGACAGGAGCCCGGTTGCGCGGTCGCGGCAGCTTCCGCTGAAGGACGGGTTTCGCCGCGCCGGCTTGAAAGCTATCACCGGCTGCTGGCCCTGGCGGAAAGCCTGGTCGCGCGTTCGCCGCCCCGCGTCAGGCGATAGTCTGGCGCCCGGCGAGCGCGTGCGCGAGCGTCCCGCCGTCGACGTATTCAAGCTCGCCACCGACGGGAACGCCGTGCGCGATCCGCGAGGCTCGGATACCGCGACGGACCACCAGCTCCCCGATGAAATGCGCAGTGGCCTCGCCTTCTACGGTGGGATTCGTCGCAAGGATGACCTCGCGGACTTCGCCTTCATCGAGAAGTGCTTCCAGCCGGTCGAATCCCAGCTGCTCGGGACCGATTCCGTCGAGCGGGGAAAGGTGGCCCATCAGCACGAAGTAACGGCCGCTGTAGCCGCCGGATTGCTCGACCGCGACGACATCTGCGGGCGACTCGACGATGCAGAGGCAGGAGGCGTCGCGCCGCGGCGCCGCGCAGATCTCGCAGATCTCGCCATCCGTCAGCATGCGGCAGCGCCGGCAGTGCACGACATTTGCCGCCGAGTCTTCGAGCGCGCGCGCCAGCGCCCGACCGCCCTCGCGGTTTCGTTCGAGCAGGTGAAACGCCATGCGCTGGGCCGACTTGGGCCCGACACCCGGCAGCACGCGCAAGGCCTCGATGAGGCGGGCAAGTCCCGGGGAGTATTTCACGCCTGCGCCGTCAGAACGGCAGCTTCATGCCTGGTGGCAGCTGCATGCCGCCCATCGCCCCGGCCATGTGCTGCTGCGCGACTTCGGCGACACGCCGGGTCGCGTCATTGCAGGCAGCGGCCACCAGGTCCTCGAGCATCTCGCGGTCGGAGCCCGCCACGCTTGGGTCGATCTGGACGCGACGTACTTCATGGCGGCCGTTCATGACGACCTTGACCATGCCCCCGCCCGACTCGCCCGTGACTTCGAGCGCGCCGAGCTGCTGCTGTGCCTTCTGCATGTTCGCCTGCAGCTGCTGCGCCTGGCGCATGAGTTGTCCGAGATTCGGTTTCATGCCGGTATTCTACCCGACTGGCTTGATCGAATCCGGCTGGAGCACGGCGCCGAAGCGGTCGCGCAGGGTCTGCACGTTTGGATCGCGTTCCAGCGAAACCCGCGCTTTCTCGATCCGCTCGTCACGGGCCTGCTCCTCGCGGCGCGCCGGCGTGTCTCCGGCTCCGCCCTGCCCGATCTCGAGCGTCACTGCATCGCCGACCAGCCCCTTGAGCGCCTGCGCAAAGCGGTCCTCGAGCTGGCGCGTGTGAAGCGCGCGCGCGCGCTCGTCCAGGAGGAAGCGGAAATGGTTCCCCTCGCGCGCGAGCAACTGGCAGTTCACCGCGAGTTGCCGGGCCGGGCCTTTGAGCTCGAGGCGCGACAGCAGCGCCGGCCAGTCGCCTTCCGGGTTCGTGGTCTTCACGGCCTTAGGGGCCTTGGTGGCGGCCGGGACCGGCCGCGGCGGCGTCTCGATGCCGGAATCGGTCGCGCGCGCCTGCCCAGCCGCTTCCGCGGGCCGGAACGCAAGCATGCGAAGCAGTGTCATCTCAAAACCAGTCCGCGGGTCCGGCGCGAGCTCGAGGTCGCGCCGGCCCAGGATGGCGAACTGAAAGGCGAGCTGCAGGTCCTCCGCCGACAGGCGCGTGCCCAGCGCGTCGAGCGTCCCGGCCGGGTGAATCTCGTCCTCTGCGAGGTCCGGCACCGCCTGGCGTAGCGCGACCTTCTGCAGCAGCGCCGCGATCTCGTCCAGCAACTGGCCGTAGTCAGGCGCGAATTCGTCGATCGCCGCAATGATCTCGAAAACGCCGCTCGCGTCGCGATCTGCCAGGCGCTCGACGATCTGGACGACCTGTTGCCGGTCCACCGTGCCCAGCATCGAGCGCGCATCGGCTTCGGTCACGCGGCCGCCGCCGAAAGCCAGGATCTGGTCGAGCAGCGAAAGCGCGTCGCGCAGGCTTCCATCTGCCGCGCGCGCGAGCAGCAACACGGCCGCCGGCTCGAACGAAGCGCCTTCGGCCCCTAGGATGTGCTGCAACCGGGCCGCAATCAGCGGCGCGGGCAGCCGCTTGAGGTTGAATTGCAGGCAGCGCGAAAGGACGGTGACCGGCAGCTTCTGCGGATCGGTGGTCGCGAGCAGGAACTTGACGTGCGGCGGCGGTTCCTCGAGCGTCTTCAGGAGTGCGTTGAACGAATGCGTCGACAGCATGTGCACCTCGTCGATCAGGTACACCTTGAAGCGGCCTCGCGTCGGCAGGTACTGCACGTTCTCGAGCAGCTCGCGCGTGTCATCGACCTTGGTGCGCGAGGCGGCGTCGACTTCGATCAGGTCCACGAACCGACCCTCGTCGATCTCGCGGCAAGCGCTGCATTCGCCGCAGGGCGACGAACTGACCCCTCGCTCGCAGTTGAGCGCACGGGCGAGAATTCTCGCGATGGTCGTCTTGCCGACACCGCGCGTGCCGGTGAACAAGAAGGCATGGTGGACGCGGCCGGAATCGAGCGCATTGACGAGCGCCTGTCGGACGTGTTCCTGGCCGACCAGTTCGGCGAAATTGCGGGGGCGCCATTTTCGTGCGAGAACGAGGTAGCTCATCGAATCCCTGTCCGCTGGACGGTAATCATCGCGCATTCCCTGCCCGGTTGGAGGCGGCCCGCGCCAGCACCCCTCCGGCACCCGATGCTGCCGTTACCGTTGCTCCCTTCCGGGCCTGGCGGGGTTCGCGGCTGATCGTCGCGGAGGAACCGGCGCGAGCCACCAGTGAAAACGCCGGGCCGGGCATCCTACGGTCGCCTCCCGGAAGCGTCAACCGCCGGGGCCGCGCGCGGCAGCCACAGTGTCACGATCGTGCCCTCGCCCGGCGCGCTCACGATCTCAACGCGGCCGCCGTGGATATCCATGATCTCCTTGACAATGCTCATGCCGAGTCCCGTGCCCGCGACGGCCGCAGCGGACTCGGCGCGGTAGAAACGTTCGAAGATCCGTCGTTGAGTTTCCTCGTCCATGCCTTCGCCACTGTCCTCCACGCGAACGCCGACCTCTTGGCCGGTCTCGACGAGGCTCACGTAAACCGGAGCGCCCGGCGGCGAGTACTTGCAGGCATTCGCGAGCACGTTGCCCAGCGCCTGGCAAAACTTGTGCGCATCCACGAAGACTTCCGCGCTGCCGGTGTCGCCTTCGAGCGCGGGTACTCGGGCGTATTCGCCGATCCTCAGCGTCTCGATGAAACAGCGTACTGCGGGCGCCAGCGGCTGGCGAATCATTGTGAAATCCCGGCCCGCCCGTGCCTCGATCCGCGCGAGGTCGAGAAGCTCGGACACGATTCCGGCGATCTGGTCGCCGTGGCGCCGCATGGTCGCCAGGATTTCGCCCCGCTGCGCGGGCGGCGGATCGCTCGCTTCGAGTAACTCGGCGTAGCCCGTGATCACGGCAATCGGTGTGCGCAGCTCGTGTGCGGCGGTTGCGACGAATCGGCTCCTCGCGCGGTCGAGTTCGTCGGCCCGCGTGATGTCGCGGAAATAGGCGACCTGGGCACCGGACGGCCCACCCACGACCCGGCATTCCAGGACAAGCGGCTTCGGGCGCTTCAGCCGCAAGACCGCTGCGACCAGTGCCTGCGGTTCCGCCGCCGATCCCTGATCCCCGAGCCGCCGCCAGAATTCTGCCCACGACCGGCCGATCAGTTCCTCGCGCGACCAGCCTGTCATGGCCAGAAACGCTGGATTGGTCTCCGAGACGAGGCCGCCGGAGTCGAAAGAAACGAGCCCATCGGGCGAGAGCCTGAGAATGGCCGACAGTTCTGCGTTCCGTTCAGTCAGGCGCGACTCTGCCGCCTCGCGTGCCCGATTGGAGTCCCCAAGCAGGCGGCCCATCTGTTGCAGCTCGCCGACCGTGTGGCGGAATTCGCTCACCGCAAATTGCGGCGAGGCCTGGTCGTACTCGCCGACGGCGATCCGGTGCGCCATGCGTTCGATCTGCGTGAGCGGTTCGGCAATCGAGCGGCTGACGTAGCGCGCGCGACGGTACAGGAACGTGAAAAAGACCAGGTAAAAGCCGACCAGGCCCGCGAGCATGACCCAGCCGACGGCGGCGAGGTCGCGATTGAGCGCGCGCGAGGGCCCGAACACGGCCCGTTCCGGCACGAGGCTCATGAGCTTCCAGCCAACCGACGGAATCGTCTGCCAGGCGATCAGGTGCGGCCTGGATCCCCCCAGCCGCCCGCTGCCGGCGGGCTGGGTCCGCAGCAGCTTTCCGATGCTGGCAAGGTCGGCGCGGTCATAAACGTTGAACTCCTCGGGCTTGAACGTGTCCGCCCGGATCACGTCGACGTAGTCGTGTTGGGTGAGCTCCTTCAAGTGCAGCAGGCGCTCGCCCTGCGGCGGCAGCGCCAGCAGCGTGCCCGACTTGCCGATCAACAGCAGAAAGCCTTGCCAGGGAATGTCCTGTCGAAGCACGTCTGCCACGATGCGGTCGATCGTGACGTCCGCGCCGACCACAGCCTCGAGGAAATCGCCGCGATAGACCGGGGCGACGGCGGAAACCAGCCAGCCCTTGCCTGCCGGGTCCACGTAGGCGTCGGTCCAGACTACCGACCGTTCCGGGTCGTGCTTGGCGTCTGCTTCGTAGTAGAAATTGAAGTCGGGAATGTTCATGCCCGGGTCGAACACCGCTGCGGTGTCGATCCACGGCCAAATCCGGTTCAGCGAGTCGTGCGTGTTGAGGTAGGCCTGCACGATCAATGGATTGGCGAGCGTGATGTCGCGCAGGAGCGGATCGACGGCTGAAAGGCGCGCAAGCTTCTCGTATTCGGCCGGCCCCTTGGCGGCGCGCGCTGACCAGTACACGCCCGCGCCGCCATCGTCGTACCAGGTCGTCAACGCACCGGTCGGCTGCAGGCGCAATCGCTCACGGTCCCGCGATCGTGGCGCCGGCGACGACAGCGCTGCAGTCGTCTGGCGTCGCAGCACCTCAGTCAGGGCCGCGACTTGCCCCAGCTGCTGCTCGATGACGGCCGACTCGTCATCCGCGATCCGCGAAAGCTCCAGGCGGGCGACCTCGCTCAGGGCCGAGACATTCCGGCGTAGCGACCAGGCGTGGCTGGTCAGGTACACAGCGACCAGCAGCAACTCGACGACCAGCAGTGGAACCAGTGCGTTGCGGACATAGGCGCGCCAGACCCAGCCCAGCAGCGAGGTCTCGCGCAGGGAAGAACCGTCTTGCGCCGGAGGCGGGGCGGCTGCCAGAGCCATGAATCAGTGTAGCGGGGAAGAATCTGGCGGAGAGGGTGGGATTCGAACCCACGTAGGGCGTAATGCCCTCAACCGATTTCGAGTCGGTGCCGTTATGACCGCTTCGGTACCTCTCCTTGCAGGATTCCGGTAGCCGTCGCAGCAGCCTGATCCGGAACGGCTATTCTACATGAATGGAACCGGAAACCGCTCCGGCCCCGGCGTCCGGGCCGCGCATTCGCGCCCGGATCGGCATACCCGCAATCGGGGTCCTGGCCCTCATGATCGGCACCTGTTCGCGCATGCCGGGAACCCTCGAGCAGATCCATGCGCTCGGCGCAATCAAGGTAGTGACGCGCAACAGTCCACTCGCCTACTACGAGGGTGGGGCGGGACCTGAAGGCCCTGAATACGAACTTGCGCGCGATTTCGCTGAAAGACTGGGTGTCCACCTTGAACTGAGGTCCGTAAAAACCGCGGCCGCCGCGCTCAATGCGGTTGCCAGGAATCGCGCGCATATTGCTGCGGCCGGCCTCGTGGCAAACAGGGCGCAGGGCGACCGGGTCCGATTTGGCCCGGTCTTCCAGCGAATTGATCAGCATGTCGTCTACCGCGTGCAGGACCGCCTGCCGAGGACGCCGGCCGACCTCGTCGGCAGGCGCGTCGTCGTGCTTCGGAATTCACCGCACGCCGCGACGCTCGCCGGGCTCGCGGCCCGATGGCCGGGGCTGCAGTGGACCGAGGTAAAACGCGGCGACGCCTTCGACATGCTCGCGCGGGTCGCACGGGGCGATGCGGACATGACGGTGGCGGATTCTACGGAGTTCTCGCTTGGCCGGCATTTTTTCCCCGACTTGCGCCCGGCATTCAAGCTCGCGGAATCTGAAGGCGTGGCCTGGGCGCTCGCACCGCATAGCGACGACTTGCTGCCGGTGGTCCGGCGCTACTTTGCGAACATCGAGTCGAGCGGCCGCCTGGCCGAAATCCTGGAGCGCAACCGGCTGGCGCTAGTTCGCTTTGACAGCGTTGATGCCGCAAGTTTTGTCGCGGGCGTACGCGAACGGCTGCCGCGCTACGAGTCCTGGTTCCAGGAAGCGGCTGCCGAAACCGGCATCGACTGGCGGCTGCTGGCCGCGATCGGCTACCAGGAATCGCGCTGGGACGAAGGCGCGACTTCCCCGACCGGTGTTCAAGGCCTCATGATGCTCACGTCCGAGACGGCCGCCCGGGTCGGCGTGCGCGACCGCAGCGACCCTCGCGAAAGCATCTACGGTGGCGCGCGTTACTTCCGCCTGGTCGAGAGGACAATTCCGGGGCGCATTCCGGATCCCGATCGCACCTGGCTTACGCTCGCCGCGTACAACGTGGGTTACGGTCACCTCGAGGACGCGCGGATCCTGACTCAGCGGCGGGGTCAGGACCCAGACAACTGGCCGGACGTGCGCGCCAATCTGCCGCTGCTGGCGCAGGAGCACTATTACACGACGCTGCGCCGTGGTTACGCTCGCGGATGGGAACCTGTCGGCTTCGTCCGCAACGTGCAGACCTACGCCGAGTTGTTGCGCTGGATGATCGCCGAGGAGCCAGCCTCAGCGGCGCCCGGCGAAAAAACGGCGAAGTAGCGCGCCGCATTCCTCGGACAGCACGCCGCCGAACGCGTCGATGCGATGGTTCATCGCAGCCGACGTGACCAAGTTGAACGCGCTTCCAGCCGCACCTTGACGCGGATCCCAGGCGCCGAAGACCAGCCGCGCGATACGGGCATGGGCCATGGCCGCTGCGCACATCGGACAGGGCTCCAGCGTTACGTAGAGCGTCGCACCTCCGAGGCGGTAGTCGTCAGCCTTGGACGCCGCGTCGCGTAGCGCCAGAATCTCGGCGTGTGCCGTCGGGTCGCGGGCAGCGATCGGCCGGTTCCAGCCTTCTCCCAGCAGGTCGCCGTCGCGCACGACGACGGCCCCGACCGGTACTTCGCCCTCCGCCTCGGCACGGGCCGCCAGCGTCAGCGCGTGGCGCATCCAGGCTTGGTCATGACTCATCCCGTCTCCCCAATCGCAGAAACCCGACGGACCTGTAAAATCGTCGGGCCTTGTTTCCCGAAAGGATAGCAGCGGGCCGCGCGTACACCCATGGAGGCTGCGATGTCCAGCGACCTGGCGAGTGGTTTTGCAGTGGAAACGATCGAGAGTGCGGGCGGAGCCCGCATCTTCCTTCGAACCTGGAAACCCGTCGGCAGGGCACGCGCGGTCGTCGTAATCTGCCACGGCGTGAATTCCCACGGCGGGCAGTACCTCTGGCCCGCCGGGCAGCTCGCGATGTCGGGCTTCGCACCCTTCGTGCTCGACCTGCGTGGTCGGGGCAGGTCGGATGGCGAGCGGTTCTATGTGGATGACATCGCGGAGTACGTCGCCGACGTGGCATCAGTCGTCTGCGCCGCCAAGTCCCGCAACCCGGGCTTGCCCGTCTTTCTGCTCGGGCACAGCGCCGGCGGCGTCGTCTCATGCAGCTACGCGCTTGACAGCCAGGCCGAGCTCGCCGGCCTCATCTGCGAGAGCTTCGCGTTCAAAGTGCCGGCCCGAGACGCCGCGCTCACGGTGATCAAGGGCCTCAGCCGCATCGCGCCACGCCTGCGCGTGCTCCGCCTCAGGAACGAGGACTTCTCCAGGGACCCGATTGCGGTGCGCATCCTGAATAGTGACCCGCTAACCGCAAACGAGGTCCAGCCGGCGAAGACAGTCGCCGCCCTGGTCCGCGCCAACGAACGCATGCGCCGCGAATTCCCGAGCATCACGCTACCGGTATTGATCTTGCATGGCACCAGCGACAAGGCGACGATGATGCAGGGGAGCCAGTTCTTCTACGATACCGCGGGCTCGGCCGACAAGACCCTCAAGTTGTACGACGGGTATTTCCACGACCTCCTGAATGACGTCGGCAAGGAGACCGTCATGGCGGACATCAAGGCCTGGCTCGAAAGGCACCTCGCAGCATGATCCATCGCTGTCGCAACATTCGACCGCTTTCAGCGCGTTGAAATGGCGAACCGGGCCCGCGCCAGGATGGTCGGGGAATCGTCGAGCATCAACCTCAGCTCGTAGTCGCCCGGCGCGAGCGGCCCGTCGGTCGCCGTGAGCGGAATGTCCGTCTCACCCGAGAAGCGCGCACCCGTATAGACGGACACCAGGTAGTTTTCAGTACCGGGATCACCGGCGCGGAACACGCCGATCCAGTCGAACCGGCTTCCGGGCGCATTGGCCCAGCTCACGCGCACGGCCCCGCCGGACGGCGCGCGCGGCATCAGCGCGGCAAGCGAAGCCCGGACGCCCGGCGCGACAATCGCAAAATGCGCGCGCTTGAGTTCGCGCCCGTCACGACCGATCAGCACGGCGTCATACTCACCCGCTTCAAGCTCTGCCGAAGAGAAACGCGCAACGCGCCGCCACGGACCGATTTCATCGACAACCGCCAGCCGCGCCGTCGCCGCCGGGGCGCCGGCGGCCACGATGCGCGCGCTCCATAGTTCGGAAGCCGGGTCGTAACCGCGCACCAGGAAGTTATCGCCCTGCACCACGCGCGTGGGCATGACGGCGATGAGCGGCGGCGCCTCGATCGGTGTGACACGGAAAGTCGAGACGACAGCGCGATGGTCGCTCGGCCAGGGCGATACGCCGATATCGACATCCGGCCCTCCCGGTTCGCCGACGATCTGGCTGGAAAGGGTACAAGACGGCCCACCGGCAAACACGAAATCGATGCGGTCCAGCGTTTCGCGCGGTCGCACGAACGGATGGGGCATGCCGGCCGTCCAGGTGAAGCCATGGCGCGCCGCGGGATCAGGATAGACGTCGCGGTAGGAATCGCGCAGCCCCGCTCCCAGCAGCGCGCCGACTGCAGGCCATGCCACCGGATAACGAATGGCGGCCGGGCGCGCCGCCTGCATGGCCGCGCTCCAGTCACCTGGCGCAGGCGAATTGAAATCGCCGGTCAAGAACACCGGAACGCCCGATTGAGCCAGGCGCGCCAATGGCAAGAGCGCCTGTGCTTCCGGCAGACGTGTGCGGCGCTCGAGCGCCAGCACGGCGTCGAGGTCGCCGCCGTCACGGACGGCTTCGGGCCCGTAAGGGTCGCTGGTGAGATGGGTATTGGCGACGGCGACCACCTCGCCAGGCCGCACCATGACCCAGGCGTGAAGCGCGTCCGGGTCCAGCCCGACGATCGAATAGGTACCGGCGCCGGGTTTCATGCGCATACCGGCTGCCGAGTCGAAGATCGGAAAACGCGAGAGGATGTTGCGACGCGTGTCGTAGTAGGGATAGCCGGCCGCCGCTGCCAGTTTCGCCAGATTTCCGTCCGGTTCCTCGATGCCGATGACATCGGCGTCAGCGCGACGGATTGCCTCCGCCACCGCTGGGAAGCTGACTTGTTCACCGCCATACCAAATATTGAAGGTCATGACCCTGAGTTGGATCGCTGCGTCCATTGGCGGCGACGCGAGGCAGGCGGTCGCCCAGAGGCCCATCAAGACCAGGAAGAAGCGATTCATTCCGCTATCCGACCTATTCCCATTCAATCATCAATGGCACATGCAACCCGTTGTCACTCAAAGAACTCTTATATACGACTGTTGCTTTGTCGGAGAGCGCAATCAATGACCCTTCTCTTCCTTCACGGGCGCCAAGTACAAGAGCAGCGCGGACTCCACCAGCACATCGACACCGGCCGCCGGCATGATGGCACGCGCCGGAATATCATCGTCGGAACGCCATTTGGCAACCGCACTGTGCTTGGATTTCCCGCTGACGAGAAATAATACCTGCCGCGCCCGGCTCAACCGCGCCGCACTGAGCGACACGCGCTCTGGCGGCGGCTTTGGTGCGTTGAACACCGCCAGGGTATCCGGCGACCCGGGCTTTTGCCCCCATTCATGGCCGGGAAACAGGCTCGCCGTGTGGCCATCCTCACCGAGCCCGAGTAGCACCAAATCGAAGTCCCCGACTGGCTGAAGTATTCCGGCATATATTCGGGCTGCTTGTAATGCACCCAACTCCCCCGGAATCGGATGCAGATGCGACGCAGGAATAGGCACGCAATCGAGCCACGCCGCCGTAGCCATGCGCGAATTGCGCGCCGGATCGCCCGGCGGCAGGCAGCGCTCGTCGCCAAAATAAATGTGCCACTTGGACCATTCGACCTGGGCCGGACGCAACCCGCGGTAAATATCACGCGGCGTGTTTCCGCCGGCCAGGACGAAATGGAACTGGCCACGTTCTTGGATAGCCTGTGCGGCACTGGCAAGAATGATTCCATGCGCTGCTCGTTGCAACGTCCGCTCATCGGGAACCGGACGCCAGCGGCACAGTGCGACATCGGCATGAGTCATCGGTCGGTGCCTGCCGTTGTCTTGCCCACACAGGCCGTTTCTTGCGACGGGACCCAGTGGCGGCGCGAACGATCCATGCATGCCACTGCGGCCTTCATCGCCAACCACCCGTAAGACCGGCGCGCCGCCAGCCCCAACGTCGAGGGTGCCTGATCGCGCGGATCGCTTCGGGACATCGCCGACCGGCAAGCGGATCGTCGAGCACGAATACCCTATCGCTCGTACTCGCCACGCTCATGACCGTCCCCGGCCGCCGTTATTCCAAGTACTGTCTGCAGCGATCAGGGCATCCGCTGCCTTGGGTCCCCAACTGCCACGCTTATAGGGAATGGCCCGGCGATGCTCCTTCAGCACCGGGTCGATCGCCGCCCACGCCGCTTCTACGGCATCCTCGCGAGTGAAGAGCGCTCCATTGCCGGCCATCGCGTCGCCAAGAAGGCGCTCATAGGGCGCCTCCTCTCCCGGTCGCTCGTCGATCAGGTAGAGCTCACGCTGGTGGCCCACAAACTCCTTCCCCGCTCGCTTGACCCGCGCCGCGAGCGCGACTGCGGAATTGGGAGAAAGGCGAAAGCGAAGATAATTGGTCCGTCCGGTCGAAGGCATCGAGTCTGCGAACAATCGCTGAGGCGGAGGCTTCAACTCGACCATAACCTCAGCGGCCGTTTCCGCCAGATACTTGCCGGATCGCAGGTACCACGGCACCCCGGACCAGCGCCAGGAGTCGACGAACAGCCGCAGGGCGCAGAAAGTTTCGACATCGGAGTGCTTCGCTACGCCCTTCTCGTTGCGGTAGCCGGCGTATTGGCCGCGTACCAGGTCCTCGGGCTTCACCGGACGAATGGCCTGCAAAACGTCGGCTGTCTCGCCGTGCACGGCGCCAAATCCCCGACTGGTCGGCGGTTCCATGGCAAGCAAGGCGACGACCTGGAAGAGGTGGTTCTGGATCACGTCGCGCAGACAGCCGGCGGTTTCGTAGTATGCGCCACGGCTCTCGACTCCGAAATCCTCGGACAAGGTGATCTGCACGCTGGCCACGTAGTTGCGATTCCAGATCGGCTCCAGAAAGGAATTGGCGAAGCGGAAGTAGAGAATATTCATGATCGCTTCCTTGGCGAGGAAATGATCGATGCGAAAGATCGAGTCTTCCGGAAAAACCTCCCGCGCGACGCGATTGAGCTCCCTCGCTGACGCCAGGTCGCGTCCGAACGGCTTCTCGACAATGACACGTGCACGATCGGCCAGCCCGGCCGCACCGAGCCCTTCGATGACCGTCGCGAATAGCTTGGGCGGAATGGCCAGGTAGTGCGTCGGGCGCCGGCATTTGCCCAGCGCTTTTCTCAGCGTTTTGAAGGTAACCGGGTCGTTGTAGTCGCCCTGGACATAGCTGAGCAGCGACAGAAGATGCCGCAGCGCCTGTCGGTCATCAATCTTTCCCGCTTCCCTTATGCCGCCCGAAGCGCGTTTGCGTAGTTGTGCCAAGCTGCACTTCGAGGAAGCGACACCGACAACAGGCACATTCAGACTGCCGCGCTTCGCCAGCGCATACAGGGCCGGGAAAATCTTCTTGTACGCAAGATCTCCCGTCACGCCAAACAGCACCAGCGCATCCGACTGTGCAGGGACTGCCTTGGTGCTGTTCACCTCAGTTTCCGCCCTTCTTTTTTTCCTCATGCCCGCCGAATTGCTGGCGCATTGCTGACAACACCCGATTGGCGAAGTCCGCACCATCGCGCGAACTAAAGCGCTCGAAAAGCGCAGCACTCAGAACCGGAACAGGCACGCCTTCGTCGATGGCCGCGCCAATCGTCCATCGACCTTCGCCAGAATCTGATACGCGGCCGGCGAAGCTTTTCAAGTCGGGGTTGTCATTGAGCGAAGCAGCGGTGAGATCCAGCAACCAGGAACCGATCACGCTGCCCCTGCGCCACACCTCTGCAATCTCAGGCAGGGCGAAGTCGTATTGGTAGTTTTCTGGGTTTCGCAACGGGGCTGTTTCGGCGTCTGCATCACGCGGGCGCTTACCCGCGTTGGCGTTGCGCAGGACATTGAACCCTTCGGCATAGGCCGCCATCAGGCCATATTCGATGCCGTTGTGGACCATCTTGACGAAGTGGCCCGCGCCGGTCGGGCCACAGTGCAGATATCCGCGCTCGGCGGATCGGGTTGCGCCCTTCCGGCCGACGGTGCGCGTCGCTGCCGCGACCCCGGGGGCAATGCTCCTGAAAATCGGATCCAGGTGCCTGACCACCTGATCCTCTCCGCCAATCATCAGGCAGAAACCCCGCTCGAGCCCGAATACCCCGCCGCTGGTACCGCAATCAACGTAATGGATGCCTTTTGGTTTGAGCGCGTTCGCGCGTGCGAGGTCGTCGCGGTAATAGCTATTCCCTCCATCGATGACGATGTCACCGACGTCCAAGCAGGAAGCCACTTCATTGACAGTCTTACCTGTTACACCCGCGGGGACCATGACCCAGACCGTACGCGGCTTTGCCAGTTTCGAGATCATGTCTTCGATAGAGGAAGCACCCTTGATGCCGCGGCCCGCGACTTTTTTCACGGCAGCCGGGTTCACGTCATAAACCACGCATTGGTGGCCGTCCTTGGCCAGTCGCCGCACCAGGCTGGCACCCATGCGGCCCAATCCGATCATGCCGAGCTGCATAATGACCCTCCTCGTTGAGCCAGTACGCCCTGTATCCTGACCTCGACCGAGTGTCGTTGATGGTCGTCAATCAGGAGAATAGTCTGGCCGGCCTGCTCGACGCCGTCGATAGTCAACGTCGTCCCGGTCTGGGCAATGTTCACGAATCGTACCCGTTACTCCCACTCAATCGTCTCCGGCACCTGTAAGTATCTAAAAGCACATGCCCTCCTGGCCGGACCCGCCAAATTTACCGTCAGAAATACCGACAGAACGTTTCGCTTTTGTAGCGATAGTGGGCGATAGAAGGCGCTGGCTCAATTCTCGGCGCCACTGCCGGAAGAAATTGAAGCGGCCAGCCTCTGATTCCATGCCATCGTGACAAGTGACATCATCAGGAATGGAGACAGCCATGTTCATGCTTTTCGTGTTGCCGGCACGCAAGACTGCCGGCAATCCACGCCGGGTGCCTCGTACGGCATGGATGACTGACTTGATGTCGGTCACAAGACCACTCCGGCGTTACGACAATTGCTGCACCTTGAGCATTCCACCGTTGGCACCCTGACGTTCAACGCGATAGCGTGATGCATGGCAATTGCACGCACTCCCGTGCTGGGATTGATCCTGGTTGACGGAATAACCATCCTCGGCACACTTTTCACAGGGGCGAATTGGTATTGGCTCGAACAGCCGCACAGTCTGGAGCGGGAGGGAATTGCCGCCAGTGCCAAAGTTGACGATGTCATTATTAGCCACAAGGCTTGCAACTCGAGTGTGAGGCTCAGCTGGGTCGACGCGAACGCGGCAAGCATTCCGGAAAGTTCATGACCTGCTTTGGCAATCGATCTCCCGGCGAAACCATTGGCATTCGCTACCTGTCCGGGAAGCCAGATACGGCAATGATTGCTGAAGGACAAGGTGGCCTGCCGGATGCGCACTACCAAATGGGCGTGCTGATCGGAGCCATCGTCGGCGTAATCATATGCGACGTAACGGCTCGGCCAGTTTTCTATCGGACGCGTTCCGGGTCAAAGTAGTCGACCGCCACCGGCTTGACGCCAATACCCGCCGTCATTCCGGTCAATGGGTCTGTCTGGCCCATTGCGCCGTGGTTGCTGACGCCTCGGCCGACGACCCCGCTTCCTTGATGGTAGCCGTAGCTACCTGACACCCCCACTGAAAGTGATGAACTTCGTCATGCGCGGTGCGCATCGGTGAAAGTGAGCCGGCGGCCTTCAACTTGAATGGTCAGGTGGTTGCCATCAAGCGTCGCGTCCGCCTGTTGCATCGTCCCGGTCGCGTGGCTCAGCAGTCGACCCCCGCCATCAACGAACCATTTTCCCGTCCGGCTCGTGGCTGTGATCGTTAGGACGACCATCGTACCGTCGTCGGCAAATTTCGCGGTCACCAACGGATGCGTCCAACTGCCCACCAGGGGTTCACAAGGAGGGACTGCTAAGGACCGCATGGCGTCGCCCGCGCCGGACTGCACTCTGAACCTGAGCCGGCCGCATGAACTTACTACAACTAGAATTTGGTCAGTGCCTCCGTAGCAAGCGTCTTCTCAATCATTTTCTGCTTTGCCTCGTCGTTCATGCCATAGATTTTGACATTCAAGACCCTGTCCCCCTTCTTGACCGAGAGCCAAACAAGATTTCCTGCATTGATGTAAATCGCCTCATCGCCAATACCGGAGACGGGGGTCTTGATGTAAGGAACAATTGGAGCTTTGATCGCAGCCCACCACTTTGAGGCTAGCTGATACGAAAGTGTCACATTGACACGCGCGATACTGCCATGCCAGCTGCAGCCGGTGTCGTAAATGGGCTGGCCAGGATTCATGTCGACGCCCATCGCTGTCTTGACTTCCTGGAGTGTCACCCACTCGCAGGGAGTAACCGAACCGGCCTGAGCCGAGGACAAGGGTATTGCGGCAGCAAGTAGCGTTGCTGCGACGCACTGCCCACGTTTCACCAAATTCATGATCAACCTCCTGCCAAGGACTGGCGTACGAGCGCGATAACATCCAGTGGTTTGCTCGTCGCAAGCTCTGCCGGCAATCGAAACAACGTGGCTGACAGTTGAAGGCACCTACTTATCCGCGGGACATGCGGCACTGATTCACTTGCCCGTACCCGTCTCGTGCACTTTTAGTTCTTTGCCGTTGCACGTCTCGCCCTGCTCTGCCGATCAACTCTTGAGGATAGCCGTAGTCGGGCGAGGTGTCGATATAGTTGATACCGGAGTCGAGCACGCCGTTGAGGATCGCGCTCGCCTCGGTCGGCGACAGCCGCGGAAAGTGATCGGTGCCACGCAGCTCCATGGCGCCGTCGCCGAGCTTCGTGACGGTCAGGCCCGTGCGCCCCGGTTTTGACTTTGGCGGTGCGATCATGCTCGTTCTCCCGGCTCCATGGTCAGTCCTGTCGCGGCGCGGCCTTGAACATCTGCGCGCACGACGGCCGGAGGATCCAGGGCACGCCTTCAAGGAAAACGAAGTGGAACGCCTCATGGCGCGAGGTCTGCCAGTTGCCGCTGCCAAGCGTCCCATCCGGGTTGAACGCGTGCGCGATTGATGCGTGGTCGTCGACGGTGAGAATGCGATCGCCGAATGAGGCCTAGAGATCGAGCTTCGGGCGCCGGTCGTTCTTGAATGGCGTGCCCTTGAGTGGCGATTGCCGTTAGCCCGGCGTCGTGGGTTGAAACGAGATCGCCATCACGTAGCCGCCGCCGGAACTCGCCGTGTGGATCCTCGCGACTCCCTGCCAGCCCGGCTTCCAGTGGAAATGACTGCCCAGGTAGCGGTTGTATGGCGCAAGAACCGCACCCAGTACCAGGTCCCCCACGACCAGGAGCGCAAGCACGAGCACGATCTTCCCCAGGCATCCGAGACAGCCTCGACGTGGTCGCGGGTGCCCGGCCGGATCGAGCGGATCGCCGCCGACGATCATCGTGGTGGGGAACCTGAAGCTGGGTGTCACCGGCGGCGAGACCGGCGCGAACATCGAGGTCACTGGGCATTCGCTGGACGAATATTGCATGAAGGAGCCGGCGAGTGCCTCGAGCGGGTCCTGTGCATTCCTGGACGCGTCGACGGTGAGCAAGATCACCGGTCTGCGCATCACCAAGGTGGTGGATAACGGTGAATCATGCGTCTATTGCGATCCGAGCGCCCCGATCAATCAACTGGTGCAGGCCTTCAGTCAGGCGCTTAGCGCCGGATTCAGCGGCGACAGTCCACTGCGCTTCAGCCAGGCACCCGGCGGATTGCCCGTGGCACAGTCCGGGTCCGGCGTGGTCGTGCGCCGCGTCACCGACGCCGGCGACACATCGCAGATCAATGCGCGGGCCTATGCCCAGACTGAGTTGTCACAGTTCACTGCCGAGGCCCGCTGCGGAGCGCTGCAGGACGTGGGCAAGCTCAACGCCGTATCGGTCGTCTGTCTCGGCGGCGCGCTCGGCCACTCCGGTGTGATCAAGAACGGCAAGGTGCTGCAAATCATGTTTCTGGCGCTGGGCACCGCGACCAACGACATCATGGGCGAGCTGATTCAAGCGGCGGCTGCCAAGATGTAGCCCGGCTTCGGGTTCCACCGTCCGAAGCTGGGCGAGCATCGTGTCAGTCGGCGGTTTTCGGCCAGGCGAATTCTTGACGCAGGCCGCTGAAGCCCGGACTGCCATCCTGCGGATCGCGGATAGGAATTTCAAACCACGCGTCGAGGCCGGCTGGTTCGCGAATACACGCTGCGCGAAGTTCCAAGCGGGACCGAGATTCACGTCAGCATGCAATACAGGGTCAGCACAAATTTTAACTGGTACGTCAGGCCAATCGCTGCCTTCTTGGTCGGCATTTTTGAGCAGACGGCCCTGACTTTCTATGCGAGAAGGACCGCGGCTGCGCGCGAGCGCACTTGAAGTCATCCTCTCGGCATTGATCATTGATCAGATCGGTGAATGGCTCCCAAGCGGCAGTCAGTGCAAGACCCTCACCCGCGGCTCCGGGAAGTTTGTGTCGGGGCGACGCAAGTGTTTGCCAGCTTCGCCCTGGTTTCCGGGGTTACGGATTGACAGCGATCCGTGGAAAAATCTTTAGGCAGCCCCTCACTCCCACTCGATCGTCGCGGGCGGCTTGCCCGAGACGTCGTAGACGACGCGCGATACGCCATTCACCTCATTGACGATGCGGCGCGCGACGATGTCGAGGAAGTCGTACGGCAGGCGCGCCCAGTGCGCGGTCATGAAGTCGACCGTCTCGACGGCCCGGAGCGCAATGACCCAGTCGTAGCGCCGCCCGTCGCCCATCACTGCCACCGAGCGCACTGGCAGGAAAATGGCCATCGCCTGGCTGACGCGGTCATAGAGGCCGTGCGCGCGCAGTTCCTCGATATAAATTGCGTCGGCGCGGCGCAGGAGGTCCGCCGCCTCGCGATGGACGCGACCGAGGATCCGCACGCCGAGCCCGGGGCCCGGAAATGGGTGCCGGAACACCATCTCGCGCGGCAGCCCGAGCTCGAGGCCGATAGCCCGGACCTCGTCTTTGAAAAGCTCGCGTAGCGGCTCGAGCAGCTCAAGGTGCATGCGCTCAGGAAGCCCACCGACGTTGTGGTGGGACTTGATGACGTGCGCCTTGCCGGTCTTGCCGCCTGCCGACTCGATGACGTCGGGATAAATCGTCCCCTGGGCGAGCCACTTCACGCCGTCGAGCTTCGCCGACTCTTCCTCGAAGACGTCGATGAAGAGCCGCCCGATGATCTTGCGCTTACGTTCCGGATCCTCCTCCTCGCCGAGCGCCGCAAAAAAACGATCGGCGGCGTTGACCCGGATCACTCGGATGCCGAGATGCCGGGCAAAGGTCTCCATGACCTGGTCGCCCTCCCCGAGGCGCAGCAGGCCGTGGTCCACGAACACGCAGGTGAGCTGGTCGCCGATGGCCTGGTGCAGCAGTGCCGCGACAACCGAGGAATCGACACCTCCCGAGAGCGCAAGCAGCACGCGGTCCCTGCCCACCCGGGTGCGCACGCGCTCGATTGCGTCCGCAACGATGTTGCCTGCGTCCCAGAGGGCATCGCAGCCGCAGATTTCGAGCACGAAGCGCTCCAGGATCGCGGCGCCCGAGCGCGTGTGCGTGACTTCCGGATGGAACTGCACGCCATAAAGCCGTGCGTGGTCATTCGCCATCGCCGCGAGCGGGGCGTTTGAGGTTTCCGCGATCGCCGTGAAGCCCGGCGGCAGCGCCTCGACTCGATCGCCATGGCTCATCCAGACCTCGAGCACGCCCGTGTCCGTGGGGTCTTCGTCGGTGATGCCGTCGAGGAGCCGCGACGGGGCGGTCAATCGGACCCTGGCGTAGCCGAATTCGCGGTACAAGGACGGCGTGACGCGGCCGCCTAACTGTGCGGCCATCGTCTGCATGCCGTAGCAAATGCCGAGCACCGGCACCCGGAGTTCGAATACCGCGTCGGGTGCCCGGGGCGGAGCCGTATCGACGACCGACTCGGGACCGCCTGACAGGATGATCCCGCGGGGGCCAAACGCACGCACGGCGTCGTCGCCACAGTCCCAAGGCAGGATCTCGCAGTAAACGCCGATTTCGCGCACTCGCCGCGCGATGAGCTGGGTGTACTGCGCGCCGAAGTCGAGAATCAGGATCCGGTGGGCATGGATATCGGCCGCGGCCGCGTGCATGCGCGCTGCCATCAACTGATCCGGTAGTTCGGCGCTTCTTTCGTGATGCTCACGTCGTGGACGTGGCTCTCGCGAACGCCGGCGCCCGTGATGCGCACGAAAACCGGCCTCGTGCGCATCTGCTCGATGTCCTGGCTCCCCGTATAGCCCATCGCGGCACGGATGCCGCCGGCGAGCTGGTGCAGGATGGTTACGAGGCTCCCTTTGTAGGGCACCCTGCCCTCCACGCCTTCCGGCACTAGTTTTTCGAGCTCTTCGACCGTGTCCTGGAAATACCGGTCACTCGATCCGTGGCGCTGGGACATAGCGCCGAGCGAACCCATGCCGCGGTAGGACTTGTAGGAGGCGCCCTGGTACAGCTCGACTTCGCCCGGCGATTCCTCGGTGCCGGCGAACAGCCCCCCGATCATGACAGCGTTCGCGCCCGCCGCGATCGCCTTGGCGACGTCGCCAGAGTAGCGGATGCCGCCATCCGAAATGAGCGGAACGCCGCTCTTCGCGAGCGCTTCGGCGACAGTCGCGATTGCGGAAATCTGCGGGACACCGACGCCTGCGATGACGCGGGTCGTGCAGATGGATCCCGGGCCGATGCCGACCTTGACGCCGTCCACGCCCGCATCGACGAGGGCCTTGGCCGCCTCCGCGGTCACGATGTTGCCGGCCACCAGCTGCAACTCCGGATGGGCCTTGCGGATGCGCTCCACCGTGGAAATGACGCCGCGCGAATGACCGTGCGAAGTGTCGACAATGACGACATCGACGCCGGCTTCCGCAAGCTGCGCGACGCGTTCGAGCGTGTCGGCCGCCGTGCCGACCGCAGCCCCGACGCGCAGGCGCCCATGCTCGTCCTTGCAGGCGCGGGGAAAGTCGCGGGCCTTCTGGATGTCCTTTACCGTGATCATTCCGCGCAGCCGCCCGACGTCGTCCACGACCAGCACTTTCTCGATACGATGCCGGTGCAGCAGCTGCAGGACCACTTCGCGCGGCGTGTTTTCACGCACCGTGACGAGCTTATCGCGCGGCGTCATGACCTTCGATACCGGCAGGTCGAGCTGCTCTTCGAACCGGATGTCGCGATGCGTGATGATGCCGACGACCTGGTTGCCGTCGGCCGTGACCGGCAGGCCCGAGATCCCCTTCGCACGCGTGAGCGCAATGACGTCGCGAATCGTGGCGTCGGGCCGCACCGTGATCGGGTCCTTGATCACGCCGCTCTCGTGCTTCTTGACGCGCCCGACTTCGCGCGCCTGGTCAGGCGCGGTCATGTTCTTGTGGATGATGCCGATCCCGCCCTCCTGGGCAATCGTGATGGCCAGGCGAGCCTCGGTGACGGTGTCCATGGCGGCGGATACGAAGGGCAGGTTGAGGCGGATGCCACGGGTCAGCCGTGTCGACAGGTCGACCTCGCGCGGCAGCACGTCCGAGTAAGCCGGCACGAGCAGGACGTCGTCAAAAGTGAGCGCTTCCTGGACAATTCGCATGGCCGGCAATCCCGGGGCGGTCCGAATGAAGCGGCGCATTGTACGACGGCAACGCGCAGGTTGTAAGTGGCGCGCCTACGAACCGCCGGCTTAGCATGACGCCATGGCGGTACTAACCCAGCAATCCGGGCCTGCGGCCGAGCCGCGCCGGGACATTTATACGGTCAGCCGCCTGAATCGGGAGGCGCGCGGGCTGCTCGAGGCCGGCCTGCCTTCGCTGTGGATTTCCGGCGAGCTTTCGAACCTGTCCCGCCCGGCGTCAGGCCACTGGTACTTCACTCTCAAGGACGAGGACGCCCAGGTTCGTTGCGCGATGTTTCGCCAGCGGAATCTCGCGGTCCAGGCCGCGCCGCGCGACGGGATGCAGGTCCTGCTGCGGGCGCGAGTCGGACTCTACGAAGCGCGCGGCGAGTTCCAGCTGGTCGTCGATCACATGGAAGAGGCCGGCGAGGGCGAACTCAGGCGGCGCTTCGAGGCACTCAAGCGGAAACTCGCGGCGGAGGGTCTTTTCGATGCCGCGCGCAAACTCGCACCGCCCCGGTTTCCGCGGCGCATCGGCATCGTGACCTCCGCGACCGGCGCGGCGCTGCGGGACGTGCTGCACGTCCTGCACCGGCGTTTTCGCGGCATTCCGCTGCTTCTCTACCCGGTCCCGGTCCAGGGCACGGGCGCGGCCCACGCAATCGCCTCGATGCTTGCGCTCGCGGACCGCCGCCGGGAGGTGGACGTGCTCCTGCTGGTGCGCGGCGGCGGTTCGCTTGAGGACCTGTGGGCGTTCAATGACGAGTCGCTGGCACGCGCCATTGCCGCCATCGGGCTGCCGCTGATCGCGGGCATCGGCCATGAGATTGATTTCACGATTGCCGACTTCGTGGCAGACCTGCGCGCACCGACGCCATCAGCGGCGGCAGAACTTGCGGTTGCCGATGCCTTGGCCTGGTTCCAGGCCCTGGACGTCACGGCCGGGCGGCTCCGGTCGGCCGCGATGCGCCTTTATCGCGAGCGCGGCGACACCCTGATGCGGGCCTGCCGCCGGCTGAAACAGCTTCACCCGGCGCAGGCGGTTGCACAGCGCGTGCAACGGCTGGACGAACTGCAGTCGCGATCGGTCGCCGCCGTGCGCAGGGACATTCGCGCCCGTAATGAGCGGTTGCTGCGCCTGCGCGCGGAACTGGAACGGGAATCCCCGGCGTCGCGGCTCGCGGTGCTTCGGCAGCGAATCGAGCATGCCGGCGCGCGGCTCGTCCCATTGGCGCGAAACCGCGTCGCGCTCGCGGACAGCGTGTTGCAGGCATCCGTCCGGGGTCTCGAAGCCATGAGCCCGCTCGCGACCCTCGCTCGCGGCTATGCGATCGTCACGCTCGCCGCCAATGGCGCGGTCCTGAGGGACCCGGCCGAGGCGCCGCCGGGCACGGAGCTGGAGGCTCGCGTCACGCGCGGCCGGCTGCGAGCCCGCGTCCTTGGCCCGAAGGCCTGATTCAGCGCCGCGTCCTGCGAGTCTGCCGGTCGCGGGTCCGCCGTTGCCGCGGCGTCAGCTTCTCGCGCCGCCCCGCGAAAGGATTTTCCTCGCTGCGAAAATCAACGCGCACCGGCGTGCCCTTCAGCCTGAAAGCCTCGCGATAGCAATGGACGAGGTAGCGCCGGTAGTCCTCCGGCGTGCGCTCCGCCTGGGCCCCGTGAATCACGATGACGGGCGGATTCCGCCCGCCCTGGTGGGCATACCGCAGGCGGATTCGCCGGCCGCGCACCAGTGGCGGCTGGTGCTGCTGGATCGCGGCCTCGAGGACGCGCGTGAGTTCAGGCGTCGGCATATCACGCATGGCCGCGGCGTACGCGGCGCGCACGCCGTCCATCAAACCGCCGACACCGCTGCCGTGGAGGGCCGAGATGTAATGCACCGGCGCGAAATCGAGGAAACGCAGGCGACTGGCCACCTGCCCGCGGATCTCCTCGCGCTGACCGGTTTCGACGTGGTCCCATTTGTTGACCGCGACGATCAACGCACGGCCACGCTCGGCCACGAGTCCGAAGAGCGTCGCGTCCTGCTCGGCGACGGCCCCGCGCGCGTCGACCACGCCGATGACGACGTGCGCATCGTCGATCGCCTGGAGGGTCTTGATGACGCTCCATTTTTCGAGCTCCTGCTCGATCCGCGCACGGCGCCTCACTCCAGCCGTATCGACCAGGACGTAGCGCTGGCCGTCGCGTTCGAAAGGCACTCGCACGGCGTCGCGGGTCGTGCCCGGCTGATCGAAAGTGATCAGCCGCTCCTCGCCGACCAGGCGATTGACCAGGGTCGACTTGCCGACGTTCGGCCGGCCGACCACGCAGACCCTGATCGCCTGTTCCTCCTCCGCAGAGGCCTGCTCCACAACCGGCTCGATCCCGGCGAGCGTGCGTTGGATGAGGTCGTCGATGCCCTGGCGATGGGCTGCGGAGATCGCGAGCGGCTCGCCAAACCCGAAGGCGTGGAATTCCGCCGTCGTGACCGCCGCGTCGCGATCCTCGCTCTTGTTGACCGCGACCGTCACCGGCTTGCCGCTCCGGCGCAGGACGTCGGCCACGAAGCGGTCCGCAGCGTCGAGCCCGCCCTGCCCGTCGACAAGGAACACGACGCGGTCGGCCTCCTCGATCGCGCGCCCGGTCTGCCGCGCCATCAGTTCCAGCACGCCGCGTGGCGCTTCCACGAGCCCGCCCGTGTCGATGACGATGAAGCGGTGCGGTTCGCGGTGTCCGTAGCCGTACTTGCGGTCGCGCGTGAGACCCGGGATGTCGGCGACCAGGGCGTCGCGCGTTGCGGTCAGCGCATTGAAGAGCGTCGACTTCCCGACATTGGGCCTGCCGACGAGGGCGACGACGGGGAGCATGGCATGCGCGTCCGGCCCGGATCAGCCCGCGGCCCGCGGCTTTGCGCGCCAAGCCTGGACTTCGCCGGAATCGGTCTGGATCAGCAGCAGGTCACCGGCCGCGACGGGTGGATTGCTGATGCGGCCCCCGCCCGACTTGCCGCGCGCCAGCATCTGGCCGCTGGCGGCGTCGAGCCAGTGCAGGTAGCCCTCGAAGTCGCCCACGACCAGCGTATCGCCTGACAGGACTGGGGCGGTCAGCGAGCGATGCAGCATCCCGTCCTGGGTCCAGACCGGCGTGCCGTCGCGGCGGCGCATGGCGATCACAGTGCTGTCGGCGGTCGTCACGTAAAGCATGTCGTCTTCCGCGGCGAGCCCACGGTTACTCGAAAGATCCCGTCCCCACCAGAGTTGACCAGTGTCGCGCGCAAGCATGGCGATGCGGCCCTGGTAGCCGACGACAAAGACGTCGTCGCCCAGGATGCGCACCGGGGAATCGATGTCAACGAGACGCTCGATTTCGGTGCGACCGTGCGAGGGCGCGATGGTCGTGGACCAGAGCAGTTCCCCGGTCGCAAGCGACAGTGCGACGACTTTGCCGTTGTCGAGCCCCGCGAACACCATGTCCCCATCGACGACGGGCGTGCCATTGCCGCGCAGGGTCAGCCGCGGCACCGGCTGCTCGTAGGTCCAGGCTTCACCCCCGTCCGCAACGTGCAGTCCGCGAAGGCGCCCGTCGACCGTGCGGACCACGACGATTCCGCCCGCGATGACCGGCGCGGTCAGGACTTCGCCACCGGTCATGACCTGCCAGCGGCTGGCGCCAGTCCCGGCATCAAAGGCCGCCAGCCCGCCCCCCGTACCACCGACAACGACGATGCCTTCGCCGACGGCCGGTCCTCCGCTCAACTCGAGGTCAGTGGACGCGCGCCAGACGTCGCGGCCGGTCGCAAGTTCGAGGGCGCGCACATCGCCGCCATGACCCGCGACGTAGACACGATCGCCCACCACCGCCGGCCGCAAGCCGAGGCGCAGCACGTCGTCCCCGCCCTTGGTCCCAACGCTCCAGACGCGGTCAATTCGGACGACCGGCTTGAAATCGACGAGCTCCGCGGGCGGCGCGACTTCTTCCTCTTTGCTGCAGGCGCCAGCGAGGATCGCGATCACCGCCGCCACCATGAACCGCTTGATCTCCATGGACTACTCCGCCGCCTGCGCCGCACCCAGTTCGTCGATCTTCAGGCGAAGAAGTTCCGCGTCGAGCTGTGCTTCTCCCGCAGGACTTGCCGCCAGTTCAGACTCGGCCTTGCGCCAGTTGTCGACCGCCGCCGCCTTGTCGCCCCGGGCGCGCTCCACGTCGCCGCGCAAGTCGAGCACGCGAGCATCGATGGCCGGCGTCGCGACTGTGTCGAGGGTTTTCTGCGCATCGTCATAGCGGCCCTGCGCGAGCTGGACTCGCGCAAGGCGCAATTTCGCCACGACGCGCAGGTCCGGGTCCTTCGATTCCCTGGCGACCGTCGCAAGGCGGTTCTCGGCACCTGCCAGGTCGCCCGAATCGACGTCGAGCCGTGCAAGCACGAGCGCCGCCTGGTCTGCGTAGGGTGTATCGGCGTACTCGCCTGTCACCTCGTCAGCGATGCGAAGGCCTTCTTCGCGCTTTCCGCCGCCGATTGCATCGAGCATCGCGGCAAAGCGTTCTCCGGCTGCGACCGAACGTGACGCCTGGCGGGACTCCCACCAGCGGAATCCGTAGTAGCCGCCCAGCGTCAGCGCAACGCCTGCGACCAGCCAGATCCAGTTTTCCCGCAGCCAGTTGCGGAGCTGTTCGGCTTGTTCTTCCTCCGACAGATATTCATCGACCATCGTGGCTTCCTGACATTTCCCCGGCTTGGAGCATGGCGGCCAGTCGCCGCGGCAATTCGTCCCAGGACCATTCCTGCTGCTGAGCCTCGGCGCGCAGCCACTTCACTCCGGCAACGCTGCGACCGGCCTCTTGGTCCCCGATAATGAGTGCGACCGTCGCACCGCTCTTGTCCGCGCGCTTCAGCTGCGACTTGAAGCTGCCACCATCCATGTTGGCGAGTACCCCCACCCCCGGCAGGGCGTCGCGCAGGCGGTCGGCGAGCGCAAGCCCTGCCAGTTCCGCACGCTCGCCCGAAAGGACCAGGTAGACCGCCGGGACCGCTCCGGGTGCCGGCAGGCCTGCAGCCTGCATCAGGCCGACGATGCGCTCGATGCCGAGAGCCCAGCCGATCGCCGGGGTCGGCTCTCCGCCCAGTTGTTCGACCAGGCCATCATAGCGGCCGCCGGAACAGACGGCATCCTGCGAGCCGAGCGCAGACGTTCGCCACTCGAAGACGGTCCGCGTGTAATAGTCGAGCCCGCGGACCAGGCGCGGGTCCACCTCGGCGGCAATACCGCAGGCGGTGAGCAACTCGAGGAAGCGTTCGAAATGCCGCTGCGACGCGGCGTCAAGGTGATCGATGAGCCGCGGTGCGCCCTCGATCAAGGCACGCATGGACGGGTTCTTCGAATCCAGGATGCGCAGCGGGTTGGATTCGAGCCGGCGCAGGCTGTCGGCATCGAGGCCGGAGCGCTGCGCAGTCAGGTATCCGACCAGCAGTTCGCGGAAGCGCCTCCTGGATTCGGGCGTGCCCAGCGAGTTCACAGACAGGCGCAGGTCGTCGATGCCGAGCTTGCGCCACAGGCGCGCCGAGACCTGGATCACCTCGGCATCGATGTCCGGACCGGCATGGCCGAACGCCTCGCAGTCGATCTGGTGGAACTGGCGGTAGCGTCCCTGCTGGGGGCGCTCGTGGCGGAACATCGGGCCCGCCGTCCACAGGCGTTGTTTCCGGTTGTGCAGCAGGCCATGCTCAATGGCTGCGCGCACGAGGCCCGCTGTCGCCTCGGGACGAAGGCTCAGTCGATCGCCGCCGCGGTCGTCAAAGGCGTACATCTCCTTTTCGACGATGTCCGTATGCTCGCCGATCGACCGCCGGAAAAGCTCCGCATGCTCGACCAGAGGCACCCTCATCTCCAGGTAGCCGTAGTCGGCGAACACTTCGCGCGCAACGCTCTCGATCCGCTGCCAGTATGGGAGCTGGTCCGCGAGCAGGTCGTTCATTCCGCGGATGGCCTGGAGTTTCTGTCCCATGGGCTAGCTTCGCGTCATCCACCAGGCAACCGCCGCGGCCGCAGCAGCCGCCACCGCCACGAACACGATGATCCACGGCCGCCGCCGGGACCGCATCCGCGGCCTGCGATCAAGCGCCGGCAGGAAGGTCGGCTCGGGTACGTCGCCGGGATCGCAGGCGGCCACGATCTCCCGTTCCGGCGCGCCCACCAGCATCGCATAGTTCCTGAGGTGCCCGCGCGCGAAGACCGGCGCGCCGAGCAGGCCGAGCCGGTCTTCCTCCATGGCGAGAACGAGCGCGACATTGAGGCGCAGCCGGTCCGCGACTTCCTCGATGGAAAGTCCGCGGGCCTCGCGCGCGGCGCGCAGCCGCGCACCCGGAGAAGCGAGGCCCGGCCTCGCGCTCATTCGCGATTCCGGCCCGCCAGGTTTTCGACGGCGCGCGCCTGTTCCGAACTTGGGAATTCCTTCATCAGCTGCTCGCTGTATGCCGCCGCCGCCTTCTCATCCTTGAGCGCGACCTCGATGTTGTAGCCGAGCAGCAGGATGTTCGCCGTCGCGGGCGCGGCCCCAAGGTAGCGCCCGATGAAGGCGCGCGCCTGCAAGTCGTTGCCGCGCTCGTGCAGCACGCCCGCGAGCTGCGCGTAGGTTTCGGGATACTCGACCTGGGATGCCAGCGCCTGGCGTAGAAAGCGCTCCGCTTCGTCGAGATTACCGGCGCTGTGCGCGCAGACGCCGGCATTCGTGTAAGCGACGTACGGCGTGCGATAGATCTGGTTGGCCGCCGCCTTGAGGAACATCTCCTCGCCCTTTGCATGCTCACCGTTGCGGCAGAAAAAAGCGCCAAGCGCATTCTGCGCTTCCGGGCTGTCCGGGTCGGCGCGAAGCGCCAGGCGGAAATGCTTTTCCGCGTCTTTCAGCTTGCGCAGGCGCTCGTAGACGAGGCCGGCCGACAACTGGACGTTCACGTCCTTCGGGTTCTCCAGCAGCGCTTTCTCGACCTTCTCCTGGGCGACTTGCAGTTGCCCGCGCTTCAGGTACTCCATCGCGAGCCGCGCATTGATCTTGCCGGCCTCGAGCAACCGGTCCTGCGACTCGGTCTGCGCGAACGCAGGGCAAGCGAGAGCGAGCGCGAACGCAAGCAGCGCCCCGCGGGCGATCATGCGCGCACCGTGAGGCTGACGAGCTTGCTGCCGAGGCGCACCTGCGTGCGGTCCGCCACCCGCCCGCGCAGCTGGCCGCAGGCCGCATCGATGTCGTCGCCGCGAGTCCTGCGTACTGTCGCCATGACGCCTCCCTGCAACAGCAAGTCGCGAAACCGCCGGACCGATTCGGCGGGCGAGCGCCGGTACCGGGTGCCCGGAAAGGTATTGAATGGAATGAGGTTGACCTTGGCCTGATGACCGCGCAGCAGCGTCGCGAGTTCCCGTGCCTGTTGCGGGCGATCATTGACGCCGTCCAGCATCGTGTACTCAAACGTTACGCTGCGGCCGTTCTGGCGCTCGAGGTAATGCCAGCAGGCGGTGAGGAGCTCCGCGATGGGGTGCTTGCGGTTGATCGGCACGAGTTCGTCCCGCAGGCTGTCGTTCGGCGCATGCAGCGACACGGCGAGCGCGACGTTGCAATCTTCGGCGAGGCGGTAGATCTGCGGCACCAGCCCCGATGTCGAGAGTGTCACTCGCCGTCTCGAAAGGTCATAACCGAGGTCGTCGAGCATCAGTTGCATTGCTGGCAGGACGTTCCGGTAATTGGCGAGCGGCTCGCCCATGCCCATCAGGACCACGTTGGTGACGATGCGCTCGCCGTCCGGGTCTCGTCCGAGCTCGCGGTTTGCGAGCCACACCTGGCCGATGATCTCCGCCGCGCTCAGGTTGCGGTTGAAACCCTGCGCCCCCGTCGCGCAGAAGGAGCAGTCGAGTGCACAACCGATCTGGCTGGAAATGCACAGAGTGCCGCGGCCCGGCTCGGGAATGAATACGGTCTCGATCACCTGGTCGTTGCCGGCGGCACCCGGCATGCCGAGCAGCCACTTGCGGGTGCCATCGGTCGCCGTCCGGGCCGCGACGATCTCCGGCACGCGAACCTCGGCCCGCCCTCCAAGCGCGGCGCGAAAATCCTTTGCGAGGTCCGTCATGCGCGAAAAGTCGGCCTCACCGCGACGATAGATCCACTTCAACAGCTGCCGCGCGCGATAGGGCTTCGCGCCGAATCCGCCGACAAAGGCCTCGAGCGCGGCGCGGGGCATCCCGAGCAGGTTGGTTCGCGGCGCGGATGCGCTCATTGACGTTCGCCCGTCATCGAGTGCGCGGGCAAAGCGAGGTTTCGGCGAAGAAGAATGCAATCTCGCGCGCGGCATTTTCGGCGCTGTCCGAGCCGTGCACGACGTTTTCCTCGATGCTGGTCGCAAGATCCGCGCGGATCGTGCCGGGGGCCGCCTTTTTTGGGTCGGTGGCACCCATGATGTCCCGGTGACGCTGCACGGCGGTCTCGCCTTCGAGTACCTGGACCATGACCGGCCCCGACGTCATGTAGGCGCAGAGGTCGCGGAAGAACTGCCGCTCGCGATGGATGACGTAGAACCCCTCCGCCTGTCGCTGGGTCAGCTGCAGCATGCGTGCCCCGACGATCCTGAGACCTGCCTGCTCAAACCGGCAATAGACGTCACCGATCAGGTTTCGGGCCACGCCGTCAGGCTTGACGATGGACAGGGTACGTTCGAGCGCCATGGGGTCCTCAACCTGCGGGGGTGAGCAATGCAGCCGCGTATTGTAGCCTTCGCCACTGCGCGGCGGCAAACGCGGCGAACGCGGAAGTGCCCGTTCTGAAAGGAAAAATCAGACGCTGAAGCTTTCGCCGCAGCCGCATTCGCCGCGGACATTCGGGTTCCGGAATCGGAAGGCCTCGTTGAGCCCATGGCGTACGAAATCCACTTCGGTGCCGTCGATCAGCTCGAGGCTGCCCGCATCGACGAGAACCTGCACGCCCTGGCTGTCGAAGACCTGGTCGTCCGGCCCCACGGCGTCCGCATAATTGACTACGTAGGCGAATCCCGAGCAGCCGGTCTTTCGGACACCGAGCCGGAGTCCGACGCCGTGCCCGCGCTCGGCGAGGAAATGGCGGACGCGATCGGCGGCAGCGGGTGTGAGGGTGATGGCCATTCCGGTGCCCTATTGTACCCGACCGCCCGCGGCGAACAGTGCCCGGAGCGCGTCCTCGACGACGAGCAGCCGGCCCATCTTGTCGGCTGGCGCGGAGAGTTCCCGCGCGAGGCGCGCGGCGTCGATCTCGGCCGGGCGCAGCTCCGGATGGCTGCGAATCGCCGCTGCAGCCAAGGCGGCCGCTGCCAGGGTATGCGGACAGCCCCAGGCGAGGAACCGGCAATCCTGGAAATGGCCGCCATGAAGTCGGGCCTCGAAACGGACCCACGCGCCGCGGTCGAGTGCCAGCGCCTCTCCCGCGACGATCTCGCCTCGACCCGCCGGCAGAGCACCGGCGCCCGGCAGCTCCGCGAACAGCTCGAGCACACGGCTCGAGTAACGCGGTGTTTCCGAGCTCACGCGATGCGCTCCAGCGCGCCGGCCGGCAACGCGGCGCGCAGCCGGGCGACGGCCCCGACCAGGATGTCAGCCGCGCGGTCAATGTCCCGAATCGTCGTCCCGCGCCCGAGGCTGAGGCGAAACGACGCCTGGATGGCTTGGTCCGAACGGCCGAGCGCCCGCAGCACGTACGAGGCTTCGCTCGTCGCGGAACTGCAGGCGGAGCCGCTCGATATCGCCAGGCGGCCGTCGATCTCGAGCAGCAGGCTCTCGGCCTCGATGCCCGCGAAGCCGACGCTCAGGATGCCGGGTACCGACGGTTCCGCCGCGCCATTGCGCCACAGCGGCGCGGCCGCCTGGAGGCCGCTCCAGAGCCGCTCACGCAGCGCCCGAATGCTCGCGGCCTCATCGATGAGCGCGGCACCGGCAAGCGCACAGGCTGCGCCGAAACCGACGAGCTGGTGGGTTGCGAGCGTGCCCGGGCGTAAGCCGCCTTCGTGCCCGCCGCCGAACTGCAGCGGCTGCAACGGGGGCCGCGGGCGTCGCCGCACATAGAGCGCGCCGACGCCCTTTGGCCCGCCAAGCTTGTGCGCACAGAGGCTCAGCAGGGCGACACCCGATGCCTCGACGTCGATCGGGACCTTGCCCGCGCTTTGCGCCGCGTCGGCATGGAAGAGGACCCCGCGCCCGCGGCAAAGGGAAGACACGGCATCGATGTCGGTCAGCACCCCCGTCTCGTTGTTCGCGTGCATGAGCGAGACAAGCGCCGTGTCCGCGCGAATCGAATCCGCGACCTGGGCGGTCTCGATGCGCCCGTCCGGCGTCGGCGCGAGCCAAGTCACCTCGTATCCCTCTTGCTCGAGCCGGCGGCAGGCGTCGAGCCCGGCACGGTGCTCGATGCGCGAGGTCACGACGTGACGGCGCGCGGGGCCGGCCGCGCGCGCCGCACCCAGGACCGCGAGATTGACGCTTTCAGTCGCACCCGAGGTGAACAGGACTGATGCGGGCGGCGCGTTCAGGAGCCGCGCCACCTCGGCGCGTGCGAGTTCGACCTGTTGCGCGGCTGCGCGCCCGGCCCGGTGGGCCGACGCCGGGTTCGCCTGCAGCGCAGGATCTGACAGGCATTCGCCCATGACGGCCGCGACGCGCGCGTCGAGCGGCGCCGTTGCGGCATGGTCCAGGTAGATCGCACGTTCCGCTGACATCCCGCTCACTCCCCCGGCGGCAACGCCCGCTCGATCGCGGCCAGCATGCCGCGCAGGATGCGGACCTCGCCGTCGTCGGGGACGGCGCGCGCCACCAGGCGGCGCACGCGCGCGCCGAGTTGGGCGGCGTTGCCCTCATGCATGAAGCCGGTCCTGTGCATCACGCGATCGAGGTGCGCATGCAGCGCCTGCAAATCGTCGGCCATCGCGGGCACCGGCGTGGCGCCGGTCCCGGCAGCTTTCGCCACGCGGCTCGCCGCCATGTGGATTTCGTAGCAGACGACCTGTACTGCCTGCGCGAGATTCATGGACGGATACGTCGCAGCCGACGGAATCCGGATCAGGAACTGGCAGCGGGCAAGCTCCTCGTTCGCGAGCCCATTGCGCTCGCCGCCAAACAGCACCGCGGCCGGCCTCGAGGTTGCCGCCGACGCAAGCTCCGCTGCGCCGTCGCGTGCGTCCAGCACTCGCCAGTTGGCGCTGCGCGGCCGCGCCGTCGTTCCGGCCACGAGTCCGCAGTCCCCGATCGCTTCGCCGACCGACGCGACCACGCGCGCCTGCTCGAGCAGGTCGGCGGCACCGGACGCGCGCGCCACCGCATCGGGGTGAGGATGCGCCTGCGGCCGCACCAGGACCAGCGACGCAAGCGCCATGTTCTTCATTGCGCGCGCGCTCGCGCCGATGTTTCCGGGATGGCTTGTATCGACGAGCACGATGCGGATGGCAGTGGACATCGCGGTTCCGGGAGGCTTGCTGTTATTCTAAGTCATGCACCCGCTGCTCAACATCGCGGTCAGCGCCGCGCGCCGCGCCGGCGAGATGATCGTGCGCAATCTCGATCGCGTCGGCGGCGTGACCGTCACCGAGAAGAGCCGGAATGACTTTGTCAGCGAGGTGGACCGGGCAGCCGAGAAGGTGTTGATCGCGACCATCCGGAAAGCCTACCCTTCGCACGGCATCCTTGCCGAAGAAAGCGGCGAACAGCCCGGCGACGACTATACCTGGGTCATTGATCCCCTCGACGGCACCACCAACTTCCTGCACGGCTTTCCGCAGTTCGCAGTGTCAGTGGCCTGCCGCCACCGCGGCCGCGCGGAAATCGGCGTCGTGCTCGACCCCCTGCGCGGGGAGATGTTCTCCGCCGAGCGCGGTGCGGGTACGTTGCTCGACGGCAGGCGTCTGCGCGTTTCGCAGCGAGCGGGCCTGGATGGCTCACTGGTCGGCACCGGCTTTCCGTATCGCGAGAACCGGCGCTGGCTGAAGCCCTATCTGGCGATGCTCGAGCGCGTGATGGATGCGACTGCCGGCGTGCGCCGTCCCGGGGCCGCGTCGCTCGACCTCGCCTACGTTGCCGCGGGCCGGCTCGATGGATTCTGGGAGATCGGGCTCTCGCCCTGGGACACGGCCGCCGGCAACCTGCTCATCACGGAAGCAGGCGGCAGGGTCGGCAATCTCGCGGGCGGCGAGTACCAGGATGGAGGCAATCTGCTCGTAGGAACTCCGCGCGTCTACGCAGCGCTGATCGAGATGTTCGCGCCTGACCTCAATGACGAGCTTCGCAAATGAGGCCCGGGGCGCGGCTCGCAATCACGGCAGGGCTGGGTTAGAGTCCGACACGGTTTTCCGGGGGATCGCGCATGAATCTGTTCAGAACCCAGCCGGTCACGGCCTCGGCAGACAACGAGGCTGTGGTCGCCGGCGAAGTCACACTGAAGCGCGCCCTGACTGCGCGCCATCTCGTGCTGCTTGGCATCGGCGCGGTTATCGGCGCCGGCATATTCGTGATGACCGGCAACGCCGCCGCCAACTATGCGGGCCCGGCGATCATCCTGAGCTTCGTGATGGCGGGCGTCGCCTGCGCCTTCGCGGGCCTCTGCTACGCGGAATTCGCCGCCATGTTGCCGGTCTCGGGAAGCGCCTACTCCTATTCCTACGCCACCCTCGGTGAAGTGGTCGCGTGGTTCATCGGCTGGATGCTGATCCTCGAGTACACGTTCGCGGCTGCCACCGTTGCCGTGGGATGGTCCGGGTATTTCACCGGGCTGCTCGACTCAATCGGCAATGCATTCGGCATGTCGCTCAGCCTGCCGGAGGCGCTGACAAACGCGCCGCTCACGGTGGTCGACGGCCGCCCCGTGACGACCGGCGCGCTCATCAACCTGCCTGCAGTCGCGATCGTCATCGGGGTCGCCGCGCTGTGCTATCGCGGCATCTCGCAGTCGGCGAATGTCAACGCCGTCATCGTCCTGATCAAGGTCGGCGTGATCCTGCTCTTCATGGCGGTGACGCTGAAGTACATCAATCCCGACAACTGGAAGCCTTTCATTCCGCCACCGGAAGGCCCGGGCCGCTTCGGCTTTGACGGCGTGGTACGCGGAGCGAGCGTGGTGTTCTTTGCCTACATCGGGTTCGACGCCGTCTCGACCGCGGCACAGGAGGCAAAGAATCCGCAGCGCGACATGCCGATCGGAATCCTGGGTTCGCTGTTCATCTGCACGCTCATTTATATCGCGATGTCGGCTGTCATGACCGGAATCATGCCTTACAACCTCCTGGGAACGCCGAGGCCCGTCGCCACCGCACTGGAGACGTATCCGAGCCTGCTATGGCTCAAGTCCATCGTGGAGATCGGCGCAATCGCCGGATTGACGTCCGTGATCCTCGTAATGATGCTCGGCCAGCCGCGCATCTTCTACTCGATGGCGAGGGACGGCCTTATCCCTCCGATCTTCGGGCGCATTCATCCCAAATTCCGCACGCCTCACGTCGGCACGGTCATCGTCGGCACGACCGCGGTGATACTGGCCGGCTTGCTGCCGATCGGCGTGCTGGGTGACCTGGTGTCGATGGGTACGCTGCTGGCGTTTGCGACGGTCTGCATCGGCGTGCTGATCCTGCGCCGCACGCGCCCGGACCTGCCGCGTGCTTTCCGCGTTCCTGCGGCGCCGGTCGTCTGCATCCTCGGCGCCGCATCCTGCCTCTACCTGTTCTTCCCGGCATTCATGGCGAACTGGCACTGGATGAGCGTGTGGATCGCTCTGGGTTTCGCGATCTATTTCGGCTACAGCCGCCGTCACAGCAAGCTGAACACCTGACGACTGTGTGGCGCGCGGCCCAGTCGCCGCACGTCAATGCTCCCGGGGCCTCCCGGGCGGCATGCCGGGCCCGTGAAGTTCGACGGGCATCCCACGCCGCCGCAGGCGGATGTTGATCATCTCGACACCCACCGAGAATGCCATTGCGAAGTAGAGGTATCCCTTCGGAATGTGGAATTCCAGGGATTCGCCGACCAGCGCGACCCCGATAAGGATCAGGAACGCGAGCGCCAGCATCTTGATCGTCGGGTGGCGCTCGATGAATTCGTTGATCGGCCGGGCCATGAACATCATGACCAGCACCGCCACCACGATCGCGGCGACCATGATCTCGACCTGCTGGGCGAGGCCAATGGCAGTGAATACCGAGTCGAGCGAGAACACGATGTCGATCAGGCCGATCTGCAGCACAACGGCCGTGATCTTCGATTGCAGCCTCACGCTGTGATCCGTGCGTTCTTCGGCGCCCTCGAGCGCGCCGTGGATCTCATTAACGCTCTTGACGAGGAGGAACAGGCCGCCGACGAACAGTATCAGGTCGCGTCCCGAGATCTCCTCGCCGAGGACCGTGAACAGCGGCGCCGTGAGCCGGATCATCCAGGTAATCGAGAACAGGAGCGCGATACGCGTGAGCATCGCGAGCGCGAGGCCGAGTATCCGGCCGCGCTGCTGAAGCGGCCGCGGCAGCTTCGCGACCAGGATCGACAGGAAGATGATGTTGTCGATCCCGAGGACGATTTCCAGCAGCGCCAGCGTCAGGAACGAGATCCAGACGGCCGGATCGGACAGCAACTCGATCACGTTCCCACCGCGCCGGCGGCCTAGGGAAGCTCGTCGACTTCGCCGCGCTTCTCGGGCGACATCAGGTCGCGTTGCGTCAGGCCAAGGTCGAGGGCCAGCGCGCTTGCGACATAGATCGAAGAGAACGTCCCGACCACGATGCCGACAAGCAGCGCGATCCCGAACGGCCTGAGGGCCTCACCGCCGAACGCGACGAGTGCAACGACCACGATCGCGGTCGTGCCCGAGCTCAGCAGCGTGCGCGAGAGGGTCTCGTTGATGGCCGTATCCATCACTTCGCGGGGCTCGGACTTGCGCATGTGGACCAGCCGCTCGCGTACCCGGTCGAACACGACGACGGTGTCGTTCAGCGAGTAGCCGATCACCGCGAGGATTGCCGCCATAACCGACAGGTCGAAAGTCATGCCGGTAATCGAAAACATGCCGACAACGACGAACGGATCGTGCAGGACCGCGACGATCGCGCCGACGGCGAATTTCCACTGGAACCGCATGATCACGTAGATGCCAATGAAAAGCAGCGCCATGAGCAGCGCGGTGGCGCCCTTCTCGGCGAGTTCCCTCCCCGCCTGCGGCCCGATGGACTCGGTCCGCCGTATCTCCACGCCGGAATCCACCGTGGCGAGCGCGCCGCGCACCTGCTCCGTTACCTCGCGCGCCGCTTCGCCCTCAGCCGGCGGCAGCCGCACCAGGACGTCCTGCGTCGTGCCAAAGCGCTGCACGAGCGCCTCGCCCAGCCCACTGCCGGCCAGCGATTCGCGCAGCCGCTCGAGGTCGGGCGCCGCCGGGAAATGCGCCTCGATGACGACGCCGCCGGTGAAGTCGATGCCGAAGTTCAGGCCACGCGTCACGAATGCGACGATCGAGCCCAGGATCACGAGTGTCGACACCGCGTACCAGTATTTGCGCCTTTCGAGAAATCGTATCTGTGGTGTCCGCTTGAAGAACTCCATGGCCGGTTCCTCAGATCGCCAGGCGGGCGACTTGACGCCGTCGCCCGTAGATCTGGTACAGCAGCGCCCGGCTGCCGATCAGCGCCGTGAACATCGAGGTCAGGATGCCGAGGTTCAACACCACCGCGAAACCCTTGATCGGACCGGTGCCGAAGGCGAACAGCATGACGCCGGCAATCAGCGTCGTGATGTTCGCATCGACAATGGCCGAGAACGCCCGTTCGAATCCAGCGTTGATTGACGCCATCGGCGAACTGCCGTTGCGCACTTCCTCACGGATGCGCTCGAAAATCAGGATGTTCGCGTCCACCGCCATGCCGACCGTCAGCACGATGCCTGCGATGCCCGGCAGGGTGAGCGCGGCCTTGAAGAGCGAGAGCAACGCGGTCAGCAGGATCACGTTGGCGAGCAGCACCAGGTCGGCAACCAGACCGAACACCCGGTAATAGAACAGCATGAACAGGAACAGGCCGCTCATGCCCAGGACCAGGGCCCTGAACCCGCGTTCGATGTTCTCGCGCCCGAGGCCCGGCCCGATCAGGCGCTGTTCGACGATATAAAGCGGCGCAGCCAGGGCACCCGCGCGCAGCAACTTGGCGAGCTCGGTTCCTTCCGCCGCCGTCAGGCCGGTAATCTGGAACTGGTTGGCGAACACGCCGCGAATCGTCGCGACGCTGATGACCTCCTCCTTGGACCGGTCCAGGACCACCTTGTGGCCGTCGCGCTCCACCTGTTCCCGCTCCTTCTCGATGAACACCACCGCCATCGGCTTGTTCAGGTTTTCGCGTGTCGTGCGCAGCATTTCGTCGCCGCCCCGGGTGTCGAGCTTTACGCTGACGGCGGGTTCCCCCTGCGACGGCGCAAACGAGGCGTCGACGAGCTGCTCGCCGGTCGCAATCACTTCCCGCTTCAGCAGCACGGGCGTGCCATCACGCTGCTTGTAGAGGCGCGAACCGAGGGGCGCACGGCCGCTGCGTTGCGCCTCCATCGGGCTGTTGACCGTGTCGACCAGCCGGAACTCGAGCGTCGCGATCTTGCCCAGCACCCGCACGACCTCGGAGGCGTCCTGGATGCCGGGCAACTGCACGGCGATCCGGTTCAACCCCTGCCGTTGCACGATCGGCTCGGCGACGCCCAGCGCGTTCACGCGGTTGTTTAGCGCCGTGATGTTCTGCTGGATCGCGAAGTCCTGGCGCTGGCGCACCTGCGCCTCGCTGAGGGCCAGGATGATTTCTCCCGGAGTTGCGCCATCCTGCGGTATTAGCGTCGAATCGAACTTGCGGATTGCAGCGATGGCGGCATCGTGGTCCGACGGATTACGCAGCAGTACGGCGACCTGCCGGCCACGGGCCTCGACGTCCTGGTACTGGATCCGCGCGTCGCGCAGCACCTTGCGCAGGTCGCGCTCCATGACCTGGAGCAGCTGGTCCACCGCGCCCTCGACGTCGACTTCGTAGACGAGGTAGATGCCGCCCCGCAGGTCGAGTCCCAGGCTCATCGGTTCAAGGCCGAGTGCGGTGAGCCAATCGGGCGCCCGCGACGCGAACGTCGTCGCAATCGCGTACTGGCCCTCGTATTGTTGCGCGATCAGGTCCCGCGCCGCGAGCTGCTTGTCAACGTCTTCGAATCGGATCCAGAGGCGGCCCGCGTCGTCGATCTTCACCTGCTCGAACGGCATGCCGGACGTCGTCAGCAGCTTCTCGAATTCCGCAATCGAGTCGGGCGTGAAGGCGGCGCGATCACGGCGCGACAGCTGCAGCGCGGGCGATTCCCCGAACACGTTTGGCAGCGCCAGCAGGGTCGCCAGGAGCATGACGACGAGAACGGTCACGCTCTTCCAGACCGGGAACTTGAACATGCTCGCGAGGCGGCCGGGCCGTCAGTGCGTCTTCAGCGTGCCTTTCGGCATCAACTGCGCGACCTGGACCTTTTGCACCTGGATCGCGACGCCGGAAGTGACCTCGAGCGTGACGAAATGCTCGCCGACCTCGCTGATGCGGCCGAGCACGCCGCCAGTCGTCACGACCTCGTCGCCGGCCGACAACTTGGCGACCATCTCGCGGTGTTCCTTTGCCCGCTTGGTCTGCGGCCGGATGAGCAGGAAATAGAAAACGACGAAGATGAGCACGAGCGGGAGGATCGTGCCGAGCGTGCCGGCCGTTGATCCTGCGGCGGCCTGGGCCCAGGCGGGCGTGATGAAAAAATCCATGTCCTTCCTCTGTGAGGGCCGGCCGGGCCGGCCCGGTTGGGGCGCGCGATTATGGCACAGGCCCTGCGGCCGCCCTGCGCCGCGGCTTGCGCTGCGGGGAGCCGGATGAGGCCCGCCGCCCGCACCGGATTGTTAGCTGCGTCACAATTCTAAGGGGCCGAATGGCCATTATGTCAACACATGAGACGGTTGTGGCGTGACGGGATATCCTCGCGGCATAAAGGCCGGCGGGCTCGAAGATTCCGCGCAGGCCACAGCGAACAACGACCAGGGGGATGCTCAGTGCGCGGCAGCGCAGTTCGGTGCATCGGCACAGTCCTTAAACGTCTTTCGCTTTCTGCCGCCCTTCTGGCGACCACCGTCCCTGCAGCCGCGAACAACACGATCGGCGCCTGGTCCAGCGTACACCCCTGGCCGCTGATCGGGCTGCACGCGGTGCTGATGCCCGATGGCCGGGTGCTGACCTACGGCACCACGGCGTCCGGACAGCAGACCGGCATCTTCATCTATGACGTCTGGGACCCGTCGGCCGGGCTGGATGCCGGGCATCTCACCATGCCGAACACGACCGGCACCGATATTTTCTGCAGCTCGCAAGTCCTCGTGCCCCAGGGCGGGCAGGTATTCATCGCAGGCGGCGACAACTGGACCGGCGCGTCCACGACCAACACCGGCAACAACAACAGCAACGTCTTCAACTACACCACCAACACGCTCACCCGGAACAACAACATGAACCGGGCGCGCTGGTATTCGTCGTCCATCGCGCTGACCAACGGGGAAATCTACATCCAGGGCGGGTCCGGCGGCACGGACCGGCCCGAGATCCGCGGAGTCGACGGAACATTCCGGTTGCTGGCAGGCGCCAATACCGGATCCTACGATTTCATGTTCCCGCGCAACTTCATCGCGCCGGACGGACGGGTCTTCGGTTTCGACAGCAATGGCGCGATGTACTACGTCAACACGAGCGGAACCGGCTCGATCACCGCCGCCGGCCAGTTCACGGGGCCTACCGGTTCCGATTCGAGCGCCGCGATGTTCCGGCCCGGCCGGATCCTGCAGTTCGGCGGCAATTCCAACGGCGCGCGCGTGATCGATATCAGCAGCGGCACCCCGGTGGTATCGAACACGCAGAACCTCTCGTCCCGGCGCAGGCTTGTCACGGCCACCGTGCTGGCCGACGGCCAGGTGCTCGCGACCGGAGGCAGCGACGTCTGGAACGAGATGACCGGCGTCAACTACAACGCCGAGATCTGGAATCCGACCACGGGTCAGTGGAAGCTCGGCGCGGCCGAAGTCCAGGCGCGGCTCTATCACTCGACCGCGGTGCTATTGCCCGACGCCTCCGTGCTGGTTGGCGGCGGCGGTGCGCCGGGCCCGCAGAACAACACCAATATGGAGATTTACTACCCGCCGTATCTCTACAATTCCTCCGGCGGATTCGCGACGCGGCCCGTGATCCAGGCCGCGCCCACGGCACTCGACATCGGCGCGACGTTCGGCGTCGACATGGCGGGAACGGCGGCCATCGGCCGAGTCGCGCTGATCAAGACCGCTTCGGTCTCGCACAGCTGGAACACCGAGCAGCGGTTCATCGAATTGACCTTCAACCAGTCGGGCAGCCACCTGACGATCCAGGCGCCGACGCGAGCCGGCGATGCCCCACCCGGGTTCTACCTGCTGTTCGCGCTGAATTCGGCCGGCGTCCCGTCGGTCGCGAAAATCACGCGCGTCGGCGTCGCCGCGAATCCCAATCCGGCGGTCACGCCGATTCTCGTGAATCCCGGCAACCAGGGCGGCCAGGCGGGTACGCCGGTCTCGCTGCAACTCAGTGCAACGGATCCCAACGGCGACTCGCTCACCTACGGTGCCAGTGGGCTGCCGCCGGGCCTGTCGGTCAATGCCGTCACAGGCGCGATCAGCGGCACGCCGACCGCGGCAGGCACCTACAACGTCGTCGTCACGGCGACCGACGGGATCAACACCGACAGCAAGACCTTTGTCTGGAGCCTGAGCGCCGCGGCGCCGTTCGTCCTTGACACCCCGCCGCCGCCGCCGCCCGCGCTCGCCGGCGCGACCGTGACCTTCCAGGCGAGCGTCACCGGAGGGAGCGGGATCCAGTTCCAATGGGACTTCGATGACGGCACGCCACCCTCGGCCTTTTCGCCGTCGCCGACGGTCACCCACCAGTTTGCGCAACCCGGCATCTACTACGTCACGGTCACCGCCCGGGATTCGGTGGGGACGTTGCAGACGACGACGATCGTGCAGGCCGTGCACTTGCCGCTCACGGCAAAGCAGCCGGCAATCTCGGCCAACATCATTTTCGAGCACCGGGCGACCGGCGTGGACCGGTTCTGGGTCGTGAACCAGGACCATAAATCGGTCAGCGTCTTCAACGCCTCTACGAACGCCAAGCTCAAGACAATCACGGTCGGAGTTGCCCCGCGCGGGATCGCCGTGGCGCCGAACGGCGAGATCTGGGTGACGAACAAAGGCGACGCGACCATCAGCGTCATCAACCCCGACTCGCTCACCATCGCGAGGACCATCGGTCTGCCCTTCGCGTCCAATCCGCACGGGATCATCGCAGCGCCGACGGGTGGCGCGATGCTCGTGGCACTCGAGGCGACAGGGCGCATCCTGAAGATCGACCCCGTGACCGGCGCCACACTCGCGAGCCTCGCCGTGGGCCCCAACGTGCGTTACCTGTCGATGACGGGTGACGGCAACAGACTCTACGTGTCGCGCTTCATCACGCCGCCGCTGCCCGGCGAGAGCACGGCCACGGTACAGACGCAGGTCGGCGGTCAGCCGGTCGGCGGCGAAGTCGTCGTCGTCGACCCGGGTGCGATGACTGTCCTGCAAACCATCGTGCTGCGCCACAGCGACAAGCCCGACTTCGAGAACCAGGGTCGCGGCATTCCCAACTACCTCGGTGCGGTCGCGATCTCCCCCGACGGGAAGTCCGCCTGGGTGCCGTCGAAGCAGGACAACATCAAGCGCGGCGCCTTGCGGGACGGTCTCGGGCTCAACTTCCAGAACACGGTCCGCGCGATCAGCTCTCGCATCGACCTGGTTGCCGGGTCGGAAGACTACCCGCATCGCCTTGACCACGACAATTCCGGCGTCGCGAGCGCGATTGCCTACGATCGGCTCGGCATCTACCTGTTCGTCGCGCTGGAGACGAGCCGCCAGGTAGCCGTCGTCGACGCCTATGGGGGACGCGAAATCTTCCGCATCAGTGTCGGGCGCGCACCGCAGGGCGTCGCCGTGTCGGCCGACGGCAACCGTCTCTACGTCAACAACTTCCTGGACCGAACCGTCAGCGTCTATGACCTCACCGACCTCGAGACGACAGGCATCGCCAGCCTGCCGCTCCTTGCCACCAAGATCTCCCAGAGCTCCGAGAAACTCTCGGCCGAAGTCCTTCAGGGCAAGCGCCTGTTCTACGACGCTCTCGATACGCGCCTCGCGCGCGACAGCTACATCAGCTGCGCCTCCTGTCACAACGACGGCCACCACGACGGCCGCACCTGGGACCTGACCGGTTTCGGCGAGGGACTGCGCAATACCGTGAGCCTGCGTGGCCGCGCGGGCGGCCAGGGATTCCTTCACTGGAGCAATAACTTCGACGAAGTCCAGGACTTCGAGGGCCAGATTCGCAATCTTTCCGGCGGCACGGGACTCATGGCCAATGCAGACTTCAATGCCGGCACACGGAGCCAGCCGCTTGGGGATCCGAAGGCTGGCCTGAGTTCCGACCTTGACGCGCTCGCCGCCTATGTCGCTTCACTTGATACGTTCCCGACGAGCCCGCTTCGGAATCCGGACGGCTCGATGACTACCGCGGCCGTTGCGGGGCGCAGCGTCTTCATGGCGAAGAATTGCGCTGGCTGCCATGGCGGCGAGGCGTTCACGACGAGTGCGAACAACAATCCCCAGAACATCGGGACGATCAATGCCGACAGCGGCAATCGACTCGGTGGCCCCTTGACCGGCATCGACATTCCGACGCTGCGCGATGTCTGGATGACGGCGCCCTACCTGCACCGCGGCTCGGCGCCAACGATTGGCGATGCGATCCGGGCGCATGACGGCATCAGCGTGACCGATGCGGAGCTCGCCAACCTCGTCGCCTACGTTTCGCAGATTGGAAACCAGGAAGAGTCGGCGCCAGTCGGGGTTGTGTCGGGCACCGGAACCGGACTTACCGGGAGCTACTTCAACAACATGACCTTGTCGGGTGCCGTGGTAATGCAGCGCGTGGAGGCCGTTAACTTCAAGTGGGGCGGATCGCCGGGCGGCGGCGTTCACAATAACAAGTTCTCGGTCCGCTGGATCGGTCAGATCGAGGCAAGCGCGACGGGAAATTTCCGATTCATGACACGCACCGACGATGGCGTTCGCCTCTGGATTAACGGCAATCTCGTCATAGACCACTGGACGAGCCATGCCGTCGGCAACGACGAGACCGGACTCATCGCCCTCACCAAGGACCAGCGGTATACGATTACGATGGAGTTCTACGACGACATCGCATCGGCAGTGGCCAAGCTGTACTGGGAAGTGCCGGGCCAGGCCGGTTTCGCCTTCATACCTGCAAACCGCCTCTATGCGAACTAGGATCCTGGCGGCGCTGCTCTCGGGCTTCGCGGCCGTGGTTGCGGCGGCGGCATCGGAGCCGGTTACGCTGCCGGCGCTCGATCGCGTCTACGTGAATCCCTCGCCCACGCCGATCGCGGACTTCACGCTCACGGACCAGACGGGCAAGGCGCGAAGCTTCTCGAGCCTGCGCGGGGAGCCGGCACTCGTGTTCTTCGGCTTCACGCATTGCGCAAGCGTCTGCCCGGCGACGCTCGCACGACTCAAGTCCCTGCACGCGGCGCGCAACGGCGCGCTGGAGCAGGCGCGCATCGTGCTGATCAGCGTCGACGGCGAGCGCGACACACCGGCCGCGCTCAGGGCCTACCTGGAGCCTTTGTCGCGCGATTTCATCGGCCTGACGGGCGATCCGAAAGCGACGTCGGCGATCGCCGCACAGTTCGCGGCCGTGTTCTTCAAGGAACCGCCCGGCAAGGACGGCGGCTACAACGTCATGCATTCCACCCAGGTCTTCGCCGTGGACAAGGGCGGGCGCCTGCGCGCCTCGTTCGTCGACGCGTCCATCGAGGACATGGCCACGATCACGTCCCTGCTGCTGGGGGAATCGAGCTGACGCGCTCACGGCGCCCGCACTAGTTCTCCGCCGCGTCCGCCGGGCCGCGGGCCTCATGAAAAGCGGCGCGAAACGCGGCGAATGCTCCCGCCGCGATCGCCGTTCGCATCCGCGACATCAAGTGCAGGTAGTAGTACAGGTTGTGCAGCGTGGCAAGGCGCGGCCCCAGCATTTCCCCGCAACGATCAAGGTGCCTCAGGTATGCACGCGTGAAGTTCCGACAGGTATAGCAGCCGCAGTCCGGGTCAATGGGGCCCGTATCGGCCGCATAACGCGTATTGCGGATATTCATGACGCCCCAGGGCACGAACAAGTGCCCGTTGCGCGCGTGACGCGTCGGTATGACGCAGTCAAACAGGTCCACGCCCTCCGCCACGGCATCGACGAGATCCTCCGGGCGGCCGACGCCCATCAAGTAGCGCGGCTTGCCGGTGGGCATGGCGGGCAGCAGCGCATTCAGGACCCGCGCGCGTTCCGTGCACGGTTCGCCGACCGACAGGCCGCCGATCGCGAGACCCCCGAACCCCTGTCGTTCGAGCCCTTCGAGGGATGCGAGCCGAAGCGCCTCATGCATGCCACCCTGGACGATCCCGAACAGGACGCCTTCGCCGGGCTCCGATTCCCAGGCTCGGCGGCTGCGCTCGGACCATCGCAGTGACAGTTCCATGGATGCCCGAGCCGCCGGTTCGGTGGCGGGATAGGGCGTGCACTCGTCGAACACCATGGCGACATCTGAATGGAGCGCGCGCTGGATCCGCATGGCGCCCTCCGGATCGAGGAACACCTGCGCGCCGTCAACCGGCGAGCGGAATCTCACGCCCTCCTCCGATAGCTTGCGCATCGCGGCCAGGCTGAAGACCTGGTAGCCGCCGGAATCCGTGAGTATGGGGCGCACCCAATGCATGAAGCGATGCAGCCCGCCATGCGCGCGGATAATGTCCGGCCCCGGCCTCAGCATCAGGTGAAAGGTGTTGGCGAGAACGATCTCGGCACCGCAGGTGTCGAGTTCTTCGGGCGTGACGCCTTTCACCGTGCCATACGTGCCGACCGGCATGAATGCGGGCGTTTCGACCGATCCGCGAGCGAACGTCATCCGCGCGCGGCGTGCGCGGCCGTCCACCGAAAGCAGCTCGAATCTCACGCTTGCTCGGCGCGTTTGGCAAGCGCCGCGGGATCGGGCGTCACGAACATCGCGTCCCCGTAGCTGTAGAACCGATAGCGTGCGGCAATGGCATGATGATAAGCGGCCAGCGTCCGCTCGCGCCCGGCGAAAGCCGCAACCATGACGAGCAGCGTCGATTCTGGCAGGTGAAAGTTCGTGAGCAGGGCATCGACGACCCGGAATCGGTAGCCGGGCCGGATAAAGAGGTCTGTCTCACCCTCGAATGCGCCCAATTGGCCGCCCTGCGCCGCGGCTTCCAGGGCACGCATGGCGGTGGTGCCGACGGCAACTACCCTTGCGCCCGCCCGACGCGCCGTCTCGACGGCCGTCACGGTCGCGGACGGCACGCGGATCCGCTCGGCGTGCATCCGATGGTCCTCGACGTCATCGGCGCGCAGCGGCGTGAAAGTGCCCGCGCCGACGTGCAGCGTCAGCCGCGCGACCGCGATGCCGGCTCTGACGAGGCCTGCGAGCATTTCGCGATCGAAGTGCAGTCCCGCGGTCGGGGCCGCGACGGCGCCCGGCACTTCGGCATAGACAGTCTGGTAGCGTTCGCGGTCATCGGCGTCCGCGTCGCGTGCGACGTAGGGCGGCAAGGGCACGCGGCCGTGCTGTTCGAAGTACGGCAACGGCTCTCGGTCGAGCGCGAGCTCGTACAGGTCGCCGCGCCGCGCCAGTGTCTCGGCGATCGCGCCCGCGGGCAGTTCGATGCGCGCTCCCGGCCGCAGCCCCTTGCTCGAGCGCGCCTGGGCGAGAAACCGCCCTCCGTCGAGAATGCGCTCAAGCAGGAGTTCACAGGTGCCGCCGGATGCCTTGCGTCCCAGCAGTCGTGCCGCAAGGACACGCGTATCGTTGAGCACCAGAAGATCGCCGGGCCGCAGCAGGAGGCCAAGCTCCGGGAATTGGAGGTCGCGGAGCGCTCCGGTCGAGCCATTGAGCGCCAGCAGTCGGCTGTCTCCGCGCCGCGGCGGTGGTCGTCTGGCGATCAGATCCGCCGGCAGTGAATAGGAAAAGTCGGCGCGGCGCATGGGCCGCGCAGACTAGCACAGCGAACAAGGCGCTCAGTTCGAGGCGGCTGTCTCCGGCGGCGAAGGAGCAGCCGGCGGCGAAGGTGCAACCGGCGGCGTCGGAGGTCGGGGCGGCCTCGCGTGGCGCAACATGTCGTGCGGCTCGCGCTCAGGAATCTTTGCGGACAGCGTCTCGGTGCGGCGGTCACGGAGTATCCGGATGTCGACCGACTCGCCGGGCTGGTAGGAACGCAGGATGCGCATCGCGTGCCTGCTGTCCTGTGGCTCGCGGCCGCCTATGGCGACAATGACGTCGCCATCCTTGAGCCCGAGCGCGGCATTCTCGGGCGCTCGTGCGACCAGCACGCCCTTGTCGGCGCCGAAGTAATGGCCGAGACCCGGCGACAGGGTGACAAATTCGGCGTCACCCCAATCCTCCAGCAGCCAGTGCCTTTCGCCCTCGAATGGCATCCCGTCGAGCGGCGGCAACGCAGGCAGGGCCCGTAAGGCGGGCATCGCCCCGGGCCCGGCCAGGAAGAGGCGGTCGAGCGGCCGCGCCTCGACATCGATATTCATCGGCTTGCCTTCGCGTTTCAGGCCGAGCTCGACTGTTTTGCCGGGCTCGATCGTCTCCATCGCCCGCACGAGCTCGCGTCCGGTCGTGACGGGCTTCGACTCGATCGCGACGATCACGTCGCCCGGCTTCACGCCCGCCTCGGCCGCGGGCCCGCCGGGGCTCACGCCCTCCACCCGCACGCCTCCGCCATTCGGTTCGGCGCCACCCAGGTTCACCCCGAGCATCGCGCGGCGCGGCCCGGGAAGAAAATATTCGAATTCGCGGAACGCACCGGCCTCCCCGGACTCTCCGCTCAACTCGGCGATCTCGCGCGCCGCGTCCTCGAGGCGGCGCTGCGCGTCGGCCAAGCGCTTCTCGACGCTGGCTTCAGCGTCCCCCTGCGCGGGCGTCGCCGCCGCGTTTCCGGCGAGCACACCCGCTGTGACCAATGCAACAAGAATCCGATTCATGTGTCCTCCAGGAGGTCAGTAGGCGTCGATCGCGTCCGCATAGCGGACCTGGACCAGCGAATGCATGACGTCGACGCGCTCGCGCCACAACTGTTCGGCGCGCTCGGGCGCGTTCGGTTCGAGAGTCACGCGGCTCAGGCGGTCGTCGAGGAGCGCCAAGCGGTCTTCAAGCTCCGCCACGGTGAATGCCGTGCTGCCTCGCATGGCGTGGCGATCGGGTAGCGCGGCCAGGATCGACTCGAGCCGTTCGCTTCGCGCGCGCATCTCGGCCGCGACTGGCAGGCTTGCCACCTCGCCATCGCGAGGCTCGCCCGACAGCGCACGCTGTTCGGACTGCAGCCAGAATGCGAGCCCTGCCGTGACGACGAGGACCGCCGCCGCGAGCGCAACCGGCCAGCGCCGGTCGAGCCGCGCCTCGCGCTCCTCGCGGGCCGCGATCACCGACTGCCAGCCGAATGCCGGCGGCTCGAACACGTCTAGCGCGGCCAGAGGGCTGCTCCAGTCGCTCACGTCGGGGTGCATGGCGCGCCCTCCGCAAGTATTTCGTCACGACCGAGCAGTTCCCGAAGTCGCCGGTGGGCGCGCGAAAGCTGGGACTTCGAAAAACTGGGACTCCTGCCGAGCGCGAATCCGATGTCGGCATGCGTAAAGCCCTCGACGTCGTGCAGCCACACGACTGCACGCGTCACGGACGGAAGGGTCATCAGGGCGCGCTCGAGGCCGGCATCGAACGGCGCCGACGGATCCTGACCCTGCGCCGGCAGGCGATCGGTGCCGCCCGGGTCCTTGTCGAGCCATTCGAGCCCGCGATGCCAAGGCGAGCGCAGGTACATGAGCGCGCGGTTAACGGCAATGGCGCGGACCCAGGCCGGCAGCGGGCAGCGCCCCTCGAACGCGCCGATGTGCTCGATCACATCGACGAATGTCTCCTGCAACAACTCTTCCGCAATCGCGGGACGCCGCACCAGGCGCCGCAGCAACGTGTAGACGGCGCCTGCGGTCGCACTGTAGACAGCCTCAATGGCAGCCATGTCGCCTGCCCGGGCGGCTGCGGCCAGGGCGTCGGGCAGTTCGATTTCGGAGATACGGGGCATCGGTGGCTTAGATGCCCAAGACTGCGAAAAGGTCGCAGGCGGGAGCGGAAATACGCTGGTGCCGGGAGCGGGAGTCGAACCCGCAAGAATCTTCCGATCCGGTGGATTTTGAGTCCACTGCGTCTGCCAATTCCGCCATCCCGGCCGCAGGCGGCGAGTATACGGCGGCGCAATCGGGCCCGCGCCCCGCGTCGTGGCCTTGGCAGCCCCGGCCCGTGCGACGACAATCCCGACCATGAAATTCTGCCCGAACTGCGCCGCGCCGGTCGCGCAACGCATCCCCGAAGGCGATCACCTGCCGCGCTGGGTCTGCACGTCCTGCGGAACGATTCACTACCGCAACCCGAAGCTCGTGGCGGGTTGCGTGCCGGAACTCGGGGACCACGTCCTCATCTGCCGACGAGCCATCGAGCCGCGCAGGGGCTACTGGACTATCCCCGCCGGCTTCATGGAAATCGGCGAGACATTGCAGCAGGCTGCGGCGCGCGAGTGCCACGAGGAAGCGCTCGCGCGGGTTCAGATCGGGAACCTGTGCGCCATCGTGCACGTACTGCATGCCGAACAGGTGCACGTGATGTTCCGAGCGACGCTGGCCGAGCCCGTGTTCGGGGTCGGCATCGAGAGCCTGGAGACGAAGCTGTGCGGGGAGAGCGAAATCCCATGGCCGGAGATTGCATTCCCCAGCGTCGAGTTCACGCTGCGTCGCTTTTTCGAGGACCGCACCGCCGGTCGCAGCGACTTTCATTACCATACGATCGAGTGACCGTGGATCGGCAATGCTGTGGCACAATGCGCGGCTCCGAAAACGGGCTGGCCGCCGGAATTGCCGCATGACCTTCGTCGTCACCGAAACCTGCATCAAGTGCAAGTACATGGACTGCGTCGAGGTCTGCCCGGTCGACTGCTTTCATGAAGGCCCGAATTTTCTCGTGATCGATCCCGAGGAATGCATCGACTGCACACTCTGCGAGCCGGAATGCCCGGTCGACGCGATCTATTCGGAGGAGGAAGTGCCCGCCGGCCAGGAGCAGTTCCTCGCGCTCAACGCGGAACTCGCCAAGGAGTGGCCCGTCATCACGCAGCGTAAGGAGCCGCCGGCCGATGCCGATGCCTGGAAGGACGTGCCGGAAAAGATGCCGCTGCTCGAAAGGTGAGGATCAGTTCGCCGCTGCAGCCGCTTCGGGCTCCGACAGGTACGCAGCGAGATAGGCCGCAGACGCATAGCCCGCGAGGAAATCGCCCGTCTCGGTGACGATCCCCGGCGTGCCGCTGATCCCGAGCTTGCGCCCAAGCTCATATTGCGCGGCGACTGGCGTCTCGCAGTGGCCAGCGGGGAGTGTCTCGCCCTTCTTGGCGCGCGTCAGCGCGTCCTTGCGGTCCGCGCTGCACCACACCGCCTCTGCCTTGCGCCAGGACTCGGTGTCCGGGCCGCTGCGCGGAAACATCAGGTAACGCACGCGGATCCCGAGGCGGTTGATCTCGCCGATCTCCGAGTGCATGTGGCGGCAATGGACGCAGTCAACGTCCGTGAACACCGTGACCGTGTGCAGGACCGGCCCTTTCGGGGAAAACACGATCGCGTCCTCGTCCTTGACGCCTGCGAGGAGCGCGAGACGCCCCTGCTTGCGCTTATCCTCGGTCAGGTTGTGCTTGGAGCCCATGTCGAAGACGTCGCCGTCGACGTAGAAACGGCCATCCGTTGAGACATAGCCAACCTCCGCACCGGAGGTTACTTCATAGAGCCCGGCGATCGGCGAAGGCCGCACGTCCTCGACCTTGATTTCGAGCCGGCGGGCAATGTCGGCGCGAACGTCCGCTTGCCCCGCCTGCGGGGCAGCCTGCCCCGAGCCCGCGAGCGCAAGCGAAGCAAGAACAGGAAGCATCAGGCGGCGGATGGTGAACACACAGGTCCCTCGGCTCGAATTGACACCACTTCGACCCCGGACCGGGGCCCAAGTTCGGGTCCAGGCCGCCAGTCTATCAGCCGCGCGGATGGTGCTGCGCGTGCAATTCCTTCATGCGCTCCCGCGCCACGTGGGTGTAGATCTGCGTAGTGGACAGGTCGCTGTGGCCTAGGAGCATCTGCACGACGCGCAGGTCCGCGCCGTGATTCAGGAGGTGGGTCGCGAAGGCGTGGCGCAGCGTGTGCGGCGAGAGCTCCTTCTCCACGCCACCCTTCTTGGAATAGCGCTTGATGATGTGCCAGAACGCCTGGCGCGTCATGCGGTCGCCGCGCCGGGTCGGGAACAGGTGGTCGGTCTGCCGGTCCAGCAGGATCTCGCTGCGCGCCCCGCGCATGAATTCGGTCAGCCAGCGCACGGCCTCCTCGCCGAGCGGGATCAGGCGCTCGCGATTGCCCTTGCCGACTATGCGGATCACGCCCTGGTTCAGGTTGACCTGGCTGTGCCGCAGCCCGACGAGCTCGGAGACTCGCAGCCCTGTCGCGTAGAGCACCTCGAGCATGGTGCGGTCGCGGTGGCCGAGCGGGTCGGTCGTCTGCGGAGCGGCAAGAAGCGCCTCGACCTGCGCCTCGGTCAGCGAGCGCGGCAGGCTGCGTCCGATCTTCGGCATTGCAATCTGCGCGGTCGGGTCTTCCTTGATCGCGCCTTCGCGGACGAGATAGCGGAAAAAGCGCCTGAAACTCGAGAGCTGGCGCGCCGTCGAGCGCGGACGCGCGCCCGTTTCCACGCGCCAGGCGATGAATGCCAGCAGGTCGTTGCGCGTCGTGCGGTCAAGCACCGTGCCGCGCTGGCGCAGCCAGCGCGAAAGCGCGGTGAGATCGGCGCGATACGCGGCAAGGGTGTTTGGCGACAGGCCGCGCTCCATCCAGACGGCGTCGAGGAAACGCACGATAATCGGTTCCACGGCTTCACCCGACCCGTTGGCAGTCGCGAGTGTCGCTGCTCGTACCGATGTCGAAGACTTCATAGCTGAGCTCATGGGCCTGCCTCGCGTCCTGTCGCGGACGGCCGCGCCGCCGCAGAATCGCGCGCGGCGGGCTGTTGCGACAGAATGCAGACGCAGTATGGTTCGGCCCGGATGCGGTCAGCGTGACCCGCCTCACAGACCCCCATGACCATTAACATAACCGGAACCAGTTCACAGTACCTGCTCGCGCCACGTCGCGGCCCGCCATGACCTGGAATCCGTTGCGCCTGCTGTGGGGGGCCTGGGCCTGGCTGCTGGTGATACCGCACCTCCTGATCGCAGCGCTGCCGATACTTGCACTGCCACGGGTCATGGCGCGTCGCGCAGCCGCGGGAGCCGTTTGCCGCCTGTATTTCCGGCTCTGCGGACTGCCGGTGAGCACGCTGGGACTCGAGCGCCTGCCCGCCGGGGCCTGCATCATCGTCGCGAATCACGCGAGCTACCTAGACGGGCCCCTGCTGTTTGCCTGCCTGCCGCCGCGGTTTGGATTCGTGATCAAGAAAGAGGCTTCCCGCATGCCGGTCGCAGGCTTCCTGCTGCGCCGGCTCGGCCATCATTTCGTCGAGCGGCGAAACCGTCATGAGGGAGCCAGCGACGCACGGCGAATCTTGCGCTCGGTCGAGAAAGGCGAGGCAATCGCCTTCTTTCCCGAAGGGACATTTCGTTCGCGGCCGGGGCTCGGGCGATTCCACGGGGGCGCCTTCGCCGCCGCGGCGCGCGCCGGCGCGCCGGTCGCGCCTGTGGCGATCCGTGGTACACGGCGGGTGCTCGGCGGCGGCAGGATCCTGCCGCGCCGGGGCCGCATCGAGGTCGAAGTGCTCGACCCGCTGCCCGCGCGGACCGGAGGCGGCGACACGGCAACACAGCTGCGCGACGCCGCGCGCGAGCGGATTGGCGCTGTCCTGGACGAGCCGATGCTCTGAACGACGGCACGAAGGGGACGCACCCCTTCATATTCGCGAAGGGGCGCGTCCCCTTCGCGAATATGAAGGGGTGCGTCCCCTTCGGCTCCCGTCCTGCGGCTGCTACATGTTCCTGCGGTACTGTCCGCCGACCGCGTAGAGTGCGCGCGAGATCCGCCCGAGGGACGCGGATTTCACGGTCTCCATCAGCTCGGCGAATACGTTGCCGCCGGCAGCGGCAACCGCCTGGAGCCTTTTTAGCGAGGGCTCCTGCGCCAGTGCGTGCGCGTCGTTGTAGCCCTGCACCGCGACGACCTGGCCTGCCTTCTCCTCCTCGGTCGAGCGGATGAGCTCGGCGTTCCGGTTCTCGTCGCCCGTGGCGTGCTCCGGCAGGAAAGTGTTGACGCCGACGATCGGCAGGCTTCCGTCGTGCTTCTTGTGCTCGTAGTAGAGCGACTCTTCCTGGATTTTTCCGCGCTGGTACATGGTCTCCATGGCGCCGAGCACGCCGCCGCGCTCAGAGAGGCTCTCAAACTCCGCGTACACGGCCTCTTCGACCATGTCCGTCAGCTGCTCGATCACGAACGACCCCTGCCAGGGGTTCTGATTCTGGTTCAGCCCGAGCTCATGCGCGATGATGAGTTGGATCGCCACTGCACGACGGACGCTTTCCTCGGTCGGCGTCGTGATCGCCTCGTCGTAGGCATTCGTATGCAGGCTGTTGCAGCTGTCGAACAGCGCGTACATCGCCTGCAGCGTCGTACGAATGTCGTTGAACTGGATTTCGCGCGCATGCAGCGAGCGGCCCGAGGTCTGTACGTGGTACTTGAGCATCTGGCTGCGCGACGAGGCACCGTAACGCTCGCGCATCGCGCGCGCCCAGATGCGCCGCGCCACGCGCCCGATCACGGCGTACTCCGGGTCCATGCCGTTCGAAAAGAAGAACGAGAGGTTCGACGCGAAATCGTCGACCTTCATGCCGCGCGAAAGGTAGTACTCGACGATCGTGAAGCCGTTCGCGAGCGTGAAGGCAAGCTGCGAAACCGGGTTCGCGCCGGCCTCTGCGATGTGGTACCCCGAAATCGACACGGAGTAGAAATTCCGCACGCGGTTTTCGATGAAGAACTGCTGGACATCGCCCATCATCCGGAGCGCGAATTCCGTCGAGAAGATGCAGGTGTTCTGGGCCTGGTCCTCCTTGAGGATGTCGGCCTGGACGGTGCCCCTCACGCGCGCGAGTGCCTCCGCGCGGATCCTCGCGTAGGTCTCGGCGTCCACCACCTGGTCGCCGCTGACGCCGAGGAGACCGAGGCCCGAGCCGTCGTGGCCGGCTGGCAGATCGCCGCGGTATCTCGGCCGCTCGCGGCCGGCGTAAAGCGTCGCGATCGTTGCTTCGGCCTCGTCCCAGCGCCCGCCCTCGCGCAAGTGCCGCTCGACCTGCTGGTCGACGGCGGTGTTCATGAACATCGCGAGGATCATCGGCGCCGGGCCGTTGATCGTCATGGACACGGACGTCGACGGCGCACAGAGGTCGAAGCCGGAGTAGAGCCGCTTCATGTCATCGAGCGAGGCGATCGAGACTCCGGAGTTGCCGATGCGGCCGTAGATGTCAGGCCGCTCGTCGGGATCCTCGCCGTAGAGGGTCGTCGAGTCGAAGGCGGTCGACAGCCGCGTCGCCTGGTGGCCGCGCGCGAGGTAGTGGAAGCGCCGGTTCGTGCGCTCCGGCATGCCCTCCCCCGCGAACATGCGCGTCGGGTCCTCGTCCTCCCGGCGATATGGATAGATGCCGCCGGTGTACGGATAGGCGCCCGGCAGGTTTTCGGTCAGCAGGAACGCGAGCTGCGCGCCCCAGTCCTCGAATCGTGGCGTCGCGATTTTCGGCAGGCGCAGGTGCGACAGCGATTCGCTGTAGTTCGGCCCGCGCACCTCGCGGTCACGCACGCGATAGTGATACTCGTCGGCAGCGGCCGCATCCCGCCGCGCCGGCCAGTCCTTGAGGAGGGTAATGCCTTCCGGCCCGATCGCTCCGATCGCGGCGCCGTACTCGCGCCGCAGTCGGGCCAAGGAGGCATCGGCCGGCGCCGGCGCGGACTCGCCGAAGTGCTCGAGCGGGGCAGGCAGTCCCGCATCGCCGAGCTCGGCAAGCGCGCGATAGAATCCCTGCGCACGGGACGCCGCCCCTGCGGCGGCCAGAGCGGCGCGCTGCGCTTCACGCCCGCCCGCGGCGATCTCGGCAAGGTAGCGCACCCGCGATCCCGGAATGATTGCCTGGCGCTTTGGCGGACCGACGGGCGCGAGGCCCTGCGGCCGCCAGGGCCGCAGACGCCCCCATTGCTTGTCAAGCTTGACGCAGAGCGCGCCAAAGAGCGCATTGACGCCTGCGTCGTTGAACTGGCTTGCGATCGTGGGGTAAACCGGCAGCTCCTCCGCCGGTGTCTTGAACAGCTTGCGGTTACGCGCCACCTGCTTGCGCACGTCGCGCAGCGCATCCTCCGCGCCACGCTTCTCGAATTTGTTCAGCACGACGAAGTCGGCGAAGTCCAGCATGTCGATCTTCTCGAGCTGGCTGGCCGCGCCGTAGTCCGCCGTCATCACGTACATGGCCAGGTCGACGAGGTCGACAATCTCGGTGTCGCTCTGCCCGATGCCGGCGGTTTCGACCACGACCAGGTCGAATCCCGCCGCCTTGAGGAGCTGCACCGTGTCCGCGAGGACCGCCGAGGTCGCCAGGTGCTGGCGCCGCGTCGCGAGCGAGCGCATGAAGAGCTGTTCGCTCTCGAGCGAGTTCATCCGGATGCGGTCGCCCAGCAAGGCGCCGCCGGAACGGCGGCGCGTCGGGTCCATTGCGACGACGGCGACGCGCCGGTCTGGGAAGTACCGGACAATCCGGTTCAGGATCTCGTCGGTCAGCGACGACTTGCCGGCGCCGCCGGTGCCGGTGATGCCGAGGACAGGCGGCCGGTTGAGGGACTTCCCGGCAAAGCCGCGCAGCCGGGTCGCGACTGCGTCGTCGCCGCCCAGTTCGAGCCGCGTGATCGCACGCGCGAGGCCCACCGGGTCGTCGGCCGTGACCGAGCCGCCGTCGAAGACAGGCCGCGGTGCTGCCCGTACGCGCCGGAACACGTCCTCGATCATCCCGTCCAGGCCGAGCCGGAGCCCGTCGTCCGGCGTATAGATCTTCGCGATGCCATAGGCCTCGAGCGCCTCGACTTCCTGCGGCGCGATCGTGCCGCCGCCTCCGACCACGACCTTCACGTGCCCGGCGCCCAGCGCCTTCAGCATGTCCACCATGTAGCGGAAATACTCATTGTGCCCGCCCTGGTAACTGCTGACGGCGATGCCGTCCGCATCCTCCTGGATCGCCGCGCGGACAATGTCGGCGACACTGCGGTTGTGGCCGAGGTGCACGACCTCGGCCCCGTGGGCCTGCAGGATCCGCCGGATGATATTGATCGCCGCGTCGTGACCGTCGAACAGGGACGCGGCGCTCACGAAGCGCAAGGGGCCGCGGGCGGGCTCCGCCACCTTGTCAATGCGCTCGGCCGGGCTACTCATCGTGATACTCCAGCGCGACGAATGGCCAGTTTAGCGTTGCAATCCCGAGCCCGCGATGCTGTCATTCCCGGTGTCAATTGCGGCTCAGGGAGTAATGCAGGGTGGAGTCCGGGCAGGAAGTCTGTTCGACGCGCGAGGCCGCCGATCGCCTCGGCGTCTCGCTGCGAACCGTGCAGCTCTGGTCCGAGGCGGGACTCCTGCGCGCATGGAAAACGCCCGGTGGCCACCGCCGGATACTCACCGCCTCGGTCGACGAAATCCTCGAGCGCCGCAGCCAGGTCAGCGCGAGGCGACCGCCAGGCGGCAATTACCAGGTCCTGATCGTCGAGGACGAACCGGATTTCCGGCAGCTTTTCGAAATGCATCTTCGCTCCTGGAATTTTCCGATCAGCCTGCACAGCGTACCGAGCGGTTTCGACGCGCTGCTCCAGATCGGCGCGTCCCGGCCCGACCTGCTGATCACCGACCTGCGCATGCCGGGCATCGACGGCTTCGAAATGCTGAGGGCACTGCGCACCTGCGGGGCGATCAGCGAGCTCGAGATCATCGTCGTCACCGCGCTCACCGAGTACACAATTGCGGAGCGCGGCGGTCTGCCGGCCGGCGTCACCGTGCTTTTCAAGCCCCTGCGATTCGCCGAACTCCGGTCGCGGCTTGCCCGGCTGGTCGAGCATTGGGGCCGCGCGGCCGCGGTCTGAAGCGTTCCTCGCCGGGCCACCGTCGACGCGGGGGCGACAGCCGGTCTTTTGCAGGGCAAAATAGCCCCCATTCAATGCCTCAGGAACGATCCCATGGCCAGCGATCCCGTCGTCATCCTCAGCGCCCGCCGCACGCCCATCGGGGGCATGCTTGGTGTATTCGCCAGCGTACCGGGCCATGCGCTCGGGACCACGGCGATCCGCGCGGCGCTTGATAGCGCCGGGGCGGACTCCAAGCTCATTGACGAGGTCGTGATGGGCTGCGTGCTGCCGGCCGGCCAGGGCCAGGCGCCGGCTCGCCAGGCGGCACTCGCGGGCGGCGTGCCCAAGTCGGTACCGGCGACCACGGTTAACAAGATGTGCGGGTCTGGCATGCGCGCTGCCATGTACGGCGCCGATCAGATCGTCGCAGGAAGCGCCGATTTTGTGATCGCTGGCGGACTCGAATCCATGACCAATGCGCCCTACCTGCTGCCCAAGGCCCGGGCCGGCTATCGCATGGGGCACGGGGAAGTCCTCGACCACATGTTCTACGACGGCTTGCAGAGTCCCTGGGACGGTAAGCTCATGGGCTGCTTCGCCGACGCGACTGCGGCAAAGTACGGCTTCAGCCGCGCCGACCAGGATGCGTTTGCCGCGGAATCCGTGCGCAGGGCGCTGGCGGCCGTCGAGTCGGGCGCTTTTGAAGCCGAGATCGCGCCAGTCAGGATCGCAGACCGAAAAGGCGAGCGCGTCGTCTCCCGCGATGAAACGCCGTTTGCAATCTCCATCGACAAGATCCCGAACCTGAAACCCGCGTTCGGCAAGGAGGGCACCGTCACGGCCGCTTCTTCGTCGTCGATTGCGGACGGGGCCGCTGCCCTCGTCCTCGCCCGCGCGAGCGCGGCCGCCAAGGCAGGGCTCAAGCCGCTTGCCAAGATCGTCGCGCACGCGAGTCATGCCCTGGAACCCGAATGGTTCACGATCGCCCCGGTCGGCGCCATCCGCACCGTGCTCCAGCGCGCCGGGTGGAAGGCCGCCGACGTCGACCTGTTTGAGATCAACGAGGCTTTCGCGGTCGTGACGATGGCCGCCATGAAGGACATCGGGATTGCCCACGACCGGGTCAATGTGCATGGCGGCGCCTGTGCACTGGGCCACCCGATCGGCGCGACCGGAGCGCGCATCCTGACGACGCTGCTCTACGCGCTCGCACGTCACGGCAAGAAGCGCGGGCTCGCCGCGCTCTGCATCGGTGGCGGCGAGGCCACCGCGGTCGCAGTCGAGCTCGCCTGATTCAGTTCGTACCACCGGGTTCTTCCCCGACCTCGGTCGACAGCGGGATCCCGGCGACTTCGTAACCGCGCCGGAAGTCGCGGATGTGCCGCGTCATCCATTCCGAAGCGGACCGTGGATCGCGCGCCTTCACGGCTGCGACGATCTGCTGCTGCGCCGCCTCGATACGCGACCGCGCCTGCGGCACGCGGTCGATGATAATGGCGAGACTTGGCTGCAGCAGCCGCAGCAGCGGCTCGTTCAGGAGGTTGAAGACGGGATTCGAGCCGGCTTCCCCGAGCGCGTCAAAAAATCCCGCCACGTCGCCGACCGCCTGGTCGCGCTGCCCCTGCCTTGCCGCGAACTGCCGGGCTGCCGCCTCGAGCTTCGCGAGCGCAACCGCGGTGCGGCGCTCCGCCGCCGCGGCGGCGATGCCAGGCTGCACGGACTGCAGGGCTTCCCAAACGTCGACCACGCGCGCACGGTGCAGGGCGAGCGCCTGTGAAAACCCGCCGCCGATCGCTTCGCGCGTCGGTCGCGTCACATACAGGCGCTTGCCCCCCCGTCTGCGCCCAAGCAGTCCCGCACTTTCCAGCTTCCGCAGCGCCTCCCGTACCGTCGAGCGATTGACCTCGAACTGCCGCGCGAGCTCGGTTTCCGTCGGCAGCGGCTCGCCTTCCCGTAGCTCACGGCGGAGGATCCGCGTGCGGATGGCCTCGGAAACCCGTAAGTACGCAGGCGCATAACCGAGCGGTTCGAACATGGATCGCATATTTCCAGTCTCAAGCTTGCCTGTCCGATTGTCGGACAATATGATGACCCTGGCAAGCCCGACCCCAACGGATGGAGAATCGAATGTTCGCCGTCGATTTCGATTTCGAACTGGGCCCGCGTGTCGACGAATTGCGCCAGGCCGTACGTGAATTCGCCCAGCGGCGCATCGCGCCCCGGGCGGAGGAAATCGACCGCAGCAATCGCTTTCCACGCGAGCTGTGGCCCGAGATGGGTGCCATGGGCCTGCTCGGCATGACCGTGCCCGAAGAGTACGGCGGGCTGGGATTTGGCTACGTCGAGCACCTGGTTGCGATGGAGGAAGTCAGCCGGGCTTCAGGCGCGATCGGCCTCTCCTACGGCGCGCATTCCAACCTCTGCGTGAACCAGCTGCGGCGCTTCGGCAGCGACGACCAGAAGCGCCGTTACCTGCCCCGCCTCGTGACTGGCGAGGATGTCGGCGCGCTCGCGATGAGCGAGCCCGGATCCGGCTCCGACGTGGTCTCGATGCGGACGCGCGCGGACCGCAAGGCGGGCGGCTTCGTGCTGAACGGCTCGAAGATGTGGATTACGAACGGGCCCGAGGCAGACACGGTCGTGCTGTACGCCACCACCGAGCCCGGAAGCGGCGCCAAGGGCATCACGGCATTCATCATCGAGCGCGGGATGAAGGGCTATCGTGCCGCGCAGAAACTCGACAAGCTCGGCATGCGCGGTTCCGACACCTCTGAGCTCGTATTCGAAGATTGTTTCGTGCCCGATGCCAACCTGCTTGGAACGCCCGGGGGTGGCGTGGAGATCCTGATGTCGGGGCTCGACTACGAGAGACTGGTGTTGACGGGCGGCCCGCTGGGTCTGATGCGTGCGGCGCTCGATCTCATCGTCCCCTACCTGCACGACCGGGAGCAGTTCGGCCGACCGATCGGCAGTTTCCAGCTGATGCAGGCGAAGCTCGCGGATCTCTACGCGACCTGCAATGCCTCGCGCGCCTACGCGTACGCGGTCGCGCGTGCCTGCGACGCGGGGCGCACGACCCGTTACGACGCCGCCGCCTGTCTCCTCGCCGCGTCGGAAAATGCGACTCGCGCCGGGCTGGATGCGATCCAGGTGCTCGGCGGCAACGGCTATATCAATGAATATCCTGCGGGCCGCATCCTGCGCGACGCCAAGCTCTACGAGATAGGCGCCGGCACCAACGAGATTCGCCGCATGCTGATCGGGCGCGAACTGCTGCGCGCGACTGCGCCATGACCCGAATCGCCACGCGTGCGGACAGCGGCAGCGAGGAGTTCCGCGAAAACGCCGCGCACATGACTGCGCTGGTCACGGAACTGTGCCGGCGTCAGTCGCTTGCCGCGGCAGGCGGCGGCGAGGACGCACGCGCCAAGCACATCGCCCGCGGCAAGCTCCTGCCGCGCGATCGCATCGAGGCGCTGCTCGACCCCGGCAGCCCCTTCCTCGAACTTTCCCCGCTCGCCGCGGGCGGCATGTACGGCGACGACGCGCCAGCGGCGGGGCTCGTCGCCGGCATCGGCCGGATCCACGGCAACGAACTCGTCGTCGTCGCAAATGACGCGACGGTCAAGGGGGGCACCTATTACCCGATTACCGTCAGGAAGCACCTTCGCGCGCAGGAGATCGCGCTCGAGAATCGCCTGCCCTGCGTGTACCTGGTGGATTCCGGCGGGGCCTTCCTGCCGCTGCAGGACGAGGTCTTTCCCGATCGCGAGCATTTCGGGCGAATCTTCTACAACCAGGCCCGGCTATCCGCCGCGGGCATTCCGCAGATCGCGGTCGTCATGGGTTCCTGCACGGCGGGAGGCGCTTACGTGCCGGCCATGTGCGATGAGTCCATCATCGTCCGTAACCAGGGCACGATCTTCCTGGGCGGCCCGCCGCTCGTGAAAGCGGCAACCGGCGAGGTCGTCGACGCGGAAACCCTCGGCGGCGGCGACGTGCACGCGCGCACTTCCGGCGTCGTCGATCATCTCGCCGACAACGACGCCCATGCACTTGCCCTGGCGCGCGAGGTCGTTGGAAGCCTGAATCACCGCCCGTCCGGCTGGCTCGGGCGCCGCGAAGCCGCCTTGCCGGCCCACCCGGCCGATGAACTCTACGGCATCCTGCCCCGGGACCTGCGCCAGCCCTACGACGTCCGCGAAGTCATCGCGCGGCTCGTCGACGGCTCGGAATTCCACGAGTTCAAGGCACTCTACGGCAAGACGCTCGTCTGTGGGTTCGCCCACCTCTGGGGCTTCCCGGTCGCGATCCTCGCGAACAACGGGATCCTGTTTTCCGAATCGGCGCAAAAAGGAGCCCACTTCGTGCAGCTCGCGAATCGCCGCAAGGTACCGCTTCTCTTCCTGCAGAACATTACCGGTTTCATGGTGGGCCGGCGTTACGAGGCCGGCGGGATCGCGCGCGACGGCGCCAAGATGGTGACCGCTGTCGCCTGCTCGACGGTGCCCAAGCTCACGGTCGTGATCGGCGGTTCCTTCGGGGCGGGCAACTACGCAATGTGCGGGCGCGCTTACGGCGGGCGCTTCCTGTGGTCCTGGCCGAACGCCCGGATTTCGGTCATGGGCGGAGAGCAGGCCGCCAGCGTGCTCGCCACCGTCCGGCGGGACGGCGTCGAGGCCCGGGGCGGGACCTGGCCCGAGGCCGAACAGCAGGAGTTCATGGCCGGAATATGCGACCAGTACGAGCGCCAGGGAAATCCATACTATGCGACCGCCCGCCTCTGGGACGACGGCGTGATCGATCCGCTCGACACGCGCCGGGTGCTCGGTCTCGCGCTCGAGGTCGTGGCGCACGGCCCGGCGCCACAGCCGGAAGCTTACGGCATTTTCCGGATGTGACGGCCATGCTGCGCATTGACAGGGAGACCCGAGGCATTGCCACGCTCACGCTTGATCGCCCCGAGGCGCGCAACGCCTTGTCCTCCGAACTCGTCGTGCGGCTCACCGAGGCGCTCGCATCGCTTGCCGCCGACTCCTCCGTTCGCGCAGTCCTGCTGACCGGCTGCGACGGCGTGTTCTGCGCCGGCGCAGACATCGGGGAAATGCGCTCGGCAGGAGCCGCGCGGCCCGAGCAGAACGAAGCCGATTCGCGCCGCTTCGTGAAGATGCTCGAAAGCCTCGAGCGCCAGCCGCAACCAACGGTTGCCGTAGTGAATGGAGCGGCTTACGGCGGCGCGGTCGGCCTGGTCGCTGCCTGCGACATAGCGCTCGCCGCGTCAGGCGCCCGATTCGCGTTTTCCGAGGTTCGCCTCGGGCTTATTCCCGCGATGATTTCGCCGTACGTGGTCCGCGCGATCGGCCAGCGACAGGCTCAGCGCTGGTTCCTGACCGGCGAGGCGATGGATGCGTCGACCGCAATGCGGATCGGACTCGTGCATGAGACCGTGGACGAAACCGGGCTGGTCGATGCGACGAACGCGATCGTGAGCGCGCTCCTTGCTGGGGGTCCCGGGGCACAGGTTGAGATAAAGCAACTGCTGCGCCGCGCGACCGGCCGCAATTCCGCCGGCGACGAATCCATAATCACCGATACATCGCGCTGGATCGCGCGCATTCGCGCTGGAGATGAAGCCAGGGAAGGACTCACGGCGTTCCTGGAGCGGCGCCGGCCGGGCTGGATTCGCGGCGAATGAAGATCGAGCGCCTCCTGATCGCCAATCGCGGCGAGATCGCCTGCCGTGTGATGCGGACCTGCCGGCGGCTCGGCCTTCGCACGATTGCCGTGTATTCGGACGCCGATCGCGATGCAATGCACGTCCGGCTCGCGGACGAAGCGCGTGGCATCGGACCCGCGCAGGTACGCGAGTCTTACCTGAATACCGATGCAATCATCGCGGCCGCGCGCGCTGCGCGGGCCGATGCGATTCACCCCGGCTATGGTTTCCTGTCCGAGAATGCGGCATTCGCCGAGGCTTGCGGGCGGGCCGGTATCGTCTTCGTCGGTCCGGAGCCAGCCGCGATACGCGCGATGGGACTCAAGCACGAGGCCAAGGCACTCGTATCGGCAGCGGGCGTGCCGATCGTGCCCGGCTACATGGGCGAAGACCAGTCGCCCGCGCGGCTTGCGAAGGAAGCTGCGCGCATCGGTGTTCCGCTGCTCGTCAAGGCCGTCGCCGGCGGCGGCGGCAAGGGCATGCGAGTCGTGCGCGAGGCGACTGGCCTCGATGAGGCGATCCGCGGCGCTCGCGGCGAGGCAGAGAGCGCCTTTGGCGATGGCCGGCTCATGCTCGAGCGTTTTCTCGAAAGGCCGCGTCACGTGGAAGTGCAGGTGTTCGGCGACGTCCATGGAGGCTGCGTGCACCTCTTCGAGCGCGAGTGCTCGGTGCAGCGGCGCTATCAGAAGATCATCGAAGAGTCCCCCTCGCCCTTCATCGACGCCAGCACCCGCGAGGCGATGTCGGCCGCGGCCCTGCGGGCGGCAAAGGCGGTCGATTACGTGAACGCCGGCACGATCGAGTTCATCGTCGACGCCGATGGCCAATTTTATTTCATGGAGATGAACACGCGCCTGCAGGTCGAGCACCCGGTCACTGAAGCCGTCACCGGACTCGACCTCGTGGAATGGCAGCTGCGTGTCGCCTCGGGCGAGCGCCTGCCGCTGGCCCAGGGCGCCATCCGCTCGCGCGGACACGCGATCGAGGCGCGAATCTACAGCGAAGATCCACGGCGAGGCTTCCTGCCATCGGTCGGGATCGTGCGCAGGTTCGTGCATCCGCAGGCAGATGCCTGCTGGCGCATCGATTCCGGCATCGCCGACGGCGATGCCGTCACGGTCCATTACGACCCGATGATCGCGAAAGTCATCGCTTCCGGGCCCGATCGCGCCGCCGCGCTCGAGAAACTTCGGCGAAACCTCGATCGCACCGCGGTGTTTGGTGTCGCAACCAACTTGCCGCTTCTGCGCGCAATTTCGGCCCACCCGCAGTTCACCGCTGGAGGCGTCGACACGGGATTCGTCGATCGTGAGCTCGCGACGCTCACCCTGGACCCCGCACCGACACCCGAGTCGCTTCTCGTCGCGGCCCATCTCGCGCTCGCCGAGCGCGCCCCGCCGCCCGGGACCGACGTGTCGCCCTGGGACCAGGGCGACGGCTGGCGCGCGGGCGAATCGACCGGGCAGCCCGTTGGCATGCGCACACCGGGCTTTCAGCGCTGGCGCGTCAGCCGGCACGGCGACGGCATCGAATTGGCTTGTGACGGGACCGGCCTGCGCGGTCATGTCACCCAACTGGGCATGACGCGTTTCGCGGTGGACGCCGGTCGCGGCCCGCGCGAGCTCGAGCTGATCCGCGACCGGGAACGGCTGCAATTCATTGACGAACAGGCGACCGAAATCCAGATCGCGCCGGCCTGGCCATACGAGCGCAGCGCCGAAGACGCGGATACGCATCCGGCCTCCCCCTTTCCGGGCCGCATCGTCGAGCTTCGCGTCAAGACGGGCGATGCGGTCGCGCGCGGCGAGGTGCTGGCGGTGGTTGAGGGCATGAAAATGCAGCATGCGATCCGCGCCGGGCGCGCGGGCCGAATTGCCAACGTCCAGGCGCGCGTCGGCGAACTGATCGACGCTGAGGCGGTCCTGTTTGACATAGAGCCCGCCTAAGTTGTCTTGCGGCGCAATAATCGCTAAGGTCCTGACCTAATAAACATTTCTGCACCTGTGTTCGCAGTGCAGTAGAGGGACCCATGCAGCTTGGAAAGAAGGTCGTGGTCATCACGGGTGCGGGCCGCGGCATCGGGCGCGCCATGGCGCTGGCATTCGCCGCCCGGGGCGCAAATATCGCGGCGCTCGATCTCGACGCCACCGCACTGGAGGAAACTTGCACGCTGTGCGAAGCGTCCGGCGTGCGCGCGCGTTCCTATGTCACGGACGTTACGTCCGAACCGCAAGTCATCAAGTCATTCGACGCCGTCGTGGCCGATCTTCGGCGCTTCGACATCCTGGTCAACAACGCAGGCATCACGCGTGACGCCCTGCTGGTCAAGGCCCAGGAGGGCGCGATCCTTTCGAAAATGTCGCTGGCGCAATGGCAGTCGGTGATGGATGTCAACCTGACCGGCGTCTTTCTCTGCGGTCGCGAAAGTGCTGAACGGATGATTCAGCTGGGTAGCGGTGGACTGATCGTCAATATTTCCTCGATTTCGCGCGAGGGCAATCCAGGGCAGACCAATTATTCCGCTGCCAAAGCCGGCGTCGCCGCGATGACCGTGGTCTGGGCCAAGGAACTCGCGCGCCACGGCATCCGCAGTGCGGCAATCGCGCCAGGCTTCTGTTCGACCGAGATCCTGGCGGCAATGAAGCCCGAAATGCTCGCGCGGGTCAAAGCAGCGGTTCCACTCCACCGCCTCGGCGATCCGGCCGAAATTGCGGCCACTGCTGTTTTCATTGCCGAAAACGACTTTGTAACGGGCCGCGTGATCGAGGTGGATGGCGGCTTAAGGCTGTAAACTGTCGGCCCGCGGGGGAAATCCATGAATCTCGATCGGGTCAAGGCAGTCATCAGCGGCGGCGCTTCCGGCCTCGGACACGCGACGGCGGTACGGCTGCTCGCCGGCGGCGGAAAGGTCGCTCTGCTCGACGTTCAGGACCAAGTCGGCCGCGGGGCCGCAGCGGCCCTCGGTGCAGCGGCAAGTTACCACCACTGTGACGTCACCAACGAGACCGAGGTGAATGCAGCCGTACAGGCCGCCGCGGCGCGCATGGGCGGGCTCACGTTGGCCGTCTCCTGCGCGGGCGTTGCGACCCCCGGCAAGCTCCTCGGGCGAGACGGTCCGCTGTCCACGACCGCCTTCCAGCGAGTGCTTGCCATCAATACGCTCGGCACCTTCCTGCTCGACCGGTCGGCAGCGGCGATCATGCAGGAAAATGCGCCCGACGAGGACGGCGAGCGCGGCCTCCTGATCCACACTGCATCGGTCGCGGCCTACGAGGGCCAGGTAGGACAAGTCGCCTACGCGACCTCGAAAGCGGCGGTCGCCGGAATGGTGCTCCCGCTCGCGCGCGAGCTGGCGCGATTCGGGATCCGGGTCATGGGCATTGCGCCGGGGATATTCGGCACGCCCATGATGGCGGGGCTTCCACAGGAGGCCCAGGACTCCCTCGGCAAGCAGGTCCCGTTCCCGCCGCGCCTCGGCCGGCCGGATGAATTCGCCGAGCTTGTCGCGGCGATCTGTGTCAATCGCATGCTGAATGGCGACACGATCCGGATCGACGGGGCGATTCGAATGGCCCCCAGGTAGCCATGGGACGAACCTTCCGGTTTTGGGGTGGATGGATCCTGGCCGCGGCGACCGCAGGCTGCGCCATACAGCCGCCGGCTGCCGGGACCGCCCGCGCTCAGCCGCCCGCCCAGGCCGTGCCAGACGGCATCAGCATCCCGGTCGAATACTACAAACTCGAAAACGGGCTGAAGGTCGTGCTTTCGCGCGACACGACGGCGCCGACGGTGACGGTCGGCGTCTATTACCACATCGGTTTTCGCATCGAACCGCGCGGTCGCACGGGATTCGCGCACCTTTTCGAGCACCTGATGTTCCAGGGCTCCGGAAATCTCGGCAAGATGGAATTCATCCGGCTCATCGAGGGCAACGGCGGTGTCCTGAACGGCTCGACACGCCTCGACTACACGAACTACTACGAGATCGTTCCGGCCCACACACTCGAGACCGTGCTTTGGGCCGAGGCTGACCGGATGAAGTCGCTCGCGATCACGCAGGAAAACCTCGCGAACCAGCAGGACGTCGTCAAGAACGAGGTGCGCGACGCGACGATGAACCAGCCCTACGGCGGCTTTCCCTGGCTGACGATGCCGCAGGTCGCGAACACGAACTGGTACAACGCGCACAACTTTTATGGGGATCTCGACGACATCGACGCCGCGACGCTCAAGGATGCGCAGAACTTCTTTGACACCTATTACGCTCCGAACAACGCGGTGCTCGTCGTCGCCGGCGATTTTGACCGGCAAGACGCTCGCGCCTGGGTTGCGAAGTATTTCGGCGAGATTCCTGCGCGCGCGCAGCCGCCGCGCCCGGATCTCTCGGAACCCGTCCAGCAGGTGGAAAAACGCGATTCCTATGTTGACCGCCTTGCGCCGCGGCCGGCGCTGGCGCTCGCCTGGCAGGTTCCGGAACGAGGAACTCCCGAGCACTTCGCTTTCAGCCTGCTCGACACGATCCTGCTCCAGGGCGAGGACAGCCGGCTGTGGCAGAAGCTCGTGCAGCAGCGCGGCTATGCGGGGGGCGTCGGCGGCGGCATCAACCTCCTTGGCAACGAATTCACCTACGACGGGCCGATGCTGTGGATGCTCTACCTCGTCCACGATGCGGACGCGACGCCCGATGCGATCATCGCGGACGTCGACGACGAGATCGTCCGTCTTCAGGCCGAGCCCCCCTCGCCGGAGGAGTTGGAGCGCGCGCTGACCAAGTTCCGCGCCTCGCTCTACGACATTGCCGGATCGAGCACGCGCTTCGGGCTGCTGGACCTGCTTGCCTGCTTTGCGCTTTTCGACGATGACCCAGGCCGCATCAACCGCCTCGAATCCGAGTTTCGCGCGGTGCCGGCGTCGCTCATTAGCGAAGTCGCGAGAAAGTACCTGACGCCCGCCCGCCGCACTGTCCAGGCCGTTGTGCCGGGCAGCGGGCCCGACGCGGCGCCCGCGACTGGAAATCCGCCGTGACGCGAATGGTGGCCCTGTTCGCCTGCCTGTTGGCCGCCTCCGCGTCCGTCCAGGGGCGTGAGCGACCGCCCGCTCCCGGTACGCCGCATGAGTTCAGCCTTCCCGCCAAGGAGACGCTGCGCCTGCCCAACGGGCTTACGCTGACTTTCATCGACTACGGCAGCGTGCCCAAGGTCACGGTGCTCGCTGTCGTGCGCACGGGAAACATCGACGAGGGCCGGGATACGTGGCTCCCGGACGTCACGGCCGAGATGATGAAGGAAGGCACGACGACGCGCTCGGCCTTCGACATTGCGCAGGCAGCTGCCGGTCTGGGAGGTTCGCTCGCCGTCGGCGTCGGCCCCGAACAGACGACGGCCAGCCTCTCGGTGCTCTCGGATCACGCCGTCGCGGCCGTCGAACTGCTCGCGGACGTCCTGCGCAATCCGGTGTTCCCCGAGTCCGAACTGCCGCGCGTGCTGGCCAACTTCGAGCGCAGCCTGGCCGTCGCGCGGGCGGAACCGCAGTCGCTCGCGGACGAGGCGCTCGCCCGCCTTGTTTATGGCGACCATCCCTTCGGTCGCATGCTGCCGGGGGACGGACAGCTTGCCGGATACGACATTGCGAAGCTGCGCGACTTCTACGCGCGCAATTTTGGCGCCCGGCGCACGCATGTTTACGTCGCGGGGCGCTACGACAAAGCCACGCTCGAGGCGGCGCTGCGCAAGGCCTTCGGCGACTGGCGCGAAGGCGCCCCGCCGACCGACCTGCCGGCCCCTGCGAGCGAGGCCCTGCAGCTCGCACTCGTTGACAGTCCCGGGGCGACGCAGTCATCCGTGCGTATCGCCGTCCCCGTGCCTGGTCCCGCGCATCCGCTTTACTTCCAGACCACTCTGATGAACAGCCTGCTCGGCGGCACCTTCGGCTCGCGCATCACGACCAACATTCGCGAGGACAAGGGCTACAGCTATTCGCCCGACTCCTCGATCAGCGCGCACCGCGGCGGCGCGCTCTGGATCTTCTCCGCCGAGATCACGGCCGAGCATACGGCCGATGCGCTTGGCGAAATCTTCAAGGAGATCGACCGGCTGCAGCGCGAGGAACCCTCCGCTGCAGAGCTCGATCCGGTCAAGAATTATCGTGCCGGCATCTTCGTGATCTCGAACTCGTCGCCTAATGGCGTGCTTGGCCAGCTCGCCTTCATGGATCTGCACGGCCTGCCTGACGATTTCCTGACGCACTGGGTGGCGAATATCGAGGCGGTGACGCCCGCCCAGGTCAGCGAGATCGCTCGCCGGTACATCCGGCTCGAGCGCATGACTGTCGTCGTTGCGGGTGACCTGGCGAAGATCGGCGACAGCGTGCGCTCTCTCCCGCAACTCGCGAGGGCCAGGATGCCGTGACGGACCGGGACGTCATGGAGTACGACGTCGTCATAGTCGGCGCGGGACCCGCAGGCCTTGCTGCGGCCATACGCTTCAAGGAACTCCAGCCCGCACGCAGCGTCTGCGTGCTCGAGAAAGCGTCCGCCGTCGGCGCTCAGCTGATATCCGGGTGCGTGCTGGAACCCGGGCCGCTCGACGCCCTGCTTCCGGCCTGGCGCGATGCGCCACCCGGCATCTGCGTGCCGGCAGCCCGCGACGAGTTCCTGTTTCTCACTAAAGCGGGCGCGACGCGACTGCCCAAGCCGCCGCAGATGCACAACCGCGGCAATTTCATCGTCTCGCTGGGCCAGCTCGCGCCGGTCCTGGCAACGCGCGCCGAAGCGCTGGGAGTCGACGTGTTTCCCGGATTCGCCGTGTCGGAGGCACTGGTCGAGAATGGCGGGCGCATCGTTGGCGTGCGCATCGGCGACATGGGTCTTGACCGCGAGCGCAGGCCGGGCCCGAACTACGCGCCAGGCCCCGACATCCGTGCCGGCACGACGATCCTCGCGGAAGGCTGCCGAGGCAGTGTCACCAAGCAGCTCACGGCGCGCCTCGGCCTCGCCGATGGGCGACAGCCGCAGACCTATGGCCTCGGTTTCAAGGAACTCTGGCAACTCCCGGCCGGCCGCGCGGAGCCAGGTCTCATCCAGCACACGATTGGCTGGCCCGTGGATACTCGGACCTACGGCGGCAGCTTCCTGTATCACCTTGACCGCGACCGCGTGTACGTCGGCTACGTCGTCGGTCTCGACTACGAGGATCCGCGATTCAGTCCCTTCGAGGCCTTTCAGCAGTTCAAGCACCATCCCCGGGTCCATGCGCTGCTCGAGGGCGGCGAGCTCCTCGGCTACGGCGCACGATCCATTGCGGCAGGCGGATGGCAATCGCTGCCTCGCATGGAAGCTCCGGGACTCCTGCTGGTCGGCGACGTCGCGGGCACGCTGAACGTGCCGAAGATCAAGGGCGTGCACCAGGCAATCCGTTGCGGCGTGCTTGCCGCAGAGCATCTCGCCGAGACCGGTGGTACTGCGGGATTCGAGGCGCGCTGGCGTGGGTCCGCCGGCGGGCGTGAGCTGAAGCGGGTGCGTAACATCAAGCCCGGCTTTCATCGCGGCCTGTGGTGGGGACTCGCAAACGCGGCATTCGAAACGGCCACCGCCGGCCTCGCCCCGTGGACACTTTCGCACCGCGAGAATCACCTTGCGCTGCACCGACTGGAGGCGGCGTCCGTCGTTGACCGCGGCTGGGTGACGCGCGACCTTCCGCCGCGCGACCGGCTTGCCGCCGTGTTCCACGCCGGCAATGTCCACGACGAGAACCAGCCCGTGCATCTCGTCGTCTCCGACACGTCGATCTGCGCGACACGATGCACGGTCGAGTTCGGCAATCCTTGCGAGAAATTCTGCCCTGCGAGCGTCTACGAAATGGTAGACGACAGCGCGGGCGGACGGCACCTGCAGATCAACGCGGCGAACTGCGTCCACTGCAAGGCCTGCGACATCAAGGATCCCTACGGCATCATCACCTGGACCACGCCTCAAGGGGGTTCCGGACCGAACTACCAGGACCTTTGATGCAAGCCGAGCAGCCGATCTGGGTTCCTTCACCGTTGCGTATCGCGGATGCAAACCTGACGCGCTTCATCGCATACGCTGCCGCCCGTGGCGCGCATGCAGCGGACTACGAGGCGCTGTATCGATGGTCAGTCGCGCATCCCGGCGCATTCTGGGAAGCGCTCTGGGACTTCGAGGGCATCGCCGGGGAACGCGGCGCAGGACCTGCGCTCGAACACGCCGGGCGCATGCCCGGCGCGTGCTGGTTCCCGGGCGCAAAGCTCAACTTCGCGGAAAACCTGCTGCGCGGAGCCGATGCGGAGCCGGCCATCGTCTTTCGCAATGAGCGAGGCGCGAGGCGCGAGCTGTCCCGGGGCGAGCTGCGGGGCGAAGTCGCGCGCGTCGCCGCCGGCCTCGCGAACGACGGGATCGTGCCGGGCGACGTCGTCGCCGGTTTCCTGCCCAACCTTCCGGAAACGGTGATTGCAATGCTCGCCGCGGCGAGCATCGGAGCGACGTGGACCTCCTGTTCGCCGGACTTCGGCATCCAGGGCGTGCTTGACCGCTTCGGGCAGGTGAGGCCGAAGGCGCTTTTCACCGCCGACGGCTACTACTACGCCGGGAAAACGATCGATTCGCGGTCGTCGATCGCCGGCGTGCTCGAGCGACTGCCTTCGGTCGTGAGGGTCATCGTCGTGCCCTATCTGGATTCGCCGAATCCGGCCGCGGCCCTGCCGGGCTCGGTCCGCTTCGGCGACTACGGCACGCGCGGGGCACCTGCCACGTTCACGCGCCTGCCATTCAACCATCCCCTGTATGTACTGTATTCCAGCGGCACGACAGGCGTGCCGAAGTGCATCGTGCACGGCGCCGGCGGCACGCTGCTCCAGCACCTGAAGGAACATCGCCTCCACACCGACCTGAAACCCGGCGACCGGCTGTTCTACTTCACGACTTGCGGCTGGATGATGTGGAACTGGCTCGTGAGCGCGCTCGCATCCGAGGCGGAGATCGTGCTCTTCGACGGCTCGCCGTTCCACCCGGGACCGGAAGTGCTCTGGAACCTGGCATCCGACGAGGGAGTCACCGTCTTCGGCACCAGCCCTCGATACCTGGCGGCGCTCGAGAAGGCGGCTTACCGGCCCCGCGATCGCCACGGCCTTGCCGTGCTGCGCACGGTCCTCTCGACCGGTTCGCCGCTCGCGTCCGAGCAATACGACTTCGTTGCCGATGCCATAGGACCGGAAGTCCAGCTCGCCTCGATCTCCGGCGGCACGGACATCGTTTCCTGCTTCGCGCTCGGCAACCCGCTGCTGCCCGTCTACCGGGGTGAGCTGCAATGCCGCGGACTCGGGATGAAAGTCGAGGTCTGGAGCGAATCGGGGCGGCCGGTCAACGCGGAGAAGGGTGAACTCGTCTGCACCGCGCCTTTTCCCTCCATGCCGATCGGGTTCTGGAACGACCCGGATGGCCGGCGCTACCGTGCGGCCTACTTCGAGCGATTTCCGGGCGTCTGGCACCACGGCGACTACGCGATGCTGACGCCCAGGGGCGGCCTCGTGATCCTCGGCCGATCGGATGCCGTACTGAACCCGGCCGGCGTGCGCATCGGCACGGCCGAGATCTATCGCCAGGTCGAGCGGCTCGACGAGGTGCTGGAAAGCGTCGTCGTCGGCCAGGACTTCGACAACGACGTCCGCGTCATCCTGTTCGTCCGGCTGCGCGAGGGCCTCGTACTCGACGAGGCGCTGCGCGATCGCATCCGCCGGCAGATCCGAAACAATGCGACGCCGCGGCACGTGCCTGCCAGGATCCTCCAGGTGCCGGAAATTCCGCGGACGATCAGCGGCAAGATCGTCGAGCTCGCAGTGCGGGAGACGATCCACGGGCGGCCGGTGAAGAATTCGGATGCACTCGCGAATCCCGGCGCGCTCGAGCACTTCCGCGACCGGCCGGAGCTCCGCGACTGAGCGGGACCCACGAAAAATCGCCCCTGGCGGCCCGGACCGAGGCCGCGCTCGCGGCCCAGGGTCATGCGCTCGACGGCCCGCAGCGCGCCGTCCTCGCGCGCCTCGAGGACCTCCGCCGCCGGATGCTCGCGCGCAATTCGGTGCTGGCGCGCGGACTCGGCCTGCTCCCGCGCCCCCGGGCGCCGCTGCGCGGGCTCTATCTCTGGGGCGGCGTCGGCCGCGGCAAGACGTTCATGGTCGACGAATTCTTTGCAGAGCTGCCCGTGCCCGAGAAGCGCCGCGACCACTTCCACCGCTTCATGCAGGACGTGCACGCGCAGCTCAGGCGGCACCGCAACCGGTCCTCGCCGCTGGTGCAGGTCGCTGCGGACATCGCCGGGACATCGCGCATCCTGTGCGTCGACGAATTCGTCGTCGCCGACGTCGCCGACGCGATGATCATGGGTACGCTTCTCGAGGCCTTGTTCCGGCGCGGCGTGACGCTGGTCGCCACGTCGAACCTCCCACCCCCGGGGCTCTACCGCGGCGGGCTGCAGCGCGAGCGTTTCCTGCCGGCAATCGCGATGATCGAGAGGCATTGCCGTGTCATGGAGCTCGATGCCGGCGTCGACTACCGTCTCAGGCAGCTCGAGCGCGCGACGCTCTATCTCGGCCCTGCCTCCGCGGGCTCCGAGGAGCGCATGGCCTCCGAGTTCGAGCGGCTCGCCGACGGGCGCGGCGAGCGAGACGTGCGCGTCCAGGTCGCCGGCCGCGCGGTGCGCGCCCGGCGCGAGGCCGAGGACGTCGTCTGGTTCGACTTCCGCGAACTCTGCGAGGGCCCTCGCTCGACCGCAGACTATATCGAAATCGCACGCTGCTACCAGGCCGTGTTCCTGAGCGGCATTCCGGTCATGGAAGCGACGGCCGACGATGCCGCGCGACGCTTCATCGCGCTCGTCGACGAGTTCTACGACCGCGGCGTGAAGCTCTTCCTGTCGGCGGCCGCGGACTCGCCGGATGCGCTGTATCGGGGCGAGCGCCTCGCCTTCGAATTCCGCCGCACCGCGAGCAGGCTGCACGAGATGCGGACCCGGAAATATCTCGCGAGGCCGCACCGCGCCTGAGCGGGCGGCGCGACCCGGATAGAATCACCCGATGGAAATGCTGCAACAGCCCGTTTTCTGGGTCGAGCTCGGGGCGATCATCTGGATCAACCTTCTGGTGTCGGGTGACAACGCGGTAATGATCGCGCTGGCGGCGCGCTCACTGCCCCAGCCACAGCAAAGGCTTGCAGTGTTCTGGGGCAGCGCCGCGGCAGTGGCCCTGCGCGTGATACTGACGCTGTTCGCGGTGGCCCTGCTCGCATTGCCCTGGCTGAAGCTGGCCGGCGGATTGCTGCTGCTGTGGATCGGCATAAAGCTCCTCGAGCCGAGGGCAGACGAAGCCGGGGTATCGGCGGGGCACCAGCTGTGGTCGGCAATCCGGACCATCCTGGTGGCCGACATGATCATGAGCCTCGACAACGTGATCGCAGTGGCCGCGGCGGCAAACGCAGCGGCTCCCACGCCTGACCTCGAGGCCATGAGGTACACGCTGCTGACCCTCGGCCTCGCGATCAGCATCCCGATCGTGATGTTCGGCAGCGTAGTCATGCTGAAGGTGATGGGGCGCTTCCCGGTTATCATCGTATTGGGCGCGGCGCTACTCGGCTGGATTGCCGGCGACATCATGGTCACCGACCCGGCGATCTCCGACTGGGTCGGCGCGCACGCCGCCTGGCTGCGGGAATGGCGGCTGGCGCCGATTGCCGGCGCGGTTTTGGTCACCGCCGTTGGTTACTGGCGTCGGCGTGAAAGGACCTGAACCGGTATCCCCGTATCCGGCTTAACCCTTCGCGGCCCGCAGCCACTCTTTTTCACGATCACCCGAGCGCACCATGTCCGCAATCCGGTAGCGTCCGGTTGCGGTCAACTGGTCGTACCCGGAGTGAGCCAGCCGAAGCTGCTCGCGGCGCAACGCGAAATTCGACGCAGCGATCACGTCGAGCGAGGTCGCCTGTGAAAACAGGAAACCCTGCGCGGCGACGCAGCCCAACTGCAGGAGCTGGGTCACCTGGTCGTCGGCCTCGACGCCCTCCGCCACTGTCTCGAGGCCGAGCGTTTCGCCGAGCATCACGACGGCGCGCGCAAGCTTCGGTCCCTCGCTGGATTCCGTGAGTCGGCTGACGAATTGCCGGTCGATCTTCAGGATGTCGATCGGGAAGCGATGGAGGTAGGAAAGCGACGAATAGCCGGTCCCGAAATCGTCGATTGCCAGCCGCACGCCAAGCGCCTTGAGGTCCTTCAGCAGCAGCAAGTTTCCCTCGGAGTTGTGCATCATCGTGCTTTCGGTCAGCTCGATGAGCAGGTTCTCCGGTTCGAGGCCCGAGACTTCGAGAGCATGGCGGACGTCGGCGACCAGGTCACCCTGTTGCAGGTGGCGGCCCGATATGTTCACCGCAACCCGCACCCCTTCGCCGGCCGCGATCGACTTGCGCCATTCCTTGACGCGCCGGCAGGCGTCCTCCAGAACCCAGCGCCCGAGCGCGATGATCTGGCCGTTTTCCTCAGCCATCGGGATGAACTGCCCCGGAAGCAAACGGCCCTGGACCGGATGCTGCCATCGGACCAGCGCCTCGACGCCCAGCAGTTCCGTGGTCTTCAGGTCAATGATCGGCTGGAACTCGAGGAAAAACTCGTTTCTGACGAATGCCTGGTTCAGGTCGTCCTCGAGACGGAGCCGCTCGCGCAGCTGCTCCTGCATCTGCGCATGGAATATGACGTGGCGCCCCTTGCCAGCGGCCTTGGCGTTGTACATCGCGATATCGGCATTGCGCAGGACGTGTTCGGTATCGTCGCCTGGCTCCGACAGCGCGACACCGACGCTCGCGGTGACCAGCAGTTCGTCGCCGTCGATCGACAGTGGCGTCCGGAATGCATCGGTGACCGAGGCTGCAATCCGTTCGGCTTGTTCGATGGTCGAGACGCCTTCGAGCAGCACGGCGAACTCGTCGCCGCCGAGGCGCGCCACCGTGTCGGCCGCGCGGGTGCACTTAACGAGGCGCTGCGCAGCCGTCTGCAGCAAGCGATCGCCGACGTCGTGGCCCTGGGAGTCGTTCACGTTCTTGAAGTTGTCGAGGTCGATCATCAGTACGGCGAGATGCTCCTGCGTTCGCCGTGACAGGGCGAGCGCATGCTCGACGCGGTTGCGGAACAGGCTTCGGTTCGCGAGCAGCGTCAGCGGGTCGTGGAAGGCAAGCTGGCGCAGCTGGTCCTCGAGCGCCTTTCGCTCGGTGACGTCGCGCAGGTTCAGCGCGAGCCCCTTGACGGCGGGGTCGTCGAGGAGGTTGCTACCGACGCACTCCAGGATGAAGCGACGGGTCTTCGTGCCGACGGACAGCTCGAGCGGCCCGATGGAGACGCCATGGGTCGCCGAGACTTCGGCGAGGAAGGCCGCGATCCGCTCACGGTCCGCCTCGCGCCAGATGTCCGCGAGCCGGCGGCCGACCAGGTCGTCGTGCCAGAGGCCGAATGTGCGCTGCACGGCAGGCGAGGCGTATTCAATGCGGCCGTCCGCGTCCACGATCATGATGACGTCGGAGGCGTTGCGGATCAGCGACGCAAAGCGGGCTTCGACCAGGTCCACCGCCTTGCGCTGGCGCGCCTGGGCGTCGTCGCGCAGGATCACGCCCTGCCGCGCCATGACGAGGACCGCGAGCACGAAGATCGAGATGGTCATGACAGTCGCGGGGCTGCGCCCGTCGTCGGCGGCAAAGTAGACCAGCACGAAGAACGACAGGCCGAGGCCCGCGTAGGCGACGCCCTGCGTCAGCGCGCCTCCGCTGGCGGCCTTCTGGCGTTCAGGCCGGGAGCGGTCGCGAATCTGCACCTGGGCCGCCGCCGCGAGGCCCGCGTAACAGGCCAGGTAGAGGACGTCGGAGAAGTTGCCTGGCAGGTAATTGCCGGTCACGACCGAAGTGGCCCAGACGATGTCCGCAAGGAACATCATCCCGAAGCCACCCGTCAGCATGACGAGCGTCATCTTGCGCAGCGGGCAACTCGTGCTGTTCATCAGCAGCACGCCGATCGCCATCAGCATCAGGCAGTCGAGCGCGATATAGACCTGCGTCAGGACAAAACGCGCGAATTCCTCCTGGTTCGCCGCGGCTGCCGGGCTGATGACGAAGAACCAGAAGAAGGTGCCAAAACCCAGCACCAGGATCAGTGAATCGAGCAGCAACCTTCCCCAGGACACGCGCAAGGAACTCGCGCGCACGGCGACCATGAATCCCGCGAACAGGATCGGGAAGAAGGCGAGATATGCGACGTCGGCCACGGACGGGAAGGACTCAATCTCGGCGACCCGATAATAGAAGTCGATCAGGTTTCCGACGATGTACGTGACGAGCGCCGCGGACAGGAACTTCCAGGTGAGCCGCGCCGCGGGCTGGTGGGCCGTGCGCGCGGCGACGATCGCGAGCAGGGCCGCCGCAATGCTCGCCGGCTGGTCCGACAGGAGCAGGTAGAAGTCGAGTGCCGGACTCGGCGGAAAGCCGGCGACCGTGATGTAGATGGCGACCGCAACGTAGACGATTACGCCGATCGCCACCGCGCCCGTCCACCCGTCGGCGAAGCCGACGCGCGTGATGCGGGTGGTGACCCCGAAGTGACCGGTGGCGGTGCCGACGCTCATGCCGCGATGTGCCGTCATCTGTAAAATGCAAGTTTCCTGCGAGGGACGGCCCATCGCACGCGAATACTGCGCAAGCTGTGAACTGGATCGACATTGGATCGCAGCCGGCCTGTGAACCGGTCGTCAGATTCTGCCGGGGAAAGGCACTTCGGCCGGTGCGCGCCTGGGCCTCAGATCACGCCGCGCCGCTCCTGATCGAGCTCGATCGACTCGAATAGTGCGCGGAAGTTGCCCTCGCCGAAGCCCTCATTGCCCTTGCGCTGGATGATCTCGAAAAAGATCGGGCCGATGACGTTTTTGGTGAAGATCTGCAGCAGGATGCCATCCTCTGCACTGCCGTCGATCAGGATGCGCCGCTCCTGCATCCGCGCCAGCGACTCGCGATGGCCGCTCACGCGCGCGGAAACACCCTCATAGTAGGTGTCCGGGGTGTCCTGGAACTCGACACCATTCGCGCGCAGCGCGTCGACACTCGCGTAGATGTCGTCCGTGAAGAGCGCAATGTGCTGGATGCCCTCCCCATGGTACTCGCGGATGTACTCCTCGATCTGGCTCTTGTCGTCCTGGCTCTCGTTGATCGGAATGCGGATCTTGCCGCAGGGGCTCGTCATGGCGCGACTGAACAGGCCGGTCTTTTTGCCCTCGATGTCAAAGTAGCGGATCTCGCGGAAATTGAACAGGCGTTCGTAGAAACCTGCCCACTTGTCCATATGGCCGCGGCTCACGTTGTGGGTCAGGTGATCAATCAGCGTCAGCCCTGCCCCATGCACCGGCACCGACTCGGCGACGGGTACGAAGTCCACGTCGTAGATCGTGCGGTCCCCATAGCGGTCCACGAGGTAGATGTGGCTGCCGCCGATGCCCTCGATCGCCGGAATCCTGAGCTCCATCGGCCCGACACGGGTCTCGACCGGCAGGGCACCCAGGTCGACCGCGCGCCGGAAAGCGGCGGACGCGTCCTTGACGCGAAACGCCATCGCACAGGCCGAAGGGCCATGCTCGCGCGCGAAGCGCTGCCCGAAACCGTCCGGCTCGGCGTTGATGACGAAATTGATATCGCCTTGCCGGTGCAGCGTCACGTCCTTGCTGCGGTGGCGCGCGGCGACCGGGAATCCCATGCGGGAGAACAGGGTCCGCAGCAGGCCCGGGTCAGGCGCGGTGTATTCGACGAACTCGAAGCCATCCGTCCCCATCGGGTTGTCGGGCTGCCCGTCCATCATGCGCTCCCGCATTAGTTGCAGTTGCAACTATAATCCAGCAATGCCTGCGCCCGCGAACGCCCCGGGACTGTCCCTGGACCGCTTCCTACCCTACCGCCTTTCGCTGCTGGCGAACACCGTCTCGTCGTCGCTTGCCGGCGCCTACGCCAGTCGATTCGGGTTGACCATCTCCCAGTGGCGCGTGATCGCCGTGCTGGCTCGGACGCCCGGGATGTCGGCGGCCGACGTCGCCGAGCGCACCGCCATGGACAAGGTCGCCGTGAGCCGCGCGGTCACAGGGCTCGCCCGCGACCGACGGGTCCGGCGCGCGACGGCAACGCGCGACCGGCGGCGCTCGGAGCTCAGCCTCACGGCGCGCGGATGGTCGGTCTACCGGCGTATCGTGCCGCTCGCCCTCGCCTACGAGCGTCGGCTGCTCGCGGAACTGTCGCCGGACGAACAGGCACAGTTCGAAGCGCTGCTGCTGCGCCTGCTCCGGCGCTCCGGGAAGCTCGGACCGGCCGGCGACGCGCGTGTATAATTCGCGCCGCCACGCCACCGCCCAGGCCGGTTGAATCCCGCATGCTAGGCAGAATTCCCGCCGCACGCCAGGTCATTATCGACCGCATTGCAGCCAGCGCGAGCCGTAAGGGCCGGCGGCGCCTCCCGGTCGCGCCAGATCGCTTCGTGCGTTGCTTTTTTCACGGTGTCTCCGAACTCGACCTCGTGCAGCGCGCGCCGGATGATCTCGCGGGCGCGGCGCTGGCCGAGCTCGGTCTCGGCCGGGCCCGGCGTCCCGGCCGCTCGCTCGTCCGCGTGTTCAATCCGGATCCCGCGCGGGACGGCTTCGCGTCCTCGCACACGGTCATCATGGTCGTGACTGACGACATGCCCTTCCTGGTCGACTCGCTCGGCATGGTCTGCACGCACAACGGGCTTGCGGTCCACCTGCTTTCGCATCCCGTGTTCTCGGTGGTGCGCGACGGCCACGGCCGGCTGAAGGGCCTTTATCTCGATGACCCGCCGGCCGGAGCGAAGCAGGAGTCCTGGCAGCTGATCGAAATCGACCGTGAGCCGGACCCGCGGCGCCTGGCGTCCATCGAACGGGGCATTCGCGGCATGCTCGACGACATCCGGGCGGCAACCGGCGACTGGCGCCGCATGCGTGAGAAGGCACTCGAAGTGGCGGCCGAGCTGGGAACCGCCCGGGTGCGCGGCCACAAGAGCGAGGTGCGCGAGGCGCAGGCCCTGCTGGAGTGGATGGAAGACAACCACTTCACCTTCCTCGGTTTCCGCGAGTACCGGCTGAGCCGCGGTGCCCGGCGGGACCTGCTGGTCCCCGATCCGCGCTCGGGGCTCGGCATCATGCGCCGCGCCGCGCGGCGCAGGCCGAAGACGGTCACGCTGACCGGCGGCGTGCGCGAATTTGCACGCGCGGCCGAGCCACTCATCATCACCAAGGCGAACACCGTCGCCACCGTCCATCGATCGACTTACCTCGACTACGTCGGGGTGAAGACATTCGACGCGGCCGGCAGGGTCACGGGCGAGCAGCGCTTCATCGGGCTGTGGACGTCGTCGGCCTACAGCCGGAGCCCGTGGGAAATTCCCGTGCTCCGCCACAAGATCCAGCGCGTCATCGACCATTTCGGGTTGAAAGCTTCGAGCCATGACAACAAGGCGCTCGTCCACGCCCTCGAAACCTTTCCGCGCGACGAGCTGTTCCAGGCGACCGTCCCCGACCTGGTCCGGATCGTGCGCGGCATCGTCAACCTATACGAACGCGCACAAGTGCGCTTGTTCGTTCGCCGCGACATCTTCCGCCGCTTCTATTCCTGCCTCGTCTACGTGCCGCGCGACCGCTACAACACCCAGGCGCGCGAGCGCATCGAGCGTCTCGCGCTGAATGCCTTCGGCGGTACCACGATTGAGTCCCAGGTCACGCTGTCCGAGTCCGTGCTCGCGCGGCTGCACATGCTGGTGCGCACGCCGACCGAATCCAATGCGGGCGTCGACGCGATCGAGCTCGAGCAGCAGATAGCGGAGACGGTGCGGACCTGGCAGGACAGGCTGAAGGACTCGCTGCTCGACGCCCATGGCGAGGCCGAGGCGCTGCGGCTCTATCGAGCCTGGGGCGAAGCCTTCCCGGCCGCCTATCAGGACGACACGTCACTCGAGGTCGCGGTGGACGACATCGCCTCGCTCGAACGGCTGCTGTCCGAGCCCGCCGGGCTGCACATGAGCCTGTATCGCCGCAATGACCAGCCGCCGCACAAGGTCCAGTTCAAGCTGCTGCGCACCAGCCGACCGATTCCGATCTCGGACGTCCTGCCGACGATCGAGAACCTCGGTCTCAAGCTGATCAGCGAGCGCCCCTACGAGCTCGAGAGCGGCGCGGGAGACGTTTGGATCCAGGACTTCGAGCTCGAGCATCCGCGGGGTGTCCGCATCGACCTCGACAGCGACGGGCCGCGCCTCATGACGACGTTCGCAAAAGTCTGGACTGGCCACGCGGATAACGACGGATTCAACCGGCTGGTGCTTGCGGCCGACCTGGACTGGCGCGAGGCGGTAGTGCTTCGTACCTATGCGCGTTGGTTCGGCCAGCTCGGGATGCCGCTTTCCCAGGCATACATCGAGGAGGCGCTTGCGAGCAATGCCGCCGCCGCGGGACACCTGCTGCGGCTTTTCCTTGCGCGCTTCGATACCGGCCTGCAGGCCGCGGAGCGCCGGCGTGCGGAGGCGGCGCAGCGCCGAGCGCTGGATCGCCTGCTCGCGAAGGTCACCCGGATCGACGACGACCGGATCCTGCGCGCATTCCTCGCCGCGATCGACGCGACGCTGCGTACGAACTACTTCCAGTCCGACGCGAACGGGGCGCGCCGTCCCTACCTCGCGATCAAGATCGACCCGCGTCGGCTCGCGGAGGTCCCGCTGCCGAGACCGATGTTCGAGATCTTCGTGCATTCGCCGCGTGTCGAGGGCGTGCACCTGCGCATGGGCTGGGTCGCGCGCGGCGGCCTGCGCTGGTCGGACCGCCGCGAGGATTTCCGTACCGAGATCCTCGGCCTGATGAAGGCGCAGAACGTAAAGAACACGGTCATCGTTCCGGTCGGCGCCAAGGGCGGATTCGTCCCGCGGCGGCTGCCCGCAGGCCGCGACGAGGCACAGGCGGAAGGCACTGAATGCTACCGCTGGTTCATCCGCGCGCTGCTCGACGTCACCGATAACGTTCGGTCGGGCAGGGTCGTGCCGCCGGCCGGCGTCGTCCGGCACGATGGCGACGACGCCTATTTCGTGGTCGCCGCGGACAAGGGGACGGCGAAGTTCTCGGACGTGGCCAATGCGATTTCCGAGGAATACGGCTTCTGGCTCGGCGACGCATTCGCCTCAGGCGGCTCCGCCGGCTATGACCACAAGGAGATGGGAATCACTGCCCGTGGCGGCTGGGAATCCGTCCGGCGCCACTTCCGCGAATTCGGCCGGGACACCCAGTCGCAGCATTTCACGGTCGCCGGCATCGGAGACATGTCGGGCGACGTGTTCGGAAACGCCATGCTGCTCTCCCCGCACATCCGGCTGCTGGCGGCGTTCGACCACCGCCACATCTTCCTCGACCCGTCGCCGGATGGCGCGCGGAGCTTTGCCGAGCGCAAGCGAATGTTCGCACTGCCGCGGTCGAGCTGGGATGACTACGACAAGCGTCTGCTGTCGAAGGGCGGCGGCGTGCACTCGCGACAGACCAAGACGATCGCGCTCTCCCCGGAGGCGCGGGTGATGCTCGGCATCGTGGCGCCGTCGTCGCCGCCGGTCGAGGTGATCCGCGCGATCCTGAAGCTCCCCGTCGATCTCCTCTGGAACGGCGGGATTGGCACTTACGTGAAGGCCACGGACGAGACTCACGCCGAGATCGGCGACCGCTCCAACGACGCAGTGCGTGTCAATGGCGCGGACCTGCGCTGCCGCGTGGTTGGCGAGGGCGGCAACCTCGGATTTTCCCAGCGCGGGCGCATCGAGTATGCCGCCTTGGGCGGGCACATCAATACGGACTTCATCGACAATTCGGCCGGCGTCAACTGCTCCGACGTCGAAGTCAACCTGAAGATCCTGTTCAACCCGTTGATGGCGACGGGCCGGCTGAGACGCGCGGCGAGGAACAGCCTGCTCGCCAGGATGACCGAGGAAGTCAGCCGCCTCGTATTGCGCAACAACTACCTTCAAAGCCTCGCGATCTCGACATTCCAGGCTCGCGCCGTGGAGCGGATCGCCGAGCTCGGCCACGTGATCCATGCGCTCGAACGCGCGGGCACACTCGATCGCGCGCTGGAGGCGCTGCCGACGGCCGACGAGATCGTGGAGCGCCGCTCCAAGGGCCTCGGACTCACGCGTCCGGAGCTCGCGATGCTGCTTTCATACTCGAAAATCTGGTTGTCCAACCGGCTCGGTGATTCGAATATCGCCGGTGACCCCTTCCTGAGCGGCGAACTGACCCGCTATTTCCCGGAGCCGGTGCAACGCCGCTATCCGAAGGAGATCCTGCGGCACCAGCTGCGCCGCGAGATTATCGTGACGGCAATCACCAACAGCCTCGTGAACCGCATGGGGCCGGTGTTCGCCATCCGCATGCAGGAGGACACGAGCGCAGACGTCGGCAGCATCGCCCGCGCCTATTCGATCGCGCGCGAAATCACCGGCATGCGGGAACTGTGGGCGGACATCGAGGCGCTCGACGACAAGGCGCCGACGGCGCTCCAGTACGACATGATGTACGAGACGACCCGGCTGTTGCGCCACCTCAGTTACTGGGTCCTGAAAAACCAGGGCGACGACCTCGACATCGAACGCGCCGTATCCCACCTGCGACCCGGCATCCGCGAGTTGATGCGCGACCTGCCCGAGCTGATTCGCGGGACCGAGGTCGAGCAGTACGATCGGGCGCTCAAGCGGTTCTCCCACGAGGGGATTGCGCCGTCGGTTGCACGGCGTGTCGCCAGCCTCGGCGCGCTCAATTCCGGCGTCGACATCGTCGAGGCCGCCCATGCGCGAAACGCGGCGATCGGGCACGCAGCACGCGTCTATTTCGGCCTGGGCGCGGCGCTCGGCCTCGACTGGCTGCGCATGCAGATCGAGCGACTCACCGTCGAGGGTCACTGGCAGGCGGTCGCGCGTGGCTCGCTGCGCGAGGAAGCGTATTCGCTTCAGCGTAAGCTCTGCGACAAGGTCCTCGCGGAAAGGCACGGGGGAGACGCGGAAGCGCGTGTCGCCGCATGGCTCAGGTCGGGTGGATCCGCCGTCGAGAACCTCGACCGCATGATGCGCGAGATACGCACCACGAGCGCCGCGGACTTCCCGACGCTCTCGGTTGCGTTGCAGGCAGTGAAGCACCTGCTCAAGCGTTGAGGGCCGCGCCATGCCACGAAAACTTGTGCTCGTGCGCCACGGACAGAGCACCTGGAACCTCGAAAACCTCTTCACCGGATGGACCGACGTCGACCTGACCGCCCGGGGTCGCGACGAGGCGCGCGCCGCAGGGCGGCTGCTGCGCGAACAGGGCTTCGAGTTCAGCCGGGCCTGGACCTCCGTGCTGAAGCGTGCGATCCGCACGCTCTGGATCATGCTCGACGAGATTGACCGCATGTGGATGCCCGTCGAGCGCGACTGGCGCCTGAACGAACGCCACTATGGCGCTCTCCAGGGACTCGACAAGGCGGAGACGGCCGCGAAGTACGGCGCGGAGCAGGTCAAGATCTGGCGTCGCAGCTACGATGTCGCCCCCGCGCCGCTCGACGCCGACGACCCGCGCCATCCTCGCTTCGACGCGCGTTATGGCGGCATCGACGCCGGCACGCTGCCGGCGACCGAGTCGCTCAAGGACACGCTCGGGCGTGTTGAACACTGCTGGAAGGAGCGCCTCGCCCCTGCGCTCATCGCGGGCGGTGACCAGCTCGTGGTCGCGCACGGCAACAGCCTGCGCGCACTCGTCAAGATGCTGGATGGCTTGAGCGACGCGGAAATCGTGGAATTCAACATTCCGACCGGCGTGCCGATTTTCTACGAACTGGACGCAGACCTGCGCCCCGCGGCGCCGCGCCGGTTCCTGGGAGACGCGGCTACGATCGAGGCCGCTGCCCGGGCCGTCGCCGCGCAGGCCGAGCAGCGCTAGCCGGGCGGCTACTCTTCGGGCGCGATCTCAATTTCAACACCGGCGAGCGCGGACTCGAACGGAATCTGGCAGGACAGCCGGGAACCTTTCGGCCGGTAGCTTTCGAGTTCCTGCAGGATCTCCTTTTCGTCGCCCTGCATCGGAGGCAACCGGTCGAGCCAGGGCGCGGCGACGTACACGTGGCAGGTCGCGCAGGAACACATGCCGCCGCAGATGGCGGCGACTCCGTAGTCGAGCTCGCGCAGAGTCTCCATGAGGCTCACGCCCTCGCGCGCGTTCACGCGATGCACGCCGCCGTCGCGATCGGTTACGGTGATCTCGGCCACTACGAACCCCTGACTGATCCCGGCGTGAGGCGTCGCGCATCTTGCGCGAAGCGCCTGTGGCTGTGCAACCGATCATCCCATGAGCCGGGCCGCGAGCCGGGTCTGTTCGACCGGATCGACTTCGAGTCCCGCCAGTTGCGCAGTAACATTCCAGGCGAACCAGAGGCAATCGAATATCCAGCCGAGGGCCGCGATTCGCTCGCGCAGCGAGCCGGAATCCCGGCCGTAACCGGCGAGCAGCGAGTCCACCTGCGTGGTGCCGAGATCTTGGTAGCCAACGCAGGACGCCAGGTCCGCGGCTGGGTCGCCGGGGCCCGCGTATTCCCAGTCGATTGCGAGCAGGCGACGGCCGTCGTCCAGGAGATTCCGGTGATGCAGGTCGTGGTGGCAGGCGGTGAAGCGAACGGGCGGTGGCAACGCCGCGCGCCGCCGTGCCAGCGCTCCCGCAAGCTCCTCGAGGACTCCGTCCGGCCGCCGCGCCATCGCGCGTACCAGGCAACCCGCGGCACGCTCGCCGAAGTCGATGACCGGCAGGCCGGGCGGCGGATCCAGGGCGTGCAGGCGCGCGATCCACTCGCCAAGCCGCCGCAGGAATCGCGGCTCGCGCGCGTCCATCCTGCCCGGAGTCCTGCCCGCCGCATGGCGGGAAACGATGTATCCCCGCGTGGCGTCTGCGAGCACGATGGGAGGCGCCAGCCCGGCGCCCGCCGCGAGCGCATTCATCGCGAGTTCTGATCGGGCGTTCGCGCCGAGTCCCGTCGCCGCGTCTCCCGCCAGTCGGAGGACGTAGTCGCGGTCGCCGTCACGGATCCGGAAGCTGCGGTTGACGACGCCGCCGGCAAGTTCCGTGATCTCCGGCCGTCGGAGGCCGAGCGCAGTGACTGCTGCGTCGATCGCGGCCTCGGTCTCGGCGCGGCCCCAGGCATTCATGCGCCGGCCCGTTTCTTGCGCCAGCTCGAGAGGCCGGCGACCGCGAGCAACGCAAAGGCAAGATACAACGCTGCGGTCATCCTGAGCCCATGCGCAGCAAACAGGGCGGCCAGACCCGTGTCGATCACGATCCACCAGTACCAGTTGTCGATGATCCGGCGCGCGAGCTGCCACGTCGCCACGACGCTCGCCCAGGTGCCTAGCGAATCCGCGACCGGCGACGAAGCGAGCGCATAGCGCGCGGCGAGCGGCGCGCTTAAAGCCGTCGCGACCGCGACGCCCGCCAGGGCCATCAGATGGCGCGACAGGGGCCACGAACGCGTCGGTGCCGCTCCCCCGGATTCGTTCCGCCATGCGAACCAGCCGTAGCCCGACATCGCGACGTACAACAGCTGGAGCGCCGCCTGCATCGGCAGGCCCGCGCGGAAGAAGACGACGGCATAGAGCGCCGTGCTGATTCCGCCTGCGATCCAGCAGGCGCGGTGCTCGCGGATCGCCAGCAGGACGTAGCCGACGCCAAAGGCGACTGCGGCAAACTCAGTCGGCTCCACCCAGCACCTTCATCACCAAGACGGCCCGGCGCGGACCCGCGAGGCTGTGCCCGATCTCGGCCCGCAACGCGTCGAAAACGGCATCGTAATCGCCACTCACCTGCGTGCTCATCGAGTTCGTCACGACCGTGAGGCCTGGATGCGCCTTGAGGCGCTCGATGAAATCGAGGATTGGCGGGATGAACTCGCTCGTGAGCGGATACAGACTCATTTCGACGGCAACATGCATGGCGGCACCTCAGAAGGAAAAGCGCGCGGTTACGCCCGCCTGGCGTGGGTCTCCCCAGCGCAGGTAGAGCTTGGTCGGGAAATCCGGCGGCTCGTCGCCGAAGTAGAAGCCGCGGACAGGGTAGCGTTCGTCAAACAGGTTGTGCACCCAGGCTTCGACCGACCAGCGCCCGGCATCGAATCCCGCGCGCATGTTCGCGAGGAAGCGCGAATCGGCGCGCTGGTCGTGGCTGGTGTCGAAATAGAAACCCGCCTCGCCCGAAAGGTCGGCACGGGCCATCCAGCCCGACGCGTGCCGCCAGGTAACCGCGAGCGACGCCTTCCATTCCGGCGCGTGGGCGAACGCGCGGCCTTCGAGGTCGCGATCGCCGAATCGGTAGCCGTGATACCGCGACTCCATCCGGGACAGCGTCGCTTCGAGCTCGAGTCGTTCACCGGCGAGCCAGGCCGCCGACGATTCGAGGCCCCAGGCCTCGCCGCTCTCGGCATTGTCGGTCAGGAAGATAAAAGTCAGGGGGTCCTCCGGGTCGAGTTGCAGCGACGTCGCGACCTGTGGGTGCTCGCGATGCATGTAGAAGACATTGACGTCCGCGCGCCGGTTTCCCAAGGCATTCGCGCCTTTCCAGCCCGCCTCTGCCGACCACAGATATTCGCTCCCGAACTGCTGGCGATCGGCTGGTACCGAGGTCCCGATGTTGAATCCGCCCGCGCGGTATCCGCGTGCCAGCGTCGCCCACAGGCTCTGGGTCGCAAGGACGCGATGCGTCACGGAAAGTTCGCCGCCCCACATCCGGTCGCGCGGATCGAAACCGAGGGCGTCGCTGTCAGCGTATCGGGCATTGCGCTGCTCGAGTCGCAGCCCCGCGGCGACCCTCGTCGCCGGCGTAACGGCCCAGTTCGCCTGCCCGTACAGCGCCACGCTGGTAGCGCGGTACCGGCTGTCGAGCTCACGCACGAAAGCATCCGTGAGGTACAGGCCGTCGTCGGCGATATGGTTGCCTTCTTCCAGGCGCAGGAGCCAGAGGCCGGATATCCACGACACGGCGCCGCCCTGCGCGCCCGCGAAGCGCAGGTCCTCGGAGAGCGTGCGGCGGGTGCGCTGCGTTTCCGAAAAGAAATCGTAGGGACCCGCGTCGCCCCAGTCGCGCTCGTTGCCCCAGTCTCCATCGAAGCTCGAGACGATGTCCGATTCCGCCCAGGCCGTGATCGATCGCAGCTCCCGCTGCCCGTTGACCGGCAGGTGCAGATCCAGCGAGGCTCCGTCGGAGCGCTGCGAATCGCGGCCCGGCCGGTCCGACCGCGTCCGGAAGCCGTTGTCGATCGCGAAAGCGTCGTAGCCGTTGTCGAAATCCGCGTGCAGGAG
>CAWFXH010000008.1:0-302274 GCA_963819705.1 uncultured Gammaproteobacteria bacterium
GAGAGTGTCGACTTCGACTCCGCGCGCTTCGGCAATTTGCCGGTCTTCGTCGCTCGCGTAAGTGACCTGGCCGGTTTTGGCCGTATAGGTCATGTTCGGCGGCCGACTCGGCGTAGTCACTAGCGCCGGAGTTCCACGATTCGCCGTGACGGCAGCGATCACAGCATCGACTGCCACCTGCCGGTCGTTTTCCGGTGTGTTGATGGGTTCATCGGACATGAAAATCTCCAAGTGAATTGAGTAATGCCAGCGGCCCCCGGCTCTCCGGGAAGAGAGTCGGAGGCTGCGCGTCGCTGACCTCGCGTTTTGCTAGTCGCCCCGTTGTCTAGCTGTAAGGCTGGCGGGTTGCCGGCTTACCAACTAGCGGGGAGCCGTCCGGTTCGCGCCTAGCGCCAAACCAACTAAGAAGTGCCGCCTGCTTCTGTGCGTTGCTTGTCTCCGAAACCCCCGCACAGAAAAGGCTGCGCGGCGGCGGCGACAGAGGAGATAAGGTTTCGGAAGATACCTGTGTCGAAAGCACGTCGATGTGATCGACGGTTCCTATGGCGGGGGGACCGTTAATAGCTTTCGTTCTGCTCGCGTGAAGGTCGGGAAACAGAAAGCTTCTACTTCGGCGTGCTGACGATCATGCGAGTGGCCGAAAGGAAGAGCGCAGTGTCGAACTATCTTCGACAGCCAAGACGTCTCACTCTAGGTTCGACGTCAGGACATACAGCAGTTACACCTAAAGTGAACTTCAGTGTATTTGCTGGGTCACCTGACGTTTATTCTAGGTGTAACCATTAGGTGTAAACCTTAGGTGTATGAGTAGTAGTAGGTGTAACAGTCCTTATCAGGTTCACCAGTCGTGCCTTCATGTGTACCTGTACGTGCGCGCGTGCGCGTGCACGCGCGATCCTTATATGCAGTGAATTTTTTTCGCATGGCGTTTTTTGGCAGCATTCACTTTCCCGTCAGGAACTTATCGCTCTGAAAAAGGGGGGTAGTGAAAATGCGCTCGGTACGCCTGTCTTCGCCAACAACCTAGCCGCACCACGCGCTGTCCTTTGGGGAGTCTTGCTCCCAGCGCCAGGCTTTCCTTTTCTTCTGACAGTTCCCGTGCAATCCACGGTACGCGTCAGGAATGCCCCTGTGACTCGGACGCAAATACAAATCAGCCGAGATCTCCATGACCCTCTAGGTGTTACCCCTCCCGACAGTTGCGCCGCTCCCAGATGAAATTATCGAGAACCGTTCTCGACAACTGCCAGGCGGCTGCGTCAGGCGCTCTCTGCTGTTCCACTCGGGTTCTGCGCCAGGCAGTCCGTAGCTCACCCTCGCCGCTTTGATCGCGGCCACGGCGGAGTCGACGTAGCCCTGTGAGACGGTCAGGCGATCAGCGGGAACGTTCGCCCGCAGGTTTAGCCTGCAGGATGTTCTGTGCCCGGCTCGAGTCGCCCCCGAAGTTTGCGGAGGTGCGCCTTCCGCATGAGCGTCCAGTCCTGACTTCTCGCCGGAATGCAGCGCGCGCTTCGCTTTCGTCTCCGCCTTTCCGGTGTACTTGCGCCCCGCCAGAGATCTTGCTCAGGCGCTTCTCATCCATGACGGCCGTCGACGATGTCGCAGAAGAATATCATCGCGAATGTCGTCGGGATCCCTGCCTTCAGTGCCCATGCGGGAATTTCCCAGCGGTAGGAATCGTGCTGCATGTGCTCCGGGGCACGGTCGCACCGTAGGGCAGATGAATCAGCCACCCGAATTTCGCCAGGCGTTCCCGTGACGGCTGTGCCAAAGCCTCGGCCAGCTGCTCGGCAACGCGCACTTCGTCGACAGGTGGTCGGTAGCTCCGGTGCGATGTGCCAGGTTCTATCCCAGTCGAGGCGCGGAAGCGCGGCGCAGTCGAAGGGCACGCGCGTCGATTCGCGCAGGTGCCGCCCAATCGCTTCATTGAGCGTTGGCGGCGGTACCTGTTCGCGGCGGCGCTTGGCCTCCGCATTCGCGCAGAGGAACGCCCCGCAGCAGCCCGCGCTCGTAGGAGGTCCTGCGGACCTTGGCCTGCAGGGCTTCCCACGCTCGGCGTCGGACATGACGTCGGGAATGGTTTTCAAAGGGACTCCAGATCGAAGTCGCCCCAGGGGACGACAAAAAGGGAATACGTGTATGACCGATGATTCGCGGCGATCAGGCTTAGCTGTCGCTATCGAGAGCCAAGAGCATCGAGTTCGACTGGGTAGTATTTCGAGGTCACTCAATCCGACGGACGAGGAACATTTCGTTACCCAACTCAACGAGTTAGGGTGAAAACGAGATGCGAAATTGTTCAGCCGTACTGGACAAGGCTGCGAGCTTCAACAAATCCGAAGCGGAAAGTTCGACTCTCTAGTTATTCAAGGTGGAACCTTAATTTGACGGACGATGGCATTTTCTTTGACGGTTCAATCAGTTACTTGAATAACGAGCTATCGATCTTGTATCAGCTGGATTTGGACCATCCTTCCGCTGCGCATACCTCGCCCTACGCCTTGCGTTTCGGCGGTCGCGCTCTTCTTGTGTCATCGGCGGCTTTGCCTTGTCACGCTCCCTCCGCCTTTCTCTGTTGCAGGGCCTTTGCGCCTCCTTTCGGGCGCGCCTTAACTTTCGGCGATAGCGCGCTCCTGCACTTCGGTTCGACTTCTCCATCGCGCGGATATATGTGTGGAGATGGGCTAACTGCGTCGGCGCCTGCTTCCATTTGCGAAAGACTGGCGCGTCCTTGTGCTCTTCCCCCCAATACCAGTCCTTGCGCTTCGCGCGCTCTCTTCGAAGCGCAGCGTTGTACTTCTTTACGACCTTCGCGACCGGGTCAAGGTTTTTCACCTCAGCTTCGACCCGCCGCCGCTCCTGGCGTAACTGCATCAGTCGCGCCATGCGCCCCTCAGGTTTGGTCAGATCAAAATCATGCGGTGGTGTCCAGCGCGCCTGAAGTATCTGCGCGTCGGTTCGTGGACGCCGTCTGTAGTCCAAGCGGCTCTTCCAGCGTTCGAGCCGCATTGGTGGCGATGATGTACGTTCGTCCTCCATTCTGAGAGTCTAGTTCTGGTGCGATGCTCTGACACGTTGGCGTAGTCGCTGCAACGAACCGGCGAAATTTCCAACTGCGTCACAGGTTTTTCCGCGAACCAATACCGCCATACGCTGTGAAGTTCCATCGTTCGCCCGTCCGTCTCGTCAGAAATACTTTCCATCAAAGTCCATTGTCTGCCGCCGCAACTCCTGTCGCACTGCCAGATCTTGACTCAAGCGCTGCAAGAGTTGGAGAGCAAACAATCCGAGGTCATCGGCGAGCATTGCACCAAAAGAAATTAATAGACGCGTTTTCGGACGCCACCTATTCCACTTGATCAGATGCAGTACGTGGCGGGCAAGCGCCGAGTGTTCTGATCGCTGCGTTTTGAACAGGTGCGGTTGTCTGTCGGCCAATGCGTAGTGCTCCGCGACTCTTTGTACAATTTCCAGCGGACTCTTGCCTGCAGCACGAAGCGCGAGCATTCGGCTCTGCAATTGATGCTGCCAGGTCCATCCATGGTCAGGTGAATAGCTGAGAATGTGCTCGGCGAGCGCCAACGCTGATACCACTGCCGTGGTGTTCCTGTAGCGGCCGAGACCTTCACGAATAAACGCGCGATCGGGACGGTACTGGAAGTCTTGAATGGCGGTCATAGTTGGATCTCCGTAACGGTATTGACGCGCCGCATGTGGGACGCAGTACGTCGAGCGGCCGCGTCGCAACTCGGTGCAGCCTTGTGCCGCACATATGGCATTTCTGGGCATGTGATCTCACTTGGTTAGTTGAACAACAGACTCGGGTGCAGTCAGCGCGGACAAAGGGGACGTCCAAACGGTTGCGCGGTTGTGCCGCCCGCTCCTTCGCCCGCCCGTCGGGCACCCCGTCCGTTGCGGGTGCCCGCCTGGTGCCGCGTGGCGGGGGTCTCCCTGAGGGGTGTCGGAGGTGGGGTCAGGGATCTGCCTCAGGAATGTCATTCCTGGCATACCCGTCTGAGCTATAAGCGGCGATCTCCGAAAAGTACGACCCGCAGCAAGGTCGAGACTTGCGCAGCTCCTAGACGAGATTACTGAGAACAGTTCTCGTCTAGCTCCCCGACTCTACCCGCGTTCAAGTACACCCCCACGCTCGACTGGTACCTTGTACACCCTGCGCTTTTCTGGCAGCGTGGCCTCTCAGGAGGCTCACCAATGACGCAGGACGCTGTCGGCTACGTTCGGGTAAGCACTCAGCAGCAGGGGCGCAGCGGCCTTGGTATTGAGGCCCAGCGCGAGGCGATAGGTGCCTTCGCGGAGCGCGAGGGGTTCAAGGTTGCGAAGTGGTTTCGCGAGGTCGAGACGGGCAAGGGCGCGGATGCCTTGGAGCGGCGGCCTCAGCTGAAGGCAGCCCTGCAGGCGGCCCGCAAGGTGCGCGGCCCGGTGCTCGTGGCAAAGCTAGACCGACTCTCCCGCGACGTTCACTTCGTCTCGGGGATCATGGCCGAGCGCGTTGAGTTCATCGTGACGGACCTTGGCAGGCAGGCCGATCCGTTCATCCTCCACCTCTTCGCCGCCTTGGCCGAAAAAAGAGCGCGCGCTGATCTCCGAGCGGACCAAGGCGGGGGTTGCAGGCCGCCGAGCCGGGCGGGGTCAGGCTGGGACACGCGCGGTGTCCCGCAGGGTAGCGAAGGCTCGCTCTCTGCTAGGCGTGAAGGGACTGCAGGCGCAGGCGCAGGCCCGCGCAGAGTCGCTGAGGTGGCAGCTTGCGAGCGCGCTTCAGGGCGGCGCTTCCCTCCGGACGGCAGCGACCTTGCTGAATGAGCGCGGCGTGAAGTCGCCTGGTGGCGGCGCTTGGGTTGCCAGCAATGTGCTCACGGCAGCGCGGCGGCTTGGGTTGCGAGGAGAAGCGGCTAAGGTTCAGCGCAGTGTGAGTGTTGGCAAGCGGCCGGGGTATACGGGGGGAAGCCAGCGCCGCATTGTACGAAGGCCCCCTTAGTAGATTTTGGGAAACCGGCGAAGTTGACCCCTCAGGGACGCCGCAGGCAAACCCATGGAAACTGAATTAGCTGCTGAAGTGCTCGACGTTCGCTCTCCCGCAGACGGCGTAAGGCGCGTCCTGTACGCAAGCCCGCTCGTTCTCGCTGGGCGCGATTTCGAGGCCGCCCTCGGGGAGTATTACTTCCTTCAGCGAGTCGACGGACTGGTCGCCCGCGGCGTGTACTTCCTGAGTCACTTCGCGAACGGCGACACTCAGCTAGTCGACCTTCTGAAGCTAAAAGCAGCGCGCCGGAAGGTTGTTGTCCTGCAAGGCGCAGTTGCTCTCTGGAAGACTCGCAAGGAAGGCGTGTTTCTCATCGAATGCATGCTGAGCCGAGAATCGCTTGTGAGTCGTGCGCGGAATGCTGCGAAAAAGCCATACACCTTTTCGGACGATTGCTACTCGCGCCCTGCCCTCAGGCAGCTTTTGACGGTGACCGTGACGCGAATCAATCACGGCGAAACTGAGGGTTACCTTGCAATGGTCGACGCGGTTGACCCGAAGTTGCAGCGAGGAGCCACCGAGAGAGATCGGACCTAGCCCTGCCTTGTGGCACGTACAAAATCCTTGACAATAAGGATAAGTGTGAGATCCTTAGCCTTGTTCTAAGGTTAAGGACAGCCGAAATGCCATCAATTGACGTCGATACAGAAGTATTTCGCGCGCTTGAAGCTAAGGTTCAGGGCTTTGGAGAGACACCGAATGCAGTGCTCCGCCGGCTCTTGGCGGTCGGCGAGGTTAAGTTTCCACATCCTCCCGAACCTGTTCGTGGTCTTATCGAAACGCCGAAACCACCGATGGCACCCGCCACAACTAGCCGGGGCAAGGCTCAAAAGGCCAGTCTCCGCGACTTGATCCAGCAAGGGAGTCTCAGTAACGGTCAGACCCTGTTCCTCCACGATTACCGCGGGAAAAGATCGAGGGATTCGCAGCCACAATTAGGGGTGACGATCTTGAGTACCAGGGGCGCATCTGCTCGATGTCTGCCTTAGCGAGGGAATTGATGCAGCTGCGGGGATACAAGAGTGACCAATATCGCGGGCCGCACTTCTGGTACACGGCACAGGGTCGCAGCGTTCGGGATCTTTGGGAATCATATCTTCGGGGTGTGCGCAGCTAGTCAGCAAATGCCACTGATTGAAAAGCCCGCTACACCAGCGGGCCTTTTTTTGATCACAGAGTGGCAGTAAGCGTGAGGGATGTTCGCGATCGCCGGTGCGTAGAACTCCCCCGTCGATTCACCTTGTCACTTCAACGGAGCACATCAACGATTTCGCGCAATACTTGCGTCAATTGGCCGTCTGATCTTACAACTCGATCCGCATCGTGCCTCGGAAACGCCCGCAACACTTGGTGACGTACTTCGCCTGCAGTCATCCTAAAAGTGGAGCAATAGACTCTAGTGTCTACTTCGATAAGGTCCGTGTGCAAACGGGTTACGTTGCGCTCGCCAAAGCCAAATCCAAGGAAAAGTATCTGTTCCGCATTTACGAGGAACTCCTGCGCGCGTGTGAATTCCGGAGAATTGTCGACTGAATCGTGAACAATCTTGATTGATTGGTTAGCGTTACTTGCCGCCAATCCTGTAAAGTTCTCTTCGGATTCAGCCTCTATTTCCTTGAAAGACCCAAATGGAATCGCGTTCAGTTCGTCATCTCCGGCGCTCTGATAAAGCGGACCGATGTATCCGTGCACGTGAAGAATTGGCATTGAAAGGACAGCCCGAATCGCTTCCTCGATCGAGCAACCATAGTGGCTATGAAGACCATTGATGAGGCGAAATTCAACTAGCCGGTCGTAATTAAACGTCACAAATGACACTGGCTTTCGCAGAAACTCGTCAAGTGAGCGCGTGTTCTGGACCATCATGCGAAATATGATCGGCAACCAGTCTGTTGCGGCGTCCTGGAAGCCACGTGCGCCATTCTCTTCTTGGAGAATCATTCCTGCGATCAACTTCTTCCCTAGCAACCAAAGTTCACGTCGATGTTCAAGCATCGCATCTATGGAACCCTCGAGAGTTGTCCTCAGTGCTTCAACCAGTGGCACTGACTGCGCCGGCGTGACTGCTCCCCCGGTAAAAATCGGAAATTTTCGCTCGGGTAGCCGGCGCGCCTTCTCAAGCAAGGCTTGGCCCGTCGAAAAGCCGTATGGGACGCCCGCCCCGGCACCAACTACGAATACTGTTTCTACGTCTAACATGGGACGACCCCGCCTTGCGCGGCTCCACAATCCCCGCCGGTCAATGCGCCTTACTTGCAACTAGTTGCTGGCCCGGGCCGATCCTGATACTTTCCACCTGTCAGCGCCACCGTGTGCTTGACGTGTTCGGAAACCAAGCCGCATCGTCGGCATTGAGGAGGTCTTATGGGCATCAGTACCCATGTTTTCCGCGTGGCAGAAGCACGCCGTACTAACCACCCCGTTTTTGAAGCAGTCGAGAAGTACTGGTTTACAGTACCCGCGCGCTATTTCCCAAGTGGAATAAGCGCGGCCGCAAACGCTCGCGACCCGGTCGGCCTAAATCGTCGTGTCTATCGCGATGTCCGAGAAAGCCTAGAAGGCAAAGCTTCGATTCTTGGCACTTTCGACCTTATGAACAAAGGAATCACAATTCTTGCGACCGACGTTAAGTTGATCGACAAAGCCACAAACCTGTTTGAGGTCTCAGTCGATGACGATGCCGGTGGAATTGTCGATGGAGCACACACTGCCAAAATAATCGAGGAATGCAACGCCGAAGGCACAACGCCTCCTGAGCAACACGTCGAGGTATACGTACGAACGAAAGTGAAGGCCGGCCTCATAACTGATATTGCCCGCGGCTTGAATACCGGCATGCAAGTTGCGCCAAAGTCCATTTACAACATCGATAAGGTGTTTGACTGGCTAAAGGACCTGGTCGCTGACACGTCGTATGCGGGCAGAATTTCGTGGAAGGAATCGGAAGCGAAGGACTATGACGTTCGCGACTTGATTTCAATTCTCGAGATGTTCAACGTTTTCGACTTTCCGAATGATTCAAACAAACACCCTATTGCGGCATACGAAAAGTGGAGCATCCCACTCGACAAGTTTGCGGATGATTTCGAAGCGCATCGAAAATCAGTTAGTAACAGCAAGTACTATCGCCTGCGCGGATTGCTGCGCGACGGGTTGGTACTCTTCGATAACATCCGGCGCGACTTTTATGACTTGCATAACGACGCAGGTGGGAGCGCAGGAAAAATGAATATCGTGGAAGAGGCGTCGCCCAAGAAGAAAACTTTGGATTTCCCATTCGCGCAGCTACCACCCAATAAATATCGCCTTACAAAGGGCGCGGCCTATCCAATTCTCGCTGCATTTCGCAACTACGTAGCAATCGATCCTGATACAGAGAATGCAGTTTGGGTACCAAACTTCCAAGGCGTAATGTCCGAATGGAAGAGGCTCGCCCCCGAATTGGTGCAAGAGACATACAACGCGACCAAGGATATCGGGCGTATGCCGGATCAGCTGGGCAAGAATCGCAAGCATTGGGACAACTTGCACATGAAAGTGCAATTGCAACTTCTGCGCGCGGAACTGCTTGCTCGACGAACTGACGACGCGGACAAATTAAGCCGCCGTTAGAATAGGATTGCATGGATCGATTTGTCGGCCGCCGCGAGGCGGCCGCTTTTTTGGTACATGTGTGGTTTACTTGGTAGTTATCTGAGCGCGCGAACGTAACGCCGTGATTGGCTGCGGCTCACTTCGATTGATCTTGACTTGGCTTTGACTAGGCTGTCCAAGGTTCCAAAGGTGACGCGCGCGACCGCGCGCGTGAGCGACTCAAATGCAACTCCCGGCGAATATCTTCCGAAAGTAAGTGACGGCCGCGAATGGCCTACCAGCAGCTTGACAGTAGACTCAGGCACGCCCGCCTCCTCGCATCGCTGCATGAAGGCATTTCGGAGCGTATGGAAATTAAGCGCTTCGTCCTTGAAGCCCAGACGCACCTTTACGTGGCTGAATCGCTTTCCCACATAGTGCCCACGCTTTTCATCGGTGCCGCCCCGGAGTAACCATGGGATCAGAAAGCCGTCTCCTGACTGCCTCTTTAGCCGTGCGACCAGATCAACCAGCACAGGATGCATTGGAATTGCGCGAAGAGCCGCCTCGGTTTTCCCCTCAGTGACGTTGAAAGCTTTCTCAGTGACGTCCCCAACTTTCAGGCTCGCGATCTCCTCGCGCCGCATTCCGGAGTACGCGGCGATCGCGACCATGGGCCACAAGGGGTCAGTCTCGAGAATGCCTTCGAGTAGCTTGTGCAATTCTGCATCCGTCCAAGGTCGCCGCTTCGGCTTGGTGCCGCGCGTTGTGTCCCTGACTGTGCCAGCGACGCCGCGCCAAGGGTTGAACTCAATTCGTCCTCTACCTTCGAGCCACGCAAAGAAAGCCGAGAGGTGGCCGATGGTGTCCCTTATAGTTTTGACCGCATAGTCGCGCTGAGTAAGCACTTCGGAGACGTAGCGCCCTGCCTCGGCCTTGCTAACTGCGGTGACTTCCACATCCGGGCCAAGCCACCCGGCGAAGGTGGCGAGAATGCGTTCCTTCTCCCTCAGGGTTTGCTTGCGGACTCGCTTGGCGATCTCCCGAAGGTAAAGCGAGCGTGCCTCCGAGAGGAGAAATACGTCACCTTTGGCGACTACCTTGTTCGCCAGGCGGACGACGCGAAGTTGATCCGTGGTTACCTTGGGGTCGCCCGGCGCGTCGACTCCCTGTTTCCTAGAGGCGGCTTCCTTGTACTTCTCCAAGGTTGCGTCGAAGGCAATCTCCGCGTCTTCCGCCGGGAGATCTCTCCCCGGTCGATTGCCTCGCGCAACTCGCGGGCGCTCTCGAAGACGTACTGAGGGGAAAACTGAGGGGATATACCCCGGACAAATGACTCTTTGAGTTCGGCTATGACGCGATGCTTGCGCCGATTGGCTTCCCTGAGGTCGCGCGTGCGCAGACTCCTGGACGATCTCTTGGCGTCCAAGCGAGTCTTGCAGTTTTGGAGGAACCGCGAGGCGAACGTACCAAGTTTGGCCGCGCCGCAAGAGATGGGTAGTATCCATGTGCTCCCCGCGATTGGAGGGCACATGTTACATGTACCAGTTACATGCTTCCGTCAGAACAGCCTTGTTTTATGCCGTTTTTGCGCTTACGTCGCGAAGGCTGAAGTCCTCTCCTGGGCACCATTCTCGCGCCCGCATTGTAGACGAGCGGTGGCCCACCCGGGCAACTAGCGGTGCTTTGATCGTGATGCGCGGCCGGACGGCGGCTTTTTCGGTACGCGCGCGCCCGCGCGCCGGGCCTCGGACAGTCCGATCGCGATGGCCTGCTTGCGGCTTGTCACCTTCTTGCCCGAGCGGCCGCTCCGCAGGGTGCCGCGCTTGCGCTCATGCAATGCGCGCTTCACCTTGCGCTGGGCTTTCTTGCTGTACTTCGGCGCCATTTCGGGGCTCCTATCGGATCGGTACCCGAAAGTACGGCAGGAAGAAAGGCATCGGTCTGTAGGCGCAGCGCTCCTCGTTGAATCAGCGCCCGCTCACCAGTGCACGCCGCGCAGGATTGAGGCGAACATCAGCGCCTCCTTCGTGGGCGGCGCTTCCGGCTTCTTCTCGCCCTGCCCGCCCTGCGCCGGGGCCGAATCCGGGAACATACGGTAGGCCGTATTCATCACGACTTCGGTGACGCGCGGCGCGACGAGATGCAGCACTTCCGCCGCAATGCCGAGCCTGGTCGCGATGCGCTTCGGCCGGTCCGTAATCGCCTCGGCCACCATGTCCGCGGCCTCGTCCGGGGTCGCAACCGGGACCTGATCGTAGATCTTCGTCGGCGCGATCATGGGCGTGCGCACCAGCGGCATGTTGATGATGGTAAAGGTTACGCCGCGATCGGCGTATTCCGCGGCAGCACAGCGGGTCCAGGCCTCCATGGCCGCTTTGGATGAGACGTAGGCCGAGAATCGCGGAGCATTCGACAGCACGCCGATCGAAGAGATGTTCACGACGTGTCCGCCCCGCTCGAGCAGCGATGGCATCAGGGCCATGGTGAGCCGAACGACGGCAAAGTAGTTGAGCTGCATCGTGCGTTCGAAATCGTGGAAACGGTCGTAGGAGAGGTCGATCGAGCGACGGATCGAGCGCCCGGCATTGTTGACGAGCACGTCGACCCCGCCGTGATCCGCAATCACCTGCTTCGCGAAACCGTCGCAGGCAGCGCTGTCGGATATGTCGCAGACATAGGCGAACACGGTACCTCGCTCGGCGAGCCTCGTACGCGCCGACTCGAGCTTTTCGGGGTCGCGAGCGGCAATGATGACCCTGGCGCCGGCATCCACGCAGCGCTCGGCCGCCGCGAGTCCGATTCCTGAGGAGCCGCCGGTGATGATGACGACTTTGCCGCGCACGGCGCCGGCGAGACTGCGGTCGAGAGAAAGATCCGGGTCGAGGTGGCGCTCCCAGTAGTCCCACAGCCGCCAGGCGTAGTCTTCGAGCACCGGCACCCGGATGTCAGTGCCCTCGAGCAGGCGCTGTGTCCGTGTGCAGTCGAAGCGTGTCTGCCAGTTGAAAAATTGCATGACGTCGCGTGGGATCCTGAGATCGCGAAGGATCGTATCCACCATCTGCTGTAGCGGCCGGTAGTTCGCCATCGAGGCGGTGACGCTCACCGGCACCAGGTCGACCAGCTTCGGGTCGACGCGAAACGCCATAGTGGGTGCGTGCCCGGCCCGGGCGAAGAGGTTCAGGACTTCACCGACCCGGCGCTGGCGCGGGTCGGTCAGGTGAAAGCATTGTCCGTCCTGGCCCGGCAGGTGAGCGAGGTGGTCCATGGCCGCGACGACGTAATCGACCGGAACGAGGTTAATGTAGCCACCCTCGAGGCCGACGAGCGGAAACCACGGCGGCAGCGACTGCCGCAACTTCTGGATCATCTTGAAGAAGTAATAGGGACCGTCGACCTTGTCGATGTGGCCGGTCTGCGAATGCCCGATCACTATCCCGGGCCGATAGATGCGCCACGGCCGCTTGCTGCGGTTTCGCACCAGCGCCTCGGACTCGTGCTTGGTCCGGAAATACGGGTGCTCGAGCCCGGTCGCTTCCTCGAACATGTTCTCGCGGAAGCTACCCTGGTAGAGCCCGGCGGCGGCAATCGAGCTCGCGTGATGGAAGCATCCGGCCTGCGCGGCGTCCGCAAACTGGAGCACATGGTCCGTGCCCACAATGTTCGCGAGATCCTGATCCTCGCTCGTCGCCTGCAGGTCGTAGATCGCCGCGAGATGGAACAGGTGAACCACCTTGCCCGTGAGCCGCCGCAGATCCGCCTTCGACACGCCGAGGTTCGGTTCGGCAAGGTTTCCCCGGATCGGCACCGCACGGCTCGCGCGCGCGCCCCAGAAATCGCGGAGCGCCGCGAATTTCTCCATCGATTGCGGCCGCACGAGCACGAACACGCGCTCGCCGCGCGCGAGCAGGCGATCGACCAGGTAGCGGCCGATGAAGCCGGTCGCACCCGTGACGAAATACGCCATCTGCAGCTCCCCGAACGATTGCGGTTATCATGAACTGTAATCCCATGATCCCAGAAACGGAACGAATGTCCGCGGTCGACGCCGCGTGGCTGCGTATGGATCGGCCGACCAACCTGATGATGATCGTCGGGGTGGTCGTGTTCGAATCGCGGATTGATTTCCGCCGTTTCCGACGCACGATCCGGGAGCGATTTCTCGCCTTCCCGCGATTTCGGTGCCGCGCCCGCCAGGACACCGTCTCGGCGGCCTGGGAAACGGACACCGATTTCAATCTCGACCGGCATGTGCTCCGCGCCCGGCTGCCGGCGCCCGCGGGTGACTCCGAACTCGAAGCCCTCGTCTCGCGACTCGCCAGCACCGACTTCGACCGCGACCATCCGATGTGGCAATTCCATTTCATCGAGCGGTTCCAGGGCGGCAGCGCCGCGATCCTGCGCATTCACCACTGCTATGCCGACGGCATGGCGATGATCCGCGTCTTCCTGACGCTGACCGACGGCGACGCGAATCCCCTGCGGACCAAGGCAGGGGCCAAGGCGGCCGCTGCGCACGCCGCCGCCGCCGCCGACGGCAAAGAAGAATCCACGCTCGGCCGGCTCAGCATTCCCGGCGCAGACCTGTTCAGCCAGGCTTATGCAGAAGGTGCCGCGTTCCTCGGGCGCGCTTTCGAACTCGCGCAGAATCCGGAGCAGGCCGCAGAGCTGGCACGCCACGCACTCGGCATCGCCGGAGAGCTTGTTCGGGTCGCGCTCCTCCCGGACGACCCGCCGACCCGGTTCAAGGGGAAACTGGGCACCAGGAAACGAGCCGCCTGGACCGATCCGCTGCCGCTGGCCGAAGTGAAGGCCGTCGCCCATGTGCTCGGCTGCACCATCAACGACCTGCTGATGTCGACGGCGGCGGGCGCACTCGGCGGTTACCTGCGACAGCACGGCGAGGACACGGACGGCGTGGTGATCCGCGCGGCCGTGCCGGTCAACCTTCGCGAACCCGGTGCCGTCGCGTCGCTCGGCAATTACTTCGGGCTCGTGTTCCTGGAGCTGCCAATCGGCATCCGGGACCCGCTCGAGCGCCTGATCGAGGTTCACTCCGCGATGACCCGGCTGAAGGGCTCGTACCAGCCCGTGCTGACGCTTGGGCTCATGGCAGCCCTCGGCCGCCTGCCGGCATCCGTCGAGGCCGCGGCCATCGACCTCCTGTCGACCAAGGCGTCGGCCGTCGCAACCAACGTACCGGGCCCGCAGCGGCCGCTCTACCTGGCGGGAGGTCGCATCGGCCGGCTTATCTTCTGGGTGCCCCAGTCGGGCGACATCGGGCTCGGCATCAGCATCCTCTCGTACGACGGGCAAGTGCAGTTCGGGCTCATTGCCGACGCCGAACGCGTGCCGGATCCCGACCGCGTGACTGCCCGTTTTTGCGCCGAATTCGAACGCGTGGTGCTCTCAGTCCTGCTTGGGCTTTTCCTGAAGGACGGTCGCTGAACGAAGGCGGCTATTCCAGTTCCGCCTTTGCCTGCTCGACGTCGAGCCGTTCCATCGCATCCGCCGGCTTGCATGCCGCCGCCTTGCGGTACAACTCGACCGCCTGTTTCTTTTTCGCTTCGCCGTGCAGCATCAGCAGACCATTCGCGTATTCCATGAGCGCGATGGCCGAGCCCGGATTGAGCTTGAGTGCCTGTTCGAAATGCCGCACTGACTTCGCCGCATCGGCTCCGTAAGTGAGCCGTCCCGCGAGCGCCCCGACCTTGTCAATGATCTCCGCGTGGTACAGGCCGAGCGCGATGTGCGCATCCGCGTGCTTCGGCTCGAGCTCGAGCGTCCGGTCGAGCGCCTTGCGGACATTGCTCCCGATTCCTTCGGCGAGTGCCTTGACGACCGAGACCCGCTGGGCGTAGCGGCCGAGCAGGAAAGCCAGCAGGTACCAGGCGTTGGCATGCTCCGGGAGCTTTCGCGTCGTTTCCTGCGCTCGCTTCGCCGCCTCCCGCAGGAGCCTGACCGCACGACCGTCATCCTGCTCCAGGTAGGTTGCCGCGACGGCCGCGGCCTTGCTGGCGGCGAGAGAGCCCAGGGGACCCTGCTTCGCCCCCAGCGCGATCGCGCCGGAAAAGTCCCCGCGGTGGAACGCGCGCCAGGCCTGCTGCACCGTCGCGGCCGCGGGCCAGGGCTCGCGGTCGCCCCGGTGCAGCCGCTCCCAGGCCTTGTGCAACGCATCGCCCTCGTAGCCGTATGGCTTCTGCTCATAGGGAAAGCGGAGCGACTTCGCGGCAGCCATCCTGAACTCCTACTGGGAACGCGGTATTCTGCCGCATCGGCCGCGGCAGCGGCTTGCGACGAGGAGAGGATCATGGCGGCAAAGAAAAAGGGCAAGCTCGGCGGTGGCGGCGCGCCGAAGCCCGAGCAGGACCTGCTCTACTCCGCCCATGAGATCTGGCAGGCCGGCCTCGGCGCGCTTGCACGGGCGCAAGCGGGTGCGCCAAAAATATTCGACGAATTGATGCGTGAGGGCTCCAGGCTGCAGGGCGGCGCGCTCGACGCCGCGCAGAAAGCCGTCATGCAGGCGTTTCGCGGTGCGCAGACGACAGTCAACCGGCGGGTTGACACGGTGAAGGAACAGGCCGGCGAGACCTGGGACAACCTCGAGAAGATCTTCCAGACGCGCGTGCAGCGCGCGTTGCACCAGCTCGGGATGCCGTCCGCGGACGAGATGCGCGCACTGAAACGCCACGTCGACGAGGTTGCCCGGCGCGTCGACCGCCTCAACCGAAAGGATGACGCGAAACGATCGTCTCGTCCCGCTCGGCGCCGGTCGAAATAATCGTGATTGGCATGTCGCAGGCCGATTCGAGCCGCGCGAGGTAGTTGCGGGCGGCCGCAGGCAGTTGCGACATCGACTTCAGCCCCGCAGTCCGCTGCTTCCATCCCGGCAGGGACTCGTAGCGCGGCGTGCCGCCGGCCTCATATCCGACGCAGATCTTCACGGGATCAATGCCGTCCAGTACGTCGAGCTTCGTGACGCAGAGGCCCGTGATTCCGTTGTTGATGATCGAACGCCGGAGCGCCACCGCATCAAACCAGCCCGTGCGGCGCGGCCGGCCGGTGACGGCGCCGAATTCCTGCCCGACCTGCGAGAGGTGGCGCCCGACGTCGTCGTCGAGCTCGGTGGGAAACGGTCCGGCGCCGACGCGCGTCGTGTAGGCCTTCACGATGCCAAGCACGTCGTCGATGTCGCGCGGCCCGAGCCCGGTCCCCACGGAGGCGTAACCGGCCACGGTATTGGACGAGGTAACGAACGGATACGTCCCGTGGTCGATGTCGAGCATCGTGCCCTGTGCGCCCTCCAGCAGCACGTTGGCGCCGGAAGTCCGCAGCTCGTGCAGCGCCAGCGCGACATCGCCGACGACCGGACGGATACGCTCGCCCTGCGCGAGGCAGGCCTCGAGTATCTGGCGGAAATCGGCCGGCGCCTCGCCGAGTCGCCGCTCCAGCAGGAAGTTGTGGTACTCGACGAGGTCACGCAGCCGCGACTCGAATCCGGAAGGATCCTGCAGATCGCCGACGCGCACCGCGCGTCGCGCGACCTTGTCCTCATAAGCGGGACCGACGCCGCGGCCCGTCGTGCCGATCTTGCGCTCCCCGCTCTCCCGCTCGCGTGCGCGGTCAATGCTCGCGTGCGTTGGCAGCACCAGCGGGCAGAGCGCGCTCACGCGCAGGCGCTCGAATACCGGGATGCCGCGTCCGGACAGCATATCGGCCTCTGAAAGGAGCGCATCGAGCGATACGACGACGCCGTTGCCAATGTAGCAGCACACCCGCTCACGCAGCACGCCGGAAGGAATCAGTGACAGGACCGTCTTGACGCCGGCGATCACCAGCGTGTGGCCGGCATTGTGGCCGCCCTGGAAACGCGCCACGGCCGAGACGCGTTCCGTCAGGAGATCGACGACCTTGCCCTTGCCCTCATCACCCCACTGGGCACCGACGACGACGACAAAGCGGCCCATGGCGGCACTCAGGATCGGACCAGCCAGAGCAGGACGAGCCCGGCCAACAAGCTGACGGCGCCGGCGACGCGCAGCGTCGCGTCATCCATCGCGGCCACGCGCTCGAGCGCGCGACGCATACCGGCGGGATTCAGGAACGGCAGGAGGCCCTCGATCACGAGCAGCAGGCCGAGCGCGGCCGCAAGGTCGGGCCATGCGATTGTCATCGCAGGCTCAGCGGCCCGACTGCTTCATGTACTTGAAGAATTCGCCCTTGGGCGCGAGCACCAGTACGTCACCTGGCTTGCCAATCGAATTGCGGTACGCCTGGAGACTCCGGTGCAGCGAGTAAAACTCCGGGTATCGCTGGTAGGCCTTTGCATAAGTGGCGGCGGCCTTGGCGTCCCCCTCGCCGCGGATCACCTCGGCATCGCGGTTGCCCACGGCCAATGTTTCCGTGCGCTCGCGCTCGGCTTCCGCCCGAATCCGCTGCGCCTGCTCGTCGCCCTCAGCTCGCAGTTGCGATGCCTGGCGGGCGAAATTCTGCCGCATCCGGTTGTACACCGATTCCGACACTTCGTCCGGCAAGTCAATGCGCTTGACCCGCACGTCGACGAGCGTGATGCCGAGCTGGCTGACCGATTTTCCGGCGAACTGGAGGATGTCGCCGATGAACTCGGATCGCTCGGCCGCGACAACCTGCTGGATCGTGCGCTTGGCGATGACGCCCTTGAGCCCGTCCTTCACGATTTCGGCCAGGCGGCCGGCCGCGGCTTCCTCGTCGCCGTTGGTCGCGAGGTAATAGCCGGCAACGTCCGAGACCCGCCACTTCACGTAGAAATCGACGTTCAGGATCTTGCCTTCGCTCGTCAGGAACTGCTCGGCCGGGTAATTCCGGGTCAGGACGCGCCGGTCGAACTTCTGCACCGACTCGATCCACGGGACTACGAAGTGCAGGCCCGGCTCGAAATCGGTCGCGACGATCTCGCGCAACCGGAACTTGATCGCGAGCTCGGTTTCCTTCACCTGGAACATCGAGGCGCCGAGGAGCCAGAGCGCGACGAGTATGGCGATGATGGCCTGGAAAGCGTTGCGGCTCATCAACGCTCCTTCCGGGCGCGCGGGTCGTCGGAATCAACGTCGCTGCCGTCATCGAGCCGAATCGTCGGCGGTGTGTCCACCGCCCCGCGCGACGGGCTCCGCTGCTCTAGCAACTTGTCGAGGGGCAGGTAGATCATGTTGCCCGAACCTTCGACGTCGACCAGGATCTTGGACGCGGAGCCGAACACCTGCTCCATCGTCTCGAGATAGAGGCGCTCGCGCGTGACGGCAGGCGCGCGCTGATACTCGGCCGCGAGCGCGAGAAAGCGCGACGTCTCGCCCTCCGCGTCGGCGACGACGCGGCTGCGGTAAGCGCGGGCGCCCTCGACCACGCTCACGGCAGCGCCGCGGGCCTTGGGCACGATGTCGTTAGCGTAGGTCTGCGCGGCGAGCATCGCGCGCTCCTTGTCCTCACGGGCCTTGATTGCGTCTTTTTGCGCGGGCCCGACCTGCTCAGGAACGCTGACGTCCTGCAGGTTGACGCTGATGACCTCGATGCCGGTGTTATAGGCGGTGATCGTGCGCTGCACGAGTTCCTTGGTCTTCGCGCCGATTTCCTGGCGGCCTTTCTCCAGTACGAAGTCGAGCTTGCTTTGCCCGATCACCTCGCGGATGGCGCTCTCACTGACTTCGCCAAGCGTGTCCTCGGGGTCGCGCACGTTGAACGCGAACTTGACCGGGTCTGCGCGCCGGTACTGCACGGCGAGGTTGATATCGACCATCGCCTCGTCCTGGGTCAGCATGCGCGTGCGGTCGGTGAAGCTGCGGAATTCCGTGACATTGATGACCGTGCGCCGGTCGATCGGCCAGGGCAGGCGCATGTTGAAGCCGCCGCTGGTCGTCTTGACGTACTTGCCGAAGCGCGTGATGACGGAGCGCTCGGCCGCCTCGTTCAGGTAAAAGCTGCCGAACAGCACCCAGGCGGCGACAAGCGCAAGCAATATCGAGCTGATGCCGATGGCACGGCCGCCGCCCGGTGCGCCGCCGCCCGCCGGCGCGCCCATGCCGCCGAACAGGGCGCGCAGCTTCCTCTGCAGGCGGCGCAGGACCTCGTCCAGGTCCGGCGGGCCCTTGCCGGGCCGGCGTTGCCAGGGATTCTCGTTCTTGCCGGGATCGTTCCAGGCCATTGATTGCGCTCGCCGGGTGCTCGGGAATTCAGGCCGCGGAACTCGCGGTGTCGCGCGGGAATTCTACGAAGCCTGCGGCGGGCAAACAAGGTGAAACGGCCGCGGCGAAATCCACGTCCGCTTCCTGGCAAAGCCGCTCGAGCTCCTGGTGCGAGGATTCGACGACCAGACGGGTGCGGCCTTCCGGCAAGGCTTCCTCTTCGCGCACGAGCCGAAGTGCATAGAGACGCGCGCGCAGGCGGCCCTGGGATGGCGGCAACACGATGGCAAGGCGCATCGCCGCCTGCCCGAAAATCTCCTGCAGGGCGCTGCGCAGCAGCCCGACGCCCGCCCCGGTTGCCGCAGAGAGCCAGACAGCGGTCGGCTGCCCCGCGGCGCCCCGCACCAGTTCTGGCGCCCGCTTGATGCGGTCAACCTTGTTGTAGACACGCAGCTGCGGAATCTTGGCTGCGCCGATGCTACCGACGAGCTCGTCCACCTGCGCGGTGCGCCGCTCGCGATCCGGATCGGCGGCGTCGACGACATGCAGCAGGAGGTCCGCGCCACGAGCTTCCATCAGCGTCGAGCGAAAGGCTGCAACGAGCTCGTGCGGGAGGTCGCGCACGAATCCGACGGTGTCGGCGACCACGAGGTCCGGCGTGTGCGGCAGCGACAGCCGCCTGACAGTCGGGTCCAGCGTCGCGAAGAGCTGGTCCGCCACATAGGCATTCGCGCCCGTCAGTGCGCGAAAGAGCGTCGACTTGCCGGCATTGGTATAACCGATCAGCGCGACACCGGGCACCGGCACACGCTTGCGGACCTGGCGACCGGTGTCGCGGCGCATCGCCAGTTTTTCGAGCTTGCCCGCGAGAGTCCGGATCCGCTTGCCAATCAGGCGACGGTCGGTTTCAAGCTGCGTCTCGCCGGGACCGCGCAGCCCGATGCCGCCTTTCTGGCGCTCGAGGTGGGTCCAGCCGCGCACGAGGCGAGTCGACAGGTGACGAAGTTGTGCGAGTTCCACCTCGAGCTTGCCCTCGGCGCTGCGCGCCCGGCGCGCGAAAATGTCAAGGATGAGGCCAGTTCGGTCGAGCACCCGGCACCCGATCAGCCGCTCTAGATTGCGCTCCTGGGAAGGCGACAGCTCGTGGTCCACGAGCACCAGGTCGGCCGCCTCGGACGCGGCGCGACCCCTGATTTCCTCCGCCTTTCCGCTGCCGACGAAGTACCGGGGTTCTGGGTTCCTGCGGCTTCCCGTGATGGTCGCGACCGGGCTCGCACCGGCGGAACGCGCCAGTGCGCCGAACTCGTCGAGTTCCTCGGCGTCGGGGGCCTGGCCAAGGCCGATGCGGACGAGGATTGCGCGCTCGCCGCGTTCAGGCCGATCGAACAAGGGATCCTGCCGGCACTCCGGTCAAGCGGTCTCCGTCACCGGCGTTTCTTCATCGGCGCCCTCGGCCGACGGCAGTCGGACATTCCGCGCCGGCACGACGGTCGAGATGGCATGCTTGTAGACCATCTGGCTGACAGAGTTCTTGAGTAGCACGACGAACTGGTCGAAGGAATCCACCTGTCCCTGAAGCTTGATGCCGTTGACCAGATAGATGGAAACGGGCACGCGTTCCTTGCGCAGCGCGTTCAGGAAAGGATCCTGCAGTGACTGACCTCTGGCCATGGTATCTCCTTGTTTTTTCTAGCACTTTCATGCCGCTCTAGGCTTGTCCGGCGGCTCAAACATCGGACCGGTCCGGGCTATTGCAAGACGCAAGGGGCGTTGCCCGCATGGTCTGAGTCTAGCATCTCCGTACCGTGATTCATCGTCTCTCGAGCCATTCGGCAACACGCCGGCCGATCCGTTCCGGGGTCGCCGGATCGAATGCATTGAACCATTCGGCGCCCGGTTCGGAACGCAGCCAGGTGAGCTGCCGGCGCGCAAGCTGGCGCGTCGCGACAACCGCCTTGCTGCCGGCTTCGGCAAGTGAAGTGCCGCCCTCGAGGTGCTGCCAGATCTGGCGATAGCCAATCAGGCGCATCGCGGGCAGTTCCGCATGCAGGTCTGGTCGCTCGTACAGACCCCGCACTTCGTCGAAAAGGCCCTGGCGCATCATGTCGTCGAATCGAAGTGAGATACGCTCGAACAGCATGGCCCGGTCCGCAGGCGCAAGGACCAGGCGCAGGTCTGCGCCGCGGGTCGCTCCACGCAGGTTCTCTGCGAGCTGGCCCGACAGCGGCCGCCCGCTTTGTTCAATCACCTCGAGTGCGCGCTGGATTCGTTGCCGGTCACCGGGCCTGATACGCGTCGCAGAAGCAGGGTCGAGCCGAGCGAGTTCCGCGTGCAGGGCCGGCCATCCCTCGACGGCGGCGCGCGCTTCGAGCCGGCGACGTATGGCCGGATCCGCGGCCGGCAATGTCGCAAGGCCCGACTGGAATGCCCGGAAGTAAAGCATCGTTCCGCCGACCAGGAGCGGGACGCGGCCTCGCGCCGAAATCGCCTCCATTGCGATATCGGCATCCTTGAGGAAGCGCGCCGCCGAATAGCTGTCGGCCGGATCGATCAGGTCGATCAGGTGGTGGGGGGCGCGCGCGAGAAGTTCGCGCGCGGGCTTGGCCGTGCCTATGTCCATGCCGCGGTAGACCATTGCGGCATCCACGCTCACGATTTCGAGGGGCAGCCGCGCGACAAGCGCCGCAGCGAGGTCGGTCTTGCCCGAGCCCGTCGGGCCCATCAGGAGTACGGCGGCGTTGCGCACGATTAACGCCCGCGCAGGAAGATCCGGTCGAGTTCGGCGAGCGTCAGCCGCGTCCAGGTCGGGCGGCCATGGCTGCACTGGCCCGAGCGCTCCGTGCGCTCCATGTCGCGCAGCAGCGCATTCATCTCGGGAATCGACAGCTGGCGGCGGGCACGCACCGCGCTGCGGCAGGCAACGTTCGCGAGGAGTTCATTCTGGCTTTCCTCGATGCGGTGCGCCGTCCCGCCGGCGCCGAGATCCGCAAGTGCGTCGCCCAGCACCGTCGCGACCTCCTGGCCCGCGAGCGCGACAGGCACTTCGCGAATCGCGATCGTGGCCGGGCCGATCCGGTCGACTACGAAACCGGCGGCACACAACTCGTCTGCATGCTGGACTGCGAGAGCGGCCTCCGCCTCGGTCGTCTCCAGCAATGCCGGCACCAGCAACGACTGGCGCGGGCCCCGGCCGGATTCCAGCCCTGCCTTGAGCCGTTCGTACAGGATCCGCTCGTGCGCGGCATGCATGTCGACAAGCACCATGCCCTCGGCCGACTGGGCGATGATGTAGACACCGTGCAGCTGGGCGATCGCGTGGCCGAGCGGCAAGCCGTCGTCGGCGGGCGGCTCAGCGATCGCCGGCCCCGCGTCGACGGCTCCCGCTTCGCCCGGCGAAAAAGCCGAAATTCCTAACCCGCGGTTTCCTTGCCATAGCCCGGTGGCCGCAACCGGCGCTGCGGGTTGCCGGCCACTGCCCGCGTCGGCAAGCGCCCGTTGGACCGTGCGGAACAGGAAGTCGTGGACGCTGCGAGAGTCCCGGAACCGAAGTTCGAGCTTTTGCGGATGCGCATTCACGTCGACCAGCATCGGATCGAGCGTCAGGTAGAGGAGCCAGGCCGGGAAGCGACCTCCGTAGTTCACGTCGTGGTAGCCGAGCCGCACGGCATTCGCGAGCAGGCGATCGCGCACCATTCGCCCATTCACGTACAGGAATTGTCGGTCCGGCTGGGCACGCGACTGCGATGGCAGGCCGATCCAGCCTTCGAGCCTGAACCCCGCCTGCGCGAAAGTGACATGGCACGACTGCGTGACGAAGTCGGAGCCGACGAGACGCGCGACGCGCGCCTCCCGCTCGCGACGGTCGGCGGCAGCCGGAAGGTCGAACTGCTCGCGCCGGTTGTGCCTCAGCGTGAACGCGACGTCGAAACGCGACAGGGCCAGGCGCGTGATCACGCGCTGCACGTGCTGGAATTCCGTGGCCTCCGAGCGCAGGAACTTGCGGCGCGCCGGCACGCGGTGAAAGAGGTCCCGTACTTCGACCGTCGTGCCCTCCGGATGCGGCGCCGGCTGCGCGTTCCCGGGGCGCCCGTCTCTCGATTCAATCTCGGCCCCCTGCGCATGCCCTCGCGCGCGCGATCCGACCCTGAGGCTCGACACCGAGGCGATCGAAGGAAGCGCCTCGCCGCGAAATCCGAGCGTCCCCACCCGTTCCAGGTCATCGAGCGACGCGATCTTGCTGGTCGCGTGGCGCGCCAGCGCCAGCGGCAGTTCCCTAGGCGGGATACCGCCTCCGTCGTCGCGGACACGGATCAGCCGGATTCCGCCGTGCTCGATATCGATTGTCACGCGGGACGCGCCCGCATCGAGCGCGTTTTCAACCAGCTCCTTGACGACGGACGCGGGGCGCTCGATGACCTCGCCCGCGGCGATCTGGTCGACGAGCGGGCCTTCAAGGATGCGGATGGGCATGTCGTGGCGTGGCGCAGGAACCGCCGCGCCAGTCTAGCAGCGGGACGCCGATCAGGTGCCGGCGACGGGAATCTCGAGGATCGTGCCCGAGGCCACGGTTTCCGTGTCCAGGTGGTTCTTCTGGCGAATTTCGTCGATGCTGACCGCATACCGCCCGGCGACGTCGCCGAGCGTCTCACCCGGCGACACGACGTGGCGCAGCGCCTGTCCCCGCTCGCGGGCCGCGAGGATCGCGACGCGCGAGCCTGGCGGCGGATTGTCGTAGAAATAGCTGCGCACGCCTGCCAGGATTGCGCCTGCAAGTTGCGCCTGGTGTGCCGGGTCGCGCAGCTTGCGCTCCTCATCCGGATTCGAGATGTAAGCCGTCTCCACCAGCATCGAGGGCACGTCGGGCGACGTCAGCACGATGAGGCTCGCGTGCTGCACCTCGCTTTTCTTGAGCTCGCCGACGTGATCAAGCTCCTCCAGGACGCGGCCCGCCGCGTCACGGCTTGCGCTGATGGCCGCGTTCTGGGATAGGTCGAGCAGAACCGAGGCGAGCACGTCGCTCTTGTCATGCAGTGAAACGCCGCCGATGAGGTCGGCTGCGTTTTCGCGATCGGCCAGGGTTTTCGCCGCCTCGCTGCTCGCGCGGCGCGTCGAAAGGACGTAGACGGACGAACCGCGTACTCCGCGGTCGACGAAGGCATCGGCATGAACCGACACGAAAAGGTCGGACTGCGCTTCTCGCGCGCGCCGGATGCGCTCGCGAAACGGCACGAAATAGTCGCCGGTACGCGTCAGCACGGCCCGCATGCCGGGCTCCGCGTTGATACGCTCGGCAAGCTTTTTCGCCACCGCGAGGGCGACCGTTTTCTCGCGAGTGCCGGACTTGCCGATTGCACCCGGGTCTTCGCCGCCGTGCCCGGCATCAATCGCAATGACGAGGTCGCGCTGCCCTTCGCCATTTGCCACCTTGACGGGCGTCGGCGCCTGCGCGTGGCCGAGGTCGATGACGAGGCGGTGCCCATAGGTTTCGTTCGGCGGCGACAGGAAGCCTCTCGCATCGACCCTTTCGTTGACATCGAGGACGATGCGCAGCCCTGAGCGGCCGCGTTCACCGAGTCGGATGGCCTTGATGACGCCCGCGCCCTCGGGCACCCGGAGCGCCGGCAGATTGGCGTCGATCCGTTCGAAATCGACCACAATCCTCTCGGGACCGGACAGCGAGAACATCGTGTAGCTGGCCGGGGCAGTCAGGTCGAGCACCACGCGAGTGGAATCAGGGCTCGCCCAAAGTCGGATGTCCTTGAGGGCGGCCGGCGCCGCTGCCGCCGGGCCCGAGGCGAGCAGCAAGACAATGACCCCAATCCGCTGCAATGGCCGCATGATTGCCGTGTGCCCAGGAGTTCAGGGTACTCTATCCACCGACCTTTTTTAATTCAAGTATTTCAGCTAGATACAACACACTCTTCGAGTAGGGCGCGACTCGCGCCGAGCCAGCCGCGCCCACTTTCGCCGCGGGCCGCGATCCAAACGCGCCGGCCCGAACCCTCGTGTTCGAGTTTGACCAGCAGATCCGGCGTGCCCAGGGCGGGGCCGGCTCGCTCCGGCCATTCGACCAGCACGAGTCCCGGCTGCCCGCGAAGATCGCGGTAGCCGACGCTCTCGAGCGCGGCGGCGCCCGGGTCGAGCCGGTACAGGTCGAGATGGTGAACGATTCCGCGCGACGTCTCGTAGGGCTCGACCAGCGTGAAACTCGGGCTGCGAATCGCACCCTCCACGCCGAGGGCCCGCAGCAGGCCCCGGGCCATCGTCGTCTTGCCGCTGCCGAGCTCGCCCGAAAGACCGACCAGCCAGCTACGGGACGAAAGGTCGGGCAGCGCCGCTGCAAGCGCCGCACCCGCGCAGGTGGTTGCCGCCTCGTCGGCCAGCATCAGTTCCATGGCGAGTTGACGACACTCTGCAATTGCGCGACCAGGTCGCCAGCGATGACGCCACGCATGCCGGCGCGCGCAGCCCGATCCCCCGCCTCGGCATGCAGCAGGACGCCAGCCGCGGCGGCGAGCGCTGGATCCGCGCCGCCCGCGAGCAACGCGGCAATGACCCCGGTCAGGACATCCCCGCTGCCGGCGGTCGCCATGCCGGGGTTGCCGCGATCACAGACCCACGGCGGGATGCCGGGGCCTTGCACCAGCGTGTGGGCGCCTTTCAACACGCAGATGCCGCCAAATCGTTTCGCAATCGCGCGAACCGCCTCGCGCCGGTCGCGCTGCACCGAAGGCGTATCAGTTCCGAGCAGGCGCGCTGCCTCGGCCGGATGCGGGGTCAGGATCCACGACTTCCGTTGCCGCGGGCGTGCGGCCAGCAGGTTGAGCGCATCGGCATCGACGACGAGCGGACGTCCCGCATCCACGGCCGCGTCGAGAGCGCGTCGCGCGTGACGTCCGCTGCCGAGCCCCGGGCCGATCGCAACTGCGTCGGCGGCCGCGAGCAGTCGTGCGAACTCGCTGCCTGCAGCGGCCGTCATGGCAATGAGCTCGGGCCTGCCTGCGACGATCGCCCCGGCGGTGGCGGCGCTAGTCACAACGGTGACGAGGCCCGCACCCGTTCGCAGCGCGGCCTCGCCTGCGAGCCGCGCAGCACCCGCCATGGCGAATCCGCCGACGACGAGTACCCGGCCATGCTCGCCCTTGTGCGCACACCGGTGTCGTGGCGGCAGCGCGGCCGCTGCGAGGCGGCCGTCCATTCGCAGCAGCACCGGCTTTTCAGCATCGCGAACGGCCGGAGGTATCTCGAGCCCGGCCAGTTCGAGCGCGCCGACGTAATCGGGCGCGGTCCCGAGGAACAGCCCGGACTTCAGGGCGATGAAGGCGAGCGTGCGAGTCGCCCGGATCGCATCGCCCTGGGGCAAGCCGGTATCCGCATCGAGACCCGACGGGATGTCGAGCGCGAATACGGGAAGGCCGGACGCATTGACGCGCTCGATGCACTCGCGATACACGCCTTCGACCGCCCGGTCGATCCCGGTGCCGAGCAAGGCATCCACGATCAGTTCCACGCCGTCGAATGCGGCGGGATCGAAGGCGCCGGCCGTGCCGCCGTCCGCGGCGAAATCCGCGTGGGCTTGGGCCGCAGCGGCGCCAAGCCGCCGCGGCTCCGTCAGCGCCATGACACGTAAGTCGAGGCCCGCGGCGCGCGCGCGACGCGCGAAAACGTAGCCGTCGCCCGCATTGTTGCCGGCGCCACAGAGCACGGCGACGCGCGAGACACCCGGCCAGTGGCATCGAAGGGCATCGAACGCCGCACTGCCCGCGCGCTGCATCAGGGTGTAGCCCGCAATCCCTGCCTGTTCAATCGCGTACCGGTCCATTGCACGCACGGAGGCGGCTGAATAGACCTCGACGGGCAGCGGATCCATGCGCGCGATTATACTGGCCACCCCCCGGCGCCCGGGCCCGCATGACACGCTCTTTCACTGCAGGCGAACTCGCGCGACTCCGCACGCGGCTCGACGCGCTCGCCCTCGAACTCGGTTTCGACCAGGTTGGCGTCGCGGCCACCGGCCTGCCCGAGGATGAGGTGAATCTCGAGCGCTGGCTCGCAGATGGGCGCCACGGCGGGATGGATTACATGGCGCGGCATGGGCGCCGTCGCAGTCGTCCTGACGAGCTCGTGCCCGGAACGCTGCGTGTGATCAGCGTGCGCATGGCCACGACCGCGCCGGATGCCCGGCCTGCGCCCGAGGTGCTCGCCGACGGAAGTAAGGCCTACATCGCCCGCTACGCGCTCGGTCGCGACTACCACAAGGCGCTGCGCGGCCGTCTCGCGGAACTCGCGTCGAGGCTCGGGGCCCAGATCGAGCCGTTCGGCTACCGCGCATTCGTCGATTCAGCGCCGGTCATGGAGAAGCCGCTGGCGCGGAACGCCGGCCTCGGCTGGATCGGCAAGCACACAAACCTCATCAACGAACGCGCTGGCTCGCTATTCATGCTGGGTGAACTGTTCACAGACTTGCCGCTGCCTATCGATGCCCGTGCGCCGGATCGCTGCGGCAGTTGCAACGCCTGCATTCCCGCCTGCCCCACCGGCGCGATCACTGCGCCCTACCAGCTCGACGCGCGCCGCTGCATCTCCTATCTCACGATCGAGCACCACGGCTCGATACCCGAGGCGCTCCGCCCCGCAATCGGCAATCGCATTTTCGGCTGCGACGACTGCCAGCTCGTCTGCCCGTGGAACAAGTTCGCGCGAGTCGCGGCCGAGCCGGACTTCCGTGTCCGTCACCGGCTCGACGCGGCGGACCTTGTCGATCTCTTCCGCTGGACCGAGCCGCAGTACCTCGCGAGGAGCCAGGGTAGCGCGCTGCGCCGGCTCGGATTCCGTCGCTGGCTGCGCAATATCGCGGTCGCACTGGGCAATGCACCTCGGTCGGCGCCGGCCACTGCCGCACTGGCCGAGCGCCACGATGACGCGGACCCGGTCGTGCGCGAGCACGTGCGCTGGGCGCTCGCGCGCCAGGAAACTAGCCGCGGACCGGGTTGACGTAGTGGCGCCCGCTCGTGGTACGGCGGATCGTCTCGAACAGGTCGTCGAAGTCGCGTGAGTTGTTCGCCGGATCGATCTCGGCCGTGTTCACGATCAGGAGCGGAGAGGCCGTGTACTGGTGGAAGTATCTCGTGTAGGCCTCGCTGAGTCGCTCCAAGTAGGCGGCATCGATGTATTTCTCATAGGGGACGCCCCGCTTGTCGATGCGCGCGAGCAGTATGTCGATGGGCGCCTGCAGGAACACGACGAGGTCTGGCGCGGGGGCGTCCATCGCGAGCCGCGTGTAGACTTGGTCATACAGCTTGAACTCCTCGTCGTCGAGCACGATGCGAGCAAACAGCCGGTCCTTGTCCAGCATGTAGTCGGCGACGCGTACCTGTGCGAACAGATCGTGCTGGCGCAACTCCGCGAGCTGGCGCGCGCGCTGGAACAGGAAATAGAGCTGGGCCGGGAATGCGGCCGCCCGCCGGTCCTTGTAGAAACGCTCCAGGAACGGGTTTTCCATCGGCTGCTCGAACACCGTGCCGGCACCGACGGCTGCGGCGAGCTTGCGCGCGAGGCTCGTCTTGCCGACGCCGATCAGGCCTTCGACGACGACCAGCCGGTGAGGCCAGCTTTCACGTTTTTCTTCAGTCGTCACCGGATTCCCGCGCGGCGAGCCGCTCGATCCCTTCGCCCGACACCCGCTCGCGGAGCGCGCGGACCCGTGCGAGACCAGGCACCCACAGCTCCGCGGCGATTTCCGCCAGAGGATACAGCACGAAATTGCGCTGGTGCAGGCCCGGATGCGGCAGCCGAAGTCCCGGCTCGTCCACCCGCAGGTCGCCGACCGCCAGCAGGTCGACGTCGATCAGTCGCGGACCCCAGCGCACGCCCGGCTCAGTTTTGCCCATGTGCCGCTCGATTTCCTGCAGGCCCGCGATCAACGCCTGCGGTGCCATCGTCGTCAGCAGGCCGGCGGCGGCATTCACGAACTCGGGCTGGTCCTGGGGACCCATCGGCCGGCTGCGCCAGAGCCCGGACCGGAGCACGAGGCGCGTATGCGCGATTTGCCCGAGCGCGTCGAACGCCCGTTCCACCTGCCGCCGGGGATCGGACAGATTGCTGCCGAGGCCGACATAGGCGGGACGCCAGTGCATGTTCCCCGCTCAGGATTCGGCGGGCGGGGGCCTGCGCCCTCGGCCACGTCCGCCGCGCCGCCGCCGCGGGCGCCGCGGACCATCCACCGGCCCGCCCGCGCCGGTGTCCGCGCCGACTCGCTCCAGTCGCGCATCCGCGGGCAGGTCCTGAATCTCAGTCCACCAGCGCGCGACGGCCGGGTCCTCGACGCCGGCTTCCGCGCGCAGCAGCAGGAAATCGTATGCCGCGCGGAATCGCGGGTGACCGAGGAAAGCCAGCGCGCGCCGCCCTTCGCGGCGATGAAACCGCGGCTGCAGCGCCAGTAGTTCGCGCATCGGGATGGAGAACCGCTTCGGAATGCCGATGCGGCGATTCTGCGCGGCAACGACCTCATCGACGGCGTCCGCGATCGCAGTGCCGGGATGCTCCCCGGACTCGAAGCGCCGTTGCGCGGCCGCCGACACCGGGCCGAACAGCAGGACGGCAAAGAGGAACATCGGCGTTACCGGACGGTCTTCGGCGACGCGCCGGTCCGTGTTTGCGAGTCCGGCGCGGATCAACCGTTCTGCGGTGCCGTCCGACTCCGCCGCAAGATGAGCCGCTGTCGCCGGGAACAGGTGCTCGAGCAGGCCGTGTTCGCGGAGCAGTTCGAATGATCGATGGCCAAAGCCCGCCAGGAAGAGTTTCAGGAATTCGTCGAGAAGCCGCGCCGGCGGGATGTGCTCGAGCAGCGGAGCCAGCGTCGCGAACGGCGCGCGGGTCCCTTCGTGGATCGTAAAGTCAAGCTTCGCCTCGAAACGCACTGCGCGAAGCATCCGCACCGGGTCCTCTCGATAGCGCGTTTCCGGGTCGCCGATCAGCCTGAGCGTCCGCGAGCGGATGTCCCCGACACCGCCGACGTAATCCCAGATCGAGAAGTCCTCGATATTGTAGTAGAGCGCGTTGCAGGTGAAATCGCGGCGCCAGACGTCCTGGTCTATGGTCCCGTAGACGTTGTCGCGCAGCAGCCTGCCACGGTCGTCGTGGACGCGGTCGACGCGTTCATCTTCAGCCTGCTCCGCGCTTTCGTCCGTAATGCCGTCGAGATCGGGCTCCGGCGCCATCGGCGCGCCCGCGGCACGAAAGGTCGCGACTTCGATGATCTGCGCACCGAAGCGGACGTGCGCGAGCCGGAATCGCCGTCCGATCAGGCGGCTGTTGCGGAACAGCTTGCGCACCTCCTCCGGGGAGGCGTCGGTCGCAACGTCGAAATCCTTGGGATGCATCCCGATGAGAAGGTCGCGCACGCAGCCGCCGACGAGAAACGCCTTGTAGCCGGCGTCCCTCAGGCGATACAGGACTTTCAGGGCGCTGCCGGATATCTCCGAGCGCGAGACCGGATGATCCGCGCGTGCAACGATCACCGGGGCCGTGGCCCGGTCGTTCTGCTGATCCAAGGAATTCAGGTCCGCTTGAGGTCGAATGATGGGCCGATATAATACAGCCCCTTTGCGGGCACCGGCCGGTTGCAGTGTCGCATCGCTCCCATCGTCTAGAGGCCTAGGACACAGCCCTCTCAAGGCTGGTACGAGGGTTCGAATCCCTCTGGGAGCGCCATCCATTGCAACCGATAACCGAGTGGCGCGACGTCGACGAGAGGAAGTTCCGCGAGCAAATCCTCATCCAGTACCGGCCCGCCGTCATGCGCGGACTGGTCAGGGACTGGCCGGCCGTGCGGGCGGCAACCACCTCGGCCGAAGAAGCCAGTCGCTACCTGATCGCATTCGACAACGGCAGCCCGGTGGATGCGATCCTGATTCCGCCGCAGTCGAATGGGGCGATCTTCTACAACGACGCGATGGATGGGTTCAACTTCGCCCGCAACCGCCTGCCGGTATCCGCGATCGTCGAACAATTGTCCCGCTACGCGTTGTTCGAAGATCCACCTTCGGTGGCGGTGCAGAGCGCGCTGATCCCCGAGTGCCTCCCGGGCTTTGCGGCGCAGAACCGGTTGCCGGTCCTCGACGACGCCGTGGCGCCGCGGCTCTGGCTCGGCAACCGCATCACGGTACCCGCACACTTCGACGAATCCGACAACGTCGCCTGCGTGGTTGCCGGAAGGCGCCGGTTCACGCTGTTCCCGCCCGAACAGGTCGCCAACCTTTATGTCGGACCGCTCGACTTCGCACCGACCGGCGCTGCGATGAGCATGGTGCGGCTCGCCAGCCCGGATTTCGAAAGGTTTCCGAAGTTCAGGCAGGCCCTGTCGGCGGCCTGCAGTGCGGAGCTCGGGCCCGGTGATGCGCTCTTCATTCCGACCCTGTGGTGGCACCACGTGGAGTCGCTCGACCGGAAACTCAACGTCCTCGTCAACTACTGGTGGAAAGGCGCTCTCGGCACGGTCGAATGGACGCCATCGGCCATGGATTGCCTTCTTCACGGCCTGCTGAATATCAGGCCGCTACCGCCGGAACTCCGTGATGCCTGGGCTTCGATGTTCCGTCACTACGTTTTTGATGCGAGCGACGATGAACTCGCGCATATTCCACGCCACAAGCGCGGAATACTCGGAAACATGTCGCCGGACGACGCGCAGAGGATCCGGGATTTCCTGATTGCCAGACTCCGTCGTTGACTCGCGCCGGGGCGCTTACCAGAAGTAGATCTGCAGCGACTCCTCATCGCGCCGTGGCGGAATCGACTCCAGGACCTCGCGCTGGTCGCGGAAATTGCGGGCGCTGCGCTCCAGCAGATTGTCGATTTCGGCCATGTTGTACTGCCGCTCGCGCGGCGTCGGCGGCCGCAGCGCACCCGGTTCGGGAAAGATCCCCATGCCCGTCATGATGCAAAACCAGGAGAACAGCGGGTAGGCCTTGTTCGTGCTCTGCGGACCCAGTTCGGCGGCGATGCTGTTGCCGGACATCCACAGGTTGTAAAGACGTTTCAGCGGCTCCGAGATATCGAGATTCGCCGCATTGGCGCGCCAGTAATCGGAGTCGGCGCGCGAGTTGGTCTTGTAGTGCGTCACGATGTAATCGCGGGTGCCTTCGAAGTGATCGTTCACCTGCGCGTTGAAACGCTCGTGGGCAGCGTCGCTGAAGTCACCTCGATCGAGATATTCGACGATGCCCGCGGCCGTTTTCTGGATGAAGAGCAGCGCAGTCGCCTCCAGCGGTTCGATGAAGCCCTGTGACAGGCCGACCGCGAGGCAGTTGCGGTTCCAGTGCCGGGTAACGCGCCCGATGCGCATCTTCAGATGCCGCGCGGGCGTATCGGAGTCGAGCAGGCCGAGCGATGCGCGCAGCTCTCGCTCGGCCTCGTCGGCCGTGCAGAAGCTCGAGCTGTAGACGTAGCCGTTGCCATAGCGGTTCGTCAGCGGAATCTTCCAGGCCCACCCGTGATTCATGGCCTTGGAAGTCGTTTTCGAAGGAATGTACGTGTCCATCGGCGTCGGCAGTGCCACGGCGGCGTCGTTGAACAGGTTGCTCGAGAAACTCACGAATGGCGTGCCGAGCGCCTGGACGGTCAGCAGCGAGGCAAATCCGGTGCAATCCACGAAGAAGTCGGCGCCGATTGTCTCGCCTTCGCGCGTCGCCACCGTTGCGATGTCGCCGCGCTCGTCCAGGTTGGCATGCGTGACATGGCAGCTCCGGTACCTGACGCCGCGCTCGACGGCCTTGCAATGCAGGAATTTGCCGAGCAGCGCCGCGTCGAAATGGTAGGCATACCAGACGTCGAACGGAAAGCTGTCTGCCGGTATCGGCGCTTTGTGCTGCTCGGCCAGGCGCGATGCAATGAAAAACCGGTCCGGGTGCGCGTAAACGTCCGCGCCCCGAACCCGCGCCTGCGCGTTGTGTACGAACTGCGCCATCGTCAGGTTGTCGAGCATCGAGGCAAACGGATGGAAATAGCTCTCGAAGCCGGGCCGGGTCGACCAGCCGTCGAAGGTGATGCCGCACTTGTAGGTGGCGTTGCACTGGGGCATCCATTCGCGTTCCTCGATGCCCAGGCTGTCGAAAAACCCGCGGAGCCACGGCGTCGAGCCTTCGCCGACCCCGATGGTGTCTACGCTGGGGGACTCGAGCAGCGAGATTTCAACTCCCCGCCCGCCCAGTGCATTCGCGAGTGTCAGGGCCGTCATCCACCCTGCGGTTCCGCCGCCCACGATGACGATGCTCCTGATGGCTGCGGGCGGGTCGGCGGGCCCGCGGGTCTCCCGCGCTGACGTGTGACGATAGGAGTAGTTGAACAGCGTGGCGGTCAAGTGCCCGTCCGTCCGTCGATCCAGGTCTCCCTGACCTGGACTTCATCGTCGATGAGCACGAGATTGGCCCGATAGCCTGGCGCGATCCGCCCGAGCTCCGAGTCCAGCCCCAGGAATTCTGCCGGGTACTGGCTGGCCATGCGCGCCGCCTCGGGCAACTCCAGGCCGAGCAGCCGGACCGCGTTCCGTACGGTCGTCGCCATGTCGGTGTCGGAGCCGGCGAGCGTCCCATCCTCGTCAACCAGCACGCCGTCGGTGACAGAGATCATGCGGCCCTGGAGCGTGAATGACTTTTCGGCCGCTCCGACACTGGGCATGGCATCCGTAACCAGCATGAATCGATCATGCCGTTTGCACCGCAACGCGATCCGCAGCACGGCCGGGTCCACGTGGCGTCCGTCCACGATGATTCCGCACCAGCTGTCCTGGTCCTCCAGCGCGGCGCCGACGACTCCCGGCTCGCGTCCCGTGAGCTGCGACATGGCGTTGAACAGATGCGTGAAACCCCTGAGCCCGTGTCGCAGGGCCGTACGAATTTCCTCATAAGTGGCATTGGTGTGGCCCGCCGACACGACAACGCCGGCCGCCTGGAGTTTGGCGATGATGCCCGGAGTCGTCATTTCGGGGGCCAGCGTTACCAGCGTCCTGCCGCCGCGGAGCGAGGTCAGCAGCCCGACAGCGCCCTCATCGAGCCCACGCAGTTTTGCCGAATTGTGGACGCCCTTGCGCGCGACATTCAGATATGGGCCCTCGATGTGGATGCCGAGCACGCCAGGCACTTCGGCATCGATCGCGGCCCGCGCAGCCGCGAGCCCGCGAGCGACGACATGCAGGTCGTCGCTGATGAGGGTCGGCAGAAAACCCGTCGTTCCGAATCGTCGATGGGCCCGGCCGATCGCGCGGATGGCGTCAACCGTCGGTTCGGCGTTGAAGAGCACTCCGCCGCCGCCATTGACCTGCGTGTCGAGGAATCCCGGAAGCAGCAGCAAGCCGCCCAGGTCGTGGCGATCGGCATTCCTGCAGCGCGGGTCGTCATCCGCAACGACGGCGACGACTCGGCTTCCCTCGATCAGTACCGCCCTGCCCTCCAGGAACCCGGCGTCGCCCAGCACCCGGCCATTGACCAGCGCGACCGGCATCAGACCGTCTCCGTGATCTTGCTGAGGTGAGGTGGGCGATCAGGATCGCGGCCCCGCGCAAGGGCAAGCCCGTTAGCGAGCCGGTAGAAGCTTTGGATCATGAGCAGCGGCTCGATCGCCGGATGCCCTTGCAGCGTCGGCAGTGCAAGAAGGCCCGGAAGCTCGCAACCCACAAGCACCACCTTCGCGCCGACATCCCTCAATTCGATTGCGAGCGCGACGATCCCTTCGCGAGTCTCGTCCCGCTGCATGAAGGCGAGCACCGGAAAACCGTCGTGCACAAGCGCCATCGGGCCGTGGCGCAACTCGGCTGCACTGAATGCTTCCGCGTGCAGGCCGCAGGCCTCCTTGAACTTGAGCGCGGCTTCCTGCGCGATGCCGAGTCCGAGCCCGCGACCGACGACAAACAGGCTTTCGGCCGGTTGAAACGGCGCAATCGCGGCATTCCAGTCGAGCTCCCACGCCTGCGCGAGCCGGTCGGGCGCACTCTCCAGCGCAGCCAGAAGTTCGCGGTCCCGGGTCCAGCTCGCCACCAGGTGCACGACAGCGGCAAGCGAGGCGATGTACGACTTGGTCGCTGCAACGCTCGTTTCGACACCCGCGCGCAATGGAACAGCGTGATGTGCAGCGCTCGCGAGCGGTGATTCTTCGTCGTTGACCAGGGCGAGCACGAACGCACCTGCTGCCCTCGCCGCCGTCACGGCCGCAAGCAGGTCCGGACTGGCGCCTGATTGCGAGATCGCGATGAACAGGACGCCCTCGAAATCCGATCTCTTCGAATAAACCGAGCTCACGGACGGTGCAGCCGACGAGGCAATCAGCCCAGTGCGCGTCTCGATCAGGTATTTCGCAAACGTCGCCGCGTGATCCGAGCTGCCTCGCGCACAGGTCACCACGGCCCGCGGCGCGAGGTCCCGCACGACGGACCCCAGGTGTTCGACGAGATTGCGATTCGCCTGCAATTGGGAGCGGACCGCGTCGGGAGCGTCCGCCGCTTCCCGGAACATGCGGGTGGCAGGATTCACGGAAGGGCGCTGAGCTCGGCGACGAAGTCGTAAGTGTCGCCACGATAATAAGACTGCGAGAATTCGACGGCGCGGCCATCCTTCAGGAAGCCGAGTCGCTCGACCAGCAGGCCCGCATCGCCCGGCTCGGCGCAAAGCAACCCGGCCTGCTCCGGCGTGAGCAGCACCGCACGCAGGCGCTGCAGTGCGCGCACGGGCCGGTTGCCTGCCAGTTCCAGTGCCAGGTAGAGCGAGGTTTCAACGGCGTCAAGCGACGGCAGGCAGTCGGCGACGATGGTCGCGTATTCGAGCGACATGGGGGCGTCGTCTGCGAATCGCAGCCTGTGGAAGCGATACACCGGCGTGCCCGGGCTGGAGCGCAGGCTTAGCGCCTCTTCCGGTGTGACCGTCCCGGTCGATCGCTTGAGCCAGTCGCTGCGGGGGTTGCGCCCACGGGCGCGCATGTCCTCCGAAAAGGACGTCAGCATCGAAAAGTTCTTCTCGACTCGACCGCGCACGAACGTGCCCGATCCGTGGCGCCGCACCAGTAGTCCTTCGTTCACGAGCCCATCGATCGCCTTGCGTACGGTGATCCGGGACACGCCGAACTCGCCGGCGAGATCTCGTTCCGGCGGCAGCGCGTCGTCGGCACCCAGAATTCGCCGGTCAATCGCTTCACGCAGGGCGCGCTGCAACTGCTGGTAGAGCGGCAGATTGCTGGAACCTGCGAGCGGACCCACGGCCAATGAAATCCGCGCGGATCCCCTCTGCTTATGCCGAACCATCGGCGGGGTAGATACCACTGCCATACCAGAAGCTCCCTGGCGCGCCTAAGCCTGGCCTATCGGCGGCGTTACATGCAGCCCGATGCAGTCCCATGATGCATGTATCGGCGTGCTTGCCATCGTATCAGAGGTGGTATTATATTGGCATCTAATTGGTTCTGTCATTGGGCTACGCCAGATGGGCCAAGTGGCAGTGATTTCACTTTCTGCGCGGACCGGCCGCCAGAGCTGAGCCTTGGGGGATCAGAGCACATGAACAGAACACGGTCGACCTTGATCGGTACAGCAGTCGCCATCGCCCTGTTCGGGGACAACGATCCGGCGCGCGCCGCCGAGGAGCAGGATGCGAGCCCCGCCACGAAGCCGGCCGGCGCCATGCTCGAGGAAGTCGTGGTCTCGGGCATACGATTCTCGATCGAAAAGTCCCTCGACGCCAAGCGTCAGGCGACCTCGGTCGTCGAGGTGGTCACCGCCGAAGACATCGGCAAGATGCCGGACAAGAACGTGGCTGACTCGCTGGCGCGCGTGCCCGGCGTGACGATCAGCTCGGCCAGCGCCAACGAGGGCGGTTTCGACGAAAATGACCGCGTGAGCATGCGGGGCACGAATCCCAGCCTCACGCAAACACTGCTCAACGGACACAATGTCGCGGCCGGCGACTGGTTCGTGCTGAACCAGGTGCAGCAGGTCGGACGGAGCGTCAGCTACACACTGCTGCCCTCGGAACTCGTCAGCCAGGTCGTCGTACGCAAGAGCTCTCAGGCTTCGCTGGTGGAGGGTGGCGTCGCCGGGTCCGTCGACATCATCACGCGCAAGCCACTCGACTTCACTGAACAGATGACTTTGAGTGCGTCCCTGGGCTCGGTTTACTCCGAGTTGCCGTCCGAGACCGACCCGCAACTGAGTGCCTTGTTCAGCTGGAAGAATGACGCCAGCACTTTCGGCGTGCTGCTGCAGGCTTTCTCGGAAGAACGGCATCTGCGCCGCGACGGCGTCGAGTTGCTGGGTTACGAAACAATCGCCCCCGGCAGCGCCGTTGCGACGGCCAATCCGGATCTCTCCGGCGTGCAGTATCCCGCCCTGATCGGCGCCGCACTGTTCGAGCAGAAGCGCGAGCGCACGGGCGGCCTGGTCGATTTCCAGTTCCGGCCGTCCGACAACCTGAGCCTTGATGCCCAGTTCTTCACGTCCGACCTGGATGCGAAGAACTACAACCGCAACTACCTGATGTGGAACACGCACTTCATCGCGGGTGGCGCAGGACAGTCCCCGGATCCCGGCTACGTGGTCTCGAACGGAACGCTCACCCAGGCCAGCTTCTCGCCGGTTCCTGGCACCTTTTACGGAGTCTATGACCAGATTTCGCGCCCTGACGAAAAGGCCACGTCAAACTACGGCAGTTTTGAGGCGACCTATCGAGTCAATGATTCCTGGAGCCTGTCGGGCCAGGTCGGTACCTCGACCGGCCACGGCAAGACGCCGACGCAGGACGTCTCCGAAACGCTGCCCGGCGCAAGCAATGGCGCGAGCTACTCGCTCAACGGCCTCGGCCGCGCGCCCGACTTCGCATTCGGCGCGACCGACAATTCGACCCCGTTCCCTGGCGGAACGCCGGTCGATTTCGGCTGGATTTTTGGCGCACAGAATGTAGACGTCAAAGACAAGGAAGAGTGGGCGAAAGTCGACGCCCAGTTCGATGTCGACCACGGTGCCTGGTCCACGCTGAGATTCGGCGCGCGTTACAACACGCATGACCGCGATTCGCTAAACGCCATCGCCCAGGGCCCAACGTTCAGCGGCGGCCCCACCGGTGGCGGCGGCGTCGACACGGCGAACTACCCGGCGGACTTCACGCACTACCCGTCGGACTTCAATACCTTCGGGGGGTCTTTCCCGACCAATATCTGGTACTGGACGCCGGCTCAGCTCGCCGAATACAACGGCGAAGGGCTCGTGCAGCGTGATCCTCTGGCGCGTGCCTACTACCAGTACTTGTTCCAGGTCGGCGAGACGAACACGGCGGCGTACGTCCAGGCGGATTTCAGGGGCGATCGCTGGAGCGGCAACATCGGCGTGCGCTATGTCCAGACCAAGGAAGACATCGTCACCTACACCCAGAATGACGGCACGGATCCCAATGCAGTCACGACGTCGCTGTTCGGGCCCTTCGTCGGCATACCGGTCAACCACACCTACGACGACGTCCTGCCGAGCGCCAACCTGAAGTGGGACCTGACGCAAGACCTGGTCGCGCGTTTCGCGGTCGCAAAGACCATGACGCGCCCGGACTATTCGGCGCTGGCGGGTTTCACCGACCTGTCCCCACCGGCGACTGTCGGCGGCACGGGAACCGGCTCGGGCGGCAATCCTGACCTGAAGCCCATTCGCTCGACCAACTTCGATGCGGGACTCGAATGGTATTTCGCCAGGAACTCGCTGTTGTCCGCTGGCCTTTTCTACATGGACATCGACAACTACGTCGGCTTTGGCAGCCAGGTCAACAGCTACTTCACCTACAGCAGCCAGTTTCCGCAGGGCATGGATGTGCCTTACCTGCTGACGGTACCGGTCAACGCCAAGGGTCGTGTGCAGGGCTACGAACTGGCCTACCAGCAGGCGCTTACCGAAAACATCGGTGTCGCTGCCAACTACACTTATGCGGATGGCAAGCAGACGTCACTCGTCACCAACGGGGACGACCGGCTGGTGGGCACGTCGAAGGAGACGTACAATTTGAGTGCCTACTACGAGAACCCGCACTTCAACGCACGCGTGACCTACACGTACCGGTCGGCGTTCTTCAGCGGTCTCGATCGCAATACGGCATTCTCGCAGGATGCGATCGGGTCGCTGGCGGCCTCCCTGGGTTACACGTTCAACGACAACTTCGCCGTGACCCTGGACGGGCAGAACCTCAACGACCCGACGCTCAGTTACTACGCCAGCAACAAGGACCAGCCCCGCGCGTTCTACAAGAATGGCGCCCAGTACTACTTGAATCTTCGCGTCAAGTTCTGATCCGGCGCGGGCGCGTGAATGACTCGGGCGAAGGAGGCAGCTCCTTCGCCCTTGTCATATGGTGCGGGCTGTCATGATGACCGCGATGAGCAGGCTGCAACGGCCATTCGCCCTGTTTGGCGCGAGCATGTTCGCCGTGGGATGCCATGCGCTGGCTCCGGTCCCCGTGCCTGGCCCCGCGCAGCCGGTGGTCATTCCCGCGCCGGAGCACGTCGAGCGGCTAAGCGGCGCATTCAGCGTGACGGCGCAGACGAGGATTGCGACCGGTGACGACGCGGAAAGCCGGCGAGTTGCGCGCTACTTTGCCGACCTTGTCCGGCGTACGCGCGGGTTGGTCCTGCCGGTCGACGTGCGACGCGACCCGGCACCGGCCCAGGGTGAAATCGCGTTTCTCGGTGCCCGGGACGCTGGAAAATCGCCGGAGGCCTACTCGCTTTCGATCCTGCCCCAACGCATTACGATTTCCGCCCACGATCCCCGGGGCCTCTTCTATGGGGCCGTCACGCTCTGGCAAATGATGAACACGGATACACGCAAGGCGGCTGCCGTGTCACTTCCGGCGATGCGCATCGCGGACGCGCCTCGATTTCGCTGGCGCGGCGTCATGCTCGACTCGGCAAGGCATTGCCAATCTCCTGAGTTCATCGAGCACTTCATCGACTGGATGGCGCTGCACAAGCTGAATGTGCTGCACTGGCACCTGACCGACGATCAGGGCTGGCGCCTGGAAATCCGGAAATACCCCCGGCTGACGCAGGTAGGCGCCTGGCGGGTACCGGCCGGCGCCGGAGCCGCGGCGGACATTGACCCGGCGACCGGAAAGCCGCGACTCTACGGCGGCTACTACACGCAGGACACCGTGCGACGCATCGTGCGTTACGCAGCCGGCCGCAACGTGACGATCGTCCCCGAGATCGAGATGCCCGGGCATGAAACGGCAGCACTCGTCGCATATCCGTCGCTCGGCGTCGATGGCCGCGCACCGGCCTCCGTGCCGGCGGACTGGGGCATCTATCCCAACCTGTTCAATGTCGAGGACCCGACCTTCGGGTTCATCGAAGACGTGTTGACAGAGGTCCTGGAACTCTTCCCGGGTGAATACGTTCACGTAGGCGGTGACGAGGCGGTCAAGGAGCAGTGGCAGGCGTCGCCGCGGGTCCAGCAACTGATGCGCGAGCGCGGAATCGCGGACGAGCGTGCGCTGCAAAGCTACTTCATCCAGCGTGTCGGCAGGTTTCTTTCGGCACACGGCCGGCGCCTGGTCGGATGGGACGAAATTCTCGAGGGTGGCCTGGCGCCGGAAGCAACCGTCATGTCCTGGCGCGGCATCGACGGCGCACTGGCGGCCGCGGCGGCGGGGCACGATGCCGTCCTGAGTCCCTGGCCCACGTTCTACTTCGACAATCGCCAAGGCCCGGCGCCTACGGAGCCGCCCGGACGCGGCCGAGTCGTCGGCCTCGAGGACGTGTATCGTTTCGATCCGATGCCGGCCCAGCTCGCGGTCGGGGAACGCCGGCATATCCTCGGCGTGCAGGCAAACCTCTGGACCGAGCACATGCGACTCGAGGAACGCGTGCAGTGGATGGCCGTACCGCGTGCCGCGGCGCTCGCGGAAGTCGGCTGGTCGGCGCCCGAAAGGCTGAATTTCGCCGACTTTCGCAGCCGGCTCGATTCCGCCGTCGGCTGGTATCGGGCGCTTGGATTTGGTTACGCCGATACGGAATTTCGGGCGCCGCCTCCACTGCCGGCGTTTGCGCGCCGCAGCCAGCAATTGAAGACCTGCAGCGACAAGCTGGTGCTGAATCTCGAGGACGACGCGCCGGCGGCGGGCGAGCGTGCGGTTTTCCTGGTCGACATCCTGGAGCCGTGCTGGATCTTCAAGGATGCGGACCTACGCGGCGTCACCGCGATTGCCGCGACGGTCGGGCAGTTTCCGTTCAATTTCCGGATCGGCAAGGACCGCGACGCGATCCGGCTGCGACCGCCTCGCGGCCCCGACGGTGAGCTTGAAGTCCGTCTCGACGACTGCGACGCTGCGCCGATTGCGGTCTTGCCGCTCGGCCCGGCCGTTGGCAACGCGGGCGTCACGCGGCTGCCTGCCGCTGCGATTGCGCCGCGCACCGGGCTGCATGACCTGTGCCTGGATTTCGCGGGTCGCGCGATCGATCCCATGTGGGCGATAGACTCGATCGAGCTGCTGCAGTGAAGCCTCCGACACCGCAGTTGCTGCTGGTCGCGCCCATGCCTGGCTGGACGCTGCCGCTCGCCGAGGTTCCGGACCCTGTCTTCTCGGCGGCGATGCTCGGCGATGGCCTCGCTATCGACCCGACCGGCGGCGCGCTGTATGCGCCGTGCGACGGCGAACTCCTGTCGGTCGCGCCGACCAAGCACGCGCTGAACCTGCGAGCCGACAACGGCGCCGAACTGTTGCTGCATGTCGGCATCGACACGGTTGGACTGAAGGGCCGGGGATTCGAATCTCACGTGGCGGCGGGTAGCCGCGTTCGCGCCGGCGACCTATTGCTCAGTTTTGACCTCGATGCCGTGGCGCGCGGCGCGCCTAGCCTCGTCACGCCGTTGATCGTCACGAATGGCGCGGAATTCGGGATCGTCCGCCGCCAGCTTGGCCATCGGCTGGTGCAGGGTGAATTCCTGATGGAGTTGCGCTCCATGTCCGCAGGCCCCGCCTCGCCGGCGCAGAGTGGCACTGCCACCATCATCCGAAAGCTGAAAGTCCCGCTTCCGCATGGCATTCACGCGCGGCCCGCGGGGTTGATCGCGCATGGGCTCAGGGAGATCGACGCCGACGTGCAGGTGCTGGCGCATGGCCGTCGCGCCAGCGCAAAGAGCGCCGTTTCCCTGATGGCGCTCGGCGTGCGCAAGGACGACGAGATCCTGCTCGAGGCCGAGGGCAGCGGCGCCGGCGCGGCCATCGAGGTGATCACGGCACTCATCGGCCGGGTGGCTCCCGGACCGACCGCCCCCATCGCCGCCGCCGGACGGCCGCGTACGCCGCAATCCGGGAGCGCTGTCCGCCCGCCAGCAGGCGCGAAATTGCCCGGTGTCGTGGCCGCCGGCGGACTGGCGCTCGGCGTGGCTGCGACGATCACGCGCCGCGAGCGCGAGGTCACCGAGGCAGGCGCGGGCATGACACATGAAATCGCGGAACTTGCCCGCGGACGTGCCGCGGTCCGGGAGTCCCTCAGTTCGCGGGCGATCGACGCGACCGGCCCGGGTGCCGAAATCATCTCGGCGCATCTCGAACTCCTCGATGACCCGGCCTTCGCGGCCGCGGCCGCCGCGTTGATACAGGGCGGCAAGAGCGCGGCATTTGCCTGGCGCGGCGCAATTCGCGAAAGCGTTGCCGCCTTGCGCGATCTTGCCGATGAGCGGCTCTCGGGGCGGGCCGACGACCTGCTCGACCTCGAGTCGCAGGTGCTGGCCGCGCTTGCAGGCGATGCCGCCGAGCCGCACCTGCCTTTGCCGGATCATGCCGTCCTGATCGCGGATAAATTGCTGCCGTCTCAATTGATTGCGCTCGATCCGGCGCGGCTGGCCGGGATCTGCACGGCCCACGGCGGACCCACTTCACACGTCGCCATGATCGCCGCGGCGATGGGAAAGCCGATGCTGGTCAGCGTCGGTGCGGGCGTGCTTGCAATCGCGTCCGGCACCCGCCTGTTGCTCGACGCCGAGCAGGGAACGCTTCAGGTCGATCCGTCGGAGGCCGAGACCGCAGCCGCAGAACGGCGGCTCCGGCAGAGCCAGGAGCGCGACGCCATCGAGCGCGAGTCATCCCGGATGGACTGCGCAACGGCCGATGGCCTGCGGATCGGGATATTCGCAAACATCGGGGCCGCGGTCGAAGCGGACGAAGCGGTCGCGCTCGGGGCTGAAGGCTGCGGGTTGTTGCGCACCGAGTTCCTGTTCCTCGAACGCCGGACTGCACCGGACTCGGCATGCCAGGCCGCCGAATACCAGCGGGTTGTCGATGCTTTCGGAGGCCGGCCGGTCGTGATTCGAACCCTCGACGTGGGCGACGACAAGGCGATCCCCTACCTGGATCTGCCACGCCAGGACAATCCCGCACTGGGCCTGCGCGGCGTACGCGTGAGCTTCCGGCAACCGGAACTGCTGCAAGCGCAGCTGGAGGCCGTGCTCACGGTCCGTCCGCTGTCGCGATGCAGAGTGATGCTGCCGATGGTGCAAGAGCCGGCCGAGATCCTGCGCGTGCGCGCTTTGATCGAGGAAACAGCCGGTCGGCTCGGGATCGCCGATCGCCCCGCGCTTGGGGTGATGATCGAGACGCCGTCTGCCGCCGTGCTGGCCGATCGGATCTGCGAGGTCGCGGATTTCGTGTCGATCGGCACCAACGACCTGACCCAGTACACGCTCGCAATCGACCGCACGCACCCGGACCTGGCCATGCAACTCGACGGACTGCACCCGGCGGTGCTGCGGCTCATCGCCGGAACGGCGGCTGCCGCCGCTGCGCGCGGACGCCCGGTCGCCGTATGCGGCGGCCTCGCCTCGGATCCGGTCGCGGTACCCGTTCTCCTGGGCCTGGGCGTGCAGGAGCTTTCGATGGTGCCGGGCGCCATTCCGCACATCAAGGCCCTGATCCGCGCCTTCTCGATGGCGCGTTGCCGCGACCTCGCCGACCGCGCCCTCGCTCTACCGTCGGCCGCGGCCGTACGAGAACTGGCGCGCGTTTTCGTGGGCCAGTGGCAATGATCCTGTTCGCCCAGCGCCGGGTGACTTCATGAAAAATTTCTTTTCCGGTCTGCAGCAACTCGGTCGCGCGCTGATGCTGCCCATCGCAGTGCTGCCCATCGCAGGCCTGCTGTTGCGACTCGGGCAGCCCGACCTGCTCGGAATTCCCATGCTGGCGGCGGCCGGCAATGCGGTATTTGCGAACCTGGGAATCATCTTTGCAATCGGCGTAGCGGTCGGGCTTGCGCGCGAGAACCACGGGGCAGCCGGACTCGCGAGTGTCGTCGGTTACCTGGTGGCGACCCAGGGTGCCGAAGCGCTGATTGCGGTACCGCCGGATACGCTGGCCGGGCTCGCGGACCAGGCACGGGAGCTTGCAGCTGCCGCATACAAGTCCCGCGAACTTGCGAAGCTCAGCGTGCCCGCCGGCATTATTTCCGGCGTGATCGCCGGCTTCCTGTACAACCGCTATTCGGACATTCGCCTGCCGAGTTACCTGGCGTTCTTCGCGGGGCGGCGCTTCGTGCCGATCGCGAGCGGTTTTGCCGGCCTCGCAGTCGCGACCGCCTTCGGCTACGGGTGGCCCGTGCTCGAGCGCGGCATGGACTCGCTGAGCCATGCCGTGCTTGGCGCCGGCGAGCTCGGCCTGTTCGCCTACGGCGTGCTCAATCGAGCACTGATCGTCACCGGCCTGCACCACATCATCAATAACATCGCGTGGTTCCTGCTCGGCGACTACGGCGGCGTAACGGGTGACCTCAAGCGATTCTTCGCCGGCGACCCGTCCGCGGGCGCCTTTATGTCGGGATTCTTCCCGGTGATGATGTTCGGGCTGCCCGCCGCCTGCCTCGCGATGTACCACGAAGCGAGACCCGAGCGTCGCCGCGCGGTCGGCGGGCTGCTGGCTTCGATTGCGCTGACGTCATTCCTGACCGGCGTCACCGAACCCATCGAGTTCACGTTCATGTTCCTGGCGCCCCTGCTCTACGCGCTGCATGCCGTGCTGACCGGGCTCGCGATGGTGCTCATGGATGCGTTGCAGGTGCGGCTAGGCTTCAGCTTCTCCGCCGGCTTGTTCGACTACGTGATCAATTTCGGCCAGGCCACCCGACCCTGGATGCTGCTGCCCGTGGGGCTTGGGTACTTCGCTCTCTATTACGGTACGTTTCGGCTCGTCATCCGTCGGTTTTCACTGCAGACGCCCGGCCGCGAATCCGACGCACCGAAGACTGTCGCCGCGCCGCAAGCTTCCGATCGCTCCGGCGCCATGGTCGCGGCGCTCGGGGGCGCAGGCAACCTGGTTTCGGTCGATGCCTGCACGACCCGCTTGCGCCTCATTGTGTCGGACCAGGCGGCGGTGGACGAATCGGCGTTGCGGGCGCTGGGTGCCCGTGGTCTTGTGCGGCCGTCGGCGAACTCGCTGCAAGTCGTGCTCGGGCCGATTGCGGACCAGGTGGCCGGCGAAATGCGCGATTCCCTGAAACGGGCCGGGTCCGCAATCCTGCGTTCTGCGGACCAGGACCTGGACCCGGACCGGCGGTCGCCGCGGGAGCATGCCGCAAGTGTCCACGTGGATGCCGGTCTCCTGTCCCGGTTGCTGAAGGCGCTTGGGGGGAGCGGCAATGTCGAGGGACTCGAAGCCGCGTCGACGCGAATCCTGGTGACGCTGCGCGATGGCGCCAAGGTCGATCTCGCCGCTCTCGAATCGCTGGGGCTGCGTGGCGTCGCGCGGCCTTCAGCGACCCGACTGCACCTGATCGTCGGTCCGGATGCCGTTCCGATCCTGCACGGCCTTCGCGGCCTGTCGGGAAGCCCTGGCTGAGCGCCAAGCCGCGGCCGGCAGTGCGCCTGTGGACGTTGAACCGACGCGATATCATGCAAGGCAGGCATCAGGACGCCCGCCGCCGATATGACTTTGCTGCGTCCCGTTGAAAGCCGGCACGAGGGCTCGAATGCCTCCGGTAGCGCCAGTCAAGTCAATCCGCGTCGCGATGTGGTCGGGACCCCGCAACATCTCGACCGCGATGTTGCGTTCGTTTGGAAGCCGCCCGGACACGGCGGTCACGGATGAGCCGCTCTACGCGCACTACCTGAAAGTCACCGGGGTTGCCCACCCCGGCCGTGACGAAGTACTGGCTGCCCACGAGTCCGACTGGCGCAAGGTCGCTGACAACCTGACAGGACCGGTCCCTGGCGGGCGCGCGATCTGGTACCAGAAGCACATGGCGCACCACCTGCTGCCGATGATCGAGCGCGCCTGGCTCGATCGCCTGTCGCACGGCTTCCTGATCCGCGAGCCGGACGAGATGGTCGCCTCGCTACTAAAGACCTTTCCGGGGGCCGGCCTTGCGGACACGGGCCTGCCGCAACAGTGCGAAATCTTCGACCGCATCTCGGATCGCAAGGGGCGCGCGCCGCCGGTCGTGCTCGCGAGCGACGTACTGAAGGACCCGCGTTTGCAGCTTGAGGCGCTCTGTGATGCGCTCCGCATACCGTTCATGGACTCGATGCTCGCCTGGGCGGCCGGGCGGCGCGACACGGACGGCGTCTGGGCACCGCATTGGTATGGCGCCGTCGAGGCCTCGACCGGCTTCGAACCGTTCCGGCCGCGGCACCCGCGGCTCACGGCCGCGCAGGAGCGGCTCGTGGACGAATGCCGGCCATGGTATGAGAAGCTCTACGCCCTGCGCCTGCGAGCTTGAGGACTCTCGATGCAGCAGAAATTCGACGAGCGTAATCGCAACCTGATCGTCAACGTCAATGGCAAGCTGAGCCACCGAGACGAGGCGGCCGTGAGCCCTTTCGACAGCGCCGTCCAGGGCGGCGATGCCGTGTGGGAAGGGTTGCGTCTCTACCACGGCCGCATCTTTGCGCTCGAGACGCATCTCGCGCGGCTGCGCTCTTCAGCGCTCGCACTCGACTTCGGGAGCATCCCGTCCGACGGGGCGATCGTGAAGGAGATCCGGCGCACGCTCGAGGCGAACAAGATGAAGGACGGGGTGCACATCCGGCTGACGCTCACGCGCGGCGTCAAGATCACGTCGGGGATGGACCCGCGCCTGAACCAGTCGGGCCCGACGCTGATCGTGCTCGCCGAGCACAAGACGCCCGTGTACTCGAAGAAGGGCCTCAATCTCATCACGAGCAGCCAGCGACGCTCGCCGCCCGACTGCCTGGATCCGAAGATCCATCATGCCAACCTGCTCGCCTCCATCCTGGCGAAAATCCAGGCTAACGCGGCGGGCGCGGACGACGCGATCATGCTGGACGTGCGCGGCTTTATCGCGGAGACGAATGCGACGCATCTCTTCATGGTTCAAGCAGGTGTCGTCTGCACGCCGACGCTCGCGGCCTGCCCCGAAGGAATTACACGCGCGACTGTGCTTGACATCTGTCGCGTCGAGCAGATCCCGCATGAAGTCGGGGACCTTTCGCTGACCGAGCTCTACCGGGCGGACGAGGCATTCTGCACCGGCACGATGGGCGAGCTCGCCGGTATCACCCGGGTGGACGGGCGCCCGATCGGGGACGGAATGGTCGGCCCGATGACCGAGCGCCTCTCCGGGCTCTACGCCAGGCGCACTGCCGACGGCGGCACGCAGGTCGTCGACTGAACGATGCGCGTGAGCAGCCAAGGTGTCTGGCTCGCAGCAGCCGTCGTCGCGGCCGGTTGCGCGACACAGTCACCCGCGCCCGCGGCTGCGCCGGCGCGCTGCGGTTCGGGGCCGATATTTGCCGCAGGCAGCGAACGCGCCACGCTCTGGGTCCGGACTTCCGCCGAATATCGAGCGGCGAGCGAATCGACCTATCGAGCCGCGCAGGCCGCGCTGGCAGTGGGACTGGCCGATCCGTCCTGGACCGCCGAACCCGCGCAGACCGGGGATCTCAGCGCCCTCCCACCCGCGGTCGTCATGGATATCGACGAAACCGTGCTCGACAACTCCGAGCCGCAGGTCGCGATGCTTCGAGCTGGCACCTGTTTCGAGGAATTCCCGGCGGCCTGGGACGCCTGGATCGCGAAGCGCAAGGCGCCGGCGATACCGGGCGCGGCGGCGTTCATCCGGGCGGCGCACGGCATGAAAGACCCCCAGGGGCGTCCTGTCCACGTCGTGTACGTCACGAACCGCGAATGCGCAAGGCGCGCGGGCAGCAATGCCGCCTGTCCCCAGAAGGACGACACAGAGGCCAATCTGCGCGCGCTCGGCCTCGGCACCCGGTCGCTGGCCGACGAGATCATGCTCAAGGGGGAGCGCGCGGATTGGGGAAGCGAGAAGTTGCCGCGCCGGCTGGAGGTGGGACGCCACTTCCGCATCGTCCTGAACGTGGGCGACGATCTCGCGGATTTCATCCCGGACGTCCGCCTCGCGAAGGTCGCCGAACGCGCCCGGGCCCGTTGCGCGCGCGATGACTATTGGGGGCGGCGCTGGTTCGTGATCCCGAATCCGATCTACGGCTCCTGGCTGGTCGCACTCGGGCCGGACCTCGGCTCGGCGCTCTCCGCTGCCGAAGCCGAGGGCTCGCAGGGCTGCCAGGACCCCTGAGTGCCGCTCCAATGTGACGGATGTCAAGGACTGCAGCAATTCTCAGGCGCTCGCCGCGGCCGTGTTTTATGTTGACTCGTCATGACGCCCGCCGATGACCGCGTGCTGCAGCTTTTGCAGAAGTGGCTGAAGAGCCTTGACCTGCATGCCCGCTACGCGGACCTGCCGGAGGACCAGTACTGGCTCGTCCAGCCCTGGCCCAATCACCAGCGGCCGACGAAATGGGTCGTGGACCTTGCGCGCCAACGGCTTGCGGACCTCCAGAACATCGTGAAGACGCGCCTGGCCGCCGCCGATCCCTCGTTGTCGGAAGCACTCGAGCTCATGTCCTTCCTGACCAACCTCGTCGGTTCGCAGCACGTCGAGCGCTTCGTCCCGATCGCCGAACCCGAACGTGAACGTCAGCTCGACAAGGCGCGTGCCCCGAGGACCTCCGGCGCGACGTCGACCTCGACCGTCCTCAAGCCGGCCCCGGCGCCGAAGCCGTCGCGCAGCACTGGCCGGCCGAAGGGTTCGGCCAAGTCGCCGAAGCCGGTCAACGACACGACGGTGACGGCCGTCGTCAAGGACGCCGCGCGACTGCTATCCTGGGGCCGCGACTGGCACGAGCTCCCGGAGGCGATCGCCCGCATTGCGGGACGCCCAAGCGTGCAACAGGTGCAACAGATCCTCCGCGGCAGCAAGGACGCCATCGAACAGCGCATGGCTCAGCAGGACAAGCATTGACGCATTAAGATCGGTGCCCGCATGGATGAAGAATCCGCGACGGGCCCCAAAGCCGGACTCCTGCGCCGCCTCGCGGCCCTGCTCTACGATCTCCTTCTAGTCATCGCACTCGCCGTCATAGTGACCTTCGCGGCGCTGCCCTTCACGCACGGCGAGGCGATCCTGGCCTCATCGCAGGGAGCGCTCGCGCACGTCTATCACGCGATCATCCTGCTCGTGGTCTTTGCCTACTTCGGCTGGTGCTGGACACGCAGCGGCCAGACCCTCGGCATGAAAGCCTGGCGAATCCGTCTTGAAAAGACGGATGGCATCCGCCTCGACTGGGCGGGCGCGATCGTGCGGTTTTCCCTGGGCGCTGCCCTGTCCTGGATGGCTGCGCTCGGCGCCGTGTACCTGCTTCGGCCGGGCGGTTCGCTGCCCGCACTCGGCGCCGCCACCATGCTCGCGCCGTTGATCCTGAATTTCGCGTGGGTCCCGTTCGATCGCGCGGGCCGGAGCCTGCAGGACGTGGCGGGACGGTCCCGCGTCATCCGTTCGGGCTAGCGCGTGCGCCAGATCGCGATTGTCGCAATCGTCAGCAGGAGCAGGGTCGGCCCCCAGGCCACCAGCAGCGGATTCAGCCCGTAAACCTGGCCGCTGTTCTCGAGCGTCTGCGTCAGCAGCACGAACAGCACGCCCGCCAGGATGCCAATCACGGTGCGCGCGCCGGCGCCCGCCGAACGCAGCGGCCCGAACGCGAACGGCACGGCGAACACGCAGACCGCGATAGCCGCGACGAGCCGCGAAATCCGCGACCAGAATGCGATCTCCCAGACGGTCGATTCGAGCGCATTTTCCTTCAGGTGCTCCTTGTAGGCATAGAGGTCGGCGAGCGGCAGCGATTCCGGCCGTGTGACGGCAACTCCGAGGAAATCCGCGTTGAAGCGCTTGTCCGTCACCAGTCGCGGAAGCGTCCGCACTTCCACGTGGTCATCCTCGAGGCGCGTCTCGGCGTAATTCGACAGCACCCAGCGGCCGCTCTTGTCCTGTGTCGCCGTCTCCGCGCGGCCGACCAGCTTGAGCCTCCGCTCGTCGTCGAGCTCGTAGACGAATACGCCGCCGAACAGGTTCTCGGCCGCCTGCCGGCGCACATTGATGAACCAGGGCCCCTGGCGCATCCAGGCGCTGCGGCTGCCGGTGAACTCGAGCTGGGAATAACGGCTGAAAACCTTGTACTGGCGTGCGTACTGGTCGGCCGGCGGCGCAAAATATTCACCGATGACCCAGAGGAATCCCGCGATCACGAGGCCCGCGAGCGCCGCCGACATCGCAATGCGGGCGACCGACACGCCCGCGGCGCGAACGACCGTCAGCTCGCCGTCGCGTGCAAGCCCGCCGAGACCGATAATCGCACCGATCAGCGCCCCGATCGGCAGGACCTGGTAGGCCTGCTGTGGCATCTGGAGCAATGCGACGAGAAAAGCGCCAGCAACGTCGTAGCTGCCCTGGCCGGTATCGTTTTGCTCGCCGATGAAGTTGACGAGGGTCATCAGCGTGAGCAGCACCGCCATGACGAGGAGCGTGTGCACTAGAATCGTCTTCGCGAAATAGCGGTCGAGGATCGTCATGCCGCCGTCCGCGCCCTACGACCCCAGCCCGAGATCGGGCTCTGGCGGTACAGCATTACGAGGCCAACCAGCAGGAAGAGGGCATGCACCCACCAGGTGCCGGCTTCCGGCGGCAGCCGGCCTTTCTCGATCCACACTTGCGCGGCGGACACGAGATTGGCGTAGATGAAATAGATCAGGATGGCAATCGCGACGCGCGCATAGCGGCCCTCGCGCGGCCGCAGGGCCGAGAGTGGAACCGCGACCAACGCGAGCACGAGCACCATGACCGGAAGCGATACCCGCCGCTGCAGCTCGGAAATATCGGCAAGCGAGGTGGATCGGTACAATTCCGATGTTGACTTGCGCGCCGGCAACGTGCGTCCGGCGCCCGCTTCTGGCACGACCACCGGGATGCCGTGTTCCGAGAACCGGATGCGGCGGAATCCGGCTTGCCCGGGCACGCCTTCGATGCGTTCTCCATCGTGCAGTACGACGACCTGCGTGCGCCCGCCGGCAAGTATTCGCTGTTCGGCCCAGGCCGCGGTCGCGACCTCGATCCGGTCGCCGGCAAGGTGCTGCATGAACACGTGGATGAGCCGGCCATCCGCCCCGTTCTGTTCGGCATAAAAAACCGCCTGGCCGTTCGCGTACGTGCGGAATGCCCCGGACTTGAGCTGGCCGAACTGCGCATCGCGCAGGCCGCGGCCCCTGAGCGACTCGGCGCCATTGCTCGCCTCCGGGCCAACGACGAACGCGAGCCAGGCGAGGGCGATCGCGACCGGCAGGGCAAGCGCATACACGGGCAGGTATAGCCGTTCCGGGCCGACGCCGCATGCCCTCACGGCCGTCATCTCGCTCTCGTGATAAAGCCGCCCGAGCGCGAGCATTACCGCGAGCAGCATGCTGATCGGCACGAGCAGCATGAGGTTTTCGAGCGTGGTCAGGCCGATCAGTGCAAATACGATATCGTGCGGGAAACCGAGTTCCGCCGCGATTCCGAGGATCCTGGCGAGCTGGTAGCTAACGAGAATCGCGAGCAGCACGACGGTAACGGCCGCAAAGGACGTCGCGACATCGCGCAGGACATAGCGGTCTATGGTGGCAAACAAGGCCGATTCTGCGCGGTTCCGGTGTGTTTTTCGACTAAAATGGGAAGATACGGTAATCCAGCGCGACGACGCGCTCAACGGGTCGCCAGCTGGCAACGCATTCGGGGGATCGAGCATCATGCAGTTCCAAGTGATCAAGGCTGGCGTATTCCGCCACCGGACCGCCTGTGCGATCGTCGGAATTCACGAAAAGGCGACGATGACGGATCCGGCGCGGCGGCTCGACCGCGTGAGCGGTGGCGCGATCTCGCGACTGCTGCGGCGCGGCGACTTCTCGGGCAAGAGCGGCGAAACATTGCCGATCATCGCGGCGCGCCGCGGCCCGGCGCAGCGGTTCCTGCTTGTCGGGCTCGGCCCGCAGTCAGGTTACGGGCGCAAGGCCTACCGCCGCGCGATTGTCGCCGCCACGCAATGGCTTGCGAAGGGCGGCGCAGCCGACGCCGTCTCCTACCTTGCGTGGCAGCCGGTGCCGGGGCTCGATGCTTATTACGCGGTGCGTCACGCAGTCGAAAGCGTGAACAACGCGCTCTATCGCATTCCCGACCTCAAGACGGCCACGAAACCGCCGCGCCCGAAGCTCGCGCGCTTCAAGATCGTCGTCCAGGATGGCGACATCGCGGCGGCGGAGCGCGGGGTACATGACGGGCGCGGCATTTCCGCCGGCGGCGCGCTCACGAGAAACCTCGCCAATCTGCCTGCAAATGTCTGCACGCCCTCCTATCTCGCGGACGCCGCGCGGGTGCTGGCCAAGGAGCACTCGAGCGTGCGCGCGCGGGTATACGACGCTCGCGAGATCAAGCGTCTTGGCATGGGGTCTTTTCTCTCCGTCACGCGCGGTTCGGAAGAGCCGCCGCGCCTGATCGTTCTCGAGTACGACGGGGGCAAGAAAGGCGCAGCGCCGGTCGCACTGGTCGGCAAGGGGATCACCTTCGATACCGGGGGCATTTCGCTCAAGCAGCCCACCGGGATGGACGAGATGAAGTTCGACATGACGGGCGCGGCGAGCGTCTTTGGCACGATCAAGGCGCTCGCGACGATCGGGGCGCGGGTCAACGTCGTCGGGATCATTCCCACCTGCGAGAACATGCCAGGCGGTCGCGCGACGAAACCGGGCGACATCGTGACCTCGATGTCCGGCAAGACGATCGAAGTGCTGAACACCGACGCTGAAGGGCGCCTCATACTGTGCGACGGCATCACCTATTCGCGGCGCTTCAAGCCGCGCGCCGTCGTCGACATCGCGACTCTTACGGGCGCCTGCGTCATCGCACTCGGTGCCTACTACTCTGGTCTCTTCTCGCCCGACGAGAAGCTCGCGGCGTCGATCGCGGCAGCTGGCGACCGCGCGGACGATCGCGCGTGGCGTATGCCGGTGGCCGAGGAATATTCGGACCTGCTCAAGAGCAATTTCGCGGACATGGCGAATGTCGCCGGCCGCGAGGCCGGAGCGATCACGGCGGCCTGCTTTCTCTTGCGCTTTGCCGAGGGCCTCTCCTGGGCGCACCTCGACATCGCGGGCAGCGCCTACCTCACGGGCAGCCACAAGGGCAGCACCGGGCGCCCGGTTCCGCTGCTCGTCGACTGGCTTATGCACCAGGACTGACGCCTTGGCCGTGCCACGCATTGACTTCTACGTCTTGTCAGGAAGCGATCCCGACGCCCGCCTTCGCTTCGCCTGCCGCCTGGTCGAAAAGGCATGGCTCAAGCGGCATCGCATCCGCGTGCAGTTCGATCAGGGCCGCGAGTTCGAGGCCTTTGACCAGATGCTCTGGACATTCTCGGATCGCAGCTTCGTGCCACATCGGCACGCGGGATCTGGCAACGTTGCACCCTCGCCAGCGCCGCCCGTGGTCGTGCTCGCGGATTCGCTCGACCCGGACATGGCTGACGGCGATGTCGTCGTCAACCTGTCGGCCGGCATGCCCCCCGGCCTCGAGGGCTGGGCGCGCATCGCGGAGGTCATCGACTCCGACACGGAACGCAGGCAGCGGGGCCGAGAGCGATTCCGCGCCTACCGGGAGCGTGGGCTCGAGCCAGAGACGCACGAGATGAGGAGTGACTCATGAGCCGGGACCCCGTGCGCGAGCTGCCGATACTGACAGACGTCGTCGAGCTGCATGCGACCGGCAGTTTCCCGAAGCCCGAGCGGCCACCCGACAAGGGAACGCCGTATGCATCCGGTCTCCTGTCGGAGGACGACGTGGCGGCGTTGCAGTCGATCCTCGTGAGCAGGACCCTCAACCTCACGGACGAGCTGCTGCATGCGGCCGCGCGGGAGATCGAAGCAGTCATGTTCGAGCGCGTGATCGACCGCCTGCGCGCCGCATTGCCGGACCTGGTTGCGGCCGCGCTTCGCGAGCAGCTCGCGCCGGACGACGACTGAGGCCGCCGCACCCGGGCGCATGGACAAGACCTACTCTCCGCGCGACATCGAGGAGCGCATTTACCGCCGCTGGGAGGACGAGGGCCTCTTTGCCCCGGCGGGCAGCGGCCCGCCTTTCTGTATCGTCATACCGCCGCCGAACGTGACCGGGACGCTTCACATGGGCCACGCGTTCCAGGACACGATCATGGACGCGCTCACGCGCTTTCACCGTATGGAGGGCAATCGCACGCTCTGGCAGCCGGGAACCGACCACGCCGGCATCGCGACGCAGATGGTGGTCGAGCGCCAGTTGAATGCCGAGGGCAAGACACGCCACGAAATCGGCCGCGATGGATTCATCGAGCGTGTCTGGCTCTGGAAAGAACAGTCCGGCGGCACGATCGCGCACCAGATGCGCCGGCTCGGCGCGTCGGTCGACTGGAGCCGCGACCGGTTCACGATGGATCCCGGGATGTCGCGCGCCGTTCTCGAGGCATTTGTGCGGCTGCATGAGGAGGGGCTCATCTACCGCGGCAAGCGGCTCGTCAACTGGGACCCAGTGCTGAAGACCGCGGTCTCGGATCTCGAGGTGCAGTACGAGGAGGAGAACGGCAGCCTGTGGCACATCCGGTATCCGCTGGCGGATGGAAATGGCCACGTGACCGTCGCGACCACGCGGCCGGAGACCATGCTCGCGGACGTAGGCGTCGCATTTCATCCCGAAGACGATCGCTACCGCGGTTTCGCGGGAAAGATGCTCTCGCTGCCGCTGACTGAACGGACGATTCCGCTGATCGCCGATGGGTTCGCCGACCCCGCATTCGGGACCGGCTGCGTCAAGCTGACCCCCGCGCACGACTTCAACGACTACGAGGTGGGGCAGAGGCTCGGCCTTCCACTCATCAACATCCTGACCGCGGATGCGCGGATCAACGAGGAAGCGCCCGCGCCTTACCGGGGACTCGACCGGTTCGAGGCACGAAAGCGGATCGTCGCGGACCTAGAAGCTGCGGGCCTCCTCGAAAAAGTCGAGCCACACCGCCTGACGATTCCGCGGGGCGACCGCAGCGGCGCCATCATCGAGCCCTGGCTGACCGACCAGTGGTACGTGAACGTCGCACCGCTGGCGGCACCTGCGCTGCGCGCGGTTGAAGAAGGCCGGATCCGCTTCGTGCCCGGGAACTGGGACAAGACCTATTTCGAGTGGATGCGCAACATCAAGGACTGGTGTATCAGCCGCCAGCTCTGGTGGGGCCACCGCATCCCGGCCTGGTATGGACCGGACGGCGCCGTCTACGTCGGCCGAAGCGAGGAGGAAGTCCGCGAGCGACACGATCTAGATGCCTCGGTGCCGCTGCGGCAGGACGAGGACGTGCTTGATACCTGGTTTTCCTCGTCGCTATGGCCGTTCTCGACGCTCGGATGGCCCGGCGACGCGCCACAGCTGCGTACCTTCTATCCGACCGGCGTGCTCGTCACGGGATTCGACATCATTTTCTTCTGGGTCGCCAGGATGATCATGATGGGCCTGCATTTCCGCGGGGACGTACCTTTTCGCGAGGTGTACGTGCACGGCCTGATCCGCGACCAGGACGGCCAGAAGATGTCCAAATCGAAAGGCAACGTGATCGACCCCCTCGATATCGTCGACGGCATCGGCCTCGAGGCGCTGGTGGCCAAGCGCACGGCCGGTCTGATGCAACCGCAGCTTGCGCCCGCAATCGAGCGCGCGACCCGCAGGCAGTTCCCCCAGGGAATCCCTGCGCATGGCACGGATGCGCTGCGCTTCACGTTCGCCTCGCTCGCGACGCTGTCGCGGGACCTGCGCTTCGACCTCGGCCGCGTTCAAGGATATCGGGCGTTTTGCAACAAGCTCTGGAACGCTGCGAGATACGTCCTGATGGTCGCCAGTGAAGACCTGGACAATGGAACCGTCGCATACTCGCGTTACGATCGTTGGATACGTTCCAGGCTGCAAGATACGATCTCGAAGGTTCGAGACGGAATCGCGAACTACCGGTTCGACCTGGCCTCACAAGCCGCATATGAATTCGTGTGGTACGAATTTTGCGACTGGTACTTGGAGCTTAGCAAGACGATCCTGCAACCGACGCACACCCCCGATCCGGTCAGGCGTGGAACCCGGCGCACGCTGATTGAGACACTGGAGACGGTTCTCAGGCTGCTGCATCCATTGATGCCATTCGTCACCGAGGAAATCTGGCAACGCGTCGGTTCGCGCGCTGGAAAGTCGGGCGGAACCGTCATGTACCAGCCCTTTCCATTGGCCGACGAAAGCGCCCGGGACACGGAAGCCGAGAAGGAATTTTGGCGATTCCAGGAACTGAATAATGGAATCCGAAGTCTGCGCAGCGACTGGGGAATTCCGCCAACCGAACGGTTGCAGGTCTACTACGAGAATGTGACTGAGACGGATAGGGACTTGTACGAGTCTTCGGCCTCGGCGATCTGCAAATTGGCCGGAGTCTCGGAATTCCGGGAACTGGCACCCGGCGATTCGGTGGAAGGCGCAGCGGAGCTTTCAATAGGTGGCAAGACTTTCATCGTTCAGCGCTCGACTCGCATCGACGTCGATTCGGAACTCGCTCGAATCGAAAAACGCAGAAAGAAGATCGAGCAGGAAGTGACGAGGGCCAGAAGCAAACTCGAAAACGAAAACTTCACTAGATCCGCTCCCTCCAATGTGGTTGCCCAGGAGCGTGAGCGTCTTGAAGGATTCAAGCGTGAACTGGCGCAACTTGCCGAGCAGCACGAGCGGGTAGCCTCGCTGCGATGAACGCGCAGACCCATGCCCAGGATCCGGCGCGCGGCCAGCTGCTTGCGGCGCTTGGCAGCCTGAACCAGGTCCTGCTCGGCAAGGACCGTGAAATCCGCCTTGCGCTCGCCTGCCTGCTCGCCCGCGGTCACTTGCTGATCGAGGACATTCCGGGCGTCGGCAAGACGACGCTCGCGCATGCCCTTGCGCGCGTGCTCGGGCTTTCCTATCAACGCATCCAGTTCACCAGCGACCTCCTGCCCGCGGACGTCATCGGCGTTTCGGTCTACGATCGCGCGAGCGGCGGATTCAAGTTCCATCGCGGTCCGGTCTTTGCGCAGCTCGTCATGGCGGACGAAGTCAACCGCGCGACGCCGAAGGCCCAGAGTGCCCTGCTCGAGGCCATGGAAGAGCGACAGGTCACGATCGACGGCGAGACCCATCCACTGCCCGATCCCTTCTTCATCGTTGCAACCCAGAATCCTTCATTCCAGATCGGGACCTTTCCGTTGCCGGAATCACAGGTCGATCGCTTCCTGATGCGAATCGCGCTCGGCTACCCGGCACCGGTCCACGAGCGGGCGCTGTTACGCGGGCGCGACCGCCGCGATCTGCTCGTCGACCTGCCTGCCGTGCTTGATCCGTCGTCGATTCCCGGCCTGCAGAAACGCGTCTCGGAAATCCATGCGAGCGACGCGCTGCTCGACTACGTGCAGGCGCTCGCCCGCGCCTCGCGGGACGGCGGCCGGCACCAGGCCGGGCTCTCGACGCGCGCCGTCCTCTCGCTGCTGCGCTCGGCCCAGGCCTGGGCCTTCCTGCACGGCCACGCGGGCGTGTTCCCGGAAGACCTGCAGGCGGTGCTGCCTGCGGTTGTCGGGCACCGGCTGCGCCCGCGGGACGCGGCCGACGCGCGCGGCCCGCTGGAGATCGCAGCGGCGCTGCTGAAATCGGTGCCGATCCCCTGACCTCCGGCGCCACGCCATGCGCCTCCGCGCCCGCCTGAATCGAATCACGCGCAACTGGATCCGCAGGCGCCAGGGCCCCGATCGCGGGGCCGTGACTCTCCGCCGCGGACGAATCTATATCCTGCCGACGGGACTCGGCATCGCTTTCGGATTGATGCTCTTCGCGATGCTGCTCGGCTCGCTCAATTACGCCAACAACCTGGGCCTCGCCCTGACCTTCCTGCTCGCGGCCCTCGGCATCGTCGCGATGCACGCCTGCCATCGCAACCTGGAGTCGCTTGTCGCCCGCGCCGCCGGCACCGAGCCACCTTTTGCAGGCAATGAGGCTGTTTTCCGCATCGCCGTCTCGAACCCGGGGCGCGTGCCGCGCTGCGACCTCGAAGCCGTCGCGACAGGTGGCGGGCAGGCGCCGGTATCAATCCTGGCCGGCGGCGAGTCGATCTTCGACCTGCGGGTGCCGACGCGTAGGCGCGGAAGCGTGGTACTCGATCGCGTCGAGATCGCGACCCGTTTCCCCTACGGCCTGTTCCGCGCCTGGGCCGTGCTCCACCCGGGCCTTCGATGCCTCGTGTATCCGCGGCCGACCGCGGACGCGCCGGCGCCGCCGCAGGCGCCGGGCCACGCGGGTGCCGGTGCTGCGGGGCGCGGGGAGGACGACTTCGCCGGACTCAAGGACTACCACCCTGGCGACCCGCCGCGGCACATCGCGTGGAAAGCTTTCGCGCGGTCCGACGAGTTGCTCATCAAGGAATTCAGCGGCGATGCCGAGGCGGTGCCGATTTTCGATCTCGACCAAGCGCCGGGACCCGACCTCGAGGCGCGTCTTTCCATCCTCGCCCGATGGATCGTTGACGCGCACGCGCGCGGGCAGACATTCGGGCTTCGCCTGCCGGGCGAAGAGATCCCTCCGCAACCGGGCGATGCGCAGCGCCGCCGCTGCCTCGCCGCGATCGCCGGCTTCGAGGCACCGACACCTGATGTTGCCTGAGCGCGCCGAGGGCTTCCGGCGGCTTGCCTGGACAACCGGCGGGCTGGTCGCGGCGCTTGCGCCTCACCTGTTGCGCCTGCAATTCTGGATCACGGCATTCGTGCTCAGTGTCTTTGCCTGGCGATTGATTGCCGAGCGCCGCGGCTGGCACATGCCGGTCCCGTTCGTGCGCGGCCTGATAGCCGCCGGGGTCACTGCCGGTGTGGTGTTCAGTTATTCCACGATTACGGGTCTAGATGGCGGCACGGCGCTGCTTGCGCTGATGTCCGCGCTCAAGCTCCTGGAGACGCAAAGCGCGCGCGACCATACGGTCCTGATCTTCATCGGCTGGTTCCTGTGCCTGGCTGCCCTGCTCTATGCGCAGGATGTCGCGACCGCCGCATGGATCCTGCCGACCGTCTGGCTGCTCGCCGCCGCGCTCCTCGAGGTTTCGCTCCGTGGCCAGGGCGGCCCTGAACTGCACCCGTTTCGCACGACGGGCGCGATGCTCCTGAAGGCGGCACCGATCGCGCTCGTCCTGTTCATCTTCTTTCCGCGGATCGCGGGCAGCTTCTGGGGCGCGCCGTCCACCGACCGGGCGCTCACCGGACTCACCGATGAAATGTCCCCCGGTGACATCTCGGACCTGACGCTCAACGACGTCGTCGCCTTCCGCGTTCGCTTCGAAGGCGATCCGCCGCCGCCGGCCGAGCGTTACTGGCGCGGTCCCGTGCTTTCGCAATTCGATGGCTACTCCTGGTCGCGCGGCGAGACCATGTTCTTGCGCCGTCCCGAAGTCAGCCATGCCGGCAAGCCGGTTGACTACACGGTTACGCTCGAGCCGACCAGCCAGACGATGCTCTTCGCACTGGACATGGTGGATCGCTGGACGGAGGGGCTTGCCGACCAGTCCTGGGATTTCAGCCTGCGCACGCATCGGCCCGTGAATGCGGTGCTTCGCTACCAGGCGCGCTCGTATCCGCGCTACCGGGCCGGCAAAGACCTGTCTCCGGCGCTGCGTAACCTGAACTTGCAGCTGCCGTCGCGGCGCAATCCGCGAAGCACCCAATACGCGCGCGAAATGCGTGGTCTCGCCGGGAGCGATGAAGCCTATGTCCGGGCCGTACTCGACCTGTTTCGCAAGCAGGCGTTCTACTACACGCTGACCCCGCCGGGCCTCGCGCGCGACTCGGTCGATGACTTCCTGTTCAACACGCGCCAGGGATTCTGCGGGCATTTTGCTTCGGCTTTCACGACCCTGATGCGCGCGGCCGGGATTCCGGCAAGAGTCGTCGCCGGATACCAGGGCGGCGACTGGAACCCGGTCGGCGGCTACCTGATCGTGCGACAGTCACACGCGCATGCCTGGTCCGAGATCTGGCTCGATGGCGCCGGCTGGCGCCGCATTGACCCAACTGCCGCAGTCGCGCCGGAACGCGTCGAGCGCGGCATCGAAGCCGCACTCGCGGATTCAGACCTGCTGCCCGGCGGCCTGATGCGCGATTCGCCACTGTTGTGGCGGGCAGGCATGATTTGGGACAATTTCAATGCGCGCTGGAACGACTGGATCGTGCAGTTCGACCGCGCGACCCAGGAAAGTCTGCTGCTCGACCTAGGTTTTGACGACCCGGGCTGGCGCGCCTTCGCGACGGCGCTCGCCGTCGGACTCGGCCTCACGGTCGGGCTGCTCTTCCTGTGGCTAGCCTGGGAATTCCGGCCGCGCCCGACCGATCCGGCGGCGGCCAGCTATCGTCGCTTCCTCGGCCGGCTCGCGCGGCGTGGCATCGATCGCGAGGACGGCGAGGCGCCGCGCGATCTTGCGCAAAGGGTGAGGAAGCTCCGACCCGACCTGGCCGTTCCGGCACTGGCAATCACGGAAACCTACCTGCGTATTCGCTACCTGCCCGGGCCCGCAGCCGCGGATCTCAGGCTGCTGCGCGGGCTGGTTGCGCGCTTCAGGCCCTGAGCGGCCGCCCCGCCGCCCGCGAGCGCGAAAGCAGGATCGCCCCGCCGACGAACAAGATGATGATCGAGAGCATGCCGGCGCGCGTGTTGTCGGTCAGCAGCGCCGTGATGCCGACCATGAGCGGCCCGAGCACCGCGGCAAACTTGCCCATCATGTTGTAGAACCCGAAAAACTCGCCCTGCTTGCCTTCGGGGACCAGCGTCGCGTAGTAGGAACGCGACAACGACTGGATGCCGCCCTGTACGAGCCCGATGACTGCCGCAAGCAGGTAGAAGTGCGAAACGTCCCGCATCCAGTAGGCCGCGACGGTCGCGGCAGAGTAGATCGCTATCGCGATGAAAATGCCGTTCCTCGCGCCAATCCGGTTGCCGAGCCAGCCAAAGGCGAGCGCCGCCGGAAAGGCCACGAACTGCGTGATGAGGAGCGCCGCGATCAGGCTCTTTTGCGGAAATCCGAGCGACAGGCCGTAGTCCACCGCCATCTTGATGATCGTGTTGACGCCGTCGATGTAAAGCCAGTAGGCGAGCAGGAACCACAGCAGCGGCCGGTAGCGACGGACCTCGTGAATGGTCGCCATCAGCTCGCGCCAGCCCGCCCTTGCGGCATCGCCGGCAGCAAGCGCGCGTGCCGGCTTCTGCTCATGCACCCAGATCAGGCAGGGCAGCGAAAAGACGAGCCACCAGACCCCGACCATCGGGAACGCGAGCCGCACCGCGTCCGCGGCCCCGCCGAGACCGAAACCGGCCGGATTCGCCACCATCGCCGCGTTCAGGACGAGCAGCAGGCCGCCGCCGGCATAGCCAAGCGAATAGCCATAGGCGGAAACCAGGTCATATTCCGCGGGTTCAGCCACGTCCACCAACAGCGCATCGTTGAAGATGACACCTCCGGAGAATCCGATGCTGGCACAGGCATAGACGAGCGCAGCGACAGCCCAGTGGCCCTGGCCCACGGCGTAAAGCGCCGCAGTCATGCCGGCGCCGAGCAGCGTGAACAGGGCGAGCATCCTGAGGCGCGCGCCTCCACGGTCAGCCATCGCGCCGAGCCAGGCCGCCGACACCGCGATCAGCAGGCTGCCCACGCCGTTCGCGAGCCCCAGGCGGAAGGTGCTGACGGCCGCTTCGGAGCCAAGGGTCCAGTACTGCCTGAAGAAGACCGGGAAGAAGCCCGCCATGACGGTCGTCGCGAACGCGGAATTGGCCCAGTCGTAGAGCGCCCAGGCGATCACCGGTCGGCGCAGCAGCGCGCGCTTCACGCCGCGACCGCCAAATGCTCCCGGGTTTCGCGGAACGAGAGTTCAGGCCAGCGTTCGATGGTGAGCCCGAGATTGATCCGGGTAGGCGCCAGGTACACGAGCTCGCCGGCATGATCGACGGCGACGTGCTCGTGCGCGCGCTCGCGGAACTGCTCCAGCTTCGCAGGATCGATGCCGTCGACCCACCGCGCCGTGACGACATTGACTGGTTCGAAAGCGCAGGTAACGCCGTATTCGTCGGCCAGGCGGAATGCAACCACCTCGAACTGAAGCGGCCCGACGGCGCCCAGGATCAGGTCATTGTTCCTGAGCGGCCGGAACAGCTGAGTCGCGCCCTCTTCGCAGAGCTGGTCGAGACCCTTCTGCAGCGCCTTCATGCGCAACGGGTCCTTGAGCACCGCGCGCCTGAACAGCTCCGGTGCGAAGTTGGGGATACCGGTGAACATCAGCGCCTCCCCCTCGGTGAAGGTGTCGCCGATGTTGATCGTGCCGTGATTGTGAAGGCCAATGATGTCGCCAGCCCAGGCCTCCTCGGCATGCTGGCGGTCCGCAGCCATGAAGGTCAGCGCGTCCGCCATGCGCACTTCCTTGCCTAGCCGCACGTGATGCAGGCGCATGCCGCGCCGGTAGGATCCCGAGCAGATTCGCAGGAACGCGATCCGGTCGCGGTGCCCGGGATCCATGTTCGCCTGGATCTTGAAGACGAAACCGGTGAGCGCCGCTTCGGTGGGCTCAACCTCGCGGGTCGTCGCGCGGCGCGGCCGCGGCGCCGGTGCATGGGCCGCGAATGAGTGCAGCAGCTCTTCGACCCCGAAATTCGAGATGGCGGAGCCGAAGTGAACGGGCGTCTGCCGTCCTGAAAGGTAGACATCGCGGTCGAAAGCGGGCATTGCGCCGCGGATCAGCTCGATTTCATCGCGGATCTCCGCGGCGCGCTCTCCGAGGAACGCTCCCGCGGCCTCGCTCGCGAGGCCGTCGATCGAGCGGTTCATGCCGACCCGGCCCCTGCGGTCGCCGCCATAGACGTAGATGCGGTCCTCGACGAGGTGGTAGATACCGGATAGTTCGCGGCCCATGCCGATCGGCCAGGTAATGGGGGCGCAACTGATGCCGAGGACGCGCTCGATTTCGTCCAGCAGCTCGACGGGTGGGCGTCCGTCGCGGTCCAGCTTGTTGATGAAAGTCATGATCGGCGTATCGCGCAGCCGGCACACCTCCATGAGCTTGATCGTGCGTTCCTCGACGCCCTTGGCGCAGTCGATGACCATCAACGCCGAGTCGACCGCCGTCAGCGTGCGGTAGGTATCCTCCGAGAAGTCCTCGTGGCCCGGCGTGTCGAGCAGGTTGAAGATGCGGCCGCGATACGGGAACTGCATGACCGAAGACGTGACCGAAATGCCGCGCTGCTGCTCGAGCCGCATCCAGTCGGAAGTCGCGTGCCGCGCGGCCTTGCGGCCCTTGACCGCGCCCGCCATCTGGATCGCGCCGCCGAACAGCAGGAGCTTCTCGGTCAGCGTCGTCTTGCCGGCATCGGGGTGCGAGATGATGGCAAAGCTACGTCGGCGGGTGATTTCGTTGTTCGTCGTAGTCATGGCGGATTCGCGCGGGGCGCCGGGACAAAGGGGACGCTCCCCTTTACCAAGAAGGCAACTGCCGCTGCTCGTTTCCGTTGGATGGTAAAGGGGAGCGTCCCCCTTATCCTAGCGTGCCGAGCTCGAGGCGGTAGACCAGCGCGTCCTCGCGGCCATCGTGGGCCTGGTAATAGCCGCGGCGGGTGCCGACGCTTTCGAAACCGAGGTGGTGATAGAGCTCGATCGCCGCGCGGTTCGAGCGGCGCACTTCGAGAAAGGCGTCGCGGATGCCACGGTCGCGCGCGTGGGTCAGCAGCGCAAGCAGGAGGCCCCGGCCGATCCCTCGCCGGCGCAAGACCTCGGCGACGCACAGATTGAGCACATGCGCCTCGCCCGCCCCCATCGAGAGCACGCCATATCCCGAGACGCCCGCGGCTGTCTCGACGACGACGCAGTGGTAGCCGACACGTAGGCAGTCGGCGAATATCTGGTCGCTCCAGGGAAACACGTAGGACTCGCGCTCGAGCTGGGCGACCGCCGGCAAGTCCGCCTTGGCCATCGGGCGCAGGCGCCAGCTCGCGGCAGCCAGGTCTTCACGTGCCGTCGCCATGCGAGAGGCCTCCCAGTACAGAAAGCGCGAGTTTGAGGTCCTCCCAGGCCTTGCGTTTCTCGCCGGGTGCGCGCAACAGGTAGGCGGGATGGTAGGTCACGATGACCGGGACGTCGCCCAAGCGGTGGACGCGGCTTCGCAGGCGCGCAAGCGCAAGCTCGGTGCCGAGGAGCCGTTGCGCGGCGATGCGGCCGACGCAGAGGATCGCCTCAGGCGCGACGAGTTCGATCTGCCGGCGCAGGTAAGGCAGGCAGCGTTCGGCCTCATCGGCGCTCGGATCACGGTTTTTCGGCGGCCGGCACTTGAGGACATTCGCGATGTAGACCTCGGCCCGCTCGAATCCCGCCGCGCGAAGCATCGAGTTGAGAAGTATGCCGGCCCGGCCGACGAAGGGCTCGCCCTGGCGGTCTTCTTCCGCCCCGGGTGCTTCGCCCACAATCATGAGCCGCGCGCGGCGCTCGCCGGTGCCGAAGACCGTCTGGGTGCGCGTCTCGCACAAGCCGCAAAGCCGGCATTCGCGCACTGCTTCCGCAAGCGCCGTCCAGTCCGGCGACGGCGCCTCGGTCGCGCTGTGAATCGACGCCTGGGCGCTCGCCCGCGGCACGTAGGCATCGACGCCGAGCGCATCAAGGAACGCAAGGGTGCGCGCTTCCATGCGCTCAGCCACCGTCGCCGCTGCCAACACTTTCGCGCGGCCGCCTCCGGAGTTTGAGCCAGCTCCATCCGATCGGGCCGGACAGCGCGTAGATGCCGAACAACATGAACAGGACGACGGACGGCTTGACCGCAATCAGCGCGATGACCAGCGGCACGAGCAGCAGCCTCGAATAGCGCACGCGCTCGCCGGTCGCGCGGTCCTTGAAGCTTCGGTATGGGAACCTGCTCACCATCAACCCTGCGGCAAGCAGCGTGATGACGAATGCGAGCACGAGGCCCGGCAGCCCGGTGACGTCGTACTCATGGGCGAGCGCGACGAAAGCCGCGACGATCGCCGCACCCGACGGGCTTGGGAGGCCCTCGAAATAGCGCTTGTCCTGGGTCGCCGAGCGCGCATTGAAGCGTGCAAGGCGCATCCCCACCGCGGCAGCGTAGAAAAACGCGGCGATCCAGCCGAAGCGACCCCATGCCGAGCCATATTCCGCGATGCGCTGGACACCCCATTGGTAGCAGACGACGGCCGGCGCGACGCCGAATGCGACCATGTCGGCAAGGCTGTCAAACTCCTTGCCAAAGGCGGTTTCTGTGCCCATCAGGCGAGCAATGCGCCCGTCCAGGCCGTCGAAAACCATCGCCACGAAGATCGCGATGGTCGCCCGGCCGAAGTTGCCGTCGATGGACGCGATGATGGCGTAGAAACCGCCGAACAGACAGCAGGTCGTCAACAGGTTCGGCAGCAGGAAGATCCCGCGGCGCATGCGTGTTTCGTTGAAATCGACTTTCATGCAGCTGGCGTGGCAAGCCCGGGAAGCAGCGCCTAAGATACCGCGCTTTGGGACCGGCGACATCCGCCGGACCCGCCCCCGGTAGTGAGCGTCATGCGCCTGTCCGCGTACCCGATCCAGAACCTCAAGGAAATCCCGGCCGATGCCGAAGTGGTGAGCCATCGGCTGATGCTGCGCGCGGGGCTGATCCGGCGGGTCGCCGCAGGCCTCTATACCTGGCTGCCGATGGGCCTGCGCGTCCTGCGCAGAGTCGAGCGCGTGATCCGTGAGGAGATGAACCGCGCCGGCGCACTCGAGATCTCGATGCCCGTGGCCCAGCCTGCGGATCTGTGGGTCGAATCCGGCCGTTGGGACCAGTTCGGGCCGGAGCTGCTGCGGTTCAAGGATCGCCACGACCGCGACATGGTGCTCGGACCGACACACGAGGAGGTCGTGACCGACCTCGCGCGCCGCGAGCTCAAGAGCTACCGCCAGCTGCCGGTAAATTTCTACCAGATCCAGACCAAGTTCCGCGATGAGATCCGGCCGCGATTCGGCGTCATGCGGGCGCGAGAATTCGTGATGAAGGATGCCTACAGCTTTCATGCCGACGAGGCTTCGCTTGCCGAAGGTTACCGGAAGATGTACGACGCCTACAGCGCGATCTTCACGCGCCTTGGGCTGCGCTTCCGCGCCGTGCATGCCGACACCGGTGCGATCGGCGGCAGCGCCTCCCAGGAATTTCACGTGCTGGCGGATTCCGGCGAGGACGCGATCGTGTTTTCGGATGGCGACGACTACGCCGCAAACCTCGAGCTCGCCGAGGCATTGCCTCCGCGCGAGCCGCGCCCCGCCCCGGCGGCGGCCATGCGAGAAGTCGCAACGCCAGGCGCGCGCACGATCGCCGCCGTGGCGGCGCTGCTCGGGCTGGAGCCCTCGCGCCTGCTCAAGACGCTTGTCGTCGACGCGGCTGATGGCGGACTCGTCGCTCTCCTTCTTCGCGGCGACCATGAGCTCAATGCGCTCAAGGCCCAGAGGCAGGCGGCGGTCGCGAGGCCGCTGCGAATGGCCGATGCCGGGCGCATCGCCGCCGCCACGGGATGCGAACCCGGTTTTCTCGGGCCGGTCGGATTGCGGATTCCGGTCATCTCAGACCACGCCGCCGCCGCCATCGCCGATTTCGCCTGTGGCGCCAACCGGCTCGACGCGCACCTGACCGGCGTCAACTGGGGGCGGGACCTGCCACTGCCCGCCGTCGCGGACCTCAGGAACGTCGTCGACGGGGACCCGAGTCCCGATGGCCGCGGGCGCCTCGCGATCGCCCGTGGAATCGAAGTGGGTCACATATTCCAGCTCGGACGGAAGTACAGCGAGGCCATGCGCGCTACCGTTCAGGATGAAAAGGGCCAGGACCTCTTCATGCACATGGGCTGCTACGGCATCGGCGTTACTCGCATCGTTGCTGCGGCGATCGAGCAGAACCACGACGAGCGCGGGATCATTTGGCCTGCGCCGCTCGCGCCATTCGACGTCGTGATCGTCGGGCTCAACTGGGGGAAATCCGGGGCCGTGCGCGAGGCAGCCCTCGCGCTTTACTGCGAGCTCGGCGACGCCGGGGTCGAAGTGCTCCTCGACGACCGTGACGCAAGGCCCGGCGTCAAGTTCGCGGACGCCGAGCTCTTCGGCATACCGCACCGCGTAGTCGTGTCGGAACGCGGCCTCGCCGCGGGACGACTCGAGTATCGCCATCGCCGCGCCGACGCAAACGAGGAATTTCCCCTGTCGCAGGCCGGCGATTTCCTGCGGGCGCGCATCGCGGCCGGATGATGCGGGGCCGGGGACCGGGCATGCGTGGCTTGGGGCGCGCGGCTGCCGCGCTCCTCAGCCTCGTTCTTGCCTTCGCAGCGCGCGCCGATCAGCAGCGCGACCCTGGCCTTCGCGGTGTGATTGCCGCGGCTATCCGGTCGACCTCATGCTTCAACGCTAAATACGACGACGTCGTCTGGTACGCCCTCATGGAACCGCGCGTCGAGACGCGCCTGCGCCAGCAGCCGCCCGACCTGCGTCTCGGCGACGATCCCCGAAAAGCGGCCGAGCGGATCCTGCGGGCCGTGCATTGCGAGTCGAGCAAGCACACGATGCTCCGTGACCGCCCTCAGCTCGTACTTGCGGTAATCGACGTCGAAAGCGCCTTCGATCCGTTCGCCGTCTCCTCGGCCGGCGCGATCGGCCTGATGCAGGTGATGCCGTTCTGGCCCACCGAGCTCGGGCTTTCGAAGAAGGATCTCATCGACGTCGAACTGAACATCCGTATGGGCACGAGCATTCTCGCGTATTACCTCGAAAGCGAGCGCGGCGACTACCGCCGCGCACTCGGCCGCTACAATGGCAGCGTCGGTCGCCGCGAATATCCTGATCTCGTGCTCGGCAGGCTCAACTCGCGCTGGCGCCGCTAGGTTCCCTAGCGCTCCAGGAAACTCACGGGCCAGGCCAGGGATGCCGGGTCGATCACTTCGACCTCGATGGCGTCGACCCGGGCCATCGGCGGGCCCCGCCTCAGCCATTCGACCAGCGCCTCGAGTGCATCCGGCGCGCCCGCCGCGTGTACGAGCACCGTGCCGTCGAAGTGGTTTTCGGCCCGGCCGCAGAGGCCCAGCGCGTTGGCGCACTCGGCGGTACTCGCCCGGAAAAACACGCCCTGGACGCGGCCCCGGACGCGAACGCGCCGCGCCGCCGCGGGTGATGGCCTAGAATTCACGGCTCAACCAGTCTGTGAGCAGTCCCGAGCGAAGGCAAGCCGCGATGCCGGACATCCTGGTCCTGTACTACAGCCGCAATGGCGCGACCGCCGAACTCGCCCGCCAGGTCGCGCGCGGCGCCGACGCCGTCGCAGGCTGCCGCGCGCGGCTGCGGACCGTGCCGCCGCTGACGCTTCCGGCCACGACCGCGACGGCACCACTTGAGGGAGCCGCCTTCGCGACCCACGACGACCTTCGCGAGTGCGCGGGCCTGGTACTCGGGAGCCCGGTCAGGTTCGGGAACATGGCGGCGCCCCTGATGGCGTTCTTTGACAGCACCTCGAGCCTCTGGCTCACGGGCGTCCTTGCCGGCAAGCCGGCCGCGGCATTCACGTCCGGGAGCACGATGCATGGCGGCCAGGAAACGACGCCGCTCGGCATGCTGCTGCCGTTGCTGCATCACGGAATGCTGGTCGTGGGTCTGCCGTTCACGGAGGCCGGTCTTTCCGAAACGACGGGCGGCGGGACTCCGTATGGCGCGAGCCGCGTCGTGCGGGAGGGCGAACGCAGCGCGCTCACGGATGCCGAGCGCGGGCTCGCCCAGGCTCTTGGGTCGCGCGTCGCGTCACTGGCCGCGCGGCTCGCCTCTGCCGGCGAATGAGCGATCGTGCGCAGGTCGCGCCCCGCCTGGCGATCGCGGCCTGGCTCCTGCTCGCAGCGTCAGTCGCCTGCTGGCCGATCGGGGGCACCGGCATCGGGGCATTCACCACGGCAATCGCGTTGGTTCCGCTCCTGTTGCCGCTGCCCGGCATCGCCCGCGCCTCGGTTCGGGCCCTGCGCGCCGCGCCGATGGCGCTCGCACCCGCGCTCGCGCTCGCAATTACCGAGATTCTCGTAAACCCGGCCGGGCGGCCCTTGGCTGCCGCATCACTCGGCATCGCGCTCCTGTCGTTCGCGGCCGTCCTGGCAGCGCTTCGGCGCGCACCGGGCGCCTGAGTCAAGTCTCGCCGCGCGCGAGCCAGTCGCGCACGAAAGGTACGGTCAGGCGCCGTTGGGCGGCCAGGGATTCGGTGTCGAGCGCGTCGAGCATGCGGCACAGCGTTGCGAAATCCCGCGGAGCGCGGCGGGTCAGGAAACTGAGCGTCTCCTCGGGCAGCTCGAGTCCGCGACGCCCGGCGCGCAGTCGCAAAGCCGCCGGCTGTTCGGACTCGGCGAGCGGCTCGAGCCGGTGCACCTCGGAAGCAACCAGCCGCGAGGCGAGGTCCGGCAAGCGAAGCGGAATCCCCGCGGGAGCGCCGTCCGCCGCGGCCGCAAGCCGGCCATCGTGCTCGACCAGTCCGTTATAAAGCGAGAAAAGAGCAGATTCCCATCCGGCGTTTCCCGCGATCGCATCGACGTCATCGAGGGCAACCAGCCCGAGCCGCTCGAAACCGTCGAGCAGCGCGGGCCCCTCGGCCTGCACGAGCGCGAGTGGCAGGTAGGCCGCGGCCCGTCCGCCGGCGCTCGCTCTTGCGCAGGCGGCCTGCAACAAGTGACTTTTGCCCGAGCCCGGCGGACCGTAAACCCATACCGGCGCGTTCGATACGCCGTCGGCGAGACGTCGCAGTGATTCGACCGCCTCCGCGTTACCGCCCATCGTGTAGGTTTCGAAGCGAAGCGAAACGCCGAGCTGGACGCCGAGCGGTAACTGGCGCACCGGGGAATCACTCGGCTTTCCCGCCATCGTGCGAATCATGCGGCGCCGCGGCGCGAATGGCTCACGGCAATTGCCTTGCGCACATAGGTCATCACGTAATCGACGCCGCTGACGACAGTCGTCACGAGCACCCCGGCCCCAAGGCCCTGGATCGTCCATTCGGGCAGGTCCATGAACGCGGCCCGCCAGACGACCGCGATCACGAACAGGAGCTGCACCAGGGTATTAAGCTTCGAGGGCATCGTCGGGCGCCCTTCGAGCGGGCCGAACAGCCACTTGTAGATGGCGGCGCCGACACCGATGACGACGTCGCGCAACACGGCGATCGCCGCGAGCCACACGGGAACCAGGCCGATGCAGGCGAGCGTAATGAAGACGCTCACGAGAAGAAGCTTGTCCGCAAGCGGATCGAGCACCTTGCCGAGCTCGCTCGCCCAGCCAAAGGTCTTCGCGAGATAGCCGTCCAGCATGTCGGAAACGGCGGCGACGGCGAACAGCGCCAGAGTCTGTCCGTAGTGGCCCTCCGCGAGCAGCACGATAATTGGCACCGTGAGCGCGATTCGCAGGAGACAAATGAGATTGGGAATCGTCGCCAGTTTCATGGCGACAGGGCGTAGATTAGCCGTCCGGAATCGACCGCCTGCAGGCGCCCATCACGCAGGATGGCCTGGCTGAGTGCCCCGGGATCGCCGCGCACGTTGACGCGAAACGACACGGTATCCGTCGTCACCTCGTCCACCGACACCCCCCGCACGGGCGCGAGCTTCGCAAGCGTCCGCATCGCCGTGGCGTAAGCCTCGAGTGAGCCGATGCCAGTGACGGTCACGATCTGCTCGGTGCGCTGGGCCGCACCCCGCGACGCGTAGACGCTCGCGTATTGTTCGGCTGCGAGCCCGGTACCCGCCTCGAGTTCGCCCGCCGCCGTGGCCACCAGGCCGGACGACGAAAAATTCCAGTCCGCGGCATAGCCACCCGCGGTCGTCTGCCGCGCCCGACCGATCAGCACGCCGTCCGCCCCATAGCGGCGCGCCGCGTCGACTAGCGCGTCGTGATTCCCCGACCAGGCCTGCTGCATCGCGCGTACGAGATCGTCGCCGGTGTCGGGCCAGACGATCGGCAGGCCGCGGCGCGCGGCGTCCGCGTCGATGCGCGATTTCTCGACACTCGTGTCGCTGGATGAAACCAGCGCGCGGCGCCCGCCTCCGCGGTCGAGCGCAAGCCAGACCAGCGTAACCGGCCGGTCATTTCCCCAGAACGCGAGGCCAGAAGCGTCGATGGCGTTTTCGATCGCCGATCCATCGAACGTCACCGCGAGCTGGTTGCCCGCGGCGCGCCGAAAGCTCGTCACATAACGCGAGGCCTGGGCGACGAGCGGGGCGAGATTCTGGAGTTCCGGCGCATCGCGACGTCCCGTGACGCGCACCAGGACGTCGCGCATGGCCTCCCGGAAAGCCGCTTCGTTCTCCCCGGTGTACGGCACCGTCACCGAGTACAGGTCACCGAGCGATTCGGACTGCGCCGGCTGCGCGAATGCCAGGAACGCCAGCAGGGCGAGCCAGCAACCGTATCGACAGGCAAGGGCGAGGTCAGGGCGTGCGCTCACGCTACAATAGTACACCGCCCGCCGGACGGGCCTGACGAGCCCACCCCGATTTCCCGCGATGACTGAACGCCCTTCGCTGACTTACCGGGATGCCGGCGTCGACATTGACGCCGGCGAGGAACTCGTCGAGCGGATCAAGGCGCGCGTGGCCCGCACGCACCGTCCCGAGGTCCTCGCCGGTGTCGGCGGTTTCGGCGCGATGATCGAGATTCCCGAGGGCCGCTGGCGGCGCCCGGTCCTGGTCGCCGGGACGGATGGCGTCGGCACCAAGCTGCGTCTGGCGATCGACACGGGGCTTCATGACGGGATCGGCCAGGACCTTGTCGCGATGTGCGCGAACGATGTCGTGGTCCAGGGAGCGGAGCCGCTTTTCTTTCTCGACTACTACGCCACCGGGCGACTCTCGGTTGCGATCGCCGAACGCGTCATTGCGGGCATCGCCGAGGGCTGCGCGATCGCGGGTTGCGCGCTCGTGGGCGGTGAGACGGCCGAAATGCCCGGCATGTACCCGGAGGGCGACTATGACCTCGCGGGCTTCTGCGTGGGAGTCGTCGAGCGTGAACGAATCATCGATGGCAGCCGCACGCGTGCCGGCGACGCCGTCGTCGGGCTCGCATCCTCGGGCCCGCATTCGAACGGGTATTCGCTGATCCGCCGGCTCCTGGCCGACGCGGGTGCCGGACCCGGGATTCGCATCGGCGGGACGCGGCTCATCGATCTGCTGATGGCCCCGACCCGTATTTACGTCAAGCCGCTGCTGCAGCTCGCGGCCGCGGTCGACGTGCATGGAATGGCGCACATCACGGGCGGCGGGCTCACGGGCAACATTCCGCGGGTGCTGCCCGACGGACTCGGCGTGCACCTGGACACGCGCGCCTGGCGCCAGGATCCCGTGTGGGACTGGATTCGCGAGAGCGGGCGCATCAGCGACACAGAAATGCACCGGACCTTCAACTGCGGCATCGGCATGACCGTCATTCTGTCGCCTTCGGAAACTGACACCGCCCTCGAACTCCTGCGCGCGGCCGGCGAGCGTGCCAGCGTCATCGGTGAAGTCGTAGCCGGCGCGGGCGTGCAGATCGGCTGATGCGGCCGCTGCCCTTCGCCGTGCTGATCTCCGGGCGCGGCAGCAACCTGTTGGCACTCGATCGCGCGACCCGGGACGGGCGCATCGACGGCGGCATCGTGTCGGTCGTCAGCGATCGTGCGGACGCTGCGGGACTCGCGGCAGCCAGGAATCTCGGGCTGGAGACCGCTGTGCTCGAGCCGGCGCGCGGCATGGACCGCGCGGACTACGGTCGCGAACTGTCTTCGCTCATTGAGCGAAACGGCGCCGAGCTCGTCGTGCTCGCGGGCTTCATGCGCATCCTCGACGAAGGCTTTGTCAGGCAATGGGAGGGTCGCCTGTTGAACATCCACCCTTCCCTGCTGCCGGCCTACCGCGGGCTCCACACGCACCGTCGCGTGCTCGAAGCGGGAGAAAAGGTCCATGGCTGCACCGTGCACTTCGTCGTCCCGGAACTCGATGCCGGACCCCCAGTCATCCAGGGCAAGCTCGCCGTCAGGCTCGGTGAGGACGAAAAGGCGCTTTCAGCGCGCGTTCAGCGTCTCGAGCACATTATTTATCCGAAGGCTGTCGGCTGGGTGGCCTCGGGCCGGATTGCGTGGCGGGACGGCGTCGTGCTCTTCGACGGACACGCGCGGGGCCCGGTGACGCTTCAGGAGGAGGCATGAGGGCAATCGCGATCGGCTTGATGTCGCTTCTCGCGGCGATGCAGCCCGCCGCCTCCATTGCGGCAGATCCCGTGCTGGCGCCCTTCGTCGCAGAGTACGAAGTCCACTACGGGCGCCTGACGGTCGGCAACAGCCGGACCGAGCTGTTGCGCTCGGGCGAGCACTGGGCGATCGAATCGACCACGAATGCGGTCGGCCTCGCCAGGATCATCGCGACCGGCACGCTGAAGCAGCGCTCGGAGTTCGATCTCCTGCCCGATGGCCCTCGCCCGCTCAATTACAGCTTCGACGACGGGACCACGCGCACGGGCCACGACGTGACGCTGCGGTTCGACTGGGACGCCGGACGCGTCCGCGGCACCGCGGAGGACGAACCGGTGGACATCGCCTCGGTCGCCGGCCTCCAGGATGCGGCATCCATGCAGGCGCTCGTGTTGGCGAGGCTGCGCGCCGGCCGCGAGCCTGGCCTGATTGCGATGGTCGAGAAGGATAAGGTCAAGTACTACCGCTACAGCTTCCTGCGCCGGGAGACACTGAAGACCGCGATCGGCGAAGTCGAAACGGTCGTCTACCGCAGCGCGCGCGACGGATCGGACCGCGAGACGCTTTCCTGGCATGCGCCGGAACTCGGTTTCACGGTCGTCAAGGCGGAACAGCGCATCGAGGGCAAGCGCGGATTTCAGACCTATATCCGCCGATACCGGCCCGGAGGATGAGCACTGCTCAGGTCCGGGGGAGTGTCACGCCCTTCTGACCCTGGTACTTGCCGCCGCGGTCGCGATACGAGGTCTCGCAAATCTCGTCCGACTCGAAGAAAAGCATCTGGGCAACGCCCTCGTTCGCATAGATGCGCGCAGGCAACGGGGTCGTGTTCGAGAACTCGAGCGTCACGTGGCCTTCCCACTCGGGTTCGAGTGGCGTGACGTTCACGATGATCCCGCAACGCGCGTAGGTGCTCTTTCCGAGGCAGATTACCATCACGTTACGGGGGATGCGGAAGTATTCGACCGTGCGCGCAAGCGCAAAGGAATTCGGCGGGATGTTGCAGGCTTCGCCCCCGAAGTCGACGAAATTGTCCGGGTCGAAGTTCTTCGGATCGACGATCGTCGAGTTAATGTTCGTGAAGATCTTGAATTCGGGAGCACAGCGCACGTCATAGCCGTAGCTCGAGGTACCGTAGGAGACGATCTTGCGCCCTTCGACTGCCCGCACCTGGCCCTCCGCGAACGGTTCGATCATGCCCTCTGCGGCCATGCGCCGTATCCAGCGGTCGGACTTGATCGACATCACTCGCCCTCCATGCGGATTTCAGGGAGCTTCACCGCGCCGGTCATCGCGCTCGCCGCGAGCGCGCCCGCCGCCCGGCGCGCGATCACGTGGAATGCGGCGGCCACCGGGGAGTCCGGGTCCGCGACGACGGTGGGCCGCCCGGAATCCGCCTGCTCGCGGATCGACCCGTCCAGCGGCAATTCTCCAAGCAGCCAGGTCCCGTAACGCTCGGCCAGGGCCCTGCCGCCCCCGGCGTCGAAGACGTGCGACTCATGCCCGCAGGCGGGACAGCGGTGCAGGCCCATGTTCTCGACAATGCCGAGCACCGGCACACCGACCTTCCGGAACATCTGCAGGCCCTTGCGGGCATCCAGAAGTGCGATTTCCTGGGGCGTCGTGACGATGACCGCGCCCGAGACCGGAACGCGCTGCGTCAGGGTGAGCTGGATGTCCCCGGTTCCCGGTGGCATGTCCACGACCAGGTAGTCGAGCGCACCCCAACGGGTGTCGGCGAGCATCTGGCTGAGCGCCTGCGTGACCATCGGGCCGCGCCAGGCCATGGGCTGGTCGGAGTCGACCAGGAAGCCGATCGACATGACGGGCAGGCCGTGTCCGCGGGGCGGCTCCAGCGTCTTGCCGTCCGCAGTCGTCGGTCGCTCGCCCGAAAGCCCCATCATTCGCGGCATGCTCGGCCCGTAAATGTCGGCGTCGAGAAGGCCCGTGCGGGCCCCCTGTGCCGCCAGGGCGAGTGCCAGATTGGCGGCCACCGTGGACTTGCCAACGCCACCCTTGCCGGAGGCGACCGCAATGACATTCGCCACTTCGGGCAGGGGTCGCTGGCGCGGATCGGCAATGAAAGCCGGGATACGCGACCGGATATCGTAGGCAGGCGCCGGCGCGATGCCGGCGGCCGCGAGATGCGCATCCAGCGCGCCCCGGAGCGTCTCCACGTAGCCGTCGACCGGAAAGCCGAGCATGATGCGGGCCACGAGGCCACCCGGACCGTCCTCGACCGACTCGATGGCACCGGCTTCCGCGAGCGACAGGCGAAGATGTGGTTCGACATAGCGCCCGAGCGCGCTCATCAGCCGATCCTGCGGGCCAGTGGGCATGGATTCATTCCAGTTCGGGGGGCGGCATTGTAGCCGAAGCCGCCTGCCGGGTCGGGAGAGGCAGGCGGCTATGGCATACTGATCGTTCGACTTTTCTGGTTAATCCCACAAGAACAGCCGGGGTTGGATGGGAATTTTCGGAGGCTACCGGGCGGATCGCCTGATTGCCGAGGTCCGGGAGAGTGGCGACCCGACCAGCGCAAAGGCGAAGGCGGCACTGACCAGGCTCCAGGGCCTGGGTCAGAACGCGATCAAGCCAATCGTCGATGCGCTCGCAACGTCCGACAAGCGCGAGACGATCGCATTCGTCGAGACGCTGACGCCGCTCATTGACAACAAGTCGTTTCCGGTGCTCGCCCAGGCGCTCGCCGAAGAGAACCCGCGCGCGGTCGCCGGGGTCGCCTGGGCGCTCGCCTCGTCCCGCAACTACTCGCCCAACCTGCTGTTCGAACTGCTCTCCGCGCCGGGGGTGTCGAAGCCCGCGATTCTCGACGTCATCGCCGCACAGAAGAACCGCTTCATCCTGCGGGACCTGCTGAACGCCGCTTATGGCCAGGATCCGAACGAGAAGGCGGCGCTTTTTCGCATCGCCGGCGAGCTGGTCGACGCATCCTCCGTCGACGAGCTGGTCGCTCGGGTAGACGGCAAGGACACGATTGCGCGTACCCACATCATCTCTTTGCTGGCCCGATTCGATACGCCCAAGGTCCGGGCGGCGCTGCAGAGGACCCTGAAGGACCCGAACAAGCTGGTCCGGTCGGCCGCGCTGCGCGCGATCGCAAACGGCAGCGGCCAGATCGACCCTGCGCTGGTGGCGCCGCTGCTGCGCGACCCCGAGCACGACGTGCAGAACCCGGCAATCGAACTGCTCTGCCGAAGCAAGCACCCCGACACAGTCCGCCACCTCGTCGAGGTACTGAAGGACGAATCGGAGCATGCGCGCCGCGCCGCGGTCGAGGTCCTGAACGTGGTCGGCGATGAAAATTCGATCAAGTTCCTGCTGAAGGCGATCCGCGATACCGACTGGTGGGTTCGCAGCCGCGCCGCGGACGCGCTCGGCAAGATCGGCGGCCCGCAGGTCATCGGTGCGGCGCTCGAGCTCGTGTCCGACAAGGACGACGAGGTCCGCCGCACGGCGATCGAGATCCTGAACCAGACCCAGGACGAGCGCGCCGTCGCCTACCTGCTCGAGGCGACCAAGGACAAGGACTGGTGGGTCAGCGAGCGCGCCGTGGACGCTCTCGGCGCGATGGCCAACAAGAAGGCTGTTCCGCGCCTCGTTGAGATGCTGAAGACGAACCCCAAGTCGGTGCCGACGGTGGTGCGCGCGCTCGGCAAGATTGGCGACGCGGCCGCGACCGAGGGCGTACTCGGCGCACTTGACCGCTCCGAGACCGACATACGAATCGAGGGCATGTCGGCTCTCGCGCGACTCGCGGACGACCGGTCGGTCGACGCGGTCCGCGCGAAGATCCTGCCATTCACGACCCTGACCGACCAGTCGCTGGCGGGCGCCGCCCTGCGCGCGCTTACCGAGCTCGACACGCGCTTTGGCGGAACGTCGATGGTCTCCTCGCCCGGCACGCTGACGCCTGCAGCCGCGGCCGCGCGTGCTGACGCCCAGCGCACGCTGTTGATGGAATCCGCGGACGTCTCCGCCATCATGAAGTCCGCGGAATCGTTGCAGCGGCTCGACATCGCGACGCTGAAGCCCGGCGACGTGATCGAGGGGCGCTACAAGTACATCGAGCGCATCGGCCGCGGCGCCTTCGGCACGGTGCTGCTCATGGAAGACACGGTCGTCGACGAGCGGCTCATCCTCAAGTTCCTGAATCCCAGCATCTCCCAGGATGAGGAAATGATGCAGCGCTTCGTGCACGAGCTGCGCTACAGCCGAAAGATCACGCATCCGAACGTGATCCGTATCTACGACTTCCTGCACATCCGAGGCAACTACGCGATCTCGATGGAATACTTCCCTTCTCACACGCTCGGCGGAGAAGTCCTTGACGGCAAGCCGCTTGCATTGCGCCGCGCCGTGCGGCTCGGCATGGACGTGGCAAAGGGCATGTCCGTGGCGCACGCGGTAGGCATCGTCCATCGCGACCTGAAACCGGCTAACGTGCTCATCAACGACGAGGGAGTCGTCAAGATCGTCGACTTCGGCGTCGCCGCGGCCCAGCACCAGGGCGACACGCAGCTCACCAAGACCGGCTACGTCATCGGCTCTCCCAAGTACATGGCGCCCGAGCAGATCCTCGGCAAGAAGGTGGATGAGCGGGCCGACATCTATTCGCTAGGCGTGATCATGTACGAGATGCTGACCGGCACGCCGCCATACCATCGGGGCGACCACATGTCGGTCATGTACCAGCACGTGCAGGGACGCGCCAGGCCGCCAATCGAGCTCAACCCTGCGCTGCCGCAGGGAATATCCGATCTCGTCATGAAATGCATGTCTGTGGACAAGGAGAAGCGGTTCGCGTCGATGGACGAGGTCGGTGTGGCGCTGGAGCGCTTCTTGTGATTCACTCGCGCGGCAATGCCGCGTATCGACGCCTTTCTCAAGCTCGGCTCCGCCCAGGGATGTTCTGACGTCCACCTGGCGGTCGGCGTGCCGCCGATGCTGCGCATGAACGGGGACCTGGTCCCGATCCGGTTCCGCGAGCTCACCGCGCCCGAGCTTGAGGCCTATGTCACCGAGATCCTGTCCCGCAACCTGGCCGACAAGTTCCGCGCCGGCCACGACGTGGACTTCTCGTACGTCTCCGAGGAAGGGGGGCGCTTCCGCGTGAACGTGTTCCGCAAGGATTCCGGGGTCGGCGCCGTATTCCGGACGATTCCCGCGGAGGTACCGACGCTCGACTCGCTGGCGCTGCCCCCGCTCGTCACCAAGCTCTGCGACTACCACCAGGGCATGATCCTCGTGACGGGATCGACCGGGACCGGAAAGTCGACCACGCTCGCGGCGATGATCGACTTCCTGAACACGAACAAGAAGCTCAACATCATCAGCCTCGAGGACCCGATCGAGTTCGTCCACCGCAGCAAGCAGAGCCAGGTCGTGCAGCGCGAGCTCGGCACGCACCTGCCCTCCTTCGCCGAGGGCGTGCGCGCCGCGATGCGCGAGGATCCGGACGTGATCCTGGTGGGCGAGCTGCGCGACCCCGAGACGATCTCCATGGCGATGACCGCCGCGGAGACAGGACACCTCGTCCTCGGCACGCTGCATACGACGAGCGCGGTCAAGACGATCGACCGCATGATCGATGCCTTGCCGGCCGACGAGCGCGAGCAGACCAAAAGCTTCCTCGCGCAGGGCCTGATTGCCGTGGTCACCCAGGTGCTCGTCAAGCGGCCCGAGGGCCGCGGGCGGCGCGCCGTGTGCGAGATCATGATGATGAACCGCGCGATCGCGAAGCTGGTCCAGACCGACCAGACGCACCAGATCCCGGCCCAGCTGCAGACCGGCAAGGACGTCGGGATGGAACTGATGGACCAGGCGCTGCTGCGCGCGATCAAGGCGAAGGAGGTCGACCCGGACGACGCCTACACGTACGCGGCCGACAAGCGGATGTTCTCGAAGTTCGTCGTGGACCGCAGCCTGCTGCCGCGGTTTGAGACGCTGGACTAGCGGGACCGGGACTTGCCGAAGATCGACGAATACCTCGAGGAGGTCCTGAAGCGCGACGGCTCCGACCTGCACTTCATGGCAGGTGACCCGCCTCGCATCCGGCAGTACGGCAAGCTGTCGAACCTCCGGTCCGAGCGGCTGGCCGCCGACTTCGTGCGCGAGGCCCTTTACGAAATCATGCCGCGCAAGGCGCTCGACCGGTTCGAGACCCGGGACGGCACGGACTTCGCCTACACCCTCGGGACGCTCGCGCGTTTCCGGGTCAACGTGCTACGGCAGCTGAATGGCATGGGCGGCGTCTTCCGCGCCATCCCGTCGAAGGCCCAGACGCTGGAACAGCTCAAGATGCCGGATGCCGTGCGCAACCTCTGCAAGGTCATGAACGGGCTGATCCTCGTGACCGGCAAGACGGGCTCCGGCAAGTCGACGACCCTGGCCGCGATGATCGACGACCTCAATTCGCGCATCAAGGGACACATCCTGACGATCGAGGACCCGATCGAGTTCGTTCACCCGCGCAAGAACTGCCTGATCAGCCAGCGCGAGGTCGGCGTACACGCCGAGTCGTTTGCGTCGGCGCTGCTTTCGGCCCTGCGCGAGGACCCTGACGTCATCCTGGTCGGCGAGCTCAGGGACCTCGAGACGATCTCCACCGCGATCACCGCCGCGGAGATGGGCATTCTGGTGATGGCCACGCTGCACACCAACGGCGCGGCCGCGACCGTTGACCGCATCGTCAATGCCTTCCCCGCGGACAAGCAGAACCACGTGCGCACGATGCTTTCGACATCGCTACGCGGCGTCGTGTCGCAGCAGCTGATCTCGCGCAAGGGCGTGCCCGGCCGGGTTGCCGCCCTCGAATTGCTCGTCAACACGCCAGCGGCTGCGAACCTGATTCGCCAGGGCAAGATCGACCAGATTGAGTCGACCATGCAGGCAGGCGCCGCTGCCGGCATGCGCACGATGGACTCGGCGATCGAGCAGCTCTTCGACCAGGGCCTGATCAGCGGCCGTTCCGCCTTTGAAAAGGCCCTCAACAAGACCAAGTTCGAGCCGCTGCGCGAGCAGGATTGAAGAGGGCATGGCGCGCCGCATCCTGGTCACCAGCGCCCTGCCTTACGCGAACGGGCCGACCCACCTCGGGCACATGACCGAGACCATCCAGTGCGACATCTGGGTGCGGGCCATGAGGCTCGCCGGCCACGAATGCATCTACGTCAGCGCCGACGACACGCACGGCACGCCCATCATGCTGAAGGCGGAGTCGGAAGGCGTGTCCCCGGAAGCCCTGATACAGAGCGTTGGCGAGGAGCGGAGGGCCGACTTCGCGGCCTTCGCAATCGGCTTCGACAACTACTACACGACGCACTCGGAAGAGAACCGGCGGCTTACCGAGCGCATGTACCTGGCGCTCGTCGCGGCCGGGCATATCACGCGCCGGAACGTCCGCCAGGCATTTGACGAAAGAGCGGGGATGTTCCTCCCGGATCGCTATGTCAGGGGCACCTGCCCACGCTGCGGAACCCCGGACCAGTACGGCGACAGCTGCGAGAACTGCGGCGCCACGTACTCGCCCTCCGACCTCATTGATCCCGTGTCCGTGGTCACGGGCACTCGCCCGGTGGAGCGGGTATCGGAGCACATCTTCTTCCGGCTCGGGAACTTCGAGCCGATGTTGCGCAGGTGGACCCGCTCCGGGACGCTGCAACCGGCGGTCGCCAACAAGCTCGACGAATGGTTCGACGCGGGACTGCGTGACTGGGACGTGTCGCGCGACGCGCCCTATTTCGGATTCGAAATCCCGGATGCGCCTGGCAAGTATTTCTATGTCTGGCTGGACGCGCCGGTCGGCTACATGGCGAGCTTCGAAAACCTCTGCGCGCGCCGCGGCCTCGATTTCGAGGACTGGTGGAAGCCGGACAGTACGGCGGAGCTGCATCACTTCATCGGCAAGGACATCCTGTACTTTCACTCGCTGTTCTGGCCTGCGACGCTCGAGGGCGCGGGATTCCGGAAGCCGACAGCCGTGCATGCACACGGCTTCCTCACCGTGAACGGCGAGAAAATGTCGAAGTCGCGCGGCACATTCGTGACTGCGCGACGCTACCTGGATCACCTGCCGCCGGACTACTTCCGCTACTTCCTCGCGGCCAAGCTGGGCCCGGGCCTCGAGGACATCGACATGAACCTCGAGGAGTTCGCGACCCGGATTAACGCGGACCTGGTCGGCAAGCTCGTCAACATCGCTAGCCGCTGCGCAAGCTTCATCCACCGCGGCTACGGCGGGCGTCTCTCCGCGAATCTGGCGGATCCGCCTCTCTACCGCGAATTCACCGATGCCGGCCACGGCATCATGGAGGCCTGGGAATCGCTCGAATACGCGGCCGCCGTGCGCGAAATCATGGCGTTGGCCGACCGCGCAAACCTCTATATCGACCGCAAGAAGCCCTGGCTCGCGGCAAAGGATCCCGCGCGCGCCGCGGAGGTCCAGGCCGTCTGTACCCAGGGCATCAACCTGTTTCGCGTGTTGATGACCTATCTGAAGCCGGTCCTGCCGGCGATCGCGGAACGCGCCGAGGCTTTCCTCGGCAAGCGGGTCGGGAGCTGGCACGACGTGGAAAAGCCGCTTCTCGACACGAGCATCAATGAGTATCAGCCGCTGGCGACGCGCCTCGACGCGGCGAGCGTGCAGAGAATCCTGGAGCCGCCCATGCCCCCCGCAGAAACCGCCGCCCATGCGGCCGGCCCCGCCCAGGTGACCGCCGAAGAGTTCGGCCGCATCGACCTTCGGGTCGGGCGAGTCGAGGCCGCCGAACTCGTCGACGGCGCGGACCGGCTGCTCAGGCTCGTCATCGATCTCGGTGGCGAGCGCCGCACAGTGTTCGCCGGAATCCGCGGTGCCTACGAGCCGTCGCAGCTCGTTGGCCGCCACGTCGTGATCGTCGCCAACCTGAAGCCCAAGAAGATGCGCTTCGGCGTCTCGGAAGGGATGGCCCTGGCTGCCTCCGGCGACGAAGGCCTCTTCCTCATCGCGCCGGACACGGGCGCCAGGGCCGGCATGAAGGTCAGCTGAGAGCCCGATGACAGGCGACGCAAATGCCCTCGCCTTGCGCATCGATGCGCTGCTCCCGCAGACCCAGTGCCGGCGCTGTGGATTCGACGCCTGCCGCCCGTATGCGGAAGCGCTGGCCCGCGGCGAGGCGGAGCTCAATCGCTGCCCGCCCGGCGGCCGCGCGCTGATCGACGAACTCGCTGCCGCGCTTGGCCGGCCTGCTCAATCGCTGGACCCCGCCTGCGGCACCGAGTCGCCGCCGCGCGTGGCATGGATCGACGAGCCCGCCTGCATCGGCTGCGCGCGCTGCCTTGATCCCTGCCCGACCGATGCGATCGTCGGGGCACGCAAGCGCATGCACACAGTCATCGCCGACGACTGCAGCGGCTGCGAGTTGTGCGTGCCGACCTGCCCCGTCGATTGCATCCGCATGGTCCCTGCGCCGGGACTTCCGGACCAACCGCTCATGCCTGCCGCGATCGCGGAGCGTGCTGACCGTTTCCGCCGTCGGTTCGAGGGGCGCGTCTCCCGGCTCGCGCGCGAGCATGCCGGCTAGACGCCGTCGCAAGGCAGTTGCCGGACGCGCACGGCGGGCGCGACCGAGCCAAGCGGCGCTCGGCCCCGCGGCGCGCCGCAAGTTGTTCGAGCGTCTGCGGGCGGCCAACCCGCGGCCGGCGACGGAACTCATATACCGGTCGCCCTACCAACTGCTCGTCGCGGTGATCCTGTCCGCGCAAGCGACCGACAGGAGCGTAAACCAGGCGACCCGGCGGCTGTTCGAGGTCGCCGGCACGCCGCTGGCCATGCTCAAGCTCGGCCAACAGGGACTCGCGGAACACATCCGCACGATCGGCCTCTGGCGCATGAAGGCCCGCCACGTCATCGACGCGACGCGGCTCATCCTGGCTCGGCATGGCGGCGAAGTGCCGCGCGATCGCGCGGCGCTTGAGGCCCTGCCCGGCGTCGGCCGGAAGACCGCGAATGTCGTACTCAACACCGCCTTCGGCGAGCCCACGATCGCCGTCGACACGCACATCTTTCGCGTCGCGAACCGCACGGGTCTCGCACCGGGACGCACCGTTCGGGCCGTCGAGGACCGCCTCGTCAAGGTCGTGCCGGACACGTTTCGACGGGACGCGCATCACTGGCTGATCCTGCACGGCCGCTACGTCTGCAAGGCGCGCAAGCCCCTCTGCCCGGGATGCCCGATCAGAGACCTCTGCCGCTATCCGGACAAGACCACCGCCGTGACAAAGGCTACTTCTTCGGAATGAAGAGGTCGGTCAGCGTGCCTTCGACGGCCTCCGCCGCGAAGGCCACTGTTTCGGAAAGCGTCGGGTGGGGGTGAATCGTGAGACCGATGTCCGCCGCGACCGCGCCCATCTCGATCGCGAGCGCGACCTCCGAGATCAGGTCGCCTGCATGGCTGCCAACGATGCCGCCCCCGACGATGCGGCGCGTTTCAGGGTCAAACAGCAGTTTCGTGAATCCCTCGTCGCGGTTGAGCGCGAGTGATCGACCGCTTGCCATCCATGGGAACAGGCCTTTTTCGAGCTTGCGGCCGGTGTCCTTGGCCTCGGTCTCCGTGACGCCTGCCCAGGCGACTTCGGGATCCGTGTAAGCGACCGAAGGAATCACGCGCGCATCGAAGGCGCTCTTGTGACCGGCCGCGACTTCGGCCGCCACCTTGCCTTCGTGTGTCGCCTTGTGCGCGAGCATGGGTTGCCCGACGATGTCGCCGATCGCAAAGATGTGCGGAACGTTGGTGCGCATCTGTCGGTCGACGGGCAGGTAGCCACGCTCGTCGACCTTGACGGCCGCCGCTTCGGCGCGGATCGCCTTGCCGTTCGGTACGCGCCCGACTGCGAGAAGCACGCTGTCGAACAGCTTGGGTTCACCCGCGTCCTTGCCATCGAATCCGACGCGCATTCCCTCCTTCGTCGCCTCGATGCCGGTGACGCGGGTACCGGTCAGGATGCCGGCATAACGCGCCCGCAAGCGCTTTTCGAGCGGCCGCACGAGGTCCCGGTCGCAACCGGGCATGAGCGTGTCAGTCAGTTCGACGACGGTCACCTTCGAACCGAGCGCGTCGTACACACAGGCCATCTCGAGGCCGATGATCCCGCCGCCGATGACGAGCAGCTTCGACGGCAAGTCGCGTAGTTCCAATGCGCCGGTCGAATCGAGCACGCGGGGATCGTCGGGCAGGCCCGGAATGCGTGCAGGCTCGGAGCCCGCCGCAATGATGCATTGCTCAAAGCCGATGACCTGCCTGGCGCCATCGGCGCCGCGGACCTCGGCGCGGTGCGGCGACAGGAAGCGGGCCTGGCCGCGGATCACGCTGACCTTTCTCTGCTTCGCGAGTATCGTGAGGCCAGCCGTCAGCTTGCCGACGATGCGGTTCTTCCACTGCTTGAGCGCCTGGGTATCGATCTCGGGTCCGGAGAACCGGATGCCATGCGCCGACATGGATTCGACCTCCTCGATGACGCGGGCAGCATGCAGGAGCGCCTTGGAGGGGATGCAGCCGACATTGAGGCAGACGCCGCCAAGCTGCGGCCAGCGGTCCACCAGGGTCACCGCAAGCCCGAGATCTGCGGCCCGGAACGCGGCCGTGTACCCGCCGGGGCCTGCGCCGATCACGAGTAGCTGCGTCAACTGGTCCGCTGCCGGTTCAGTTGAAGAGGCCGCGCCGGCGCTTCCCGCGACCGGGCCGGCTTTCGCCGGCGCCTCGGCCATCACGACCGTCGCGCTGAGGGACGGTATCCTGACAGTGTCGCCGCCGGTCGCAGTCACCAGAGCGATCAGCGAACCCTTTGATACCCGATCGCCCTTGCCAACCTTGACCTCCTGGACCACGCCGCTGACGGTCGCGGGCACGTCCATGGTCGCCTTGTCGGTTTCAAGCGTGATCAGCGGCGTTTCGGGTTCCACCAGGTCGCCGGCTTTCACCAGGACTTCAATGATTTCGACGTCGTGGAATTCGCCGAGGTCTGGTACCCGCTGTTCGACTGCCCGGCTCAAGGCACGGCCTCGGTCAGGCCCTGCGGCGACGCGAGCGCTTCGGCCAGTGCGACGACGAAGCGCACGGCCTCGGCGCCGTCGATGACGCGATGGTCGTACGACAGCGAGAGCGGCAGCATGAGGCGCGGCTCGAATCGCCCTTCCCGCCAGACCGGGCGTTGCTGCGAACGCGACACGCCGAGTATCGCAACTTCCGGCGCATTGATGATCGGCGTGAAGGCGGTCCCGCCGATGCCACCGAGGCTGGAGATCGTGAAGCAGCCGCCCTGCATCTCCGCCGCGCTCAGCTTGCCGGCGCGGGCCTTGCCCGCGAGCTCCCCGAGATCGCGTGCGAGCTCGTAGATGTCCTTGCGCCCGGCGTCGCGGATGACGGGTACCACGAGCCCATTCGGCGTGTCGGCCGCAAACCCGAGATGCAGGTATTTCTTGAACACCTGGTTCTGACCGGAGGTGTCGAGCGAACTCGCGAAGTTCGGGAATTGCGCGATGACGCGCACGCAGGCCCGTGCAATGAAGGCAAGCGGCGTCAACTTGATGCCGAGGCCGGCGGCACGCTCCTTGAGTGATACGCGCAGCTTCTCCATCTCCGTGATGTCCGCCTCGTCGTGTTGTGTGACGTGCGGAATGTTCACCCAGCTCGCCTGCAGGCGCGCGCTCGAAATGCGCTGGATGCGGCCGAGCGGCTTGACTTCGACGGCGCCGAAGGCCGCGAAATCCACCTCCGGAACCCGAGGCAGCGTGGCGCCGGCGGGCCCGGCACTCGGCGCCCCGGCAAGCACCTTCTTGACGAATGACTTGACATCGTCCTCGCTGATTCGGCCCTTGAAGCCCGTGCCGCTGACACGGCCGAGATCGACGCCGAGCTCGCGCGCGAAGCGGCGAACCGACGGGCTCGCATGCGCCGTTCGCAGGTCCGGCAGTACCGCGGCCCCGGGGAAGGCGGCCGCGGGCACGGTCATGCGGACCGTTGCCTCCGTGCTGGGTGCCGGCGCGGCCTGGGCTGGCGCGACGGGCCTCTGAGCAGGCCGTGCGGATGGAGTCGCGCTGCCGTGGACAGTCGCCACGAGGTCGCCCGCGCTGACGCGGGATCCCTTGCCAACATGAAGCTTTGCGATCGTACCCGCCGCGGACGAAGGGACGTCCATGGTGGCCTTCTCGGTTTCGAGCGTGATGAGGGGCGATTCGAGTGCGACGGTGTCGCCCTCGTTCACGAGCAACTCGATGACTTCCACCTCCTTGAAATCGCCGAGATCGGGCACGCGAACCTCGAGCGCCTTGCCAACCGCGGGCGTCGATGCACGGACTGGCGCCGCCTCCTTGGCGATAGGCGCGGGCATCGCAGCGCCCGCTGTTTCCACGGTCACGATCGGCGTGCCCTTGGATACGCGGTCGCCCTTCTTCACGGCCAGTTCGGCGACCCGGCCCGAGGAAGTGGACGGGACGTCCATGGTGGCCTTGTCGGTTTCGAGTGAAATGAGGGGCGTGTCGACCTCGACCGTGTCGCCCGCCTTGACCAGCACTTCAATCACCTCGACGTCGTGGAAATCGCCGAGATCCGGCACGAGGACGGTGGTGCGGGTGACCACGGGCGCTCAGCTCACCACGGGATCGGGCTTGGCGGGATCGATGCCGAACTTCTTCATGGCCAGCGTGACGCTGGAGCGGTCGATGCGTCCGTCGTCTGCCAGAGCCTTGAGCGCCGCGACTACGATCCAGTGGCGGCTCACCTCGAAATGTCCGCGCAGCGCCTGGCGCGAGTCGCTGCGGCCGAATCCGTCCGTGCCGAGCGCGACATAACGACCCGGCACCCACTGGCGGATCTGGTCCGCCACGGTCTTCATGTAGTCGGTTGCCGCAATGAACGGGCCCTGCCGACCCGCAAGGCATTCACGCACCCAGGGCTGGCGCGGCTTCTCGCCGGGCCGGAGCATTGCCTCGCGCTCGGCGGCAAGCGCGTCCCGGCGCAGTTCCGAAAAGCTGGTGACGCTCATGACGTCGGCCGGGATGCCGAATTCGGACTCGAGCAGCTCTGCGGCAGCGAGCGCCTCTCGCAGGATCGTGCCGGACCCGAGCAGCGTCGCGCGCACTGCGCCGCGGCCGCCGATATGCAGGAGGTACATGCCGCGCAGGATGCCCTGCTCCACGCCCTTCGGCATCGCGGGATGCGCGTAGTTCTCGTTCATGCACGTGATGTAGTAGAAGATGTTCTGCTGCTCCGCATACATGCGGCGCAAGCCGTCCTGCATGATGACCGCGAGCTCGTAGGCGAAGCATGGGTCATAGGCGACGCAGTTCGGGATGGTCGAAGCGACAAGGTGGCTATGGCCGTCCTGGTGCTGCAGACCCTCGCCGGCGAGCGTCGTACGCCCCGCCGTGGCGCCCAGCAGGAAGCCGCGCGCCTGTATGTCTCCTGCGGCCCAGGCGAAGTCGCCGATGCGCTGGAATCCGAACATCGAATAGAAGATGTACATCGGAATCATGCTGATCCCGTGATTCGCGTAAGCCGTGCCGGCTGCCATCCAGGAACAGAACGCACCCGCTTCGTTGATGCCCTCCTCGAGCATCTGTCCTTTGCGGTCCTCGCGGTAGGACATGAGCTGGTCAGCATCCTGCGGCGTGTAGAGCTGGCCGACGGACGAATAGATTCCGACCTGGCGGAACAGGCCCTCCATGCCGAAGGTCCGCGCCTCGTCCGGCACGATCGGCACGACGTGAGCGCCGATGTGCTTGTCCTTCAGGAGCTGCGTCAAGATCCGCACGAAGGCCATCGTCGTCGAAATTTCGCGCCCCTCGGTGCCGTCGAGCAGGTTCTTGAACGCCGCGAGCGCCGGCACCACGAGCGCGGGCGCTTGCGTGCGGCGCACCGGCAGGGAGCCGCCCAGTGACTTGCGGTGCCCATGGAGGTACTGCATTTCGGCACTGTCGTCGGACGGCTTGAAAAACGGCAGGCGCCCGATCTCCTCGTCGGAAACCGGGATATTGAAGCGGTCCCGGAACGCCTTGAGGGCGTCCTCGTCCATCTTCTTCTGCTGGTGCGTGACGTTCAGCGCCTCGCCGGCCTTGCCCATGCCATAGCCCTTGACCGTCTTGGCGAGAATCACCGTCGGCCGGCCCTTGTGCGCGACGGCGGCCGCGTAGGCGTTCCAGACCTTGACGGAATCGTGGCCGCCGCGATTGAGGAGCGCGATCTCCTCGTCCGAGAGGTGCGCCACGAGCTCGAGGCACTCCGGGTACTTGCCGAAGAAATGCTCGCGTGTGTACGCGCCGCCCTTGGCCTTGAAGTTCTGGTATTCGCCGTCGACCGCCTCATCCATGCGCTGACGCAGGCGTCCGGAAACGTCACGCGCCAGCAACGGGTCCCAGCGCCCGCCCCAGATGACCTTGATCACGTTCCAGCCGGCGCCGAGGAAGGCAGCCTCGAGTTCCTGGATGATCTTGCCGTTGCCACGCACGGGACCGTCCAGCCGCTGCAGGTTGCAGTTGATCACGAAGACCAGATTGTCGAGCTTCTCCCGCACCGGCATGGTGAGCGCGCCCATCGACTCCGGCTCGTCCATTTCGCCGTCGCCGAGGAAACACCAGACCTTCTGGTCCGAGGGCGGGACGAGACCGCGATGCTCGATGTAGCGCACGAAGCGCGCCTGCATGATCGCCTGCAGCGGTCCGAGACCCATCGAAACGGTCGGGAATTGCCAGAAGTCCGGCATGAGCCAGGGGTGCGGGTAGGACGAAAGCCCTTTGCCGCCCACTTCCTGGCGGAAGTGGCGGAGCTGGTCCTCGGTCAACCGCCCCTCGAGATAAGCGCGCGCATAGAGGCCGGGGCTCGAATGGCCCTGGGCGAAGATCATGTCGCCCCGGTGGTGCTCCGACGGCGCACGCCAGAAGTGATTGAAGCCGACCTCGTACAAGGTCGCCGACGAGGCATAGGTCGCGATGTGGCCTCCGTATTCGGTGCTGACCCGGTTCGCGTGAACGACCATCGCGACTGCATTCCAGCGGATCAGCGACTCGATGCGCCGCTCGAGCGCGCGCTCGCCCGGATAGGGCTTCTCACGCGAGACATGAATCGTATTGACGTAGGCCGTATTGGCCTTGAAGGGCAGCCAGGCGCCGAATCGCCGCGCGTGGTCGATGAGTTGGTCCAGCAGGAAATGGGCGCGGACGGGGCCGTGGACCTTGAGCACCGAGTCGATTGACTCGAGCCATTCACCGGTTTCGAGTGGATCGATGTCGTCTGAGTCGGGGCCGTCAGCCATCCAGGATCCTCGGATTCATTCCCATGCCGCCGGCCGGCCCGATATGATCCCGTCTGCGGCGCCCGCTGGTCAAGATTGAATCCCTTTGCCGAGCCCGAATCCCACACTCAAGATCGCGAGGCCGGATGACTGGCACCTGCACTTGCGGGACGAGCCGGAACTTGGGTCCGTCATCGCCTTCAGTGCGCAAGTGTTTGCCCGCGCCGTCGTCATGCCGAACCTCAGTCCACCGGTCTCGAGCGTCGCGGCCGCCACCGCCTACCGCGAGCGCATCCGCGCCGCCCTTCCCGCGGACTCGTCCTTCGAACCGCTCATGACTCTCTACCTGACCGACGGGACCGGCGCCGCGGAGATCGACCGGGCCGCCTCGAGCGGGTTCATCGTCGGCGTGAAGTGCTATCCGGCGGGGGCGACGACCCACTCCGATGCCGGCGTCACCTCGCTGTCGCGCTGCGGGGCAGCGCTCGCGCGCATGGAGGAGCACGACATCGTGCTTCAATTGCACGGCGAGGCGACCGGCGACGACGTCGATCCCTATGACCGCGAGAGCGTCTTCATCGAGCGGGACCTGGTCCCGCTGCTGCGGCGGCATCCGCGGCTTCGCGTCGTGCTCGAGCACGTGACGACCCGCGCCGGCGTCGAATTCGTGCGCTCGGCGGCCGGCCGTGTGGCCGCAACCATCACGCCGCAGCACTTGCTGTTCAATCGCGGCGCGATGTTCCGCGGCGGCCTGCGGCCGCACCTCTATTGCCGGCCTCTCCTCAAGCGTGAGCGTGACCGCGAGGCGCTCGTCGAAGCGGCAACCGGCACCGATCCACGCTTCTTCCTCGGCACCGACAGCGCGCCACACGCGAAAGGCGCGAAGGAATCGTCCTGTGGCTGCGCGGGCATATTTTCCGCTCCGGCGGCTATCGAGCTTTATGCGCGCGCCTTCGAGGAGGCAGGGCGACTCGACCGGCTCGAGGCGTTCGCGAGCTTTCACGGGGCGGATTTCTACGGCCTGCCGCGAAATCAGGATTCGATCGTCCTCGAACGCGCGCCCTGGACGGTTCCTGTGAGCCTGCCGTTTGGCACCGGCGTGATCGTGCCGATGTGGGCCGGCGAGCGGCTCGACTGGAAGCTCCGCGCGCCCGGGTCGCAGCCATGAGTGCGCCGGCACCGGCCATGCGAGACCGGTTCCGCGGCTTCCTGCCCGTGGTCGTTGACGTCGAGACCGGTGGCTTCAACGCGGCGACCGACGCGCTGCTCGAGATCGCCGCGGTGCTCATCTCGATCGACGCCGACGGCCGGATCGCGCGCGGGCCCACGTACCGGGAGCATGTGCGTCCCTTCGAGGGCGGACGCCTCGATCCTGCGTCCCTCGCGGTCAACGGCATCGATCCCTGGCATCCGCTGCGCATCGCGTCGGCGGAGAGCGATGCGCTTGGCGCGATCTTCGGCGAGGTGCGGCGCGCCGTCCGCGAGCAGCAGTGCACGCGGGCGATCCTCGTCGGCCACAATGCCTCGTTTGACCTCGGTTTCCTGAATGCAGCGGTTGCACGGGCAGGCATCCGGCGCAATCCCTTCCACCCCTTTTCCTGCTTCGACACCGCGACACTTGCTGGTGTGGCCTACGGCCAGACCGTGCTGTCGCGCGCAGCGCAGGCCGCTGGTCTCGAGTGGGATTCCGGCGAGGCGCACTCGGCGGCCTATGATGCCGAAAGGACCGCGGACCTCTTCTGCGTCGTCTGCAACCAGTTCCGGCCGATCTACGAAGCGGCCGCCGAACGGCTGGCCGCGAACGTGCCCGCGGAACCGTCGGAGCCGCCGAATCCGCTGCTCGAGCCCGAGCCGGAATAGCGACGGCTTCGTGCGATCAGGCGATCGCGCCGGCTTCCTGCAGCAGCGTCTTGAGCTCTCCCGAACGGTACATCTCGGTCACGATGTCGCAGCCGCCAATGAGCTCGCCCTTCACGTATAGCTGCGGGTAGGTAGGCCAGGTCGAGTACACCTTGAGCGCTTCGCGCAGTTCCGGCTCCTCGAAGATGTTGACGTGACGGTAGTTCGCCTTGAGCGCCCGCAGGGCTCCGGCCGTCTGCGCGGAAAAGCCGCACTGAGGGAAGTCCGGCGTGCCCTTCATGAAGAGCACGACCGGCGCGGCATCGAGTTGCGCCCGGATCCGCTGGGACATCGTTTCATCAGTCATCGATCACCACGCTCCTTTTCTTCCGCGAGGCGCCGTTGCTCAGCCCTCGCCACCGTCGCCCGGCGCTCGGAAGCGCTCATGCATGTCCATTCCGCGATCTCCCCCAGCGTCCGGAAGCAGCCACGACAGACGCCCCGGTCGTCCAGTGAGCAGATATTGAGACACGGGGAGCTGGGGCCGCGTTCGTCCATGCAGGGATGATGCTAACGCGTTGAATTATGGGGGTGGCTGGCCTATTCTTCAATGAATCCAGGGGAGGCATGTCATGAACCCGCTCACGAGCGTCAAAGGTTCCCTCATTGCAGGTTTCGTGCTCGCAATCCTGTTCGCGGTGCTGAGCGTCAACGGGGGCGTCAATTTCAACGAATTGGGCCTCGCGCGCTGGCTCCACATCATCTCCGGCATCACCTGGATCGGGCTTCTCTACTATTTCAATGCAGTGCAGGTGCCTGCGATGGCCGCCGCCGCGGCCGACAAGGGAGGTCCGGGCGGCGCAGGCATTTCCAAGTACGTCGCGCCGCTCGCGCTCGTCTGGTTCCGCTGGTCGGCGCTCGCCACCTGGCTCACGGGCGCCTGGTACCTCTCGCGGGCCGGCAACTTCGTCGGCGCGTTCGCGCTCGGGCTGGCGGGCGACGAATTCAACGCCTACCAGTTTGTGATCGGCGTCGGCGCCTGGCTCGGCACGATCATGCTGTTCAACGTGTGGGTGCTCATCTGGCCGAACCAGAAGAAGATACTCGGCATGGTGCCGGCTACGGACGAACAAAAGGCGGCCGCCCGCAAGACCGCGCTCTACGCTTCGCGCATCAACTACGTTTTCTCGATCCCGATGCTGATGTGCATGGCCGGCGCCACGCATGGACTGCCATTCTGATTTTGTAATCGACGCCGCGCGCCAACCGCATTTCGGGGGACCGTCCCCTCTGTGGTCTATTCCATCGGGAAATGGCAGTTGAACACGCGCGTGCCCGCGACTTCGCTCGGGCCAGGGAATGCGTCCGTGCAAAGCGGCCGGGCCCGCGGGCAACGCGTGTGGAATTCGCAGCCTTGGGGCCTGTGCAGCAGGCTCGGAATTTCACCGAGCAATTCGATCCGGTCCCTTCTTGCGTCGGGATCCGGGCTGGGATTCGCGGACAGCAGGGCTGCCGTGTAGGGATGGCGCGGTTGGCTGAAGATCTGGCGGGAATCGCCCCGCTCCACGAAGCGCCCCAGGTACATGATGGCCATGCAATCGGCAATGTGACGCACCACGTTCAGGTTGTGGGTGATGATCAGGATGCCCAGTCCCATGTCCCGTTGCAGGCGTGACAGGAGGTTGACGACGTCACCTTGGATCGATACGTCCAGTCCGGCGGTCGGTTCATCGGCAATCAGGATGTCTGGACGCAGGGCCAGCGCGCGAGCAACGCCCACCCGCCTCGCCTGACCGCCGCTCAGCTGATGCGGATACCGGTCAGCAAAATCCTCGCCCAGGCCGACCAGTGACAGCAGCCGCAACGCTTCCTGGTCCGGGTCGTTCGATTCAAGCGGGTGTATCCGGAAGGGCTCAGCCAGGATCCTGCCTACGGTCATCCTGGGGCTGAGCGAGCCCACCGGGTCCTGGAACATCAAGGCCAGGCGCTTGCGGTCCGGGTTTAGCCGGCCGTTCCGGTCCCTTGCCAGTTTTTCGCCATCCATGCAGACTTCGCCCGCACTGACCGGTACCAGCCCGCACAGCGCCATCGCCAGCGTGGTTTTCCCCGACCCGCTTTCGCCCACGATGGCCATGGTTTCGCCGCGATGGACATCGAGTGAAACGCCATGCACGACATCCACGTTGCCGCCGCGCACCGGATAGCGGACGCGCAGGTCACGCACGCTGAGGAGCGCGCTCACGAGGCCGGATCCAGCAAGTGGCATGCAGCCCGGTGGCTGCCGCCGTAGAATCGCGGCCGTTCTTCTGCGCAGCGCGCGATGCGCTGCGGACAGCGCTCCCTGAAGATGCAGCCGGCCGGAAGGTTGGCCAGATCGGGCAGGCTTCCCTCGATCACCGGCAGCTTACGGGTGCGCTCCGCGATCCGGGCCGGATCGCACTCCAGGAGTCTCTGCGTGTATGGGTGGCGGGGATCGCGAAAGACGTCGCGGGTGGCACCGCTTTCGACCACTTCGCCGGCATACATGACGATGACGGCATCGCACAACTCGGCGATCACGCCAAGATGGTGCGAAATGAACAGGATCGAGCAACCAAAATCCCGTTGCAGCTCCTGCAGCCGGTGAATGATCTGCACTTCTAGCGTGGCATCCAGCGCCGTCGTGGGCTCATCGGCAATCAGCAGCGAGGGCTCGGCCATCAAGGCCATCGCGATCGCCACCCGCTGGCGCATGCCGCCGGAGAGCAGATGCGGATAGCGGCGCATCTGGGTTTCCGGGTCGGGAATCCCGACCCGTTCGAGCATCTGTCGCGAACGGGCGTTCTTGGCACTTCGACTGGAAGCGCTGCGATACTGCACGTGGGCCATCTGCCGGCCGATGGTCAGGACCGGGTTCAGGCTGGTCATGGGGTCCTGGAACACCATCGAGATCTCGTCACCGCGCAGGGACCGCATTTGTTCAGGCGACAGGCGCAACAGGTCCTTGCCCTTGAAGCGGATGGACCCGCCGGCAATGCGGGCATTCGGGGCCAGCAACCGGATGATGGCGGAGATGAGCGTGGACTTGCCGCAGCCGCTCTCGCCGACAATGCCGACGATCTGCCCTTCCGGGACCGAGAGGCTCACATCCCGCAAGGCCGGCAGGGATCCTTGCCCGGTCCGGTAGGCCACCGACAAGTCCTGGATTTCCAGCACGGGAGCGTTCATGACCCCTTAGCGCGCAACTTGGGATCGAAAATATCGCGCAACGACTCGCCGAAGAAGGTAAAGCCCAGGGTCACTGCGATCAGCGGCAGCCCGCCGGCGATGATCGGCCAGGGCGAATTCCGGAGGTAGGAATACCCGTCGTTGAGGATGCTGCCCCAGCTCGGCGTCGGCGGGCTGACGCCCAGCCCGAGAAAGCTGAGCCCGGCTTCCATGCCGACGACCGACGGCACGTCCATCGACGCGAGTATCAACAAGGGTGCGGCAATATTCGGCAGCACGTGGTCGCGCAGGATGCGCAATGTCGATGCGCCCATGGCCCGTTCAGCGAGGATGAAGTCGCGCTCGCGCAGTGCCTGGGTCTGGGTGCGCACGACGCGGGCGTAAGTCGGAAACGAAGTGACGATGATCACGCCGATCACCGTGTTGAGGGACGGCCCGGTCAGCGCGACGATCGCCAGGGCGAACATGATCGTCGGAAAGGAGCGCACCGTGTCGAACGACACGACCAGGACGCGGTCCAGCCAGCGTGGAGCGAACCCCGCGATCATGCCGAGCGCGAGCCCGCTGGCCATCGACGTGGAGATCGCGACCAGCGCAACCTTGAGTGCGACCTGTCCGCCAAACAGGACGCGCGACAGGACATCCCGGCCCAGTTGATCCGTGCCCAGCCAGTGTTGCACGGAAGGGCTGCTCAGCCGGTTGTACACGTCCACGTCCAGCGGATCGCAGGGCGCCAGCCACGCGGCGAACACCGACAGCAGCAGGATCAGGACGACCAGCACGAAGCCGGTCATGCCCAGTGGATCGCGCTTCAGGGCATCGAAGACGCGGAATACGGTGCCGCGCGCATGCGCCACGCTCAATTCCCCCGCTCTTCGCGCAGGCGCGGGTCCAGCGCGGCGTTGGCGACGTCCGATGCCAAGGTGCTGAGCACGAAGAAGGCGGTGGTGACCAGCACCGCGCCCATGACGATCGGATAGTTCCGGTTCAGCACCGCCTCGTACAGCAATTTGCCGATGCCGGGCCGCGAAAACACGATTTCTGCAAACAGCGCCCCGGACAGCATCGTGCCAATCCCCAGGCCGAGAATCGTGACTGTCGGCAACAGGGCGATACGCAGGGCGTAGTGGACGATGATCGTGCGCTCGGGCAGGCCGAAGGCACGCGCGGTCCGGACCTGGTTGTCCTCCATCACCTCCAGCATCGACGCGCGCACCAGGCGCGCGATGTATCCCACCCAACCCAGCCCGAGGGCAATGGCAGGCAACACCAGGTGATACGCCTGATCCGACCAGTTCCCGGTCTCGCCGGCGCCGATCGCCGGGAACCAGCGCCACTTCACCGCGAGCCACAACAGCAGGTACAAGGCGACCACGAAGGAAGGAATGGCGATGAACGCCACCGACATGACCGCGGTGAGGCGATCCAGCCAGGAGTTTCTCCGCAGCGCCGAAAAGCATCCCAGCGGAATGCCCAGCAGGCTCGCCCCGCCGATTGCGACCAGTACCAGCGCCAGCGTGTAAGGCAATTGCTCGAGGACGATGTCGGTCACCTTGCGGCCGGAAAACGGGTCGATACCGAGATCCCCTCGGGCGACCCCCGCATAGAACCGCCCCAGCTGCACGGCCAGGGGCCGGTCGAGTCCCATGCGCTCGGCCAGCTCCGCCTTGAGTGCCGGCGTTGCCCTGGGTCCCAGCATGACGCTGGCAGGATCGCCGGGCACCAGGTGGATCATGCCGAACAGGAGGCTGACTGCCAGGAACAGGATGACGAGCGAGCTCAGTCCGCGGCGAAAAAAGAATCCGCCCACCGCAGTCAGGCACGCCCGGCTGACAGCATGAAATCCCGCAACAGCGCATAGCCGTCCGGCCTGAATGCCGGCTCGATGGAATTGCGAAATATCTGCGGCATGACTCCGTTGGTCAGGAAGCGGTAGCAGCCGGACTCCTCCATCAGGGCCTGCATGCGCTGGTAGATGCGGTCGCGCTCGGAGTTTTCCGTGGTCTCGAGGGCGCGGTCGTTCAGCTGGTCGAACTCCGCATTGCGGAATCGCTCCCAGTTCCAGAGTCCCACCTGTCTGGAAATGAACCAGGTCATGGAATAGTAAGGATCGGCCAATCCGACAAAATCCTGCTCGTAGAGCTGGATGTCGCGCCATTGATCGCCGAGGTCCTCACGGCCGATCGTGAGGAAGGTGCTTTGGTCCTGCGCCCGGATCTCGACTTCGATCCCGACCTTCTTCAATGACCATTGGATGACCTGCGCGGTCGTGAGATCCCTGGCCCTGGCGGAAACATCCAGTCGCAGGCGCAGGGGCAATTTAACCCCCGCCTCCGCGAGCAGGGCCTTCGCCTGATGCGCGTCGCCTCGCGGCGGGATCAGGGACCTTTCGCGGTGGCCGGTCATGCCATCGGGAATGGGACCGGTGGAAGCCTTCGCCAGGCCGAACCAGGCGGCTTCCAGCACCGCCTCCACATCGACCGCATACTGGACCGCGCGCCGGATTCGAATGTCGGCGAGTGCGGGATTCTCCTGATTCAGGCCCAGCCAGTAGTTGCGACCCGACGGCAACACCTGCAACGTGCTGCCCGGCGGCATGTCCCGCTCGAACGGATCGACCGACTCGACCGAAATCTGGCAGCAGTCCAGCTGACCCGCCTCGAATGCCAGCTCCCCGGCCTTGTCATCGTTCATCGCATAAACACGGATCTCCGCAAACGGGGCCGGCTGACCCGTCCACGCCGGGTTCCTCACGAGGACGGTCTCGCGTTGCGCCTGCCAGGACTTGAACGCATAGGGGCCCGAACAGCAGGGAGGCTGCGTCGTGAACCGGCCGCCGACGGCCGTGACCGCCTTGCGTGAAAGAATCACGCCGTTCGGCCCGGCGATCGCAACCGGTATGAAGGCGGCATAGGGAGACCGCAGGACAAACGTTCCCGAATAGCGGTCATGGACTTCGACGTGGTCCAGCGGGCCCATGTCCGGCGCATTGAGGGCATTCATCGCCGGATCGACCATGCGTTCAAAGGAGAATCGCACGTCATCGGCGGTCATCTCGCCGAAGCCATGGTTGAACATCTGGCGCGGCTTGAGGCGGAAGCCATAGTGGGTCGCGTCCAGCCGTTCGAAGTGCGCGGCGGCATCGAGCTGTGGTGCCCAGCTGCCATCGGGCTTGAACCGCAGGAGGCTCAGATGCATCGCCCGCTGGATGATGCCCTCGCCCAGGGAGACGGTGCTCACCGGATCCAGGGAGACCACGTCCACGTAGTTGCGGAAATGCAGGACAGGGCCGGCTGCGGCCCGGGCGATGCGCATGATGCCGCCGCCGGCGAGGCCCATGAGGGCGAGCGAGGATGCCCGCAGAAAGCTCCTGCGGGCCTCGTCGGGCGGCCGTTGTTGTATTTTCCGTTGCATTGACTCCTACTTGCGCAAGGCAGTCCGGGGTACCCGATGCAACGCATCAAGACCGATTTTCCCCACGCTGTCCGCGAAATCGAAAATGCCTGGATTCCGCTGGCGGACGGGACGCGGCTCGCCGCCCGGATCTGGCTCCCCGTCGAATGCGGACCGGCAACCCTTTCCCGCGTTGCTGGAATATATCCCGTATCGCAAGAATGACGGCACCGCAATTCGCGACGCCATCCGCCATCCTTACCTTGCCGGCCACGGATACGCCTGCGTGCGCGTAGACATGCGCGGCAGCGGCGATTCCGACGGCATCCTGTACGACGAATACCTGCCGCAGGAACAGGATGATTGCCTGGAGGTGATGGCCTGGATCGCGTCGCAGCCCTGGTGCGACGGAAAGGTCGGCATGTTCGGCAAGTCCTGGGGCGGCTTCAACGCCCTGCAGGTCGCCGCGCGCCGTCCGCCGCCGCTGAAAGCCGTGATCACCATCGGCTTCACCGACGATCGCTACCACGACGACGTTCATTATATGGGCGGCTGCCTGCTGGCCTCGCAGATGCTGCCCTGGGCGACCGTCATGTTCGGCCACAATGCCCAGCCGCCGGATCCCCGCTGGGTGGGCGAACGCTGGCGCGACATGTGGCTGGAACGCATGGACAAGACTCCGCCCTATGTCGAGGCCTGGCTGCAGCATCAGAGGCGCGATGCGTTCTGGAAGCACGGCTCGGTGCGCGAGGATTACGGCGGGATCGAGGTGCCGGTCTATGCCGTGGGCGGCTGGGGCGATGCGTACAACAATTCCATTCCACGCCTGCTGGCCGGGCTCACCGTGCCGCGCAAGGGCCTGATCGGCGCGTGGTCGCACAACTATCCCGACGAAGGCGTGCCCGGTCCCGCCATGGGATTTACGCAGGAGAGCCTGCGTTGGTGGGATCACTGGCTGAAGGGCAAGGACACCGGCGTGATGGACGAGCCGATGCTGCGCTGCTGGATTCTCGAGAGCGAGCCGCCGGCGACCCACTACGTGGAGCGCCAAGGGCACTGGGTGGCCGATCCGTCCTGGCCATCGCCCCACGTCCGCGAGCAGCGGCTTTACCTCAATAGCGACGGCGCCGCGAATGTCATGGCGAAAACGCCGGCTTCGATGGTCCCGCTCGAATTCACCGGCCAGCTCAGCCACGGATTCGACAGCGGCGAATGGGGCAATTTCGGCTCCAAGGGCGAGTTTCCCCCCGATCAGCGATCCGCCGACGGCGAATGCCTCGCGTTCACGTCGGCTCCGGTCAAGGACGCCATCGCGATATTGGGCAACCCCGAAGTGGACCTGGCGCTGACGGTCGACAGACCCATTGCGCTCGTCGCGGTACGCCTGTGCGATGTCGCACCCGACGGCGCCTCGACCCTCGTGAGCTGGGGCCTGCTCAACCTGACCCATCGCGAGAGTGACGAGGACCCCGAGCCCCTGGAGCCCGCGCGATGCTATCGCGTGACGGTTCAGTTGCGGATGATGGGTTATCAACTCGCGGCCGGGCATCGCTGGCGGATCGGTATTTCGCCGACGTTTACGCGCCACGCGTGGCCCTCGCCGGAAATGGCGCGACTCAGCTTGTCCACCGGGGAAGGTTGCAGCCTGCGACTACCCGTCCGGACTCCCCAGTCAGCGGATCGCAGCCTGCCGCCATTTGAACCCGCAGAGATCTCGCGGCCCCTGGCCGTTGCCACCCTGCGCGCGCCCCGTCGCACACACACCGTCGTGCATGACCGCGTGGATGGCTGGACCACGCTGACACAGGTCAACGACGAAGGCCGGACCCGCTTCCTGGATCATGGACTGGAAATGGAAACGCGCAGCACGGAGATCGTCCGCGTGCGCGACGGCGACCCGTTGTCCGTCCACCAGCAGATCCGGGTCATCACCGAGTTTCAGCGCGCCGGCTGGCGCACTCGGGTCGAGACGGACAGCGTGCTGACGGCCGACGCCACCCATTTTCACGTCTCGAACCACATGGACGCGTACGACGGGGACACGCGGGTGTTCTCCAAATCCTGGGTCCGCGCCATTCCCAGAGACCACGTCTAGCGCGCCGGGTCCGGGGCGAGTTTGGGGGCCCTGTAGCCGTTGCTTCGAGCGCGCGCGCAAGAGTAGTGTGGCGACCTGATACGGAGAGCAACATGCCGGGCATATCGCGAATCGCCGTTGCGGCGGTAATCGCCACTTTCCTTGATCTCGCTGCCTTCGCTGCAGATCAGCCCGCATCCACCCTGCCCTACAGGCCGAGCCTCGACGTGAGCTCCATGGACCGCTCGGTCGATCCCTGCGACGACCTCTACACGTTCGCATGCGGTGGCTGGCAGAAGAACAATCCGATCCCTGCGGACAAATCGAGCTGGAGCGTGTATGCCAGGCTCTATGAGGACAATCAACGCTATCTCTGGGGCATTCTCGAGGACGCCGCCAAACCCGTTCCGGGCCGCACACCCACCGCGCAACGGATCGGCGACTACTTCGCGACCTGCATGGATGAAGCCGCCATTGAAAAAGCGGGACTGGATCCGCTACGCGACGACCTTGCGAGCATCGAGGCGTTGACCGACCGCACCGCGTTGGCACCATTGATCGGCCGCCTGCACCTCGAAGGCGGCAGCGGGATCCTTTTCAGTGCGTATGTGCAGCAGGACGCGCGCGACGCGACGAAGGTCATCGCCGGCATCGATGCGGGCGGCCTGGGCCTGCCGGACCGCGACTACTACTTGAAGGACGACAGCAAGTCCGTGGAGACGCGTGCGCGCTACGTCGAGCACCTGGCCAGACTGCTCGAACTGGCCGGCGAATCCGCCCAGCAGGCCAAGGCAGATGCCACGGCGGTGATGCGCATCGAAACCGCCCTGGCCAACGCCTCGCTCACGCGCGTGGAGCGGCGCGACCCGCACGAGATCTATCACCGCGAAACGATCGCAACGCTTTCGAAACTGGCGCCCACGTTCGACTGGTCAGCCTATTTCGCGGCGGCGGGCCTCGACGCACAGCCCTGGCTCAACGTGGCCGAGCCCGCTTTCGTGAAGGCGCTCGATGCCGGCCTTGCCGGCGAAGATCTCGCCAATCTCAAGGCATATCTGCGCGCCTTCGTGCTCAGTTCTGCGGCGCCGTTTCTTTCGAAAGCTTTCGTCGATGAGAGCTTCGCGTTCAATAGCGCATATCTGCAGGGCGTGGAGGCGGACGAGCCGCGCTGGAAGAAGTGCGTCGGGTGGGTCGACGGCGCACTGGGCGAGGCATTGGGCAAGGAATTCGTGACGCGCGCCTTTCCCGGCAAGATGAAGGCGCGCACCGTGCTGATGACCGAGCAAATCCAGGCGGCGATGAGGCAGCGCATCCAGGAGCTCGACTGGATGTCGCCCGAGACCAAGGCGCAGGCGCTCGGCAAGCTCGCCGCCATGCGCAACAAGGTGGGATACCCGGACGTCTGGCGAGATTACTCGGCGCTCGTCATTGACCGCGCCAGCTTCTTCGGCAACGCGCAGCGCGCCGCGATCTTCGAGTCGCGCCGCCAGGCCGCGAAGATCGGCAAGCCCGTCGACCGCGGCGAATGGGGCATGACGGCGCCCACGGTCAATGCGTACTACGACCCGCAGCTCAACGACATCAACTTCCCCGCCGGCGTGCTGCTGCCGCCTCTCTATGATCCCAGCTTGGACGATGCGCCCAACTACGGCGACACCGGCGGCACGATCGGCCACGAACTGACGCATGGCTTCGACGACGAAGGCCGCCAATACGACGGCACGGGAAGCCTGCGCGACTGGTGGACGAAGAGCGACGCTGAGAAATTCGAGAACCGCGCGCAGTGCATCCGCGACCAGTACTCGCAGTACACCATCGTCGACGATATCAAGGTCAACGGCGCGCTCACCTCAGGCGAGGACATCGCCGACCTGGGCGGCGAGCTGCTCGCCTGGATGGCCTGGAAGGAGCAGACGAAGGCGCTGCCGCTGGCCAAGCGCGACGGCTTGACACCCGATCAGCGCTTCTTCGTCGGCTTCGCGCAATGGGCCTGCAGCAACCAGCGCCCGGAGCTCCTGCGCATGAGGGCGATCACGGACCCGCATTCGCCGCCCTGGGCGCGTATCAACGGCGTCGTGGCCAACATGCCGGAATTTGCGCGGGCGTTTCAGTGCGGCGCGGGCGCGAAGCTCGTGAAGAAGCCGGAGGAAGTGTGCAAAATCTGGTGAGCGCGCCAGCCTTTCTCGGCCTGCGCAAGCCGCGCTTGACGTCAAGTCACTTGGCCGCCGGGCACGCGGGCGCGAGGGCGGTTAACGCGGCATCGACGACCGGCCGCGCCTGCGCTGGGTTCATGTGCGCCAGCTCCTGCAGGGAGTGAGCGCGGGCCGCTTCCTGCACGGCGAGCATGCCCACATAGTAGCCAAAGCGCGGCGGCAGGCCGTCCGGGTGGGCCTGGCCTTCGAAGAGCCGGCCGAAATCGTTCTGCTCGGTTGAATCGAGCCGCGCCTTGATGGTGCACACCGCGAGCGCGCGGTTGGCGTCCACCCCCGCGCGGATGGGCTCGGGCGACGTCAGCAACAGCTCGTCGTCGGAAACTCCCGGATTCAGCCGCGCCGCCACGTAGACAGCCAGCCCCTCCTCCCAGAGCCCGCACCACACCGGATCGCAACCGTCGAAAAAACGCTGGTGATAGCGGTGGAAGAGTTCGTGGTGGAAGAACGGCTGTTCGCTCGTGAACCCGGCATGCACGCGCGCCATGACGTCGGCACCGAAGATGAAATAGATCCGGCCCTGGAAATCGCGCGTACCGCCATCCGTCTCGCCCAGGCTGTGCAGCAGATAGACATCACCGATCGGCTTCATGTCCGGAAATGCCCGCAAGAAGGAGGCATATGCCGGCGCAATCGCCGACGCAAACTGCGTGCTCGCCGTGACATAGCGCGCGCGGATATCCGGGAATTGCCGAATCGAGCGGAGGATGCGCTGATCCTGCCGGCCTGCGTCGAAGCGCCCGGCGTCGTAGAACGGCGGAAAGCGCTGGGCGACGTCGTGATAGAAGGCGGCGACCCGCTCGGCGTCGCTTTGCCCTTCGGTCGCGTCGTAGAATCGAACGAAGTCGCCGCTCAGGTCGATCAAGTGAAACGGAGCAGGCAGCTGGGGCGTCGCCGCAGCCGTCTGACAGGCCGTCAACAGGCCTGCGAGAACGCCCCCGAGAACAAGCCGCATGGATTGATGCCTCCTTTCGCTCCCGGAGCGATTTTGCCCCATTCGAACGCCGGTTCAAGGCGGCGAAAGCGAAGGAGCCGTACGATGCGAAACTCGGCTGTGACGACCGGCCCGATCCCGGGTGCTACGATTCTAAAGCGACCCTAGAAGGAGGCCACCATGAACGAGGAAGCCTTCGACCTCAGCATTCGCAGGTTCCTGAAGATGGTCGGCATCAATTCGCAGCGGCAGATCGAGCATGCGGCGGAAAAGGCCCTGGCCGACGGATCCATTGCCGGGACGGAGAAATTCCCCGCCAAGGTCACTCTGGAGATCGCGGGGCTGAAGCTGCGCGTCGCCTTCGACGGTGAGATTGCGCTGCAATGACAACCTGCCGCCTCGCCGGCCTCGCTTTCGAAATGGGCGAGTAAGGCCGTGCGAACCTGAGCCCTGCGCGACATTCGCCACCGCCTTCGTCGCCCGCAAGAACAAGTGATCCTCCAGGTCAAGGTAAAACCGCAAGCCCGCATGTCCGAACTCACGCGGGCGCCGGATGGCACGTGGCTGGCCAGGTTGAAATCCCCGCCGGTCGACGGCAAGGCGAATGCCGAGCTGATTGCATTGATCGCTGCGCGCTTCAAGTGCCGCAAGGCCGACGTTTCCATCAGGTCCGGCGCCGGTGCCCGGCTCAAGATCGTCGAGGTGCAGCCGTCGTGACCTGGTCGCCGCACGTGATTCCGCGCGCACTGCCGAAAGGCATCTGGGTCCTCGGCATCGGCTCGCTGCTGATGGATACCTCGTCGGAGCTGGTCCACAGCCTGCTGCCGATCTTCATGTCCAGCGTGCTCGGCGCATCCATGGCCGCGATCGGCGTCATCGAAGGCGTCGCCGAGGGCACCGCGGCGGTCACGAAGGTGTTCTCGGGCGCGGCCAGCGACTACTTCCGGAAGCGCAAGTTTCTCGTCGTGCTGGGATACGGTCTGTCCGCGATCACGAAGCCCGTGTTTCCGCTCGCGACCTCGCTCGGGTGGGTATTCGGCGCGCGCTTCGTCGATCGGGTCGGCAAGGGCATCCGCGGCGCACCGCGCGATGCGCTGGTCGCCGACATCACGCCGCCGGCGCTGCTCGGCGCCGCCTATGGACTGCGCCAGGCGCTCGACTCCGTCGGCGCCTTCCTCGGGCCGATGCTGGCGCTCGCTTTCATGGCCTGGTTCTCGAACGACATCAAGTCCGTGATGTGGGTGGCGGTGCTGCCGGCGTTCCTGTCGGTGCTGCTCCTGCTCGTCGCGGTGCGCGAGCCTGAGCCAAAGGCGCACGCCGCGCGCCCGGCCGGCCGCTTGCGGGTTGCCGACGTGGGGCAATTGTCACCGCGCTACTGGCTCCTGGTCGGGCTCGGGGCGGTCTTCACCCTCGCCCGCTTCAGCGAGGCCTTCCTGGTCCTGCGCGCCAGGGACGTCGGGCTCGCGATCGGATTCGTGCCCGCGGTCATGATCGCCATGAACCTGGTCTACGCCTCGCTCGCCTATCCGGCGGGCGCGGCGGCCGACAAGCTATCGGCACGGATCCTGCTGTTGCTCGGGCTCGCCGTGCTGGTCGTCGCCGATGCCGCCCTCGCACTCGCGGCTTCGCCCGTGGCGGTGTTCGCCGGCGCGGCGCTCTGGGGCCTGCACATGGCGCTCACGCAGGGCCTGCTCTCGAAACTCGTGGCCGACTGCGCGCCGCAGGCGCTGCGCGGCACGGCTTTCGGGATCTTCAACCTGGCGAGCGGCGCGGCGCTCGTCGCGGCGAGCGTCATCGCAGGCGGGTTGTGGAGCGCACTCGGCGCCTCGGCCACGTTCGTTGCCGGAGCGAGCTTTGCGGCCGTCGCGGCAGCGGGGCTGCTCCTTTACCGTCCGAGCGCGCATACCACCGGCTGACAACTGCTATTTGCATTTGCCAGGATATTGACTACTTTGACGCGGTGCCCGCCGGCTGTTTTCCTCGACGTGCCATCGCGACGGCCGCCAGCAGCTCGGCTTAGGGAGGCTCAAGATGAACGATCATGACGACTTGCGTGGCAAATGGGACGCGCTGAGCGCGTCGCGTCGAAAGTTTCTTGGAGCCGGGGCCGCCTTGGGCGGCCTTGCGCTTTTTGGACGCAGCACGACATCCTCTGCGGCAGAAAAGATGGCCGAGCTGCCCATGGCGAATGGCGCGCGAGAACTCGTCACCTACCCTCAGAAACGCGAGCTGATCCTCCTGACCGCACGGCCGGTGCAGCTCGAAACGCCGATGTCGGTCTTCAATGACGGCGGGATGACGCCGAACGATGCATTCTTCGTGCGCTGGCACCTCGCGGGCATGCCCGCAAGCATCGATGCGGACACTTTCCGCATCAAGGTTCATGGCCTGGTCAAGGAACCGATCGACCTGGGCGTTGCCGACCTGAAGAACAACTTCGAAGCCGTCGAAGTGACTGCCGTCTGCCAGTGCTCGGGCAACAGTCGCGGGCTATTCGACCCGCGCGTGCCCGGCGGCCAATGGGCCAACGGCGCCATGGGCAACGCCCTGTGGAAAGGCGTTCGGCTGCGCGACATCCTGAACAAGGCCGGCATCGGAACGGGGGCGGTCCAGGTCAGGTTCAACGGCGCCGACGGACCCGTGCTGCCGGCCACGCCGGACTTCGTCAAGTCGCTCGATTTGGACGTCGCGTTGTCCGATGACGTCATGGTCGCCTACAGCATGAACGGCGCGCCGCTGCCCCTGCTCAACGGCTATCCCGTGCGCCTGGTGGTGCCGGGATGGTATGCGACCTATTGGGTCAAGATGCTGGACGACATCGAGGTCATCGGAAACGTAGACGAGAACTTCTGGATGAAACCCGCCTATCGCATACCGGACAATCCCTGCGCCTGCATGGAGCCCGGACAAAAGGGCGTCAACACGGTGCCCATCACCCGCATGAACGTCCGCTCGTTCATCACGAGCCTTGTCGACGGCGCGAAGGTCGTGGGCGGTCACAGCCACCTGGTGAAAGGCATCGCCTTCGATGGTGGATTCGGCATCGCCCGCGTGCTCTTTTCCACCGACGGTGGCATGACCTGGGCCGGAACCGAACTTGGCAAGGATCACGGCAAGTACGGCTTCCGGGAGTGGAGCGCCGAATTCGCGCCAAAAACCGGGAACACATATGGGCTGGCTTGCACGGCGGTCAACATCGTCGGCGAGTCGCAACGCTTCACGCCGCGCTGGAACCCTTCCGGTTACATGCGCAACGTCGTCGAAACCGTTCGCGTCAATGCAGTATGAGGAGAGCGCCATGACAAGACTGTCACGACCGACCATGGCACTTGCCACACTATTTGGTCTGGCCGCCGGCCCAACGCTCCTTGCCGCGGAAACGTCAGGCGAAGTGACGATCGACCTGCCCCAGGAGGGCGCGCGACTCAAACCGGGACCCGGCATGGATGCCGCCGCCCGCAGTTGCATGACCTGCCATTCGGTCGACTACATCTACACGCAGCCGCCGCTGACCCGGGACCAATGGACCGCCACTGTCACGAAAATGAAGAAGGTGTTCGGCGCGCCGATTCCGGACGATGACGTCGATACGATCGTGAGCTACCTGCTGTCGCAGAACGGCAAGACGTAGCGGATTGTGCGGTCAAGCCATGATCAGCGCGATGTGGATCCGCCCGTCAACGCGGGACGCGTAAAAACAGCTCAAGCACGGGGGTCTGGCAGATAAACACGAAGCGCGCGTCGTTCTCGATGTTGGGTTTCCTTGGAATCTTCTCCCTTTTGAGCGCGAGCGCCGCCCGCGCTCAAGCGTCGGTCGACCCCTGCAAGCTGCTCACGCAGGCGCAGGTCAGCGAGGCTTCGGGGGTGAGCGTCGGCGCCGGGAGTCCGATCTACACGACGGGATGCCAGTTGGCCTCGTCCGGCAAGGACGTCATGCCTCTTCGCGTCTCCCTCTCGCTCGAACCCGTCTCGACCTACGAGACGATGCTGGGCTCGACCCCGGGCGTGACGACCTCCTCCGCAAGCGGATTCGGCGACGGCACCCGGTTCGCCACGTTGGGGACCTCACGACCCTGACGGTCAAGAAAGGGAACGGCGCTTTCGTCGTTCGCCTCTCCGACGTCCCAGACGCAAAGAAAGCGATGGTCATCGAGCGCACGCTCGCGTTGGACGTCGTCGCGGCAATGTAGGCGGATTGCCGCATGTCCAGCGGGCCGTCGATCCCGAGGCCCCGCCTCGCAACCTTGGTGCAGGCGCTGCCCAGGGGCACTTTTGGGTCGTCGTGGGAACGCGGGGCTCCCGCGCCTCTTCCCAGGCCTCCGGAGAAGTCGTTGAAGCGAGTGACGATCCCGGAACCGACACGGACGAGATGCGGAGCGCACGATCCCGTCCGACGTCGTGACAACCCGGGACTCACGGAGGCGTAACAGTAATGTCGCCTCCCGGAGCTACGTCGGTGAGCTCCTGGACGAGTGACCGACCGCCAATAAATTGGACCAGCTGAGATGTGAGTCCTGTGACGAAATCGAGTCTGACTGGACGGAGGTTTTGTCGTGAAAAGGAAGCGGCTTTCCACTTGGAACCGAACCGATTGGAGGCGGAGTAGGAAATGGTCCAGCGCCCTGAACATCATTTGTTTACTGGGCTTTGATAGACTCCGCCCAGAAGTCGGAACTGAGATCAGTCTAATGAAGGGAGGGCAAATCGTGAAGCATTTGACCTGGTTCAGCGGACTGGTCTTGGCCGTCATGTTCCTGGCCTGCTGCGGACAGGAGACCGCTGCGACCCCGGCGGAAAAGCAACCCGAGAAAGCCGCCGCGGCGACCGCGACCTCCGCAGTGGAATCGGTCGGCAGCGTGGCCTTCGCGTTGGACGGTCAAGCGAAGACGTTTGATTACGCGCCTGCCGGCAACAACGCCTACATGAAGCTGGCGAGTTCCATCGTCGCAAAGCCCTCGACCATTGCGGCCGAGAAGCTGACGATTAGCTTCATCAGCATCGACCTGAAGAGCGTGCAGTATCCGGCCGACCTTCCGCTGGCCCGCAACCTGGGCGCGCCCTTGAGCCCGATGAGCGCGATGGCGACCGTCGGTTTCAACTACATCTCCGAAGACGGCCAGGAGTGGTCTGGACCAGGCAAGCTTCATGTCGAGGCGTTCACTCACGACGGCGTCATCGAAGGGACGTTCACGGATGTCTCGTTGCCGCACACGCAATCCCAGAGGCCGAACGTCGTTCTCACAAATGGAAGTTATCGCGTACGCATTGCCTCCGCTTTCTGAGGCAGAAGAGATCGACAGGGCAGAGCCGCGCCGGCCTTACTGGATGGTCAGCGGCTTGCGTGCATAGACTTGGCGGCCGGCGGCGATGCCGTTGACGAAGCGAATTTCGTACGGGCCGGGCTTGGCCGGTAGTTTGCGAATTCGCACGGTTTGATCCGCGCCGCCTTTTATGCTGGCCGGAGCTCCTCCCGCATTGTCGGGGCTGCCAACCGGAACCACGGTGACAGCGGCGCCTGGAGGCAAGTCGCCGGTCAAGCGCACCTGGAATGAGGCGCCGGCCTTGGCGGCGTCGGTCGCCTCGATGTGAATCTGCGGGGCGAGAGAGCGGAAGGGCTTGCTGACCAGGACCCGCGTCTCGCCGCGGCCGGGCAGGTAGCGCAGCTCGTAATCTCCGGGAAGGAACGGCGCCCCCAGCGTCACGTCCTGATCGCCCCCCTTGAGCGACGCGGTACTGTAGGGATTGCCTGGTCGGCCATCGGCGTCGCTGCCCGCCGGAGCAAACAACACCAGGTAGCCGGTTTCCGCGGGCCCGCGGACCTGGACGACGATCGGAGATGAGGCAATGGCCTCCGCCGGGCCCGCGAGGGTCACTTCACCGGCCGCTTCCATCAGCTCGGGCGGCGATTGTTGGGAGAGGGCCGCTTCGATAAATCCTTCGTCTCCCGTGAATCCGAAATCGAAGATCCATTCCTCGAGGGCCTCGGCGCCGCTGATGCCCGCCGCGCGGCAGCGCTGTTCGGCGCGCGCACGGTCAGCCTTGCTAAGATCGCCGATCTTCACTTCCTGCTTTGGAAGGTCCCGCCGGGTGAACGTGGCCGTGCCCTGACCGGGTTCGTAGTCAAACAGCGATTCGGCGGGCCCAATGCGCCAGCTCTCGACGAAGACCTTGTAGAGCGTCTCAAACTCCGGCGGGGAGGCGAGCGTCTTTCCGTCGCGCGTGCGGAAAGCGTTGCCGCCAGTGTCGCCCAGTATGCCGGCCAGGCGTCTGTCGCGGGGCTCAGCCGGCAGGAAGAACAAGTTGACGACGTGGCGGCTGAAAACGTCCACATGCAGGTTCGTCCCGTCAGGCCATACGACGCTGTAGCGTCTGCCAGTTCGGACGATGCGCCCACCGGCGTCCGTGAGGTCCCGGTAGTACCCATCGGGTATTTCGACGGGCTGGCCGTCGATGCGCAACGGCGTCTGGCCGTCGCTGCGCCCCTTGATCGTCACCCGATAGGCGCCGACCCGCGCGGCCGCCGCCGTGCCCGAGGCCAGTCTGTCGGGAGCGCCGGGCCAGGGCTCGATGCGCATCTGCACTTCCAGGTTGCCGTCCAGCGACTTCGCGGCGATGAACTCGCCGGCGGCCTGCAAGTCGAAATGCTGTTGGTCAAACGCCGTCAGGTGTGGTTCGCCGGTCACGCCGCGGCAGCGGGCATCGTTTTTGGGGAAATAAACCTATCCGTTGTTGGGGTAGCCCCTTGGACCAGTGAAGATCTCGCATGACCGCGAGCCAGGCGGTTTCTCGAAAGGACCTATGTCGTTGCCATTTGCGTCCCAAGTGTGGTGCCCGTAGATATCTGGTCCGCTTTGCGCACAGGCTATCATCATACGATAGGCACTCAGTTCAGGTCCTTTGGTGCACTGGTAAACGCACGCAAAGTCTGCTGGGCCCCGAGACCATTCCGGGGGAGAGCTAAAAAAAATCCTGCAACCTGGGATCGGGTGTCCGCTCCCGGGGTCTACTGCTGGCTTGGGCTCTCCGATCGTTCCGAAAGTTTGTTGAGCGGAGACCGGCGTCGCGCAGCACAGTGCAACACCGAGGACGGCCGCAAAATGCATCTGCCTTTGCGTCATGGTCATTGTCCTGGCGCAGGAACATGGAACGAGCCCTTCACCGGCAGCGCGGAATAGTCGGGGCAACCGAGCATGCCGGCGAACGTGCCGCTCAGCCATTCCCCGCCGCCCGGCTCAAAAGTCACTTGAAAAGGAGGCTCGGAGGCCACCAGCAGGCAGGACGGCCCTCGTCCGACGGCAAAAAACGCTTCTTCGACTTGCCGCGTATCCGCGCCTTCGCCCGGAATCAGCACTCCGAAGTTGACCGCGTCGCGGTTCACCAGCTGGATGTGCAGCTTGTCTCCGGCCCGACTCACGAAGGCCAGGGCGCCTTCGTAGGTTTTACCACCCGCTTCGAACCGCCAGGAGAGTTTCCCCCTATGATTGGCGGCCGTCTCCGGCGAATCGGCGCCCGCGCCGCGGCCGAGCAGAAGGACCGCCAGGCCCAAAATTCCCAGAGTGCGCACGGCTGCGATTCCGTCCTCCTTGCCGCTGCAACAGCGGCGTTACGAGTCGCGGGTATATGACGAAATATCGCGAGTCTCTCTACCAAGGTACATTCCGATGCGGCTCTGTCAACCTCCTGCGCCTGACCATTCAGGTTCCGCTCGGAAGCGTCTGTAGAAACTGAAACCGAGGGTCAGGATTCGACCTGCGTTGATTCTCACACTTGCGTTTCGTCCACGTGCGGACGGTACGGACAAAAGGTCTTTCTGTTGCCGCCGAGTGCAGCGCCGGACAGTGCACGCGGGTTCGCCGGCGAGAAACCCTCCCCTCACTCCCCCAGCGAGGCCAGGTAGGCCGCGATCGCGATCCGGTCCTCGGCATTCAGCCGCGACACGACCGGCTTCATCGGCGCATCCGCCAGACCGCCGCGAAATCCGTGCTGAATGTCGTAGAGCTGGCGATACAGGTAGGTCGGAGTCCGGCCCGCGAGCGGCGGGATATTGCCTGCGCCCTGCAGTTTCGCGCCGTCACACGTCATGCAGGGCGCCGCCTCCTTTGCCGCCCTCAACCAGTTTCTTGCCACGCGCGATGCTGCCCGGAGGGACATAGGCGGTTATCGGCGTGCGCGGGTCGGACAGATACACCTGCAGCGGATGGTCGACCAGCTCTATGATCCGCTGGCCGATCGGCTCGGTGCCGGCGTTCTTGCGCGCGGCGAGTTCAAAGCGGAAGACCTCGAACGTCGGGACTCTCGCGGCCTCGACCACCCGGGCGCGCGAGCGGTAATTCAACTGCGAAAAATAGGTCGCCACTTCCCGGATATCCGCATCGCTCAGCAACCTGGCAATCGTCGCCATGCTGTCGCGACAGGTCGACTCATCGGGCCCGGCGCATTGTCGCCGACCTGTCCGGAATTCCTCGATCTGCTGGACGATCAGGGGCTGCAGCGTCCAGTAGGCCCAGTCCGGTGGTGGATCGTTCGCCGGCGCCGCTTGCGCTTGCGGCGAACTGGCAATGAGCATCGCCCCAAGCCGGCAAGGCCAGCTCTCAAACCCTTGATCATGTCTGCTTTCCCTCAGATGACGGGCGTCACGCGGCTACAATGTTGCCCGCGGGAAAGCGCCGCGAGGAAAACGCGATATTTGCTGGTCGCGGGCTGCTAGATCCCCGGAATTTCAGGCCGGCTGCGGCGAGGCATGCCCCAAGTGGAAGCCTGCGGCCGCCAGCAATTGCAACATCATCTCAGTTCAAGTGCGGGCGGCCGGAGAATCCACTGGCGGCGCGCAAGGCATCCGCGTCCATCAGCTTCCCGTCCATCATCACGACGCGGGTGTTCCTGAGGTCGCCGATGCGGTGCGACGGATCGCCCTCGACCAACAGCAGGTCTGCGTTCTTGCCGACGGCGATCGAGCCGGTCGTCTCGTCCGCGTGGACATTGCGCGCCGGAACGATGGTCGCCGTTTCGAGCGCTTCCTCCGGCGTGAAGCCCGCCTGCACATACAGCTCGAGTTCGCGCACCAGCTCCAACCCGTAACCGTCCGTGCCGGCGACTATCGGCACACCCGCCTTGTGCATGGCGCCGACGAGTTCGACCAGCTTGGCGAAGCTGCGACGGTAGTCGGCGCGCGTGAGCGGCGCGGGCGGCTCGATCCCGCCCTGCTTGAAGCCGCGCTCGGTTGCCGGCGGCAGGGTGCCGACATACGGCGTGTACGCTGCAGAAATGGTGCCGTTCTCGGCGTACATCGTCGCCTCGACCACCACCAATGTCGGATCGGCGACAATGTGCCTGGCCGCCATCGTTGCAATCAGCGATTTCATCGGCTCGGCGTTGAGATCGACGTCCTTGGCATAGCGGCCCGGCCCGGCGATCCGCGCGATGGTGTTCGACGCGTTCACGACGTCGTCCGGCATCGCCTCCATCATGATGAAGTAGATGTGCGTAATTTCGTCGTAGCCGTCGGCAATGGCCTCATGCGGGCGCATGCCGACGGGCAGATGCCCGTGCACGTGCAGTCCCAGCCGATGTGCCTCGGCGGCGGCGGCCTTGACCCAGTCCTTGTTGAAGGTGCCGTAGAATTTCACCCCGGTGAATCCGTTCGCCTCGGCGCGGCGCACCAGCGCAATGGCTTCATCCTGTGAGGTAGCCACGTTCGCCACCTGCGCGGTCATCGGCCCTTTGCCGTCGATCAGCGACGATGGATACACGTGAGGCATGAGAAGATCGCCGGCGGCGCGGCGGTTGGCGCGCGCGAGCGTGAGCGAATTGTCATTGCCTGGATCGCGTATCGATGTGATGCCCAGCGACAACAGGAACGGTCCCGCGAAATCGTCGCCGAAATGCTGGTGCGAATCCCACAGGCCGGGGACCAGTGTTTTACCCTTGCCCTCGATCACCCGTGCGCTCGCGGGAACGGTTGTCGACGCCGCAAGCCCGACCGCGGTGATGATGCCCTTGTTGACGATCACGGTCTGATCGTCGGCGTAATGATCGCCGCCGACGAACGCACGCACATGCGTGAACGCCACCGGCCCCGCAGGCGCCTTGGGCAGCGAATGCGCGAGCGCGGGGCTCTTTGCCGCCAGCGCGTCGTCCTGCGCCTTGGTAAGTGCGTCGAGGTCGCCTTCGTATCCCACAGGCAGTAACGCGATCACGCCGGCGGTGCCCCAGAATTTCCCGTCCTCGGTCGTCCACACCGGTTGCGGCGAGGTGCCGAGACCATCGATGCCCCAGCAGACAACGGTCTTGCGCGCGGCGCCTTGACCGACCTGCAATTGGGTGAGGCGTCCGACCGTCGCTTTGCCGCCGGGCAGCAGCGCAACCTCGTGGCCGGAGGCCTTCAACAGCGCCTCGATCAACGGCGCGCCGCCTTCGAATGTGCCGCCCGCCGCGATGTACATCGCGGGTGTGGAATACGCGGCCGAACTGGAATCGACCTGGCTCTTCCAGGTCGCCTGGCCGCTTGCGACGGCGAAGGTTTCTGCCGCGTCGCCTTGCGGTGTGAAACCACGGACGACGATCTTGTCGATCATGCCGTCGCGGCCGAGGTGTGTCGCCTGCTCGAGCTCCAGAATCTGGCCGCGCAGATTCATGCTGTCGCGCGACATGATTGTGCCGTCGGGCAGCGTCCACATGGCGGTGTGACCGTGCGGGCCGGCCTTGGAAAGGATGGTGTAGTGCTGTGCGTTGGCAGGTGGCTTGGCCAGCTCGTCGACCGTCGGCGGCGCCGCCTGGATGAAAGACGCCGCTAACAGCATGACGGCGCAAACCGCGCCCTTGATCATTCCCCGCATGGCGACACCCCTGCTCACCGGATTTGGCGATATGGCCCGGATCAAGCTACCGCAATTCGGCCCTGTCGTGCATCAAAGGATAGTTGCTGCAATGCGGAAAGGACGGATAAAAGGCTGTTCGGTCGACGCCGAACGTAACGCGGCGGGCGCGATCGTCGCGACCGGAGTCTGCTCGCCACGCTCGCCTTGATATCCCTGCCCGGTCTCGGCGCGAAGCGCCGCCAGCCGAGCTCCTTGAGCGCCTGGATGAAGCGACTCGCCCGCGAGAAGTTGGCGATGGCCGCCATCTCGGTGATCTCGACGCAGATCTTGCTGCCGTCGATGCCGCTCCTGTGGAACTGCTCGATCACGTAGGGCAGAAACTTGTCGTCGCCGAGGCTCTGGCCGGACAGGTTGATCGAGCACATGGTGAGGCGCCGGCGCTCGTCGGCCTCCGATACCAGCCAGCGGAAGGCGCTGTCGATCACCCAGCGGTCGACCGAGGGCGCGGCCGATGCGCCTGGCCGGCCGCGCCTGGAGCGCTTGCAGCTTTGCTTCGCTCGTGGCGGAATGCGTCGGAGCTCGTGCGCGGCGGGTGCAGCGCTTTCGGCCAGCCATCCAGTTTCTCGCAGTATGAGACGGTGACGGCTCATACATCGTTGCGCGGCCGCCCGCGCACCAGGTTGGCGAGCAGGCGATAGAGCGGCAGGCTCCCCTGAGCGAACTCGATTTCGGTATCGGTACGCTTACGCACTGACTCTCTCCACTTGAAGCGCAGCCACTGGAGCGCTTCGGCGGGGAGGCGGACCGCGGCGCCGAGCGCAGAGCCGCCGCTGTCGGCGGCGTAGCCGTGACGGTGCATCTCGGCGCCGCAAACGATCTCCACGATTCGTGCCTGCGACGGTGTAAGCTCCTTGCGCCAGGCCTGCAGCGAATCCGTGTGTACGGGACGGAACACGCCCTCCTTCCACGGCTGATCCTTGAACATGACGTCCTGCTCGCGGTGAAAGGTCAGCATATTGGTGTGAAACGGCTCGCGGAGAAATTCGCAGACCCGCCGGATCTGCGGCTCGAGCCCGGCGACGAGGTCCTCGTAACGCAGCTCCATGTAGTTCTCTGGCGTGGCGTTTGGCCCGTCGGCGAACCGCGCCGCGGCCTCGACGTCGAGCTTCCACTTCACGGCCATCGTGACGACGTCACGCGAAGCGCGCGGGAGCTTGCGGCGCGAAGCGATCTGGGCCCTTGGGTCGCGGACAATGTGGACGATGCGCGCTTCGGGGAAGAGTGCCACGATCTCATCCATGTGCCGAACGTTCCACGGCGTCTTCTCGCCGAAGCGCGCGGCGCCACGCTGCTCGGCATAGACCTGCATCACGAGCAGGTAGAAGCGTGGATAGCCCGGTGTGTCCTCGGCGAGCAGGCGCCGCTTGACCTCGGCGAGCACCTCGTCGAGCCCTTGCCAGTATCGGACGTGGTCCATTCTCGGTAGGAGCTCGAAGAACCGCTCAATCCGCTCGGGCGTGTCAAGCTCGGGCACGACGGAGCGGGCTTGGAGAATGATGTCGAAATAGATGATCTCGTCGGCGATGCCGAGACTCGGGTGGCTGTCGAGGATGCGGGAGAGCAGTGTCGTGCCCGAGCGCGGCGCTCCCACGATGAATATTGGCGACACGTCGCGAAAGGTCGCTGTATTCATATCATGTCAATTATAGTGTCGACCGCACCTTCGGAGGCAGCCGTCAATGCTAGCGCCCTTGCCGCATGACCGATATCGACCAGTCGTCGTCTTGCTTTTGTGCGGTGGATTGTACTGGATGCCGGTCTGCCCAGCGTATGGTTTGGCGGTAAACTCACGTCGTGCTTCGTTCCCGTGCTTCCCCTCACCGCGTCCCATTCCAAGCCGTTGACCCACGTGGCCGTCGCAGTTCGCCTGCCGCGCGGCACAACCGACGAGTGGGCGGAACGCTGCGTGACGGCGTTGCGCGCGGTCCCGTCCGCGATCGTCACCTGCGTCGGGGCCCAGACGGGAGAGCTCGAAGGCGCCGATCTCGTTGTCGACCTCTCTGACGCTGCGTTTGCCGATTGCGACGCCGAGCCGCGTCTCGGTTACTGGACGTTTCTCTTCGGCGAAACTGCGGAGCGCGGCAACGTGGCGCTTCGCGAGCACGTGGCCGGGCAGCGCGCCATCGTCGTGCGCCTCGTGCGCCTGACTGGACCCCACGATGCCTCGGTGCTCATGGAAGGCGCATTCAAGGCGGTAGCGCATTCTCGCGCGGCGACGCGCCGGCGCGTCCAGAACGCCGTCGCTGCTTGGCCCGCGCGCTGCCTGCGTGAGCGTCTCGCAGGGGCCGCCGCTCCGGCCGCGGACAGCGTCACGGTAGGACGAACGGCGCCCATTGCGGGGGCGACGCTCCGGGCGCTCGCGCCGCTGGCCACTTTGCGCAACCTCGCTGGTCGCCTCGCGCTCGAGCTGACGGCCGAGCAATGGGCGATCGGCGTCATCGCGAAACCCGTCGAGCACGTGCTCGAGTCCTTCGACGCGGGCGCCATCCGTTGGCTGCCCGTGCCCGACGGCGGCTTCCTCGCTGATCCTTTCGGCACCGTCGCGCCCGACGGCACGCTCACCGTGCTCGCCGAGGCGCTGTCGTTCAGAGAGAACGTCGGCCGCATCGTCGCTTTCGAGATCGCGCCCGACGGTGCCGTGACGGTGCCGCGCGATGTGATGCGTGCGACGGTGCACGCCTCTTACCCGCAGATCGTCGAGCACGGTGGGCAAATCTACTGCCTGCCAGAGATCGGTCGGCTCGGCTGCGTACAGCTCCATCGTGCGATCGCCTACCCCGACCGCTGGGTGCCCGACCGCGTGCTCCTCGAAGACTTCGCGGGCGCCGACGCGACCGTGTTCACGCACGACGGGCGATGGTGGATGCTCGCGGCGAATCAGCGCGATCAGGGAGAGACGAAGCTCTTCGCCTTTCACGCGCCCGATCTGTTCGGGCCCTGGACGGCGCATGCGGAGAATCCCGTCAAATGCGACCTGCGCTCCTCGCGCCCTGCGGGAACGCCGTTCACATCGGGGGGCGCGCTGTATCGTCCGGCACAGGACTGCTCGGCGACCTACGGAGGTGCCATCGTGATCAATCGTATCGCGACGCTCACGCCCGCGGCCTTTCGCGAGGCATCGGTGGCCCGGCTCGCGCCCGCCCCCGACAGCCCCTATCCCGACGGACTGCATACACTCGTCGGTGTGGGCAACATCACGCTCGTAGATGGCAAGCGCCATTTCCGTTCCGCGCGTGCGTTCGTCGCGGGATTCAACCGGATCGTCCATGACATTCGACGACAATGAAGATCGCACTCGTCTATCCGCACTCGATCATCCCCGTGCCGCACGTGCGCGTCTTTGACGCGCTCGCCGTGGTCAATTACGAGATGGCGCGACGGCTCGCCAAAGACCACGACGTAATCGTTTACACGCGCCGCGGACCCGACGACAAGCGTCTAGAGTTTCATGAACGCGTGACCTACCGGCGCGTTCGCGTCGGCATCGACCGCGCGCTGAACTCGCTGGGCGTGCTCGACAAGCTCGGCATCGCGTCGCCCAAGCGGCCCTTCCGCCTGCGAACGCTGTACTATCTCCCCTACTTGCTCAGAGTGGCACTGGACCTGCGCAAGAGGCGGCCGGACGTCATTCACATACAGGGACCGTCGAGTTTCATACCCATTCTGCGATTTTTCAATCCACGCGCCGCAATCGTGCTCCACTCTCACGATCACGCGCTCGCTGACTTCGACCGGGATCTTCTGCTTGGACGCTTGCGCCAGGTAGCGCTGATCTTGGGTTGCAGCGCGCATATCGTCGAAGCGATCAGGAAGAGGTTCCCCGAGGTCGCCGAGCGGTGTCACGTGATGTACAACGGCGTCGACGCGCGCTTCCTCGAGGTGGAAAGCCGCCCGCAGGAATCGCGGGAAGTGCTCTTCATCGGACGTCTCTCGCCGGAGAAGGGCGTCCACGTCCTGCTCGACGCGTTCGCGAAGATCTTGCCACGCTTTCCCGACGCGCGTTTGCGACTCGCCGGTCCGTTGGAAATCTCTCCGAAGCAGTTCGTCGACCCGTGGGACCGCGACCCACTGCTCAACGAGTGGAGTGAGGCCTTTCGGGACGCGCAGAGCTACCAGCGTGAGCTCGAGCGCCGAGCGAAGCGACTCGGCAATTCCGTGACCTTCGAAGGTGCCGTGGCCAATCACGAGCTGCCGGCGCTGCACGCGCTTGCGGGCGTGTTCGTATTCCCGTCGGTTTGGCAGGAGCCATTCGGCATACCGCCGATCGAGGCGATGGCGGCGGGGCTGCCCGTGGTCGGCGCCGAGAGCGGCGCGATTCCGGAGATCGTTGATGACGGCATCACGGGGACGCTCGTGCCGCGAGGTGACGCCGACGCGCTCGCCGATGCGATCGCGACGCTGCTCGAGGATCCCGGGTTGCGCGCGCGCATGGGCGTCGCGGGCCGGCAGCGCGTGGCGAATCGCTTCACCTGGGACGGCAACGTCGCCGGGCTTATCGAGCTCTATCGGCGCTACTGCGCCCCCCCGGGTCCGGCGCGCGAAGACGCGCAGGGGCGCTCGGGCGGGTCCGCTCCGTGAAAGTCGCCATCGTCGCGCAACCATGGGACACGATCGGCATTCCGTTTCGTCAGGGCTCGACGATTGCGATCGTCGCGCGCAATCTGGCCGCGGGCCTGCCGGCAGGCAGCGAAACTTATCTGATTTCCGGTCGTGCCTCGGGGCAGCTGCCGCGTGAAGCCGCCGGCGACGGGCTCGAAGTGCTCCGCTACTCCTCCATCGGCAAGCCCATCTACCAGGCGCTCGACCGCATCACGGGTTTTTGGGACCTCGAACCGCCGTTCTTCGTCTCGCGCCGATATTACGCCTCGTACTACCGCCGCGTCTCGCGCGCGCTCGCCGAAATCGAGCCCGATATCGTGTTGCTCTTCACGTTCTTTCAGTTCGCGCCGCTGTTGCGCGCCCACCTGCCGAGAGCACGCATCGTGCTCAGGATGGCCGACGACAGGCTCGGTACGATGCAGCCGCGCCCCGAATATATTGCCGCGCTGCAGAGCGTCGACTTCGTGGTCGGCAACTCGAACTACACGACTGGTAGAATCCGCGAGAATTTGCCGGCGATCGCACCGAAGTGCCGCACCCTCTACAATGGCGTCGACGCGGATTTCTTCACACCGCAGCTCCGTGCGCGCGCCGGTGCGCACGCGAAGGTCGTTCTCTTCGTCGGGCGCGTCTCGCCAGAAAAGGGCGTGCACGTGCTCATCGAGGCTTTTGACCGCGTGCTCGACTCTCACCCGGACTGCGAACTGCACATCTGCGGTCAGCCCGGCCTTTTGCCTTATTCCTGTCACGTGGGACTGTCGTCCGATTCGATCGATCGGGGTTTGAAGCGCTTCTATGGTCAGACACTCACGGAGAAAATACGCCGGCAATTGCTGCGGAAAAGCTCGAGCTATGTCGACGATCTGCGGGCGCTGCTGAACGCCCGGACGGCGGAGCGAGTGAGATTCTTCGGCCCCGTACCCTACGCCGAGCTACCGGCGATCTACGCGAGCGCGACCGTCTTCGCGATCCCGTCGGTGATCAACGAACCCTTCGGCAACCCACTCGCTGAAGCGATGGCCTGCGGACTGCCGATCGTTGCAACCAACGGCGGCGGCTTTCGTGAGCTCATCGAGCACGAGCGCTCGGGGCTGCTCGTCGCGCGCAACGACGCGGGCGAGCTCACCCAAGGCTTGACGCGCCTGCTCGACGACCTGGCCGAAGCCCAGCGCCTCGGCGCAGCAGCGCGCGCGCGAATAGTCGAGCGCTTCACTTGGCGGCATTCGGCGGCGGCGTTGTTGGATCTCGCGCTCGATCGCTAGGACGCAGTCGGCGGCAAGCTAGGCGATCGCGGCCCTCTGAACCCTTTGCGGCTGCGAAACGCCGTAGCCCTGCGCGTAGTCGACGCCGAGGCCGCGCAGTACTTCGATGATCTCCGCGTTCTCGGCCCACTCGGCGATCGTCTGCTTGCCGGTCAGGTGCCCGATCTCGTTGATGGAGCGGACCATTTCGCGGTCGATTGGATCGTGCAGCACGCCCTTCACGAAACTGCCGTCGATCTTCAGGAAATCGACGGGGAAGTGCTTCAGGTAGCCGAACGACGAGAGGCCGGTGCCGAAGTCGTCGAGCGCGAACTTGCAGCCGAGCTCCTTGAGCGCCTGGATGAAGCGGCTGGCCTGGGAGAAGTTGGCGATCGCCGCGGTCTCGGTGATCTCGAAGCAGATCTTGCTGCCGTCGATGCCGCTCCTGTGGAACTGCTCGATCACGTAGGGCAGGAACTTGTCGTCGCCGAGGCTCTGGCCGGACAGGTTGATCGAGCACATCGTCAGGCGCTTGCGCTCGTCGGCTTCCGACACCAGCCAGCGGAAGGCGCTGTCGATCACCCAGCGGTCGATCGACGGCGTGATGCCGTAGCGCTCGGCTGCGGCGATGAACTGGTCGGGCGCCACGATCTTGCCGCTTTCGTCGCGCATGCGCAGCAGCAGCTCGAAGTGCTCGCCGGCGTCCTCCTGCTGCAGCGGCAGGATGGTCATGCGGAAGAGCTCGAAGCGCGATTCCTCGAGGGCGTTGTTGATGCGCGCCGCCCACTGCATCTCGCGCCGGCGCCGCATCAGGTCGATGTCGTTTTCCTCGAAGCAGTGCACGCGGTTGCGGCCCGATTCCTTGGCCGCGCCGCAGGCCGAATCCGCCGCGGACAGCACCGAGGCCACGTCCTCGTTCTCCGCGGTGATCGGCACCACGCCAATCGAGCAGCCAAGCCGGAATGTGCGATCTTCCCAGGTGTAGCGGAAGTTCCGGATGGCTTCGCGCAGCGATTCCGCCGTCCGCAGCGCTTCTTCGAGCGAGCAGCTCTCGAGCAGCACGCCGAACTCGTCGCCGCCGAGTCGCGCCAGCGTGTCGCGCCAGCGCACCTTGGATTTCAGCAGCGCGCCGACCTGGCCGAGCAGCGCATCGCCCGCGCTGTGGCCGCAGGTATCGTTGACGATCTTGAACTGGTCGATGTCGATGTAGCAAAGCGCATACGAGGTCTCGCGGGCCTTGGCGCTCTTCAGCGCCCGCTCGAGGCGGGTCTCGAATTCGCGCCGGTTGACGAGCCCGGTCAGCACGTCGTGGCTCGCGTGGTAAGAAAGCCTCCGATTCAGCTCGCGCGACTCGGACACATCATGGAAGACGAGCACGCCGCCCGTCACGGTTCCGGTGCCGTCGCGGATCGGCGAGGCGGTGCTCTCGATGTAGAGCTCGTTGCCATCCTTGCGGATCAGCAGCATCGGGCGGACCGACTTGATCGAGCGGATGCGGCGAACCGCGACCGCAAGCGGGTTCTCGAGGGGCTCGCAGGTCTCCTCGTGGAAGGCGCGGAAGATCTCGTCAATGGTCCGGCCGAGGCTGTCCTCGAGACGCCAGCCCGTCAGTTCCTCCGCCACCGGGTTCAGGTACTCGACCCGGCCATGGGCGTCGCAGGTGATCACGCCGTCGCCGATCGACTGCAGCGTGATCTGGGCGCTCTCCTTCTCGCGGAACAGCGCCTCCTCGTAGAGCTTGCGCTCGGTGATGTCGAGTTCGACGCCGATCAGGCGGCGCAGTCGCCCCTGGTCGTCGACCCGCGCGCAGGCGCGGCCGATGACCCAGCGCCATTCCCCGTCCGTGTGCTTGAGCCGGTGCACGCTCTCGAACATCGGCGTCTTTCCCGCGATGTGATCGCGCATCGCGGCCGAAACGCGGGCAAGATCCTCGGGATGGACCATACGGTGCCAGTCCGGCGAAGTAATGATGTCGTCCTCGGCAAAACCGAGCATGCCTTTCCAGCGCGGCGAGAACCAGGTGTGGTTAGTCTGGGCGTCGTAGTCCCACAGCCCGTCGTTTGCGCAGGGCAGCGCCATTTCCTGGCGCTCCTGCATATCGGCGAGCCGGTCCGCAAGCGAGACCTTCTCGAGGCCGCAGGCGAGGCTCGTGCCGACGAGCTTGAGCAGCAGATGCAAGTTGACGTCCCAGCCGTCCCTCGGCGTGGAGGAAACGAAGGCGAGGAAACCACGGACCGTGCCCTGGACCGCGAAGGCGATCAGCAGCAGGGAACGGATGTCGAGGCCCGCGAGGCGCCCGGCATCTCCCGCCTGCTCGGCGCGCGCACTGACCGTGTCACGGATTTCCAGGATCCGGACATGCTCGAGCCGCGAGCGGATCCAGGGCAGCGCATCGAGCGACTCGCCTTTCAGCACTTCGGGCCGGCACTGCGCGAAGGGGCCCTTCGCGGTTGCAATAGAATCGATGCGCTCGCCATGGCCATCGAGGAGCGCGAGGAAGACGGCATCGGTGCCGGTGGCCTCGCGCAGGATGTCCAGGCTCTGGCGAATCACCGCATCGGCGTTGCCGGCGGTGATGTTCTGGAAATCAACGGCGATCTTGGTGCAAGCGAGGTCGATGCCAAGCGGCGGCCGGTCCGGCCGCGGCTGCCACAGCTTCGACGACAGTACGTCGGACGCCGTGAACTCAGGAAGCGATTCGCCTTGCACCTGCGGCACCCCGATGGGTTCCCCCTGTTTTCGAGGCAGTGTGTCGCGCGACCGGTCGCGGCCGTAGGAACCAGTTAACGAAACAGGCTGCCGGACCTTCCGCTACTTGCGCCGCATTGTGTCAGAAACTTTTAGGAATGCAAGGTAACCGTATGTATTTGCAGTACTCCTTATGTCAATCCGGGTGCGGGAGCCGGCCCGATTTCACGATCTGCGGATTGCCCTCGGCGTCGCGCTGGACCTTCCAGCGGCGGTAATTCCAGAGCCAGTCCGCCGGGCGCTCGCGGGTCAAGGATTCGACGGCGGCGGCATAGCGTTCAATCAGCGCCCCCGGCGCCAGTTCTTCGCCCGCCGCCGCCAGCGGGACGAAATTGATGCAATAGTGACCGCGGGATTGACGGCGCATCTCCAGGTACCAGACCGGCAGCCGTGCGCCGCGCGCAATCGCCTCCGGCCCGATGAAAAACGCCGTATCGAGGCCCATGAACTGGGTGAAATAGCGTACCCCGGACGAGGTCGGAGCCTGGTCCGTCACCATGGCGACGATTCGCGCCGGGCCGCGATACCGCAGGACGCGCATCAGGAGCCGCCGGGCCGAGATCATTTCGGCCCCGAAGCGCGAGCGAATGGTCAACATGAGCCGGTCGCCGAAGCGTTGCGTCAATGGCTTGTAAGCGGCGTGGACCGGATGATCCATGGCAAGGCACAGCTTGAGCAACGCCCACTCCCAGTTGCAGTTATGGGAGGTCACGATGATGATCGACTGGCCCTGGTCCAGCGCCGCCCGCGCCGCTTCTGCATTGTCGAAGACCACGCGCCGGTCGATCTCTTCGCGCGACATTGACACGGCCTTGACGATCTCGACCGAGACATCGGCGAAGTTCCGGTAGAACTCGCCTCGCGTTGCTTCGACCCAGTCGCGGCCGCGATCCGGGAAACAGGCGGCCAGCTGCATGTCGACCAGGTCATTGCGACGGCGGATGACGTGATTGAGGAGCCAGGCGAGAGAACCGGCGATGCCATACCAGACGGGCAACGGAATCGCAGCCAACATGCGCAGCCAGAGCGGAAACCGCTCGAATGGCTTGCGGTGCTCGAAGTCGGCCGCCCGCCGGCGGAATCGCTGGTTGCGAGCCTTGTGCAATTGTGCCGGTAAGCGCATTCCGCAAAGAGCTTACCGGAACCGCAAGTGACAATCGCGACTGGCGGGACCAGAATCTGGCTGGTCATGGGCGGAATCGACGGCATGATCGCAAGACTCGAGCGGATCGGGCACTTCATCGGCGGACACCGCGTCGAAGGGCGCTCCGGTCGTTCGGCCCCAGTCTACAACCCCGCCTTCGGCGTCGCAGCGACCGAGGTTGCGCTCGCATCCGGCGACGAGACGCGAGCAGCCATCCAGGCGGCGCGTGAGGCACTTCCGGAATGGTCCGACACGCCGGCACTGCGCCGCGCCCGTGTCATGTTCCGCTTCCGTGAGCTTATTGAGAAACATGCCGACGAGCTGGCGGCGATCATCACGCGCGAGCACGGCAAGGTGCTTGCGGACGCCCGCGGCGAGGTCACGCGCGGGCTGGAGATCGTCGAGTTTGCCTGCGGAATCCCGCAGCTTCTCAAGGGCGAATACAGCGATGCGGTCGGGCGCGGCATCGACAGCTGGTCGCTCCGGCAGCCCGTCGGCCTCTGTGCCGGCATCACGCCGTTCAACTTCCCGGCGATGGTGCCGATGTGGATGTTCCCGATCGCGATCGCCTGCGGGAACACCTTTGTCCTGAAGCCCTCTGAAAAGGACCCGGGTTGCCCGCTGCGGCTCGCCCAGCTTCTGGCCGAGGCCGGCGCGCCCGCGGGCGTCCTCAATGTCGTCAATGGCGACCGCGAGGCCGTCGATACGCTGTTGACCGATCCGCACGTCGACGCGGTGAGTTTCGTCGGATCGACGCCAGTCGCCGAACATGTCTTTCGCACCGGATCGAACGCCGGCAAGCGCGTGCAGGCGCTCGGAGGCGCCAAGAACCACATGGTCGTGATGCCGGACGCCGATCCCGCGGTCGCTGCGCACGCGCTTGCAGGCGCTGCCTACGGCTCCGCGGGAGAGCGCTGCATGGCGATCTCCGTCGCGGTTGCAGTAGGCGATGCCGGCGACCCGCTGATCCATGCGCTCAAGACCGAACTCGCTGCGATCAGGGTGTTGCCGGGCACCGCCGATGGCGCGGACATGGGACCGCTCGTGACGCGCGAGCACCTCGAGCGCGTGCTCGGCTACGTGGAAACGGGCGTGAGTGAAGGCGCGTCGCTTGTCGTCGACGGCCGCCAGCTCGCTGTTGCCGGGCACGAGCGCGGGTTTTTTATGGGCCCCGTGCTGTTTGACCACGTGACGGAAAGGATGAGGATTTACCGCGAGGAGATCTTCGGGCCGGTGCTGGTGGTGCTGCGAGTCGCGAGTCTCGACGAGGCCCTCGCGTTGATCGAGCGGCATGAATTCGGCAATGGCACGTCCATCTTCACCCGCGATGGCGGCACCGCGCGCGAGTTCAGCCGGCGCGTATCGGCCGGCATGGTGGGCGTGAATGTGCCGATCCCCGTGCCGATGGCCTTCCACAGCTTCGGCGGCTGGAAGCGCTCGCTGTTCGGCCCGCTGCACATGCACGGCCCAGACGGTGTGCGTTTCTACACGCGGCTCAAGACCGTCACCGCGCGCTGGCCCGAGGGCTCGCGCGGCGCCGAGTTCGCGATGCCGACGATGAAGTGACGGTGGGTCAGGCGCGCGCGAGGAAGCGCGTCACGCCCTTGAACCCCAGGAAAATCACGGTCGCGACCAGCAGCCAGGCGCCGATCCCGATGTTCTCGAGCGGCCCGCCGGTGCTGCCGCCCATCTGCTGGGCCATCTGGCCCATCATCTGGCCGAATTCCCCCATCGCTTCCATGGCCTCCTGCTGGGCGCGGTGCTGCTTGTAGAGCGGCCAGAACCCGATGAACGTGAAGAGGAGCGGCACGCCGAACGCGAGCGGCGCGAGCCGGTGCTTCCAGAAGTACGGCACGACGATCGTCGCCGTGGCGAGCAGGACCAGCAGGATGCCCTTCCCGCTGCCGCCGCCGAGGGCTGTACGCGCCATGTCGCCGGAGAGAAGGTCCGCCAGCGTGATTTTGATGTCGATAAAGCCATTGGAGGAAATGAGGCTCACGAACATCGCGATGAGGAAAAAGAGGCCGTAACCGATGGCGACATCCTTGCCGACGTTCGCAAAGATCGCCTTCGCGTACTTGCTGCCCTCGCCGGTCACCGCCGCGAGCTTCTCCCTGGCGATATCCGCCTCGTTGACGGGCGCAAGGCTGGCCAGAGTGCCGTCCGCGGTCGCGACGTCGACCGTCATGTTCGCGGCGGGCGCAACGTTGCCCTGCCAGTGATTGATGTCGAAGTTGTAGCGCTGCCCACCCGCCGTGACGACGCCCTTGTCGCCACTCCACATGATGATGGTCCCACGCATGAAGGCATCCCCCTGGAGATTCGTCGTTATTTGTATGGGCGGCCGAACCGCCAGCGGGCATTTAACCCGGGCCGGCATGCCGTGGCAAGAAAGCGCCAGATTATGTCGGCGCGTCGCGAAAGCCGAAAAACAGGGCGAGACAGACCAACAGTTGCCACGCGGCATGGCCGACGAGCAGGTTCTGGTCGAATGCGAACTTCAACTCGAAGGCCGCGCCACCCAGTGCGCCGGCCAGGAGCGTCAGCGGCAGCAGCCGCCACGAGAATCGCTGCGGTGCAGTGTGGACGACCGCGAGTCCGGACAGCAAAGCGGCGAAGCTGCCGGCCAGGATGAAGGACGTGGTCACGTCGTATCCGATCGGCCCCTCGGTGACGAACCAGACCGCGAAATAGTAGATGGCGGCACCGGCGCCACACATCACCAGGAACCGGATGACGCGCTGCCGCGTGCCGATGTAGGTCGATAGGACGAGCGCGCCGAACACGCCCCCCACGACGTCGTGGAACCAGAGTCCCGCGTCCGGAAAACGGTCGGCGGCGTCCAGCGCCCCGGCCACCTCGGCAATCACCGCGTAAGCAAGGACCGAAGCGACGGCAAGCGCAAACTTGAAGACCAGGGATCCGGACGGCATCTCCACGGGATCCCGCGCTCAGGGCAGCTTGTACGCTCCCTTCCAGTCCGACCAGCCCGCGCCGGTGTCACCGATGAAATTGCCCTGGAACACCTGGTCGCCGCTTATCCCGGTGTACTTGCCAGTCCCGCCGACGAAGCGCTCCGTACCCGGACAGGCCGGCATCAAACCCGTGCACTTCCACTCGACGAAGATCTTGTCCCCATCCGCATCCGTGACCACGCAGGTACCGTTCGCGTTCGCGCGTCCATGATCGACGTCATTGAAGAGCGTGCAATCTACCCGGGCCTTGTGCATGAAGCCCTTGCCATCGTCGTTGAACATGACACCGGGCACCACGCCCGCGTAGACCGTCCGGTCGGGTCCCAGCTGCTGGACCTGGCCGTTGAATGTCCAGCCGTAGTGACCGGAATAGGTACCGCTCTTGGGCAGGTCGGCCGCGGCAGCCGAAAGGCACAGACCCATCGAAGCAATGGCCGATGTGCAGGCGAAGAAAATATTGCGAATCATGGTTTCAGGCTCCCCCAATTAGCCGGCCAACGCCGGCGTCGTGTCACTCGCGACTCATGCGGGTGTCCGGTGCGACAGACTACACCTCTCGATTGGGAATCTCGCGCGATTTGTCTGGTGCCGGTGGAGGGACTTGAACCCCCGACCTCTCGCTTACGAAGCGACTGCTCTACCAACTGAGCTACACCGGCAGCGGGGCGCGAAGTATAGGCAAGCCCCGGGTCCCGGGCAACGCATCACGAGACCTGGCGGTGCTGGCTGCATGTCGTGCCGCGCCAAATGGCCCTGGCTGCGGCCCTGGCTCTTGCCGTGGTTCATGCGGCGCGAATATGCGCTGTGGCGGAAAACCGCTCAAACACGGCACATTTGCCGGCGGGCGTCGCGACAAACAGCCGCTAGCCTCGTCGCATGATTGACGAATTCCGGAAGACTCGCGGCCACTCGCTCCCGGAATTGATTGCAATGCTGGGCATCGCCGCCATTATTGCAGGCGCGGCGGTCCCGGTGTTCACGACGTTGCTGCTCGACAGTCGCATGAACTCCGTCGTCGCAACGGTGCTGCATGCAGTCAATCTCGCGCGACAGTTCTCGGCGACGCGAAGCGAAACTATCCGACTCTGCGGCAGCGACGGCCAGCGGGATTGTTCCGGACGGCCGGACTGGTCCGCCGGGTTGTTGCTCACTGATGACGACAGCCGTTTTCAACAAAGTCTCGAGCTGGCCGACGGCGCCGGAGCGCCTCGAATCCAGTCGAATCGGGCAATCTTGAGCTTTGAGGGCGGATCCGGATTTGCAACGCCCGCTACGCTGACCGTCTGCGATCGCCGAGGCGCCCGTGCGGCGCGTGCCATAATCATCAGCCGTAGCGGTCGGCCGCGAATGAGCGAACGCGATTCCTCCGATCGACCACTGACATGCTGAGGCGCGACGTCGCACGCGGTTTCACGCTGGTCGAAGCGCTGGTTGCACTGGCGCTGATGCTCACGGGGCTGGCCGGAGCAGGCATCGTGCTCGGACAAAGCGTTCAGTACGAGCGTGACTCGTCGCACCGCCGCACGGCGATACGGCTGGCTGCATCGCTGGCCGAGGAGTTGCGGGCGCTCGATCGCGACACGGATGCCAGGCTTGAAGCTGACGCACCGGCAATCCTCGCCTGGTCAGCGGCGGTCGATGCCGCCTTGCCCGAGGGAAGTGCCGGACGTGTGGAAGTCGCCGGCACCATACCGGACGGTTACCTGATCACGATCGAATGGCCCGTGGCGGGCCTTGGCATCCAGCGCCTCCTGCTTCCGGTAACGACATGATTCGCCATGCGGGTCTGACCCTAGTCGAGATCCTGGTTGCGATGCTGCTCATGCTGTTCGTGATCGCGGGATCGACGGCTTTCGTGACCCGCGGACGCGCCGCCCACCGCACCAGCGAATCAATCGCACAGCTCGAGGAGTCGCTGGACGCCGCGTTCAGTCTCCTGGTCGACGAGATTCGGCTGGCGGGCTACCTGGGTCTTGCCCCGCCCGCGACGACGGTTGTCGGTTCCTCCGCACTCGGCAGCGCCGAACGGCCGGATCTGGCGGTCTCCGGTAACTGTGGTTTCTCGCTCGCGCATGACCTTGGCTCTCCGGTTGCGGCAGCAGACTCGGCATTTGCCGCGGCTCCCGGTATTCCTGTAGGCTGCCGCGCCTCGCCAAACGGCCGCGCGGCGCCCCTCGCGGATACGCTGATCCTGCGCCACGCCTCGCCCGAATCCACGGCCGCGATGGCGGGCCGCTTGCAGCTCGAGACAAATCTGCGCGCGGCGGCTCTGTCCGCCAACGGCGTCGCGACACTCGATCCGGGCGCGCGCTGGCACGATCTCGAGGTCGGCATCTACTACGTAAGCCGCGACTCTACGGGACGCGACGACTGGCCGTCGTTGCGGCGCAAGCGTCTGGTCGGCGGTACCCGCCCGGCTTTTCAGGACGAGGAACTCGTCAGCGGCATTGCCGACCTGCAGGTGACAATCGGGCTCGACGATCCAGACGACCTGGACACGGCGGTCGACCGCTGGATCAACCCGGGCGAGCCGATGCTAGGCGGCAGGCCCCGCGCAATTCGCATCGAGCTCGAGGCGAGCAGCGACATACCAGAGCCAGATCAACCCGGGTCGAGCCGCCGCAAACGCGTGGCTCGTGTCGTCGAGTTGCGAAACTCGGGTGCCACGCCTTGAGTCGCGCGGCCCGGGGATCAGCGCTCGTCGTCGTAATGGTCCTGCTCTCAGGCCTCGGCGCGCTGGCGCTCGCCGCCGCAGCGGCGGCCATGACGGCGCTCGCTCTTGCCGGCCATCAGCAGATGGCGCAGAACGCGTTCGAAGCCGCCGAGTCCGGCATCGTTCATGCTTTGCTTGCAGCGGCACAAGTGCGCCGTGGCGGCGTTGGCGCCGCTACGATCCTGCCCGACGAGGCGACCGCTCGCGCAGAATTCCGCACCGAGACCCGCGAAGCTGCGGGTCCCGGTGCCCTGCCAGTCGGGTTCAGCATCGGCGAAAACACCGGTACGTTTACCGCACGACATTTCTTTATTACGTCAGACGCAGACTCCGGCCGTGGCACCCGCGTTCGCCTCGAGCAGGGTTTCTACTTCGTGGTTCCGACGTCGTGACACTGCACAGAAGTCGAATACTCGCGTGCGCGGCGGCGATCCTCGCCGGTGTGGCCCATGCCCATAGTTGTCTCGCGGATCCGGATGAAGCCTGGCTGAGGCGCGCGGAGGTGCCGGCGGGCATGCGCCCACTGCTCGGCGTGATCGTTGACCATTCGGCCGCGACTTCCCGGATGCTCTCGGTTGACGAACCATACGATCCGCTGCGGGATTATGGCGGCAGCTTGCCAACTGCCGAGCGCTGCGACCCGGGGAAGACCTACTGGCGACACGGCCCCGGCCCGGCACCGGATTGCGGCCGGCAGGCGGGTCTGGAAATGTCGCCGCACGACGCAGCTTCGGGCCTGCAATGCGATGCGGCACGCGTGTCGCTCGCCGCACAAGGCTATTACATCGCCTCGCGCGCCGCTCAATGGCGCACAAGTGCCGAAGGCGGTTCTTGGTCCGCGCCCGAACCGGCGCGTACCGGGGCCATTGAGTGCCGGGCGGATCGCGGTCGCCATGGCGCAGTGCCGGGCCGTTGGTTTGCGAGTGTCGGCACGGGACCGCCTTGGACCGACACTGCCACGCGGGAGATTGACTGGGATCGTCCTCCGTTCGCGGATTCATACGTCCTCTACTCCGGAAATTTCCTGAACTACCTGGAAAGCGCCCATGTGTCAGTGGAGCGCTCGATCGCAAACCAGATGTCGGAGCAACTGGCTCAGGCACTCGCCGCGACGGATGAACTCGAGGTGGCGCTGGTCCAGGTCGACGATGATGGCCCGGACGGCGGCTATGTCAGCCGCGCACCGGTCGCGAACGCGGTCGCGGCTTCCGATTTGCGGGCGATGTCCGCCAAGACGCCGGCAGGGAGCGCAGCGCTCGCTGAAACGCTCGTCGAAACCGCTTTATGGCTGCGCGGCGCGCAGAAGCGTTTCGGCACCGACAATCGCGCCGACCCCGCGGCCTCGAGTGCACTCGCTCCCGACCAGTACCATTCACCGTTCGAGCATGCCTGTCGGCCCGTTTCCCTCGCATACCTGACGGCCGGCGAGCCATCCGGCGACGACCTCGCCGCGTCCGCGGCGAATGCGCTTCCCGGATTCGAGGCCGGGGTCGGCGATTGCAGCTCGGATTGCCTTGGCAAACTGGCCCAATGGCTCGAGTCGGCGGACCTGCGCGAAGACTTGCCTGGCCTGCAGACGGCGCCGCTCCGGTGGATTGCGCCATTGACTGCGCCGGACCTCGTCACGGGCACAATCGCATCGCCGGCCGATCCGCTCGCCTACGTGAACCTGGTTGCAAGTGCATTTCAGCATGACGCGGCAACGGCGGCTGATCCGCAGCTTTCTGCCGCAAGCCTCACGTCCTGGGACATCGGCAACGGCGAACCGGGCGCCATACTCGGCCTGACTGCGCCACGGGCGCACGAGCGCTGGCCCGGCAATCTTCTCCGATATGCGTTGCGGGCGCCTTCATCCCCGCTGGAGCCGCCACTGCTCGTTGATCGCGACGGAGAGCCTGCAATAGACCGGGTGAGCGGACTGCCCGCACCCGATACGCGAAGTCTCTGGAGCGATACGCTCGACTCGAACCTGCTTGCAGGCGGCGCGGACGGGAGGCTGCCATCTGCCGGCGCAAGGCGAATTCAGACGGATGTCGCGGGTCCCATGATCCTTGACGACGCGAATCGACTGGCACCTGGCAATCCGCGCTTCAACCGTACGTCCATGGGTTTGGGTCGCATGGACCCCGAATCCCTTGACGAGGTTCTGGCCTGGCCCGCCCTGCAGCGGATGATCGGCGATCCCGGGCCATCGGCACCCGTCGTTGCCGATTACCCGGAGTCGGGCCGTTCAATCGTCTACATGACCACGCATGATGGGATGCTGCACGCCATCGATGCCGCGACTGGCGTCGAGCTCTGGGCGTGGATACCCAAGGAATTGCTGCCGCGCATCCCGCAACTCATGCGTGACGGCGTGACGACCCGCCGCAGCCATGGCTTCGACGGTCCGCTTGTGCTCCATCGATACGACCCCGATGGCGACGGGCGCATTACGCCTGCGTCCGGCGAGCACATGTGGCTCCTGGCCGGCATGGGCCGCGGAGGAAATCGCTACTTCGCGCTCGACGTAGCCTCACCCGACGATCCGCGCCTGATGTGGTCGATGGCGCTTCCGGATGTCAACATCGCGAGCCTGGCGGAACCCGTCGTGAGCCGGCTCGCGATTTCGGAATCCGGCCAGTCTGCCGGGAATTGGGTCGTGCTGTTGGCCGGCGGCTACGACTCGCGCTTCGATACGGGCCCGGCGACGGGCAACGGCGTGGGAAATGCGCTGCACGTCGTCGACGCCGTTTCCGGCAGGAGCCTGTGGTCAGCCGGCGGCGCCGATGGCGAGCTCGCGATTCCCGATCTGGCGAGTGTCGCCTCCGCGCCCCGCGTGCTGGATCTCGATGGCGATGGATTGCTCGATCGTGCCTATTTGCTGGACCTGACGGGCAACCTGTGGCGAATCGACTTCGCGAGCGGACTCGGCGTGGCCGAACTTGCGACAGCACGGCGGCTCGCACGCCTCGACGCCGGAGACCATCGCTTCTATGCATCGCCGGATGTTTCCATCGCAGACGTGCGCGGTGAACACCGGATCGCGATCGCTTTCGGCTCGGGCTGGCTCGCACGGCCGCGCGATGCGACAATGGTCGACCGTCTGTATGTCGTCTTCGATCGCGAGAACCCGGCTGGTCCGCGCGACTTGACGGAGGCAGAACTGTACGACGCCACGGACGCAGCCGACGCCGTGCCGCCCGCCGCCCCAGGCTGGTTTGTCCGGCTCGATTCGCACGGCCTGGGCGAGAAAGTCATTGGCTCCTCCATCACGTTCGATCACGTGCTTCGATTCCAGACTTACCAGCCATTGCCGGTTGACGCGACGGCCCCTTGCGGTCCGGGGCGTTCCGTATCGAGGCGATACGCGCTCGACGTACGTTCCGCCCTGCCGCACGCGTCGGCGGTCGACTCGGACCAAGACGTATCCGAGGAAATACCGGTGTCCGGCCTGCCCGTCGGCCTGCGATTCGGATTCCCCGGCCAATGGGAGCACGCATGCGATGGCTGCCGTCCGCGTCCCTTCGGAATTCTGGGCGGCGAAACCTTCGATTCCGGCTATGCCGGCGATCCGGTCAGGACTTCATGGCGCAAGCTCAACCCGCCGCCGGTTTCACCCTGATCGAGGTCATGATCGCGCTCGCGATCGTCGCCATCACGACGCTGGTCGCGGCATCCTCGTACCAGGGTCACCTGCTGCGCAGCCACCGCGCAGAGGCGGTTCAGGCGCTGCTCGTCGCCGCCGCGGAACAGGAAAAATTTCACCTGGGAAACGGTCGCTACACGGACCGTCTCGATACCGTGGCCGGTGAAGATCCGCCCGGGTTGCCCGTATCCGCACGTACCCCGGACGGTCACTATTCACTCGCCGTCGAGGTCGCGACTGCCGCGGAATTCCGCCTTGTCGCAACCGCCTTGGGTGACCGTGCAGACCCCTTGTGCCGAACCTTGGCAATTGACCAGAGTGGACGCCGCTCGGCGACAGATTCGCGCGGCGCCGATAGCGCGCGGCATTGCTGGTAGCCCGGTCAGCGGCCCGCGGACTCGGTCCGCGCAATATGGCGTAGCGCCTGCGGCAGGCCGAACACCACCCGCTCTTCCCGACCGACGATTTCGACCGCTTCGCGGCCGCCCCAATCGCGCAGCCGCTCGACGACTTCCTGCACCAGCGACTCCGGTGCCGAGGCACCCGCCGTAACGCCGACTGCGCGCTTGCCTTCAAACCACGTGCGCTGGAGGTCCGCCGCACCGTCGACGAGGTAGCCGGGAATCCCGCGCGTCGTCGCGATTTCGCGCAGCCGGTTCGAATTCGAGCTCGCTCGCGACCCGACGACCACGATGACGTCGCACTGTGAGACCAGCTGCTTGACCGCGTCCTGGCGATTCTGGGTCGCGTAGCAGATGTCTTCCTTGCGCGGCGTCGCGAGCAGAGGAAAGCGTTCACGCAGCGCCGTCATCACCCGGGCCGTGTCGTCCACCGACAGCGTGGTCTGCGTGACCACGGCGAGGCGGGCCGGATCGCGCACCGCGAGCTTGCCGACGTCCGCAACCGTTTCGACCAGGTGGATTTGCCCGCCATGGGCCGCGTCGAATCGCCCCATCGTGCCCTCGACCTCCGGGTGTCCGGCATGGCCGATCAGGATCACGTCGAGCCCCTCGCGCGCGTACTTGCCGACTTCCATGTGGACCTTGGTCACCAGCGGGCAGGTCGCGTCGTACACCGTAAGCCCGCGGCGTTCGGCTTCCTGCTCCACGCGGCTGGGCACGCCGTGAGCGCTGAAGATCACGGTCGCGCCATCCGGCACGGCGTCCAGCTCGTCCACAAAGACGGCCCCCGACTCCCGCAGGCGGTCGACCACGAACTTGTTATGCACGACCTCGTGGCGCACGTAGATCGGTGCGCCAAAAAGTTCGATCGCTCGCTCGACGATGTCGATCGCGCGATCGACGCCGGCGCAGAACCCCCGGGGGTTCGCGAGGAAAACCTTCACGGCACCACGGCCTTGTTGCGCCGGCCATGCAGGAGCGCGTCGATGATCAGCATGATCGCCCCGGTCGTAATGCCGATGTCCGCGACGTTGAAAGCCGGGAAGTAGGCATCCTGGAAATGGAAATGGAGGTAATCGACCACGTAGCCGTCGGTGAAGCGGTCGTAGGCGTTGCCTATGGCTCCGCCGAGAATCAGCGCGAGCCCGATCGCGAGCCAGTAGTGGCCTCTTGCCGGCAGCGAGCGCAGCCACCAGAGGATGGCGAGCGCGATCGCCGCCGCGAGTACGAGGAAGAACCATCGCTGCCAGCCACCCGCCTCCGCGAGCAGCCCGAAAGCGGCGCCCTCGTTGTGCAGGCGCGTGAGGTCGAGGAAGGGCCCGACCGGCAGGATCTCGTAGAGGGAGAAGCGATCGACGACATACCATTTCGTGAACTGGTCGAGCGCGACCACGATGGCCGACAGCCACACCCAGATGAGCGCGGTCTTTTCCTGTATGTGGGGCATGGTCATGCGTAGCGCCTCGTCTCGCCGGTCCCGCCGAGATTGGTCACGCAGCGCGAGCATATATCCGGGTGCTGCGGGTCCGTTCCCACGTCTGCCCGTCGATGCCAGCAGCGTGCACACTTGGGCGCCCCGTCGACTCGGACCGAGATCCAGGCGCCCTGCTTCGCCACCGATTCGGCGGCGACCGCCGAGGCCGGACGCTCCGCAGCCGGACGCAGCCGCGCCTGCGAGGTGATCAGTACGAAGCGCAGCTCGTCGCCCAGGGCGGCCATGCGCCGATGCTGCGCCTCGTCGAGAAAGACGTCCACCGCCGCCTCAAGCGGCGCGCCGAGCTCGCCCGCGGCGCGCAGGCGCTCGAGCTCGCGCGCGACGTCGGTCTTGAGGGCGATGACCGCGTCCCAGTCGACCGGGCTTTCCGTCGCCACGGCCGGGAGTTTCCACCAGGTCGCGAAGAACACGGAAGGATCCCGCGGGCCCGGCAGGTAGCGCCAGATCTCCTCCGCAGTAAATGAGAGGATCGGCGCGAGCCAGCGCACCATGGCCTCCGCGATGTGATACATCGCCGTCTGCGCCGAGCGGCGGGCCTCGCTCCTCGCCGGCGTCGTGTACAGCCGGTCCTTCAGAATATCGAGCCAGAATGCGCCGAGGTCGACGACGCAGAAGTTGTGCATTTTCTGGTAGATCAGGTGGAACTCATAGTCCCGGTAGGCCGCGACCACCTCTTCCTGCAACGCCGCCGCGCGAGCGATCGCCCAGCGGTCGAGATCGACGAGTCGATCCGACGGCAGCGCGTCACGCACAGGGTCGAAGCCCGCCAGGTTGCCGAGCAGGAAACGCACGGTGTTGCGCATGCGCCGGTAGCTGTCCGACATGCGTTTGAGGATTTCGTCCGAGACGTTGATCTCGCCGCTGTAGTCGGTGGCAGCGACCCAGAGCCGCAGCACGTCGGCGCCGAGTGAGTGCATGACCTTCTGCGGCGCGACGACGTTGCCGAGCGACTTCGACATCTTTCGGCCCTTTTCGTCGACCGTGAAACCGTGCGTCAGCACCTGTCGGTAGGGTGCGACGCCGCGGCCTGCGACGGAGGCGAGCAGCGAGCTGTGGAACCAGCCGCGATGCTGGTCCGAGCCCTCGAGATAGATGTCGACCGGAAACGGGATGACATCCGGCCGGAGCGCCGGCAGGCAGTAATGCACGACTCCCGAGTCGAGCCAGACGTCCATCACGTCGTCGCATTTCTCGTAGACGAGGGCTTCGTCACCGATCAGGTGCCGCGGATTCAGCGCGAACCAGGCTTCAATGCCGCCCTCCGCGACGAGGTCGGCAACCTGCTCGAGCAGCTCCGGCGTCTGCGGATGTGGATCGCCCGTTTCCTTGTGCACGAACATCGCGAGCGGCACGCCCCAGGCGCGCTGGCGTGAGATGCACCAGTCGGGCCGCGACTCGATCATGCTCGTGATGCGCTGTTCGCCCCAGCCCGGGATCCAGCGCACGGTCTTGATCGCAGCCAGGGCATCGCGCCGCAACCCCTCCTTTTCCATGCTCAGGAACCATTGCGGCGTCGCGCGGAAGATGACCGGGGACTTGTGGCGCCAGCAATGCGGATAGCTGTGGCGATACGGCTCGTGGTGAATCAGCCGCCCTTCTTGCGCGAGTTTCTCGACGATCTTCGGGTTTGCGTCGAACACCGAGAGCCCCTCGAAAAACTGCGTGCCGGCGACGAAGCGACCGTCGTTGCCGACCGGGTTGTCGATCGGCAGGTTATAGCGCCTGCCCATCTCGTAGTCGTCCGCGCCGTGGCCGGGCGCGGTGTGTACGGCGCCGGTGCCGGCGTCAAGCGTCACGTGCTCGCCGAGGATCACGGGCACTTCGCGCTCGTAAAACGGATGCTCGAGGCGCAAACCCTCAAGCGCCTGGCCGGTGGTCTTGGCGAGCACCCGATGTGCGGTCGCGCCGATACGCGCGGCGAAAGACTGCAGCAGCGCCTCGGCGACGATCAGCCGGTCGATGCCCGCCACGCGATCGAAGTCGGCCAGCACATAGTCGAACAGCGGATGCAGGCAGACCGCCTGGTTCGCGGGCAGCGTCCAGGGCGTCGTCGTCCAGATCGCAACCGAAGCGCCCGCGACTTCGTCGCTCGTGAGGCCGAAGCGGCGCGCCGTATCGAGCGGATCCACGATCGGGAATCGGACGTCCACGGCCGGCGAATCGCGGTCCTCGTACTCGACCTCGGCCTCGGCGAGCGAAGAGCGGCAGTCGAGGCACCAGTGCACCGGCTTGAACCCGCGCACGAGGTGGCCGCGCCGGATGATCGCGGCAAAGGCCCGCAGCTGCTCGGCTTCGTAGCGAGGGGCCATCGTGAGGTAAGGGTCGTTCCAGTCACCCATGACCCCGAGGCGCTGGAAATCGGCGCGCTGCACGTCGACCTGGCTCGCCGCGTATTCGCGGCAGGCCTTGCGGAAAGCGTCCGCATCGAGCTTCTGGCCGACGCGGCCGTGCTTCTTCTCGACCTGCTGCTCGATCGGCAGGCCATGGCAGTCCCAGCCCGGGACGTAGGGAGAATCGTAGCCGTCGAGCGTGCGCGACTTGACGATGATGTCCTTAAGCACCTTGTTGACCGCGTGCCCGATGTGGATCACACCGTTCGCATAGGGTGGCCCGTCCAGCAGCACGAACTTCGGCCGGCCGGCGGCGCGTCGCCGCAACTCTGTATAAATGTCGTCACCGAGCCAGCGGGCGACCATTTCAGGCTCGTGGCGCGCCAGGTCCGCCTTCATCGGGAAGTCGGTATTCGGCAGGTTGATCGTCTGCTTGTAGTCCACGCGGTTCCTCAGGCGGACAGGAGCTTGCGCGCAAGCCGCGCATCTTCGTGCATCTGGGCAGTCATGGACTCGAGGTCCGGAAAACGGATCTCGTCGCGCAGCCGCGCCCGGAAGTCGACCGTTAGCCGCTGGCGATAGAGATCGCCGTCAAAATCGAACAGGTGGATCTCGAGCAGCCACTCCTTGCCTCCGATCGTCGGCCGCGTGCCGACCGAAGCGACGCCCGGGTGGCACAGCAGGCCTCCTCCGGAGACCTGCACGGCGAAAATGCCGGCGACCGGCGACACCCGCCGATGCAGGCGCATGTTGGCCGTGCGAAAGCCCAGTGAACGGCCGATCCTCCGGCCCGCGATGACGCGCCCACCGATCGCGAATCGGCGTCCAAGCAGGGACTCCGCTTCGTCAAATCGCCCGGCAGCGACCGCTTCGCGGACGCGTGTCGAGCTCACCGGGCTTCCCTGTACCTGCCGCGCCGGCACGGCGTCCACCGAATAGCCTCGATCTTTGCCGGCATGGCGCAGCAGCGCGACGTCGCCGCCGCGGGCCCTGCCGAACCGGAATCCTTCTCCGATGACCACCGTTTTTGCCCCCAGCGTGCCGACCAGTACCCGCTCGATGAATGCGTCCGCCTCCAGGGCGGCGAACTCCGCGTCGAAGCGCAGGACGCGAAGTTCATCGACGCCCGACTCCGCCAATCGCTCCGCCTTTTCGCGAAGCCGCATCAGCCGCGCTGGCGCAGCCGGCGGCGCAAAGAATTCCTTCGGCTGGGGCTCGAAGCAGACCACGGCCGTCGGGAGCCGCGACTCGCGGCTGCGTTCCCGCAATACCGCCAGGATCGCCTGGTGCCCGAGATGCACGCCGTCGAAATTGCCGATCGCGACGGCCCTCCCGGGATCCGCGTCCCGGCAGGGTATGAAACCGCGTCGAATCAGCATGGCCCTGCCGGATCGGAAATCGTGCCCCGCAATTATAGATGCTTCAGGTCGCGCGGGCGCAGTCCGGCGAGCGCGAGCGTCCCGAAATAGACGGCCGCGCCGCCGACCACGGCAATCCCGAGCCAGACCGCGCGACGGGTCGCGGACCAGGCGGTCCAGGCGGCCCAGTCGCCGGATATCCACCAGAGGAAACCGGCCAATGCCAGACTCGCGACGAGGATCTGGGGCAGCAGCTTTTTCCAGGCCGCGGAGGGCTGATAGATACCCTCGCGCCGCAGCCCCCGATACAGGAGCGTGGAATTGATCAGGGCAGCAAGCCCGGTGGAGACGGCGAGCAGGACGTGCGGCACCGGGAAGCCCAGCAGGAATGCCGGCACCACGACGCTGACGTTGAAGACGATGTTGACCGAGAGCGCAATCAGCCCGACCTTCACCGGCGTCCTGGTGTCCTGCCGCGCGAAATAACCAGGGGCGAGCACCTTGACCATCGAGAAGCCGACCAGGCCGAACGAATAGGCCATCAGCGCGTAACCGCACATGAGGACGTCACGGTCCTTGAACGCGCCGTAGCCGAAGATCGTCGAAATCAGCGGGCCCGAGAGCATGAGTAGGCCGATAGCTGCCGGTATTACGACCGTGAGTGTCAGGCGCAGCGCCCAATCGAGCGTCGCGTTGAACTTCTCTGCCGACTTTTCCGAGTGATGCGACGACAGGCCCGGCAGGATCACGGTCGCGAGCGCGATCGAGAAGACACCCATCGGGAACTCGACCAGGCGGTCGGCGCTATAAAGCCAGGTGACGCTGCCGACCATCAGGAACGAGGCGATAACCGTGTCGAGCAACAGCGAGACCTGCGCGACCGAGGATCCGAAGATGCCGGGAAGCATCAGGCGCGCGATCCGGCGCACGCCCTCATGCGCGCGGTCGAAGCGCGGCCGGGGCAGGAGACCGAGCGCATGCAGCGCCGGGAACTGCGCGAGGAGTTGCACGGCGCCCGCGACGAACACGCCGATCGCGAGCACGAGGCCGGGTTTCGCAAAGTAGGGTGCGATGACGCCCGCCGAAATGACCATGACCAGGTTGAGGAGCGTCTGGTTGAACGCCGGAACCGCAAAGCGGCCATAGCTGTTCAGGACTCCGCTCCCGAGCGCCACCAGCGAGATGAAGAACATGTACGGGAAGGTGAAGCGCAGCATTTCGACCGTCAGGTCGAAGCGGTCACCGCTCTGGTGAAAGCCGGGCGCGAAGACGTAGGCCAGGACCGGCGCGGCAATGACCCCGATCAGTGTGATGATGAACAGCAGCACTCCGAAGACGCCGGAGACGCCCGAGACCAGCTCGCGGACCTCCGAATGGGTCTTCTGCACCTTGTATTCGGAGATGACCGGGACGAAGGCCTGTGAAAAAGCGCCCTCAGCCGTCAGGCGCCGCAGGAAATTCGGGATCTTGAACGCCACGAGGAAGGCGTCCATCAGCGGCCCGGCGCCGAACGAGATCAGATAGACCATGTCCCGAATCACGCCGGTGATCCGGGAAAGGAGCGTCAGCAGGCCGACAATGGTCGTATTTCGCAGGAATCCGTGCGACATGCCGGCGGCACTATACCGCGTTGACAATCCGGGCCCGCATCCGGACAATGCGCGCCCTTATGGCCAACACGAAGTCAGCCGAAAAACGGGCCCGCGAGGCGGTCGAACGCCGCGCACGGAATGGCGCGCATCGCTCCAAGGTACGCAGCGCCGTGCGCAAAGTCGTGGAAGCGATTCGGGCCGGCAAGAAAGCCGAGGCCGCCGCCGCGCTCAAGGCTGCGGCTCCCGTGATCGACTCGATGGCCCGCAAGGGCATCATCCATCGCAACAAGGCGGCGCGACACAAGAGCCGACTTGCCAGCCAAGTCAAGGCCATTCCGACCAAGTAGAAATGGTGAAGAAAATGAAGGGGTGCGTCCCCTTCAATTTCCTTCGAGCTCGCGCATGATCGCCTGGCAGAGTTCACGTGTTCCGGCGCCGGTCGCCCCGGATATCCGGAAAACCGGTCCCTTGTAGCGCAGTCTGCGCACGATTTCGGCACAGCGGCTTTCCAGCTCAGCGCCGCTCAACAGGTCGATCTTGTTGAGGACCAGCCAGCGCTTCTTTCTTGCCAGCTCGGGGCTGAATTTCTTGAGTTCCGAAATGATGGCGCGGGCGCCGGCCACCGCATCCGCTCCCGGATCCGGCGGCGCGATGTCGACGAGATGCAGCAGGAGCCGCGTGCGCTGCAGGTGCTTCAGGAAACGGATACCGAGGCCCGCACCCTCCGCGGCGCCTTCAATGAGCCCCGGGATGTCGGCCATCACGAAGCTCTTGAGTGGACCGACCGACACGACGCCGAGCTGCGGATACAGGGTCGTGAAGGGATATTCGGCGACCTTCGGCCGCGCGGCCGACACCGCTCGGATCAACGTGGATTTTCCGGCATTCGGCAGCCCGAGCAGGCCGACATCTGCAAGCAGCCGCAACTCGACGCGCAGGATCCGCCCCTCCCCGGCCAGTCCTGGCCCGCTCTGGCGCGGCGTGCGGTTGGTCGAGCTCTTGAATCGCTGGTTGCCCCAGCCGCCTTTGCCGCCCTTGGCGACTAGAAGCGTCTGACCGGCTTTCGCAAGGTCGCCGAGCATCTCGTCGGTGTCGTCGTCGATTGCGACTGTGCCGACGGGCATCGGTACGAAGAGGTCGTCGCCGCTCTTGCCGGTGCAGTCCTGGCCGCCGCCCGGTTGGCCATTCTGCGCGCGGAATGTGCGCTGGATGCGGTAATCGACAAGCGTGTTGATCCCGGCTTGCGCGCGCAGCCAGACGTTGCCGCCCGAGCCGCCGTCGCCGCCATCGGGGCCGCCGAATGGCACGAATTTCTCGCGGCGAAAGCCAACCGCGCCGCGTCCCCCATTGCCGGCCTTGACCTTGACGATCGCTTCATCGACGAATTTCATCGTTGCCCGACGCCCTAATGAAAAACCCCGGCCAGGCCGGGGTCTTTCCTCGAATCGCGCAGCCCTTCCTTATTCCGGCAGGACGCTGACGAAGGTACGCCTGTCGACGCCCTTCTTCCTGAACTGGACGCGGCCCGTCTTCAGCGCGAATAGCGTGTGATCCGTCCCGACGCCGACATTCTCCCCCGCGCGAAACGGCGTGCCACGCTGACGCACGAGGATGTTGCCGGCGAGCACGCGCTCGCCGCCGAACTTCTTGACGCCGAGTCGCTTCGACTGGGACTCACGCCCGTTCTTGGTACTGCCGCCTGCTTTCTTGTGTGCCATGCTCGACTCCTCAAGCCGCCGTAATACCGGTCACCTTCACTTCGGTGTACGGCTGCCGATGTCCCTTCTGCCGCAGGTAGTGCTTGCGGCGCCGGAATTTCGTGATGCCGACCTTGTCGGCCTTGCCGTGCGCCTGCACGGTTGCCGTGACGCGAGCACCCGTGACATAAGGCGCGCCGATTGCGACGTCGGCGCCCTCCCCGATCAGGAGAACCTGGTTGAACTCGACGCTGGCGCCCGCATCGGCATCGAGTTTCTCGACCCGCACGACGGTGCCTTCGCTCACCCGGTACTGTTTTCCCCCGGTGGCAATGACGGCGTACATGATTGACTGGACTCCAAAAAGAGCCGGCAATTGTAGTGACGGGACCCCCCGCGGTCAAACCGAACGGCCCACGCCGCATTTCCCGAAGGGCCGAATGCCGCTAGGATGCCCCTGTCCCGCGGGGATGCCGGGATTCCATGCAACTCAACGACATACGTGCCCTCGTCGCCAGCGACCTTGCGGCGGTCGACATCGAAATCCGCCGCCAACTGGCGAGCGACGTCGCGCTCGTCAACCAGGTGGGAGACTATATCGTTGACGGGGGAGGCAAGCGCCTCCGGCCACTGCTCGTGGTGCTGGCTGCCCGGGCCGCCGGTGCAAGCGACTCGGCCCATGTTCCGGCCGCGGCCCTGATCGAGTTCATTCACACGGCGACGCTATTGCACGACGACGTGGTGGATGATTCGGCCCGCCGCCGCGGTCGCGCCACCGCGAACCATGCGTACGGCAACCCGGCCTCTGTCCTGGTCGGCGATTTTCTCTACTCGCGCGCATTCCAGATGATGGCGGCACTCGACTCGGCGGCGGTCATCCGAGTCATGGCGGATGCGACCAACACCATCGCCGCAGGCGAAGTGATGCAACTGATGAACTCGGGCGACCCGGATACGACCGAGATCCGCTACATGGAGGTGATCTACCGCAAGACCGCCCGGCTGTTCGAGGCCGGCGCCCAGGTCGCCGCGATCGTCGCGCGGGCGCCGCCGCCCGTCGAAGCCGCGCTCACGCGCTACGGCAAGCATCTAGGCATCGCTTTCCAGCTGATCGACGATGCGCTCGATTACCGCGGCGACACCGAGTCACTCGGCAAGGACACCGGCGACGATCTCGCCGAGGGCAAGCCGACGCTGCCATTGATTCATGCGCTCGCGCATAGCGACGCCGAATCCGCCTCGTTGATCCGGAATGCCATCTCGCAGGGCGGCACCGAGGAGCAGGACCCGATCCGCGCCGTCATTGAAAGCACCGGGGGGCTTGATTACACTGCGCGACTCGCCAATGACCAGTCAAAACGGGCGGAAGAAGCGCTGGCCGATGTTCCCGCCTCGGCCTATCGCGACGCGCTGGCGGCACTCGCGCGGTTTGCGGTCAACCGGAATGCCTGACCGGTCGCTCTCTCGATTCGGGGTGTAGCTCAGCCTGGTAGAGCACTACGTTCGGGACGTAGGAGTCGCAGGTTCAAATCCTGTCACCCCGACCATGAATTCCCTCATCTTGAGTCCACGATTGGCGTTCCCAGCCTGGCCATGATGACTGCTTGTAACTCCGCGCCGCGAACGGCACCGAACTCATGCACGCGGTCGCCGAAGCACCGTTTGCCATTGAAAATCGGGGTCAGTGTATTGTTGCGCCCGATGGCTCAACAACACGTAGCGCCTGCCGCCAGGGGCCACGTGGGATATTCGACAAATCAATCGGTCCGGTCCAGGAATGGCACCAAATCGGCAGGTTCCTGCGACTCAATTCGTATAGAGCCGCTACCCGGGAATTCAATCCAAGTAGAAAGCGGCCAACGATTACTCGGAAACAGCGTCAGCACTTTGGCTTCGGGCGCCCTATGCAGGCCATTCAGCAACGGTTCGAAGACTTCCTCGACCGGCGCGAGTTGATTTAGGCACGGCACGACATAAATGCCGCGTGCCGTTGTCGCTCAAGACAACAGCACCTGGGACGACACAACCATGCAAACCGAGAGCGCCAGCCCGAACGTTGCTGGACCGAGGCACGCGTCGTCGTCCAGGCCCGACGCACTTCAGCCCATGCCACCGCCGCCCAAGGAATCAGATATAGGGCAAGTTCAACAAAATACTTGCCGAAACAATTGCGATGGGCAGTGGCGCACGCGTATCGCGCTTCCGTGACAATCAGAATGGTACTCCCGTTTGATCTTGGTCCCGCAAGATCGCGGGTCACTGCAATTCAATGCAAGTGTTGTGATCTACGCCACCGGCCGCTCTGGTCATTCAACTCTCGTTCGGCATGGCCTGCAAATTCAGCTCATTCTGGTCGCCACCTCGCGCTTACAGTGGCCCTTCAACACGCGATCAACCAACAAGGCTCGGTGGCTCGGTGCAATAATCACTCGAAGCCGTTACCTTTGCGTGTCCCGGTTCACTCTGGCCCAATTTGACCTGGCAGGGACTGTGGGTAACGTTTCACCCCGGTCACTGCATCACTTGAAGAGAAGAATGAGGAAAGTTTCGATCATCGGCGCACCCACGGACATTGGTGCCGGCACGCGCGGCGCGTCGATGGGACCGGAAGCACTGCGCGTGGCCCACTTGCAGACTATGCTCGAATCGCAGGGAGTCGAGGTGGCCGACCGCGGCAACCTGCAAGGACCCGGAAACCCCAACCGGCCGCCGGTCGACGGCTACCGGCACCTGCCCGAAGTCATCGCGTGGAATCGCTCGACTCACAATGCCTGCCACGCCGAATTCAGGGCAGGCCGCCTGCCGATTCTGCTGGGCGGAGACCACAGTCTCGCCATCGGCTCAATCAGCGCGGCGGCGCGGCACTGCCGCGAGGCCGGCCGCAATTTGCGGGTGCTGTGGTTCGACGCGCACGCGGATTCGAACACCAACGTGCTGACGCCCAGCGGTAACATCCACGGCATGCCGGTCGCCATACTGTGCGGCTATGGGCCACGCGAACTGGTGGAGATCGGGGGCAAGGCGCCTGCCGTGCTGCCCGGAGAAATCCGCCAGATCGGCATCCGCAGCGTCGATCCTGACGAAAAGCGTTTCGTGCATGCACTCGGATTCGAAGTCTTCGACATGCGCTACATCGATGAAATGGGCATGCGGGCAACCATGAATTCAGCACTCGCGGATCTCGACCGCCAGACGCACCTGCATCTCAGTTTCGACATCGATTTCCTCGATCCGGACATCGCGCCGGGCGTCGGCACCACGGTGCCGGGCGGGCCTTCCTATCGTGAGGCGCAGTTGTGCATGGAAATGGTCGCGGACACGGGCCTGCTGGCATCACTCGATATCACAGAGCTGAACCCGGCGCTCGACGTCCGCAACCGGTCCGCTGAGGTCGCGGTCGACCTGGTCGGATCGTTGTTCGGCAAGAGCACGCTGATGCGGAGGAGCGCCGATGCGGGACCCTGAGATGCACATGGGACCGGCCGCGCAGGACGTAATTGCAATCGAATCGCGCCTCGGCGCGCACAACTACGAGCCGCTCGATGTCGTACTCGTCCGCGGCAAGGGCGTCTGGGTGTGGGACGGCGACGGCAAGCGCTACCTCGATTGCCTGTCGGCCTATTCGGCGCTGAACCAGGGCCACTGCCACCCGCGAATCCTGGCGGCGATGGTGAAGCAAGCTGGACGATTGACGCTCACCTCGCGTGCTTTCCGCAACGATCAACTGGCCCTGTTCTACGAGGATCTGGCGAAGCTGACGCGTTCCCACAAGATTCTTCCGATGAACAGCGGCGCCGAGGCCGTCGAGTCGGCCCTCAAGGCGGTGCGCAAGTGGGGCTATGAAGTGAAGGGCGTGGCCGCAGACCGCGCCGAGATCATCGTCTGCTCGAACAACTTCCATGGGCGCACGCTCGGCATCGTGGGCTTCAGCACCGATCCTGACGCTCGCGGCGGCTTCGGCCCGTTTGCCCCGGGCTTTCGAGTCGTTCCCTTCGGGGACTTCGACGCTTTCGCGGCGGCCATCAACGAGAACACGGTGGCGTTCCTGGTCGAGCCCATCCAGGGAGAAGCCGGTGTCATCATTCCGCCTGCCGGCTACTTTTCACGCGTGCGGTCACTCTGCAGCGAGCGCCACGTCACCCTGATCCTCGACGAAATCCAGACCGGGCTCGGCCGCACCGGAAAGCTGCTGGCCGAAGAGCACGAAGGCATCGAGGCGGATGTGACGCTGATCGGCAAGGCCTTGTCCGGCGGCTTCTATCCCGTGTCGGCCGTCCTCTCGAATACCGAGGTCCTCGGCGTTCTCAAGCCCGGCCAGCACGGCAGCACGTTCGGCGGCAATCCGCTCGCCTGCGCGATCGCGCGCATGGCGCTCAAGGTGCTGGTCGAAGAAGACATGATTGCGAACGCGGCGCGGCAGGGGGCTCACTTCCGCGCGCAGCTCGAAAGCATCAAGAGCCCCGTCGTCCGCCAGGTTCGCGGGCGCGGTTTAATGCTCGCTGTCGAGCTCCACCCCGAGGCCGGAGGCGCCCACCATTACTGCGAGAGATTGCGCGACGCGGGCCTGCTGGCCAAGGACACGCACGAGCACACGGTACGCGTCTCGCCACCGCTCGTCATCACGCGCGATGAAGTCGACTGGGCGTGCGATGTCCTCGCCCGTGTCTTGAAAGATTGAGCCAGATGTCCCCGGACCCACCCCTGCCCTTCATGTCGCGCCTGCTCGACAAGGAACGAACAATTGCGCCCCCAGGCTTCAATCGCTGGTTGGTACCGCCGGCGGCGCTCGCGATCCAGCTATCGATCGGCATGGCCTACGGTTTCAGCGTGTTCTGGCTGCCGCTGGCGCGCGCGATCGGCATCCAGCAGCCAGTGAGCTGCCATGACGCGGGGTTCCTGGACCTCGTCACGTCGACGCAGTGCGACTGGCCGGTTTCGATGCTCGGCTGGACCTTCACACTGTTCTTCGTCGTCCTCGGTTCATCCGCGGCGCTGTTCGGCCACTGGCTCGAAACGGCCGGACCGCGCAAGGCCGGCTTCGTCGCGGCCCTGTGCTGGGGTGGCGGCTTCTTCGTTTCCGCAGCCGGGATTTTCCTGCACCAGGTCTGGCTGATCTGGCTGGGTTCCGGCGTCATCGGGGGCATTGGGCTTGGCCTGGGCTACATCTCACCCGTCTCCACGCTGATCAAATGGTTCCCGGACCGCCGCGGCATGGCGACCGGGCTTGCCATCATGGGATTCGGCGGCGGCGCGATGATCGGCGCGCCGCTTGCCGACCGCTTGATGAACCTGTTCGCCGGCCCTGCGTCCGTGGGAGTCTGGCAGACATTCGTGGTCCTGGGGTTCCTCTATCTGGTAGCCATGATGCTGGGTGCGTTTGGCTATCGACTGCCGCCGCCCGGCTGGCAACCCGCCGGCCATGTACCGCCCGTGAACAGCAGCCGCCTGATCACGTCGCGGCACGTTCATGTCGACGAATCGGTGCGCACGCCACAATTCTGGCTGCTCTGGGGCGTGCTGTGGCTGAACGTGAGCGCCGGCATTGGCGTGATCGGCATGGCGTCGCCGATGTTGCAGGAGGTGTTCGGCGGACGGCTGATCGGCCTGCCATTGCGGCTCGCGGAGCTCGCCGACGACCAGCGCGCGCAAGTGGCGACGATTGCCGCGGCCTTTGCGGGCCTGCTTTCACTGTTCAATATCGCCGGGCGTATCTTCTGGGCGTCGCTTTCCGACGTGATCGGCCGCAGGGTCACGTACATGGTCTTCTTCCTGCTCGGCATCGCGCTCTACGTGAGCGCGCCGCTCGCCGGCGAGACCGGGCGAATCGCCGCGTTCGTGGCCATATTTTGCGTCATCCTCACCATGTACGGCGGAGGCTTCGCCACGATCCCAGCGTACCTGGCGGACATCTTCGGCACGCAACACGTGGGTGCGATACACGGGCGGATCCTGACCGCTTGGTCCGCGGCCGGTATCGTTGGCCCGGTCGTCGTCAACTACATCCGCGAATTCCAGCTCGCCCACGGCGTGCCACCCAGCCAGGCGTACAACATCACGATGTACGTGCTGGCCGCGATGCTCTTCGGCGGTTTATTGTGCAACTTGATGATCCGGCCGGTGCGGGAGCATCACTACATGAATGCGGAGCAGCTCGCGGCCGAGCGTGTCCAGGCGCACGAGCGGGCGGCGCTTGGGCAGTCGTCACCGGTGCAGGCAACGGCAGGCGGCCATGCCCTGCTGATTGCAGCGTGGACGGCGATCGCGATTCCGCTCGCCTGGGCAATGTGGATCACGCTCACCAAAGCGCTCGCACTGTTCCGGTAGCCGCGCCGGGTGGGCCGGGGTGCCCTATTGCTTCGCGGGCGGGCGATGCGCTTGTTCGACGATGGGCAGGACGAGGTAGGACACACGCGCCCCCGAGTGGTGCACCGTGTTCCTGGCTACGACGAAGGCCGACTCATCGTAGTTCCTGCCGCCGGTATTCAGGTTACGGTCCCAGCGCGGAAAATTCGAGCTCGACACTTCCAGACGGATGCGGTGACCCGCTCCGAAATAGTTGCTCGTGACGTGAAGGTCAAGCCGCGCTTCGTAAATTGCGCCCGGTTTCATGCGCAGGTCCTTGTCGAATCCTTCCCGGTACCTCATCCTCAGCGCGCCCTCCTCCACGTTGAACGCGCGGCTGTCCGGATAAACGTCGACGAGCTTGGCGGTGAAGTCGGTATCAGTGGCAGTCGATGACACCTGCAGCACCACCTCGAGCGGGCCTGTGACTTCGATTCCGTCTTTCAGCGCTGCGCTCGTGTACACCAGCACGTCGTCGCGCATCTCGATTCTCGTCTGGTCATAGGAACCGGCTTCCGTATCCGTTCCGGTGCAGCAGGAGTGCCCTCCCAGGGATGGCACTGGGTTCGCCGGGTCGTAGGTGAACGTGTCTGCCTTGTCGCCTGCCGGGAGTTCGAATGACAGCCTGCCGCCGCCTTGCAGGCCGTTGGCCCCGCCCCTGCTCGTCAGGTACAACTTCTCGTAGCGCGTGCCGGGGATCGGCCAGGCGTCGGCGCTCTTCCAGCGATTGGCGCCCATCATGTAGTACTGGACCTTCGGCATTTCGGTCACTCCGTTGTCGGCGCCCCTGAGCCAATGGTCGTACCAGCGCAACTTCAGGCCCATGACGTCGAAGCGTGCATCGCCGAGATCGCGTGCACCGACGATCGTGTGTTCGGTAGCGGTTTCATATCCGCAATGCGTGCCCGGCGCGATGATGACAAATTGATTGTCCCGCGCGATGGCGCTGGGGGACCGCTCGCGCATCAGGTTGAAAAGCTCAAGCGTCTCCTCGGGACCGTAGTCGTACCATGAGTCGAAGAAGAGTGCGGGCAGGTCCAGGCGATCGGTCGGGCGGACCCATTCCAGGTTCATGAAATAGGGCGCCTCGGGACTGCTGGACGCGAATTTCTCGTAATGCGATGGCGGGCGCCCGGCTTTCTTGAGGATATCGATGATTGGCAGGGTGCCGTAATTCACCCCGCTGCCATCAACGCTGAACCAGCCGGCCGTTTGCGCCAGTTCGAACGCCCCTCCGTCGAAAGAGGCCCACGGCCTGCCTCGAACGTTCAGGGCGGATGCCGCCGCCTGCGGTATGGCGGTCAGGTGGTTTGGGTGACGCGCCGCGGCAAGCAGGAGTTGCGACTCGCCCAGCGAGGAGCACCCGGCCGATCCAACCTTGCCATTCGACCAGGGCTGGCGAACCAACCATGCGACGGTGTCGTAGCCGTCGTTGCGATCGCCGACGCTGGGCGTGAATTCTCCCTCCGACTCGCCGCGGCCGCGCGTGTCCTGTATTGCCGCCACGTAGCCGTGGGCAACGAGTTCCTTCAGGCCAGGCTCCCGATCGTATGCGCCCTTCTTGTCGTAGATGGATCGCCACAGGATGACCGGCAGCTTGCCCTTGGCTCCCGCGGGGAAGTACAGGTCGGTCGAGAGGCGGATGCCATCGCGCATTTCGACCATGATTCCGGACGCGACCCGCACGCGCTGTGACGAGGTCACCGCATTGGCCCGGTCCGAGGCCGTCGATGCCGTGACGGCGGCGACCGCCAGCACCGTGGAGAGAATGATTCGGCCGCCCATCAGCATCCACGCCCCGCGGCGAGAGCGCCGCGATTGCCGACGACGACGTAGATCGCGATGCGGATCGGGATGCTCGAGGCGTAGGCGTTCACGAAACCGACCCGGTTCAGGCGGTGAAATAGCGGCCGCCACGCACTTCAGGCAGACGGCAGGGCCTGCCCGCGGGCCCGATCGAGGACAGATACCACTCGCGGAAGGCAGCAACGTCGGTCTCCAGCACGGATGCCGGGCCCGGCTGGAAACTCGGCGAGCCGACGCCCGCTGCGTTCGCCTCGATAATGGCCTTGTCCTGCTCCGTTGTCCGGGCCCACAGCCAGGTCAGGCGCGCCAGGTCATAGTGCCTGCCTTCCTGCGCCTCGCCGTGGACGAGCCAGGTGCAGACAATTTCGGTGTGGACGGCATCGCGCGGAACGAAGACGAAGAAGACCGCGTGGTCGTTATAAGCGAGCATGTAGGTCAGCGGATCTGCGGCCAGGGCGGTCTCCCCGCCATCGTACTCGGCGAATCCGCCCATCAGCGGCGCGACGGGCCGGCCGTCCTCCGTGGCGGTGACATGCGAAGCGCGTAATGGCGCGCGGTAGGCGGCCGCAATCGGCGCCCTGGGCAGTCTTTCGTCGAGCGGCAAGTTGATTCCGACGTCAGCGATCAGCGTACCCAGGCGTGACGCCTGAGCCCGCCAGTCGCGTTCGCGCGCTTCATAGCGTCCAGCCGCAGCCGGAGAGGCGTCGCCAATCTTGTCCGCCTTTATCTCCACCGCGCAATACTCCCGGTGTGCCGGCTTGCAGTGATAGCACTCCAGGTAGTTCTCGACGACGAGCTTCCAGTTGGCGCGAACGGAGAATGTGCGCTGCTCGGCAACACGCGCCGCACCGGTTCCATGCAGTGCGAGAAACGGCGTCAGGATTTCGGCGATGGCATCGAAGTCCGGCGCGCTGTGATCACCCAGACAGACAAAGACCAGGCCCTCGAGAACCCTTACGCGGCACGGCATCAATCCGAAACGGGTTCGATCGAATCCGTCGGGCATGTGCATGGCGGCGCGAAGCGAGCCGTCCTGTGCATAGGTCCATCCGTGATAGGGGCAGGTCATCGATGAGGCGTTGCCGCTGGGATGCAGCAGGACGCGGCTACCGCGATGGCGGCACACGTTGTAATGCCCGTGAATCCTGCCGTCGCGACCGCGAATGAGGATGACGTTTTCGCCGGCGATGTCGAACAGCCTGAAATCGCCGGGATTTGCCAGCTGCGACGCGTGCGCGGCCAGCACCCAGTGATTCCGCAAAACATGCCCGCGGTCGCGTTCGAAAATCGCGGGATCCATGTAGAACGCCCTTTCGAGCGCATAGCCCGGGCGCTGGCGTCCGATCAGTTCGTCGATCTCGTCATCGTGCGAGTAACTCACGGCATCACCTGGAGAGCCCGTTCCAGTCCCGCAGGATCTCGCGAGCCGCATTGTGGCCCGGAATGCCGGACACGCCGCCGCCTGGATGCGTGGAGGAGCCGCATTGATACAGGCCACGGATCGGCGACCGGTAGTCCGAATAGTGAGGCGCGGGCCGCTGGAAGAAAAGCTGCTCGAGCGCAAGCTCGCCGTGAAAAATGTGGCCTTGCGGCGTATTGATGATGCGCTCGATGTCCGGCGGCAGCAGCACCTGGCTGTCGATGACCCCGTCGCTGAAACCCGGCGCCACGTCGTCAATGGTGTCAAAGACGTTCTTCACGAAGGCCGGCCGCACATCGTCCCAACTGCACCCTTCAAGCGCATACGGCGCATGGCCGCCGAACAGGTTGACGACGTGCTTGCCGGTCGGTGCAAGCGTGTCGTCGACCGTGGTCGGCACGACGGCGGTGATGAAGGGCCGGCTCGAATAACGCCCATGGCAGGCATCCTCGTAAGCAGCCTGGAGGTACTCGACGGTCGGGCCGATATGGACGTAGTTCGGAGAATCGAATCCGCACCGGGCCGCGTCGAATGCCGCAAAGCGTGGCGGCGCTTCCGCGGCGACGTTGATCTTGAATGCCGTCGAGAAAGTCCGGTAGTCGCGGATGTGCTTCAGGAAATCCGCCGGCAGGTGCTCGGGCGGGACCAGCCGGTCGAACAGGACCTTGCAACTCGCGTTGCTGACGACCGCGCGCGCCGAATATTCATCGCCCCCGACCGTGATCACGCGGGATACTCGACCATCGGCGACCTCGACCCGTGCAACTTCAGCATCCGTCCGTATCTGCATCCCATGGCGCCGGCCGCATTCGGCAATGGCCTCGCTGATCATGCCCATGCCGCCACGGATGAAGCCCCATCCGCCGGCGCCCTCGTGCTCGCCCATGATGTGATGCAACACCACGTAGGCCGATCCGGGCGTCTTCGGCCCGGCGAACGTACCGATCGAACAGTAGTATCCGAGCACGGCCCGTGTGACGCCATGTTCGAACCAGCGGGCGAGGAAATCGTCCGCGCTCATGGTCATCAGGTCCACGAGCCGATAGAACTTCCCGCCGATCTTGCGGTACTTCCAGGCGAGCCTGAGCAGGTCAGACAGGCCCTTGAAATCGCGTCTGGAGGGATCGACCGGCGTGTCGAGCAATAACTTTCGCACGACATCGGCGGCCTCGTTCAGCCAGGCGTCAAATTGCGGGTAGATCTCCCCGTCGCGCCGCGAAAACCGGGCGAACTGGGCGGCGGTCTTGCGCACGTCGCCGCTGAACACGATGTAGTCGTCGGTGCCGATGGGACAGAACAGGTCCGTGGCCGGCAGCACGGTCAGCCCGAGATTCATGAGGCCGAGATCCCGAATGACTTTCGGGTGCAGCAGGCTCATCACGTACGAAAAGGTCGAGGTCCGGAAGCCCGGCACGAATTCCTCGGTCACTGCCGCGCCGCCGATCACGCTCCGACGCTCGAGCACGAGGACTTTCTTGCCCGCCTTGGCGAGGTAGGCCCCGCAGGTGAGTCCATTGTGGCCGCCGCCGATGACGACGGCGTCGAACACTGCGCTAGACACCGGCATGTCCCCGCTCTTCTGGATACGGCCCGGAACCTGGGCGCGGCCCGACTGCATGATGCCCGAGGACTTTGCGGAAGTCATCGAAAGGCCAGGGAACCAATCCTGTAGTATTCGGGAATCAAGCCGGATTTCGCCAGAAGTACCCGGCCTTGTGGCGCAAGGAGGTCACATCCATGCGATTACTCGTCATATCGATCCTGGCGCTCGGTCTTCAGGCTTGCGGGGGAACCTTCGGCGGGACGAAGTCCTTCACGCTCGACGTCGATCAACCGGCCGGTTCCGAACTGCACCATGTTGTGCAGGTGGCCTCGGTCGACATCGCCAGCGATGCCAACGAGGTTGATTCAGTCGGCACCTACCATATCGGCAAGATGGACAAGGGCGAGATTGCCGACCTCAGGAAGTCGCTCGTCTCCACGCTCGGGCAGGTGAAGTGGCCGGCTCCGAGCGCGGCCGTGTCGACGCTGGGCGTACACTTGTTGATCACGAACTATTACGTTGCGCACAGCAACAACGACGGGGCGGTCCTTGCCGTCGTCGACTGGGCGCTAGCATCGCCGGCCAGTGAGGTCGTCTTCTCGGAACAGTTCTTTGCCTCGATGCAGGCCTCAGACATCAAGGGTCTGAATACGCTCGGCAAGCTCAAGAACCAGCTCAACGAGCAAATCGTCAGGCGTGTCGCCGATAGCAGCACTGCGCTTGCGGCGGACACGAATGCAAAGCCGGCGGTTGCAGTCGAGCATACCTACGTGACCATCGAGGACGCTGCCGCGCCGCTGCCGAAGCGACTGACCTCGTTGTTTGGCCTGCCGACCTTATCGACCAAAGGCATCGACTGGACAAAGGGCGCGCCGAAGGAGCCCGTGGACTGGTCGCAACGCCTTGCGACCCAGACCTGACTCGCGCTGTCGTGGGCGAGTGAGCCCATTGAAGACGCGGGGCCACCCGCTGCCAATGAAGGCTGCAGCCGTGCGCAGTCATCTCACGCGGTCGCGACGCGCCAGAAATCGCTTCCGGAAAACTTCAGGCGCATGCAGCAGCCATTGACGATCTCGCCGAAACGAATCCATTCGGTGTCGTGAGGATCGCTGCGCAGCCGGAACAGGTCGCCCTCGGGTTCGAGCGCCGTGGTTCCATCCGCCATCAGTTTGCCCTTGCGCAGGACGATACGCAGGCTGCCGAGCCACGGGTTATCGTTTCGATAGTGCCCGACGTAGTTTTCCCACGCTTGTGGATGGCTGAATTCGATGGGTCCGGCGTATTTCGAGTTCCGGTACCAATCGCCTCCCCAGCCGACCTCGGTCACCGCACTGTCGGGGGCGCCCGGATCCTTGCGCCCGAAAACCAGGGCGAAGCGCTCGAATAGAGGATGCCGCGCGATGAAATGGTCCGGCTCGATCAAGCGCTCCAGCGGAACCCGCTTTCCGTCGTGAACGACGAACAGCCTGTCGCCGTCAGCGACGATTTCGAGACTACGTTGCCCGCCGGCAAAGACGCCCGCGAACCCGGCGGCGTCCTTCACTTTCTCAGGCGAGTCGGGTTCAGGCATCGCCAAAAGCGGCTTGCCCGCGCGCTGCGCCCGCATGAGCTGGATTGCATACTTGACGATGGCGTTCGGCCGATAGTCCTGCTGCGCGTTGACCGACGCAAAGCCGGCGAGGCCCTCGTCAATATCGACCATCAGCGACGACATGAATGAGATCATGCCGCCGGTGTGTCTCAACAGCCGGCTGCCGTCCAGGACATCGACGGCGATGCCATATCCATAGTGGGCTCCGGGCCCGAAATCCCCGGCGAGCACGTGAGGGCTCGAAAAAAGCCCGAACGCCTCCTCGGACACGAGCCTGCCGCCGGCGCACTTGCCGTGACTGGCGATCATCTGCAGATATGCGCCCATGTCGCGCGCACTGGAAGCGATGCAGCCGGCGCCCGATGTCAGTACCAGGCCGGGCGCTTCGCACAGCCGCCCGAAGCGAGGATAAGGCCGGTCTGCGAAGAATGGAGCATAGTTCCGGACCAGCTTCTCGCGCATGTCAAATGTGATTGCGGGCTCACTCTGCGACATGCCGAGCGGCCGGAAGATACGATCGCGCAGGATGTCCGGCAATTCGCGCCCGTCGAGCGTCCAGGCGAGGTAACCCAGCACTTCGTAGAGCATGTTGTTGTAGTGGAAGCGCTCACCCGGAGCGTACGCGGCACGATGGCCCTGATCAGGATCTGACGGAAAGACCTCCCAGCCGCCCGAAACTCCTGAAGAGTGCGTCAAAAGGTGGTGCGCCGTGACGGGCTCGAAGGACGACCGGATGCGAAGCCAGGGCAGGTATTCGCCGACCGGCCTGTGCAGATCGAGCTTCCCTTCATCGTGGAGCTGCAGCAGGGCAAGCGCGAGGAACGACTTCGAAATCGAGCCGATCTCGAACAGTTCGTCGGCCTGCACGGCTTTCCCGCGCTCGAGGTCGCCGAATCCATAAGTCACGACCCGTTGGACCGCATCGCGATCGGCCAGCACCAGCGTCATGCCGGGGGAATTCATGTCGCGCATAAACTGTTCGGCAAACCGATCGAGGTCCGCATAGATATCGGCGTACCGGTCCGAGCTGCCCACGGCCTGTGCGTCGCTGACCCGGAACCGGCCCATGGCCATGACCGAAGCCCCGAGCGCACCCGCGGCCAGCAGGTTCCTGCGATTGATCTTCATTTCCTGGTCTTCGCCCCGGGGACCTTGACGCCGTACCGGTCGAGCAGCATGTCCACGGCTTCGCGCAGGTAGGCGGCAAGCGGAACACGAGTCCGGTCACTCAGGGCGCGCAGCGCATCGTGCTGGGGGCGGTCGAAATAGACCCCGGTGAAGACCCGCTTGTTCCTGTCTTTCTTTTGCGGCATCCGCAAACAATACCTGCAAACGGCTTGCAATTCCCGCGTGCTGCGACTGCAATCAGCGGCGGTCACCCGATCCGCGATCAGCAAATGGACCTGATCGCTGCGGATGGTAGGGTGTGAATCGGCAGTCAGCACAACAACGTGCAGAGCAGGCGCGCGCAGCACGTGGTAATTCAGAATCCCGTGGCCTCCAGAAATTCGGTCAGCGCGGCCTTTCGTACCCGAAAGGCCTGGTAACCGGTTAATTGGCCTGCCTCGTCGACGATGGCTACAGTCGCCGGCGCGCCAGCGCCCAACAGCGCAAGCTGGTCGGTGGTCAGCGCGCACCAGACCTCCTCAAAATCGACCTTCGGGTCCACCAGCGCGGGTTTGGACAGTCCAAGCTCGGATCGACCGCCTGCGGCAGGAACCAGCTCGAGGCTCGTAGCGGGCCATTGCAGCCGGATGCGTGCAGGGCGGCTTGTCATCCCCGCGTCCGGCAGGACACTTCGGTCGATCGTGCTCCACGAAATGACGCCCAACCAATAGCGCCGCGTTCCCGCGCGGTTCGTTTCGACGACGCCGACATTGAGATAGTCGCGGGCGTTTGCGGCGAGCATCGGGACTTCGCGGGAATAGACCCAGGGCTCGGCCATGATGGTGACGTTGACCGCCGTCTCCAGGTCAAGCTGTTCCTTGGGCCAAAGATCGCGTTCCGTGCAGCCTCCGTGCGCAAGCAGCGCGGAAAGCGTGAACAGCGCGACATACGCGCGCAGCCAGGTGCTAGAAGCCGACGCGGTACGCAAGACTGAACCAGTAGCGGCTGGAGTCTTCCCGATCGATCGTGAGGTCGCGCGACCCCCATTCGCCGCCCGCCTCGAATTCGATGGTCGTGTGCCGCGAATTCCAGTCGATCCGCAACGCGGGACTCGCCAGCCATTGCGTCTGGTCCCCCTCGGTGAAGGTACGGTAATCAAAGCGCAGGCGCGGCCCGGCACGAAGGCGGCCCCAGAGCGGAAAGCGCGAGCTCATGGAAGCAGAAACTGTCCTCGCGAGGCCACCTTCGTACACCCTCAGGCCCAGGATGGTCACGTCCCCGGACCGCAGCAGGCTATTGCCGATCAACTGGGCACCGAGCCCGATCTCCGTCCCCGTGCCCGGAATGGCTTCGACGCCGCCCGACGCCGGCAAGTCCGAGATACGGGTGGCCGACGCGTCGGCGGTCCACTGGAAGCGCGTACCGAGCGGGTGCGAGACGCTGATGGAGACCGTGTCCGCATCCGCGGTCCGGTCCTCTGCGAGACTGCGGACCGCGCTCTCCCCGAACAGGTCGACCAGTTCGCTCAGGGATTCGACGGGTTGACCCGAGAGTGCGTTACGCGTCGTCAGGTAAGGGCTCTTGTGGCGGTCGACGGAGCCGGTCAGCGTGTATTGCCCCGGCAACTCGAACGTTCCAAGCAGCAACGCCATGTTGACCACACTGTAATCATAGTCATAGTCGAAAAGCCCGACGATGGTGCGCCCGGGCGTGAACCACCTCACCTCGCTGCCAACGGCGCGACGATCGGCGAAGCCGTCGTAAGTCTGGTCGATCACGTACGGGCTGATCTCCAGCCCCTCGACCCAGCCGCTCCAGCTGGCGCCCGCGCTGACGAATTGCCGGTTGGCAACGTACGCGTCAGTGGTCGAATCAATCGGGCTGCCGGCGACGAGGTTCAAGCGAAGCGTCGGCCGCGCCTTCCACCCGAGCAGCAGTCCGTCGAAGGTTCCGAGAACGGCGCTGTACCCCGATTGCCTGCCGAATCTCGCGCTGAGGCCGAGCCTGCGATCGGCCAGGTCACCGTAAGCGATACTGACCCGTGTCTGGCTGCCAGAGCCGTCCGGCAACAGGTCGTACAGGTATCCCGCGCTGACGCGCGTCTGCACGTCGAAGCGTTCGCCTCGGCCGCGCATTGAGAAGTCACCATCGGTTATGACCATCGACTGACTGGTGAAGTCGGTCGATTGGGTGCCCGTATCCACCGACGTCGAATCATAGCGGTACTCCTGCGACCAGCCGCCGAAAACGGACCAGTTCATGCGGCCTTCCTTGCCGGCGACGGCGGCGACCTGGGGTTTCGCGTCGAGCGTCGCGAGCGCGTCGCGGCGCTGTGCGACGCGGCCCGCCGCGGGACCGTCGGGATAATGGCGCAGATACTCGTCGTACTCCGCCCTGGCATGCGCCAGCTGGCCGTTGCGTTCCCGCGCGAGGCCGAGCAGTTCCTGCGCCTCGGCGCGGCGCGGATGATCCGGGTATTCGACGAGCCGGGTCAGCAGTCGGATCGCAGACGGGTAGTCCCCCGCATCGAACGTGGATCGCGCCTCGAGCCACTGAGATTCCAGAACCTCGGGCGACGGCAGCGCCCTGGTGGCGGCGGGCGGCGGCGGCGGCGCTTTCTTCGGCTGCGGGCGCGGTTGCGCAAGCGTCACGCGGCCGAACACGGCGACATCGATTCCCAGGAAGTCGGGTGACGGCCGCACCTCGACATCCACTGGCGATGCGAACGAGAGGGTCAGTACGAGTGCCGAGCCGGCAGGTTCAAGACGTGCATCGCCGAGTCCCGCGGCATTGCCGGCCGGTGCCTGGAGCACGCCTTCCAAATCGACGCCGGCGGCGACGCATCCCGGCAATGGCACAAGGCTGATGCGCAGGTCGGTGACCTGCCTTGCGGGAAAGTGCGTCGTATAGCGCAATGGGCAACCGAAGCGGACCGAAACTCTCGCGCCGTCGCCGAGCTGCACGACCTGGAGTTCCTGCAGCGCCCGCCCGTTGACATCCGAAGCGTCGTCGGCCGCGGCGAAGCCGCCAAAGCCGGCAAGCACGAGTGCCAGCAGCACAGCCCAGGTCCGCATATCAGTGCCGGATGAGTGTAAGAGGGCCGGAGCGCGCTTCTCGCGGTCCGTGATGGCGATGGATGTCCGCCATCAGTTGAAGCGCCCGGCGCTGACCCGATGGCAGCCGCTGCTCCCGCAATTGAGGTCCTGCTGGAGGCTGCGGTGCCTGCCTTCGCCTGGTTCGTAGTCATTGGCATGGCAGCCCGCGCAGAACGGCCGGTATTGCGGGAAGGTCCAGGTGGCAGCATCACGGTTGGTCGAGTGGCAATCGGTACACTGAACCGACGCATTGTGATTTCCCGGGTAGTCCGGCGACACGTGGACATGGGTCACGGGCGTCCAGGCTGTCGTCCGGTGGCAAGCGTCGCACTCCAGCGAGGTCAGCCAGTGACCACCGGGCTTGCCGGTTGCGTAGGTTCCGTTGTGGCACTGCGAACAAGTGCCCGGCGCGACGTTGGTGTGGTCGAACTGCGCCGGGGTCCAGGCGATTGTCGAGTGGCAGGCATCGCAGCTCGCGGTCGTCGGGATGTGGCCGGCCGGCTTGCCGGAGGCCTGTGTTCCATTGTGGCAGCTCGCGCAGCTGCCCGGCGCGACTCCCGTGTGGTCGAAGCGCGCGGGCGTCCATGCCGTCGTCACATGGCAGTTGTCGCAATCGAGCGTGGTCGGAAGGTGGTTCGCGGGCTTGCCCGACGCCACGTTGCCGTTGTGGCAGCTCCGGCAGGTGCCGCGCACTTCCGCATGGTCGACCCGCAGCACCGGCTTCCAGGCGCTCGTGCTGTGGCAGGCATCGCAGGCATTCGTCGTGCGGATGTGCTGCGGATTCTTGCCGGTCGCCTGCGTGCCGTCGTGGCACTGGATGCAGGTCCCCGGCGCGACGTTGGTGTGGTCGAACTGCGCCGGGGTCCAGGCGACGGTCGAGTGGCAGGCATCGCAGCTCGCGGTCGTCGGGATGTGGCCGGCCGGCTTGCCGGAGGCCTGTGTTCCATTGTGGCAGCTCGCGCAGCTGCCCGGCGCGACTCCCGTGTGGTCGAAGCGCGCGGGCGTCCATGCCGTCGTCACATGGCAGTTGTCGCAATCGAGCGTGGTCGGAAGGTGGTTCGCGGGCTTGCCCGACGCCACGTTGCCGTTGTGGCAGCTCCGGCAGGTGCCGCGCACTTCCGCATGGTCGACCCGCAGCACCGGCTTCCAGGCGCTCGTGCTGTGGCAGGCATCGCAGGCATTCGTCGTGCGGATGTGCTGCGGATTCTTGCCGGTCGCCTGCGTGCCGTCGTGGCACTGGATGCAGGTCCCCGGCGCGACGTTGGTGTGGTCGAACTGCGCCGGGGTCCAGGCGACGGTCGAGTGGCAGGCATCGCAGCTCGCGGTCGTCGGGATGTGGCCGGCCGGCTTGCCGGAGGCCTGTGTTCCATTGTGGCAGCTCGCGCAGCTGCCCGGCGCGACTCCCGTGTGGTCGAAGCGCGCGGGCGTCCATGCCGTCGTCACATGGCAGTTGTCGCAATCGAGCGTGGTCGGAAGGTGGTTCGCGGGCTTGCCCGACGCCACGTTGCCGTTGTGGCAGCTCGAGCAATTGCCGAGCACCTCCGCATGGTCGACCCGCAGCACCGGCTTCCAGGCGCTCGTGCTGTGGCAGGCATCGCAGGCATTCGTCGTGCGGATGTGCTGCGGATTCTTGCCGGTCGCCTGCGTGCCGTCGTGGCACTGGATGCAGGTCCCCGGCGCGACGTTGGCGTGGTCGAATCCGGCCGGCGTCCACGCCGTCGTCCGATGGCAGGAATCGCAGTCCTGCGTGGTCGCAATGTGGCCCGGCGGCTTGCCCTGAGACTGCACGCCGTTGTGGCAGCTCGCGCAGCTGCCTTGCACATCGCTGTGATCGTAGGGCAAGGACGGCGACCAGACGGAAGTCGTATGGCAATGTGCGCAGTCATTGGAACTCACGACGTGGCTCGCCGGTTTCGCGGTCGCGGAAATGCGGCTGCCGATGACATGGCAAGACTCGCAGCGCCGCGGTGTGCCGTGAAAGACGGCATCGACATGGCACGACTCGCAGGGTTCGGCGCGGTGCGCACCCGTCAACTCGAAGCCGGTCGTGAGGTGGTCGAAATTGGCGCCTGCCGCGGCGGCGTGCGCGAGGCCCGGGAGGCACAGGCACAGCCAGCCGATGATCGCGATCGCCGGCAGCGAAATGGATGCTTGTGCTTTCGTCATGGCCGCTGCCTTTGACGCTAATGCGTCAACAGCTGCCGGAACGACGCTGTGCCGTGGCAGCGGCCGCAATCGGGGCCGAACTGGCCATCGTGAATGTCGTCAGCCTGGTGACACGATGCGCATTCGCCCGGCGTCTTTGACTCGTGTTCCGGCACTTGATGGCAGTCCCGGCAGCCCAACCGGTCATGCGCTCCGGTCAACGGAAAACTGGTCATGGTGGCGTGGTCGAACTGCCAGAAGTCCCAGCCGTTCGGGTTGTGGCAGGACCCGCACTCCTCGCCCAGCTGCTTCTTGTGCACATCCTTGGCCCGGTGGCAGTTCACGCATTCGTGTGGCGCCTCGCGGAATGCGCGCGACGCATGGCATTCCTCACAGGGAACACCGACATGCAGGCCGACCAGCGGAAAGCGGGTGAGATCATGGTCGAATTTCACCTCGTCACGCCAGCTGCTCTCCTTGTGGCAACGCTGGCAGTCGCGACCCAGCGAACCCCGGTGCACGTCGTCGACGGCATGGCAGCCGGCGCAGTCCTTCGCCAATTTCTGCTGCTTGAGGACGCCCGTATGGCAGCTGTGACATTCGATCTTTGCATGTGCCCCGTGAAGCGCGAATTTGGAGCGCTTCTCATGATCAAAGTCAGCAATCGTCCACTCCTCCTGGCCGTGGCAGCCGGCGCAATCCGTGCCGAATCGGCCTGCGTGCACGTCGGCCGCCGCATGGCAGCCGCTGCACTCCCTGGGCAGGCTGACTTTCAGGTCGCCGCCGCGATGGCAATTGTCGCAACCTAGATTCGCGTGCCTGCCCAGGAGCGGGTAGTCGCTGGCTTTCGCGTGATCGAATCGATTCTGCTTCCAGTTGGCCGTGCCATGGCAACTTCCGCAGTCCGGGCCGCGGGAACCGTGATGAACGTCGTCGGAAGCGTGGCAGTCCACGCAGCGCCCCGGGGCACCCTTGAAGGTCGAGTCTCGATGGCAGGCGAAGCAGGCCACCTTGGCGTGTGCATTGTTGAGCGGAAATCTCGTCTTGGCATGATCGAACCGGGTAGTCCTGAACCCGGCGGTTTCATGGCATTGGGCGCAGTCTGTCCCTAGCTTGCCTTCGTGCACGTCGTCCTTGCGATGGCAGTCGACGCAGGCATGTGGCGCCTCGCGGAATTTCTTCCCGGCCTTGTGGCATGCACCGCAGGTGACGGTCGCATGGGCGCCTTCAAGCTGGAAATCGGTGCGCGCATGATCGAACGCATCACGTGAGAAGCGAAGGATATCTCCGTTGCGCCCCTTGTGCTCCGAGTGACAGGCGTTGCACTGCGCCTGCGCCGCAGAACGTCCGTGGTAACCGGTTCGTGCGGTCACGTCGCGCGCCACCTCCTTGTGGCAGTCCAGGCAACGCTGCCTTTGCCGCGACTTGTCATTGTTGTCGTGGCACTTGCCGCAGTCCGCCTCCAGGTCCGCGTGGGCACGCGACAGCTCGCCCGGCATCAGCAGCTTCTCAAGCTCGCTGCCGCTTGCCGATGAAGAGAAAGCCGCGAGTCCTGCCATCATGGTCCATCCAATCCAGGCGGCCGCACGCACTTCAGTACACGTGCACCGCGATGACGTGCACGACGCCGACGATCACGAGCATCACGAACAAGGGAATGTGCAGCACGTGCCAGGCAGCAAAAAGCGTCTCCGAGGCTTCGAACTCCGCGACCCGACGTGCCGCCGTCAGCCGCGAGGCGACATATTCGCTTGCGGCACGTGTAAACCGGGCACGTTGCTGGTGCAGGACCGTGGATCGCGTTGCGGCCATCGCGACCGCATTCCGGATCAGCCGATTGATGCGCCGGGCCTCCCGGCCCTGTCGAATTGCTGCCAGGAACGGCCGGACCACCAGCGATGCGGGTTCCGCGATGTGTCGTTCGGCACGCTCCACCTCGTCCAACAGACCTGGAAGTACGCTCAATGCACCGGAATGCTTGCGCAGGTTCTCGGCATCCGCAGCGAGCTCGCGCAGGGTCGCGCGCCGGCCGTAGAGCCCATGGTGGATGCGCGCATACAGGTAGCGCCCGAAAAGCCCGCTGCTCGAGACGATGAGCATGCAGAACAGGGCGACGTTGCTGTTTGTCGCGCCCAGGCTGAAATTCGCGTGGTACAGGATCGCAAGCGGTCCGACGACGCCCATGACCATGTGCGTCCTGAACCAGAATCGGACGCTGCCGATGGCGGCGAGTGCCGGCATCCGCTTGCGCATCGGGTAGATCAGCAGCAGGAGCATGATGGAACCGCCAAAGATTCCGAGCCAGTAGCCGATGCCATGCCGGGGCGTCAGGTAGCGCTCGGTCGGGATTGCAAGGCCCGCGATGACTGCGGCCAGCGCGAGCCACAGGCCGATGTGGGACGGCCGCGGAAGCGAGGCACGCGACCCGCCATCCGCTTTTCCTACCGCTGCTTGCAAGGCGGCGGCCATCAGCTTCCTTTCCCGTTGCTCACCGACAAACTTCGTGCCAGCGCGTCGGCTTCTGCGATATTGGCGGCGATTACCCTGGCGTCAGCGGAATCCGCCGCTACCAGCACCGCGAGTTGACGCCATGTGGCTGCGGCCGCCGTGTAACGCTGTTCCTGGAGTTCCAGGCTCGCGCGGAGCCACAACGCCTTGCGGTGTTTAGGGTCGATCGCAAGGGCCCGGGCAATCGCGTCGCGCCCCCGGGTCAGGTCGTTGCCGGCGGCGGAGGCCGCGCAATCTGCCAGGTCCGCCCAGGAATCCGCGTCCATCGGGTCCAGCGCCACGGCCTCCCGGTACACGGCTTCGGCTTCGGCAAAGCGGCGCTGCACGCGCAGCTGCTGGCCCGCCATGGCGTGCTGCCGAGCCGCGTCGGCATTCATCTCATGCCGCGAGTCTCCATCGAGCGCCGAAGATTCGGCGCCGGTCACGCCATGGACTGACGCGCGATTCAGCGCGACCGCGGCTTCCACGATCCAGTCACTGGGAGCGACCGGCGAGGGATCACGAGTCCAAAACGCCCCCGCGACTGCGACGATCGCGGCAATCCCGGCGGCAACGGCAAGCGGTCTCGCATGATTCACATAATCCGCCCACGCGATCGATATATCAGTATCGCGGCAATTGGACCAAATCTACTGAACTGGCGTGTCTTCAGGACGCGACAATCCGGCCTCGAAAATCGGGCTTCAATTGCAACCGACCTGCCCGACTCCCGGATGTGTGAGACGTCGCAGAATTTCGCGCCAATCGAGTTGACATAGGCTCGAGCGCGAAGCCAACTTGGCCAGATGCGCCACGAACGCGTCGCCGCACTGCTCTGCGGCTGGGTGACATGGAATTGCTAGTTTATCTGGTGCCGATTGCGATCGTCCTGGGTACGTACGCCTGGCGTCGCCATCGGCTGCAAGAACGAAGCCTGCGTATCCATCGTGAAGCGGCAAGCGCCGGATTGCTCGAGCCTGCATCGTTGCATCCGGTCGTGGACACGCTCACGTGCATCGGTTGCGGTTCCTGCGTTAAAGCCTGCCCGGAACAGCCTGAGCACGAAGTGCTGGGGCTGATCAATGGCAAGGCTCAGCTCATCAGCCCAACGCACTGCATCGGCCACGGCGCCTGTAAGGCGGCCTGTCCGGTCGGGGCGATCGAACTCGTCTTTGGCACTGCCACACGAGGCGTCGACCTGCCGCGTGTCACGCCGTGGTTCGAAACCAATGTGCCGGGCATTTTCGTGGCCGGTGAACTTGGCGGAATGGGACTCATTCGCAACGCTGTCGAACAAGGCCGGCAGGCGGTCGAGCAGATCCTTACGCGCCGCCCGCGGGGCGCCACGGACCTCGATCTCGTGATCATCGGAGCCGGACCGGCCGGATTCGCCGCGTCCCTCGCCGCGCTGGAACGTCGCATGCGCTCCGTGACACTCGAGCAGGAATCGCTTGGTGGCTGCGTATTCCAGTATCCCCGCAGCAAGATCGTCATGACGCAACCGGCGAAGCTTCCGATCGTCGGAGAACTCAAGCTGCGTACGACGAGCAAGGAAGAACTGCTCGGGTTGTGGAATGACATCGCGCATAGGACCCACCTCAGGATCAGCTGCAGTGAGCGGGTCGACACCATCCAGCGCGCCGGCGAGGGTTTCGTGGTTCGAAGCAGCCGCGGCGAATACCACACCCACAACGTACTGCTCGCAATCGGGCGGCGCGGAACGCCGCGCAAGCTTGGCGTGACCGGCGAAGACCTGCCCAAGGTTACGTACCGCCTGATCGAGCCGGAACAGTACCTGGCCCAGCACGTGCTGGTGGTCGGCGGCGGCGACAGCGCGCTGGAAGCGGCTGCGAGCGTGGCCGAGGTGAATGACACGGGAAGCGTCATCCTGTCGTACCGGGGTGATGCTTTCGGCCGTGCCAAGCCCCGCAACAGGGAGCGTATTGCCGAAGTCGAGCGCCAGGGCCGCCTCAAAGTGATGTTGAAGTCGGAGGTCGAACGCATCGAACCCAACTCGGTCGCCTTGAAGACGGGTGAAGGCACCAGGACGGTCGAGAACAATTCGGTGATCGTCAGTGCCGGTGGCGTCCTGCCGACCGATTTCCTGCGCGCGGCCGGTGTCGAGGTCGATACGAAGTTCGGGACCACCTGATGCGCGGGTCAGGGGCGGCGCTTGCGATGATGCTGGCCGTCGTTGCGATTTCCTCTCGTGGGTCCGATCTCGAGCCGGCGCGCGATGCTTTGCGGCGGCACGAATACGAACGGGCGGCCAGCCTGCTTCTCCCGGCGGCCGAGACCGGCGATGCCGAAGCGGCCTTCATGCTCTCGCAACTGTTGCGTTACGGACGGGGTGTCCCTCGGGACTTTCCCCAATCCTGCCGACTGCTCGAAAATGCGGCCACCGCCGGCCATGTGCGTGCTGCGGGCAGCCTTGCCGCCATGCTCGATTCCGGGGAGTGCGGGTCATCGGCGAAAACTGCGAAACAGTGGCGCGCGGCAGCGCGAAGCGGTGGCTACGCCCCGCCTGCGGTCTTGACTGAGCAGCCGGGCGAACCCGCGAAGCCCGCCGGCGAATACCTGCTGCGCGCCGCGCGTGACGGCGACTTCGCGCAAGTACGGAGATTGCTCGAGTCCTTACCGACTGAGGTGACGGACGAGTATGACCGCACACCGATCATGCTGGCGATCGAGTCGGAGTCAATTGAAGTCACGCGTGAACTTGCACAGCGGGGCGCGTCCCTGGTTTCTGCCGACCGAAATGGGGATACGCCGCTGTTGCTGGCGGCGCGCACCGGAAATGCCGCGCTGCTGTCGTTGCTGCTCGAACACGGCGCCCCGGTAAACGTCGCAAATCGCTCCGGAACCACACCGCTGATGATCGCCGCGCGAAGCGGAGGGGCAGAACTGGTCGATCGGTTGCTGGCCGCCGGCGCTGACCCGCGGACAGTCGACGCCGGCGGGTTGCGGGCAGGAGACCACGCCGCCAGCGCCGGGCACGATACGCTTGCGGCACGGCTCGGCGTGCAGTCGCGCAACCCGGCGACGGCTGCGGCCCGGACCGATACCTTAAATGCCGGCCGCGCTCCATTGCTGATCGCTGCCGAAAGTGGCGACTTCAAGGCCCTCGATGCGCGCATTGCGGCTGGCGACGACGTAAATGCGAGAGACGGGCACGGCTTGACCGCCCTTGCGCTCGCGGCTCGTTCGGGCCGGGCCGCCGCGATCCCGGCCTTGCTGGACGCAGGCGCGTCGGTCGATGCCCGCGACCAGGCCGGTTGGACGCCGCTCGGTCAGGCCGTACGCTCCGGTCAGCTGGAGGCCGCGAAGCTGCTGCTGCAGCGAGGCGCCAATGCAGGGGCGCGCCAGGCAAATGACGGGCCGCTGATTCTGGTGGCCGTGCAGTCAGGCCATGCTGAAGCGATTCGGATGCTGGCGGCTGCCGGCGCAGATCCCAACCAGCCCGACCGATCGGGCCTGACCCCGTTGATGGCGTCTGCTGCGGCGGACGACGCGGACTCAATCACGGTCTTGCTAGCCGCAGGAGCGCGTGCGGACGCCGTGGATTCGCACCAGCGTAGCGCGCTCTGGCTGGCGGCCAGCCGCGGTTCGCAACACGCCGTCACCGCCCTGGCGCCGCACTCCTCCGTTGACGCACCGGACGACGAGGGCACGACCGCGCTGATCGTCGCCGCCGGGCGCGGCAATGACGAGTCGGTCAAGTCGCTGCTCGCGGCGGGCGCCGACGCCCGCTGGAAGTCGCACAATGGGAACAATGCATTGCATGCGTCCTGTGTGGCGGGCCGCGCGTCGCTCATCCCGCGTCTGCTCGCGGCACGCGCCCCGCTCGATGCCGCGAATGCGCACGGCGACACCGCCCTGCACCTTGCGGTGCGTGCCCGTTGCCTGCAATGCACACGCACACTGATTTCCGCAAAGGCGAGCACGAGCGTACGCAACGCGGACGGGTTGTCGGCACCCGACATCGCACGGCTCACGGGTGACAAGTCCCTGGTTCGCCTGTTCAATTGATTCCCTGCGCGCCTATCGCGGCTTCAGTCCCGTGATCAACCGTGCGCCACGCTCGAAAAGCAGGTAGGACCAAAGCCACTGCGTCACGACGATGAGCCGATTGCGCAGGCTCACGAGAAAATAGACGTGCGCCGCGCCCCAGATCCACCAGGCAAGCCAGCCCGAGAGCCGCATCCGCCCGTAGGCGATGACGGCTTCCTTGCGGCCGATCGTCGCGAACAGTCCGCGGTCGCGATAGACAAATGCCGGCGGCGCCTGCCTCCCCGCGATTCGCGCCGCGATCGTGAGGGCAACGTAAGCACCCTGCTGCTGTGCGACCGGCGCAATCCCGGGCTGGGGCGATCCATCCGGGTTCCGGGCGGCCGCAGTGTCGCCGATGACCTGGATGTCTTCGTGCCCCGGCGCGCGCAAGTCCGGCCCGACGATCACGCGGCCTGCCCGATCGGGTTCGAGGCCGAGCCAGCGCGAAGCCGGCGAGGCGCGGATGCCGGCGGCCCACACGACCGTTCCCGCGCGGATGAATTCTTCGCCGATTCGAACGCCTGCGCCGTCACATTGCGTCACGGCCTGGTTGAGACGCAGCTCGACGCCGAGGCGTTGCAGGGCGCCTGCCGTGTAGTGCGACAGACTTTCGGGAAAATTCGCCAACAGTCGCGGCCCCGCCTCGATCAGGAGCACGCGCGTGCGCCGCGGATCGATGAAGCGAAAATCGCGCGCAAGCGCCCGGCGCCCGAGTTCGGCGACGGCGCCTGCGAGCTCGACGCCGGTCGGGCCACCTCCGACGATGACGACCGTCAGCTGACGCGCAATTTCGGCCGGATTCGACACCATCTCCGCGCGTTCGTACGCGAGCAGGACACGTCTGCGTATTGCGGTCGCGTCATCCAGCGTCTTGAGCCCTGGCGCATGTTTCGCCCATTCGTCCCGCCCAAAGTAGCCATGAGTCGCGCCGGTCGCGATCACGAGAAAATCGTAGGCAATCGGTGCCGCATCGAGCATCACGACCTTGCGCGCGGCATCGACGGACGTGACCTCGCCCATCAGCACGCGGGTATTGAGCTGGCGCCGCATCAGGCGGCGTACCGGCCAGGCGATCTCCGCCGGCGAGAGCCCGGCGGTCGCCACCTGGTACAGGAGCGGTTGGAACAGATGGTGGTTTTGCCGATCGATCAGCGTGATATCGGCATCGACGCTTCGCAGGCCCTGGGCGGTCGCCAGGCCGCCAAAGCCGGCGCCGACGATGACGATTCGAGGTTTACTCTCGTAAGTCATTGGCATTAAACGCATTTTTCCTTAGTATACCGCCTGCGCGCAAGACGGCGTAATCTGGTTCCGGGCTCGGGGGGTGCCATGCTTCGCATTGTCCTGCTCAACCCCAAAGGCGGCTCGGGCAAGTCGACGATCGCCACAGGCATCGCTGCCATGTACGCGGCGCGCGGCTATCGGCCGGTGCTGATGGACTTCGATTCCCAGGGCTCGAGCTCACGCTGGCTCGAGAAGCGTTCCCCGCGCCAGCCGCCGATCCACGGGATTGCCGCGTACGCACGCACGCTCGGCGTGACGCGCAGCTTCCAGTTGCGGGTCCCGCCCGGCACGGACCGCGTCGTCGTCGACACGCCGGCGGCCCTGCAGGCCCACCAGTTCAACGAGCACGTGCGCGACGCGGATGCGGTGCTCGTGCCCGTGATGCCATCAGACGCCGATATTCACGCCTGTTCGCGCTGCATCGGCCACCTGCTGATCAATGGCAAGATCAAGCGGCGCGAGAATCGCCTCGCCGTGATCGCGAACCGCGTCAAGCCGAACACGATCATATTCCGCACGCTGATGCGCTTCCTCGACCAGATGCAAATCCCGGTCGTAACCACCCTTCGCGATTCCCAGTACTACGTCTACGCCGGCGAGCAGGGCCTTGGCCTGCACGACATGAATCCCGCCCGTGTACATCCGGAGTTGCAGCAGTGGGACGCGCTGTGGGCCTGGCTCGAATCGCGCAAGCGCTTTTCGCAACCGGCGGCAGCGGTCGGCCTCGACTGAATTTCGGCAAGACATCCTTGTCGCGCAGGTCCGGTCGACCGGGCCGCTGACGTGCAATTACAATCGCCGGTGGAATGAAGCATGCCGCCCATCGCGCCGCGAACATGCAGCCGGTGTTGTTGCTCGCGTCATGGCTTGCCTCGGCCGCTGGTTCAGCGGCGGCAGCCGCCGACCCGCCTGCAACCGGTGCGGCAATCGCGTGTCCTGACATATCGGAACTAGAGGCCCGAGGGTACCGGATCGGGTCTGTTCGCGTGCGCGACCTGCCGATCTTCGACGTCGACCCCGAGGCCAGGCACCAGGCTTTCTATCGGCTGGCCGACCGCCTGCACATCGACACGCGCGGCTCGGTGATCGAGTCTCAACTCTTGTTCCGGCCCGGGGATCCGATCTCGCGGCGACAGATCGAGGAGACGGAGCGCAATCTCCGTGACCTCCGCTTTATCCGAGAACCGTCCGTGCATGCGATCGACTGCCGCGATGGCACGGCCGACCTCGAGGTCGTCGTGCGGGAAGTCTGGACCACGGATATCGGCGTTGCGTTCGGACGCAGCGGCGGCAAGAACTCCGGGGGCATCAAGCTGGAAGAACTGAACCTGCTGGGTTTCGGTAAGCAGCTCTCATTCGAACTATCGACCAATGCGGATCGCAGCTCGTCCACCCTGCACTGGCGCGATCCCGATGTCCGCAGTGGCCGTTGGCTGCATGACATTGCATTCCGCGACAGCAACGACGGACAGGGCTGGAGTGTCCTGGTCGAACGGCCATTCTATTCGCTAGACAGCCGCTGGAGTGCCGGCATCGCGCTGCTGCGGGACGAAACGGTCGAGCCGGTCTATCGCCTTGGAAAACGGGTCGCGGGTTACGGGCGGCAGGCGGAATTCGCAGACCTCCGGTTTGGGCGCTCGGACGGGCTTCGCGAGGGCTGGGCCCGTCGCACGATTGTCGGCCTGCGCCGCGACCACGCGACGTTCGACCTCGCTCCGGACGAGACGGCGCCGCTGACGCTGCCCGAGGATCGCCGGCTTGACTATCCCTACTTTCGCGTCGAAGGCGTACAGGACGATTTCGAGACAACCCGCAATCGCGACCAGATCGCGCGCACCGAGGACCAGCATTTTGGCCTGCGCTATGCGCTCGAACTCGGGTGGTCCACGCCCGCGCTGGGTGCGGATCGGAACGCGGCCTTGCTGCACGCGGAATTGAACCGCGGCTGGCGACTCGGGACGGTCGACACGCTGTTTGCCGACGGCGCCCTCACATCTCGCGTGGAGGGCGGGACGCCGACCGACAGCCTGTTGTGGGCGGGCTTGCGGTTTTACCATCCAGCCGGGAAAAGCCGCGTGTTTTTCGCGGGCATTTCGGCGGCGGCCGGAAGCGACCTGGACGCTGACCACGAGTTGACTCTCGGCGGCGACACGGGACTTCGCGGCTACCCGCTACGATATCAGGCTGGCAGTGCCACGACGTTGCTGACTATCGAAGAGCGCTTTTATACGAAGTACTCACTTTGGAAGCTTGTCGACGTGGGCGCCGCCGTCTTTTTTGACATGGGCCGAGCCTGGGGCGACTCCGCTTTCGGCCCGACCGGAAACCTGGGACTTCTCAAGGATGTCGGTTTCGGACTGCGGCTCGGCAGCACGCGCTCGGCCCTCGGGAATGTGCTTCACATCGACGTCGCGTTTCCGATGGACGGACCGGTCACGATCGACCGTGTCCAGTTCCTGGTCCAGACGAAGCGCAGCTACTGAGGCGGCGCGAGGAATTGCTGCTAAGATCGGCCGGAGGATGCTCGATGGCCCAAGATAGCGCAGTCATGGAGGACGCGGCACGCCGGCCCGCCGGCATGGCCTCGATTGCGGGACTTCTTGCCTGCCCGGTGTGCGGTGCCGCTCTTATGCTCGAGCACGACGCGATTCGCTGCGCGGGATGCGGCGCACGGTATGGCATGGACGACGGCATCGCGCTGCTCGCCATGCGTGGCACCTCGGATACCTGGGGCACGCCGCAGGCGTCCGAACAGAGCGATGCCTACCAGGCCGAGTACCAGACCATCGAGCGCGCTGCGGCTTACAACCATGGCTACCAGAGGCGCGTCCACAAGCGCTTCGGCACGCGCCACGAGTGGACGCTGATTCGCCGCCACATCGCGAAAGTAGGCCACTCGCGTGTCATCCTGGAGCTGCCCTGCGGCGGCGGCCGAATTACGCCGGCGTTCGCCGACGCGACCGACTTCCTGATCGAGGCCGACATCGCCATCGGGCAGGTCCGGTACCTGCGCGCGACTTCGACTGTCGGGACGCCGCAGGCCTGGATCACGGCGTCCGCGTTTCACATCCCGCTGCGCGACAACAGCGTGGACGGCACGATCTGCATCCGCCTCGCACATCATCTTCCGACAGCCGCAGAGCGCGAGCGTCTGTTTCGCGAACTTTTCAGGGTCTCGAAACGCTTCGTGATCGTCACTTACTTCGACCACTACTCTCTCAAGAACCTGACTCGCCGCATGCGCCACCCGTTCGACCGCAAGCCGCCCAAGCTGACGATGACGACGGAGCGCGTCGCGGAGCTCGCGCGCGAGGCTGGTGCGCGCCTGGTCGCTGCGCCTCCCCTTTCACGGATCGCGTCCGGTCACCGGTTCGCGCTGATCGTCAAGAACGACGCTACCTGATCCCCGTGCAGTTCGGCACGGACCAGACTCTGATCAAGGCGGAGGCGAAGACGCTGATCTGGTCGGAGCCGCTGCCCGGCAGCGGGCGCGCGGTCGTCAAGATGTACCGGCGTCGCGGCCAATTCGACCCGCTGCGCCGCCTGTTCCTGCCTTATCGCGTCGAGCGTGAATTCAGGCTCCTCGAGCGGCTGCACGACAACGGGATTTCCTGCCCGGAGCCCATCCGCTGGTCGAGGGGCAAGGATCGCCGTCATGGCCGCTTCGAGATCCTGATCACGCGCGAGATCCCGGCGACTGAACCGTTGTCCACGCTGATGAAGCGCGAGCCGTCCGTCGCGGCGGATCTCGCGCCGCTGTTCCGGATTGCGCGGCGCATCCACGATTTGGGTGTCGCCCACGGCGCCTTCTACCCGACGAACATCCTGGTTTCGCGTCCTCTTGGCGACCCGCTGCAGTTCTACGTCATCGACATGGCGCATGGTTGCCGCTTCCGCCGAGGCATCGCGGGAACGCGCCCTGCACTTTTTGACGTGCTCGACATGCTGCGCGGGATCGAGCGCCGGATGCCGATCGACGACTGCAGGCGCTGGCTCTCTGGTTACGGCGCCGGCGAAGACGGCACGCGAAGGATCCTCGGGATGCTCAAGGGCCACCGCCTGGAACGCCCCTGGCGGCACATTCGCCGCGCGGAGACGGATTCACGGGAGGCATTCGACCGTTGTTTCGGCCGCGCGCAAGGCGCGGCACGGGACTAGCCGTCCGGCCTCCAGCCGAGCGTCGCCAGCAGCGCGGCGAATCCGGCGACGTAGGCGACTGCCACCGGCCAGCCTTCCCGCAGCCAGCGCCCGGTCGAGCGCGCCTCCGGGAACATGTTGCAGATCGCCACACCCGCGGAAGAGCCGAACCAGATCATCGAGCCCCCGAAGCCAACCGCATAGGCGAGCACGCCCCAGTCATAGCCGCCCTGCTTGAGGGCGAGAGCCGTCAGCGGAATGTTGTCGAAGAAGGATGACACGAATCCGAGCGCAAGCGCAGTCCGCCACGAAGGCTCCGGCAGCGAATCCACCGGCATCAGCGATGCGGACGTCACGAGGCAAAGCAGGAATACCGACCCCTTGACGGCACGCGGCACGACGCTCCAGTCGGGTGAACGCCATGGAATCGAAACCAGGATCGCGGCCGCGACCGCCGCGCCGATAAATGGAAATCGCTCCGCAAGTCCCGGCAGTTTCGTGTTGACGCTTACATTGACGGCGACGGCGCTCACGAGGATGAACAGGACGATCGCCATTCGTGGCCAGTCGATCCTGAGCGACGGAGCCGAATGCTTGATGATCGGCGCAAATCGCTGCTGCGCGTGCGCGGCCGTGAAGCCGAAAACCAGGAATGCCGTACCGGCGGCAACGTAGGCGTGCAGGACATCGATTGGCGGGATGCCCGTTATCCACATCATCGTGGTCGTCGTGTCGCCGATCACGCTGCCTGCGCCGCCGGCATTCGACGCCGCGACGATCGCCGCCAGGTAGCCGACCCTGACCCGGCCCCGGAACAGCGTGTGCGCCATCGCCCCGCCGATCAGTGCGCCGGCGATGTTGTCGAGAAACGCCGAGATCACGAACACGATCGCCAGTAGCGCAAATGCGCCGGTCCAGTCGTCCGGCAGGTAGCGCGGAAGTGCCCTGGGCAGGCCGCTTTGCTCGAAATGGGCCGCGAGGATCGCGAATCCGACCAGCAGCAGCAGAAGATTCGTCAGGGTCACCCACTCGTGGGCGAAGTGTTGCACCAGGCCGTACATGCCCGGACCGGCCGGAAACTGCGTGAACAGCCACTCGAAGAGAATAACGGCCGCGAGCCCGCAGGCGGCAATCTGCAGCGACCGGCGATGAAACAGCCCGACGCCCGCGAGCGTAATGCCGAAAATGAGGAATTCGATCGGCAAGGGTCAGCGGACCTGAGGCCAGTCCCAATCGGCGGGCGTCGCCCGGCAGCCGCCGTTCTTCCAGCCCTTCCAGGCACGGCCGCGCACGAAGCGGCCCGGCCGGGCGTCGGTCGGCTCGCCGTTCTCCAGGGCGGGCACGCCATTTACGATCACCTCCGAAACGCCCGTCGCATACTGGTGAGGCACGGTGTATGTCGCATGGTCCTGGATTTTCGCCGGGTCGAAAACGACGACGTCGGCGAAGTAACCCTCCGCGAGGAGGCCGCGATCGCGCAAGTTGAGGACGGAAGCCGGATGCCCGGTCAGGCGGTGAATCGCGTCCTCGAGTGTCGCGCGCTTCTCGTCGCGCACGTAGCGACCCAATACGCGCGCGAAGTTGCCGTAACTGCGTGGATGCAGGTTGCTCTTCAGGAAGTCGCCCTCCGCGGAGACCGCGGAGCCGTCCGAGCCGAAACTCATGTAGGGGAGCGCCACCTTGCGGCGCACCTCGTCCTCGGACATCAGGAAGTACACGGTGCCGACGCGCGTCTCGTCCTCGGCGACGAGGTCCATCGCCGCCTCTTCCGGGCTGGTTCCGCGTTCTTTCGCGATTTCCGCGAGCGTCTTGCCGATGTACTTCTTGAGCCCGGGCTTGCGCAGCACGACGATCAGCATGTTCTCGGCGCCGCCCGCGTCGAGCATCAGGTTCTCCCAGTCGGTCGTGCCGGCTCGCATCCCGGCGGCCACGCGCTTCCTGATCGCAGGGTCACGTAACCGCGCAAACCAGGCGGCATTGCCGCCCTCCTGCACCCAGGGCGGCATCGCGGCATCGAGCCCTGTCGCTCCCGCCGGGTAAGCGTACATGTCGGTCGTGATGCGCAGGCCCTCGCGCCGCGCGGCTTCGATGCGGGCAAGCGCCTCGTCCAGCTTCGGCCAGTACGCCTTGCCGCCCGCCTTCAGGTGGTAGATTTCCGCCGGCGCGCCCGAACGGCGCGAAATTTCGATCGTCTCGTCCACGGCTTCGACCAGCCCGCGGCCTTCGCTGCGCATGTGCGTCGCGTAAATGCCGCCGCACCGCGCGGCGGTCCCGGCGAGCGCGACCAGTTCATCCGTTTCCGCGAAGCTGCCTGGCACGTAAATCAGCGCGGACGCGACGCCGAGTGCGCCTTCCTCCATCGCCGTCTGCACGACGTCCTGCATCGCCTTCAGCTGTTCCGGCGTCGGGTCGACGTCGGCTGACGCCAGCAGGATCATGCGCGCCGTGGCTGCGCCGACGTGCGAGGCGACATTCATCGAAACGCCTTTTTTCTCGAGCAGCGCAAGGTACTCGCCCAGCGTTGTCCACTCGACCGGGTACTTGAGGTCGCCCTGCTGAGCAACGAGATCGTCCTTCATCTGCGGCGTCAACGGCCCCATGGAGTCGCCCTCGCCCATCACCTCGAGCGTGACGCCCTGGCGCAGTTCGCTCTGGCCGCGGCCGTCGATCATGAGCGACTCGTTGGACCACGAGAGCATGTTGATGAAGCCGGGGGCAACGGCAAGCCCGGCCGCATTGATCTCGCGCATCGCCCGGCCCGACGCTTTAGGACCGACGTAGGCAATCCGGTCGCCCCTGATCGCGACATCGCCGGCATAGCCCGCCTGCCCTGAACCGTCGTAGATCGTGCCGCCGCGCACGAGGATGTCGTAATCCGGCTCGTGATCGCAGGACACGAGAAGCGGCAGCAGCAGGACCGGCAACCAGCGGGATCGCATCGCGGAACTGGGATTCCGGGAACTAGCGGACGACGACCGTGATCGGCATTGACATCACGGGCGGGTCGTGAGGGGTGTGCCGATGGTCGGCGAGCAGGAGCTGCTGCCTGCAGCCAGGAAGAGAAGGACCGTGAAACGCCGGGGCGTCATGGTCCTGAATTATGCACCAACGTGCGTCGTCGGCGGCACTTTGCTAGGGTCGAGGTGTGGGGGGCCATCGAATCGAAACCGCCGAGTTTGCCGGCCGCGTGCTGATGGTCGGTTGCGGCAGTATCGGCCAGGCGATGCTGCCGTTGCTGCGCCGCCATCTTTCGCTGCCGGACGACGGACTCGCAGTGCTCGAGGCGAGCGAACAGGGTCGGGCGCTCGCCGCAGCGAACCAAGCGACGTTCGTCCACTGTCACCTGAAGCCCTCGACCTACCAGCGCGAGCTGCGCCGCCGGCTCAAGCCGGGCGACATGCTTCTCAACCTGTCGGTTGGCGTTTCCAGCCTCGACCTGGTCGAGTGGTGCGCCACGCACGGCGTGCTCTATGTCGACACCTCGATTGAGCCCTGGTCCGGCGTGTTCGACAACCCGATGCTGACGATGCGCGAGCGCACCAACTTCTGCACGCGCGAGGACATGCTGAAGCTCGGGCGCCGCATGAAGCCGGGTTCGCCGACCACGATCGTGGACCATGGCGCGAATCCCGGCCTTGTCTCGCACTTCGTCAAGCAGGCCCTGCTCGATCTCGCGAGCGGGTTCAACCGCGCCGGCGAGGCGCCGGCCGGCCAGACCGAGTGGGCAACGCTGGCGCGCGACCTCGGCGTCACGCTGATCCAGGTGTCCGAACGCGACACGCAGGCCACCGATCGTCCCAAGCGGCCCAACGAGTTCGTGAACACCTGGTCCATCGACGGCTTCGTCGACGAGCTGATGCAGCCCTCCGAGCTCTCGCTCGGTACGGCGGAGCCGAAAAAGCCCGCGGGTTCGCACTGGCACAGGCCACGCTGCGGGTCGATCTACCTGCACCGCCCGGGCGGCGCGACTTACGCCCGCAGCTGGCTGCCCTCGTCGGGCGGGTTCCAGGGCCTGCTGATGACGCATGACGAAGTGTTCTCGATCGCGGATTACCTGACGCTGCGCCATACGTCCACGATCGACTATCGCCCGACCGTGATGTTCGTCTACCACCCTTGCGACGACGCCATGCTTTCGACACTCGAGCTCGAGGGCCGCGGCTGGTCGCTGCAGCCGACGCGGCGGATCATCCGTGCCGAGATCGTGACGGGAATGGACGAACTGGGCGTGCTGATTGCTGGTCATTCAAAAAATGCCTACTGGTTCGGCTCGCAACTTTCGATCGCCGAGGCCCGCCGGCACGTTCCGTATACGAACGCGACCTGCCTGCAGGTTGCCGCCGGCGCGCTGGGCGCCGTGATCTGGGCGATCCGCAATCCGTGTGAAGGATTGCGCGAGGCCGACCAGCTCGATTTCCGCACCGTGCTCGAGATCGCACGCCCCTATCTCGGCTCGCTGGTGGGCGCCTACACCGACTGGACCCCGCTCCAGGGCCGCGGCGAACTGTTCAACGAAAAACTCATCCCCGACCAGCCCTGGCTGCTGCAGAACGTCTGCGCCCGCCAGTGGCGCTCCTGACGAAACACATGAAACGCTTTCGGCTGCTCGTTGTCTTGTGCCTCGCCGCCGCGGCGGCGCACGCCGATGACACGGCTGCCGCCAAGCACCCGATCACGCACGAGGACGTGTGGCTCATGAAGCGCGTCGGCTCACCCGCGCTGTCCCCCGACGGCCGGCTCGTTGTGGTTCCGGTGGCCCAGCCCGCCTATGACGACAATGCCAAGTCGAATGACCTCTGGCTCGTCGCGGCGGACGGCAGCGCGCCGCCGCGACAGCTCACATTCACGGGCGGCCAGGAATCAGATCCTGCCTGGAGCCCGGACTCACGCCGCATCGCATTCACCGCCAGGCGCGACGGCCAGGACGAGGCACAGGTCTTTGTCCTCGACATCGCAGGTGGCGGCGAGGCCGAGCGGGTCACGAACGTCGCGACCGGCGCTTCCCACCCTCAGTGGCGTCCCGATGGGCAGGCGATCCTGTTCTCGAGCATGACATTCCCAGGCGCGATGACAGACTCCGACAATCGCGGGCGGTTCGAGGACCGCAACTCCCGCAAGTACAACGCGCACGTATACGACCAGTTCCCGATCCGGCACTGGGACCGCTGGCTCGACGACCGCCGCCCGACGCTCATGCTCCAACCTCTTGGCGACGGCTCGGGAACGCGCGACCTGCTTGCCGGAACGGCGCTGCGAAATGCCCGGGGATACGGTGGCAACCTCGACAATGACGGCGACCAACTCGAGGCCACCTGGTCCCCCGACGGCAGCACGATCGTCTTTGCGGCGACGACGGCCCGCGACCAGTCGGCCCGTGCCGACGTGCAGCAGGCCCTGTACGCGATGCCGGCGGACGGCGGCGAACCACGGCGCCTCACGGGCGACGAAGCCAGCTATTCGCAGCCGCAGTTCGCCGCTGATGGCTCCGCGCTTTACGCGCGCGCGACTCCGCATACGAAGTTCGTCTACAACGACGAGCGGCTCATGCGCTTCGACTGGGCAGATCCGTCGCCGCGCCCGGTCCCTCTCGGATTTGCGCGATCGGTCGACAGTTTCCAGGTGAGTCCCGACGGCGAGTCCATCTACCTGATCGCAGAAGACGAAGGTCACGACCGGCTCTTCCAGGTGCCCGCCGCGGGCGGCAAGGCGCATGAACTCGGTCGCTTGGAGGCCGGCGGTTACTCAGGCCTCCAGGTCGCGGGAGCGGAGGACACGCCGGTGATCGTCGCGGACTGGGGCAGTGCCGTGAGCCCGGCGGAGGTGACTCGCGTCGAAACCGCGGATGGCTCACGGCGCGCTCTTTCGGCGTTCAACGCCGAGCGGGCCGCGGCGATTGACTGGACTCCGGTGCAGGAATTCTGGTTCACGTCCAAGCGAGGACGGCGAATCCACAACCTCGTCGCACTGCCCCCCGGCTTCGATCCCGCAAAGAAGTACCCGCTGTTCGTGTTGATCCATGGCGGTCCGCATGGCCTGTTTAAGGACGAATTCATCGTCCGCTGGAACTACCACCTGCTCGCGGCGCCGGGCTACGTCGTGCTGATGCCGAACTACAGCGGCTCGACGGGATACGGCGAGGCGTTCGCGCAGGCGATCCAGGGCGATCCACTCAAAGGCCCGGCCGGGGAAATAAACCAGGCCGCCGATGAGGCGATCCGACGATATGCCTTCATCGACGCGAGCCGGCAGGCCGCGGGCGGCGCGAGCTACGGCGGGCATCTCACCAACTGGCTTGCCGTGTCAACCGACCGCTACCGCGCGCTCGTGAGCCATGCCGGGCTCTACGACCTCAAGACGCAGTGGACCACGAGCGACGTCGCTTATTCGCGCGAGCGCAACCTGGGCGGACCGCCCTGGGAAAGCATGTCGATCTGGAAGGACCAGAGCCCGTTCTGGCATTCGAAGCGGCTTCGGACGCCGATCCTCCTGACCGCCGGCGAACGCGACTTCCGCGTGCCATACAACAACGGACTTGAGTTCTGGACCGTATTGCAGCGGCAGGACGTCGAAAGCCGCCTCGTGATCTTTCCAGACGAGAACCACTGGATCATGAAGGGCGAGGACAGCCGCTACTTCTACCAGGAAGTCCAGGCATGGCTCGCGAAGTACCTGCAGTGAGGCGGCATTGCAGGGGACGATCCACTCCTCTTGCCGGTGGCGACGCGCCTCTCAGGGAACCTGAATCCCGCCTTTTCCGCCCATGCCCTTGAGCGCAGCCGACCCCGCATCGGGAATCACGATCGACGAGGCGGCTTGCCTGCGCAGCTCCTGCAACTCCCGCGCGGCATCATCGATCGCTTGCTGGGCCGCCGGCCCGAATTGCGCGACGGCTTCTGCGAGCGTCTTGGCATCCAGCTCGAATGAGAGCGGCAGCGAACCCATCGGCGTCATGACCGTCGCCTGCCCGACGAAGACCAAGGGACGCGACGAGTCGCCACTGCCGTCAGACTTGACGGGCGTCATGCGGCGGATTGTGCCTACGCGCTGGTCGGTGAAGACATCCTCGCGGTAGAGCGCGTCGACGCTCATCTGCGCATCCTGCGGTTTTTCACTGTTCATCCGCCGATTTTACCCGATTCAGCGCACTACGGCGAAGCCGCGGCTCGACTCGCCCCAGGGGCCCGCCGCCTCGACCGCCGACAGCACCTCTTCGGGCCCGCCCACGATTGTCCACATTGCCGCGTGTCGCGCGTCCATGAAGCGGCTGTCGATGGCCGCCGAGAGCTGGGCAATCAGCGCGTCGTAATAGCCCCTTGTGTTGACGATGACGATCGGCCCCAGAAAGAGGCCGAGGCGCTTCAGGGTAATTGCCTCGAACAGCTCCTCGAGCGTACCGGTGCCGCCGGCCAGGGCCACGACGGCTGAGGCGCGGGTCAGCATTTCATGCTTGCGCGTCCGCATGTCCTCGACCACGTGCAGTTCGGTGAGGTCATCGTGGCCCCATTCGAGCTCCATCATGAATTTCGGGATGACGCCGACGATACGGCCGCCTGCCGCCAGCGCGCCCGACGCGAGCGCGCCCATCGAACCGGCGCGCCCGCCCCCGTAGACGATCGTGCAGCCCGCTCCGGCCAGCAGCCCGCCGAGCTGCCGAGCGACATCGTGGAACAGCGGGTCGCAGGCCTCGCTCGAAGCGCAATAGACGCAGACGCTTCGTTGCCCGTCAGCCATCATCCGGTTGCCTGCAGCCCGAGCGCGATGCCGGACACGCTCGCGAGCAGCGCATCGAACAGCGCAGCGTCGGAGCGGCCGCCTGCGCGCCACCGCCGCAAAAGGTCCACCTGCATCAGGTGCATCGGGTCGCTGTAGGGCGCGCGCAGGATGACCGAGCGTTGCATCTGCGGCCGGCCATCGAGCAGCTCCTTCTCGCCCAGGATCGTCGTGACCCAATGCTTCGCGAGCGCGTGCTCGCGCCGGATCTCCGCGGCAATCGGAGCGATGGCGCCGGTCGCGAGCTCCTCGTAGTAAGCGGCGATGTCGAGGTCCGCGCGCACCAGGTCCATCTCGACGTCGTCGAGCAGGTTTGAGAAGAACGTCCACCCGGCCCGGGCCTGCAGCAGCGCGTCGGCGCCGTGCTCGCGTGCCGCAGCTTCCAGGCCGGAGCCAATACCAAACCAGCCGGGCAGCACGTGACGGCTCTGCATCCAGGCGTAGACCCAGGGTACCGAGCGCAGCAAAGCGATGCCGCTGCCTTCGCGTCTTGCGACGCGCCCGCCGATCTGCATGCGCTCGATCACGTCGATCGGCGTCACTTCCTCGAAGAAGCGCAGGAATCCCGGCCGCTCGTGGACGAGCGCGCGGTAATGCGCGCTGCTTGCGGCCGCGACGGTCGCCATGAGAGCCTGGAACCCGCGCTCCTTGGCGGCAGCCTGCGGCGTCTCGATGCGGTCCATGGCGACGGCGAATACCGCCTTCTCGAAGGTTCGCAGCGCGATGCGCCGCAAGCCATAGCTGTTGTTGATACCCTCGCCCTGTTCCGTCGCGCGCAGCCGGCCGCGCGTCGCGCCGGCCGGCGCGTTTTCGACCAGGCGCTCGATCGGGCCGCCGCCGCGGCTCGACGGCCCGCCGCGCCCGTAGAACAGCCAGAGATCCGCGCCGGCGCTGGATGCGGCCTTCACCAGCTCGACCTGCGCCTGGTAGATCGCGTGACGCGACGCCGCGATGCCGACGGCCTGGTTGCTCTCGGAGAAGCCGAGCAGCACCGTCTGGCGGCCGTCGCGCGCCGCGAGATGGCGCCGATACGACGGCTCGGCCAGCAGCGAATCGAGCACTGGCCCGGCGCCCTCGAGTGCGCTCACGGTCTCGAGCAGCGGCACGACGTCGAGCGGCACCTGCCCGCTTTCACTGTTGGTAATGTCGGCCCAGCGCGCCAGCAGCAGCACCGACAACACGTCGTCCGCGGACTCGGTGCCGCTCACGATGTAGTCTCCGATCGCGCGTTCGCCGTACTTGAACCGCCCCTGCATCATCGCCTCGAACACGGCCAGCGTGCGGCGGCCGACCGCGTCGAAGCCCGCAGCCGGGCCGCGGTCGCGGGTGATCGATTCGCAGAGCGCCGTGCTTCGCGCCGCCGGCGGAAGTCTGCCCCAGTCGTCCCGGCCGAGACCCTGGGCAACGACCTCGCGATGCACATCGGCGTGCTGCCGCACGTCGAGCGTCGCCAGGTGGAAGCCGAATGTCAGCGCGCGGCACAACAGCCGCTCCACCGGGAACAAGCCGGCGTGCCGGCCATGGTTGTCGCGCAAGCTCGACGCCACGAGCTGAATGTCGCCTACGAACTGGTCCGCCGATTCGTAGTGATTTGGCCGGCCGTCGTAAGTCGTCCGGAGCCGCTCGGCCACCTGCGCGAAGAAGATACGGTAGGGCATCCGGTCGTGCCGCGTCGAGGTGAACTCTCTGGCCCTAGGCAGGAGGATGTCGTATTCCGCGATCCGTGCCTCGAGCTCGCGGCTCGCCCCGACGCGCCCGGCGCTCTGCGAGAGCTTGTTTGCGAGCGAGCGGCATTCCTGGAAGTAAGCGGAAATCACGCGCTGGTGCTGGCGATGCAGGGTCTCCCGGATCGCCTTCGCGTGCACGTCGGTGTTGCCGTCCATGTCGCCGCCGACCCAGCTGCCAAACCTCAGCAGGAGCGGCATACGGCCGAGTTCCGGCGGCAGGCCGAAGACGGTCTGCATCCAGAGCGCGATCTCCTCATAGAGCGCGGGCACGACGCGATAGACGACCTCAGCAAGGTAGAACAGCACGTGCTCGCGCTCGTCGCCGACGTTCAGCCGCTCACGCGGGTGCGCCTCGGTCTGCCAGCTGGAAGTTATCTCCATGCGGATGCGTTCCCACACCGAGCGCCGCTCGAACGGCGTCAGCGTCGGGTCGAGGCGCTCGATCATCATTTCGGCGATCTGCTCCTGCTTGCGGAGCATCGTGCGGCGCGTCGATTCAGTGGGATGCGAAGTGAAGACCGGGTAGATCGTGACGCCCGCCAGCAGCTCGAGCACGCGCTGCGCGTCGTAGCCCGCGGCCTTGAGCTGGTGCATGCAGTCGCCAATTCCACCGGGCTGGGGCCGCCCGTCGTGCACGAGGTACTCGCGCCGGCGCCGGACACGGTGCACGCGCTCGGCGAGGTTGACGACTTCGAACCACGTGCTGAAGGCACGGATGAGGTCGCGCGCGTCGCCCGCGTCGCGGCCGCCCGTGCGCGCGACGAGTTCGACCGCGCGCTCGGGCCGGCCCTCGCGGCGGCCGATCGCGGCTACACGATCGCCCTCGACCTCGGTGAACAGGCGCTCGCCGCCCTGGTCGCGCAGGACCTCGCCAACGAGCCCGCCGAGCGCATGCACGTCCTCGCGCAGCGCGGTGTCTTTCTCGGGAAACTGCAGGTTCTGCCGGTGGATCACGGGGCGCCCCGGGGCCGCGTCGGCCTCGACTAGTGGTGGTGCCCGTCCGGGCCGTGGACGTGGCCATGGGAAACTTCCTCGTGCGTGGCCTTGCGCACTTCGGTCACCTCGACCGAAAAAAACAGCGTGCGCCCGGCAAGAGGATGGTTGCCGTCCACGGTCACGAAGTCGCGGTCCACGCGCACGATCGTCACCATGCGTTGCCCCTGCGGGCTGCTGGCGCGCACCTGCATCCCGGGTGCTAGGTCGGCGACTTCGCCGAACCGGTTGCGCGGAACGATCTGCACCAGGCGCTCGTCGCGGGCGCCATAGCCCAGCTGCGGCGTCACGCTGACATCTAGCCTGTCGCCCGTGGCCTTCCCCGCCAGCGCCTGCTCGAGGCCCGGGATGATGTTGCCCTTGCCGTGCAGGTAGCTGAGCGGACTGCGGCCACTCGAGGAATCGAGGACCGTGCCCTGCTCGTCACGCAGGGTGTAGTGCAGCGTTACGACGCGGTTCTTTTCGACTTGCACGGCGGCTTCCGCGGCTGGCAGGAGCCGAATGGTAGCCGTTTGGCCTCAGGCCGGGAAGAATTCGATCGGTTTCGTCGTGGTCATCGCCTCGACGTCCTTGTCCTCGAAGCGGAACATGCGGATGCGCGCGAGCAGCTTGTGCTCGAGTTCGGCGTCATTGAGCTCGGTCGATACGATGCGGCAATCGGTGACTTCCCCGGACGGCGCGATCGTCAGCTGTACCACGACCTTGCCCTGAAGTTCCGGCTGTTCGCGCAACGCACGGCTGTAGAGCGCGTAGATGGCCGACTTGTTGCGGTCGAAGACGATCTCGATTTCTTCGCGGCTGCGCGAAGCCTTGCCGCCCGACCCGGAGCGGCTCGCCTGCGCCCTGTCCGCGCCGATCTTGTCCGCGAACGAGGGCACGGCCGTGCCCGCGGCATGACCCTTCAGGTTTCCAGGCCCGCTGCCGAAGCCGGACGAGAGTTGGCCCGTGTTGATGCCACCGCTGCCGACGCCCGTATGCGCCGTCACCAGGGAGCGTTCCGCGCGGCTCTGGCCTTCGACGCGGCCGATCATCGGCGCCGAGCTCATCTCGGTCGGCTCCAGAGCCTGCCGCAGGTCCTCGAGCTGGTCCTTCATGGCGAGCAGGCCCGATTTTTCCGCCTTCTTGCGCGCCTCGGCCTGGCGGTCAACCGGCTTCGGCACCGGGACCGGCTTGGCCTCAGGCTTCGGCTCCGGCTTGGGCTCCGGCTTCTTGACCTCTGGCGGCAGTTGCGGCGGCGGCGGCGGCTCGAGGACCAGCTTCACTACTTCTGCAGGCAGTGGGGCCGGCGGCGGCCGCTCGTGGACCGGCAGCAGCGGAACCAGGACCCCGAATGCGGCGAAGATGAGGAGCGCGATCTGCGCCGTCTTGCGCAGCCGGCGCTGTTCGTCGTCGTCCGGCGTCCAGGGAAGGTCGAAGATTCGATAGTTGGTGGCGAGGGCGTGCACGGGTGTGCCTCAAACCGCGCCTGGGCCGCGATAGGCGCGTTCCCGCTCGAGCACCGCGAGCGAGACCTTGCCGTATTTCGCGGCGGTGCAGGTCGAGAGGATCTTCTTCAGGAAGCTGTACGGCAGGTCCTTGTCGGCAAGCACCGTGACTTCGTGCGAGGTCGGGTCGTTGCGGTCCTTGAGCACTCGTTTGTCCGCCTCCGTGCGCAGCGCCCTGCGCAGCGGCTCGATCACTGCGTCCGGACGCGAGCGGAGCTCCGCGACGCTCGCAAGCGCCGCACCGTTCACGAAGACCGTCTCCTTTGTGATCAGCACCGTGACCGTCTCTCGCGGCTTGGTCTCCGACATCGACTGCGGGATCTGGATGCTCTTGGTGTTCGGCAGGATTTCGTAGTCCGCGGCGTGCACCAGCAGGTACACCACGAGGATCGTCAGCATGTCGATCATCGGAATCAGAGACGACATGCCGTGAAAGGCGCCCTTCCGGCCCGGCTTGCGGTGGCGCTTGAGTCGGGCGGCGATCATCTCTTGGCGACCAGTGCGATCGGCGCATCGCCGACCGCGATCTGCGGGAACAGCTCGCCGCGCACCGGCTGACCGTCGATCATGGTGTCAAAGGACTTCATCGTGTCCATCGCCTGGACCATCGTGTCATACGGGATGTCCGCCTCGAGCAGTACGGTCGCGTCCTTCTTCTCGGGGAAGCGGATCTTGACTCGGCGCAGGTAGTTGGAAAGGCCCTCGAAGTCGGCGCCGTCGGCCGTGTTCGGCAACCTCTGGAGCAAGCCGGAATTGCGGTCGGCGACCTCGATCGCATTGCCGCGCACGATCACTTCCAGTTCCAGCACGGCCGGAAGTTCCGGCGGCGGGCCCGCGTCGTCGGGCAGGTTGAGCTCGAGGATGTTCATCTTCGAGAATACAGCCGTGAAGATCAGGAAAAAAATCAGGATGACCATCACGTCCAGCATCGGGACAATGTTGATGTCATTCCTGCCGCGGTAGCGCGCGTGGTTGCGCGACTGCCGCTTGATTATGCGCGATCCGCTCACGCGCGAGCGCCTCTCACCCCGGCCTCCAGCGGACGGTTCGGCTGCCGGGCCGCTTCCTGCTGCGACTCGGGGTCCATCTTCCGCTCGTTCAGCGCGTTCAGGAATTTGACGGATGCCACCTCGAGGCTGTCCACGATTTCAGTGGTCTTCGTTTCAAGGTACAGGTGCGCAAGCAGTAACGTGATGGCCGTGACGAGGCCGAGCGCGGTGTTGTTCATTGCCACCGAGATCGACGCGGCCAGGAGGCTCGCTTTCTCTGCAGGGTTCGCCTGTGCCACCGCCGCGAAGGCGCCGATCAGGCCGACAATTGTTCCGAGCAGGCCCATCAGCATGCCGATGTTCGCCAGAGACGCCAGGTAGTGCGTGCGCTTCTCGAGCCGCGGGATGACCTCGACGAGGCTCTCCTCGAGCGCTTTCTCGATGTCGTCACGGCGGCGCGCAGTCTGGATGCGCGTGATTCCGTAACGCATGATGTGCGCAAGCGCCGTTTCCGAATTGGAAACAGCCTGCAGGGCCTCCCGGAACCTGCCGCCCTCGAGCAGCGGCTGCACCTGGGACCACATGCGGCGGTTGCCGGCGCCCGCTCGCATGATGAACCCGAACCGCTCGAGTGCGATCACGAGTCCGATCACCCAGACGAGGGCGAGCGGATACAGGAAGATACCGCCCTCCCGGAAAAAGTTGAGGATGATGTCCAGGGCGTGCATGGGCTGCTCCAGGTTGGGTCGTTAAGTGGCTTAGGTTGCCGTTCTGTGGGTTATGAAAACCGGGACTACGTCTCGGGTTTGGCCTCCAGGGCCTCGAAATAGCGCAGTTCGCGACGGAAGACCTCGCGGTCGACCGGCTCCAGGACTTCGTTGAGGAGGCTGTTGGCCGGCCTGCCCTCGAGGTCGCCAAAGCCGGCGCGCTTCCAGGGCACGATCACCATGACTTTGGGCAGCTCGCGGTTGCCCGTGATCGAGGTCGGATCGAGCTCCAGATGATCCATCGTCCTGGACTTCGGGGCATCCGCGACTGCCGCAGGCGGGTCAACGGAGGCTGGTGCAGGGGGTGGAGTTGGCTCTGCTTCCTGGGCTCGCGCCAGGGGCGCGAGCAGGTACAGGGTAGCCAGCAGGCGTCTCCAGGGGCTCATGGTTGCACCTCCGCGGTCTGTGCCACGTCTCCGACGCGCCGCTTGAGCTCGGCGATCCAGCCGGAAACCAGCCGGTCCGGGTTGCCCGCTTTCGAGACGTAGGTCTCGAATTGCTGCAGTGCCTCGGCAGGGCGCCACAGGTACAAGTCGAGCAGCACCGCAAAATTCCGGTGCGTGAGGAAATGCTCGGGGTCGGCGGTGAGCGCCGCGCGGTAGGCAGCCTCGGCGTCCTTGAAGCGGCCGGACTGACACTGCACGGTAGCGAGCTCATTGAGCGCCGTTGCGTTCCAGGGATCGCGGTGGAGGCTCTCGTCAAGCAACGTCTCGGCCTCTGTCCATCGGCCCTCGCGCGCGTGCAGCATCCCGAGGTTGACGGCGGGCGCCGCGAGCGTGGGTTCGCTTGCGACGAGCTGCTCGAGGATCGGCCGCGCAGCGGGAAACTCGCCCGCCTCGAGGTGCCGAACCGCTTCCGCGAACTGTTCAAGCGCGGCGGGTGCGATCGTCGGCGCAGGCGGCTCCGCCGGTGCCACCGCGTTGTCGACCTTCTTGCCCCTCGCAGCCGCGTCGGCCACGGCAGCTGCCGGCGTCGCAGACTGCGCGGGTGTCGGCGGTTCGAGCACCGCGATGAAGGGTTCGGACTCGAACTGCTTTCCGAATCGGGCAGGCTCGATTTCGGCGAGAACCGCATAGCTCCGGCGGACCCAGTCGTCGTACAAGCCGTCGGCAGCATGGCGCGCGTTCTTGGCGTGGATCTCGATCGCCTTCTCCTCGAACGGGAAAGCCTGTTCTTCGAGCAGCAGGTCATACTGCTCGAGTTCCTCGGCATCGAGATTCGACGGTCGCTCCGATTTCATGAGGTCGGCGGCAAGGCGGCGGTACAGCTCGCCCATCTCGTAGGTCGCGGTGGTCGTAACCTCGGCAACCGCGTAAGCGATGGCGGCCTGGTAGCCCGAGAGCGCGCGCTCCATGGCCGCTTTCTTGTCCGCGAGTGAGCGTGGCAGCGGCGCGACCAGCGGGATCGCCCGGAAGGCATCGCGGCTCGTGGCCGTCAGCTCGAGCGTCGCGACCGCCGCGAGGTAGCGGCTCCGGTCGGTGCGCGCGGCACCAGAATCGCGGTCGGCGGCCACGATGCCCTCGAGCCAGCGGCGGCGGCCCGTCGCATCGCCCGTTTCCTTTGCGTAATCCGCGAGTTTGAGCCGTGCCTCGATCGCCTCGGGAAGCGGCGCCGGGAAGCGCTCGGAGTAGCTGGCATAGGCCGCCATCGCGCGCACCGGCTGCGACGACTTCTCGTAAAGGTCCGCGGCCTGCCAGAGCGCGTCGCGCTGCACTTCAGGAGTCTCGGCGGCGGAAGACGCGATGCGCTCGAACTCGCCGGCAGCCTCTCCGGGGCGTCCGCCCTCGAGATACGCGAGCGCGAGGTTTCGGGTGACGTCGGCCTGGCGCGCGCTCGACGGGTAGCCTGCCCGGAACGACTCGAGCACCGGGATTGCGCGCGTCCAGTCCTTGAGCGACACGAGGAGCGCACCGGCGTCAAACTCGGCGGTCTCGCGGATCGTTGAGCCCGGCGCAAGCTTGCCTACGCGCAGGAAGTCATCCACCGCGCCGGCGGAGTCGCCGCCGGCCTGCTTTGCTTCACCTTGCTTGTAGATGGAGGCCGCGAGTCGCTCGGTAATTGCGGACGATTCGGGATCCTGCGGCGTGAGCAGCGACTGCACCTGGAGGTAGGCGCCTTCGGCGTCGACGTAACGACCGGTGTCGAACTGCGCGTTGCCCGTGACAGTCCAGGCTGTGCGCTGCATCGCGGTGTCGACCGGGGGCTGTCTTGCGAGCACCAGGCCGGCGACCTCGAGCGCCTTGGGCAGGTCTTTCAGCTCATAGTATTCGCGCGCTGTACCCGTGAGGAGCGCCGCGCTCTCCGGGTGGGCCGGGAAGGTGACGGCAAAGCGCTGCTGGCTCTCGAGGCGCTGGCGGCTCCAGGCCGCAAGGGCGGCTCCCTCCATCGTTTTCGCTTCCCGCTCATAGCAGACGAGCGCGGCATAACCCGCTTCCGCCGACTTCTCGTGGAACGGATAGGCATACGCGGTCCGCTCGTATTCGACGGCTGCCGCACGGAATTCCTCGCTCTCGAACAGCGTGTCGGCGAGCAGATAATTCGTCTGCGCGGACTCCGGGTCGTCCGGGAACGACTGCAGGAATTCCCTGTACCAGCGCGCCGCCTCGTGATAGTCGGACTTCTTCTTCGAGCGCTGGGCCTCAGCATGATAGTACTGCGCGAGGTCAGTCAGGTTTGTCTTGAGCTCGTGTGCGACCCGCGGGTACTGCTCCGGCGTGCGCGCCGCCCAGAACGAGCTGCCAAGCCTGTAGCGCTCGACGAATTCTTTCTTGCCGTCGAGCACGAGTTGCGCAAAGCCGCCCTTCTTGTATGCCTCGATTGCCTGCATCTGCAGGAGCGGTGCCTGTTCATGGTCCGGGTAGCGGCCGACGAACGCGCGGTAGGTGTCCGCGGCGTCGGTGTAGCGTTCCTTGCCGACGTAGAGGTTGCCGAGTTCCGAATAGAGCATGTAGCCGTAAGGAATTTCGTCGCGCTGCGCAAGAAACCGGTCCAGCGTCTCCTGGCCGTTGACGTAGGAGAATCCGATCGAGAGCACGCGAAACGTGTCCTGCACCAGCTCGCGGTCGGCCCGCGCGAGGTCCGCCGGATCGACGACGCCGCCAGGTTTCGAGGTATCGACCAGCTTGAGGTCGAGGACGCGCACGAAGGGCTCGATCGCGGCCTCGTTCTCCGACTGCTTAAACAGCGACCAGCCGAGCTTGTAGAGGCTCTGCTCGTAGAATTCGCTGTGCGCGCCGAAGGCGCTGGCGGCCTCGTAGGCCTTCTGCGCCTCGGGATAGCGCCTGGCGACGAAGAGGATCTCGCCGCGGCGGAACTGGGCTTCGTCGATGCGCGGACTCGACGGATACTTTGCCACGAGCCGGTCCAGGTAGGCGAGCGCCTTGTCGGCATCGCCGAGCGACTCCCAGCCGCGCGCAAGCTGGTAGAGCACGACATCCGCCCGCGGATAGTCCGGCTCCTGCTCGAGCAGGCGGGTATAGATCTCGATGGCCTCGCGAGTCTCGGCCTCGCCCTGGCCGGCGGATTCGCCGCGCGCCGCATCGCCGGACTCCAGTTGCAGGTCACCGAGACGTCGCATCGCCTCCGTGCGCAGCGCCGGATCGCCGGACTCGAGATCGAGGAAGCGCCGGTACAGTTCCTTGGCGCGATCGGGATCGGGGGCCACCGTCTCACCGGTCCGGATTTCCGGCGCCGGGCCCTTGAGGTCCTTGAGCGTCGGTGGCGGCGGCGGCGCCTTGGAGGCGCCCGCAGTAAACGACAGCAGTAGCAGCACGGCGGCAGCGGCCAGTGCGCGGCTCATGGCACGCGCTCCCCGGGATTCACAGGTGCGGAACCGGCTGCCGCGCGATCGTAAATCGTCGCGAGCGCGTACCGGGCCTCGACCGAATACTCGTCGAGCCGTTTGCGCTGATCCTCGAGTTCACGGACCGCGATGTCGGCGAGGCGCTGGCCCTGGGCGGCCCTCGCCTGCTCCAGGCGGGTGGAAAGCGCTGCGACGCGAGGCGACAGCTGCATCACGCGGATCCCGAGCTCTGCATTGCGCTCGGGTGCACCTTCGCGGGCGCGGGTGGCGGCGGTCTCGCGCGTGCGCGCGTCGTAGACGGAAGCGTTGAGTTCGCGGAGTGCCCGGCTCGTCTGCCAGCTCCGCACGTTCCACGCCGCGTCGAGCTTCCAGAGTAACACGCCGCGGGCCAGGCGAGCCTTCTCGCGCGCTTCGTCGAAGGCCGCGTCGCCCGCGTGGCGCAACAGTTCCGCATCGACGGCGTCAAGCGTCGCGAGCTGCTCGCGCTCTTGGTCCGTCGCCAGCGCGTAAATGTCGCGCCGGGCCATCGCCGCCTCGAATTCCGCCTGCAGTGCGTCGCGTCGCCCGTTGATCATGGCGACGTCCACCGTCGCGAGCCGTGCGTCGGCGGCCGGGAGCCGCTCCCTGAAGGCCTGCTTCCGGGTCTCGACCATGTTGGTGAAGGCGCCGAGGCTCTCGGACCAGGCCGAAAGGTTCTCTGCCATCGCGTCCAGCGCGCGGTAATTCTTGAGGCCTTCCTGGAACTCGTTGCCCGCGAGCAGGTGATAAAGGTAACGCGATTCCGGGGATTCGGGCAGCGTCGCCAGCTGGCCGAACCAGTCTTCGCGGCCGTCGTTACCGGCCTTCAGCGCGGCGTCGAGCAGGTGGCCCGCACGGATCGCGCTGATCGACTCCCCGATGCGCGACCGCTCGGCGTCGTAAGCGGCAATCGCCTTTTCGTAGTATTCGACTGCCTGGGCCATCGCGCCGAGTTCGGCGTAAGCGTAGGGCACGGCGAGATAGGATTCCTGCACCGCGGCATCGAGGAGATTTCGTCCCTCGAGCTCCTGCCAGGGCAGCAGGGCCGCTTCGTACTGCTTCGCGGCGACGTCGGCCCAGCCGGCGCCGAGCAGCGCCTTGCTCGACTGGGGTCCCGAAAGTCGGACGCGCTCGAGTGCGAGTCTCGCTGCGGCGGGCTCTCCTGCCTGGAGGTGCGCGTAGCCGATCGCAAGGTTCGCCTTGTCGCGAAGCGCCATCAGCTCGGGCCACTGGGTGACGAGCTGCCCCACGCTGTCGAGTAGCGCGAGCCCGCGTTCCTTTTCGCCGACGCGCACGAGGGCGACACCCAGGTTGAACTGTCCGTAGGCCAGCCAGTAATGTGGCCCCTGCCAGTTCGACAATTCGGCGATCGCCTGATCATACCGCTCCCGGTACATCAGGCCCTGCGCGATCAGCAGGTGCCGCTCCGCCTCCATGTCCGTCGAAAGCGTGCCGGCCGACTGGCGCAGTGCCCGATCCGAATCCTCGAAGAGCCCGGCCGCGTAGAGCACCTTGCCGAGGTAGAACCAGGCCTGGTCCCGGACGTCCTGCGGCGTCGATGCGTCGGACAGGAGGCGCTCGAAGATCTCGCGCGCCTCACGGTGCTGGCCGAGCGACAGGTACAAGCCTCCGCGCAGTAGCTCTGCGTCGCGCGCGTGCACGGTGATCCGGCTCTGGTCGCGATACGCGGCGAGACGGACGAGCGCATCGAAATGTTTGTTCTGGTAGAAATAGAACAGGACATCGCCATAGTGCAGGTCCTGCACTTGAACGGCCGGCAGGCCGGGAATGACGTCCCGCTCGACGACTGGCGCGGCCAGGGCCGGGGACGAGAGCGCCGCAAGGATGACGAAACTGCGCAGCACCCGGCGCTCACTCCCAGACGCGGACCACGAATTCGGGCTGGAGCTTTGCCACCTTGTCGCTGATCTTGAGCTCCACGTACTTCGCGCCGACCCCCTTTTCGACCCTCAGCGTCGCGCCACGCTTGTAGTCGCGCTCGTGGGTGCCCTTGCCCGTGAAGAACGCGGTGACTTCGTGTTCGCCGGCCTTCAGGTTGCCGAGCCACAGGCGCTGCACGCCGCCGCGTTTCAGGGCATCCTGCTCGCGTTCCGTGTAGAGGTAGTTTGCGACCTCCTTGTCGTCGACCTTGAGTTGCACCGAGTCGAGCGCGAAGAAGGTGCCGACATCCATCGACACGAAGACCGCGATTTGCGTGCTCGCCGGGTACAGGAGATCCTCCTCCAGCATGAACAGGTCGCGGTTGAGGTCGACCACCTCCCGGCGCAGCGACTGGACCTCGGCGTCGAGCGCCGAGCGCTGCTGGTCAGGGGCAGCCGCGCCTTCAGCGGCGTCGGCGCCAAGAGCGGGCATCGAGACCACAACGGCCGCCAGGAAGGAAATCAATGCGGTTTTCATGCTCGCTCCCGCTTACTCGTCGATCAGGTCGCGAAGATTGACCAGGAGTCCCCGTTCCTCGCGGTCGTCTAACGCCGTGTGCCGGGCCCGGATTGCGCCGTGGCGGTCGATCAGCACGATCAGGGGCAGGTCGTCGGCCCGATAGGTCCGGCTGACGTTCTTGCCTGAATCGAGCAGCACGGGATAGCCGATGCCGGCGGCGCCCGCGAGCGCGGCGGCGCGCTCGGGCTCCTGGTCCAGATTGACTCCGAGCACGACGAAACCGACGTTGCCGTAGGTGCGTCGCAGGCGCTCGAAGCGCTCGAGTTCCTGCCTGCAGTCGCCGCACCAGCTCGCCCAGAACACGAGGGCGACCACTTCGCCGCGGTATTCGGACAGCCTGTAGTTGGTTCCTGCAGTCGATGAAAGGGCGAAATCCGGTGCGGACGCGTTTTCTGCGGCCGATGCGGCAAGCCCGATCGATGCGAGCGCTGCAGCGACAAAAAGGCGCGCGGCTGCGCCGCGGCGACGATTGCCTGTATCCATAACGTCAACCCCGCGTGACATAACGCCGGCCGACCCGGCATGGGATATGTTTACTCAGGACGCGCCGGCGATCTCGGCGCACGTCACACAATGGTGCCGTTGACGATCGGATTGAACGCGATGAGGCTGTCCTGCAGCGAAGTCGATCCCAGGCCATTGCCCGGGAATTGCGCCGAAAACTGTCCCTGCTCGCCGTGCAGGGCCATGTAGTTGAGGATCACGGTTTCGACCAGCAGGTTGACGTTGTTTGCCGCCGGCGTGCCGGCCGTCTCGACCGAACCGTCGTTCTTGAACCAGCCGATCTGCTGGTGCTGTTCGGGCGGGCGGCTGTCCCCGGTGTACAGCTGGGCGCGCCCGCCGGGGTTATAGACCAGGAAGAACGAGGCCGCGGTCTGCTGATTGTCGCTGGTCCAGTCGAACTTGCCGCGCCCGTCGACGCTGTTGTCGACGACGCCATCCGCGGAAAGGGAGCCATCGCTGAAGACGTAGAGCATGAGCGGCACGCCGCGGCGCGCCGCATACTCTAGGCAGGCGCCCATGCAGCGGCCCGCGCGAATGTCCCTGAGTTCGCCGGTTGCGCGACCCTGGCCGTGGTAGTCGTAGCCACCCATCGTGATCGTGCCGGCGCCCGCATAGCCGTTGATGACGAGCTTCATGACGGCGGCGGTCTTGCGGAATTCCCCGTCGCTGTCGAATTCAGCCCGCGTGAAGATGCCGGTCGGGCCGACGATGTCCGGGTCGAGCTCGGGATTGAGCGCCGACGGATCGCCGTAGCGATCGGTGAGATCCGCGGCTTTCACGTAGTTGCAGCGGACAAGGTCCTTGATGACGGCGTCGCGGGTAATGCCGGTGTCGACCCGCGCGAGCTTGTCGTCCGAGAGCCGCTGGATGGATTCCATGACGCGCACCGCGTCGTCCTGGTCGAGCAAGCCGACGAGCTTGCCAGTGTCCACGAGGCCCGTGACGTCGCTCGTGCGGTCGATCTTGGTCGGCCGCACCGACGGATTGACGAGGTAGGACGGCGACATCGAATTGCCGCCCGACTCCGAGCTTTCCGAGCCGATGAGTGTCAGCAGCTCGCCGTCCGCGCCGGCGCGGAAGATGCCGTACATTGGGTTGTGCGGGTTGTTGCCTGTGTCGTTTTCGGAGCGTGCCGGGACCACCGCGCCATTCACATTCGCGGCCGTGGTAACGCTGACTCGCTCGAGAATGCCGCGCACGAAGGCGCTGTCGAGGTGGAACAGCAAGCCAAGGCGGCTTTCGATGAAGTCGTTGGTCGCGCTGCCCGCGTTCGGTGCATTCGGCACCATGTCGCCAGGCAGGCCAAGCCGGCCATAGCCCGCAACCGAGAGGAAATCCCTCTGCCCGCCCTGCCCGCCCGTCAATACGTTGGAACCGGTCATGTTGGCGCCACCGGCGAGGTCGATGCAGATGAACGGGATCTTGCCCGCGCCCTGCACGGCGAAGCCGCAGCTCGCCTTCAGCGCCTGCAGGTCCGGCGACAGCGCTGCCTCGGCAGCCCGCGGGTTGGCAAAGAGCCCGAACAGTGTCGGCGCGATGACCGTCGCCGCGCCCGTCACGAAGCCCTGTGCGACAAACTGGCGGCGCGTGACCGGACGCGAGTGGTCCTTCTGGTACAGCGGCGCGTCGGGATGGAGGGCGCCGCGGCGCGATTTTCTCTTCATCGTTGCAAGCACCTCATTGCAGCAGCGTACTGGCGCTGCCGATCACCGCCGAACAGGCCGACTTGACGACAACTTCAGTGCGATCGGCGGCGCAGCCAGCGCCGCAGGTCGTCAGCCTGCCGATCAGCGCGTCGATCTCTGTCGTGATCTCCGCCGCCGAGGGCTGGGTCGTCATTCCCGTGCCGACGGCGCGCGCGATCAGCGGTCCCGTGATCTGGGCGCGCTCGGCCGGCGTGTCGAGCGCCGTCGAGGCGGGCGCGCCGAAGTTGAAGCCCGGGAAGTAAGCGGCGCGCATCGCGCCGTCGTCTACGAGCTCGTTGCAATACTCGATCGCGAGCTGGGCCGCGCCGACCTGGTGCGAGGACAGGAAGCCCTCGATGTTCTCGACTGTGGGCAACTGCTCGCGCACGCGACTGTAGGTATCTGCGACCCGCGGGTTCGTCGTCGGCACTCCGGTCATGGCGGACATCGAGGCCGAAATTTCCTCGAATGTGCGGAGCCCGATTTCCGAGGCCGGGTCGCCATCCGGCGGCGGCGGCAACGGTGCCGGCGCCGGTTCGTTGAAGGCGTGGCTGTGGCTGCCGATCTGCTCGAATGTCAGGAAGAACTCGTCCGCTGACGGGCCTTTGTCGAGCGCAACGACGGTGCCGATTCCCGAGAGGCCGAAGCCGGTGTCCGGCTCGTAGGCGGCGGCCGTGACCGTGCGGTCCACCGGCGCGTAGGCCTGGCCCACTTTCGCCTCGGCGCCGTTGACGCCGATGCGCAGGCCCTTGATCCGGATCTGGTCCGGGTCCTGGCTGCCGTCGAGGCTGATGAATATCGGCTTGTTGAAGAGGTACGAGTAGCTGTCGAACTGGCTAGCTTCGAACATCACGTAGCTCTGCGGCACGTTGACAAGGTGCGAGACCGAGAACAGCAGGTAGAACCGTTCTCCGACCCCCGCATCGAAGTTCTGCATTATCTGCGCCGGGGTCAGCGCGCGATTGTGGATGGCCACCATCCGGATCACGCCCTGCCAGGTGCGGTCGTTGCTGACCTCGTTGCCCAGCACGAGCGCAAAGGTGTCGTTCCAGTCGGTGAAGAGGCCCGCAGGCTGCGGATCCGCGGTCGACTTCAGCTCGCCGTTCACGTAGATGCGGCGGCCGTCGACGGGGCTGTAGGTCGCGACCACGTGCTGCAGCGTGGCCTGCAACACCTCGTCCGCGGAAGGCGTCGACAGCGCGGGTTCCCCGTTTGCGTCAGTCGTCGTCGCGCGGTTGAAGTAGTCGTAATTGTACATCGTCTGGCCGAGCGTAAAGTTCCGCGCCGTCGTGCCGCCGGAGTAGCTCACGATGTAGGCCTGCTCCTGGACGACGTTGGCGGGCGCAACCCAGGCCTCGATCGTGTATTCGCCCGTGGCCTTGATCAGGTCGTGTAGCTTGCGGCTCGAAGCGGTCGTGCCCTGGGCCTTGCCGCCCCGCAGGTCGATGCCCCAACCGCCGACCCAGGTCGTGGCGCCGGAAAGCGTCAGGTTGAGCGCGGGTTCGACGCCTGAGGTGTCGTAGGCGACCGTGCCGGTGCCCGTCTTGAACTCGTACAGGGCGATCGCGGCATTGTCGAAGCGGTTGCCGCCGCTTGCAACGGTGCCGTCGTAAAGTGTCAGCGCTTTCGATGTCACGAGGCTAGGGTCGACCTGGGTGAGCGGCACTCCATTGGCGAAGTCCTCGATGGCAGCCTGCATGACGTTGGCGGCCGTCGGGCAGTCGGTCCAGCAGTTGTGGAATTCGTCGCGCAGGCGCACGACGAGGCGCGACTGGTCGGGCGAGTCGAGGTTTATCTTTGAGCGCACCGCAGCATAGGCAACGTCCACGTCCGCTTCCGCGAAGAAGGGCGACTGCGGCGTGAGCGCACCCGACGAGTGGCAGCGAGAGCAGTACTGCGCCAGCACGGGGTAGACCGTCGACCCGAACAGCGCGGAATCGGCCGGGAAGGACTTGCTCGCGCCCACGTCCTTGATGGGAGGCGGCTGCAGCGGCGCTCCGCGCGTGCCGCCGAGCGTCTGTCCCGCCCAATTGCGGATCCAGACCGTGAGCTGGTCGGCGCAGGCCGAGTCGCTGGCCAGCCAGCAGTTGTGGCCGCCGCCGACCTTGTTGACCATCATCGAGGCCGACGGGTTGCCGAGGTCAACCACGCCGTTGGCGGCTTCATAGGCGAGATTGATGTCGTCGTTGCGCACGAAGCTCGGCACCTGCCCGCCGGTGCCGTGGCACTGCCCACAGCGGTTGGAAGCCTGCAGGTTGTCCCAGAGATTCAGCTTGAAGGCCTGCACGTCCTGGCTCGCCGGCGGCGGGCCGGTGTAGCCGGCGGGCGGCGGCGAGGTCGTCTGCGGATTCTCGGTGGTCGAGGCGCCGCCGCCGCAGCCCGCGAGCGCGAGCAGCACGAGCGCTGGCAGCAGTGCCGCGAGGATGCGCATACGGAATCTGGCGCTGCGGTTCATCGGCTGTCCCTCAATCGCCCATGCAGTAAGTGGCCGCGTCGGCAAAGGCCTGCTTCAGCCGGTAGCCACTCGAGCGGAAAGAATTGGCCATCGAGTCGACCTCGCTGCGGTCTGCCGCATCCTGCGGCGCGCGCAGGCAAACCGTGCGGAACACCTTCTCGACCTGGCAGGTCGCGAAAGCGTCGCTCGCGCCAAATTCCTGCCCGAGGGACTTCGCGCCGCTGCCCGATCCTGCAAGCGACGGGTCCCAGCCGAGCAGCGCGTTGTGCCCTTTGCGCCAGCGGTTCTCCCACTGGTCGTCGGGAGTTCGGAAACCGAAGGCGAATGTAGTGTCGTTGTGGAAGTACTTCTCCTGCACATTGCCGGCGGTGTACACCAAGCGGCCCTGTGCTTCGTCGAATGTGTAGTAAGCGAAAGCCTGTGCCATCGGGTCCATGCCCGCATGGCAGCCGACGCAGTTGTTGAGGAACAGGCGTGCGTCGCCGCCGGGACTGCGGCTTACGTCCTGGCGGATGCGGTCCGGCGGCCGCGAGGTGTCATGGACTTCCTCCATCTCGCGGCACATGTAGTTCAGCATCGTGAAGCGGAACATCGCGCGGTTGGTGCCTGCGATGAAGAACGACTGGGCTGCCGCGCGCGAAGTGATGATCCCGGCGGTTGCTGCGGGCGGCGTGCCGTAGACGCCCGACTGAGTCGTTCGTTGCAGGCCCGTAAGCAGGTTGACGCCGCGCGTCTCCATCTGCTCGTAGTGGTCGTTGTTCGAAGCCGACACCGCGGGCAACCCGAGCCCGGCGTTGCCCACATAGAGGATGTCGCCAGACAGCACTTCGTTGAAAGGCAGGTCGTCGCGAACCATGCCGATCACCGTTGCCGTGTAGTCGTTGAGCGGCGCGAAAACCGTCTGCTCGCGGTTGGTCCACGGCGTGACGAGGTTCTTGAGCGTCACCGAGTAGAACGACGGATTGTCCATTGCGATCAGCGCGGCCTGCTGAGTCCGGCCAGCGGAGATCTCGGCTTCCATCGCGTCGAGCACCGCGGAGGACGGCGGCACGCCCGCGATGCGGTCGTGCATCCGCTTCGCCTGCTCGCGCGGACCCGCGCCTGCAGACGCGGCAAATACGGCGAGCGCCACGACAGCGGTGACGCGCTTCACGAACGTACTTACACAAACTGGCGACCAGGGCATTTCCGTGCTCCACTCGCTCGCGGTTTCCGAAACTGCGGGCGAATATATCGGCGGGTTCCGGGGCGGGTAATGTCTCTGAACCGCGACATTCACCCGCGACGCAGGTCAAGGTAGGCTGAATCCATGACCGGCCGTCAAACGCGCAATTGCTTGTATTCATGGGAACTCACAAGGGTTTCGGGGTCCGTGACGCAGTCGTTCGCCTGCATTCTGTCGTGAAGGAAACGCGGTCGGAACCGGAGTGAATTGAGATGCCTGTCACGAATAAGAGATCCTGTCTGTTGCCCCTGGCTGCCGCCTTGCTTGCGGCCTGCGCCACCGGGCACGACGGCGACGTGAACATTGGCAGCGGGCAGTCGCCCGATCCTGTCGTGCTCGACATTCCGATCGCTTATGTCCGCAGCCCCCTGCCGGAGGACCTCAGCGACCTCGACGACCTGGACGTGCGCGAGCTCGAGACTTTCGAGGCGGGCGCAGACGTGTGGCTGCGCGACCGAGCGGCGCCGGACGTGCCGGAGCACAACATCACGGAGCGCGTGACCGACGGCCTCTGGGACGTGCGTGACATCGACGCGTCCTTCGACGGCACCAAAGTCGTCTTCGCCATGCGCATGCCGCTCATCCCCGGCGCGATGGACAGCGAGCAGCCGACCTGGAACATCTGGGAGTACGACCGGACGACCGACGTGCTGCGGCGGGTCATCGCTTCGGACATCGTAGCCGAGGAAGGCCACGACGTTGCGCCCCATTACCTCCCGGACGGGCGGATCGTCTTTTCCTCGACGCGCCAGCGCCAGTCGAAGGCCGTGCTGATCGACGAGGGCAAGCCCCAGTTCGCGGCCCAGGACGAGGACCGCAACGAGCATGCGTTCGTGCTGCACGTGATGAACGCCGACGGCTCCGGCATTCGGCAGATCTCTTTCAACCAGAGCCACGACCTGGACCCGGACGTACTCGATGACGGACGGATCATATTCAGCCGCTGGGAGAACGCGAGCGGCAGCTCCATACATTTGTATACGGTGCATCCCGACGGCAGCCATCTCGAGCTGCTCTACGGTGCCAACAGCCACGCGACCGGCACGGGGGGCAACCTGACCGGCCCGCCCGGTCCGGGCGCGTCGGACGTGCAGTTCCTGCAGCCGCGCCCCATGGAAGACGGCCGCGTGCTCGCGCTCCTGAAGCCATTCCAGGGCTCCGAGCAGGGCGGCGACCCGGTCGCGATCGACGCCTCGGCTTTTGTCGAAATCCAGCAGGCCGATCTTGCGAACGCCGGACTCCAGGGTCCGGCGCAGACCCGACTGGCCGTCAACGACGTGCGCACGGATCCCGGCGTCTCGCCGGGCGGGCGATATTCATCCGTATTCCCGCTGCGTGACGGCACCGGCCGACTGCTCACGACCTGGACCCTCTGCAGGCTCAATGACGCGGCCGGACGCACCTTGCCCTGCACGCCCCAGAACCTCGCCGATACGACGCTGGTGCCGGCACCACCTTTATATGGTGTATGGCTCTACGACCCCCGTGACCTGACCCAGCGGCCTGTGCTACAGCCCACCGAAGGTATCCGCTACACGGAAGTCATCTCGCTTGCGCCGCGAACGCCCCTGCCGGCAGTGATCATCGACGCCGTCCCCGGCGTCGACTATGACTCGGTACTCGCCGCGGAAAATGTCGGCATCCTGGATATCCGCAGCGTCTACGACCTCGACGGCGCCGACATCGCGCCCGGCGGCTATGCCTCGCTGATTGATCCGGTGCAGACGACGGCTGACGAGCGCCCGGCCCGTTTCCTGCGTATCGAGAAAGCCGTGGGACTGCCGGACGACGAAGTGCGGGATTTCCGCGGCACAGCATTCGGCGCCGCGGGCGGACTCGGCATGCGCGAGATCCTTGGCTACGCACCGATCGAGCCGGACGGCTCAGTGCAGGTCAAGGTACCGGCGGGCGTGCCGTTCGCCATCGGCGTGCTCGACGCCAATGGCCGGCGCATCACGCCACGCCATCTCAACTGGCTCCAGCTGCGCGCCGGCGAAATACTTAGCTGCAACGGCTGCCACATTCCCGCGGGGGCGCAGCCTGGCGGACTCCCCGCCGTGTCGCACGGCCGGCGCGACCTATTCGTCGCCGTCAACTCGGGCGCTCCCACGACGGGACAGCCGTTCACCAATTCGAATCCCGCGATATTCGCCAACCAGGGCGAGACCATGGCGGAAGCACGCGCGCGCGTCTCCTGCCAGACCGATTGCGCGGTGCTCAAGCCGTCAGTGGACGTGTTGTATGACGACGTGTGGACCGACCCGATCGCTTCCGGTCGCGCGCCCGATGCGTCATTCGCCTATCGCTATGCCCAGCTCACGACCCCGGCGCCGACTTCGGCGACCTGCCAGTCCAACTGGTCCGCCCTGTGCCGCATCACGATCCACTACCCGGACCACATTCACCCGATCTGGTCGGTGCCGCGCCAGGTGCTGGACGCGAACGGCAATGTCGTCGCGGACAACACCTGCATTTCATGCCACAGCCCGGTCGATGCCGCGGGAGCCGTCCGCGTTCCCGCCGCGCAGCTCGATCTTTCGGGCGGCCCGTCGCCCGACGAGACCGATCACCTGGTCTCGTACCGCGAACTCCTGTTCACGGACAACGCCCAGGAAGTTAACATGGGAGCGCTGCAGGACATCCTGGTGCCGGGTCCCCCGGATCCGGTGACCGGGCAGCCGACGTTGGTCCCGGTGCCCGTCAGCCCGTCGATGAGCGCGGCAGGTGCGCGGGCGTCGACGGCGTTCTTCAGCCGCTTCGATGCGGGCGGCACGCATGCGGGATGGTTGACGCCGGCGGAATTGCGGCTGATCGCCGAGTGGCTGGACATCGGTGGGCAGTATTACAACGACCCCTTCATGGCCCCGGTTAACTAAGGCGATGGCGCGGCTCGCGGCCTGCGGGCTGCTGATGTTTCTTGCGGCAGCTGTGACGGCCCATGCCGAGGGGCTTCGGGTTACGGTCGCCGATCCTTATCTCGAGTTGCACACCGGCCCCGGCCGCGGTTTCCCGGTCGTCCACGTCGTCGAGCGCGGTGAGACGGTGGAAGTCGAGAAGCGGCGCACCGACTGGTTCCGGGTAATCGACACGAACGGACGCGAAGGCTGGGTGCACCGTAGCCAGATGACGGAAACGCTCGTCCCCGCCGGCGTCAAAATGGAGATCGACGACCCATCGCGGGAGGATTTCGGCGCCCACCGCCGCGAGGTCGGGATGCTGATCGGCGACTACGGCGGCTCGAATGTCGTGTCGCTCTACGGCGCCTACGCCTTCAATGAACACCTGTCCGGCGAGCTCGCGTTCGCGCACCTGCTCGGCAATTTCTCCGACGGTCAGTACGCGACGATCGGCGTGACCCACGTGCCGGTCCCGGAATGGCGCATCCAGCCGTTCCTTTCGATGGGCACCGGCGTGATCCGCATCCAGCCGAAAGGCACGCTGGTCGGCGCCCCGGACCGCACCGACCAGGTTGCCTACGCGGGCATCGGCGTCCGCGCCTACCTCGCACGGCGCTTCATCATCCGCGGCGAATACAAGGAATACGTGGTCTTCACCGACCGCGACGAGAACGAGGAAGACATCGAATGGAAAATCGGATTCGCATTCTTCTTTTGAGCGCCGCGGTCCTGGCGGCCGGCTGTTCGCACATGCCCTGGCGCAAAGGCGCACCCGGGGCGGAACCCCCGCCGCCTCCGGAAAGCGGCGAGACGCCTGTCGTGATCGAGCCGCAGGTCGAGCGGCGAGAGGTCAAGCCCGCCAAGATCGACACCGAGAACTGGGAGGCCGGCATTTACGTCGGTTCCCTGTCAGTCGAGGACTTCGAGGTTAACGTGGTCTATGGCGGCCGTATCGCCTACCACATCAGCGAGGACTTCTTTGCCGAGGCGATCGCGGGAACCAGCGACGCCGGATTGTCCAGTTTCGAGCGGCTGTCCGGCGGAGCGCCCCTATTGACCGACAGTGAGAGGCAATTCACTTATTACAGCCTCGGTTTCGGCTGGAATGCACTACCGGGCGAGATTTTCCTCGGCGGTAAACACGCTTACAACAGCGCGGTTTACCTGACGCTCGGCGCGGGTGGCACGCGGTTCGCAGGCGGCGACCACTTCACGCTCACCGCGGGGGCCGGGGCCCGCGTTCTGCTCAAGGACTGGCTCGCCGTGCACCTCGACATGCGCGACCACGTGATGGAGATTGACGTGCTGGGCGCGAACAAGACCAGCCACAACTTCGAAGCTACGCTGGGTGTGACGGCGTTCTTCTGAGGAGGCAGCATGATGAGAATCCGGAGTTTTCCGTTCGCGGCATTGCTCGTCGCGCTTGTCGCGGTCGCCTGGCCCGCGGCCGCCACCGACGGCTCGCCGCCGGCACCCGCGTTCACGCTCACGAACCGGGCGGGCAAGCAGGTGTCGCTCGCCGACCTCAAGGGCCAGGTCGTGATGATCAACTTCTGGGCCAGCTGGTGTGGGCCCTGCCGCCAGGAATTCCCTGCGCTCGACGAAATGTACCGAAAGTACAAGCCGATGGGCTTCGAGATGGTGGGCATCAATGTCGAGAGCGAGAAAACGGATGCCGAACGCTTCCTCGGCACGACGCCGGTCAGCTTTCCGATCCTTTTCGACCCCGACAACCAGGTGAGTGGAAGCTACGGCGTGAGCGCGATGCCGACCACCTTCCTGGTCGACCGCCAGGGCCGCTTGCGCTGGCAGCACCGAGCCTACAAGCCGGGGGACGAGGCGGCCTACATCGAGCAGATCCGGGCGATGCTGCGGGAGAAATCGTGAAGCCCCTGCGCCTCCTGGCAGCGGCGTTCCTGCTGCTCGCCGCCTGTGGCTGTTCCCGGCTCGAGCCCTGGGTGAAGCCGTACGAGCGCGAGAACCTGGCGGACCCGATCATGGCCTGGGACCGTGACCCGGTGTCGTCCTCATACATCCTGCACGTCTACGAGTCGCGCGAAGGCGCGCGCGGCGCTGCGGGCGCCGCCGGTGGCGGTTGCGGATGCAACTGATCCGGGCCATCGCTTTCGGCTTACTGCTGCCGCTTACCGCGGTCGCCGGCGTCCTGCCGGACGACCGTGCGGACCTCATGTACCACTACTACGACGGCGGCGGTGTCACGATCGACGGCCCGTCGCTGCTCGTGCGAAAGAAGTTCGCGGAAAAGTACGCGGTCAACGCGAGTTACTACGTTGACATGGTCTCTTCGGCCTCGATTGACGTCATCACGACGGCGAGCCCCTACAAGGAGGAACGCACGCAGTACGGCGTCGGCTTCGAGTACCTGCGCGGCAAGGTTACCTACGCGGCCTCGTTCAGCAATTCGAGCGAAAACGATTACAACGCCGACACCGCAAGCCTCTCCGTCAGCCAGGACATGTTTGGCGACCTGACGACGGTGGCACTTTACTTCACGCGCGGCTGGGACGACGTCTCGCGCCGAGGCGACGACACGTTCAGCGACCACGTCGACCGACGCATCTACGGCGTAGATGTCTCCCAGATTGCGACCAAGAACCTGATCCTCGGTCTCGCCTTCGAGACGATCACCGAGGAGGGCTTCCTGAACAACCCCTATCGCCAGGTTCGCTTCGCCGACTCGGACGCCGCGCGCGGCTACTCCTACGAAGCCGAGCGCTACCCGCGCACGCGCACGGGCAACGCGATCTCGCTGCGCGGCCGCTGGCACCTGCCCTATCGCGCGGCAATCCAGGGCGACTACCGCTTCTACACCGATACCTGGGACATCCGCGGCCACACGGCGGAGGTTTCGTACACGCACCCGCTCGACGAGGAATGGACCTTCGACGTCCACTACCGCTTCTATACGCAGAACTCGGCCGAGTTCTACTCGGACCTCTTCCCGCGCGAGGACTTCCAGAACTTCCTCGCTCGCGACAAGGAGCTCGCGTCGATGAAGAGTCACACGCTCGGCTTCGGCGTGGCCTACGAATTCAAGCCGGGGCGGATCGAATTCCTGGACAAGGCCTCGCTGAACCTGCGCTACGACCGCATCCATTTCGATTACGACGACTTCCGCGACCTGCGCGTCACTGGGGTCGCGCCGGGGACCGAACCGCTCTACACCTTCGACGCGGACGTCATCCGCTTCTACTTCTCGGGCTGGTTCTGATTCTTCGAAGGGGTGTGTCCCCTCCGGGGACACTAGGGGGGCGCGAGCCCTTTCGAGTACAGCACCTTGCCGTCCGCGGTCACGACGACGGCGTCCACGTCGGGCTTCGACTCGATCAGCGCGAGCCCGCGTTCCGGTCCCATGATGAATACGCTCTTGGTGAGCCACTCGGCGAAGGTTGAAGTCGGGGCGATCACGGTGACGCTGCGAATCCCGTGCGGGCTCCTGCCCGTCTTCGGGTCGATGATGTGGTGGTAGCGCACGCCGTCCTCGTCGAAGTAGCGCTCGTAGTCGCCGGAGGTCGAGATCGCCGCATCCTCGAGCGGGATGCGCGCGATCACGCGACTGCCGTCGTCAGGATGCCGGATGCCGACGATCCAGGGGCGTCCGCGGCGGTCGCCCAGGATGCGGCTGTCGCCGCCCGCGGTCACCGTGGCGTTGGTGATGCCGAGCTTGCCGAGGATCGCGATGCTGGTATCGACGGCATAGCCCTTGGCGATGCCGCCGAGGTCAATGCGCACGCCGGGCTGCGTGAAGCGGATGGTTGAGGCGGCCCGGTCCACGATGACGTGATGCCAGCTGATTCCCGGCAGTGCGGCCTCGATCTGGGCGTCGGTCGGGTGCTTGTGGGCGCGGTAATCGTACAGGTAGCCGACGCTCGCATAAGTGATGTCGAAGGCCCCGCCTGACATTTCCGAGAATTCGAGCGCGCGTGAAACAAGCGCGGCGAGCTCCGGGTCGACTTTGACCGGCCCGGCGGCGGCATCGCGGTTCACTTTCGAGACCTGGCTGTCCGGCTTGTAGACCGACATGAGCGCGTCGATGCGGTGCATCTCGGCGATCACCGCGTCGATCGCGCTCTCAGCCGCGGACGGGTCTTCGTGCCAGACCTCGACCGCGATCCGCGTGCCCATGATCGCCTCTTCCCGCTCGTACCATTCGGCATGCGCAGCACCTGCCGACGCGAGAAGCAGCGTGACCGCAAGCAGGAAACGGCGCATCATGGCGTCCTCAGTGTGGACGATAAGCGGACCGTCGCACAACGGATACACTACCCCGACGCTCGCCCCGCCCGGAACCTGTCACCCTGCGTGCGGTCTGTCGGGGTGGGCCTGGAACAGGAATGACACCATGAAGCTGATTTCGAAGATCCTCGGCGCGCTGCTCGCGGCCGGCCTCTTGACCCAGCCGGCGCAGGCGGTGACGCGCGAGGAGTCGACGATCGACCAGTCGCTGATCGTGTTGCGCGAACTGCAGGCGATCCCGGACACGCGCATCCCGGACCTGCTGCTGTCCCGGGCCGAGGGAATCATCATCCTCCCGGCCAATGTGAAAGTTGGCCTCATCTTCGGCGCGCGATTTGGCAACGGCGTCATGCTCGTGCGCAATCCCGACCGCAGCTGGAGCAATCCGGTATTCGTCTCGACCGGCGGCGGCAGCTGGGGCTTCCAGGCCGGCGGCCAGGTCTCCGACATCGTGCTTGTGCTCACGACACGGGAGAGCGTCGAGGGCATCACCGACGGCAAGCTGACGCTCGGCGCCGATGCCTCGGTCGCGGCGGGCCCGGTTGGACGCACGGCGATGGCCTCGACCAGCATCACCTTCGACGCCGAGGTATACGCCTATTCGAAGTCCCAGGGACTGTTCGCCGGCATCTCGCTCGAGGGTAACGGCATATTCATCGGCAAGAAGGCCAACAAGCGTTTCTATGATGATGACAGCGCCGCGCGAATACTGGCGAGCAAGAACGCCCCGCCCGCGCCGGCTCCCGAACTCGTGGCGGAAGTGACCAGGCTCACGTCCGGCGCCGCCGCCAGCGTCGCGACCGAAGAGACGGAGAAGAGGGCCGAATCCCCGTCGGCGCCGGCTGAAGCCAAGACGTATCCGCTGCCGGATCCCGAGCCGGGCACCGAACCGGGAGGAAACTGAACCGGCTCAGCTCGTCGAGTGCGTCGCGCCGGCGAGGCCGGTGGGACAGGCGACGCCGGCCCCGCCGAGGCCGCAGTAGCCATCGGGATTCTTGGCCAGGTACTGCTGGTGATAGTCCTCGGCATAGAAGAATTCGGGGGCGGGCAGCACTTCCGTCCTGATCTCGCCGCGGTGGCCTGAGGCTTCGAGCGCGCGCTGGTAAGCCACCTTCGATGATTTCGCCTGTTCGAGCTGGTGCTCGCCGACGGCGTAGATCGCCGAGCGGTACTGTGTGCCGACGTCGCCACCCTGGCGCATGCCCTGGGTCGGGTCGTGCGATTCCCAGAACGCCTTCAGCAGTTCCGCGTAGCTGATCCGCCGGGGCTCGAACACGACCCGCACGACTTCCGTGTGACCGGTGCCACCGGTGCAGACCTCCTGATAGGTCGGATTCGGCGTGAAACCGCCTGCGTAACCGACCGCGGTCGACCAGACGCCCGGTAATTCCCAGAACAGCCGCTCTGCACCCCAGAAACAGCCCATGCCGAAGAGCGAAAACCCGAGCCCGGCCGGAAACGGCGGCGCAATCCGGTTGCCATTGACGAAGTGCATTTCCGCGACAGGCAATGGCTGCGACCGGCCGGGAAGCGCCTCGGCAACGGTCGGCATCGCGGTCTTGCGGAGCGTGCTGACCATGACGGTATCTTACAATGCCGCCGCCATGCGCGAACTCAAGTCCGATCTGTTTGGCACGGTCTGGCGAGCGGAGGAGCGCGGCCGCGAATACGTGCTCCGGGACACCGGCAGTGCGCGCTGGTGGACGGCCTGGATTGCCCGCAGCCTTTGCCGGCGCGAAGCACGGGCGCTTGCCCGGCTCGACGGTCTCGCGGGAACGCCGCGGCTGCTCGCCGCCGACCGCAAGACCCTCCACCGCGAGTGGATCGAGGGCCGTCCAATGCAGATTGCCAGGCCAAAGGACGCGCGGTACTTCGGCGCTGCGCTCGCCCTCCTCGCCAGGCTGCACCGCCGCGGCATCGCGCACAACGACCTCGCCAAGGAACCCAACTGGCTAGTGACGCCGATGGGGCTGCCTGCCCTCGTGGACTTCCAGCTCGCGCTGGTCGCGCCGCGCCGTGGCAGGTTCTTCCGTCTGCTCGCGCGAGAAGACTTGCGCCATCTCTTCAAGCACAAGCGCAGCTACTGCCCCGAGCGGCTCACCGCGCGCGAGCGAAGGATTCTCGAAACGCCGGCGGTTTTCGCCCGCTTCTGGATGTCGACGGCTAAGCCTGCCTATACCTTTGTCACGAGGCGGCTTTTCGGCTGGGCCGATCGCGAGGGCGCGGGCGACCGCCGACTGTGACCGGCTTGGACCCGGGGCGCCCATTTCGCTATCGTTGCCGCATGGCGATTGCCCACGAGCACAACCTGCTGGTCCGCCCGCCCGCCGCAAGGCCTTTCGGCATCCGGGTGAGCCTGCGCGCCGGTGATCCGTTCGCGCGCCTGGTCGGCGCGGACTGGCAGAAAGTCCACTGGTACGCGAGCGCATGGGAGCGCGACCAGGCCTTCGTGGACATGTCGAGCCGTCACCTCTACTCGCGGCGCGGGGATGAGCCTGCCGTCATCTACGAGAAAGTTTCGGAGGACGCCCGGCATTGAGCCGCGTCAGTGAATCCGGCCGAGCAGCAGGTAAAACGTCTTGTCGCCTCCTTCGCCGAATCCTGCCGCGATGTACACCGGCCCCAGGAAGGTATCAAAACCGAGGAAGGCGGAGCCGTTGAGGAGGGCGGAGCTCGCGCTCACATCGCTACGCCGCTTCCAGACATTGCCAAGCTCGAGCGAGAAGCCAAGATAGGTCGGGACGTCGAAGATCCCTTCTTGTCCGCTGCCGATGCGCCGGTAGTAGATCGCGCGCGCGATGCCGAAATGCGGCCCGCTGATTTCGTCCGGCGAAAGGCCCGAAAGATCGAACAGGCCGCCCAGCGTATAGAAGTCCTGGACCTGATCCGTCGGACCTGAGATGTGCGCGCCGCCGGCAACCGAGAGGATAATCGTGTTGCGGTCCCAGGACCGCGCATGGTTCCAGTCAAAGGAGACGCGGTCGGCGTCCGCATCGGCACCGAGGCCCTTCCGCGGACCGTTCCACTGCAGCGTAATGAGTTCGCCGTGGCGCGGAAAATAGGCGTCGTCGAACAGGTCCACACTGAAACGGGCAAGTAGCTCGCCGCGGTCGAAGGGCGCGCGCGGCGGCAAGTCCGGATCGCCAGGATCGCCGACCAAGAGGTGCCGGCCGCCGTCGCCGCGGATCACGCCAGCGCGCAGCTCGCCCCAGCTGCCGAATTCCCGGCCGAAGTCGAACTCGACTTCGCGATTGTTTACGCGGTAGGTCGCAAGCCGCCGGTCGCCCTCGAAGATTTCGAGATTTCGCCGGTCGACGAGGAGCCGCGGAACCACGAACCAGTTCGACGCGTAACCGATCGGTTGGTAGAACTCCGTCTGCAGGCGCGGATTGGCGCCCACCTGCAGGTCGGTCTGCCACTCCGCGCCGTAGCGGTTGACTTCGGTCATCTGCGCGCGCACGCCGGCATTGAAGCTGTTGCCGCCCTGGAAGTCGTCCTGCAGCTCGATCCCGAAGCGCAGGAAGTTGGGCCCCCAGCTCTTGGGGCGCGCGCTCACTTCGATGCCGGTCAGCACGCCGTCGCGCACGAGCCGGTAGTCGAGCGCCTCGAAATTGTCGCTGCCGTAGAAATGCGAAAGGCGCTTATCCATCTGCTCCGGGTCGAGCGGCTGGCCGATGATGGGGCCGAGCTCCGCCTGGATCCGCTCGCCGTAGCGCTCGGAGCGCTTGTCGGTACGCACGAAATGCACCACCGCCTGAGGCGTCCCGGCGCCGCTGCGCGCCGCCAGGTATTCCTGCCACCGGCCCTCATCGAGGGAGAGCCGCGCGAGGCGGTCGCCGTTCGCGAGGGTTGCCGCAAGACCGAGGCCGATTGTGCGTTGCGTTTCGCCGAAATCGGTGGCCAGCAGGTCGCCAAGGTCCGGCGCAATCAGGATGTCGTTCGCGGTCAGGAGCGAGCGCTGTCGGCCGGTCTCGCGCTGCATCATGATCGTGATCGCCTGGTTCGAAACCGCTAGCGCGGATGTCAGTTCCTTCCTCCCGACCGGCTGGAAGCCGACGTCGATCGCGATCACGATGTCCACGCCCATGGCTTTTGCGACGTCGACCGGCAGGTTCTCGACCAGGCCGCCGTCCACTAGCAGGCGGCCGTCGATTTCCACCGGCGCGAACACGCCGGGCGCCGACAGGCTCGCGCGCATGGCGGAGGTCAGGTCGCCGCGTTCGAGCACGACGCGCGCGCCGGTCTCAAGGTCCGCCGCCACCGCGCGAAACGGCGTCGGCAGGTCGTCAAAATCCTCGATTGCGGCCACTGGCAGGGTTTCGAGCCGTAGCGTCTGTGTCAGTCGCTGCCCCTGGATCAGGCCGCGCGGAACGCGGAATTTGCCGCCCCGGACGCCGAGCGGAAAGCGCACCAGGAATTCGCGGTCGTCCTGCTTGCGGCGGAAATTGAGCGTGTCGCGCGCGGGGCGGTCGCGGAATGCGATGCTCCAGTCGATGCCGCGTATGAACTCGTCGATCTCGGTAGCCGACATACCGGACGCGTAGAGACCGCCGATGACCGCCCCCATGCTCGTGCCCGCGATCGCGTCGACCGGTATTCGCATCTCCTCCAATGCCTGCAGAACACCGACGTGGGCGAGTCCCCGCGAGCCGCCCCCGGAAAGCACCAGGCCGATTCGCGGGCGTGCGGCGGGCGCCGGGCCCTCTGACGCGCCGGCCATACCGGCGAGCAGCAACGCCAGCAGAAAGCAGAAGAAAGCGGGAAAACGGAACATCGGGTCACTCGCCGGGTCGACTTGATGGTAGCACGGGCGCCGGAGGCAGCCGCCGGCGGGACACTATAATCACTAGAATGCCTCCGACCCCCGCATCGCGCCGGAAGTTCGCGCTCGCGGCCATGCTACTCGCGGCGCCCGTACCAGCGATGGCGATCGAGGAAGTGATCGTCACGGCGACCCGAAGCCCGGTCGCGCTTGCGAGCTATCCCGGCAGTGCGACACGCATCGCCGCGGACGCAATCGAGCTCGTGGGCGCCACGCACTCGTCGGAAATGATCAACCGAGCGGCCGGCGCCATGATCCAGCGCGGCAGCGGGCAGGAATCGCTGACGGCGCTGCGCTCACCCGTGTTGACGGGCGCCGGCGCCTGCGGCGCCGTGCTCGTGCTGGAGGACGGGATTCCAATCCGTCCCGTCGGCACCTGCAATGTCAACGAGCTTTTCGAAGTGAACGTCGAGCAGGCGGCCGCCCTGGAAATTCTGCGCGGGCCGGGCAGCGTCCTCTACGGTTCGAGCGCGGTGCACGGGATCATCAATGTCATCCCGCCGCTGCCGGGAGAGATCCCGGCACTCGGCGTCGCACTCGAGGGAGGAAGCGACGCCTACCGCCGCGTCCGGTTCGCGGCGGGGAGCGGCAGGAACGATGACGGAATCGGAGTCGTGCTTCTCGCCACCGATGACGGCGGCTGGCGCGATTCGTCGGGTTTCGAGGAAGAAAAGATGAACGCCGTGTGGGCGCGGCCCGTCGGCGGCGGTGCGCTGACGCTGCGTCTGTCAGGATCGAACCTGGACCAGCAGACGGCCGGGTTCATCATCGGGAGGAACGCGTATCGCGACCGGGTCCTGGCCCGGTCGAATCCCAATCCGGAGGCCTATCGCGACGCGACGAGCCTGCGCTTCGCGGCAGGGTATCGCGGCGAATCGGGCAACGCGCTTCGTGTCTTCCTCCGCAGCTCCCGCATGGGCTTTCTCCAGCATTTCCTGCTCGGCCAGCCGATCGAGGAAAACGGCCAGCACAGCGGCGGAATCATGCTCGAAACGGCGGGCCGGCCCTTCGCCGGCGGGGAGCTGATCGCGGGCCTCGATGCCGAACTTTCGGACAGCAGCCTGCTGCAATACCAGAACAACCCGACAACGGACGGACCGCCCGCGGCCAACGCCATCCGGCCCGCGGGCCGGCAATATGACTACGACGTGAATTCGCGGGTGCTGGCCGGCTACGGGCAATGGCGTCGCGTGCTCGCACTGCACTGGTCGTTCGAGGCTGGCCTACGCCTTGAGCACGCGCGCTACGACTATGACAACCGCATGATCGACGGCAACACGGACGAGAATGGCGATCCTTGTCCCGGCGGATGCCTGTATTCGCGGCCGGCCGACCGGTCCGACAATTTCACTAACCTCGCACCGCGGATCGGCCTGGTCTGGAACCCGAGCGACACCCTGACCGCCTACGCCTCGCTCGCACGCGGCTTCCGCACGCCGGAGGCGACCGAGCTCTACCGGCTACAGCGACAGCAGTCGGTAGCGGATCTTGGTTCCGAGCGGGCGGATGCCGCGGAACTCGGGCTGCGCTGGCGGGCGAAAGAGGCTTCGCTCGACCTCGCGCTGTTCCGCATGGACAAACGCGACGTCATCCTTCGCGACGCTGCGGGCTTCAATGTGAGCGGTGGTCGCACGCGGCACGTCGGGCTCGAATACGAGGGTGAGTGGGCATTTGCCGACGGCTGGTCCCTTGCCGCGACCGGCACTTTTGCGCGGCACGAGTACCGCTTCACCGCGGCTGTCGAGCAGGGGGAGCAGATCACGTCGGGCAATGACATTGACACGGCGCCGCGCGACATCCACGCGTTGAGGTTTCGTCACGACACTTCATGGCTCGTGGGCGAGCTCGAATGGCTCCTGGTGGGCGGTTATTGGGCGAATGCCGCGAACACGGCACGATATGGCGGCCACACCCTGGGCAACCTGCGTCTCACCGCACGGCCGGAAGACGACTGGACACTGACGCTTCGCGTCACCAACCTGCTCGACACGGCCTATGCGGATCGCGCGGATTTTGCCTTTGGCGACTACCGCTATTTTCCGGGCCGCGGGCGGGCATACTTCGTGGAAGTCGGCTGGCGAAAGGAGTGACCAATGCAATTCGGCCCCATGGCGGTCACGGCGCTCGCCGGTGCGACACTTGCGGTGCAGGTCGGAATGAACGCGACTATGAGGAATCACATCGGTTCGCCGATGGCGGCGGCACTCGCTAACTTTGCGGTCGGGACGATATTCCTGTTCCTTGCAGTTTCCCTGGGGCGCGGTAACCTTGCGGGGCTCGCGCAAGCCGGGACGGCGCCCTGGTGGACCTGGGGCGCCGGGATCCTTGGCGGCCTCTACATCGCAGCCTCGGCGGCTATCGGCCCTACGCTCGGGGGAGCCACCTTCCTCGCGCTGATCGTCGCCGGTCAGGTGGTCACGGCGCTCGTACTCGATCATTACGGCCTGCTGGGGTTTCCCGTGCGCCCGCTCGACGCCTGGCGGCTCACCGGCGCCTTTCTGGTCGTCGGCGGCATGTTCTTCCTGGCACGCGGAAACTGAACGGGACGCACCCCTTCATATTCGTGAAGGGGTGCGTCCCCTTCAATTTCCTCGGGGCTGCTGCTGGGTGATGCAGTGGATGTTGCCGCCGCCGAGCAGGATCTCGCGCGAAGGCACGCCGATGACCTTACGGCGCGGAAACAAGCGCGCGAGCGCCGCCTTGGCCGCGCGGTCCGTTTTCGGGTCGAGCAGCGGCATGACGATGTGCCGGTTCGCTATGTAGAAATTGACGTAGGAACCGGCGAGCCTGTCGCCGGCGCGGCGCGGCTTGCAATCGGGCGAGCGCTCGATGCCCGCGGCTTCCGCCTCGCTCATGTAGAGCGGCCCCGGCTGCATCAGCCTGTGGATCTTGAGCCGCCTGCCGCGACTGTCCCTGGCTTTCTGGAGGACCTCGAGGGCCGCACGCGAGATGTCGTACTGCGGATCCTCGGGCTCGTCGCACCAGGTGAGCACGACTTCTCCCGGTCGCGAGAAACAACAGAGGTTGTCCACGTGACCGTCGGTCTCATCGTTGAAGACGCCGCGAGACAGCCAGATGATTTCCCGCACGCCGAGGTAGCGCTCGAGCAGGCTCTCGATCTGCCCGCGACGAAGCGTCGGGTTGCGGTTGGGATTCAGCAGGCATTCCTCGGTCGTGAGCAGTGTGCCCTGCCCGTCCACGTGGATTGCCCCGCCCTCCAGGATGAATGGCGCACGGTAGCGAACCGCCGATTCGATCTCGAGCACCTTGGCCGCGACCTGGTCGTCGAGCTCCCAGTTCGCATAAGCGCCGCCCGCTTTCCCGCCCCAGGCATTGAACATCCAGTCGACGCCGCGCACGCGGCCGCGCCGGTCAACGACGAACGTCGGTCCGACATCGCGCATCCAGGCGTCATTGGAGGAGATCTCGACCACCCGCACGCCCGGGGGCAGTACGGCGCGCGCCGTCGCGAACTGCCCGGCCGAGGCGCCCATCGTCACGGTCTCGCTTTTCGCAATGGCCGCAGCGACCGCGGCGTAGGCGCGCTGCGCAGGCAGGCCGGTGTCACGCCAGTTGTCCGGACGCTCGGGCCACAGCATCCAGGTAGCGGCATGCGGTTCCCACTCCGCAGGCATCCGGAATCCGTCCTTTGCCGGCATCGCCATGGCGGCGATTCTACGCGATGCCGTGCTAGCATTCGCCCATGGGCGACACAATCCGAATAGCGAACGGCAAGCTACAGGTCCCCGATCATCCGGTCATTCCATTCATCGAAGGAGACGGCACCGGTCCCGACATCTGGAGCGCGAGCGTGCGCGTTCTCGACTCCGCGGTGAAGAACGCCTACGGCGGGAAGCGCCGGCTCGAGTGGAAGGAGGTCTACGCCGGCGAGAAGGCCAACAAGCTCCTGAATACCTGGCTGCCCGACGAAACCGTGGCGGCCTGCCGCGAGTTCCTGGTCTCGATCAAGGGCCCGCTGACGACGCCGATCGGCGGCGGCATCCGTTCGCTCAACGTGGCGTTGCGCCAGATGCTCGACCTCTACGTCTGCCTGCGTCCCGTGCGCTGGTTCAAGGGCGTACCCTCGCCCGTCCGGGCGCCTGAAAAAGTCGACATGGTGATCTTCCGCGAGAACACCGAGGACATCTATGCCGGCATCGAGTTCGAGGAGGGCTCGCCGGAGAATGCGAAGTTCCTCGCGTTCATGAAGGAGCAGTTCCCGAAGTACTACGCCAAGATCCGGTTCCCGGCGAGTTCCGGGATCGGGATCAAGCCCGTGTCACGCGAGGGCACCGAGCGCCTCGTGCGTGCGGCGATCGAATATGCGATCGCGAACAGGCGCAAGAGCGTGACCTTCGTGCACAAGGGCAACATCATGAAGTTCACGGAAGGCGCCTTCCGCAACTGGGGGTACGCGCTCGCAGAGCGAGAATTTGCGAATGACGCCTATACCTGGGACCAGTGGGAACGGACGCGCGCCGCCAGGGGCGATGCCGCCGCGAACGACGAGCAAAAGAAGGCGCTTGCGAACGGATGCATCCTGGTCAAAGACGCCATCGCGGACATCACGCTGCAACAGGTCCTCACGAGGCCCGATGACTTCGACGTCATCGCGACCATGAACCTTAACGGCGACTACCTGTCGGATGCGCTCGCGGCCCAGGTCGGCGGCATCGGCATCGCGCCCGGCGGCAACATCAACTACATGACTGGTCACGCCGTGTTCGAGGCGACCCACGGCACGGCGCCGAAGTACGCGAATCTCGACAAGGTCAATCCGAGCTCGGTGATCCTGTCAGGTGAGATGATGCTGCGCTACATGGGCTGGACCGAGGCCGCCGAACTGGTGCTGACCGCGATGGACCGCACGATCGCCGACAAGACCGTGACTTACGACTTCGCACGGCTGATGGACGGCGCGACCGAATTGAAGTGCAGCGAGTTCGGCGACGCCTTGATCCGCAACATGCGTTGAGCGACCCGCGCGCCCTCGGCTGCGCTGCCGCAATTGTTGCGGCCTTCGCACGCTACAACTCGGAATTCCGGGCGATCACGCGCCGCGCCCCCGGGCGGTTCGAGAACCGCGACTGGTCGGGTTCGCAGGCCGACGTCGTCGAGCGGATTGAACTCTACGCGACCGCGGTGAACGCAGCCGTCGCGGAGATGAAGAAGCGCCTTGGAGCCTCGGCGCACGACACTGCACTCTGGGCCGCGATCAGGTCAGACTACGAGCGCCGAATCGGGCCGCTCGCCGATCCCGAGTTCCTGAAGACTTTCTTCAGCTCGATCACTCGCAGGCTCTTCGGCACGGTCGGCGTCGACCCGGGCATCGAGTTCTTCGCACTCGATCTCGACCCGCTGCGCGGCGCCGACTCCGCGCGCCTGACCGAGCATTACGCCAACCGCGGTTCGCTCGACCTCCTGATCGAGGAGCTGCTCTCCGACTACCGCTTCCGCACACCCTGGCGCGACTTCGAGGGGAGCGTCGGGCACGTGACCGCGGACGTGGAGCTGAAGCTCAAGGGTCTCGGAGAGACGCGGCCGTTGCGCGAGGTCGAGGTAATCCGCCCGGTCTTCTACCAGATGAGCCGCGCATACGTCGTCGGTTGCCTGCGCGGCGACGGCTGGACTCTGCCGCTCGCGATCGCCTTCCGCAATTCGCCGCTCGGCGTGCTGGTGGACACGGTCATGCTATCGGTCGCAGACGTCTCTATTCTGTTCAGCTTCACGCGCTCCTATTTCCACGTAGACCTCGAGCGCGTCAGCGATGCGGTGCTGTTCCTGCACGCGATCGTGCCGGCAAAGCCCGTGTCCGAGCTCTTCACCGTCCTCGGCCGTGCCAAGCAGGGCAAGACCGAGCGCTTCCGCGAAATTTTCCGTCACCTCGGGCACACACAGGACCGGTTTGTGCGCGCGCCCGGCGAGCGCGGCATGGTCATGGCCTGCTTCACGCTCGAGAACGCCGATGTCATCTTCAAGGTGATCCGCGACCGCTTTCCCGCCGTCAAGAACGTGCGCCGCGAGGAAGTCATGGCGAAGTACGACATGGTGTTCCGCCACGACCGTGCCGGTCGCCTGGTGGATGCCCAGGAGTTCCGACGCATCCAGCTGCCGAAGGGCCGCTTCGCGCCCGACGTGCTCGAGGAGCTCATTTCCGAGTGCTCGGACAACGTCCAGTGCGACGGCGAGGACCTGATCGTGGGCCACGTGTACATCGAACGCCAGATGACGCCGCTCAACCTGTACATCCGGACTGCAACGCCTGAGCAGGCCGAGTTCGCCGTGATCGACTATGGCCAGGCGATCCGCGACCTCGCCTACACGAACATCTTCGCAGGCGACCTGCTGCTCAAGAACTTCGGGGTCACCCGGCACAACCGCGTGATTTTCTACGACTACGATGAGCTCTGCCGCGTGACCGAATGCCGCTTCAGGGACGTGCCGGAGGCGACGTCCGAGGAAGACGAAATGCGGGCCGAGAGCTGGTTTTACGTCGGCGATAACGACGTGTTCCCCGAGACATTCCTGAGGTTCCTCGGCTTCGAGGGACGGCTGCAGCAGGTGTTCCTCGAGAAGCATGGCGAGATCCTGGAGGCCGGCTGGTGGCGCGCGCTGCAGGAACGGCTCGCGGCGGGGGATCTCGTCGAGGTCCTTCCCTACCACCCGCACCGCGTGCGCGTTGCGAGCAGCATCTAGGAGATTCTCGCCTTTGCATGCCAGCAAGAGGGACCGTCCCCTCCGGGTCACTTGACGGCGTTGAGCGCTTCCTCGAGGTCCTCGATCAGGTCCCCGGTGTCCTCGATCCCGATCGCGAGGCGGATCGTGCCATCCGTGATCCCGCTGGCCGCCTGCAAATCCTTGCCGAGCCCGCGGGCCTTCAGGAGCTGCGGCGGCATGACCAGCGACTCGACCGAACCAAGGCTCGGCGTGAGCGCGAAGAACTCCAGCGAGTCGACAAACCCGCGCACAGCATCGGTCCCTCCCGCCAGATCGAAGGCGACGATCGAGCCGAAATCGCGCATCTGTTCGCGCGCCAGCGCGTGTCGCGGATGCGAGAGCAGCCCCGGGTAATGCACACGCTCGACCGCCGGGTGTCCCTCGAGGAAGGCGGCAACCTGGACGGCGCTCGCGGCCTGGGCCTCGCAGCGCAGGTAATAAGTCTTCATGCCCCGCATGACCAGGAAGGCGGCGTGGGGATCGAGCTGCATGCCAAGCAGGATCGAGTCGCGACGGATCGCCTTGATGATTTCCGCCCGCGCGATGATTGCGCCGCCCATGACGTCACCATGGCCCGAGGCGTACTTCGTCAGGCTGTGAACGAACACGTCGATGCCGTACTGGCCGTGGTTGTGGAAACCCGCAAACGTGTTGTCGAGCACCGTGAGCGCGCCCGACGCATGCGCCGCACGGGTGATGCCGGCGATATCCGCGATGCGGGTGACGGGATTCGTAGGGGACTCGAAGTAGACGAGCCGGGTCGGACGGCCCGCCAGTACCCGCTTGATGCCCTCGTCGTCCAGGATCGAGAGCATCGTGTGCTCGACGCCGAAACGCTTGAGCAGCCCCTGGATCAGTTGCCTGCTCGGCCCATAGGTTTCGGCGAAGCAGAGCATGTGGTCGCCAGCCTTGAGCAGCGACAGCAGGCAGGCGGAAATCGCCGCGACGCCCGAGCCCGTCGCGATGCAGTCGTCGCGCTGTTGCAGTTCGGCGAGGAGCTTTTCGAGCTGGCGGGTCGTCGGATTGGCCGTGCGCGAATAGAAGAAGCCCTCGCGCTCGCCGCGCGTCATACGCAGCGTTTCCTCGAGGCTCTCAAAGGCGAACTTGACCGTCTGGTAGATCGGCGCGACCAGCGGTCGGTTGTCCGCCGGCAGCGTGACCTGCGGCGGGTGATTGACGCGCGTGCGGCCTTTCATCCGGGAAGCAGCCGCGCGGGCGTCAGACCCGCGTGATCCAGCCTGCCGGCGTCGGGATTTCCCCGCGCTGCATCGAGACGAGCGCCTTGCGGAGTTTCTTTGTTTTTGGGCCGACCTCGCCGCTGCCGACCTGGAACTCGCGCCCGCCCTCGCGTACGAGGCAGCCGACACCCGAGAGCACCGCCGCCGTGCCGCAGAGCGCAGCCTCGCCGTCCTTGACCCAGTCGAGCATCTCTTCGACTTTGAACACGCGCTCCTCGACCTCGAATTCGAGCTGCGGTGCGATCGTCAGTATCGAGTCGCGCGTAATGCTGTGCAGAATCGTGGTGTCGAGGCTCCGCGTCAGGATCTTGCCGTCCCGGATCAGCAGGAAGCTGGCGGCGCCCGTTTCCTGGACCGAGCCGCCGGGGCAGAACACCACTTGGTCCGCCTGATACTGCCGGCGTGCGGCGACCGTGGGTGCTAGCGCCGCGGCATAGTTTCCGCCCGCCTTAACCATGCCCATGAGCGAAGCTGTGCGCGTCGCCTTTTCCTCGACGTAGATGCGAAGCGGCTTTTCACCTTTCGCAAAGTATTCCCACACCGGGCTCGCGAGCACGACCAGCATCGCGGCGTTCGCGGGCGAAGTCGCGCCCCCGATACTCTCCCCGGTGCCAAAGAGCATCGGGCGCAGGTACAGCGCGCCCGGGGCCTCCGGCACTTCGCCGCGCACCTTTTCGATGACCGACTTGATCATCGTGGCAAGCTGGGCGGCATCCGGCTCGGGCAGCAGGAGAGAGCGCGCGCTGTTCTGCATGCGCGCGATGTGCCTGTCCATGCGGAATATGTTGATGCTGCCGTCAGCCCAGCGATAGGCCTTGAAGCCCTCGAAGCAGGTGCTGCCGTAATGGAGCCCGTGGATCGCGGGCGACAACTCGATCGGACCGAACTTTTTCAGCTCGTACTGCGACCACTTGCCGTCGCTCCAGTTCGCAACCGCCATGCTGCCCGCCAGTACGGTGCCGAATCCCGGGCGCGCAGAGGAATCGGCGGATTTCGTGTTCGGCATGGCCTGTGCATTCATTGCTTTCAGTCCTGTATGAAGATGCTGGCGGGATGCTCGAGTCGTTCCTTGAGCGCCTGGATCATCGCCGCGGCGTCGAAACCATCCACGAATCGATGATCGAATGAAGACGAAAGATTCATGATGCGGCGGATCGCGATCGCACCGCCTGAGACGACGGGCCGATCCACGGCTTTGTTGACGCCGACGATTGCGACTTCCGGCGCGTTGATGACGGGTGTCGAGGCGATGCCACCGAGACGGCCAAGGCTCGTGACGGTGATCGTCGAGCCCATGAGCTCCTCGCGGGACGTCTTGTTGTTGCGCGCGGCCTCCGTCAAGCGACGGATTTCCGCCGCGAGGTCGTGGAGCGGGCGCGCCTCGGCGTGCCTGACGACCGGCACCTTGAGCCCGTCAGGCGTCTGGGTCGCGATTCCAACGTGCACGGCCGCATGGCGCAGGATGAGGTTCCGCTCAGCGTCGTGAACGGCGTTGCACTGCGGAAAACTCTCCAGCACGCGCGCTAGCGCCGCGACCAGGAACGGCAGGTAAGTCAGGGTTGGCGCGCCCTTCGGCTGGCGGGAATTGAGGTATTGCCTGAGCGATTCGAGCTCGGTGACGTCCACTTCCTCGACATATGCAAAGTGCGGAATATTGCGCTTCGCGGCGCTCATCCGTTCGGCAATCACGCGGCGCACGCCGATAATCCTGATCTCCTCGACACCATTCCTTGCCTCGCGGACCGCGGGTCTCGCCGAGGCACTGCCCTCGCCGGCGATCGCGGACTCGAGGTCCTGCGCGGAGATCCGTCCGCCCGGGCCGGTGCCATTGACGGTTGCGAGGTCGACGCCCGCGACGTGAGCCTTGCGGCGCGTTGCCGGCGACGCCATCACCCGCAAGCTGGTGGACCTTGGAGCGGAGGCGGCCGCGGGAGCCGCCCTCGGCTCGTCGACGGCGGCCGCCGCCGCAGATTTTTTTGTCGCCTGCGCTGACTCCGCGGGAGCCGCGCTGGAGGTGTCAAAGGCAATCAGTTCGGAGCCGACCGCGACCATGTCGCCCGGCTGGCCTGTGATGGAGACAACCCGTCCGCTCACGGGGGCGGGAATTTCGACGGCCGCCTTGTCGGTCATCACCTCGGCGATGACCTGGTCCTCCTGGACCGAATCGCCGACCTTGACCTTCCATTCGACGACTTCCGCGGAGACCGTGCCCTCGCCAAGGTCCGGCATCTTGAATACGTAGCGGCTCATGAGGCCTCCATGACGGCCTTCAGTGCCTTTGCGACCCGCGCCTGGCCCGGGAAGTACTCCCATTCGAAAGCGTGCGGATACGGCGTGTCCCAGCCCGCAACGCGCAGGATCGGGGCCTCGAGATTCCAGAAGCAGTTCTCCTGGATCGTCGCGGAGAGCTCGGCGCCGAAGCCCGCGAAGCGTGTCGCCTCGTGGACGACGACGCAGCGGCCGGTTCGCGCAACCGAGTTGCAGATCGTGTCGGTATCGAGCGGCACCATCGTTCGCACGTCGATGATCTCCGCATTGAGGCCGAGGCTCCTGGCCGCGGCATCGCTGACATGCACCATGGTGCCATAGGTGACGACGGTGAGGTCGTTGCCCTCGCGGGTGATCTCGGCCTTGCCGATCGGCACGGTGTAGTGGCCGTCCGGCACGGCTCCCTTTTCATGGGTGCTCCACGGCACGGCCGGCTTGTTCGGGTCGCCGTCGAACGGGCCGTTATAGATTCGTTTCGGCTCGAAGTAGATGACCGGATCATCATCCTCGATCGCGGAGATCAGCAGGCCCTTCGCGTCGTAAGGATTCGACGGCATCACCACCTTGAGTCCCGCGACGTGCGCAAACAGCGCCTCGGGACTTTGCGAATGGGTCTGTCCGCCGCGGATGCCGCCGCCGCTGGGCGTGCGGACGGTCACCGGCGCATGGAACTCCCCTGCGCTCCGGTAACGGATGCGAGCGAGCTCGCTCACGATCTGGTCGAAACCCGGGTAAATGTAGTCCGCGAACTGGATCTCGGCGACCGGCCGCAGGCCGTTTATGGCCATGCCGATTGCGGCTGCGATGATTCCGCCTTCGGCGATCGGCGTATCCATCACCCGGCTCTCGCCGTACTTGCGCTGCAGCCCGTCGGTGACGCGGAAGACGCCGCCAAAATAGCCGACGTCCTCGCCCATGACGACGACGGAAGGGTCCTGGCCGAGCTTGATGTCCATCGCCGAATTCAGCGCCTGGATCATGTTCATCTGGGCCATGGCGCTATTTTCCCGCCATTTCGTCGCGCAGTTCGGCTTCTTGCCGAAGCAGGTGCCTGGGCATGTCCTTGAAGACGTCGTGGAACATGAGCCCGGGATCGAGCCGGGGCGCCTCGGTGAGGGTGCCGTAGCCGACTGCCTCCTTCCACGATGCCGCGATCTGTCCCTCGAGTTCGGCGGTGAGCGCCCGGTGGCGTTCCTCGGACCACTCCCCGAGTGCGATCAGGTGGTTCTTGAGCCGGTCGACCGGATCGCCAAGCGGGAATTTCTGGTAGTCGTCCTTCGGCCGGTAGCGCGCAGGGTCGTCGCTCGTCGAATGCGCGGCAGCACGATAAGTCACGTGCTCGACCAGTGTCGGGCCGCGTCCTGTGCGAGCGCGTTCGGCGGCCCACTGCGTCACTGCGTGCACGGCGAGGAAGTCGTTGCCGTCCACCCGCACGCCCGCGATGCCATAACCCGGCCCACGCGCCGCAAAGGTCTGGCGCTCGCCGCCGGCGTGGCCCTGAAAGGTCGAGATGGCCCACTGGTTGTTGACGACGCAGAGAATGACGGGCGCCTTATAGACGGAAGCGAACAGGAGCGCGTGGTGGAAATCCGCTTCGGCGCTCGAACCCTCGCCGATCCAGCTCACCGAAATGGCGTCCTGGCCCTTGATGGCCGCGGCCATCGCCCAACCGACGGCCTGCGGAAACTGCGTCGCGAGGTTGCCGGAAATCGAAAATATGTTTCCGTCACGCCAGTGGTACATGACCGGCAACTGCCGGCCCTTGCACATGTCCCGGGTGTTTGACAGCAGCTGGCACATGAGATCGAGTATCGGCCGCCCGCGGACGACATACAGGCCCTGGTTGCGATACGAGGGGAACAGCATGTCCGAGGGCCGCAGCGCCATCGCCATCGCCACCGACACGGCCTCTTCGCCGAACGAGCGCATGTAGAAGGAAATCTTTCCCGAGCGCTGGATTCGCTGCATGCGGTCGTCGAATACCCGCGTCAGCAGCATGTGGCGGAGGCCGATCTGGAGGTCCGCCGCATCGAGGTGCGGGTTCCAGGGCCCGACCGCGCGGTGCTGGTCGTCGAGCACACGCACCAGGCCTTCCGAGAGATAGCGGATCTCATTCGCCGGCACCCCGGCGTCGGGGCGCGCGACCTTGCCCGCGGGAGACAGTTTCAGGTAACTGAAATCGGGTGCATCGCCGGGTCGCGCCGGGGTCTTCGGCACATGCAGGCGTGACTGGGCGACCATCGGGTCCCTCATGCGGAGACGGGCCGGGAGTTCCCGCCGCGCATCCTACGCTCCAACGCCGCAGTTGTGGCAATTTCTTGTGCTGTCATGCAAAATAGTGGGGTATTCATTCCTGTTTTCACATATTTGTGAAATATTCAACCCATGTCGATTGATCAAGTCGACCGGCGCATCCTGGATGAATTGCAGCGCAATGGCGCTCAATCCGCGGCCGACGTCGCCAACAAGCTCGGCTTGTCGAATACGACCTGCTGGCGCCGGATCCAGCAGCTTGAACAGGACGGCGTCATCAGGAAGCGCGTTGCCCTGCTCAATCGCGAGGCGCTCGGCCTGGACGTGATGGTCTACGTGCACGTCCGTCTTTCGAGCCAGGGCCGCGACGCCCTCGTGCAGTTCGAGCGGGCCATCCGCGACCGGCCCGAGGTGCTCGATTGCTGCACGCTGACGGGCGAGTGGGATTTTCACCTGCGGATCGTCACGCACGACATGAAGGAATACGAAGCCTTCTTTCTCGATCACCTGTCGAAGATCCCGAACGTTCAGTCGGTGAACTCCTCGATCGTGGTCACGGTCATCAAGGAATCGACGGTCCTGCCGCTCGCCTCCGAGTGAAAGGCGTCAATTGCCGTCGTCCTCGTCACCCGCGCAGCCGCCCTCCTTGGTTTCATTGGCGAGCTCTTCCATGTCTCCCGAATGCTTGCGGAAGAAATCGACATTGGCCATCGAGATGCCCTGCGGCAGCTTGCCGCCAGGCTGGTTGAGCGCGTATGCAGCGAAACCGTTTTGTATGAGTGAAAAAGCGAAGAGGACGTACTCACGGCTGGTCATGCCCGCGGACTGTACCGCGGCCCGCGCCCCGGGGACCGCGTCGATCTTTGCCGCGGCCTCCGCAAGGCTTCTCACGCCGGAGTCATCGTCGCAGTCCTCGACCTTGACCCCGCTGAGATTCCGCGTCGCCTGCATATATTTGCCGAGCGCTGATTCCGTCAACGTGTAGGCCATGATCTCGCGCGTATCAGCATCAGGCAGGTTCTGGGCCGGGGCCAGCGACGCCCCCAGCGCAATGGCCAATGCGAAAAAAAGTGCGCGTAGATGCTTGTTTATCTTTTTCAATTCCGGTTCCCCCCGCGCCCGGTCAGACCAAGGTGTGCCATTCTACGCCCGCATCGGCGTAAAATACCGCCGGCCGCCCCATGAGCAACCGACTCTTCAAGCCGCTGTTTGAGTCCCTGCTGGAGGGCGCGGGCGTCAAGGTCGACGGAGACCGGCCATGGGACATTCGCGTCAATCGCGACCGGCTTTATCGCCGGGCCCTCCGCGGTTCGCTCGGCATCGGCGAGTCCTATATCGACGGCGACTGGGACTGCGACGCGCTCGACCAGCTGTTTCGCCGTGTGTTGTCGGTGAATACACAGAAAAAACCGCTGATTCGCGCTGCGCGCGCCTGGCGCGGGCTCCAGGCCCGGGTGACAAATCTCCAGACCCCCAAGCGTTCCCGCGCCGTGGCCGAGGAGCACTACGACATCGACCATCGCATGTACGCGCTTTTCCTCGGGCCCTGGAATCAGTACACGTGCTGCTTCTTCGACGGCACCGACGACCTCGAACGGGCCGAGGTCATCAAGCTCGAGATGCTCTGCGACAAGCTCGAGCTGAAAGCCGGGGACCGGCTGCTCGACATCGGATGCGGCTGGGGCGGATTCGCGAAGTACGCGGCGGCGACTCGCGGCTGCGAGGTGACGGGCATCAGCCTCTCGGAGGAGCAGATCCGTTACGCGACCGAATACACGCGCGGGCTCCCGGTCACGATCCGGCGGTTCGATTACCGGGACCTGTCCGGATCCGGGCTCGCGCCTTTCGACAAGATTTCGATCGTCGGCATGATCGAGCACGTCGGCTACAAGAATTACGGCACGATTTTCGGCGTCGTCCACCAGATGCTGAAGCCGGACGGCCTTTTTTTGCTGCACACGATCGGCAACTGCGAAAAAACCTCGGTCGTGGATCCATGGATCGAGAAATACATCTTCCGGAATTCGATGGCCCCGGCGATGAGCCATCTTGCCGACGCCGCCGAAGGCCGGTTCGCGGTCGAGGACTGGGAGAACTACGGGCACTACTACGTGCCGACGCTCCAGGCCTGGTACGACCGGTTCAACGCGAACTGGGACCGGATCCGAGGGCTCAAGACCGCGCGCCCCTTCGACGAGCGCTTCCGACGCCTGTGGAACTACTACCTGATGTCCAGCAAGGCCGCCTTCGACGTCGAGCAGCTTCACCTGTGGCAGCTCGTGATGACGCGGCGCAATTCGGGCCGCGGGGTGTACCGCCGCGTCATGCGAAGCGTCACGCGCCAGGAGCAGCCGGCCTTGCCGCGGGAGTCCCCGAAGAAGGCGCTCGACGCGGCTTGAGTTCAGCTTATTCGGTGAATTCGAGCTGCCGGATTTCGCCGCGGCCGTAGTCGATCACGTAAAGCTCGCCGTCCAGGTCTTCTGCGAACGACGAGACTTGCAGTGCGCCCACGGCCCCGGGCGGCGTGCAGCCCCGCTCGACCAGCTGTTGCACGGTAAACCCGCCGACGCCGTCCGGCTCGAGGGAGGCGATCATGCCGCCGAGGTCCCCGAAGACGTATCGGCCAGCAAGCGCCGTCGATTGCAGTCCACGGTACACGTAGCCGCCAATAATCGAAAATCCGATGTCATGTCGGTACTCCGCGACCGGCTCCGTGAGACCCGCCGTCGTACAGCCGCTTGCCGGCTCGAAGCAGTGGGCGCCTTCGCGCGCGTTCCAACCATAGTTGCCGCCACTCTCGACGACGTCGATTTCCTCGAACGAGTCTTGCCCCACGTCGCCCACCCACAGGTCGCCCGCCTGCCGGTCGAAGCTCCAGCGCCACGGATTCCTGAATCCGAGTGCATAAATCTCCGGGCAGTCCTGCGCCCCGGTGCCATTCACGTTGCAGAGTGAATTCCCGGAAAACGGATTGCCATCGCGCCCGCCCGGAATCCCGTAGGGCGCGCCGCCCGGCTGCAAGTCCACGTCGATGCGCAGAATCTTGCCGAGCAGGCTCCCTGCGTTCTGCGCGTTGCCGTCGGGATCGCCGGCTCCGCCCCCGTCGCCGAGCCCAACGTACAGGAAGCCGTCCGGACCGAATGCGAGGTTGCCGCCGTTGTGATTCGCAGCCGGCTTGTCGACCGTCAGCAGCACGCGCTCGGACGCGGGTTCTAGCGTCAATCCCCCGTCCAGGCTCTTGAATTCCGCGGTCACGGAGCGAATGCCACCGCCGACCTCTTCCGTCAAGTTGAGGTAGACGCGACCGTTCGTGGCGAAATCCGGATGGAAGGCCATGCCGAGCAGGCCCGCCTCGCCGTCGAAGAGGACGCGCGAACCCAGGTCCACGAAAACGTCTGCTGTCGCCGCTGCCGGGTCGTTCTCGAACACCCGGATCCGGCCGCCCTGCTCGGCCACGAACCAGCGGGATGCATCGTTCGGTGCCTGTAGCAACGCGACTGGCGAAACGAAGCTGAGGTTCGCAAACACGCGCGGCGTCGAGATGCCCGTGCTGCAGGCCCGTGGCCCCGGCCCGGGAGCTGGCACATTCTCGCCGCTGCCGCCGCCTCCGCAGGCGGCAAGTGCAATCGAAAAACCGGCAGGTAACAGAATGCGGCGCTTCACGGCAACTCCATGGCGTTACGTCCATGCCGGGACCGCTTACACCGCACGCAATTTCGCCGCGGCTGCCTCCAGGGTCCGGTCGTGCTTAGCAAAGCAGAATCGAATCAGCCGAACGGAGGGCGCCTCGTCGCAGAACGCAGACAGCGGAATCGCCGCGACGCCATGCCTGCGCGTCAGCTCCTCGCAGAAGCGCGCGTCGGGTAATTCGGAAATGGCCGAGTAATCGGCGAGCTGGAAGTACGTGCCGTGCACTGGCCGGAGCGCGAATCGCGCTCCGGCCAGGAGCGACTCAAACCGGTCACGCCGCGCCTGGTAGAAGGGCCCGACCCCGTCTGCGAAATCCGGCATTTCCCGCAGAAAATCCGCGATCGCATGCTGAACCGGCGTCGAGACCGCGAAGGTCAGGAACTGGTGGACTTTGCGGAATTCGTCGGTGAGCGCGGGCGCCGCGATACAATAACCGACCTTCCAGCCGGTCGCGTCGTAGGTCTTGCCGAACGAGAACACGGCAAACGAACGCCCGCGTAACTGCGGGTTCGAGAGGACGCCGGCATGGCGGCGGCCATCGAACACCAGCGATTCATAGACTTCGTCCGACAGCACAAAGGCGTCCGTGCCGACAAGCAGTTTCGCAATGCGCGCCCAGTCCTCGGCCGCCAGCACCGCGCCCGCCGGGTTGAGCGGCGTGTTCACGACGAGGAGCCGGGTGCGCGGCGTGATGGCCTGCGCTAGGCGGTCGTAGTCGATGCCGAAGTCGGCGACCGAAAGCGGCACGCGCCGGACTCGCGCGCCAGCGAGTTCCGCTGCCGGGCCATAGGAGTCATAGCTCGGGTCGAGCAGGATCACTTCTTCGCCCGCCCGTACGACCGCATGGATTGCGGCGAAGATCGCCTCGGTACCGCCGGCCGTCACGGTGATCTCGGTGGCCGGGTCGACTCGCCATCCGTGCCTGCGCGACACCGACTCCGCGATCGCTTCGCACAGCGCAGGCAGTCCCGCCATCGGCGCGTACTGGTTGTGGCCGGCGGAGAGGTGCCGGGTCACGAGTTCCCGCAACCGCTCCGGCGGGTCAAAATCCGGAAAGCCCTGTCCCAGGTTGATCGCGCCCGTTTCTGCTGCGAGCCGCGACATCACCGCGAAAATCGTGGTGCCAACGCCGGGCAGCTTGGAGGCGGGCATTACTCGTTGGCCGCGATCGCGCGCTGCACGTCGAGGTCGCGCCGCTTCTGCAGGCGCTGCGAATAGATTCCGAACCCGGCCGTGCCAATGGCGACGATCAGCACCAGGATGGTCGCCAGCGCGTTGATGTCCGGGCTGACGCCGAGACGCACTTTCGAGAAAATGACGATCGGCAGCGTGCTCGAGCCCGGACCCGTCACGAAGCTCGTGATCACGAGGTCGTCCCAGGACAGCGTGAAGGCGAGCAGCCACCCGGCGGCGATGGCGGGCACGATGATCGGCAGCGTGATCAGGAAGAAGACCTTGGCCGGCCGCGCCCCCAGGTCCATCGCGGCTTCCTCGAGCGACTCGTCAAGCGTCGCGAGGCGGGACTGGACTACGACCGTCACGTAGGCCATCGAGAAGGTCATATGCGCGATCGTGATTGTCGTGATGCCGCGCCCCTCCGGCCAGCCGATGAGCTGCTCCATCGCGACAAAGAGAAGCAGCAGCGACAGGCCGGTGATCACCTCGGGCATCACGAGCGGCGCCGTCGCGAGCCCCGACAGAAGAGGCCGGCCGCGGAAATCGCCAAAACGTGCGAGCGCAAGGCCAGCCAGCGTGCCGAGAATCGTCGCCCCGGTCGCGTTCATGGTCGCAATCCGGAGCGAGAGCCAGGCCGCGCCCAGGATCTGCTCGTTGCGGAACAACTCCCCGTACCACTTGGTCGAGAAACCGCCCCACACCGTCACCAGGCGGGATGCATTGAATGAGAAGATGATCATCGAAAGGATGGGCAGGTACAGGAACAGGAATCCAGCCACCATCATCGTCGTGACAAAGCGGGAGCGGCGGCCGTTCACCGGTGGCCCCCGATCTGCTGGCCCTGGGAGCGCTGGTAGATCATGATCGGGAACACGAGCACGAAGAGCATCACGATCGCGACTGCGCTCGCAACCGGCCAGTCGCGGTTGTTGAAGAACTCTTCCCAGAGCACGCGACCGATCATGAGCGCATCCGGACCGCCGAGCAGCGCGGGAATCACGAACTCGCCGACCGCGGGGATGAAGACCAGCATGCATCCCGCGATGATCCCGCTCTTCGTGAGGGGAGCGGTAATTCGGAAGAAGGCCTTGACTGGCCGGCAGCCGAGGTCGGCCGCGGCCTCCAGGAGCGACTGGTCGAGCTTTTCGATCGCCGTGTAGAGCGGCAGCACCATGAATGGCAGGTAGGAATAGACGATGCCGATGTACATTGCGAAATTCGTCTGCAACATGACAATGGGCTGGTCGATGATCCCAAGCGCCATGAGCAGGTTGTTGATCGCGCCGTTGTTCTTGAGTATCCCGATCCAGGCGTAGACACGCAGCAGGAACGAGGTCCAGAACGGCAGCATCACGAGCAGCAGCAGGATGTTTCGCCAAGCGGGCGTGCTCCGCGCTATGCCGTAGGCCATCGGGTAGCCGATCAGCAGGCAGATGACAGTCGAGATGCCTGCCGTCGCGATCGAATTCAGGAAGGACTTCCAGTAGAGCGCGTCCTTGAACAGGAAGGCGTAATTCTCGAAGTTGATCCGTACTCCCACGACGTGGTCCGAGATCCAGGTCACGAGCGGCTCGTAGGGCGGCATCGCGAGGCGCATCTCCGAAACCGAGATCTTGAGCACGATCAGGAACGGTACGAGAAAGAAGAGCAGCAGCCACAGGTACGGCGCTGCCGTGACCAGCGTGCGGCCCGAGTACCCGCGCTTGCGCGGCGACATCACTGCGTGACCACCACCGGGCTCGAGGAATCCCAGGAGAGCCAGACCTTGTCGTCCCAGCGGATACGGCCGCCCGTGCCCTGGCGGAGCGTATTCGGCTGGGTCACGCGCATCTGCCGCCCGCTTGCGAGCGTCACCAGATAGACCGACTGGTCGCCGCGGTAGGCGACCTCCGAAACGACGCCTTCGACGCGGTTGTCGCCATTGCCCTCCGGGCGATCACGCGACACGACGACCTTCTCCGGTCGGAGCGCGACCCAGACTGTCGCGTCGGGCGCCGCGCTCACGCCGTGCCCGACGTGAAAGTTCCCGCCCAGCTCGTCGGAGGCGACACGGACGTAGTCCGGCTCGTCCTCGATCATGCGGCCTTCGAACAGGTTCACCGAACCGATGAAGTCGGCGACGAAGCGCGATCCCGGGTACTCGTAAATGTCGGAAGGCGTGCCGATCTGCACGATTGCGCCGTGGTTCATGACGCCGATTCGCGTCGCCAGCGTCATCGCCTCCTCCTGGTCGTGGGTAACGACCACGAAGGTGACGCCGAGCGTCTCCTGGATGTTCAGCAGCTCGAATTGCGTGTGCTCGCGCAGCTTGCGGTCGAGTGCCGCGAGCGGCTCGTCGAGCAACAGGAGCTTCGGCCGCTTCACCAGCGCTCGCGCAAGCGCGACACGCTGGCGCTGGCCGCCCGAGAGCTGGTGCGGCATGCGCTTTGCGAGCGCCTCCATCCGGACCAGCTTCAGCATTTCCGCGACCCGGTCCTCGACATCGGCCTTCGATACCTTGTCCTGACGGAGCCCGAACGCGACGTTCTTCTGCACCGACATGTGCGGGAACAGCGCATAGGACTGGAACATCATGTTGATCGGGCGCTCGTACGGCGGAGTCGCCGTGACGTCCACGCCGTCGATCCGGATCGTGCCCTCGGTCGGCGCCTCGAACCCCGCCATCATCCGCAGCAGCGTGGTCTTGCCCGAGCCCGAGCCGCCGAGCAGGCAGAAAATCTCACCGCGGTTGATGTCCAGCGAGACGTCGTCCACCGCGACGAAGTCGCCGAACTTCTTGGTCAGCATCTCGAGCCGGACATAAGGCTGGGCGCCCGGGTCCTTCAAGGGCTCGTTGCGTTGTTCCGACTTCGGGCTCGCCATGGTCCCCCCGATATCCCGGAAGTCTACTGGCCGGTCTTGATGCGCGTCCATGCACGGTTGACTTCGCGGCTGTATGCCTGCGAGTGCGCCGTGTTGGGATGCAGATTTGCCAGCACGTCCGGCGGCGGATACACCGCGGCGTCGTTCCGGAGCTTTGCATCGATGTACGCCAGCGATGCTGCATTGCCGTTAGCGTAGCCGGTGTCGCGGGTCACGGCGGCGATCACCTGCGCATCCATCATGAAGTTGAGGAAGGCGTGGGCGTTCCGGGGGTGCGGGGCATCCGCAGGGATCGCCATCGTGTCGTACCAGGCGGTGGACCCTTCCTTGGGCAGCGCATACGCGACCCTGACCGGCGTCTTCGAATCCCTGCCCCGCGACCGGGCCTGGTTGACGAAGCCGTTCCACGTGAGGGCGACGCAGATCTCGCCGCTCGCGAGGTCGCCGATGCTCTGCATCGAATGGTAGTAGCGGATATAGGGCACGACCTTCACGATCACGCCCTCGGCCGCCGCGAGGTCCTCCGCGCGCTCGCTGTTCGGGTCGCGGCCGATGTAGATGAGCGCCGCGTTGAACACGTCCTCGGGCGCGTCGACCAGGGCGATGCCGCAGGAGGACAGCCTGGAAGCGAAGGCGGGATCAAAGATGGCGCCCCAGCTGTCGATGGTGTCTGTGCCGATGGCCTTCTTCACCTGGTCCGGGTTGTAGCCGAGACCCAGCGTGCCCCAAGTGTAGTCGATGGCGTACTGGTTGCCGGGGTCGCTCAACGCGACCTGCCGCATGACCTCGGGGTCCATCTGAGCCAGGTTCGGCAGCAACGACTTGTCGAGCTTGCGGTAAACGCCCGCCCTGACCTGGCGCGCCAGGAAAGTCGAGGAAGGGACCACGACGTCGTATCCAGTGTGGCCTGCAAGCAGCTTGGTCTCGAGCACCTCGTTGGCATCGTAGGTGTCGTAGACCACCCTGATGCCGGTCCTGGCCTCGAAGTCGGCGAGCGTCGTGTTCCCGATGTAGTCGGCCCAGTTGTAGACGTGCAGGACCTTTTCTTCGGCGGCCCGCGGGGCGCCTGTCTTATCCCCGCCGCCGCAGGCGGCTACCAGGGCGGCCGCGAGCACGAACCCGCTACGGGCCCGGGCGCCCACCCGTCACTGGCCGCTGCGGATGCGCGTCCACGCGCGGTTCAGCTCGCGGCTGAACGGCTGCGATTCGACGAGGTCGGGGTGCAGGCGCGAGCGAACCTCGGCGCCAGGGTAGATCGCGGGGTCTTCACGGATCGCCTCGTCTACGAAGGGAAGCGACGCGATATTGCCGTTGGCATAGCGGACCTTGTTCGTGACCTTGGCGATGACCTCGGGATCCATCATGTAGTTCAGGAAGGCGTGCGCGTTCTCCGGGTGCGGCGCATCGGCCGGGACCGCCAGCATGTCGAAGAAGATCATCGCGCCCTCCTTGGGGATCGCGTACTTGACGCGCACCGGCCTCGCCGCCACGGCGCCGCGGTCGCGCGCCTGGAGCACGTCCCCGCTCCAGCCGAGCGCGAGGCAGATCTCGCCGGAGGCAAGGTCGTTAATGTACTGGGAGGAATGGAAGTACCGGACGTAGGGCCGGATTTTCATCAGCGTGTCTTCGATGACCTTGAGGTCCTCGAGCTTCTCGCTGTTGGGGTCGGTGCCCATGTAGATCGCGACCGAGCCGTAGACGTCGGTCGGGGCGTCGAGGATCGCGATGCCGCACTTGCCGAGCTTCGCCGCGTTCGCGGGCTCAAGGAGCGCCGCCCAACTGTCGATCGTGTCGGTACCGAGCGCCTTCTTCACCATTTCCGGGTTGTAGCCGAGCCCGATCGTGCCCCACAGGTAGTTGACCGAGTGCCGGTTGCCGGGATCGTGCGCGGCGATGCGCTGCATGATGTCCGGGTCCATGTTCTTGAGATTCGGCAGCTTCGACTTGTCGAGCGGCAGGAACACGCCGGCCTTGATCTGGCGCTCGAGGAAGGTCGCTGTGGGCACGACGACGTCGTAGCCCGAGCGGCCGGCGAGCAGCTTGGTCTCCAGCACCTCGTTCGAATCGAAGACGTCGTAGGTGACTTTGATGCCGGTTGCTTTCTCGAAGTCGGCGACGGTCGTGTCGCCGATGTAGTCCGACCAGTTCAGGACATTGACGGCCTTTTCCTCGGGAGCGACAGCCTTTGCCGCGGTCCCGGTTTCCTGCTTGCCGCCGCAGGCGGCAAGCGCGAGTCCGGCGACAACGGCGGGCCAGAGTCGAAACGCACGCTGCATGTCCCCCTCCCGCTTCAACCGACTGCGATGTCCTTCGCCGTCAGGTCCAGGCAGCGCCTGGCCTTCTCGATCAGCTCGTCGACGTTCTCCTTCGTCATGACGAGCGGCGGCGCCATGATCATCGTGTCGCGCACGGCGCGCATGATCAGGCCGTTCTTGAAGCAGTGGTCGCGGCAGATGAGCCCGACCGCGCCGCGATCTCGGAAGAATGTCCTGCTGCCCTTGTGCGCGACCAGTTCGATCGCACCCAGCATGCCGACGCCGCGCACCTCGCCCACCAGACGGTGATCGGCCAGCTCGCGGATTCGTTTCTGGAAATAAGGCGCGATCTCATCGCGTGCGCGCTCGATGATCTTCTCGCGGCGCATGATATTGAGATTCTCGATGGCGACCGCGCAGCAGACCGGGTGCCCGGACCAGGTAAAGCCGTGGGCGAATTCTCCGCCCTTCTCGATGAGAACGTCAGCCACGCGGTCCGAGACCATCGCGCCGCCAAGCGGCTGATAGCCCGAGGTGATGCCCTTGGCGATCGTCATGAAGTCCGGCTCAATCCCGAAGTATTCGCTGCCGAACCACGGGCCAGTGCGGCCGAAGCCGCAGATCACTTCGTCGGCGACCAGCAGGATCCCGTACTCGCGGCAGATACGCTGGATCTCCGGCCAGTAGGTGGACGGCGGAATGATCACTCCGCCCGCACCCTGCACCGGCTCGCCGATGAAGGCCGCAACGCGTTCTGGGCCCACTTCCTCGATCTTCTCCGCCAGGCGCCGCGCGGCACGCAGGCCGTATTCCTCGGGCGCGAGGTCGATGCCGTTCTCGTACCAGTAGGGCTGCTCGATGTGGACGATGCCCGGGATCGGCAGGCCGCCCTGGGCGTGCATGGCCGCCATGCCGCTAAGGCTGGCCGCGGCCATCGTGCTGCCGTGGTACGCATTGATGCGGCTGATAATGACCGAGCGCTTCGGCTGGCCCAACAGGTCCCAGTAGCGACGCGTCATGCGCACAATCGTGTCGTTCGCCTCGGAGCCCGACTGCGTGAAGAACACGCGCTGGAACTGTTCCGGCGTCAGCTCGCCGAGCAGCTTCGCGAGCTCGATCGCCGGCGGATGGGCGCTCTTGAAAAAACTGTTGTAGTACGGGAGCTCGCGCATCTGCTTTGCGGCGGCGTCGGCGAGCTCGTTGCGGCCGTAGCCGATGTTGACGCACCAGAGGCCGGACATGGCGTCCAGGATCTCCTGGCCCTCGGAGTCATAGAGGTACACGCCCTCGGCGTGCGTGATGACGCGCGAGCCCTCCGCCGCGAGCGCGCGGAAGTCCGTGAACGGGTGCATGTAATGGCGGGCATCGAGTTCCTGCCAGTCGCGCGTCGCTCTTTCCGTGATCCGTGGCTTCGCGCTCATGGTGTCCCCGCTCTCAGACGTTCAACAACAAGTGTTCCCGTTCCCACGAGCTGATCACCCGCGAGAACGTCTCGTACTCGTTTTCCTTCACGGCACAGTATGCCGCAACGAACCGTTCCCCGAACACCTCGACCAGCGGCTTGCTGGCGCGCAGCAGCGAGAGCGCGTCCGCCAACGTCATCGGCAACGAGAACGGAAGGTCGTAGGCCGAGCCGGTGATCGGCCCGGTGGGCTTCAGCCCTTCGATCATGCCGAGGTAGCCGCAGGCCAGCGACGCTGCGATCGCGAGGTAGGGATTCGCATCGGCTCCGCCGAGGCGATTTTCAACGCGCCTCGCCTGCGCCTCTGAAACCGGAACACGCAGGCCCGCGGTGCGATTGTCGAAGCCCCATTGCACGTTGATCGGCGCGGAGTCGCCGCGCCGGATGCGCCGGTAGCTGTTCACGTTGGGCGCGAATAGCGACATCGCGGCCGGCAGGTATTTTTGCAGGCCCGCGATGTGGGCCTCGAAGTCCGGCGACGGCTTGCCCTCTGCGTCGATGAAGATGTTCTCCCCGGTCTTCGCGTCCACAATGCTCTGGTGGATGTGCATCGCGCTGCCCGGCTCGGCCGCGAGCGGCTTGGCCATGAAGGTCGCGTACATCTTGTGGCGGAGCGCCGCCTCGCGCGCCGTGCGCTTGAACAGGAAGGCCTGGTCGGCGAGATCGAGCGCATCGCCGTGGTTCAGGTTGATCTCCATCTGCGCCGCGCCTGCCTCGTGGATCAGCGTGTCGATGTCGAGGTCCTGGGCCTCGCAGAAGGCGTACATGTCGTCGAACAGCGGATCGAACTCGTTGACCGCGGCAATGCTATAGGCCTGGCGCCCGACTTCGGACCGGCCCGAACGCCCGATTGGGGGCTTCAGGGGATAGTCCGGGTCCGTGTTCGGCTCGACCAGGAAGAACTCGAGCTCCGGCGCGACGACCGGTCGCCAGCCGCGGGCCGCGTAAAGATCGAGCACGCGGCGCAGCACGTAGCGCGGCGCCATCGGCACGGGCCGGCCGTCGTCGTAGAAGCAGTCGTGGATCACCTGCGCCGTGGGCTCCGCGGCCCAGGGCACGACACGAATCGTCTTGGGGTCTCCCACAAGTTCAATGTCGATCTCGGACGGATGGATCGAGCTGTCGTCGTCCGGGTACTCGCCCGTCACGGTCTGCAGGAAAATCGACTCGGGCAGCCGCATGCCCTCGTCTTCGGCGTACTTGTCGGCCGGCATGACCTTGCCGCGCGCGACGCCCGCCATGTCCGGGACGATGGCCTCAACTTCGGTGATGCCGTGGTCTTTCAGGAACTGCTGGATTTCGCTCATCGGGACCGCCTGCTCGCGTGCTCGCGCCCGGCCTGGCCGAAGGCCGCGAACAGCGCGCGTGAGAACGGGTTCTCCATGACCCTCCATTCCGGGTGCCACTGCACGGCGAGAGCGAACGTCCTGGCCCCATCGATTCGAAACGCCTCGATCAAGCCGTCCTCGGCCTTCGCTTCCGGCAACAGCCGAGGCGCAAGCTTGTCGACGCCCTGGGAGTGCAGCGAATTGACCTTGATGCGGCGGCTGCCCGCGATCTGGTGCAAAACTCCGCCTTCGACCAGCTCGATATCGTGTGCCGGCCCGTACTGGACTTCGAGCGGCTGTTCCGCATCCTCGCGATGATCGAGATTGCCGGGGACGTCCTGGAGCTTCTGCGTCAGCGAGCCGCCGAATGCCACGTTGATTTCCTGGAAGCCGCGACAGATGCCGAAGACCGGTAGCCCGGCCTCCACGGCGCCGGTGATCATGGGCAGTGTCGTGGCATCGCGTTCGGGGTCATGCAGCGTTCCCGGCGCCGATTCCGGCCCGAGGTATCGATGCGGCTCCACATTCGACGGGCTGCCCGTGAACAGGATCCCGTCGAATGCCGCGAGCCAATCGCGCAGATAACGCTCCCCCAGTGCAGGCAGGAGGACGGGTACGGCATCGGCCGCCTGGACGATCGCATTGATGTATTTCTCGCCCACGCAGTGGAACCAATGCGAGCCCAATAGGCGGCGATCGGCTGGAATTCCGATGACGGGCTTCGGCATGTGCATCTGTTAATTATTTTGGACGGCCCCCGGTATGGCGGCCTGTCCGACCGAGCCCATTGTCTCACAAAGCCAGGGTGAAGCGCCTCGCAGGTTCTACCGGGGAAGCCGCTTCCTGTCGGGCGCCAAGGGGTCATTTTGGCCCGGTTATGTTGCACCGCATGAACCTTGCCCGGCGCGCGGGCGGGTGGTTATCCTGCCTCGCGGCCAATTCCGGCACGCGATACAAGATCTTAAACGCCAGGTGTGGAATGGCCCTGCTCCGGGACCCGATTGCGAATGCCGAGAGGTTCCTGGCCGCCCACCCCGCGGTCCGGGCCGTGGACCTGTTGCTGCCGGATCTGTGCGGCGTGCTGCGTGGCAAACGTGTCGACCGCGCGGACCTGCCGGGAGTGTATGCGGGCGGCTTCTACTTGCCCGGCTCGATGTTCGCGCTCGATGTCCTCGGTGGCACGATCCAGTCCACCGGCCTCGGCTTCGACGAGGGCGATGCGGACCGGGCTTGCCTGCCGATTCCCGGCACGCTGTTCCCCTGCCCCTGGCTCGGTGCCTCGGTCGCACAACTCCAGGTACAGATGCTCGACCACGACGGTTCGCCCTTCTTTGGCGATCCCCGACATGTGCTGTCGACTGTGCTCGACCGCTATGCGGTGCGCGGCTGGACGCCCGTCATTGCGATCGAGCTCGAATTCTATCTGGTCGATCCTGAGCGAACCGATGAGGGCCACGCGCAGCCGCCGCGTTCACGCCTGACCGGCCGGCGCGAGACGAGAACCCAGGTCAATTCGATGGGAGACCTCGAATCGGTCTCGGACATCCTTTCGGAGATTTCGGCAACCTGCGAAGCTCAGGATGTCCCCACCGGAGCTGCGCTCGCCGAATGCGGTCCGAACCAGTGGGAGGTCAACCTGCGCCACGTCAACGACGCGCGCGTGGCCTGCGACCGGGCAATCCGCTTCAAGCGAATCGTCAAGGGCATTGCGCATCGCAATGGCCTCGAAGCCACGTTCATGGCAAAGCCCTACGCCGACGCGCCCGGCAGCGGCATGCACCTGCACGCGAGCGTGCAAGACGCAGACGGGAAGAATGTCTTTGCGTCGGCGGACGTCCTGGGAAATGCATTGCTGAAGCAGGCAATCGCAGGCCTGGTCGAAACGATGGCCCAAGGCATGGCGATCTTTGCGCCGAATGCGAACAGCTATCGGCGGCTGCGTCCCGACGTGTACGTGCCCTTGAATGCGAACTGGGGTTACAACAACCGGGGTGTGGCCGTCCGCATACCGGTATCCGGCGCGGCCGACCGCAGGCTCGAGCATCGCGTCGCGAGCGCGGACGCCAATCCGTACCTCGTCGCGGCGGCGGTGCTCGGCGGCATGCTCCACGGCATCGACCAGGAGCTGAAGCCGCCCGCGCGACTCACGGGCAATGCCTACAAGCAGCGCAAGCTGGCACCTGCGCTGCCGCGCGACTGGCCGACTGCGCTCGAGCGTCTCGGCGCGAGTCCGTTCCTTCGAGAATACCTCGGCGAGCGATTCGTGAGACTCTATGAACTGGCGCGGCGCGGCGAGATGCAGGATTTCTTCTCCCGGCTGACAGCCCTCGATTTCGCCTGGTACCTGGAGCCCGTATGACCCCGCGTCCTGCCAACAGCTGGTACGAAGCGACGGCCCGGCGTGGGCCCGCCGAGCCCGCACTCGCGGGCGACGTCGCGGCCGACGTCTGCGTCGTCGGCGGCGGCATCGCCGGCTGTTCGACCGCACTGCATCTCGCCGAACGTGGCTACAAGGTCGTACTGCTCGAGGCAGAGCGCGTCGGTTTCGGCGCGTCGGGACGCTCCGGCGGGCAGATCATTCCGGGCTACGCCTCGGGCATGGAGAAACTTTCCGCCCAGCTCGGGCGGGCGGATGCGAAGCGGCTCTGGGACTTCAGCATCGAGGGCATCGAGCTCACCCGAGACCTCATTGCGCGCCACCGCATCGACTGCGACCTGACCTGGGGCCACATGCACGTCGGCATCAAGCCGCGGCAGCGCGACGAACTCAAGGCATGGCAGCGGGAACAGGAAGACGACTTCGGCTACCGCAAGCTCCGGTTGCTGGAAAAGGACGAGGTCGCCGAGTGGATTGCAAGCAAGCGCTACCTCGCCGGGTTGCATGACTCTGGCGCCGGGCACCTGCATCCGCTGCGCTACACGATTGGCCTTGGTCAGGCCGCGATCGCGGCCGGCGTGAGGCTCCACGAGCACAGCCCCGTCACCGGCATCGAGTACGGGCCCATCGTGACGGTGCGCACCGGCTCAGGTAGCGTGCGCGCGAAGTTCCTGGCGCTCTGCGCCAACGTCGGGCACGTCGATTTGTCACGCCGGCTGGCCCGCAAGCTGATCGGAGTCGCCTCCTACATCGTGGCCACCAAGCCACTCGGCGCCGATCGCGCGCAAGCCTTGCTGCGCGACAACATTGCCGTCGCCGACGTCAACTGGATCATCGACTATTACCGGCGCTCGTCGGACCACCGTCTCCTGTTCGGCGGCCGAGTCAGCTATTCGGGCCTGGATCCGCTCGGGACTACGCGGGCGACGCGGCAGCGCATGCTAAACGTGTTTCCGCAGCTCGCGGATACCGAAATAGAATTTGCCTGGGGCGGAATCATCGACATTTCGATGAGTCGCGCCCCGAATTTCGGGCGCCTGGATCCCAACGTCTACTACCTCCAGGGCTTCTCGGGCCACGGTATGTCCGCGACCGCCATCGCGGGCAAGATCGTCGCCGAAGCCATCGCGGGACAGGCGGAGCGCTTTGACGTGTTTGCGAGGCTCAAGCATCACGATTTCCCGGGCGGTAAGCTCTTCCGCCGGCCGACGCTGGTGCTGGCAATGACCTGGTTTCGGCTGCGGGATCTTCTGCCCTAGTAGCCACTGGTCATCTCGAACCTGCGGTCAGGGCGGAAATCCCGAAATTCGTCGGCGAGCGCGCCTTCCGCGATTTCGCGTGCCGCAAGCTGACCGACGAACGGCGAAAGCGTCATGCCGCTGTGCATCACCGCGAGGTATACGTCGTTGCGCGCGGGCGATGCGCCGAGAACCGGGTGACCATCGATTGGCATCGGGCGCCAGCCAATGACGGCGTTTTCGAAGGTCGCCTTTTTAAGACCGGGCACGAAACGCTGCGCTTGGACGAGCATGCGCTGCGCGTGCTGGAGCGCAATTTCGCGCGAAGGAAAGTCGTTCGGGTGGCCCGCGAGGCGATCGGTGTGGGTCGACGGCGGGCCGTCCTCCTCGCCCAGCACCATGCGCCCGTCGTCGCGCTGATGAAGATGAACCTTCGGCATCCAGAGCACGCGGTTGACCAGCCGCGGCATCGGCGCCGTGGTCGCAGTCACTCCGGGCGCGTCCCGCTGCGGCACGTCCCAGTCTGCGAATCGCCTGGCTGCGTCCGCAGCGGCGCCGGTCGCAAGCACGAGGCGATCGGCCTTGATGTCGCCGCCGCTGGTGGCGACGGACCACAGTCGCCCCGAATTGAGCGTCACGCCCGTGAGCTCGCAGGGAAAGAGAACCTTGGCGCCCAGGTTCGCGGCCGCATCGAGGAAAGCATGTGTCGCGGCGACTGGATTCGCCGCGCCGTCGGTTGGCGAATAGATGACCTGGCTGAGCGACGTGAAATCCACGTTGGGCTCGAGCTCAGCGAGGTCAGCCCCCTCGAGGATCGTCGTTTGCTCACCCCAGGCCACTTGCTCCCTGATTCGGGAAGCGATTTCATCTTTCCTGCTCTCATCCGCATTGCCTTCCAGCGAGCCGCCCCATCGCACAGGCAGGTCGAGCGCCGGCTGTAACAACTTCCAGCGCGCGACACCCGCCTGGTTAAGCGCGTGGTAAGCCTTCGGCTGCTTCGACCAGGTGGCATTGATCCAGGCAAAGGAGGCGCGGCTCGCGTGCGTCGCCGGACCCTGCCGATCGATGACCGTGACGGTCGCGCCATGCCTCGCGAGGTGCCAGGCGATGGAGGCGCCGATGATGCCCGCGCCCGCAACTAGCACGCGCAAGCCGCTTGCGGCACGGCTCTTGGAAGGGACGGCCGCCGTGGCCAGCATCTGCAGGAACAGGCGTCGATTCATGCCATCACGCACGTTTGTGGGCTTCCTGCTCGAACCAGTTGTCGCGGTAGCAACGTCTGCCGCGAATGATTTGCCAGCTACTCGACGCAAGGTACGCCGGCAGGAAAAAGGGGCCCCACTGCTCGTACTGGCGAACGTGCACGTGCTCGTGGTCGCGGGCCGCGTCCAGCGAAGCCACGTCCGTCGCGATAATGACGTGACCGAGAGTGACGGCACGGTAAGGAAATCTGATGCGCTGCGACGCGATGAGCGAGCCTGTCAGCCCGCCGGAAAACTCGACCACGCCTCGAACGAGCTTCGCATTTCCGCCCAGCGCCCAGGTCAGCAGCCCGGCCAGGCATCCAATCAGTGTGTTGGGGCTCGCCCAGGCATATCGGACTAGCTGGCGGAGCGTCGTCAACGGCAATTCCTTCTGTTGATCGTCATATGTACGGACTATGGCGGTAATACTTGGGCCGCGAATCCAGGCGGACATGCAGCCACGATACTCCAAGACCGGCGGTACTGAGCCAGAGAGGCCGGTCACTCAGCCGGCCCTCGACGGCCGCGCCGACACAAGACCAGAGCGCGGACTGCTGCTCTTCCGAGGCGGCTGCGACGAATCGCGCCAGGTGAGCGAAATCAGTCCCGGGCTTTCCGGGACAAGGTGCCACGAGCAAGGCATCGTGGCCCAGGCTTTCGAAGCTGACGGCTCGGCAACCTTTCGTGAAATATTCTTCAAACGGGCCCGGGTCGGCTGGCATCGAGTTCAACAGCGGGCTCGACACAAACACGCATTCGAAGCCCTGTCCCGAGACCTCAGTTCGCACAGGCGGGCATTCCCAGCAATACGCCTCGAAGGGAACCGTCCGCAGGCTCTCCCGCCAGAACGCACGGAATCCTTCATCGTCCCTCCACAGCGCAAATACCTGCCGCGCGGAAAATCCTTGCCCGGCACCGTCGACCAATTGCCAGCGCTCCGTCCCCGAGGTGAGCGGCGCACGGCGAATACGCCAGTCAGCGCGCATATCTTGACCGGTCACAATTCCAGCGCGCCGAGGAGTGCATCCGGCCCGGGCCTGGGTTCGTGCACGACATGGATACCCAGCAGCAACCGGGACATCGGAAGAAATGCAATGTAGTCGAGCCAAAGCTGGATATCCGAGAAGCCGCCCTGCGGCCGCTCCACGATGCCGGTGATCGAATGGAGCGCCGGCGCGATCAGGGCGGCGACGCCGACCGCGGATTGAGGCGCACGATCAGCCCGCGGCATCCTCGGGAACCCAATGCAGGTAGCCCTCGGCCGCGTCGCGCTCGATCATCGATATTGCACAGGGAAGCAGCCACTCCGTGGCTTCGGCCCTCGTGGCGTCACGCCACGGATCCGTGAAATGGCCGTGACAGATCCTGCGGACCTGATAGCCAGCCGGCGTGCGCCGCATCATGTGGCTGCAATCGTGCTGGGGGTGCGGCAGGCCGACTTCGTAACCCGGCTTCAGGGCGTCGAGCAGCGCATCGACGAGCTCCAGATGGCTCACCCCCGTTACGGAAAAACACCAGGTGTCCTTGCTGTTTGGCGTCAGCTCCGGGTGATATTCGAGACCGGGTATCGGGAGGCGCATCGATGCCTGGCCGCTATGCAGTCGCGACCTTGGGATTCGGGCCATAGGCGTTCGCCCCTGGCGTGCTGTCGAGGCAGGTAAACACCAGCAGGATGATGCTGCCGACCAAAGGAATCAGCGAGAGCAGGATCCACCAACCGCTGCGGCTCGTGTCATGGAGCCGGCGCACGGTCAAGGAAATCGACGGAATGAGCATGGCCAGCGCGAACAGGCAGCCCAGGGTCCCAATACCCACGATTCCATTGTAGAGCCCCAGTGCAGCGTCGATGATCGAAACTCCCATTAAGATGAGGACATAGAAGAGGACGAAAAACCAGTACTCCGCGCGCTGCGCGCGGCCGGAAAATTCCGCGTACTTTCTGAGAGCGACTAGAAACCAGTTCATGTTGTCTCCCTGTCAGTATCCGAAGATCTCAGGTTCGCGGGAACGTTATTCATGTTGGGGTCCGCGTCAGGCGGCCCTGTTGCGCAATTTTTTTCAACCGCCCACATCCAGTTCGCAATTTTCCATGAGCCTTCCAGCTTTGCAAGATCGGCCGAATCGATGCCGCAATGGGAAAACTTCCCGTCAATCAGGAATTCATATGCGCCCCACATAACGGCAATGGGACCGCGCGCCAACACCGTCGGATCGCCGGTCCATCGCTCCACATACTTGTGACCATCATCGATATCGTTTTCCACGAGCGCCTCATTCGTTCTCATCCGCATCAACAGCTTGCTCGGCCTATTGTCCGGGTGAGCCCGCAACGACAGGCTCGTTCCTTCCGCCAGAAGCCTGAGTTTCGGCAAGGTTGGTTCACTCACGTCAGCTGCTCAGATGCCACTGCGTATCGACAACCAGAGTGCCACGAGACCGATAGCGACCAAGGCCGCGGGAAACGCACCCGCGATCTGTGCAGGTAGCGACAGCGCCGCCCGGTGCTTGAGTGTGCGCAACAGCAAACCCAGCGAAGCGAGGGCCGCGACGGCAGCCAACCCGATGAACAGGACCACCGCCGAAGTAGCCGCCGCGAAGCCTCCGCCTGTATCCCGGAGAGTTCGCGGAAAAAGAATCGACGCCACGAGTGCCGAGACGCAGGCCGTCGCCATCGAATAGGTGCTGCGGTTGGTGGCGGCCATGATTGGCGCCTAACGCTCCGTTTCAGCGGCGGCGCGCAACGCCGCCCGCTGCAACCGATGGCTATGCGGTTCGAGTTGCTCCCAGGCTATGGTGTGAACTCGACCAACATTCGCATTGTCTCGACCTTCAGGCCGTCCTCCCGCATTGCCTTCTGGCCCTCGTCGGAACGCAGCAACTCCTGGAATTTTGCCATATCGGGTATTTCCGCCATTAAGCCAGTCGCATTCGGGTTGTTGGGGTCGCGGAAGTTGCGCCATTTGATTCCAAGCCTCCCGAACATTTCGTGCCGGCTTCCTGGTCCCCTTGTCCAGGCTTTGGCCCAGACCGCGCCATCCTGAACTTCGTGGAAAATAATTGCCGTGGTCATGGTCGATTTCTCCGGTTTTGTGTCGGTGGTTGGCTCCCCGAAAGCCGCGAAAGGTTAGCCCGAAATCGGCATCTCACGGCTTGCCCCACTTGGAGAATGGCACAAGCGCCGGGACGCGGCGGCAGTAGTCCAAGTACTGCTCCCCGAAGCGTTCGATCATCCAGCGCTCCTCCAGCCTGAGTTTGCGCCACAAAGCTACCCAGGCAATGAAGGCTGCCAAAACGCCGCGCCATTCATCTCGCGCCAGGGCGGAGCCGACAATGGCAATGATGAGCCCGGTGTAAATGGGATGTCGAACCATGGCGTACGGTCCACTGGTGATCAACTCATGATCGCGCTTTATGGTGACCGTTCCGCTCCAATTGCGGCCAATTTGAATTCGTGCCCAGATCGCGAAGAGGAGTCCGAGCGTCGTGACCAATGCGGCGACCCAGAATTCCCATGGCGCCCACGGAAAGAGCGTTGCGCCGAGAAACGAATTGAACAACCGGTCTGTCCAAACGAGCCAGACCGCAAACATCAAAGGCAGCATGTGAAGCAGCCGCGAGCCCATGGGTTCACGACGCTCGGTCGGCTTGACGGCGCGCGAGGCCAGCAACCAAAAGACGACCCAGGTCAGCCACAGCGCGGGGAACAGAAATCGGTGAACTTGGGACAATGGCGTTTGTTGCAGCCTAATACCAGGCTCAGTGTAGGTCACAGAGCCGAACTAGAGTGGCCTGTGTGCACCATTTGGCCCTGGCGTGATATGGACAAGCCGGGTTTTCTCCAATTCATGGACTCGGTGCCATTCGCCTCTCGGCACGCTGCACGCCTCGCCCGTATGCAATTCAATGCATGCATTCGGGTCTGACTCTCCCGTGACCTGGAGGCCGCCGGAAACAACATACAGTATCTCGTCCCCATCTGGATGGATCTCGCCACCATGCGGCGCGTCATCCGTGATCGTGATAATGCCCACAGTCATGCCGTCAATTCTGAGGGGCGGGCCCAGCCCATGAGCCCTGATGGTCACAGAGAAGTCGCGGTGAATGTCAAACAGGCATCGGGAAACATCGACCGGCGTTACTCGGTTCATCGAGCGATTCTCCCCGGGATCGTGCACGATCCCCTTCAGGTTGCGGCGTTCGCCCATGCTGCAGTCGCTCGACGCCCGCATTGAGCGGGCTGCGGGAAAGCCCAACTATGCGCCGCGGGCGCGATAATTGTCCCCGCGCCCGAGGCGCACCCCTGCCAAGCTCTCATGGACCGCTCCAATGCATGGTTAGATTGCATTGGGCATCCTGAACCATGGTCGCGAATTCGAATGAAAGAGAAGCATCAATATTGCTGCGTAGGTAATGATGAGAGCGCCACCGACCACACGAGACCCGAGGTTTGCGGCGGTGCCGTAGGCAAAGCTCAAAAATATGGTGCCGCTAGCTAGGACGGCGAGCACGGAGTAAGTGATACGCGCCCAGTTTCGACCTTTCATGACAGCGCAAATCAGGAGCGCCAAAAGTAGAAAAACAATCACGTACACGGTACCCAAGACCACGAGACCTGAACCGCCCGCTCGTCTGGCGAGCAGCCAAGCTGTTATTCCGTACATGACGCCGCCGATCCAAACGAGCCACATGAGAACAGTCGCGGCCCGAACAGGAATTGGCACTCGATTTCTCCAATGCGACCTAACGCCCGCGTTGAGCGGGCCGTGCACAGCACGGCCGGCGCGTCACGGCCCGAGCTCTATCAATACTGCGGTGCCGTAGCAAAGAACTTCAGCAGCACCGACCATCGGGCCGGTGTCATATCGCACTCCGACAACAGCGTTTGCACCCAATTGCTTTGCGTGAGTCTTCATTAACTCAAATGCTTCTGCCCTTGTCGTTTCGCATAGCGTCGTGAAAATGCCAGCTCTCCCACCAATCAGCGTGCGAAGCCCACCGACAATTGTCATGGGCAGAGACCGAGTACGAACGGTTATCCCACGAACCACTCCCAAACACTTGATGGTTCGTGATCCAGGTATGTCAAACGTCGTCGATGTATGCATCCGCTAGCCCTTACGCAACATGCGGTGATGCCCAACGTCCGCGTTGAGCGGCCGGGCAGGAGCCCGGCCGGCGCGCCGCAGGCGCGATAATCTTCCGCGCGCCTGCGGCGCGCTCGCTCCAGCTTCTTACGGGCCGCTCCAACGCATAGTTGGGCGTCATGGAGTGGATGTGGCGGTTGATGGTGTTGCGGAGCATGCTTTTATCTCGCGATAGCGCACCCACAGCGCGTTAACGAGGCTAGTCAGCCAATCTGGGATCTCTTGGCCGTTGCGGCATGACCTTTCCAATGAGTATCCAAAATAAAATCGTTGATCATCCTTCGTAAGGGTGACGCCGATACGTGGCTCATCAAAACACACGCTGGCGATCGATAACCCGCCCGTTGCGAGCACATCATCCGGAATGCTGGCGATCCGAAAGGCAAATTTACGAACCTGATAGTCGCTTAGGGGCGACGTCTCACAAAAAGTGGACGGCACGCCCCGTCTGAAGTCCTCCCATAGATCGCGACTGGCAGGGCCGACAGGATCGACAATGGCCACATTGCGGCCCGCAGAATCGAGGAAGATCCCGGATTGGCCACCCCATCCTGAAGATTTGAGCATCCAAATGTTCCAGTGGCCGGGCATTTCGAGGGTAGGCGCGCTCATGTTTGCGGCAATGACAAGCGCTAGCAGTTTGCTCATGACGCCCAACGCTCGGCATCAGGCGCGGCGGGCGCGGACGGTGCCTCGGACTGCCTTGGCGTTCTGCGCCCGCCGTCGCCTGCATGCCGTTGTTGGGCCGCTCACGATTTCGCAAAATTGACTTGTGCCGCCACGACTCTCCATGTGCCGTCCTGACGCACCCAGACCTCGAGAATCCATTCCGACCCATCCACGAAGCGGTGGAGAACCGTTTCTCCGTACACCTGGATCTGCTCACGCTCAACAGCATGAACGGGCTCCGGTCTCTCTAGCTTCATCGCGGCTACGCGCTCAGCCTTGGTCTGAAGAGCGCCCTCCGGGACAACGACGGTGAATTCGTCCGCTGTCAGCCGGGTCCAAGTGGCCGTGTCCTTCGTCCACACTGCCTCCAGTCGCTGCTGCATCGCGGTTCGGAGTTCGGGCGGGATTTCTGCGCCCGACGGTTCTTACCCGGCACTCAGGAGCGAAATCAACACGATCATTGTGCGAGACGTCATCTCGAACTCCTCCGGTCAGTTTGCGTGTCGGCCCAACTACTATTGAGTATGAGAGTGACGTGATGTTTTACGCCATTTCCCACCGACTAACACCCCCGGCAGATGTAAGTCTTTGAGCCCTCTAAACCGAATCAGACCTAGGATGTCGCCTCACAAACCAAGGTTCGCCACACCGGACATGGCGCCCTAGCCCCGTAACAGGCATCCTACGCAGCTATTTTCGGTGCCGGAGACTTCGTCACATGCCGCCGTCCAAAGGAAGCGCCCTCAGCAACATCGAGATCGCCCAGCACGCGAAAATGAAGCCCATCGTGCCGCTGGTTGCGGAGCGTCTTGGGATTCCTGAGGCGCAGCTTCAGCCGTTTGGCCATTACAAGGCCAAGGTCTCGCTCGACTACTGCACGCACCTCGACAGCCGAAAGAACGGCAAGCTCATACTGGTGACCGCGATCTCGCCTACACCCGCGGGCGAAGGCAAGACGACGATGACGGTGGGTCTCGGTGATGCGCTCAATCGCATCGGCAATAAAGCCATAATCTGTCTCCGTGAGCCGGCGCTCGGCCCGGTCTTCGGCATGAAGGGCGGCGCCGCCGGCGGCGGCTACGCTCAGGTGGTGCCGATGGAGGACATCAATCTGCACTTCACCGGGGATTTCTCTGCGATCGCGCTGGCGAACAACCTGCTGGCGGCGATGATCGATAACCACATCCATCACGGCAACGCGGCGGGATTCGACGTACGCCGCATTTCCTGGCGCCGCGTCGTGGACTGCAACGACCGGGCATTGCGTGACATTACGATCGGCCTCGGCGGGCCCGGCAACGGCTACCCGCGGCAGGATGGCTTTGACATTGTCGTCGCATCCGAGGTCATGGCGATTTTCTGCCTCGCGACCAGCCTGAAGGACCTCAAGGAACGCCTCGGCAAGATCGTCGTCGGCTATACCCGCGAGCATGAGCCGATTCTTGCGCGCGACATCAAGGCGCACGGCGCGATGGCGGCACTCCTCAAGGATGCGCTTGCGCCGAATCTCGTGCAGACGCTCGAGAACAATCTCGCGTTCATCCACGGCGGCCCGTTCGCAAACATCGCGCACGGTTGCAATTCGGTCATGGCGACCCGCACCGCGCTCAAGCTTGCCGACTACGTGGTGACGGAAGCAGGCTTCGGAGCGGACCTCGGCGCCGAAAAATTCGTCGATATCAAGTGCCGCAAGGCCGGCCTCAAGCCGGACGCCGCGGTGATCGTGGCGACCGTGCGGGCGATCAAGTACCACGGCGGTGTCGAGGTGCCGGATCTTGGCAAGGAGAACCTGAAGGCCCTCCAGACCGGCATCGCCAATCTCGATCGCCACATCGACAATGTGAGGGACGTTTTCGGCCTGCCCTGCCTGGTCGCGATCAATCACCGCGCCGAGGACAGCGAAGCGGAGCTGCGCTGGCTGACGGAACGCGCAACGCACCACGGTGTGAAGGTCATCGTTGCGAGGCACTATGCGGAGGGTGGCCAGGGCGCGATCGAGGTGGCCAGGGAGGTCGTCGAACTCTGCGGGCATGCGAACGACTTCAAGTTCCTCTACGACGAGAAGGAAACCCTCTGGGACAAGATGAAGGCGGTCGCGACACGCGTCTACGGCGCGTCCGAAGTGACGGCCGACAGCAAAGTGCGCGCACAGATCAAGCGGCTGCAGGATTCCGGCTACGGCCATTACCCGATCTGCGTCGCGAAGACCCAGTACTCCTTTTCGACTGACCCAAAGCTGCGCGGCGCGCCCCATGGGCATTCCATGAACATTCGTGAAGTCAGGCTCGCCGCCGGCGCGGAATTCGTCGTAATGATCTGCGGGGACATCATGACGATGCCGGGCCTGCCGGTGACGCCGGCGGCCAACAGCATCGACGTCACCGACGACGGCAGGATTACCGGACTGTTCTGAGGTCCGCGGGTCTGATCACGCGGTCGACCCAGTCTTCGCAGAGCGTGGCCGCTTCCGTCGCGCTGAAGCCGTCCGGATCGAGACACCACTCGAGCCACAGCCCATCGAGCAGCGCGGTGAGGCCGATGACCCCGAGCCGAAGATCGAGCGGGTTGCGGCTTCGCTCCCGTGCGAGGTCGGAGAGCAGGCGGCCGAGCAGGTCGCCGTTACCGCGGCCCTACTCGTCGTGGACTCGGCACATCTCGGGCGAGACTTGCATCTCGCGCCCGTCGCTGCCATGGATCGTCAGGGTCGACTCGTTCAGGAAATCGAAGACCTGGTAGTCGACCTTCCCCGGAATGTCGTTCTCGTGACAGACCAGCTGCCAGTCCGTCCGGAAGATGATCTGCTTTTCGAGCTCGAGGAACTCGGCATCCCGGTAGATCCAGCCGGGCAGGGTCAATCCTGGCGGCGGAACTCGAAACATGCATGCACCCGGGGATCACGCGCGAAATCAAAGGGGACCGTCCCCTTTGTCATGTCATCGATGGAAAGATCCTCGAGCGCGCCCCGGTCCAGCCTGAACTTGCGGAAGTTGGTCGAAAAGATGAGCAGGCCGCCCGGAGCGAGTCGCGCCATCGTTGCCCGAATCAGCGCCACGTGGTCGCGTTGCACGTCGAATTCGCGATCCATGCGCTTCGAGTTCGAGAACGTCGGCGGGTCGAGGAAAATCAGGCCGTAGCGCTCGCCTTGATCACCGGCCAGCCAGGCAAGGCAGTCTTCCTGAAGATACTGGTGGGCGTCGCCGCTGAACCCGTTGATCGACATGTTGCGCCGGGCCCACTCGATGTAGCTGCGTGACATGTCGATGCTCATGGTCGCCATGGCGCCGCCCGCGGCGGCGTAGACCGTCGCGGCACCCGTGTAGCAGAACAGGTTGAGGAAGCGCTTGCCTTTCGCCGCCGCGCGGATGCGCGCGCGAGTCGGGCGATGATCGAGGAAGAGCCCCGTATCGAGGTAATCCGTGAAATTCACGAGAAACTCGAGCCCGCCCTCCTCCACCACCACGCGTTCGTCGTTTGCCGCAATCGCCTCGTATTGCGATTTGCCCTTCTGCGGCCGGCGCGTGCGCCAGTAGATCGCGTTCCCGGACAGGCCCGTCACTTCCGGCAGTACCGAAATCGCCTCTTCGCGACGCGCCCGCGCCTTGTCGCGCTCGACGGTCGCCGGCGGCGCGTATTCCTGCACGTAAAGCCAGCGGCCCTCGCTGCCGTCCGGATCCGACTGGTAAAGGTCGATGGCAAAGGCGTACTCAGGCATGTCGGCGTCGTACACGCGATAGCAGGACACCCGCTCCCGCCGGGCCCGGGCCGCGTACCTGTCCAGGTTCTTCTTCAGGCGATTCGCGAACATCTGCGCGCCGGGCCGGGCGCGCGCGGATTCGGCATCGATGACCGGCGGCCGCCCGGGCGCGCGGGCCCGCACGAACTGCGACGGCTCGACTGCGAGCCGGAGCAGCCGGCACTCGATCGGCCCGTTCATCATCCGGTGCGTGCGGCGTGCATTGATACCGAGCTCCCGCCCGAGCGCGGGATTGCCCGTGAATACGGCGGCCTCCCAGCCGCGGTAATCCGCGCGCAGGCGCTCGCCGAGAAGTGCGTACAGCGCGCGCAGCGCCTCCGACTCGCCGATACGCTCGCCGTATGGCGGGTTCACGGCCAGGAGCCCGCTCGCAGAGGGCGCGGCAGGCAGCTTCTCGAGCCCGCAGCGCTGGAACAGGATCTGCTGCCTGAGGCCTGCGCGCGCAGCGTTCTCCTCGGCATCGCGGATTGCAACCGGGTCCCGGTCGAAGCCCCGGATACGACCGTGGGCCAGTAGCTCCGGCTGGCGCCGCGCCTCGGCCGCGCCTCGCAGCGCGAGCCACGCCCCTGCGTCATGCCGTTTCCAGCGCTCGAAGCCAAACTGCGCGCGCAGCAACCCCGGCGCGATGTCCGCGGCGATCAGCGCCGCCTCGATCGGCAAGGTGCCCGATCCGCACATCGGATCCACGAAACTGCCACCCGCAGCTGCAATGGCGGGCCAGCCGGCGCGCACGAGGATAGCCGCCGCCAAGTTCTCCTTGAGCGGCGCGGCACCCTGCCCACCCCGGTAACCGCGCCGGTGCAGGCTGTCGCCGGAGAGATCGATCGCGATCGTGACGGCGCCGCGAGCCGCATGCGCGTTGATGCGCAGCGTCGGCGAATCGCGATCTACCGACGGTCGCGTGCCGCTCTTCTCCCGGAACTGGTCCACGATCGCATCCTTCACGCGTTGAGTGCCGAATTGCGTGTGCGTGATGCCGGGAACGCTGCCCGAGAAATCTACGGCCAGCGTGTCGCTGGCATCCATGTGCGAGCTCCAGTCGATTCCGCGCACGCCCGCGTACAGCGCATTGGCGTCGGTGACCGGAATGCGCGCGACCTGCCACAGCACCCGAAGCGCCAGCCGCGATTCGAGACAGGAACGATAGGCCGCCGCGAGACTGGATTCGCAGGCGACGCCGCCCTGCACTTCGCGCACACCCTCGATGCCGAGTGCGGCCAGCTCGGCCGCGAGCAGGTCGGCCGTGCCGGCCGCCGCCGTGACGAAGAACGGCGTACCGCTCACGACTCGCCCGGCTTCAGGAGCTGCGCGCCACGGATCGGGCGATCGAGGAACCCGGTGAGGATTCGGTAAATGTCCGGGTCGAATGGCTCGTCGTTGTAGCACCAGCGATCGAAGACGTGGGTCTCCTCGATTCCGCGCCAGTCTCGCTCGCGGATGCCGATGGGACCGGCGAACGGCCATTCGCGCCGCTTGAGGCCCGAGAGCGCGAGCCGGGTGCGCAGCGCATGCAGCGCCGGCGATTCCTGGCTGACGCAGGCGCCACGGCAACGGCCGAGCCGGAAGCCGATGCACGATCCTTCCGACGATTCGACCCCGAGCCACTTGGCGCATAGCGCGTGCTCGCGCATCAGGCCCTCGAGTGCGCGTGCGGCGTCCGTGCGGCGGCGAAACATGCCGTAACTCACACCGGGATCGTCGAGCGTGTCCAGCATCGCGATCCGTGCGAGCGGCATGGCGCCGTCCTCGCGCAGCGTGATGGCCCAGAGCTCGGAGGACGCACGCAACTTTCGGTTGAACACCGGTTTGCGGGCCTTGATCAGCCGCGCTTCGGTGACGAGCGCGCCAAACTCGCCCGCAGTCTCGATCCACTCGATCCGCCGCACGAGGCGTGTCAGCTGTTGCTCCAGTTTCGCTGGCGGGCCGGCAAAATGGGCCGGCACACGGCTCGCCAGGTTCTTCGCTTTGCCGATGTAGAGGGGCGCGTCGTCGTCCCCGTAGAAAAGGTAGACACCGGGGCCCTCCGGCAACTCGTCGGCCAGCGCGGGATCGAGCTGCGGCGGCAGCCGCGACGTCCCGGTCAGGCGCTCGACGACTGCGGCCAGTTCCGCCTCAGGCCAGCGATCACCCGCAATGCGCAGGAATTCGGCAAGGACTTTCGCATCCCCGAGCGCCCGGTGGCGCGCGTCGCAGGCGATGCCGTGGCGGGCCATCACGGCGTCCAGGTTGTGGCCGCGCTCGTCCGGAGTCAGCGCACGCGAGAGGCGGACGGTGCAGAGAACCGGCGCGCGGAAGCGCCGCTCGACGCGGCGGAACTCGCTGCGCAGGAAACCATAGTCGAAACGGGCGTTGTGGGCGACGAAGAGCCGCCCGGCCAGCCGTGACTCGATGGCATCGGCAACCGCGGCAAAGGGCGGCGCGTCCGCGACCATGCCGTCGGTGATACCCGTGAACCGCTGGATGGCGTATGGGATCCGCGTGCCCGGATTTATGAGCGTCGCATATTCCTCGACCACCTCGCCGTCTTCGAGCAATACGATCCCCGCCTGCATGATCCGGTCGCGCGCCGCATGCCCGCCCGTGGTCTCGAGATCCACGCAGGCGATGCGGCCTGCGAGCGCCGTCTCAATCCCGGCCACCATCCAGCTTCAGGAGCGGCCCGTAGAGATCGGGTCGGCGGTCGCGGAACAGGCCCCAGGCATGGCGATAGCGGCGGATTTCGTCGAGATCGAAGCACGTCGTCAGGACCTGCTCGCTGTGGTCGTCGGCCTGGGCGACAACCTCGCCGGTGTGATCGGCGATGAAGGAGTGACCGTAGAAGGTGATTTCGAGCTTTTCACCGCGCTCGGTGCCGATGCGGTTGGAAGCGACGAGTGGCATCACGTTCGCGGCCGCATGCCCCTGCATCGTGCGTTGCCAGTGCCAGCGCGAATCGATCGTGGGGTCCTGCGGCTCGGTGCCGATGGCGGTCGGATAGAAAAGAATCTCGGCGCCCATCAGGGCCATAGCGCGCGCGGCCTCCGGGAACCACTGGTCCCAGCACACGGCAACGCCGAGCATTCCGTAGCGTGTAGGCCAGATCCTGAAACCGGTGTCACCCGGCGAGAAGTAGAATTTTTCGTGATAACCCGGGCTCTCCGGGATGTGGGACTTGCGATAGATGCCGAGTGTCTTTCCGTCCGCGTCCACCATGACGAGCGTGTTGAAGTAGGCATTCTGCGCCCGCTCGAACACTGAGAGTGGCAGCACCACCCTGAGCTCGGCCGCGACCCTCGAGAGCCGCTTGATGGCCGGGTTCTCCGCGATGGGCAGCGCCAGCTCGAAATGTTTCGCGAGGTGGTCCTTGCAAAAGTACGGCGACTCGAACAGTTCCTGGATCAGGATGACCTGGGCGCCCCGCCTCGCCGCTTCGCGGATCACCCGTTCGGCGTTCGCGATGTTGGCGTCGCGGTCCCAGCCGCAGGCCATCTGGGTTGCGGCAACCGTGACCTTCATGACAGGTCGATCCACGTGGTCTTGAGTTCCGTGTACTTGTCCATCGCGTGCAGCGACTTGTCGCGTCCGTTGCCAGACTGTTTGAATCCGCCGAAGGGCACGGTGATGTCGTCCGCGTCATAGCAGTTCACAAAGACGGTGCCGGCCCGGAGTGACTTCGCGACCCGGTGCGCGGTCTTGATGTCACGGCTCCAGACCGCGGCAGTGAGGCCGTAGCTCACGTCGTTCGCGATCCGGACTGCCTCGTCGACGTCCTTGAAGGTGATGGTCGAGAGCACCGGCCCGAAGATCTCCTCGCGGGCGATCTTCATCTGCGGTTCGACGTTCGTGAACACGGTCGGTTCCACGAAGAATCCGCCGCTTTCCCTTCGCACGCGCTTGCCGCCGAGCCGCACTTCCGCGCCGGCCTCCTTGCCCGACTCGATATAGCCCATGACCGTGTTGAGCTGCACCTGGTCCACGATCGCGCCGAGGCGCGTCTTCGGGTCGAGCGGATCGCCGGGTGTCATGCCGCGTCCGATCTCGACGATTTTTTCGAGCATCGCATCGCGTACCGACTCGTGCACCACGAGTCGCGAGGCCGCGGAACACATCTCGCCCTGGTTGAAGAAGATGCCGAACGCAGCCGCGTTTGCGGCGCGCTCTAGGTCCGCGACGTCGCTCATCACGATGTTCGGCGCCTTGCCACCGCATTCGAGCCAGACCCGCTTCATGTTGGACTTGCCCGAATACTCGAGCATGCGCTTGCCGGTGCGTGTCGAGCCGGTGAAGGCGAGGCAGTCCACGTCCATGTGCATCGCGAGCGCCTCGCCGGCCGTGTAGCCGAAGCCCGGCACGACATTGAACACGCCTTCTGGCAGCCCGGCCTCGATCGCGAGCTCCGCCACCCGCAATGCCGTGAGCGGCGATTTCTCGGACGGTTTCAGCAGCACGGAGTTGCCGGTTGCGAGCGCCGGGCCGAGCTTCCAGCATGCCATGATGAGCGGGAAGTTCCATGGCACGATCGCGCCCACGACGCCTGCGGGCTCGCGCGTGATCAGGGCGAGCGCGTCGTGGGGGGTCGGCGCGATTTCGTCGTAGACCTTGTCGATTGCTTCGGCATACCAGGCAATGCAGTTGGCTGCCGCCGGGATGTCGATCTTCATTGAATCCGAGATCGGCTTGCCCATGTCCGACGTCTCGGTGAGCGCGAGCTCCTCGCGGTGCTTGCGGATCAGCTCCGCGAAGCGCAGCAGCACCTTCTTGCGCGCGGCCGGCGCGCGGCGCGACCAGTGGCCCGCTTCGAACGCCTTGCGCGCGCTCGCGACCGCTAGATCGACATCCACGGCGTCGCAGGAGGCCACCTGGGCGATGACCTGGCCATTGGCCGGGTTCACGCAGTCAAAAGTCGCCCCCGAAACGGCAGGCACATACTTTCCGTCTATGAATGCTTTCGTGCGCGGGGCGAGTTTTTTCGCCATCGCGCGCCAGTCAACCGCTTTCTGTTCCCTGGGCACGGCAACGTCCTCACAGCGTCGGGGGGCTTGAAGCGCTGATGATCTCACAGCGTTCATGCCCGCGATTGCGGAATCGATGGGGCATGGCGCTCGCAAAATAGTAAGCGTCCCCGGGTCCCAGGACCCGCGTCTGGCCGCCGATCGTCACCTCCACCTTACCCGTCATGACAATCCCGCCCTCTTCTCCGACGTGGCGCAGCATGTCGGAGCCAGTGTCGGCGCCCGGCTCGTAGGTTTCGCGCAGGATGGCCATGCGCCGCCCCGGCCGGTGGGCCGCGACGAGGCAGAGCGACACGTCGCCCTCGCCGAGTTCCACCAATTCGTTACGCGCGTAGAACACCTGGGCCGTGCCGGCCGGGTCCATCGTGAAGAATTCCGCGAGCCCCATGGGCAGTCCGTCCAGCACTTTCTTGAGCGACGCAACCGAAGGGCTCACCCGGCCCTGCTCGATCAGCGAGATCATGCCGTTGGTGACGCCCGCGCGTTTTGCGAGTTCGCGCTGGGACAGGCCGTGCATTTGCCGCACGGCCTTGAGCCGCGCGCTCACGTCATTCGCCATGGGCTCTCCGGTTGTCTATGATTTTAAACACGTGCTCGCGTAATATGGCGTTTCCCTTCCGAAAGTGTCAATTATCATGAGCGCAGCCCGACTTGACCTCGATGCCTTCTGGATGCCGTTCACCGCCAACCGGCAATTCAAGGCAAGTCCTCGCCTCCTGTCGCGGGCTGAGGGCATGTACTACTGGACGCCCGATGGACGCCAGGTGCTGGACGCCGCCGCCGGACTCTGGTGCGTGAATGCCGGCCATGGCCGCAAGGAAATCACCGAGGCAGTCTCGCGGCAGGTCGCGACGATGGACTACGCCCCGCCTTTCCAGATGGGTCATCCGATCGCCTTCGAGCTCGCGAACGCGCTCGTCGAAATCACGCCGAAAGGCCTCGACCGGGTCTTCTTCACGAATTCGGGCTCGGAGTCGGTGGACACCGCGCTCAAGATCGCGATCGCGTATCACCGCGTGCGCGGCGAAGGCGCACGCAACCGACTGATCGGCCGAGAGCGCGGCTATCACGGCGTCGGTTTCGGCGGCATCTCCGTCGGCGGCATGGTCAACAATCGCAAGTACTTCGGGGCAATGTTGCCGGGCGTGGATCACCTGCGTCACACCCACGATCCGGCGCGCAACCTTTTTTCGAAAGGCCTGCCGGTCCATGGCGCCGAGTTCGCGGACGACCTCGAGCGACTGGTCGCGCTGCATGATGCCTCGACTATCGCTGCCGTCATCGTCGAACCGATTGCTGGCTCGACCGGCGTGCTGTTGCCGCCAAAGGGCTACCTCAAGCGCCTGCGCGAGCTGTGCACGAAGTACGGCATCCTGCTGATCTTCGACGAGGTCATCACCGGCTTCGGCCGCACGGGTTCGGCTTTCGCCGCCGGGGAATTCGGTGTCGTGCCGGACATGATCACCTGCGCGAAAGGGCTGACGAACGGTGCTGTGCCCATGGGCGCGGTCGTCGCCAGGCGCGAGGTCCATGATGCGTTCATGTCGGGCCCGCCCGGCTTGATCGAGCTCTTTCACGGCTACACGTATTCGGCGCACCCGGTCGCCTGCGCGGCCGGGCTCGCGACCCAGCGGCTGTACCGCGACGGTCTGTTCGAGCGCGCACGCGCGATGGCGCCCTACTGGAGCGATGCCGTCCATGCATTGAGAGGGCGCAAGAATGTCGTGGACCTGCGTGCCTATGGCCTGGTTGCAGGAATCGAACTTGAGCCACGCGCGGGCAGCCCGGGGGCGCGGGGCTATGACGCTCTCGTCGCGGCGTTCAACGCGGGACTCCTGATCCGCACGACCGGCGACACGATCGCAATGTCGCCGCCGCTCATCATCGAGCGGGCCGAAGTCGATCGCATCTTCGAGACCTTGACGACAATAATCGACCGCTTGGAATGAATTCGCGGCCACGCGCATGCTGGCCGCGGGGTGCACGGTCCCGGGGTGCCGTGTGAGGGGGACAATCATGAAGAGCCGTGAACTGGCGACGGTCCGCCAGGTCGTTGCCGCCACATTGGCCTGCCCGTTTGCCGCCGCCGCCCAGCAGGAGAAAGCGCCGCCTCCGCAGGAGGAAACCGCGCAGGCGCCTTCCGTTGTCGGCCTCGAGGAAATCATCATCACCGCGCAGAAGCGCCAGCAGTCGCTCCAGTACGTGCCGTTGTCGGTATCCGCCTTTTCGGGCGAAATGCTGAAGGAAGGCCGCATGGCCGACGTCCGCGGCATCGTCGATTTCACCCCGGGATTCAGCGGCAATACCGAGGACGGCTTCACCGACGCGCTGTCGATGCGTGGCATCTCGCCTAACGACTTCGGCATCGGCGGCGACCCTTCGGTCGCCATGTTCGTGGACGGCATCTGGTCAGGGCGCACGGGCGGCGTGATGACCGCCATGTACGACGTCGAACGCGCGGAAGTCGTGAAGGGCCCGCAGGGCACGCTCTTCGGCCGCAACTCGATCGCGGGCGCGGTGAGCGTCATCACCAACAAGCCCGAGAGCGCCTTCGGAGCGAGCGCGGAGCTGACGCTCGCGGACTACGACCAAGTTGACGCCGATGCAATGGTGAACATTCCGCTTGGCAAGCAACACGCTCGACGCCATCGTGACCGCAGCCTATGAGGACCGCGAGCAGGACCCGTCCGTGTACTGGGTCCCCGCCGCCGGCTTGCCGCAGGAGCGCGTCAATACGGACCTTGGCGACCATGGCATCGACGAGTCGGAGGTCTTCGAGGCACGTGCGACCCTGGTGTGGTCATTGCCGAACCAGTCCTCGGTCACTTCCCTGACCGGCTACAAGACATTCAACTTCCGTTACCTCGAGGACTACGACGGCAGCCCGGTCCGCGTAAATGACTACGGCCAGTTCAACGACGTTGAGTACTGGAGCCAGGAGCTGCGCCTCAATTCGCCGAACGACGGGAAAGTGACCTGGTTCGTGGGTGCGAGCGCTTACGGCGAGGACATCGACGGCGTGTTCGACCCAATCTATGACGAGAACGCCCTCTGCGCCGCCCTGAGCATCACCGAGGCGCCGGATTTCGATGGCCCGGCGTCCGGCTGCGACGACCCGAACTTCGAAGCATACTGGGGCGAGGACATCGACCCCGCGGACATCCTCGAAGGCAAGTCCGAGCGCAGCAGGGTCCTCGTGAGGAGCCAGGGCTGGGCGGTCTACGGCGATTTCACCTGGGCGCTCACGGAACGGTTTGACCTGACTGCGGGCGCCCGTTACACCTACGACCGGAAGAAAATGTCGAACCGGGTCTTCAACAGCGGCGCCGCCCGGCACGACACCGCTGGAGTTCGAGCCCGAGCAGGTGGACAGCTACGAGATCGGGGCCAAGACGCGGCTGTTCGGCAACACGATGCGGCTGAACGCCTCCCTTTTCCGCTACGACTACAAGGACCTGCAGCTCGTCTACTTCGACCAGGGCTCCTCGCTTGTCGCAAACGTCGGCAAGGCGCGCGGCCAGGGCCTGGAGCTCGACCTGCGTTGGGTACCGACCGAACACTGGGACGCGACCGTGGGGCTCTCGCTGCTCGACACGGAGATCACGGACGCCAAGGACATCATCGACCTCGGCGCCTGCGGCGACTGCGCCGGGAAGAACCTGCCGTTCGCGCCCGAGGTCAGCGCCTCGACGATCCTCAGCTACAAGTGGCCGATGGCTTCCGGCGAGGGTTTCTTCACGACCGAATATGTCTACCGCTCGAAGATGTACGGCGGCCCGGACAACTTGCCGGACGCGACGGTGCAGGCCTGGGATGAGTTCAACTTCCGACTCGGTTACCGCACGGATTCGTCCTGGTATGTCACGCTCTGGGTCGAAAACGCCTTCGACGAGGTGTATTTCGAGCGCGGCTGGGAGAATGCGGACGCCAATAACCAGTTCGACTACGGACTGTTCAACGAGCTGGTCTGGCCGTCGCGGCCGCGGACGGTCGGCATCACGTTCGGGACGGAGTGGAAATAGTCGTCAGGATGCGGGCTTGGCGGCCTCGAAGATCGCGTAACGCTTGCGGGCCGGTTCGACCGACTCCCAGGTGCCCTTGAAGCCCGCCGGGATGACCCAGGCGTCGCCTGCGTTGAATTGCCAGCGCTTTCCTTCTTCGGACGTGATCGTCACACGGCCCTCGAGCAGGTGGCAGAACTCGTTTTCCGTGTATTCGATTTTCCACTTGCCGACGCTGCTCGACCAGGTTCCCGCGAAGAATTGCCCCGACGGTTCGCTGAAATAGTTTTTCACGAGCGTCTTCGGCTCGCCCTTGACCACTTTCTCGCCGGAAACGGCCGATTCCTCGCCCTTGATGTTCCGCCGGAAGTCCACGATCGCCGGTGTCGCCATGGCCCGTCTCCATCGTCCGCATTTTACCGATTGTAAGCCTTGGCATGAGCCGGAGATCGGGCGTACGATGGATTCATGGGCAACCGACTGCCTCCAGTTGTCGGAAACTGGTATTCGCACCGTGACAAAGGCGCGTTGTTCCAGGTGGTTGCGCTCGATGAGGACGCCGGCACGGTCGAGATTCAGGAATTTGACGGCGGCCTCGACGAGCTCGACCTCGAAGAATGGCGCACGCTTGCAGTCGACCGCGCGGCTCAGCCCGAGGACTGGGGCGGTCCGCTCGATGACGTGGAACCCGACGAGTTTGGTTACACGGACTTGACGGAGGATGACGACTCCGCGTCTTCGCTCGAAGCCGCGATTATGACCTGGGAGCAGATCGTCGAGGACGACGACTTCGACGAGCCGATTCACTGACGGGAGATATCCTTGGCAAGTAATGAATCACTGGTCGCCCGGCGCCAGGCTGCGGTCGCGCGCGGCGTCTCGATGGTCCACCCGGTCTTCATCGAGCGCGCGGAGAACGCCCTGCTCTGGGATGCGGACGGGCGCCGTTACGTCGATTTCGCGGGCGGCATCGCCGTGCTCAATACGGGCCACCGCCACCGGCGCGTGCTCGAGGCCGTGCGCGCCCAGCTCGACAAAGTCACCCACACCTGCTTCCAGATCACGCCTTATGAACCTTACGTCGAGCTTTGCGAGCGGTTGAACGCGCTCGCGCCCGGCAAGGGCCCCAACAAGACCGTCCTGATGTCGACCGGCGCCGAGGCGGTCGAGAATGCAATCAAGATCGCGCGCGCGGCCACCGGCCGGTCCGCCGTCATCGCCTTCTCCGGCGCTTTCCACGGCCGCACCATCATGACGCTCGCGCTGACCGGCAAGGTCGAACCCTACAAGGCGGGCTTCGGCCCCTACCCGGCCGAGGTCTACCACGCGCCGTTTCCCAACGCGCTGCACGGCGTGTCCGTGGACGATGCGTTCGGCGCGCTCCAGGCGATCTTCAAGTGCGACGTGGCGCCGGACCGCGTCGCCGCCGTCATCGTCGAGCCGGTCCAGGGCGAGGGCGGGTTTTACGTCGCGCCCAAGGACTTCATCGTTCGGTTGCGCGAGCTGTGCGACCGCCACGGCATCCTGCTGGTCGCGGACGAAATCCAGAGTGGCGCAGGCCGCACGGGCCGCATGTTCGCGATGGAACATTATGGCGTCGCCGCGGACCTCTATACGCTCGCCAAGTCGATCGCGGGCGGATTCCCGCTGTCAGCTGTCGTCGGGCGCGCGGACGTCATGGACGCCTGCGGGCCCGGCGGCCTCGGCGGCACCTATGCCGGCAATCCGGTCGCCTGCGCCGCGGCCCTCGCCGTGCTGCAGGTCTTCTCGGAAGAGCGGATCTTCGAGCGCGCGGACCGGCTCGGCGAGCGCGTCGGCCGCTCGCTCGAGGCGCTGGCGGCGCGCCACGCAGAAATCGTTGAAGTCCGCCGGCTCGGCGCGATGATCGCCTTCGAGCTCGGCGAGGGCGGGGACCCGCACCGACCGGCCGCGGACCTCACGAAGAAGCTCACGCAGCGTGCGCGCGAACTCGGGCTGATCCTGCTGTCCTGCGGCGTTTACGGCAATGTCGTGCGCATTCTCGTGCCGATCACGGCCGAGGACGCGGTCGTGGATGAAGGACTCGCCATCCTTGCGAAGGCGGCATCGGAACTGCTGACCGACGCCAACACGACCGTGCCGCGCTTGCGTCCGGCGCGCTGATCAGGCCGCTTTCTTGTCGGCGATATAGGCTTCGACGAGTTCCTCGAGGACCGGCAGCGGCACCGCGCCGTTCTTCAGCACGACATCGTGGAAATCGCGGATGTCGAACTTCGCGCCGAGCTCGCTCTTCGCCTTGTCGCGAAGGTCCAGGATCTCCAGCATGCCGATCTTGTAGGACAGCGCCTGTCCCGGGTTGTCGATGTAGCGCTCGACTTCCTTGGCGGCGTCTTCGGGCGTCATCGGGTTGTTCGCAAGCATGTAGTCGATCATCTGCTCGCGCGTCCAGTGCTTGGCGTGCGCGCCGGTGTCGACCACCAGGCGGCAGGCGCGAAGCATCTCGTTCTGCAGCCGGCCGAAATCCTGCATCGGGTCGGTGAATCGGCCCATCTCCTTGCCGAGTCGCTCGGCGTAGAGGCCCCAGCCCTCGACGTACGCGCCGAAGAAGGCGAACTTCTGGAACGTCGGCACGCCTTCCAGCTCCTGCTGGATGGCGATCTGGAAGTGGTGGCCGGGAGCGCCTTCGTGGTAGGCGACCGTCTCCATCTCGTGCTTCTGCCGCGTCGTCATGTCGTGCAGGTTCACGTAATAGATGCCCGGCCGGCTGCCGTCCGGCGCCGGAGCGTTGTAGAAGGCGATCGGCGCCGTCGCCTCGCGCCATTCCTCGACCGCCCGCACCTCGAGCGGCGCCTTCGGCAGGATATTGAAGTACTTGTGGACGTCGGAGTAAATCGAGTCGATGTAGCCCTTCGACTGGTCTAGGTAGGCTTTCTTGCCTTCCGGCGTGTTCGGGAAGAAGTTGTCCGGGTCCGTGCGCAGGTGCTGGAAAAACGCTGGCAAATCGCCGTGGAATCCGACCTGCTTCATGATGGCCAGCATCCCGCCCTTGATGCGCGCGACTTCGGACAGGCCGATGTCGTGAATCTGGTCCGCCGTAAGGTTCGGCTCCGTGGTCCAGAACTTGATCTGCGACCTGTAGTACGCATCGCCGTCCGGCAGCTTCCACACTCCGTTCGGGCCGGGCGACTTCGGACGCAGTGCCTCGATACTCGCGATCGTCGCGTTCAGGCTGCGCTGGAACGGGCCTTTGAGTGCGACAACGGCGGAATCGACCAGCCGCTTTTTCTCGGCGTCGTCGATCTTGAGCTTGTCGACCTTGCCTCGGAAATCCGCAAGGACCGCGGAATCCTTGCCGCTGTCGTCAAAGGGCGCGCCAACCAGGACCGCGCGGCAGTCCGCCAGCACCGGGTCGAACGAGAACGACGTCGGCACGATGCCTCGCCGCGCGGCCTCGTTCATGACGTCATCGATCTGTTTGTACGCGAGCTCGGTGCCGTTGAGACGCGAAATGTAGGCCTCGGCATCCTCGATGCTGTCCACGCTGTGGATATTCTGCATGAATGTCACGAGCTGTGTGACCGGGTTGCTCTGGGTCTGGAACGCGTAGCTGTGGAAGCGCCAGGGGAAGACATCTATCGAAGATTGCGTCTGCAGCTCGAAGATCCTGTAGCTGATCTTCATCTGCCCGGAGAGGGCGTCGTACTTGAAGTCGGAGTGCAGGCGAGCGAGGTCCTGCCGGTTCAGCTTGTCCTGGCGCTGGGCCTCCTCGTCCGAGAAGTCGTTCCACTTGCCGTAGTCCGGGCCCTTCATGCCCAGCTGAGCCTGGAAGATAGGGCTGTCCTTGAGGTTGCGCTGGAAGACTTCCTCGAAGAACGCCGCGAGCCGATTGTCTGCGGTCGCAGGCTGCGGCGCGGCGGCCGTTTCCGCGGCGGCGGCGGGCAGGGCGACGAAGCCCATCACGACGAGACCACCTGTGAACGCCACTAATCTGCCGAGGAACCCGGTCATTCGAATCTCCTTCATGAGAACGCCAGCCAAACTAGCGGCGCAAGCCCGTCCGTGGCGCGCAGCTCATCGCGTTGAATCGGCACTTCGTCTCAGCCAGGCGCCCGAACACGGGCCGGACGCGCGTGACGGACACCGATAAATGGTGGCTAGGGAGAGAATCGAACTCTCGACCCCGGGGTTATGAATCCCGTGCTCTAACCAGCTGAGCTACCTAGCCACGCGGCGGGAAGGTACCTCGGGGAGGCGCGATTGTCGGGAGCATGCGATGGGCTGTCAAGGTGTCAGTGCGACTCGCCAAAGCTCCTGATCGAATGCCACTCGATTACCTCCTGCAGGAGCGCGCGCTCGGTCCTGATCACCACGTGTTCCAGGCTGTTCCACGTCCGGCAGGAAGAAACCTGCGCGCGGCTGGTCTCGAGCAGGTGCCGCATATCCCGGTAACGCGCCACGCGGCGTTGCAGATCGTTGATCGAAATGATCGAGATCGCCGCCGCCGCCAGGGCCGGAAGTGCGATCGGCAGGAACACGTATGTCGTCCCCTGGATCCAGTCCGGCATCTCCAGCTGGAGCGTGCGACTGATCGCATAGAACGCCGTGCTCACCAGGGCGAGCACAGTGGCAATCGAGAAGCCGGCCGCGAGACTCCTGTAGAGCGGCACCGCGCGATTCACCTGCCGGTCATAGTACGCGAGCTGGTCGTCGATTCTCTTCGCAAGATAGATCCGCTTGAATTCCTCGATCGGCACGGGCCGCGTCGCGGACGAACGCGTGTGCAGGATGTAAAGGGAGCGCGCCAGCCCGCGGGCACCCGCGAGATCCAGGTCCTGCAGCAGCGGCGCAGCCCTTGGCAGGCCCCAGGTGGCCAGCGCCGAGCGGCAGAATTCCGCGGCAAGCCGGCAGCTCACCCAGCTGTGGTGCGAGTGCATCTTGTGGCGCAGTACCAGTGCCGCGCACAGGGCAAAGGTGATGGACGACAGTTCGAGCCACGGCAAGGCGAGCAGGTGCAGGCCGTAGCCCACGACTGCTGCGCCGATTAATGACGCGACGACATGCGCGACGACCGTGGCGACGATCAGCCGGCGGAACTGCGGGGCGCCATGACTCGCGTGATGGTCGCACTTCTGCTGGAAAAGGAAGACCGCGTCCGGCGCCCTGAAGGGATTGAATGACCAGGCGCTGGCGGCATCCGGCAGGCCATTCAGGTCGTCGAGCACGGGGTCGTCGGGTTCCAGCCTGCCCCAGTTCTCCTTGCGCACCTTGTGGGTGACGGCATTGATGATCATCACGGGCCTGCCGATCGACTGTGCATACTGCACGACGTCGGCCGTGCCGCCTTTGCCCCGCGCGGGATCGCCATCCCAAATGGCAATCAGCACATCCGAGCCGTTGACCGTCTCGATGCCGCAATCGAGGTAGGCATCTTTTCGGTCGCCATTCTCGTTGATGACCTTCACGTGGTCGGCAGCGGCCAGCATCTGTTCCGCAGCCGACCACTCGCCAGGCGTGAAGTCATCGGCGAACTCTGCGCGCGGCAGCGGCAGGATCGCGTGCCATGCGAGGCCCAGGGCGCGCGCCTGCTGCACGAACAGCTGGTCGCTGCCGCCGGCGATCGAGGACAAGGCAATCCACTCGCCCGGTATCTCGCCTTGCACGAATTCCAGCGCGCCGCGAATCGCCGAGGCCGCGCCGGCCGGGTCCTTGAGGTGGCGGTGACCGGTAAAACCCACGACGTGGAACTGCGGCAACTTGCCCGCGGGAATCGCGGATGCAGGGTCCGGGCCGGAGGCGAGCAACTCGGTTGCCGGTGCGGGATGGGGCTGCAAGGCCATTAGCTTACATTGAAGCGAAAATGCATGACGTCGCCCTCCCGGACGACGTATTCCTTGCCCTCGAGCCGAAGCTTGCCGGCTTCGCGTGCCCCATTCTCGCCCTTGAACGCAATGTAGTCGCCGTAGGCGATCGTTTCTGCGCGGATGAATCCGTGCTCGAAGTCCGTGTGGATCGCACCGGCGGCCCGGGGCGCGGTAGCGCCCGCGCGAACCGTCCAGGCTCGGACTTCCTTGGGGCCCGCCGTGAAGAATGTGAGGAGACCGAGCAACCGATAGCCGGCCCGGATGATACGGTCAAGTCCGGGTTCCGCAAGGCCCAGGTCGGCGAGGAATGCCGCACGGTCGGATTCGTCGAGTTCGGAAATTTCGGCCTCGATTGCCGCGCAGACGGCGACCACTGCCGAGCCCTCCGCATCCGCGATCCGCTCCAGCGCCTCGATGCGCGGGTTGCCGGTGAATCCGCCTTCGTCCACGTTGGCCACGTACATCGCGGGCTTCGCGGTCAGCAGCGACAGCTCGCGCAGGCGTTCACGCTCGAAGCCGTCGAGAGTCATGGCGCGCACCGGCAGGCCCGCATCGAGCTGCCCGCGGATCCTCTCGAGGGATTCGCGCCAGCGAATCGCGTCCTTGTCCATCGCCTTCGCCGCCTTGTCGGCGCGCTGGCGCGCCCGGTCGATAGTCTCGAGGTCGGCGAGCGCGAGCTCAGTATTGATGATCGCGACATCCGAAGCCGGATCGACCCGCCCCGAGACATGCATGACGTCCGGGTCCTCGAAGCAGCGCACGACGTGCGCGATCGCATCCACCTCGCGGATGTGCGCGAGGAACTTGTTGCCGAGTCCCTCCCCTTGCGAGGCGCCGGCGACGAGGCCCGCGATGTCCACGAATTCGACGGTGGTCGGGACGATTTTTTCGGGCTTTGCAATGGTCGCGAGCGCGGCGAGGCGCAGGTCCGGCACCGGCACAATGCCGACGTTCGGGTCGATGGTGCAGAACGGGTAGTTCTCGGCCGCGATCCCTGCGCGTGTCAGCGCGTTGAAGAGGGTCGACTTGCCGACGTTCGGCAGCCCGACAATGCCGCAGCGAATGCCCACTACTGGCCGGCCGCGGGCGGCGCCGTATGCAGCCGGTTCATCATCTTCTCCGCGCCCTCGGTGAGCAGGCGCGGGAATTCGGCAACCGCAAGCTCGATGGCCTCACGCATGAGGCGCTCATCCACGGCGCTCGGCCGCTCGAGCACGTAATCGATCACCTCGTCGCGGTGGCCCGGGTGCCCAATACCGATCCGCAGTCGCCAGAAGTCCTCGCCAAGGTGCGCAATGACGTCCCTGAGCCCATTGTGCCCGCCAGCGCCGCCCGCCTGCTTGAGACGCGCGACCCCAACCGGCAGGTCGAGCTCGTCGTGGACGACCAGCGCCTGGTCCGACGGTACGTTCAGGTATTCGCAGAACGCGCGCACGGATTGGCCGCTGCGATTCATGAAGCCCATCGGCTTCAGGAGCCAGAGCGGCACGCCCGCAATGTTGACGCGGCCCGTTTCGGCGTTGTAGCGGCGCTCCGGCTTCAGGCGGCCGTCGTGACGGCGCGCCAGCTCATCGACGAACCAGAACCCCGCGTTATGGCGCGTGTCCTCGTGCTCGACGCCCGGATTGCCGAGACCGACGACCAGTTGCAGTGGAAGTCCCGCCACACTTTACTTCTTGCCGTCGCTTTTCTTGGCGTCCTTGGCGTCCCTGGCGTCCTTGGCGCCCTTGGCCGAAGCGGCCTTCGCATCGGCAGCGGGCACGGCCCCGGGCGCGGCGCCCGGTGCAGCGCCGGCCGGCGCGGATCCCGGCGCGGCAGTCGCACCGGGTGCGGCGGCGCCGGGCGCTCCGGGAACTCCCGCGGCAACAGCGGCAGCGGCTTCGTCGACGACCGGAGCCTCCTCCTCGACGCGCGGCATGTGGATCGAGGCGACGGGCCCGTCGCGGCCTGCCAGCAGTTCCATGATCTCGACGCCCGCGGGCAGCGTGAGGCCGGAAAGCTTGACGACCTGATTGATCTCGAGCGCCGAGACATCGACCTCGACGAATTCCGGCAGATCCTTCGGCAGGCAGGTGACTTCGACGTCGTTGCGCACGTGCGAGAGCACGCCGCCCTGTTCCTTGACGCCCTTGGCCTCGGCACCACCCTTGAAGTGCAGTGGCACCCGCATGCGGATCTTCTCGTCCTCCAGCACGCGCTGGAAGTCGATGTGCATGATCTGGTTCTTGTACGGGTGGCGCTGTACGTCCTTCAGCACCGCGGCCTGGTTCTGGCTGCCGACCTTGAGCGCGAGGATGGTCGAGTAGAAGCGCTCGTTGTCCATCAGCTGCACGAGCCGGGCGTGGTCGAGCAACAGGGCGCGCGCGTCGCGCTTGCCCCCGTAGAGGATCGCCGGGACTTTGCCGAGATGACGCAGGCGGCGGCTCGCACCCTTGCCCTGGTCTTCCCGGAACTCGGCGTCGAGTTCAAAGGAAATTTTCATGTCGTTACTCCATCTGTGAGCCGCCGGCCCGCGACCAGGCACCGGCAACCCGTTTTGGCGCCGCCGGACCCTCCGGCGGCTTCCGTTCGGAAGGGCGGACCCCTCCTAATCCACGTACAGCGAGCTGACGGACTCCTCGTCCCGGATCCGCCGCATGGTCTCCGCCAGGAGCTCCGCGACCGACAGGACGCGGATACGCTTGCAGTTCCGCGCCGCCTCGCCGAGCGGAATCGTGTCCGTCACGACCAGCTCGTCGAGTGCCGAGTCAGAAACCCGCTCCACGGCCTTGCCCGACAGCACAGGGTGCGTGATGTAGGCGATCACGCGCTCCGCGCCTTCGTCCTTCAGCGCCCGCGCCGCCTGGCACAGCGTCCCCGCGGTGTCCACGAGGTCGTCCACCAGGATGCAGGAACGCCCGCGTACGTCGCCGATGATGTTCATGACTTGCGACTCGTTGGCGCGCTGGCGCCGCTTGTCGATGATCGCAAGGTCCGCATTGTCCAGGCGGCGCGCGAGCGCCCTCGCCCGCACCACGCCGCCGACGTCCGGCGATACCACGATCATGTTTTCGTACTTCTGCTTCCACACTTCGCCGAGCAGCACCGGCGAGGCGTACACGTTGTCCACGGGCACGCCGAAGAATCCCTGGATCTGGTCCGCGTGCAGGTCCACCGTCAACACACGGTTGACCCCGGCGCAGCCGATCATGTCCGCGACCAGCTTCGCTGAGATCGGCACGCGCATCGCGCGCTGCCGCCGGTCCTGCCGCGCGTAGCCGAGGTACGGGATCACTGCGGTGATCCGCCCCGCCGAGGCGCGCTTGCAGGCGTCCGCCATGACGAGCAGCTCCATCAGGTGCTCGTTTGCCGGCGGGCAGGTCGACTGAACCAGGTAGACGTCCTTGCCGCGGACGTTTTCCATGATCTCGACCTGAATCTCGCCGTCGCTGAACCGGCCCACGAGGGCGCGGCCGAGCGGCTGCATCAGGTGCCGCGCGATGTCCAGCGCGAGCGCCGGATTCGCGTTGCCCGTGAACACCGCCATCGTGGAGTGGTCCACGCGACTCTCCCTCGTGCCGGCGCGCACCGCGCGCCGTGTCTCAGCTGGCTGGGGTGGAAGGATTCGAACCTTCGTATGACGGGATCAAAACCCGTTGCCTTACCACTTGGCGACACCCCAGTTTCAAATCTCCCCGCTTTCGCGGGATCGTTCCGCCGCCAGGCGTTCCTGCAGGGGTGAGCGGTCGAGCCCACCGGCCACGTATCCGCGCCAACCCGGCGGCAGGCCGGAGAGAGCCGACTCGGCGGCCCCCCGATCGGCGAACGCTGCGAACACGCAACTACCGGTGCCCGTCAGTCGCGCATCGCCCCGCACCGAGAGCCAGGCCAACGCCCGGCGCACTTCGGGACTGCGCCCGGCCACTACCGGCTCGCAATCGTTGAGTCCACCTGCCTTCAGGAAGGCGCGAATTGTCGTCTTGGGGGTTTTCCTTGTCAATTCAGAAGCCTGAAAGACTTCAGCCGTGCTGATTCCGACCCCTGGAAAGACGATGGCGTAGTACTTTCGGGGCAGTTCCAGGGGGGTCAGGCGCTCGCCCACTCCCTCGGCCCAGGCGCTCCATCCGTGAACGAAGAGCGGGACGTCGGCCCCGAGTTCAAGGCCGATGGCCGCAAGCGCCTCTGTTTCGAGCTGCAAGCCCCAGATTTCATTGAGGGCGACCAGCGTTGTCGCCGCATCGGAGCTGCCGCCGCCCAAGCCGCCCTGGATCGGGATGTGCTTCTCCAGTCGGATGTCGACGCCCTGCGGCTTGCCAGCCGCCGCTTGGAGTCGTCTTGCGGCTCGAAGGCAGAGATCTTCCGAAGCGGGAATTTCCGCGGGTCCGCCAACGCGACGAACCTGGCCGTCGCCTCGTGGCGTGAAGTGCAGATGGTCGACGAGGTCGAGCAGCTGGAAGACGGTCTGAATTTCGTGATAACCGTCCGGGCGGCGGCTGGTCACCTGCAAAAACAGGTTGAGTTTCGCCGGCGCCGGCCAGGCGGCGGCGTTCATGGCGCAAGCTGCCAGCCCGAAACGGCAATTCGAAGGCGCAGGCCCTCAGTCGTCATCTCGATACGCACCGGCAGTGCGAGCGCGCCGACGGCCTGGAAGCGATCGTAGCGAACCGTCCATCCCGCCTGCGAGAGGCTCGCGAGCCGAAAGTCCTCGCCGAGCGATTCGTCGTCCGGCGCGCCCGGCGCCGGCGCGCCCACCAGCCAGTAACGCATTTCCTCGACCGGCAGCCTGCGTCCCGGTCCGAAATTCCGCTCGATGAGTTCCCGGGCATCATCGCCGGCGTAAGTCTCGCCGTTCACCGAGACGACGGTCTGGTCGCCCTCGACGCGAATGCGCATGGCTGTGCCGCCCAGTGGTCCCGAGAGGCCGATGTCGGCGCGCGGGCCCTGTTGGGACCAGTCGAGCCCACCCGAGAATCCTTGTTCGCCGGCCGCGACGGCGATACGGCCGTTCAATGTCCATTGATCAAGTGCCTGCAGTGCCGCGCGGCGCGCCGGCCAGTCCTCCGGGGAAACCGGAGGCGGCAGCGTGGCGCAGCCGCTTGCGAGAAGCGCAAGGGCGGCGGCCGCGAACCGCAGATTCACCGGGCGCGGCGCTCGATCGCGCGCTTGAGCGGCGGGCTGTCCGGATTTGCTGCGAGTGCCTCGTTCCAGAGTTTTCGTGCCTCGTCCACGCGTCCAAGTCGCCAGAGCGTTTCGCCCAGATGAGCCGCGACCTCAGGATCCTCCGAAAGATCCCAGGCCCGCTTTAGCCAGGTTCGTCCATCGTCCAGCTTGCCGGCCTGCACCAGCCCCCAGCCCATCGAATCCTGGATCGCATAGCTGTCGGGCTTCGCGGCGATCGCGCGCCGGATCAGGTCCAGCCCCTCCTCTACGGATTTAGTGCGGTCAACAAGCGTGTAACCGAGCGCATTCAACGCCAGCGGATCGTTCGGCCGGCGCGCGGCGACCGCGCGCATGTCCGCGACCGCTTCCGGCAGGCGGTCGAGTCGCTCCAGCAGGAATCCGCGCGCGAGCCGCAATCCGTCGCCGGGCAGGAACGCGAGCGCCCGATCAACGAGCGCGATCGCCTCCTCGCCCCGGCCCTCGTCGACCAGGATGGCCGCAACGCCCGAGGCGACGTCCGCACTCTCCGTCGGCGCGGACGCGAGATAGTCGTCGATGACCATCTCGGCGAGCTCGGGCGCGCCCTGCTCGCGGAGCAGCCGGTACGCGCGCAGTTGCGCCGCCAGGGCGCGCCCGCCGGCCTCGATTCCCTGGTAGAGGCGTGCGGCGTCTGCCTTGTCGCCGCGCTCTTCCGCAATTCGCGCCCGCTGCCAGCGCAGGCCCTCCGCCTGCTGGGGGTCGCGCGCGGCATCGTCCACGAGGCGCGCTGCGTCGTCGAAGCGCTTCTCGTCAATCGCGATCGAGGCAAGTGACGCGGCCGCATCGGCCGAAGCCGGACCGTCCGAACGGCGAAGTTCCTCAAATAGCGCGACCGCGTCGTCGCGCCGGTCTTCGCCGAGGAGCTGCCAGGCATGAGAAAGGCGCATGTACGGATCGCCGCCTGCCGCGAGCTTCGCGGAAAACTCGAGCGCTTCGCTGCGGCGGCCCATCGTCGTGAGCGCGCGGACGCGCGCGAATTCAGCCTGCGGATATTCGGATCGGAGGCTCAATGCCCGTTCGGCGGCGGCCAGCGCCTTCTCGCCGTTCTCCGCGCGTTGCCACAGCATGCTCGCCGCGTATTGTGCCTCCGGAAGGCTGGCGTCGCCCGCAGCGAGCGATTCCATCACGCGGGCGGCACCCGTCTCGTTGGACTCCCCGGAGAGAATGCCGAGCAGCACCAGATAGCCGCGGGCGCGATCGGTGTACGAGGTCTTGAGCAGCTCCGCAAAGTGCGCCGTCGCTCCGTCCTCGTCATACAGCCTGAGCAGCCCGGTCGCGAGGTAGCGCCGCGCTACCTCGCTGGTCGGCGCAAGCTCAAGCCAGCGCCCGGCGGATTCCACGGCGCGCTCGAGCTGGAGGTTGTCGTAGGCCGCGCGCGTCGCGCGCTCTGCGACCACTGGATCGGTGCTCACGCGCGCGGCACAGGCGTATTGCCGGGCGGCCTCCGGCCACGCGCCGCGCTCGAGCGCGCGCTCCGCGTCGATCGAGAGCGACCATGCGTCGCCGCGGGGACAGCTTTCCGCGGCGGCGCCGGAAGGCGCCGTCGGGATCGCAAACAGCAGGACTGCGGCCAGCGACGATGGAACGCGCATCACGGCACTATAGCCCAGCGCTTGTGCTGCCGGGATCGTTACCGGACAATCCTGCGGATTTCCGCAGCCGGCACATCATGTCGCTCCTCGTCCTCGGATTGAATCACCGCACCGCGCCGATCGAGGTGCGTGAACGCATCGTATTCGACGCCGACCGGCTGCCCGGTGCGCTCGCTTCGCTGCATGCGCTGCCGGGCCTTGCGGAGGCGCTGATCGTCTCCACTTGCAACCGGACCGAGGTCTACTGCGTGGGCGGCGGGGCCGAGCCGGTAGCCGGTTGGCTGGTCGCCGAGTCGGGCGGGGAACGGGCGCTGGCGGACTGCCTCTACCGCATCGAGGGGCCGGACGCCGTGCGGCATCTCTTCTCCGTCGCCTCGGGGCTCGATTCCCTGGTCCTCGGCGAGCCGCAGATACTCGGCCAGCTCAAGGATGCGTACCGCGCCGCGCAGCGGGCGGGCACGGCCGGCGCGCATCTCAACCGGCTATTCCAGACGACATTCGCCGTCGCCAAGCGCGTGCGCACGGAAACGGCCATCGGCGCGAGCGCCATATCGGTCGCCTCGGCCGGCATTCAGCTCGCGCGGCGTGTCTTCGCGGGCTTCGGGCGGCACACCGCACTGCTCGTCGGCGCCGGCGAAATGATCGAGCTCTGCGTACGGCACCTGAACGCGCAGAAGATCGGGCGAATGATCATTGCGAACCGAAGCACCCGCCGCGCAGAGCGCATCGCGGAGGGACTGCCGGCTTCCGTAATCCGCCTGGACGCGCTCGCAGCGCACTTGCCGCAGGCCGACATCGTCGTCTCCTCGACTGCGAGGCCGGGGCACGTGATCGGGTTCGACGACGTTCGGCGCGCGCTTGACGATCGCCGTCACCGCCCGATGTTCATGCTCGACCTCGCCGTGCCCCGAGACGTCGACCCGCGCGTCGGCGAACTCGAGGACGTCTACCTCTACACGATTGACGACCTGCGCCAGGTGGTGGATGAGAACGTGAAAGCACGGCAGGAGGAGGCCGTGGCTGCGCGCCGGCTCATTGACGCCGATGTCGCCGAATTCGTGGCGGGACTCAAGGTCCTGGATGCCGTGCCGATGATCCGCGAGCTTCGCGGCCAGGCCGAGGCGGCGCGCGACCAGCTGCTCGCCGAAGCGAAACGCCTGCTCGCCGCCGGTCACCCGCCGGAGGTCGTGCTGGAGCAGCTGGCATCGACGCTCACCAATCGCCTTCTGCATGCGCCTTCGGCGGCGCTTCGCGAGGCCGCCGAGTCCGGCGACGCCTCGCTGGCCGAGGCTGCCGCGAGGCTGTTCCGCCCGGGCCGCGGACCGCGATGAAGGAAGCGATCCGTCGCCGGCTCGAGCGCGTGGCCGAGCGCCGCGCGGAAATCGAACGCATGCTCGCCGACCCGGAAGTGCTCGCGCGGTCCGACCGGTTCCGCGAGCTCTCGAAGGAGTTCGCGCGCATTGACCCGGTCGCGCGTGGTTTCGAGCGCCTTACGGACCGCGAGCGCGAACTCGCGGCGGCGCGCGCCGTCGCCGAGGATCCGGACGCCTCCCTGCGTGCGCTGGCGCAGCAGGAGATCGCGGCGCTCGAGGGCGCCGCGGCCGTGGACGAGCAGGCGCTGCAGCGCCTGCTCGTGCCGCCCGACCCGCTCGACGACCACAACGTCTTCCTCGAGATCCGCGCGGCGGCCGGGGGCGACGAGGCGGCCATCTTCGCAGGCGACCTGCACCGTATGTACGCGCGCTATGCCGAACGCCGTGGCTGGTCGGTCGAGATGCTCTCCGAAAGCCGCGGGGAACATGGCGGCTACCGGGAAGTCATCAGCCGCATCGCGGGCCGCGGCGTCTTTGCCGCACTCAAGTTCGAGTCGGGCACGCACCGCGTCCAGCGCGTGCCGACGACCGAGTCGCAGGGCCGCATCCACACGTCCACCTGCACGGTGGCAGTGCTGCCCGAGATCGCGGAAGTCGAGAGCGTAGATATCAATCCGGCAGAGCTTCGCATCGACACTTACCGCTCCTCCGGCGCCGGCGGCCAGCACGTCAACAAGACGGATTCCGCCGTGCGGATCACGCACCTGCCGACGGGTATCGTCGTGGAATGCCAGGATGAGCGCTCACAGCACAAGAACCGCGCGCGCGCAATGGCGCTGCTGCGCGCACGACTGCTGGCGGCCGAGCGCGAGCGTGCGGCGGCGGAGAAGGCCGAGAAGCGCCGCCTCCAGGTCGGCACGGGCGACCGTTCCGAGCGCATCCGCACTTACAACTTTCCGCAGGGCCGCCTGACCGACCATCGCATTGACCTAACGCTCTACCGGGTCGACAGCATCATCGACGGTGACCTCGACGAGGTAATCGAGACGCTTGCGAGGGAGCACCAGGCCGAAGAGTTGGCCGCGCTCGAATGACGCGCGCCGCCGAGGCGCTCACCGCCCTGCGACGGCGGCTAGGCGCGAGTTCCCCGACCGCCGCGCTCGACGCCGAAATCCTGCTGGCCCAGGCCCTCGGCATCGGCCGCGCCGCGCTCGCGGCCGACCCGGAGCGCCTGCTCGATGCGGCGCAGTCGGCGTCCCTCGAGTCGCTGGCGCGACGCCGCCTAGCCGGCGAACCGGTCGCCTACCTGACCGGCCGGCGCGAGTTCTGGTCCCTGGAACTCGAGGTGACGCAGGACGTCCTCGTGCCGCGGCCGGAAACCGAACTTCTCGTCGAGCTCGCGCTCGCGGCGCTAGCCGGGGTTGAACGCCCCGCGGTTCTCGACCTCGGTACGGGGAGCGGCGCGATCGCGATCGCAATCGCCGTGGAGCGGCCCGATGCGGCGGTGACGGCGACCGACCTGAGCCCCGGCGCGCTCGTGGTCGCCAAGCGCAACGCCGAACGGCACGGGCTTCGGAACCTCGGCTTCGCGCAGGGCTCCTGGTACGAGCCGCTTGCGCGCGTCCGCTTCAACGCGATCGTATCGAACCCGCCCTATGTGGTTGCGGACGATCCCGGCCTAGCGGCGCTGGTCCACGAGCCGCAAATCGCACTGGCGGGAGGAAAGGACGGCCTCGAGGCCATCGCGGCCGTGTGCGGAGGCGCCCACTTGCACCTTGCACCTGGCGGCCGGCTGCTGGTCGAACATGGCGCAATTCAGGGCGCTTCCGTCCGTGCCCTGATGCAGGCCGCCGGCCTTGAAATCGTCGCGAGCCACCGGGATCTCGCTTCGCTCGAGCGCGTCACGATGGGCGCGATGCCGTTCCAGGCATTAGAATCGGAGCGATGAAGGGAGAAGACCCGATGGTCAAGTTCGAAACCTCGCATGGCGACTTCACGGTGGAACTCGACGAAGAGTCGGCGCCGATTTCCTGCAGGAATTTCCTCCGTTACGTCGACGAGAGCTTCTACGATGGCACGATCTTCCACCGCGTGATCCCGGGATTCATGGTCCAGGGCGGCGGTTTCACGGCGGACATGGGTCACAAGGCGGGACACTCGCCGATCCGCAACGAGGCGGACAACGGACTCAAGAACCTGCGCGGTTCGCTCGCGATGGCGCGCACCAACGACCTGCACAGCGCCACCTCGCAGTTCTTCGTCAATCTCGTCGACAACGACTTCCTCAATCACCGCCCGGGCAATTTCGGCTACGCGGTCTTCGGCCGCATCGTGGACGGCATCGACGTGATCGACAGGATCGCCAAGGTGAAGACCGGGCGCCGCCAGGGCCACGACGACGTCCCCGCCGAAGCAGTCGTCGTCAACGCCGCCCGGCGCAGCGGCGCCGCCTGATCCCCGGCCCAGGATGAAGCGGCGCACCCTGCCGGCGCGGCTTGCCCGGTGGGTGACGGCAACGACGGTCAGCGCGGCGCTCCTGAGCGTCCTCGTCGTTGCCGGATTCCGGTGGCTGCCCGTGCCGACGACCGCCTTCATTGTCGAGGAACGCATAGCGTCGAGAAGTGATGACACGCCGATGCGGCAGCAGCATGACTGGGTACCGTGGTCGCGGATCTCGCGCCAGGCTGCACTCGCAGTCATCGCCGCGGAGGACCAGAAGTTCCTGGCCCATGGCGGCTTCGACTTCGACGCAATCGAAAAGGCGGTGACAGACGCCCAGCGCGGCCAGCATCTGCGGGGCGCCAGCACGATCAGCCAGCAGGTGGCCAAGAATCTGTTCCTCTGGCCGGGCCAGAGCTGGATCCGCAAGGGGCTCGAGGCCTGGTTCACCGTCTGGATCGAGTTCCTCTGGCCGAAGCAGCGCATCCTCGAGGTGTACCTCAACAGCGCGCAGTTCGGGCGCGGCACCTGGGGTGTGCAGGCGGCGAGCCGACGGTTCTTCAGCAAGGACGCGTCACGACTCACGCCCCATGAGGCCGCGCTGCTCGCGGCGGTCCTGCCGAACCCGACGCGATTCCGCGTCGCGAATCCGTCGCCCTACGTTCGCAACCGGCAGGCCTGGATACTTGGCCAGATGCGGCGCCTGGGCGCCACCGGGCTCGTCGACGGACTGGACTGAATCGGACACCTCATGAAAGGGGACGGTCCCGTCTAGAGGGGATCGGCCCCTTTAAGGGTGAGCGTCCCTGTCAGGCGGCGTCGGACCTCGAATCGCGCCCGAGATTCGGCGCGAGCCAGCGGCGGACTTCTTCGACGGACATGCCCTTGCGGTGCGCGTAGTCGACGAGCTGGTCCGTGCCGATTGTGCCGACCGCGAAATAACGAGCGTCAGGATGGGAGAAATACCAGCCGCTGACGGAGGCCGCAGGGTACATGGCGAAGGACTCCGTCAACCGGATGCCGGTTGCGGCTTCGGCGCCGAGCAATCGCCAGAGTACGGCTTTTTCCGTGTGGTCGGGACAGGCGGGATAGCCGGGCGCCGGGCGGATGCCGCGGTACTCCTCCCGCACCAGCTGCTCGTTGGTCAGGCTTTCCTCGGGCGCGTAGCCCCAGAATTCCCGCCGTACGCGCAGGTGCAGCGCTTCCGCCAACGCCTCGGCGAGGCGGTCGGCCAGTGACTTCAGCAGGATCGCCGAGTAGTCGTCATGCGCCGCCTCGAATCGCGCGACGCGCGCCTCGATGCCCTGCCCGGCAGTGACCGCGAACGCCCCGATGAAATCCGCCATGCCCGAGTCACGCGGCGCGACGAAATCGGACAGGCAGTATTGCGGCTGGCCGGCCGGCTTCACCTTCTGCTGGCGCAGGTGGCGGAGCGTCATCCGGGCAGACCCGCCCGCCGTGCCGGTGTCCAGTTCGACGTCGTCGCCGACCGCCGCAGCCGGGAAGAAGCCGACCACGGCATTGGCCGTGAGCCAATGTTCGCGCACCAGCGCATCGAGCATGCGGCGCGCGTCCTTCCAAAGCGCGCTCGCGGCCTCGCCGCGTACCGGGTCCTCCAGGATAGCAGGGAATTTGCCCGGGAATTCCCAGGCATTGAAGAACGGCATCCAGTCGACATAGGGCACGAGGTCGCGCAGCGGCACCGCCGCGAGCGTCCGCGTTCCGAGGAATCGCGGCACGGGCGGCAGGTAGGTCTTCCAGTCCGGTGCAAATTTCCGCGCGCGTGCGTCGCCGATCGCAAGTCCCTCCGGCCGCCGCTTGCGGTCGGCATGCTGCTCGCGCCGGTGCGCGTGTTCCGTCCTCAGCCGTTCGAAGAAGGCATTCCGTGCCGCTGCGGACACCAGCGTCTGGCAGACACCGACCGAGCGCGAGGCGTCCTTGACGTAAACGACGCCATGCGGGTACTCCGGGTCGATGCGGACCGAGGTGTGCGCCGGCGAGGTCGTCGCCCCGCCGATCAGGAGCGGAATCGTGAAGCCCTGGCGCTGCATCTCGTGGGCCACGTGGACCATCTCATCGAGCGAAGGCGTGATGAGCCCCGACAGTCCGATCATGTCGGCAGCCTCGGCGCGGGCCGTGTCGAGGATGCGCTCGGCCGGCACCATGACGCCGAGGTCCACGACCTCGAAGTTGTTGCACTGGAGCACGACGCCCACGATGTTCTTGCCGATGTCGTGAACGTCGCCCTTGACCGTCGCCATGATGATCTTGCCATTGCTCGAGCGCGCACCGCCCTGTTCCCGCTCGATGAAGGGCACGAGGTGCGCGACTGCGCGCTTCATCACCCGAGCCGACTTGACCACCTGCGGCAGGAACATCTTGCCCGCGCCAAACAGGTCGCCGACCACGTTCATGCCGTCCATCAGCGGCCCCTCGATGACGTCGAGCGGCCGCTCCGCGGCGAGCCGTGCCTCCTCGACGTCGGCGATGATGAACTCGTCGATGCCCTTGACGAGCGCGTGCTCGAGCCGCTTGGTCACGGGCCACTCCCGCCAGCCGAGGTCCTCGACCCGCTTCTGGGCCGCGTCGCCGCGATAGCGCTCCGCGATCTCGAGCAGCCGCTCGGTCGCGTCCACGCGGCGATTGAGGATCACGTCCTCGACACGCTCCCTGAGCTCCGGCGCGATCTCCTCGTAGATGCCGAGCTGGCCCGCGTTGACGATGCCCATGTCGAGGCCGGCACGGATCGCGTGATAGAGGAACACGGTGTGCATCGCCTCGCGCACGGTGTCATTTCCCCGGAAGGCGAACGAGACGTTGCTGACGCCGCCGCTCGTGAGCGAGCCGGGGCAGCGCGCCTTCACCTGCCGGACGGCCTCGATAAACGCGCACCCGTAGTCCGCGTGCTCCTCAATGCCGGTCGCGACCGCGAAGATATTGACGTCGAAGATAATGTCCTGCGGCGCGAAACCGGCCTGCCCGGTGAGCAGCCGGTAGGCGCGTTCGCAGATCGCGACCTTTCGCTCGACGCTGCCCGCCTGGCCCGACTCGTCGAAGGCCATGACGACGGCGGCCGCGCCGTATCGCCGAACCTGGCGCGCCTGCTCCAGGAATGGCCCCTCGCCCTCCTTGAGCGAGATCGAATTCACGATGCCCTTGCCCTGGAGGCAGCGAAGCCCCGCTTCGATGACCGCCCATTTCGACGAATCGACCATCACCGGCACGCGCGCAATGTCGGGTTCGGAGGCGACGAGGCTCAGGAAACGCTGCATCGCCGCCTGCGAATCCAGCATGCCCTCGTCCATGTTGACGTCGATCACCTGCGCGCCGTTCGATACCTGGTCGAGCGCGATCGCGAGCGCCGCGTCGTAGTCGCCGGCCTCGATGAGCTTGCGGAACTTCGCCGAGCCCGTGACGTTGGTGCGCTCCCCGACGTTTACGAAGCGCATTTCCGGCTCGATGTTGAGCGCCTCGAGACCGGACAGGCGGCAGCGGCCCGGCAGCACTGCTGGCTTGCGCGGGGGAACGCCGGCGACGGCGCGCGCGATTTCGGCGATGTGCTCGGGTGTCGTGCCGCAGCAGCCGCCAACGATATTCACGAGCCCGCTGCGCGCCCACTCGCCGAGGAATCCCGCTGTCTCGGCCGCCTGTTCGTCGTAGTCGCCGAAGGCGTTCGGCAGCCCGGCGTTCGGGTAGGCGCAGACATAGCAGTCGGCGATGCGGGCCATTTCCTCGACGTGCGCACGGAGCTGCTTCGCCCCGAGCGCGCAGTTAAGGCCGACCGCCAGCGGCCTGACGTGCCGCAAGGAGTTCCAGAACGCCTCGACCGTCTGGCCCGAGAGCGTGCGGCCGGAGGCGTCCGTGATCGTGCCGGAGACGATGACCGGCAGCTCGAAACCCAGCGAATCGAATGCCTCCTGGATCGCGTACAACGCGGCCTTGGCATTCAGCGTGTCGAAGATCGTCTCGACGATGAGCAGGTCGGCGCCCCCTTCGACGAGCGCCCGCGCGGCCGTGCCATAGGTCTCGCGCAGCGCCTCGAAATTCGTATTGCGGAATCCCGGGTCGTTCACGTCCGGCGACAGCGACGCGGTGCGGCTCGTCGGGCCCAGGACGCCCGCGACGAATCGCGGACGGCCGTCGGCCGCGGCAGCGCGGTCCGCGGCTTCTCGGGCGATGCGCGCAGACTCGCCATTGATCTCGGCGACATATCCCTCGAGGCCGTAATCCGCGAGAGAGGGCGCGCTCGCGTTGAAGGTATTGGTCTCGATGATGTCGGCGCCTGCCGCCAGGTATTCGCCGTGGATCGCTGCAATCAGATCCGGGCGCGTCAGCGACAGCAGGTCATTCGCGCCCTTGAGGTCGCGCGGCCAGCTTGCAAAGCGGCGGCCGCGGTACTCCGAGTCCTCGAGTCGAGCGCGCTGGATCATCGTGCCCATCGCGCCGTCAAGCACGAGGATTCGCTCCTCGAGCGCCTTCCTGAGCGCGGCGATGCGCGCATGGCGATGGCCGTTCATGCAGCCGCCCGGATGCCGAGCGCGTGACAGATCGCGTAGGTGAGCTCGGCCCGGTTCAGCGTGTAGAAATGGAATTCCTCGACACCCTCGCGCCGCAAGCGCGCGACCTGCTCGATGGCGACCGAGGCCGCGATCATTTTCCGCGTTTCCGGGTCGTCCTCGAGCCCCTCGAAGCGCTCGAGGAGCCAGCCGGGAACCGAAGCACCACAGCGCGACGCAAACCTGAGAAGTTGCGGGAACCGCGTGATCGGAAGTATGCCCGGTACGATCGTCGCGCTGATCCCGCGGCGGGCACAGGAATCGCGAAAGCGAAGGTAGCAGTCGGCATCGAAAAAGAACTGGGTGATGGCGCGCGCCGCGCCCGCGTCCATCTTGCGCTTCAGGTTGTCGAGGTCCTGCTCCGGTCCCGTCGCTTCAGGATGTGTTTCCGGGTAGGCGGCCACCGAAACCTCGAAGTCGGCGATCGCCCGGAGCCCGGCGACCAGGTCCGAGGCGAACGCAAAGCCGTCGCTTCGTGGCGCATAGGGGCCGCTGCCCGCGGGAGGGTCGCCGCGGAGCGCGACGATGTGGCGGATACCCTCCTCCCAGTAGCGGCGCGCGATGTCCCGGATCTCGTCGCGACTCGCGCCGATGCAGGTCAGGTGCGGCGCCCCGGTCAGCCGCGTCTCGGCGGACACCCGCGAGATGACGCGATGCGTGCGGTCGCGGGTCGAGCCATCGGCGCCGTAGGTGACCGACACGAAGCGCGGGGCCAGTGGCGCAAGCCGCTTGATCGAAGCCCACAGCGTGCGCTCCATGGCCTCGTCGCCCGGCGGGAAGAACTCGAACGAGACTTGCACGGGCGGTCGGACGGGCATCCAGTCGAGTATACAAGGCACCCACAACCAGGAACTTGCGCCATCGGCAGGAATTGAATGGCGCGCCCGGACAGGAAACTTGCGGGCTGGTGTCTTCGAGAATGCGGTACCCGCACCTGACGTGCACGAAGCCGCCGTTAGAGCCACGCGCGAGGGACTTCCTGCTCCGGGCGCGTCACGCCTTGCGGAACGCGTCGGTGAGCTGGTCGCGCACCGGCAAATTGCGGATCCGGATGCCGCATGCCGCGAAGATTGCGTTTGCGAGCGCTGGCGCGGCGGTCGGTATGCCCATCTCGCCACACCCCGAGGGACTCTCCTGCGAGTCCACGATGATGACTTCGACATCCCTCGGCATCTGCGCCATGGCCGCAAGCGGATAGCTGTCGAAGTTCGCTTGCTCGACCCGGCCTTCCTTGATGGTGATTTCGAGGTTGAGCGCAGTGCTCAGGCCATCGATGGTCCCGCCCTGCATCTGGGCATTGATGCCGAGCGGGTTGATCGGCCGGCCGCAATCGACGGCGCAGACCACGCGTTCGATCGCAAGCTGACCCGAGGGTGAAACCGCCACCTCGATGGCATGCGCCGCGTAGCCGCCAAAAGTGAAATGCATCGCAAGCCCGATTCCGCGGCCGCGGGGCACCTGGCGGCCCCAGCCAATTGCGGACGCGACGCGCTCGAGCACGACACGCAGGCGTCCAGTGCTGAATCTGGGCCCGCCGTGCTGCGCATAGTCGAACGCCCGGTCATCGCCGAGCATGGCCAGGCGGAACGCAAGCGGATCTTCGCCGGTCGCGTGGGCAATCTCGTCCAGGAAGCTCTGGACGACGAATGCGTTCGCCGTATGCGCCGGCGCGCGCCAGGATCCGCGCGGGATCCCGCTCGCCACGGCGTGCCATTCGAGCCGGTAATTCGGCACGAGCCGGGCCGGGAAGTCGTCCGGGTAGAGTTCGGCGCTCCACTGGTCCTCCGGCGTCACGCCTGCCCGCCGGTAATATTTGGAAGCACTCGCGAGCCTGTGCGTCCAGCCGACCACCTGATTGTCGGCATTGAGTGCCGCGACGAGCTCGTGGTGGCCGAATGGGCGGTAGAAGTCGTGCTGCAGGTCCTCGTCCCGGGTCCAGACGAGCTTGATTGGCCAGCCGGTCGCCTTCGAGACATGCGCCGCCTCGGCGACGAAATCGTTCGTCAGCTTGCGGCCGAATCCGCCGCCAGAGCGCACCATTTCGACAGCGATCGCCGGTCGCGGGATGCCGGTCACGAAGTTGACGGCCCGCTGTGCGCCCGCGGGCTGTTGCAGCGGGCCAATGACTCGCGCGCGGTCTGCCATCACGTGCACGAATGCGTTCTGCGGCTCGAGCGGCGCATGGCTCACGTACGGCAGTCGATAACGCGCCTGCACGACCCGCGCCGAGTGCCGGCGCGCGGCGCTGAAATCGCCGTCGTCGCGCACGATCTGGCCGGTGCCGGACAGGAGTTCCGCGCACTGGAGGTCGAGCGCCGCGCTCGATTCCTTGGCAAATGGCCCGCGCGTCCACTCAACCTTGAGCGCCGCGCGCCCCTTGAGTGCCGACCAGGTGTCGTCAGCGACGACCGCGATGCCCGTCGCGAGGTTGGCGGTGATCGGCTCGTCTGGCTTAGGCCCCGGGACGACGACCACCGCGCGCACGCCTGGCACGGCTCGCGCGGCGGTATCGTCGAAGCGCGCGATGTCGCCGTCGAAGTAGGGGCAGCGAAGCATCACGGCGGTTCGGGCACCGGGCTCCAGGACGTCGATGCCGTAGCGCGCCCGGCCCGTTACGATATCGCCGGCGTCGACCACCTTTCGCGGCCTGCCGATGATGCGGTATTCGGACGGCTCTTTGAGCGGCGCGGGTCCGGCGCCCGGGGTGAGCTTCGACGCCGCGGCTGCAAGCGCACCATATGGCAGTCGGCTGCCGTCCGGATGGATCGCGTGCCCGTCGCGCGTGGTCACTGCGTCGACTGCGATGCCCCAGTATTTCGCCGCCGCCCTTCGCAACAGCAGGCGCCCTTGCGCGCCGAATTGCCTGAGTTCCGCCCAGGCGTCCGGAATGCTCGTGCTGCCGCCGGCACCCTGCGGCCCGAATCGCCAGCGTGGCTGTTCGCCGCTGAAGTCAATGCTGAGCGGCAGCTGCTCGACCGTGACCAACGACCAGTCGGCGTCAAGCTCCTCGGCGATGATCATGGGCAGCGAGGTGCGCACGCCCTGGCCAATTTCGGTGGAAGTCGCGCCGATCACCATGCGGTTGTCGGGCCCGATGCGGATCAAGAGGCCCAGCGGGTTCTCCGCCGGCGGGGGGGCGTCGGCTGCCGTGGCCATCCGCGACACTGTGGGTGCCAGCAGGAGTACGCCCGAGGCCGAGAGCGACGCCTGCAGGAACAGTCGACGCGAGACGACCGATGCCGGAGCGTTCACTCAGGAGCCCCTGAGCTCGCGCGCTGCGCGCGCGATTGCGCGGCGAATCCGGGCATAGGTTCCGCAGCGGCAGAAATTGGTGATCGAGTCGATGTCCGCAGGCGAAGGGTCGCGGACGCGTTCGAGTAGAGCGACCGCCGACAGGATCTGTCCCGCCTGGCAATAGCCGCATTGCGCCACGTCCTCCTCGATCCAGGCCTTCTGCACGGCATGCAGCCCGTCCCGCCCAAGCCCCTCGATGGTGACGACGGGACGGCCGGCGATCGCCGAGACGGGCACGACGCATGAGCGCAGTGGCGCCCTGTCCACGAGCACAGTGCAGGCGCCGCAGTAGCCGCCGCCGCATCCGAACTTGGTGCCGGTGAGGCGCGCATGATCGCGCAGATACCACAGGAGCGGCATTTCTCCGTCGCCCCCGAAGTCCCGCTCGACGCCGTTGAGGGTGAAGCGGACGCTCACAGTTTCCCGAGCATAATCAATGTCGGCCATGGCGGGATACGGTTTGTCTCACGCACCGCCCGGTTCGGCGTCCCGCGGTTCGCTTCAAGGGTCCCGCAGCCGCGCAATGTCCGCCAAGCTGTCCAGGTCGAATGCGCACCCGGCCGGCGCCGCGACCCGCTCCACGGCGTCATCCCGCAGCAGTTCACGCGCACCCGCATCGCCGCGCAAGGCCTGCAGGGCCGGAAAATGCCGACGGCTAAAATACGCCGGCGGACCGAGATGATCGCCGTAATCGGAGGCCACGATCGTTCGGCCGCTGGCGCGCTGCGCCGCTTCGATGTTCCGCAGGTGCGTGGCGGTGAGCCGCGGCTGATCGGCCGGCATCACGATCAGCCCGTGCGCCCGCGGCGCGATACGCTCGACCCCCGCGATACCCGCGCGCAATGAGCTTGCCATGCCCTCCTGCCATCCCGGGTTTACGACGATGAACACGGCCAGGTCCTCGAGGTGCGGGCGGATCCGGTCAGCCTGCGCGCCCAGTACGACCACGACCGGGTGCAGGCTTGCCTCGAGCGCCATCCGCACGGCCATTCGGAGCATCGGCTCGCCGTCGACGATCAACAACTGCTTTGGCCGGCCCATGCGCCTCGAGCCACCTGCGGCCAGTACGAGCAGCGCGCAGGAACCCGCTTCAGCCATGGATGGGTCGCGTGCCGTCGCGAAGGTGCAGCGGAATACGCCTCGAGCGCAACGCCTGCAGCTCCGCGACAATCGACAAGGCCACGGTTTCAGGCGCAGCGCCACCCAGGTCGATACCCGCGGGCGCGTACAGGCGTTCACGCATCTCCGCGCTGGGATTCACCCCCTCCGCGGCCAGCTCTTCCAGGATGCGCCCGGTGCGGTGACGCGGCCCCAGGATGCCGAGATAAGCCAGGGTACGCGGCAACAACGCGCGCAGCACGGACCGATCGTCGTGGTACCGGTGACTCAAGACGACCACATGACAGGTTGCGTCGATCGCCGGATGCCGCGCCGCCTGTTCCGGCGAGGCCACGATCACGGCGTCCGCTTCCGGGAATCTCGCAGTCGTGGCGTATCCCGCGCGCGCGTCGAACAGCGTCACCCGCCAGCCGAGCCGCGCGGCGAACTGCACCAGCGGCATTGCGTCATCGCCGGCGCCGAACAGGATCAGCGACGGCGGTGGCTCGACGATTTCGATGAAGGCGCCCGGACCCGGTGACTCCGGGAGGTCGGCGAGCAATTGCGTGCCGCGCGACCCGGCGCCGGTCTCCCCATAGACCACTGCCAGGGTGGTGTCGCGGCGTGAGCGGAAGTTCTCCCGCAACGCCGCGACCCAGGCAGGAATTGCCTCCGGCAGGCGCTCGATGAAGACGCAGACCTCACCCTGGCAACCGAGCCCTGTGCCCCACAACAAGTCGTTCTCAGAGGCCGTGTCGTATCGCACCAGCTGGGGCGCGGAGCTTGCCAGCACCTGTCGCGCACGCATCCGCACGTCTTCTTCCAGGCAACCACCGCTGATGGAACCAATGCTGCGGCCGTCAGGCAGCAGCAGGCAGCGCGCGCCCGGTTGCCGGTAAGACGAGCCTGATACGGTGACCAGGGTGGCAAGCGCCGCCGGTCCGGCACGCAATGCGGCGACTATGGTCTGAATTTCGTGCGCCGATGACAGGAGGGGCTCCGGAAGGGCCAGGCAACGGAATGTGGATGGACGTCAGATCCAGTATACAAAGCTTGACCTTCGCCTCGAAGCAATAGGCTCGCATGACTGCGCATCTAATGCAGCCCGGGCGGCGCCTGCTGCGCAGCACCGCTGGAGAACAGACTCGCAACGTCGACAGCGTCGAAGCGCCAGGCGCGATTGCAGAATTCGCAGCGCACCTCGACATCGCCGCGCTCGCGCAGCAGTACCCCGACCTCCGCGCTCCCGAGCGCCTGCAGGATGCCGGCAACCCGCTCGCGCGAGCAACTGCACTGGAAGAAAACCGGCGTGCCGTCAAACAGCCGGATATCGTCCTCTCGGAACAGCTTTCCCAGCAGTTCTCGGCTGGGCGCATCGAGAAGCTCGCGCAAGGAGACGGTTGCGGCAAGCAAACCGAGACGGCGCCAGGCATCGTCCATTTCGGCGGATTCTGCGGCGTCGACCGCGACGCGCTGCAACAGGAGCCCGGCCGCACGGTCGGGAGTCGCCGTAAGTATCATGCGCGAGGGCAACTGCTCGGAGCGCTCGAAATACTGCTCGAGGCAGTCCGAAAGGCGCGCCGCCACGAGCGGCACCACGCCCTGGTAGCGTTCACCGCCTTCCTGCTGCTCGATCGTGACTGCGAGCTGGCCGCCACCGAACAGGCCGCCCTCGCCCGGAGCGCCCGCCGGCATCGGGAGATGCCGTGCGACGCCCCGGATCGCGTGGCGGTGCGTGCACTGCGCAAGCATCAGCCGGACAGGTCCTGGACCCTCGAACTGGAGCGACAGCCGGCCCTCGAACTTGAGGGAGCCTGCCATCAACACTGAGGCGGCCATCGCCTCGCCGAGCGCATCGCCGACGGCTTCAGGGTACTCATGGTGTTCGATCGCGGCGCGCCAGCTGGCGTCGAGGCGCACGAGGTGGCCGCGCACCGGCAGCCGCTCGAACAGGAAACGGTGCAGCAGGTCGCCGGTCGCGGTCATGGGGTGGCGAGCATGCGCTTCAGGATCTCGTTCACCTGGGCCGGATTGGCCTTGCCGCCGGTCGCCTTCATCACCTGGCCGACGAAAAACCCGAAAAGCTTGTACTTGCCCGAACGGTAGTCGGCGAGCTGGGCAGGATTCGCCGACATGACTTCGGCGATCGCGCGTTCGATCGCGCCTGTATCCGTGATCTGGCGCAGTCCCCTGGCCTCGATGATCGAGTCCGCGTCCGCTCGCTCGGACCACATCGCCTCGAACACGTCCTTGGCGAGCTTGCCGGAGATCGTGCCGTCCGTGATGCGGCGCAGGAGTCCCGCGAGAACGTCGGCATCCACCGGCGCGGCGCCGATCTCAAGGCCGTCGCGATTCAGGAAGCCCGACAGGTCGCCCATGACCCAGTTCGCCGCGAGCTTGGGCTCGCCGGCGCCGGCGACGACGCGCTCGTAGTAGCTGGCGAGCTCGCGGCTGGCGGTCAGTACGCCCGCGTCGTAGTCCGAGAGGCCGTGTTCACGCGCAAAGCGGGCGGCTTTCGCGTCGGGCAGCTCCGGCAGGCCCGCCCGCACGCCCTCGACAAATGAGTCATCCAGCACCAGGGGCAGCAGGTCCGGATCCGGGAAGTAACGATAATCGTTGGCTTCCTCCTTGCTGCGCATCGGGCGCGTTTCGTTGTGGTCGGGATCATAGAGACGCGTCTCCTGCACCACGCTGCCACCGCCCTCCACCAGCTCGACCTGACGCGCGACTTCGTGGTTGATCGCGCGTTCTATGAAGCGGAACGAGTTCAGGTTCTTGATCTCGCAGCGCGTGCCGAACTCGCGCGATCCCTTGCGGCGGACCGAGACGTTGGCGTCGCAGCGGAACGAGCCCTCCTGCATGTTGCCATCGCAGATTTCAAGGTAGCGAACCAGCGTGTGGATCTTCTTCATGTAGGCGACGGCCTCACGGGCCGAGCGCATGTCCGGCTCCGACACGATCTCGAGCAGCGGCGTTCCCGCGCGGTTCAGGTCGATGCCGGTCGAGCGTCCGAGGCCTTCGTGCAGCGACTTGCCGGCGTCCTCCTCGAGGTGGGCGCGCGTGACGCCGATGGCCTTGCGCGTCCCGTCCTCGAGCAGGATCTCCACCGTGCCGCCCTCGACAATCGGTTGCTCGTACTGGCTGATCTGGTAGCCCTTCGGCAGGTCGGGATAGAAGTAGTTCTTTCGCGCGAAGATGGAGCGCCGGGCGATCGAAGCGCCGATCGCGAGCCCGAACCTGACCGCCATGCGGACGGCCTCGCGGTTCAGTACCGGCAGCACGCCCGGGTAGCCGAGGTCGACGAGATTCGCCTGCGCGTTCGGGGACGCGCCGTAGGCCGTCGAGGAACCTGAAAAGATCTTCGAACGCGTTGCGAGCTGCGCGTGGATCTCGAGGCCAATGACGGTTTCCCACTCCCTGGCCATGGCTCACGCGCAAGCCGGCGGCAGCCGGCGGTGCCAGTCGGTCGCGCACTGCCAGGCGTGCGCGGCGGCAAGCAGGCGGTCTTCCGAAAAATGCGGCCCGATGATCTGCAAGCCCACGGGCAGCCCATCGACCAGTCCGCAGGGCACGGAGACCGCCGGCAGCCCCGCCAGGTTCGCGCCGATCGTATAGATGTCGTTCAGGTACATCAGGATTGGGTCGTCGGTCTTCGCTCCGATCGCGAATGCGGGTGTCGGCGTCGTGGGTCCCATCAGCACGTCCACTTCCTCGAATGCGCGGCGGAAGTCCGCGTTGATGAGGCTGCGGACCTTCTGCGCCTTCAGGTAGTAGGCGTCGTAGTAGCCGGCCGAGAGCACGTAGGTGCCCGTCATGATGCGGCGTTTGACCTCTGCCCCGAAACCCTCGCCGCGCGTGCGCTTGTAGAGGTCCAGCAGGTCACGCGGGTCCTCGCAGCGGTGGCCGAAGCGCACGCCGTCGTATCGAGACAGGTTCGACGAGCACTCGGCCGGCGCGACGACGTAATAAGTCGGCACAGAGAGCGGCAGGTTCGGAAGGGAGAGTTCGACCACCTTGGCGCCTTCGGCCCGGAACGTGTCGATCGCGGCCCGCACCGCGTCGCCGGTACCGGACTCGAGGCCCCCGCCGAAAAACTCGCGGATGACGCCGATTTTCAGGCCCTTTACGGGCCTTTCCAGGCCGGCCGCGTAGTCCGGGACAGGCGCGTCCACGCTCGTCGAGTCGCGCGGATCATGGCCCGCCATCGCGCCGAGCACGAGCGCCGCGTCTTCCGCCGACTGCGCGAGCACGCCCGCCTGGTCGAGGCTCGAAGCGAACGCGATCATGCCGTAGCGTGAGACACGTCCGTAGGTCGGCTTGAACCCGGTGAGTCCGGAAAGCGCGCCAGGCTGGCGGATGGATCCTCCTGTGTCGGTGCCGGTCGCAACCGGCGCGATCCTCGCCGCGACCGCCGCTGCGGACCCGCCCGACGATCCGCCCGGCACCCGTGACAGGTCCCAGGGATTCCTGACCGGGCCGTAGAAACTCGTTTCGTTCGACGAGCCCATCGCGAACTCGTCCATGTTGGTCTTGCCGAGCAGTACCATGCCCGCGACGCTGAGGCGCTCGACGACGGTGGCGTCATAGGGCGAGACGAAGTTGGCGAGCATGCGCGACCCGCAGCTCGTCAGGACGCCGGCCGTGCAGAAGATGTCCTTGTGCGCGAGCGGCACACCGGTGAGCGGCCCGCCCTCCCCGTGCGCGATGCACGTGTCCGCGCGCCGCGCGTCATCGAGCGCGCGTTCGCTCGTGACGGTGACGAAGGCATTGAGCTCGGGGTTCGCCCGCTCGATGCGCCCCAGGAAGTGTTGTGCGACCTCGACGCTCGAGTACTTGCGCGCGCGCAGCCCGCGGCCGATCTCGGCGGCCGTCGAGAGATGCAGGCTCACTCGATCACCTTCGGCACCAGGTAGAGCCCCGCCTCGACGGCCGACGCATTCGCCTGGTAGACGTCGCGGTGATCCGATTCCGTGACGCGGTCCTCACGAATCGGCTGGACCTGCCCTTCGAGCGGGTGCGCCATCGGCAGGACGTCCTCGGTCGCCGCCACTGCGAGCTGCTCCACGAAGGCGAGGATTGCCGACAAGCTGCCGACGTAGACCGGCAGCTCCGCGTCGGTGATCTGGAGTCGGGCGAGATGCGCGATGTTTTCGACGTCGCGTCGGCTCAGCGTCATGAACGCACCACAGCGGAAAAAGAGGGAAAAACTTGACGGAAATCATACATGTCGGCTTGTGGAAAGTCGCGCCCGCGGCTAGACTCGCGGCGCTCCATTCAGAGCGCGTCGCGGTCTCGCCCAGTCATGTTCAAGAGCCTCCGGGGTTACTTTTCCAGCGACATCTCGATCGACCTCGGCACGGCGAACACGCTCATCTACGTACGCGGCCAGGGCATCGTGCTGAACGAGCCCTCGGTGGTTGCGATCCAGGACGAGCCGGGACGCGGCGGAAAGATGATCGTCGCGGTCGGCGCCGAGGCCAAGGGCATGCTCGGCCGCACTCCGGGCCACATTACCGCAGTCCGCCCGATGAAGGACGGCGTCATTGCCGACTTCACTTACACGGAACGGATGCTCCAGTATTTCATCAGCAAGGTGCACGGCAACCGCTGGCTCAGGCCTTCGCCACGCGTTCTCATCTGCGTGCCCTTTGGCTCGACCCAGGTCGAGCGTCGCGCGATCCAGGAGTCCGCCGAGGGCGCAGGCGCCCGCCGCGTGGATGTGATACCCGAACCGATGGCGGCCGCTGTCGGCGCGGGCCTGCCGGTCAACGAGGCGCGCGGCTCGATGGTGCTCGACGTCGGCGGGGGCACTTCCGAGGTCGCCGTGATTTCGCTCAATGGCATCGTCTACGCCGAGTCGGTTCGCGTCGGCGGCGATCGCTTCGACGAGGCGATCACCAACTATGTGCGCCGCAACTACGGCATCCTCATCGGCGAGGCGACGGCCGAGCGCATCAAGATCGAGATCGGTTCGGCCTATCCGGGCCAGCAAGTTCGCGAAATGTCGGTCAAGGGCCGAAATCTTTCGGAAGGCGTGCCGCGCAGCTTCACACTCAACTCGAATGAAATCCTCGAAGCCATGCAGGAGCCTCTACAAGGCATCGTGCAGGCCGTCAAGAAAGCGCTCGAGCAGACGCCGCCGGAGCTCGGGGCCGACGTCGCGGAGCGCGGTATCGTTCTGACGGGGGGCGGCGCCCTCCTCAAGGACATCGACAAGCTCCTGATGGAGGAGACCGGGTTACCGGTGATCATCGCCGAGGACCCGCTCACCTGCGTCGCCCGCGGAGGCGGCCGAATCCTCGAGTTGTCCGAGGAGCATCCGGGACTGTTCGGCCTCGGTTAGAGGCCGGTTTGTCCACACACGAATCGGACCCCCGGCCTCTGCTGCTCGGCGGCCCCGCGCTGGGGTTCCGGCTGATCGTGCTCGCCCTCATGGCCGTGGGCCTCATGGTCGCCGATCACCGTCAGCACCGCCTTTCTGCCATCCGCGACGCCGTGGCGACCCTCGCCTACCCGGTCCAGTGGGCGGTCCAGGCCCCGGTCGCCGCCTGGTCCGCAATGCGTGAGTCGCTCGCGACCAAGACCCGGGTCGAGGCCGAAAACGTCAAGCTCGCCGCGGACAACCTTGTCCTGCGACTGAAGCTCCTGCGTTTCGAGTCGCTCGAGCAGGAAAACAAGCGGCTGCGCGCCGTGCGCGAAAGCTCGGCTCGCGTCGTGCAGCGTTCGCTGGTTGCCGAAATCGTGCGAGTCGACCTCGATCCGTTCCGCCAGCGGGTGCTGATCAACAAGGGCACGCGAGCGGGCGTATTTCGCGGGCAGGCGGCACTGGATGCGAACGGCATCTTCGGACAAGTCACGCGCGCGGGTCCGGTCTCGGCCGAGCTAATCCTGATCTCGGATCCGGAGCATGCAATCCCGGTGCAGGTCAACCGCACGGGCGTGCGCAGCATCGCGCTCGGCACGGGACGCTCGGGCCTGCTGTCCCTGCCTTACCTGCCGCAGAATGCCGACGTCATCGTGGGCGACCTCCTTGTCAGTTCGGGACTCGGCGGCGTTTACCCGCCGGGTTACCCGGTAGGCAAGGTCACTGCGGTCGTGCGCGATCCCGCACAGCCGCTCCTCGCGGTCGAGGCTGCGCCGCTCGCGGGACTCGACCGCGACCCGGAAATCCTGCTCGTATGGTTCGACCGCGAGGTCGTCGAGCCGGAACCCGAGCAACAGCCCGAGCCCGAAGCATCGCCGAAGCCCCAACAACCCGCGGGCGCCACGCCATGATGCGCGGCAGCCGCATCAACTTCGGCTGGACGCGGGTCATCGCGATCACCATCCTTGCGCTCGCGGCGGCGGTCGCGCCCCTGCCGGAATGGCTCGAGCTCTATCGGCCGGACTTCGTGGCGCTTACCGTGCTCTGGTTCTGCCTGCTGTCGCCGCGCCTGCTCGGCCTCTCCTACGCCTGGTGCGCCGGACTCGCGCTCGACGGCTTCAATGGCGTGCTGCTCGGCCAGCACGCATTGACGCTGACCGTCATCGCTTACGTCGCCTCGAAATTGCGGCTCCAGATCCGGGCGTTTCCGCCGCTGCAGCAGTCGGCCGTGATCCTCGCGCTCCTCTGGCTGAACGAATTCCTGCTTTTCTGGATCGACGGCGTCGCCGGCCACCCGGTGACGGACTGGCGGCGTTGGATCGCGGTGCCAGTCGGCGCCGCCTGCTGGCCGCTCCTGACCGGGCTCTTCGCGCGCTTCGCCGCGCGCCGCTAGGTGAACGATGCGGCGCGTGCGCATCAAGGATGAAGCCCTCGAGCAGCGCATCTACTTCCAGCGCTCGCTGTTCGCGGCGGGCATCATCGCGCTGATCGCGATTCTGCTGATGGGCCGCGCGTACTGGCTGCAGGTCGTGCAGCACGATCATTACCTCGAGCTGTCCCAAGGCAACCGTGCCCGCATCGAGCCGCTGCCCCCGAACCGGGGCATCATCTACGATCGTGCCGGCCACGTGATCGCAGAAAACACGCCCGCCTACCAGCTCGAGCTCGTGCGCGAGCAGGCAGGCGACCTCGATGAAGCGCTGGCCCGGCTCGTGCGCTTCGGCCTGCTGGACGCAGGGGAGGTCGCGCGCGTGCGCCAGCTCGCGCTATCGCGACGCTCCTTCGAAGCCGTGCCCTTCCTGCTGCAGCTCAATGACGAGGAAGTCGCACGCTACGCCGTCCACCGGCACGAACTGCCCGGCGTGCAGCTCGAAACCCGCATGGCGCGCCATTATCCCTATGGGCCGGTCGCGGCCCACGCGATTGGTTACGTTGGCACCATCAGCGAGGATGACCTGGCGCGAGTTGACCGTGAGCGCTACTTCGGCACGGGCGTGATCGGCAAGACAGGAATCGAACGCGCCTACGAGCAGGACCTGCTTGGGACCGGCGGCTACCGCGAGGTTCTGGTGAACGCCGAGGGCCGCCCCATGAAACTCTCGGAAGGCCCCGATGTGCAGCTCAAGACCCACGAGCCGCAGGCGGGCAAGGACCTCCGGCTCACCATCGACATCGAACTGCAGCGCGTCGCCGAGGAGGCGTTCGCCGGACGCCGCGGCGGCGTTGTCGCGATCGATCCCACGAATGGCGACGTGCTCGTCTTCGCCAGCCTGCCGTCGTTCGACCCGAATGGATTCGCGCGCGGCATCTCGCGAAGTGAATACGTCGCGCTCACCGAAAACCCGGACCGCCCGCTCTTCAACCGCGTGCTCCGCGGAACCTACCCTCCCGGCTCCACGATCAAGCCGTTGATGGCGCTTGCCGGGCTCGAGTACGACGTGATCAAGCCGGAGGACAAAGTCTACTGTCCCGGCTATTTCACCTTGCCCGGATCCCGGCATCGTTTCCGCGACTTCAAGCGCGAGGGACACGGCTCGATGGACATGCACAATGCGATAATGCAGTCCTGTGACGTGTATTTCTATCGCCTAGCCAGCATTCTCGGCATCGACCGCATTCACGACTCGATGGCGCGCATGGGCTTCGGCCAGCCCACCGGCATCGACATCGCTGGCGAGCGCGGCGGGATCGTGCCGTCCCAGCAATGGAAGAAGTCGGCGTTCTCCGGCCGCGAACGGCAGACCTGGTTTCCGGGCGAGACTGTGATCACCGGCATAGGCCAGGGTTACTGGGCGGTGACCCTGCTCCAGCTGGCGAATGCGACCGCGCTTCTTTCCGAGCGCGGCAGGCACTTCCGGCCGCGCCTCGTCCGCGCGCTGGTGGATCCGGCGAACGGCAAGGTCGAGGAGCGACCGCCGCAGCCGCTCCCGAAGATCGAGCTGAACAATCCCGGGAACTGGGAGACGATCGTGGATGCGATGGTTGCGGTGACGAGCGGACCGCGCGGTACGGCCACGCGTGCCGCACGCGGCGCGGCCTATTCGATCGCCGGAAAGACCGGCACGGCGCAGGTCTTCTCGGTCGGCCAGACCGAAAAATACAACGAAAAGGAGGTCGCGGAGCGCTTGCGCGACCATGCGTTGTTCATCGCTTTCGCGCCCGCGGAAGACCCGAAGCTCGCGGTCGCCGTGCTGGTCGAGAATGGCGGCTTCGGCGCTGCCGCGGCGGCACCGATCGCGCGCGCAATCTTCGACGCCTACCTCACCAAGGCTTCGCCATGATCTACGGAGGCCTTGGCGACTCCCGCACGCGGCGCACGGTCACCGGCATGGCGCGGCTGCTCCGGGCATTGCGTCTTGACGGCATGCTGCTTTCGGCGTTGATCGCGGTGAGCCTGTTCGGCCTGTTCGTGCTGTACAGCGCCGCCGGCGACAACACGGCGCTCTGGTTCAACCAGCTTGCGCGCGTTGGCGTCGGTTTCGTCCTGCTGATCGTCCTGTCGCGGGTGCCGGACCACTTCCTGCGAATGCTCTCTCCGGCCGCCTACCTCGTCGGGCTCATCCTGCTCGTAATCGTCGCGATCGTGGGGGATGTCGGCAAGGGCGCCCAGCGCTGGCTCGACCTCGGTCTTCTTCGCTTCCAGCCCTCCGAGATCATGAAACTCGCCGTGCCGATGATGTGCGCCTGGTACCTGCACCAGCGTCCCCTGCCGCCGTCAATCAAGGACCTCGCTGTCGTCCTGCTGATCGTGGCCGTGCCGGTCGGGCTGATCACCGAGCAGCCGGATCTCGGCACGGCGCTGCTCGTCGCTGCCTCGGGGATCATCGTGCTCGTGATGGGCGGGCTGTCGCCGGCCTACCTTCTCGGCGGCATCGGCGTCGCGGGCGCGGCGGTGCCGGTCGTCTGGCACTTCCTCCACGACTACCAGCGCCAGCGGATCCTGACGCTGCTCGACCCGCAGAGCGACGCGCTCGGGGCCGGCTATCACATCATCCAGTCTCAGATTGCAATCGGATCGGGCGGCGTGTTCGGCAAGGGTTGGATGAACGGCAGCCAGGCACAGCTCGAGTTCCTGCCGGAACGCTCGACCGATTTCATCTTCGCAGTGATCGGAGAGGAACTCGGCCTTCTCGGGCTGATCGCGCTCCTGATCGGCTATCTCTTCATCATTGGCCGCGGCATGTACATGGCCATGCAGTGCCGCGATGCGTACGCGCGCCTGCTGGCGGGCAGCATCGCGCTCACCTTCTTCGTCTACACCTGCGTGAATGCCGGAATGGTCATGGGATTGCTGCCGGTCGTCGGCGTGCCGCTGCCGCTCGTCAGCTACGGCGGCACTTCGTTCGTGACCCTGATGGCAGGCTTCGGTATCCTCATGTCGCTGCATTCCAGCAGAAAGCTAGTGGGCCGATGATGAAGCACGCGACAGGGACGCTGCGGGCGCCATGGCTGGCCATTGCCCTTGCGACCGCGACGCCGACCGCCTCGTCCCTCGATATCGCGCGCGCAGACGTGCGTGCGTTCAGCAAGGAGATGCAGCGGAAGCACGGCTTTGACGCCGCCTGGCTCGACGGCGTGCTGGCGAATGCCGTGAGCCAGCCCAGGATCATCGAGCGCATGACCAAGCCGGCGGAGTCGGTGAAGCCGTGGCATGAATACCGGGACATATTCATCACCGACGAGCGTGTTGCGGCCGGCGTCGACTTCTGGACCGCACACCGGCATGACCTGGCGGCGGTCGAGAAATCGACCGGCGTGGCGCCGCACGTGATTGTCGGAATCATCGGCGCAGAAACCTACTTCGGCCGCATCACCGGCCGCGATCGCGTCGTCGACGCGCTCGCGACGCTCGGTTTCGACTATCCGCCGCGCGGCAGCTTTTTCCGTACCGAACTTGAGCAGTTCCTGTTGCTGGCGCGTGAGGAAGGCTTCGACGTCAAGGCCGTGCAGGGCTCATACGCCGGAGCGATGGGCCGCGCACAATTCATGCCGAGCAGCTATCGCACCTACGCGGTGGACGGGGACGGAGACGGCAAGCGTGACCTCTGGGGAAGCTGGCCCGACGTCATCGCAAGCGTGGCGAACTACCTGGCCGGCCATGGCTGGCGCGCGGGCGAGCCGGTGGTCGTGCCCGCAAGCCTCTGGTTTCCAAGTGCCGGGGGGCTCGTCGCCGGAAAGCTCTCGCCGGACACGACCGTGAAGGCGCTGCGCGACCGCGGGCTTGCCTTCGAGACGACGCAGGGCGCCAAGGCGCCGGCTCTGTTCATTCGCGTGGATGGCGATTCGGGGCCTGAGCTTCGCGCGGGTTTTCACAACTTCGGCGTCATCACGCGCTATAACCGCAGCATCCTTTACGCCCTCGCCGTGAACGACCTCGGCCGACGCATCGAGGCATTGCTGCCGCCGCCGACCGACGAGCCCGCGGCTGCTCCCGTGCTATGAGGCCGTTCCGGTCAGCGACCGCGGTCGTGGTCCTGCTTGCGGCCGCAGGCTGCGCGCGCGAGCCCCTGCGACCGGCGCCGCCTGCCACGCCGTCGCCGGGGACTGCATCCGTGCCGCGCGACGAGCCGCGCGCCCGCTACGGCAACCCGCCCTTCTATGAAGTGGGCGGCCACCGCTACGTGGTGCTGCCGACGGCGGCTGGATATGTCGAGCAGGGCATCGCGTCCTGGTATGGGCCCGATTTTCACGGCGGACGCACGGCGACCGGCGAAACCTATGACATGAATGCGATGACAGGTGCGCACCCGACCCTTCCGCTGCCAGCGTGGGTTCGCGTGACGAACCTGGAGAACGGGCGCAGCGTCGTTGTGCGCCTCAATGACCGCGGCCCGTTTGCCAAGGGCCGCATCGTCGACCTGTCGCGCGCTGCGGCGGAACAACTCGACATGATCCGCAAGGGCACGGCGCGGGTCGAAGTGCGAAGCCTCGCCGCCGGGGACCCAACACCGCTTCCGTCGGCGATGCCCGCCTACTACGCCCAGGCCGGCGCCTTCGGCAGCCGCGACAACGCCGATGCGCTCGCCGCAAGCCTGCGCGCCGCGGGCATCGCGGGCGTCACGGTCATGGAAACGACGATTGAAGGCCGCCCGATGTTCCGGGTGCGCGCCGGTCCCGCCGCGAGTTTCGCCGAGTTCGATGCCCTGGCCGAACGCATGCGCCTCGCCGGCGCCGATACCGTCCGCCTTGCCCTGTAATAATGAATCGCATCCATCCATGAGGTCCGCCTTGAGAATCCTCCCCGTACTGCTGCTCCTTGCCACTTCCGTCACCGCCCACGCCGCCGCGCAGCCTGTGCCTCCGCCGCCGACGCTCGAGGCCCGCGCCTGGATCCTGGTGGACCAGCAGAGCGGCCAGGTCCTTGCCGGCCACCGAGCCACCGAGCCGGTGGAACCCGCGAGCATCACCAAGCTGATGACGGCCTATGCGGTTTTCAAGGCGCTCAAGGAAGGCAAGCTCAAGCTCGACACTCAGGTCGCGATCAGCGAGCACGCCTGGCGCTCGGAAGGCTCGCGCACCTACCTCGAGCTGAATTCGCGCGTGCCGGTCGAGGTGCTGATTCAGGGCATGATCGTGCAGAGCGGCAACGACGCTACGATCGCGCTCGCGGAGGCGATCGCCGGCACCGAAGACACCTTTGCGGCGCTGATGAACCAGTACGCCGAGCGCCTCGGCATGGCCCATAGCCACTTCCAGAATGCGACCGGCCTGCCGGGCGACAACCACAAGATGTCTCCCGCCGACATCGCAAAGCTCACGCGGGCGATCATTCGCGAATTCCCGGAATACTACCGCTGGTACTCGCAGCGCGAGTTCACGTGGAACAACATCCGGCAGTCGAACCGCAATGGACTGCTGGCGCGCGACCCCAGCGTCGATGGCGTCAAGACCGGCATGACGGATGCGGCCGGATACTGCCTTGTCTCTTCCGCCAAGCGGGACGGCATGCGCCTGATAGCCGTCGTCACGGGCACGAAGAGCATGAAGGCGCGCGAGGACGCGAGCCTGGCCCTTCTCAATTACGGGTTCAATTTCTACGAGACCCGCGTGCTGAAGAAGGGGCGGACCGAGCTCGCCGTACAGCGCATCTACGAGGCGCGCGACGGGCACGCCCCCGTGGGGCTCGCCGAGGACCTGGTTGTCACGCTGCCGCGCGGGCAGATGGACCGCGTCGAATACCGGATTGAGCTCGCGCGGCGAGTCTTTGCGCCACTCACGAAATCCGATCGCGTCGGCGTCCTGCGCGCGCTCGCCGACGGCAAGGTGATTGCCGAGGCGGCGCTGCAGCCGGTCGAGGACGTGCCGCGCGGAAACATCTTCCGCCGGATCTGGGACACGATCCTGTCCTGGTTCGCCTGAGGACTCCGGCGTGCCGCTGCCGCTCGTCTGGCTCGACGGCCGCCTGCTGCCGCTCGACGAGGCGCGGATCTCGCCGCTCGACCGCGGCTTCCTGTTCGGCGACGGCGCTTACGAGGTACTCCCCGTCTACGCCGGCCGCGCGTACCGGTTCGACGAGCATGTCGCGCGTCTCGACCGGAGCCTCGGGGAGATCCGGATGAAGCCGCCGCTCGGCCGCGCGGGCTGGCTCGCGGCATTCGGAGCTCTCGTGCACGGCAATGGCGGCGGCGACCTGCTGCTTTACGTGCAAGTCACGCGCGGCGTCGAGCCCGAGCGCAATCACGTGCCGCAAACGGGCACCCGGCCGACGATCTTCGCCTGCGTGCAGCCGTGCCCCGTCGTGCCCGCCGATGACATCGCGAAAGGCGTCGCATCGGTCACCGCCGAAGACATCCGTTGGTCGCGCTGCGACATCAAGTCGACTTCGCTCCTCGGCAACGTCATGCTCCGTTGGCTTGCCGCGGATGCCGGCGCAAAGGAAACGCTGCTGCTGCGCGGCGGATGGCTCACCGAGGGTAGCGCGAGCAGCGCGCACCTGGTCAGGGACGGCCGGATCGTGACGCCGCCGCAGACACATGCGATCCTCCCGGGCACCACGCGCGGGGTAATCTTCGAGCTCGCCGCGCGCGAGGGCATCGCCTCGGAGCGCCGGCCGGTCAGCGAGGCGGAATTCAGGGCCGCGGACGAGCTGATCATCGCCTCTGCCGGCGGCGGAATCCGCGCGGTCACCATGCTCGACGGCAATCCCGTGGGCGACGGCGCGCCCGGCCCCGTGTACCGCAGGATCTACGCGGGCTTCAAGGCGACGCAGCGGGAATTCTCGACCGCCCTGCCCGCATGACCGCAACCGACGACTTGTTCGAGTTTCCATGCGACTTTCCGGTCAAGGTGATGGGCCGCGACTCGGAATCGTTCCGCACGCTGACGCTCGCGATCGTCGAGCGTCACGCCGGGGCGCTCGACGCGTCGCGCATCAGCGAGCGCGCGAGCAGCCAGGGTCGCTTCCTCGGGCTCACCTACACGATTCGCGCCGAGAGCCGCGCGCAGCTCGACCGGATCTATCAGGACCTGACGGACAGCGGCGTCGTGCTGGTCGCGCTTTGACACCGTAACGCTTCCGGCGGGCGGGCGCCTTCCCAGAGTCCGTCCCAGTCGAGCCCGAGCGCCTCGCAGGCGAGCCACGCGAGTTCAGCAGCCGCCCCGGTGACGTCCAGGGCAGCGCCCTCGTCCACGAGCTGCGTCATCGCGAGGCCTGCCATGCCACAGGGGTTGATTCGGCGAAACGGCTCGAGATCCATATCGACATTGAGCGCGAGCCCGTGGTAGCTGCAGCCACGGCGGACCCGGAGACCGATGCTCGCCAGCTTGCGGCCGCGCACATAGACACCGGGCGCCTCGCGCCGGCCCTCAGCCGCAATCCCGTGGCTCGCCGCGAGCGCGATGACTGAATTCTCGAGCGCCAGGACGAGCTCGCGCACGCCGATACCCCGGCGGCGCAGGTCGACGAGGGCGTACATCACGAGCTGTCCCGGCCCGTGATAGGTCACCTGGCCGCCGCGGTCAATGCCGACCACCGGGATGTCGCCGGTCGCGAGCAGGTGCTCGGCCTTGCCGTTCAGTCCCTGCGTGAACACGGGCGCGTGCTCGAGCAACCAGAGCTCGTCCGGCGTACCCGTGTCCCGCCCATCGGTGAACGCCTGCATCGCCCGCCAGGTCGGCGCATAGTCCACGCGGCCGAGTCGCCGGACGATCGCGTTCACTCGGCCTCCACGACTTCACAGTGCAGGTGTCTTGCGGCGGTCAGCGAATTGGAGACGGGACAGCCCTGCTCCGCTTTTTCGAGCAGGCGCTGCGCGCGCTCGGGATCCGCGCCCTTGGGGACGACGAGGCGCACGTGAATGGTGACCTGCGTGAAACGGCTGATGCCTTCGATGCGTTCGAGGACGCCCTCGACTTCAGCCGACAACTCGCGCCATTCGAAGCGCGAAGCCTTCGCGATCGCGCGAAACGTCAGCAGAGCGCAGTCGCCCGTCGCGGCGAGCAGCAGCGTTTCCGGCGACCAGAAACCGCCGGGGCCGCCGAATTCCGGCGGCGGCAAGGAGCGGATTTCATGGAGTCCCTCCGCGCTGAGGCTGAGCTCGCCTTCAGGCGCCGCGCCGATCCGGACCCGGTAGCGGTGCGGGAACGGGTGCATCACGCCGCCGGAATGCCGCAGTTGTTGCCGGCGAGCGCGCGCTCTGCGCGATAGCTCGAACGCACCATCGGGCCGGACACGCATTCGAGGAACCCACGTTCCAGGGCCGCGTTTCGCAGCCGGAGGAATTCCTCCGGCGTCACGTAGCGCTCGACCGGTATGTGATTCGCCGTCGGCCGCAGGTACTGGCCAAGTGTCAGGACGTCGCATCCGATGGCGCGCAGGTCGTCCATCGTCTGCAGCAGTTCGTCGGTGGACTCGCCGAGTCCGAGCATCAGGCTCGTCTTCGTGATGACGCCCGGGCGATGGCGCTTGGCATGCGCGAGCACGCCGAGCGTCTGCCGGTAGCCCGCGCGCGGGTCGCGCACGGCATGAGTTAGCCGCTCGACTGTTTCGACGTTTTGCGCGAACACATCCAGCCCCGAATCGACCACGGTCGCGACGTCGGTCAGCACGCCCTGGAAGTCAGGCGTCAAGGCTTCGACCGCGGTGCGCGGGCTTTCGCGCTTGATGGCGTGCACGCAGGCTGCGAAATGTGCCGCACCTCCGTCGGGCAGGTCGTCGCGGTCCACGGACGTCAGGACGACATAACCAAGATTCATCAATGCAACTGTTCGCGCCGCGTTGGCCGGTTCATCCGCGTCCAGCCAGCCTCGCGGATTGCCGGTGTCCACCGCGCAGAAGCGGCAGGCACGCGTGCAGACCGACCCCATGAGCAGGAGCGTCGCAGTGCCCGCATTCCAGCATTCACCGATGTTCGGGCAATGCGCCTCCTCGCAGACTGTGCTGAGCCGATGCTCGCGCACCGTGCGCCGGAGGGCCTCGTAGCGCACACCGGTCGCGAGCGGCGCGCGCAGCCAGCGTGGCTTGATGCCTGGCGCGAAGGGCAAGCTCGCGGCACTTCTTTTGATGCCGTCGCGGATCGCTGTGAATCCATGCGGCGTGACGAACTTTTCGCCGCTCTTCACGGTCCGCCGCTCAACTCGCACAGAAATTCCTTTTAGATCAGCCACTTGTCATGTATCCCGCGCTGGCAATCAGGACATTTTAGCCGACCGGGGACGAGAGCACGGGGTGTCTGGCTTTTCCGAGGCGCAATTCCGCGTCAAGCGCCGAAAGCCTTGCGGGCGTACCGACATCGCGCCAAACGCCATCATGGCGTTGGGCCGTGAGCCGGCCCGCAGCCAGCGCCCGATCGAGCAGCGGCTTCAGGTCAAAGACGCCGGACTCGCATGCGTCGAAAAGCCCCGGATCCAGCAACGAGATGCCCGAGTAAGTGA
>CAWFXH010000009.1:0-84649 GCA_963819705.1 uncultured Gammaproteobacteria bacterium
GCTGTCGCCCAGGATGACGGTCTCGTCCACGACCACTTTGGCCACGTTCTTGAGTGACGGCAGGTCGTACATGATATCGAGCAGCACGTTTTCCAGGATCGTGCGCAGGCCCCGGGCGCCGGTTTTGCGGTCCATGGCCTTGCGGGCCACCGAACGAAGGCCGTCGTCGCGCAGTTCCAGCTCCACGTTTTCCATCTCGAAAAGCCGCGCATACTGCTTGGACAGGGCATTCCGCGGCTGGGTCAGGATGGTGACCAGCGCGTCCTCGTCCAGCTCCTCCAGCGTTGCGACCACCGGCAGACGGCCGACGAATTCCGGGATCAGGCCGAACCTGATCAGGTCCTCGGGCTCGACGTCCTTGAAAAGGTCGGCGCCCAGGGGCCGCTCCGACGGCGCCCGCACCTCGGCCGCAAAGCCGATTCCGCCCCGGGAACTCCGCTTCTCGATGATCTTCTCGAGGCCCGCAAAAGCGCCGCCGCAGATGAACAGGATGTTCGTCGTGTCGACCTGGAGGAATTCCTGCTGCGGATGCTTGCGGCCGCCCTGGGGCGGGACCGAGGCAATCGTGCCCTCGATCAGCTTCAGGAGCGCCTGCTGCACGCCTTCGCCTGACACGTCGCGCGTGATTGAAGGGTTGTCCGACTTCCGGGAAATCTTGTCGATCTCGTCGATGTAGACGATGCCGGTCTGCGCCTTCTCCACGTCGTAATCGCACTTCTGGAGAAGCTTCTGGATGATGTTCTCGACATCCTCGCCGACGTAACCCGCCTCGGTGAGGGTCGTCGCGTCTGCGATCGTGAACGGGACATTCAGGAGACGCGCCAGCGTCTCGGCGAGCAGCGTCTTGCCGCAACCCGTAGGCCCGATCAAGAGGATATTGCTCTTCGCGAGCTCGACTTCGTCCTTCTCGTGGCGATGCCGCTTGTCGCCGGGTCGGGCCTGGAGCCGCTTGTAGTGGTTATAGACCGCGACCGCGAGGATCTTCTTCGCGCGGTCCTGGCCGATCACGTACTCGTCGAGAACCTTGCGGATCTCGTGGGGCTTGGGCAGGCGGTCGCGCGACCGCTCCTGCTTCTCCTCGAGCTCCTCGCGAATGATGTCGTTGCACAGCTCGACGCACTCGTCGCAGACGAAAACCGACGGGCCGGCAATCAGCTTGCGCACCTCGTGCTGGCTCTTGCCGCAGAAGGAGCAGTAAAGCAGCTTGCCGTCGTCGTGCTTGCCGCGCGTGTCATCGACCATGCGTCGCGCCCCTCGCCCGCCGGGAGGCCGGCATCCCTCTTATAGCATGCCGGTTTCGGTCGGTAAAATCCTTTTCTATCTCAATCAGTTGCCCAAGCAATCTCGAGCGAAATCTCACCACTTCCTAACCAACTTGCGGCAACTGACCCCGCTTTTCGAGGACTCCGTCCACAATTCCATATTCGCGCGCCTGCTCCCCGCTCATGAAATTGTCGCGGTCGGTGTCCTTGCCAATCTTGTCGAGCGATTGTCCCGTGTGCCGCGACAGGATTTCGTTGAGCCGCCGGCGCGCATCGAGGATTTCGCGGGCGTGGATCTCGACGTCCGTCGCCTGGCCATGGAAGGCGCCGAGTGGCTGGTGGACCATGATCCGCGAATTCGGCAACGCATAGCGCTTGCCCTTGGCGCCTGCTGCCAGCAGCACCGCGCCCATCGAGGCTGCCTGCCCCACGCAGATCGTGCTTATGTCGGGCTTGATGAACTGCATGGTGTCGTATATCGCCAGACCCGCCGTGACGGCGCCGCCTGGCGAGTTCACGTACAGGTGGATGTCCTTGTCCGGGTTCTCCGATTCGAGGAACAGCAACTGGGCCACGATCAGGTTGGCCATCTGGTCCTCGACTTCGCCCACGATAAAGACGACGCGCTCCTTCAGGAGCCGGGAATAGATGTCGTAGGCCCGTTCCCCGCGAGCGGTCTGCTCGACCACCATGGGGACCAGATTCAATGCCTTCGTTTCGATACTGCCGCCCACGGTTGTCACCCCACTGACTCGGACGCCGGATCGACGCCGAAGTTCATGATGTCCTTGAAACTGCCCGGCTGGTCCGTGACCTTGGCCGCACTGATGATCCAGGCCACGGCCTGGTCTTCGAGCACCGACATCTGCAGCTGCCGCGTGGCCGCCTCGTTCTGCAGGTATTGCCGCCGCGCCTCGTCCGGGTCCGCGTATGTCGACACCAGTTCATCGAGCCGGCTCTGGAGCTTGGCGGCATCCGCCTGGATACCCGCCTGGCGTATTACTTCATTCAGTATCAGGCCGAGCGCAACCCGGCGCCGGGCGGGCGGCTCGAAAGAATCCCGCGGCGGAAGCTGCCGCGCATCGCGGCTGCCGCTCCGGCGCAGGTATTCGACCTGCATGTCGCGGATCTCCGCCTCGACAAGCGCCTTCGGCACCGTGATCGGGTTGGCCGCAAGCAATTGTTCCATGACCTGCGACTTCAGCCGTGCGTCGACGGCCTGCGCCAGTTCGCGTTCCATATTTTCCCGTACCTCGGCGCGCAGCGCCTCGATACCGCCTTCGGTCACGCCGAATGCCTCGCAGAACGCAGCATCGAGCTCCGGCAGGTGGCTTTCCTCGACCTTGCGCACGATCGCCTGGAAGCGCGCCGTCTTGCCGGCAAGGTGTTTCGCCGGGTAGTCGTCCGGGAATCGCAGGTCGAATTCCCGCTTCTCGCCGCCAGCGGCGCCTCGCACGCCCAGTTCAAAGTCGGGCAGCAACCGCCCGGCGCCGAGGACAATCACGAGGTTCTCGCTCTTACCACCCTCAAAGGGCTCTCCGGCAATGCGGCCCTCGAAATCGAGGGCGATGCGATCGCGGTCCTGGCAGCCGCGTGCGACCTCGGTCCAGTTCGGCCGCTGCTGGCGCAGGCTTTCGATCATGGCATCGACGTCGCCCTCGCCGACGGACGCCGTCGGCTGCAGCAGCTGCATGCCGCCGAGGTTCTTCAGTTCGATCTGCGGATAGACTTCGAAGGTCGCGGTATAGCGCAGGTCATCGGGTTCGCCGGTCTTCTGCGGCTCGATGCGTGGCCCGCCCGCGGGCTGGAGCTTCTCCTGCCGCAGCGCCTCCGCAAAGGTCTCGCGAATCAGGTCGGAAACGACTTCCTCGCGTACCTGCGGACCATAGTGCTTGCGGACCACGTGAATCGGCGCCTTGCCCGGGCGGAAGCCCTTGATCCGCGCGGTGCGGCTCACCTTGAGCAGGCGTGCATCAACCTGCTGACGCACGCGGGTTGCCGGCACCGACACTTCGATGCGGCGCTCGAGCCCTGGCAGCGTCTCCACTGAAACCATCATCGATCGATCAACCTCGTGGTGCGAAAGGAGAGACTCGAACTCTCAAGGGTTTCCCCACCGGAACCTAAATCCGGCGCGTCTGCCAATTCCGCCACTTTCGCATCTGGAACCGGCCCCGAAAACGCGGCGCCCCGCCGCTTTTACAGCCGCCGAGTATAGCTTAAGGGGCTCGGCCGGCCGGCGGCCGGCGCCGGCGACGAGTCCAGGCGGTCCGCAGGAAGGCGATCACGCTCGGCGACACGAATGCGGCCAGGACCGCCAGGCTCGCGCCGGCGCGCGCCACGACGAAACCGGTGTAGGTCGCCAGGTAGAAAAAGACGATGGTGACGCCGGCAGCGAGGATCGCACCAATCTTGAGCGCGGCGAGCGCCGACTCGAGGGGCGTCGGGTCGTCGTCGGCAGTCAGCCCGCCCGGCCAGTGGTAGCTGGGCTCCGGAATCTCGCGTCGTGTTTCACGCATGGCGCCAGTCCAGCGACTTATCAGTGCAGCCCGTAAGTGGTGGGCCATGTAGGACTCGAACCTACAACCGACGGATTAAGAGTCCGCAGCTCTACCAATTGAGCTAATGGCCCGGGTAATTTTTGGGGCGAGCGACGGGATTCGAACCCGCGACGGCCGGAATCACAATCCGGGGCTCTACCAGCTGAGCTACGCCCGCCATCGTGGTCCGCGAAAATTATATAGGAAGGCGCTGCGGGGCGCGTGACTTGGTGCGCCCGGAGGGACTCGAACCCCCGACCGGCGGATTAGAAATCCGCTGCTCTATCCGGCTGAGCTACGGGCGCGCGTCGTGTGCCTGGCGCAAGCGCGGCGAGTGTAGCATCCGCATCGGCGGTGGCCCGCGGATCGCCGTACGACTGTCGCACGCAGACCCGCGGGGATTGGTCGGGGCAGAGGGATTTGAACCCCCGACCCTCTGCTCCCAAAGCAGATGCGCTACCAGACTGCGCCATGCCCCGACGCGCCGGCATCGTACGAAGGCCCCCGGGGGCCGTCAATTTGCCCTGTCTCCCCGGACGGTGCGCCTGTCCGCCATGCCAAACTGTCTTTTCCAAGCCACAGTAGCAATCCTGTCGCCGATAGGTGTAGATTTCAGCCGTCACAGTCGCACTGCGATTGTCGCATTTATACAAACGAGGGGGTCGATCGTGAAGACAGCAACGCCGCTGGCACACGCTATCCGCATGGCGATTGTCGGCGCGGCCGGTTTTTCTGCCGTGCTCGCATCACAGGTTTCCGTTTCGCAGGAAGCGCTCGACGAGGTCATCATCACCGGCTCGCGCATCCGGCAGAATCCGCTCGAAGAACGGCTGCCGGTGCTGTCGGTCAGTGCCGACGACTACGCGGCGAGCGGCGCGACGTCGATCGCGGATTTCGTACAGAAACTTCCGATCGCAGGATCCGCGATCAATCGCACCAACAATTCCTCCGGCAACCTCGGCTATCCGCCGGACGGCGGCGGCATCGGCGCCGGCGCCGCGGAGATGGATCTGCGCTATCTTGCCTCGAAGCGCGTGCTCGTACTCGTGGACGGCCGGCGCTGGGTCAAGGGCTCCTCGGGCTCCGGCGTGTCGGGCGCGGTCGACCTGAACTCGATTCCCGCCAACGCCATCAAGTCGATCGAGATCCTCCAGGACGGTGCGTCCGCGATTTACGGCTCGGACGCGATCGGCGGCGTGCTGAATATCATCACGGCTGACGACTACGACACTTTCAAGATTTCCGGTTACGGCGGCCAGTACGGCCAGGGCGACGGCGGTACTTCCGAGTTCGACATGCGCATGGGCGCGCAGGGCGATCGCGGCCGCGCACTGGTAGACGTGAACTACACGGACCAGAAGCCTGTCAATACCGCGGATCGCCCGACGTCAAGGTATCCAATCCCGGGCTTCCCATTCGGGGTCAGCTCAGGCACGCCCGGGGGCCGCTACATATTCTTCGATCCGGTTGTCGGCGATTTCGTGAGCGTTACGCCGAATGCGGGCGTGACGAATCCCGTGTATACGCTCGGCGACCCGGACACGGACGACTTCCACGATTTTACGCTGGCCGACCGGTTCAACTACCAGCCCTATAACCATCTCGTGACGCCGAACGAGCGCTACAACATCTTCGCCAAGGGCGAATACGACATCACGGACTCCGTGAAATTCCGCGCGCTCCTGAGCTTCAACAACCGCAAGTCGCAGGGTCGCGCGGCGCCGGTGCCGCTCTTTTTCGGCCCGGACGCCGGCTCGACGGTCTACATGAACAACGCCGTCTGGGACGCCAATCAGGCGTTCAATCCGTTCGGCATCACGCTTGACAGCAGCAACACGTCGTTCTTCAGCAAGCGGCCCGTCGAGGCAGGGCCTCGCATTTTCAACCAGGACGTGGATACCTGGTACTTGTCGGGTGGCTTCGACGGCGATTTCGAGGTCGGTGGCCGCAAGATGTACTGGGACATCACCGGCATCCGCTCGGAGAACAACGCGCGCCAGACCAAACTCAACCAGTTCAATGCACGCTATCTGAACGTGGCGCTGGGTGACCCGGCGATCTGTGCCGCGACGCCCGGATGCGTGCCGATCAGCCTCGCGGGCGAAGGCTCGCTGACGCCGCAGATGCTCGACTTCGTCACCTACACCGGGGTCGATACGAGCAGCCAGAGACTCGTCGACGTGACGGCAAACCTGTCGGGCGACATCGTCGAGCTGCCGGCAGGCAGTCTCGGCTTCGCAGTCGGCTACGAGCACCGCGAAGAGGACGGCAGCTTTATCCCCGACCCGGTGGTCGCGGCCGGAGAGACGGCTGATGTGCCCACCACTCCGACGGCCGGCGGCTACGACGTCGACGAGTTTTACGGCGAGGTCGTGGTTCCGCTCATCAAGGACAAGCCCGGGATCCATTCGCTGTCGCTCAGCGGCGCGGCGCGCTATTCCGACTCGAGCCAGTTCGAAAGCAAGACCGGAACCAAGTACTCGCTGAATTGGGGGCCGACTGATCGCCTGATGCTGCGAGCGAGCTACTCGGAGGGCTTCCGCGCGCCGAACATCGGCGAGCTGTACAACTTGGGTTCACGGTTCGACTCCGGGATTTCCGATCCCTGCAACACGGCGGTCAACCCAGTCCCGCCCGCGAACTGCGCGGCGCTCGGCGTGCCGCCGGGTTACGTACAGATCAATCCGCAGATTTCCGTGGATACGGGCGGCAATCGCAGCCTGCAGCCGGAGACCTCGGAGACGTTGACCGCCGGCTTCACCTGGGACATCCCGATGAACGGCGACGGATTAGAACGCATGCTCCTGGAGGCCAATTACTACGACATCAAGATTGACAATGCCGTGCAGGCGCCCGATGGCCAGGATCTGCTCGACGCCTGCGTCGCGACGCTCGATCCGCAGTTCTGCAGCCACGTGAATCGCAATCCCTCGGGCACGATTACCAGCATCGCGGGGCAGCTGCAGAATATCGGCGGCATCGAGACGGACGGGGTTGACTTTAACCTCGGCCTCACGACCACTGAGTCGAGGTACGGCCGGTTCGATTTCCAGCTGATGGCGTCTTTCCTGCTCAACTACGACGAGCTGTTTGCCGATCTTACGAACGGCGGCGTCAACCGCGTCTCGCGCGAGGGACAGGAACTCGGCTCGCCGACGCGCGGATTCGTCGAACAGAAAGCGACCTTCAACACACAGTGGAGCAAGGCCGACTGGTCGGCACTGCTTTCATTCCGCTACCTGAGCTCGCTGACCGAACAATGCGTCGGCCTGGTGGCGGACTTTGGCCTGACCGACATGTGCTCGGATCCGGTCGCGGGGACCAACAAGCTCGGCAGCCAGCTGTACACGGATCTCCAGGTCGGATGGCAGCCGACGGACCTCTTCGGTGGCGGCTGGAGCTTCGCGGTGGGCGTGCAGAACCTGACTGACGAGTCGCCGCCAGTGTGCTTCTCCTGCGACCTGAACAGCCTCGACGGAACGTTGTATCCGATCGCGGGCCAGTTCTGGTACATACGGGTGGGCTTCCAGAATTGACGGCCGTATCGCCCGGATGGCGTGGAAAAGCCCCCGCAAGGGGGCTTTTCTTTGTCGGCGTCGCGGCCGGCGCCGCGCCGTCGCCGGCAATATAATGTCGTCGCGGTTGCGCCTGCGGATTGATGGAGCCCTGTCGATGGCGGATGCGGTCCCGGCCGTGCCGGATTTCAGCAAGGCGACGGGCGTATGAGCGCAAGGATCATCGACGGCAAGCGGATCGCGCAGGTAATCCGGCACGAAGTCCGGGCGGGGACGGACGCGCTCGAGCGCGCGGGATCGCGAAGGCCGGGTCTCGCGGTCGTCATGGTCGGCAACAACCCGGCGTCGGCCGTCTATGTGCGCAACAAGCGCCGCGCCTGCGACGAGACCGGCATTGTCTCGGTCGCGCACGACTTGCCGGCAGCGACGGGCGAAGCGGAGCTGCTCGCGCTGATCGACCGGTTGAACGCCGATCCCGCGATCGACGGCATCCTGGTGCAGCTGCCGCTGCCCCCGCAAATTGCGTCGGTCGCCGTGCTCGAGCGCATCGACCCGTCCAAGGACGTCGACGGCTTCCATCCGTACAACGTCGGGCGGTTGGTCCAGCGCATGCCGGTGCAGCGTCCCTGCACGCCCTACGGCATCATCCTGATGATGGAGCGCGAGGGCCTCGAGGCCCGCGGCAGGAACGCAGTCATCGTCGGCCAGAGCAACATCGTGGGTCGGCCGATGGCGCTCGAGCTCCTCATGAAGGCGGCGACCGTCACCGTCTGTCACAGCCAGACACGCGACCTCGCGCGTCACGTCGGCGAAGCGGAGATCCTCGTCGCCGCCATCGGCAAGCCGCAGTTCGTGCCGGGCGCCTGGATCCGCCCGGGCTCGATCGTGATCGACGTCGGCATCAACCGGCTCCCGGACGGAAAACTCGTCGGCGACGTCGAATATGACGAGGCCGCGAAACGCGCAGGCTGGATCACGCCGGTGCCCGGCGGCGTCGGCCCGATGACCATCGCGGCACTCATGAAGAACACGCTCGAATCGGCGGTGCGGCGAAATTAACGAAGGGGTGCGTCCCCTTCGCGAATATGAAGGGGTGCGTCCCCTTCGTTACCGCCGCTCTTATTTCCGCCGCCAGGTGGTGCCCGTGGCACCGTCCTCGAGCACGACTCCATTTGCCGCGAGCTCGTCGCGTATGCGGTCGGATTCGGCCCAGTTGCGCCCGCGGCGCGCCTCGATCCTGAGTGCGACCAGGCGCTCGATGGCCCCGGCATCGAGGCCTTCGCCGGGAGTCCCCGAGGCAAGAGACGAAGCCGTCGCGAGCCATTCCTCCGGCGCGTAACCCAGCAGGCCCAGCTTCCCCCCCAGTTGGCGCAGTTCCGCCGCAAGCCCCGCGGCCAATGGTCCCTCCCCGGCGGACCTTGCGACATTCAGTGCGCGCGCGCCTGCCTGCAGCGCAGCGATCGCGCCCGGCGTATTGAAGTCGTCATCCATTGCCTCGGCGAACTCGCGCGAGGCGGTGCCCGGCGCAAAGCGCCCGGCAGGCACGACGTCACGCAGCGCAAGGTAGAGGCGCTGCAGGGCGGCATCGGCCTGGCGCAGGTTTTCGTCGGTGTAGTTGACTGGCGCGCGGTAGTGCGAGGACAACAGGAAGGCGCGCAGCACCTCCGGGCGGAGCCGAGGCAGCACTTCGCGAACCGTGAAGAAATTTCCGAGCGACTTGGACATTTTCTCGTCATCGACGCGCACGAATCCGTTGTGCATCCAGACCCTGGCGAACGGCGCGTCGCAGGCGGCGCAGCTCTGAGCGATTTCGTTTTCATGGTGCGGGAACTTGAGATCCATGCCGCCGCCATGGATGTCGAACGCCGGGCCGAGGATTGCGACGGCCATGGCGGAGCACTCGATGTGCCAGCCGGGCCTGCCCGGCCCCCAGGGCGATTCCCACGCCGGCTCGCCGGCCTTGGCGCGCTTCCACAATACGAAATCGAGCGGATCCCGCTTCGCCTCGTCGATCTCGACGCGCGCTCCGGCACGCAGGTCCGCGAGTTTCTTCCCCGACAGTCGGCCGTAGCCCGGGAACCGGGCGACCGAATAGTAGACGTCGCCGTTCGCTCCGGCATAGGCAAAACCGCGCGCCACCAGCCGCTCGATCATGGCGGTAATCTGCGGGACGTAGGCGGTCGCCCGAGGTTCATGGTCCGGCTTTTCGATTCCGAGCGCGGCCAGATCTTCGTCCATCGACGCGATGAACCGTGAAGTGAGCGACTGGTAGTCCTCGCCGCGCTCGCGCGCGCGATCGAGGATCTTGTCGTCAATGTCGGTGATGTTGCGAACGTAGGTCACCCGGTAACCCGAGGCACGCAGCCACCGTCGCACGACGTCAAAGACGACCTGCGACCGGGCGTGCCCGACGTGAATATGGTCGTAGACTGTCATGCCGCAGACGTACATCCCCGCGAAACCGGGCACCAGCGGAACGAATGCCTCCTTGCGGCCGGTCATGGAGTTGTGGATCTGAAGCACGGGTTCAGGCTCCGCGGATACGCGCGGCGCCTTCGAGCCGGTCCCGCACGAGCGCCTGCGGGATCGCCGCGAGCAGCGCGGCGAGCTCGGGCCCGTCGTGGCGGCCGGTGAGCGCGAAACGCAGCGGCATGTAGAGCGCGGCGCCCTTGCGTCCGGTGCGCGACCGCAGCCGCTCCGCGAGCGTGCGCAGGTCTGCCCCTGTCTCCGCGTACGTGGCCAGTGCCGCGTCGAAGAACTCGGGCCCGGCTTCCGCGATCGCGTTCGACGCCTCGGGCGCGAGTGGCGGTAACTTGCCGTCCAGGACAGCGAGCCAGTCACGCGCATCGCGCGGCAGCAGCACGTTGCCCTGCAGCAGGGTGGCGACCGAGCGGCGCCGCTCAGCATTCCAGCCGGCCGGGAATTCGTCCTCCAGCCAGCGGGCGGCGGACTGCGCGTCGAGGCGGCGCACTGCCTCGCGCTGCCAGTGATCCAGCTGCGCCGGGTCGAAATGCGCCGGCGCGCGGCCCAGCCGCTCGACGTCGAAATTCGCCGGAAACGCCCTCGGCTCGATCCATTGATCCGGCGCCCCATGGTGGCCGAGGCGCATCAAGTGGTTGCCAACCGCGGAAGCCAGGTAGCCGAGGCGGTGCAATTCACCAACCGTCATGCTGCCGCGCCGCTTGGACTGCGGCGCCCCTCCCGCATCCAGCAGCAGCGGCAGGTGTCCGTATCGCGGCGCCTGGAGTCCGAGCGCCGTCAGCAGGAGGAGCTGTCGCGGTGTATTGCTGAGGTGATCATCGCCCCGAAGGACGTGTGTCACGCCCATCAGCGAGTCGTCCACTGCGTTGCAGAAAAAGAAGACGGCACCGCCATCGGCGCGGCGGACCACAAAATCCCCGATCGTCGCGGCCTCCACCGCCTGCGGCCCGCGCACGAGATCTTCGAAGCGGACAGTCTCGGTGGCGGGAATCGAAAAACGCAGCGCGGCGGCCCGACCAGCAGCCGCGCGCGCCGAGCGCGCGGCGGCATCGAGCCGCCGGCAGGTGCCGGCATATCGAGGCGGCTCGCCGGCTGCGAGCTGCGACCGACGCTCGATCTCGAGCTCGGCCGGCGTGCAATAGCAGGGATACGCGTGGCCCTCGCGCTCGAGACGGTCAAAGAGTCCTGCGTAGACGGCGCTGCGTTCTGACTGGCGATAGGGCCCGAGGCCGTCGTCCCGACCGGGGCCAGCGTCCCACTCGATGCCGAGCCAGTCGAGATCGCGGAGCTGGTCCGCGACGAAATCCTCGCGGCCGCGCTCCCGGTCCGTATCCTCGACACGCAGGATAAATCGGCCGCCGCGGCTGCGCGCAAGCAGAAAACTGAAAAGCGCAGTCCGCATGTTGCCCGGATGCAGGGCGCCCGTCGGGCTCGGTGCGAATCGCGTGACGACTGCAGGTTTCATGGCAATCACAGTCTAAGGTATCGGACCCGCCGCCTCACGCGGGAGGTAGGCTAAAATCGCGGCGAGGTGATATCCATGCCGCGCGTCGTCGTCTTCCTGATCGCCCTGCTCACGCCGCTGGCGGCCCTCGGCCAGGCGCCGAATTCGCTTGCGCCGCGGGTCCGTTTCGAGACCTCCCTCGGCGATTTCGTCGTGCAGGTCGACACCGTGCGCGCGCCGCTCACGGCGGAGAACTTCCTGCGCTACGTGCGCGACGGCGCCTATGACGGCACCGTATTTCACCGGGTCATCGCGAACTTCGTGATCCAGGGCGGCGGCTATGACGATCGCCTCGCCGCACGCCCGCCGCGCGCCGCCATTCCGAACGAGAGCGGCAATGGCCTCTCGAACCGCCGCGGGACACTCGGCCTCGCCCGCGAAGAGTCGCCGCATTCCGGATCATCGCAGTTCTACATCAATCTCATCGACAATGCGGGTCTGGATCCCCTGCCGAGCCGCTGGGGCTACGCGGTCTTCGGTCGCGTCGTCGAGGGCATGGATGTGGTCGATCGCATTGGCTATGTCCGGACCGAAACCGTCGCGTCATTCGGCCCGGACGTGCCGGTCGAGCTCCCGATCGTTCGCCGCGCCTACGTCATCGACGGCGATTCCCTGGCCGCGCCCGCGGCGCCGCCGCAACAGCCGGCGGACGAAAAGGCGGACGGGATTCCGTGACCGCCTGGTTCGCTTCGGACCTTCACCTCGATCCCTCGACGCCGGAAATTGCCGGCCGGTTCCTGCGATTCCTCGGCGGTCCCGCGCGTGGCGCGCATTCGTTGTTCCTGTTGGGCGACCTGTTCGAGGCCTGGATCGGCGACGATGACCCGGAACCCGCCCATCGCGAAGTGATCGCGTCGATAGCGGCATTGGCAGCCAGTGGCACGCTGGTCTGTGTGATGCGTGGCAATCGCGATTTCATGATTGGCGAGCGTTTCTGCGCCGAGGCCGGTGCCATCCTCCTTGACGACCCGGCGATCGTGACGCGGGCGGGTGAACGCCTGGTCCTGACGCACGGCGACGGCCTGTGCGTGGACGACGGCGCCTACCAGCGGCTGCGCGCCATCGTCCAGGACGGCCCCCTGCGCGCGTCATTTGCGCGGCTGCCGATCGACGCGCGACGCCGTCTCGCGACGGAAGCCCGTGCCGGCAGCCGCGAGCACCTCGCGAACGCGGCCAGTTACATCACGGACGTCAACCAGCCGGCGGTCGAATTGCTGCTGCGCGACGCCGATGCCAGTCTCATGATTCACGGCCATACGCATCGCCCGGGGGTCCATCGATTCCGTTCGGATGGCGCCGAGCGCAAGCGCATCGTGCTCGGCGCCTGGCACGACGAAGCCCATGTCGTCCGCTGGGACGACTCCGGGCTAGTTCTTCTCCCCTGCCCCGTGTGAACTTCCGCGGCGCAGTTTGCCACGCCGACACGCGTCGAGTGCCGGCCGGGCGGGGTCCCGAGCGAGTGACTAAAGTTCCGGCGGAGCGAGCGAGGGAGCCCCGTCCGGCCGGACAGGCGCACGTATTCGCACCCTAGCGTTCCATTTCGTCGCGCTCGAGTTCGAGCGCCGCGTCGAGCAGCTGGTCCGCGCTGGCGTAGCGGCGCTTCGGATCCTTGGCGATGCAGTTATACAGGAGTTCCTCGAAGCGCTTGAGTTCCGCCCGAAGCTCCGGCAACGGCGAATGCGCGTGCTTGTAGATGACCTGCATCGGCGTCCCGGCGACGTACGGCTTCCGCCGCATCAGCATCTCGTAGAAGATGATCCCGATGCTGTAAATGTCGCTGCGCGCATCCGTGTCCCGCCCGTGCCCCTGCTCCGGGCTCATGTAGTACGGCGTCCCGAAAATCTCGCCGCTGTTCGTCAGCGTCGCATCGAGTTCGACGTGCTTCGAGAGTCCGTAATCAATCAGCGCGAGCGACAGCTCGTCCCGCAACATCACGTTGCCCGGCTTCAGGTCGCGGTGCAGGACACCGGCGCCATGCAGCACCTTGAGCGCCTCCGCCATCTGGCGCAGGAAAGTCAGCGCACGCAGCGTCCCGATGCCCAGCTTGATGCGGCCGCGCAAGTCGCCCAGGGGAAAGTATTCCATGGCAATGAAGGCATGGTCGTCAGCGACGCCGAAATCATGGACCCGCGCGATATTGGGATGTTCGATCGCGGCGGCGATCTGATATTCGCGCAGGAAGCGGTCGAAATTGCGGACACCCGAGCCTTCGTCCGGCGGCTGATGGAGCACCTTGAGCGCGACTTTCGAACCGTTGCGTTCGCTCTCCGCCAGGTAGACGCTCGAGACCGAGCTCTCGGCGAGCTGGCTCACGTAGCGGAAGCCCCGGATCGACGTGTCGCCGAAGCGGGTCGCGCGAGCCGATTCGCTGGCGCGCGCAGGGGGTCGCGAGAACTGCCCGCGCCGCGCCTGGGCTGCGCGCAGTGCGGCGATCAGGGCGCCATGATCGACCTTTCGGCGCGACAGGCAGGCGTACGCGCCGGCGTGGATCGCGGCATCTTCGGCCTCCGGCGATGATTTCGAGAGAAAGTAGATGATCGGAGGAAAGCCGTTTCGCCGGCTCAGGTCGCGCAGCCATTCGAGACCGGAATCACGCCCCGGCATGTCCCCCAGCAGTACCGCGTCGTAGGCGCTGCCCGAGAAATCGCCGGGCAGGCGGCCACGCGCGTCCGAATCGTACTCGGCGACCGACGGCGAATCGAAGCCGGTTTGGATGTGGCGTGCCAGCAGGCGCCGGAATTCGTCCCGGTCGTCGATGATCAGAACCCGGACGGTCATGTCCGCATTCTACCTACCCGGCGGCTGAAGTCCCCGGTTGCCTTCGGAACGCGAGCACGATATCGCCGACGTTCGTGCCGGTTGCGCCGGTGTAGAGCAGGTCGCCGGTCGCCTCCAGCAGGGGCCCGGTGTCCGCGGCGGCGAGCGCGGCCGCGACGTCGAGGCCAGAGTCGATCGCGCGTTGCACCGTCGCGCCATCGACGATCGCCCCGGCATCCTCGCTCGCGCCGTCCCGCCCGTCCGAACCCGCCGCCAGCAGCAGGAGTTCCGGGTGACCGGCCATGCATCGTGCCGCGGCCACGGCGAGATGCTGGCAGCGACCGCCCCGGCCGGGGCGAGGCGGCAGCGCGACGACCGTTTCCCCGCCGTGCAGATGGAGATCCGCATCGCCCACCGCGAGTTCGTGGCAGATGCGCCCCGCCGCCGCCTCGGCATCGCCTGTCAGCCGCTTTGCGCCCCGCACCGCGCGCAGGCCGAGCGCCGCGGCCGCACGTGCGACGGCGTCGAGCGCATCGTCGATCGAGCCGACGAGGTGCGGCGCCAGGCCCGGTGCGTCCAGAAGGCCTGAGGCCAGCACGGCGGGGTCGTCGCGCGGAACGTCGGAGATCATGAAAGCCTCGATTGCGTCGCCGTCGAACAACGCGGGCAAGCCGCCGCCCTTGATCCGCGAAAGCGCGACGCGCTTTTCGTTGAGGCGCTCGATGTCGAGCCGCTCCTCCAGCGCCCGGTCATAGAGCTCGCGCAGTTCGGCGAGCCCCGTGCCAGGCACGGGCAGCTCGAGGAGCGCCGATGCGCCGCCCGAGACGAGCAGCAGGACCGGGGTGCGGGGCGGAGTTGCCCTCGCGAACCCTAGCAGCGCCTGGCCCGCCGCCAGGCTGCGTTCGTCCGGGCGCGGATGCCCGGATTCCAGGCATTCCATACCGGGTAGCTTGCGCAGATCCGCGGGAATTGCGCCGTCCGGCGCAACGACGAGCCCGCGGCGCAGCCGGCTGCCCAGGGCGTCGGCAGCGCCCTGCATCATGGCGCCGGCAGCTTTTCCGACCGCGAACGCGCTAACGGGGCCGCGGCCGCGCGCGCCGGCGAGCGCCGCACGCATGCACCGGCGCCCGTCGACTGCGGTGATTGCCGCCCGGAAAAGCTCCAGCAACAGGGTGCGGCGCGGATCGGCCAGCGATATGTCGAAGGGGCGCGTCCCCTCCGGCATGCTAGATGGCGCGGGCCGTGCGTCCGCCCGAAAGGTCCAGGAGACGCTGCGCGCGCACGCCGTCCGAGCGCTCGTGCTCGATGCGTGCGAGGAACTCGCGCGTGACGTCGCCAGTCACGTATTCGCCCGAGAAACACGACGTGTCGAAAGCCATGATGCGGGCATCGTCGTGCCGGCAGGCCGCGATGAGATCCTCGAGGTCCTGGTAGACCAGCCAGTCGGCGCCGATCGAGGCGCCGACGTCCTCCTCAGTGCGCCCGTTCGCAACGAGCTCCGACGCGACCGCCATGTCGATGCCGTACACGTTCGGGAAACGTACCGGCGGCGCGGCCGAGGCAAAATAGACCTTGCGCGCCCCGGCCTCGCGCGCAAGCTCGATGATCTGCGCTGACGTCGTTCCGCGCACGATCGAGTCGTCGACCAGCAGCACGTTGCGGCCTCGAAATTCAAGGTCGATCGCGTTCAGCTTGCTGCGCACGGATTTCTGGCGCATGTCCTGCCCCGGCATGATGAATGTCCGCCCGATGTAGCGGTTCTTGACGAAGCCTTCGCGGTATTTGACGTCGAGCTTGAGCGCGAGCTGCAAGGCGCTGGTGCGGCTGGTGTCGGGGATCGGGATCACGACCTCGATGTCATGATCGGGCCTGAGGCGCGCGATCTTCTCGGCCAGCTTTTCACCCATCCGCATGCGCGCCTTGTGCACGGAAATGTTGTCGATGATCGAATCCGGCCGCGCGAGATACACATATTCGAAGATACAGGGCGTGTGGCGGCCGGGAGGCGCGCACTGCTGGGCATGCATGCGCCCGTGCATGTCGATGTAGATCGCCTCGCCCGGACCGACGTCCCGCTCCAAGGTGAATCCGAGCATGTCGAGAGCGACGCTCTCCGATGCGAGCATCCACTCAAGGCCACGCGGTGTCTTGCGCTTGCCGAGCACGAGCGGCCGGATGCCGTGGCGGTCGCGAAAGCCCGCGATCCCGTGGCCGACGATCAGCATGACAACGGCGTAGCCGCCGTGGCAGCGGCGGAACACGCCCTCAATGGCCCGGAACACGTCGGATGCCGCCGGCTTCGCCGCGGTCGAGCGCTGCAGCTCGCTCGCGAAGACGTTTAGAAGCACCTCGGAGTCGGATCGCGTGTTCAGGTGACGCCGGTCCTCGTCGACCATGGTGCGAGCGAGCTCGTCGGAATTCGTCAGGTTTCCGTTGTGGCCGAGACCGAGGCCGAACGGCGCGTTGACGTAGAACGGCTGTGCCTCGTCGGCACCGTCGCAGCCAGCAGTCGGATAGCGGACGTGGCCGATGCCGGCATTGCCGACCAGCTGGCGCATGTCGTCGTCGCGGAAGACGTCCCGCACGAGGCCGGCGTCCTTGCGCACGAACAGCGCGTGCTCGTCCATTGTCATGATGCCGGCGGCGTCCTGACCGCGGTGCTGGAGCACGCTCAACGCGTCGTAGATGCGCTGGTTGACCGCCGAGGTTCCCACGATGCCGACGAGGCCGCACATGCCCTAGGTGCCCGGCTTCTCTTTGGCCTGTTCGTAGAGCTCGATGGCGGCCGGCCGGGCGTAGCGCTCGAGCCAGTTGGCCACGGCCGCGGCGGCAGGCATCGACCGGGTCCGGTCCCACCAGGGCTCGAGATCGAGTTTGACGGCGCGGCCCGCCAGCACGAGAAGCCCGACGATGACGGCGCCGCGCGCCAGCCCGAAGACGACGCCCAGGATCCGGTCCATCGCCGCAAGGCCCACGGCGCGGCGCGCGAAATGCGAAACGATGCTGCCGATCAGGGCGCCAAGCAGGAGTACCAGCAACAGCACGATCGCGCGGCCGGTCCATTCGCGAACACCCGGCTCGGCGAGCGTCCCGCCGAGCCAGGGATTGACGAGATAGGCGAAGTGCCAGGCGAGCCAGAGGCCGACCAGCCAGGCGACGAGCGCGATCGATTCGCGGATGAATCCGCGGAAATAGCCCACCGCGCCCGAAACGAGCAGGATGATTGCGAACAAGTGGTCTGCGCCGTCCATGGGTCCGTGGTCCCCCGCGAGCTGCGGCATTCTAGCCGATCAGGGGTGTCGCGCGACGACGGGCTGAAATCCGTCCTTCGCGAGCCTCGCGGCAATTTCTTCCGCACGCGCGCGATCCTGTTCCGGTCCGACGCGGACGCGGTACAGCACCTGGCCCGTGGCGCGGTATTCGAGCACGAACGCCGAATACCGGCGCTTGCGCAGCTCGGCGACCAGCTGTTCCGCCTTGGCGTGGTCCGAAAAGGCACCCAGCTGAACTGCCCAGGCTGGCGCCGCCGCGGGCGAGGCGACCTGCGGTGTCTTGGTGGCGGGAGACGGCTGGTCCGGCCCGCCCTTCTCGGCCGGCGGTCGCTGAGGCATTGCCTGCGCAATTGGTGGCGGCGATTCAGGCACCGGCTCCGGCACGAGGATCTGCTCTTCCGGCGCCGGCTTCGCGTTATCCAGCGGCACTTCGACGCGCCGCGTCGGCTGACCTGGGGGTTCGGCGGGCGCCGCGCCCCGGCCCTTCAGGACTGCGGGCACGAGCAGGACCACGATGGCGACGAGCACCAGCGCACCGATCAGGCGTTCGCGCACCCGGACTTCCATTGCGGGCGATTGTAGCGTCTGGAGCGCACTCAAGAGGACGCATCGAGCCAGGCGAGCGCCGGTCCGACCGTCAGGAAGGATCCGAATGCGACCACCCGGTCGCCGGGCCCGCAGACGAGCCGCGCCTGTTCCATGCCGGCCGCAACGTTGTCGATCGCCAGCACGGACGAGGCTCCGGCGCCACCGATGCGGCGCGCGAGTTCAGCCGGCGGGAGCGCCCGCGGGCCCTCAAGCCCGACGGCGATCCAGCGCGAGACCTGGGACGTGAGCGCGGCGACGATCGCGTCAATGTCCTTGTCACCGAGGATTCCACAAACGGCGACGGTGCGTCCGCGACAGGGACGGGCCGCCAGGCTCGCCGCGAGCGACTCGGCGGCTTCGCCGTTGTGCGCGACGTCGAGGATCCATTCGGGAACTCCAGCGACGACCTGGAATCGGCCCGGCAGGCGGACAGTCCCGAGCCCGATCCGGACTGCTTCGTCCGGCACGAGCAGCGCGGGCTCGCTCGCTTCGAGCATGGCGAGTGCAACGGCGGCATTCCCGAGCTGGCTCGATCCGCCGAGGGCCGGTAGCGGCAGTTCCCGGCGCCGTGAGCCGAAACCGACGTAATCCCAGCCGTCCCCGCGCTCGACGTAGTCAAAATCACTTCCGATACGGCGGAGCCGTGCGCCGGCGGCCGCAGCGGCGGCAACCACGCTGTGCGGCAAACGCCGTCCGCCAAAGATCGCGGGCTTACCCGCGCGGAAGATGCCGGCCTTTTCGGCACCAATCGCCTCGACGGTGTCGCCCAGCCACTCGCAGTGATCGAGTCCTACCGAGACGACTGCAGCGGCGTCGGCATCGAGCAGGTTGACGGCATCGAGACGCCCGCCCATGCCGACTTCGAGCACGGCGACGTCGACGCGAGCGCGTGAGAAAACGACGAACGCCGCCAGGGTGTTCCACTCGAAGTACGTCAGCGAGATCCCGTCGCGGACCGTATCGATCTCCGCGAAAGCCGCAAGCAGGGCCTCATCGGTCACTTCGCGCCCGCGCACGCGAATGCGTTCGTTGTAGCGCGAAAGGTGTGGCGAGGTGAAAAGGCCGGTCTCGTATCCTGCCGCGGTCAGGATCGCATCAAGATAAGCGGCTACCGAGCCCTTGCCGTTAGTGCCGCCCACGGTCAGCACCGTGGCGGCCCATGGCAGCCTGAGCCTGTGCCAGACCTCGCCGACACGTTCGAGTCCAGGGTCGATCTCGACCGGATGCGCGGCCTGTTGCCAGGCAAGCCAGGCCGCGACCGTCGCAAAGCGCATGCGGCCGATTCAGCCCGAAGCCGCGGGCCGGCGAAGCAGGATCCTGAGCAGCGAGGCGATTCGTTCGCGCAGCTCACGCCGGTCGAGAATCATGTCGATCGCGCCGTGATCGAGCAGGAATTCGCTGCGCTGGAAGCCCTCGGGAAGCGTCTCGCGCACGGTCTGCTGGATGACGCGGGGACCGGCGAACCCGATCAGTGCCTTCGGCTCGGCAATGTTGACGTCGCCGAGCATCGCAAGGCTCGCCGATACCCCGCCGGTCGTCGGGTCGGTCTGGACCGAAATGAACGGCAGCCTCTCCGCGGCGAGCAGCGTCAGCGCGGAGCTTGTCTTCGCCATCTGCAGGAGTGACAGCAGCCCCTCCTGCATACGTGCGCCACCGCTTGCAGAAAAGCAGATGAGCGGCGCCCGGCCGGAGATCGCTTGCTCGACCCCGCGAACGAAACGCTCGCCGACAACGGAGCCCATCGAGCCTCCCATGAAGGAGAACTCGAAAGCGCCCGCGACGACCTGGATTCCCTCAAGCGTGCCGCTCATCACGATGAAAGCATCGCGCTCTCCGACCGCTTTCTGCGCCGCCGCAAGCCGATCACGATAGCGCTTGGTATCGCGGAATCGCAGCGGGTCCTCAGGCGAGATTTCGGCGCCGATCTCGGTCGTGCTGTCCGGATCGAGGAACTGGGTGAGGCGTTCACGCGCGCCGATGCGCATGTGATGCGCGCATTTCGGGCAGACATGCAGGTTGCGTTCCACCTCGGGTCGGTACAGCACCGAATCGCAGGCCGGGCATTTCATCCACAGGCCTTCGGGTACGGAACGCGTACGGCGCTCCGTCTTGATCCGCGACGGGATGATCTTCTCGAACCAGGTCATGTCACTCCCCGGTCAGGCCGGCGATCATAGCCCATGGCCCGGTAAACACGGGTTCCGGAACCTGGAGCGACTTCGGATAGCGCACCCGCCACAGGTATAGGCCACTGGCGGGCGCGGTGATGCCGGCGCGGCTGCGATCGCGCGCCGCCAGGGTCTCGGCGATCCAGGCTGGCGGCCGTTCGCCGGCGCCCACCTGAATCAGCGTCCCCGCGATATTCCGCACCATGTGGTGCAGGTAGGAATTGGCGCTGATCTCCATGACGACGAGCGGTCCTTCGCCCTTGACCGATATGGCATCGATGTGGCGCATGGCCGTGGTCGACTGGCATTCGACCGAGCGGAAAGAGGAGAAGTCGTGCTCGCCAACGAGAGCCTGTGCGCCCTTGTGCATGGCATCCACGTCGAGGGTCGCGCGGGTCCAGCACACCCGGTCGCGCAAGATCGCGGGCCGCGTCGCGCGCCTCAGTATGCAGTAGCGGTAAGACCGGCCTTGAGCCGTATGGCGGGCGTGGAAGGACGGCTCGACCTCCATGGCCCAATTGATGGCAATGTCGGGCGGCAGGTGGCTGTTTGCTCCGAGAACCCAGCCCCGGACAGGCCGGGAGGCCGTGGTTTCGAAGTGCGCGACCTGGGCGCAAGCGTGCACGCCGGCGTCCGTGCGTCCCGCCGCGGCGACCTTGACGGAATGATCTGCAACCGCCGAGAGCGCCTTCTGGAGGCAGTCCTGGATCGTCTCCAGGCCGGGCTGCTGCTGCCAGCCGGCGTAGCGCGTGCCGTCGTACTCGATGCCGACGGCCAGGCGACGCGTCGGACCGCTGCTCACGCTCCCGGCAGGGAATCGATCAGCCGGCGCGCCTCCTGCTTCTGCGAAGCGCTGCCTTCGGCCAGCACCTCCTGCAGGATGTTGCGGGCGCCGTCAGGGTCGCCCATGTCCATGTATGCGCGCGCCAGGTCGAGCTTGGTGCCGACCTCGCTCATGGTCACTGGTTCGAGCTGCGACAGCTGGGGCATCTGCTCTGTCTTGAGCGTATCGCGCGACGTCGGTGCGCTGTCAGCGTCGTCGGAAGCCGCGCCCACGTCGAGGTCAATTTCGCCGAAGTCGACCTTCGGACGGATCGCGGTCTTTCCGGCATTTCCGCCCGGCATCAACGCCGTGCCGCCATCGTCTTCCTCGTCACGCGGAAGGACGGCTGTGGCCTCGTCGCCCCGCTGCGCGATCTGCGTCACTTCCTCATGCATTCCGGTTGCGATCGCGGTGGCATCGTCGATGTCCGGTAAGTTGTCGAGGTTCCCGAGGTCGAGTCCGAGGTCATCGATGGCCATTTCGGCCGTGGAGTCAGTCGTGGCGGGCCCCATGCGATCGCGTGCGGCCTGGCTGCCCACCTTGAGCGCCGGCGTCTCGACCGTCGGCGTTTCGGACGATGGCAACTCGAGCGTCGGCATTTCGACGGTCCCGGCCGCTTCGCGCCCGGTGATCTCCTGCGTCGTGCTGAACGGCGCAGAGCCTTCGGAAAGGTCGAATTCGAACCCCGCGTTCTCGCCGGTCGTCTCGGTGTCGGCCGATGCCTCCGCGACCTTGCCGAGGTCGAGGTCGAGCCCCTCGTCGCCATCGGGCGCCGAAAGGAGGTCGAGGTCTACGAGGTTGTCGCCGCCCTCGAGCGACAGGTCGACACCCGCGTCCTGCACCGCACCTGCGAACATCGGTTCGTCCGGCGCGAGCTGGCGACCCATGATGACGATGCGGTCCCAGTCGCCGCCCGAGCCGAGCGACTTCTTGAGGTCCCGCGCCACGGTCAGGAACTGGTTCGTGTCACCCGCAACGAAATGGATCTCGGCGAGCTTGAGCTTGAGGTCATTGCGGCCGGGCTCCTTCTGCAAGGCCATACGCACCAGGTCGACGGCCTGGTCGTAGAGGCCGTAGGCCATGTGGAAATCGGCCTCGGCAAGCGGATCAGCCTTGTCGAGATCGAGGGCCGCCTCGGTACTGATGGTCTCCTCGTGGCCGGCGCTCGGCCGCGGCGCCTCGGTCTTCGGACGCGCAATGGGTCGTTCTTCGACGACGATGTCCGTGTCTTCGTCCTCGTCCTCGAATACAGGCGGGCGAACCATCTCCGCCGTCTTGTCCCCCGTCGCCAGGGCACGCAGTCGCATCGTTTCGGTCGGAACCGGCGCTGTCGCCGGAACTTCAAAGCCCCTCAGCGCGCCGTCGACGTCTTCGTCGCGCCGGCGGCGGAAAAAGTTGTAGCCCAGCATGCCGAGTATCAGCAGCGCGGCCGCCCCGAGCAGGATCATCCAGTTGTCGGTCAGCGTGTCGAAAGACGACTTGCCGGTCTCGGCCTTGGGCGCCGGCTTGACCTTTACAGGCTTCGGCTTGGCGGTCGGGGCCGGCGGCGGCGTGGGCCGGGCCGTATCGTCTTCGGGCGCCACCGCAGTCTCGCCGCTCGGCTCGACCGGGGTCGCTGGCTCGGGTTCGGGGGGCGGCGCCGGTTGCGCGGCCTGGGCTTCCTTGGTGCGGGATTCAGCCAGCTTCTTCTGAAGGTCCGCCAGCTCCTGATTGCGCAGCTCGAGGAGTCGCCTCTGCTCGGCGATGTCCTTCTCGAGCGAATTGATCTGCGACTCGACACGGCCGGTCGTGGGGGGCGCCGCCGCCGACTCGGCCTCGCCTTCGGGTGGAGTTACCAGCTTGAGCCGGCCGCTTTCCTGGCCGCCGCCCGCTGACCGCCACTCGGCGTTCTGGCGCCTCACTTCGCCGACCGCTTCCGCGGGCGCGATGTTCGCGATCTCGTCTGAGGAAGGTACGCGCAGGATGGCACCGGCACGCAGCTGGTTGATGTTGCCGTTGAAGGCTTCGGGGTTGGCACGGAACAGCGCAATCATCGTGCGCTGGATAGCGCTACGGTCGCCAGCCGCAAGCGAGCCTGCGATGCCGTACAGCGTATCGCCGCGCACGACTTGGTAAGAGGATTCGCCCGAGACAGTCGTCGTTGCCCGAGGCTCGGGCGCCGGTGCCCGCGGCAGGCTTGCCGCGGTCGATGGCGCCGTCGTCGGAGCAATGACCGGCGCGGCTGCCGGGGTTGCCTTGGCCGAGAGCAGGGCCGGCGGATCGAGCAGTACGGTGTATTCGCGAAGCAAACGACCGCGCGGCCAGTTCACGTCGATGAGGAAAGACACGAACGGCTCGCTGATCGCGTCGTGCGAGCGCACGAGCAGAACGCTGCGACCGTCCTGTCCGCGGCCGACGCTGAACTCGAGTGAGCTCAGGAATGCCGGGCGGTCGAGGCCGTAGCGCGCGAAGACCTCCGGTGAAGCCAGGTTGGCATCGAGTGCCGCCAGCTCCTCGGGCGTCGCGGCGACGAGGTCGATTTCCGCAGAGAGCGGCTCGTTGAGCGCAGACCCCAGGCGGATCTCGCCGAGACCGAGCCCCATGGCCGCTGCCGGCGCCAACAAGATCGCCGAAATGAGGACACGCAATTTCCAGCTCATCGTGACTCCCCAAGGCCGCGGCAGGCCAAAAATGGGCCGCGAGCTTGCGAATTGGGTGTGAAACTGATCACAAGTCCCTGATCCTTTGGGACTATAGCTTACACGCCGTATTTACCAAAATCTTGGCCCGCGTCACGCAATGGCCGGCCTCGGGACCCAGCCCCTCGGTCCACCGCAATGCGTTGATTCGCTGGCACTCAGCGCGTGATCACAGGGGTCCCGGACACCGCTTCGGCGCACTGGGCGCGGTGCCTCAGGACGTGGTCCATCAGCACAAGGAGGAGCATTGCTTCGACGATTGGAACGGCTCGCAGGCCGACGCAGGGATCATGCCGGCCGGTGGTCACGATTTCGGCCGGATGGCCGTCCACGTCAATCGTCCGGCCAGGGACCTGGATGCTCGAGGTCGGCTTGAAGGACACGTGAACGATCACGTCCTGGCCCGAACTGATGCCGCCAAGGGTTCCGCCCGCGTGGTTCGATGCAAACCCGTCGGGCCGCAACTCGTCGCGGTGTTCCGACCCGCGCTGGACCGCGACCGCCACGCCGTCCCCGATCTCGACCGCCTTGGCCGCATTGATGCCCATCATCGCGAACGCAATGTCGGCATCGAGCCGGTCAAACATCGGTTCCCCGAGCCCTGGCGGCACGTGCCTGGCCCGCACGGTCACGCGGGCGCCGACGGAATCGCCGTCGCGGCGCAGCTGGCGCAGGTAGTCCTCGAGAAGCGAGAGTTTTTGCGGCTCGGCGCAAAAGAATGCGTTGCCGCGCGCCGCGACCGGGTCGGTGCATGCGAGGCGATGAGGACCGAGCTGCGACAGGTGACCGGCGACTTCGAGGCCGAATTTCTCCCGCAGGTACTTGCGGGCGATCGCACCCGCAGCGACGGTCGCCACGGTGATGCGCGCCGATGAGCGCCCGCCGCCGCGATGGTCTCGGATTCCGTATTTCTGCTGGTAAGCGTAATCGGCATGCCCGGGGCGGAAGCGCTCCTTGATTTTATCGTAGTCACGCGAGCGCGCGTCCACGTTGTCGACAATGAGACCGATGGCCGTCCCGGTCGTATGCCCCTCGAAGACGCCCGAAAGAATCCGCACGCGGTCGGGTTCCTGGCGCTGGCTCGTGTGTCTTGAAGTGCCAGTGCGCCGCGGTTCAAGGTCAGCCTGAATATCGGACTCCGACAGCTCGAAGCCCGGCGGGCAGCCGTCGATGACGGCGCCGATCGCGGGCCCATGGCTTTCGCCGAATGTCGTGACGCAGAAGGAGCGGCCGATCGTGTTGCCCGACATCGCGTCAGCCCGGCAGGTCGGCAGCGCGCAGGAGAAAAACCTCCGCGTGTCCCTGCTCGAATTCGAGCCAGGTCAGCGGCAGGTCACGGTAGCGGCGGCGTACGCGGCCCGCGGAATTGCCAGCCTCGACCACCAGGATTCCTCCGCGCTTGAGGTGGCGGCGCGCGCCGGCGACGATTAGTTCGATGATCGCGATCCCGCCGCTCGCGGCCCGCAGCCCAGTCGCCGGCTCGGCGCGATGCTCGCGTGGCAGGCGACGCATGTCGCCGCCGCAGACATAGGGCGGATTGCTCACGATGACATCGTAGCGCCGACCACGCAGGCCTTCATAGACATCGGCGCGCATCACGCGCAGTCGCCGTCCGAGCCGGTGCCGGCGCACGTTGTCCCGGGCAACGGACATCGCCCGAGCCGAAATATCGGTCGCGTCGACCCGGGCCCATGGCAGTGCATGAGCCGCGGCGATCGCTATGCAGCCTGACCCGGTACCGATGTCGAGCAGGCGCCGCACGCGCGCGGGCTCGATCCACGGCGCAAATCCGGCCCGGCACAGTTCGGCGATCGGCGAGCGCGGCACGAGCACGTCCGGCGTCACGCGGATCTCGTGCCCGGCGAACCAGCTCACGCCCGTCAGGTAGGCCGACGGCAGGCGCTCGCGGATGCGGCGTTCGACGAGCGCGAGGGCGACGTTCGCCTCGAGCGGCGGGACCGGCAGCCGGTAACTCGCCGGCGCCGACTCGTGTGCCAGCCCGAGCGCGTAAAAGACGAGTGCCGCGGCATCGTCCCGCGGATTGTCCGTGCCATGGCCGTAATGGAGCCGCGCCCTCTTCAGCCGCGCGCTTGCCCAGTCGAGCAGCTGGCCGACATTCTCGAAGGAGCGGCCGGCATCGCGTCGTCTGGAGGTCATTGCCCTCAGTCTAACCGGCGGCGCCACTGCGGCGGGCGGTCGTGGGATAATTCGCAGCCATGAAGCGCACTTTCCTCATCGCCGTCGTACTGGCCGGCATCCTCGCCGGCGTCGCCGCCGCATACTTTTTCACGCGCTTTCGAAGCGCGCCCCCCGAACTCGAGCAGGCGACCCGTTTCGATGAGCCGAGGGCGCTGCCGGAATTCGTGCTCGTCGACCAGGCGGGCGCAGTCTTCGACCGCCGGCGCATGCGCGGCCATTGGACGCTTCTGTACTTTGGTTTCGTCAATTGTCCGGACATCTGCCCGACTACGCTCGCGACGCTTGCCGGCGCCCGCAAGGCGCTCGCCGACCTGCCGGCTGCGGAGCGCCCGGAAGTCGCCTTCGTGAGCGTGGATCCCCGCCGCGATACGCCGGAGGTGCTGGCCGCTTACGTGGCCAGTTTCGACGCGTCGTTCACCGGCGTCACGGGGAAGGCCGAGTCCATCGAAGCGCTTACGCGGGCGCTCGGTGTCGCGGTCATCATCGGCCCGTTGGCACCCGACGGAAGTTATTCGGTCGACCACTCCGCCGCGGTCTTCCTGGTCGATCCCGATGTCCGCGTCGTCGCCCTCTTCGGCGCCCCGCACGAGGCGGCGAGGATCGCGCGCGATTATCGCCGCCTCGTCGCGGCGGGCTGACGTGGAGCGCGGCTGGTGACCGGCGCGACCGTTGGCGAGCGGGCATTCATCGGGCTGCAATACCTGATGCCGCAGCACTTCCTGTCACGGCTCGTCGGAATGCTGGCGCATTCCCGCATCGGCCTCCTCCGCGCTGGACTTATCCGGATGTTTCTCAACCGCTATCCCGTTGATCTCGCGGAAGCGGCGGTCCCCGATCCACACGGCTACCCGAGCTTCAACGAATTCTTCACTCGCCGCCTGCGCGCGGGCGCCCGCCCTGAAGATCCGGATCCGAAAGCGGCGCTCTTCCCCGCCGACGGAACCCTGAGCCAGGTCGGGCGGCTCGCCGGCGATACGTTGCTGCAGGCCAAGGGCATCGACTATTCGGCTGCGGCGCTCCTCGGCGGCGACCCGGGGCTTGCGGCGGAATTTGCGGACGGCGCGTTCGCGACGATTTACCTCGCGCCCCACAACTACCATCGCGTGCATATGCCGCTTGCGGGGACACTGCGGGTCGCACGATTCGTTCCCGGTGACCTCTTCAGTGTCAATGCGGTGACGGCGGCAAGCGTGCCGGGCCTGTTTTCCCGCAACGAGCGCATCGCCTGCATCTTCGATACGGCGGCGGGCGCGATGGCAATCGTCCTGGTGGGCGCCCTCTTCGTCGGCAGCATGAGCCTCGCCTGGGCTGGCCGCATTCGCCCGGAAGGCCCACGGCCGCGCGACCTGCCTTGCCGCGATCCCCTCATCGCGCTAGGGCGCAGTGCGGAACTCGGCTGGTTCAACATGGGCTCTACGGTCATCGCGCTGTTCGCCCGCGGGGGACCGGCGCTCGTCGAAGGGCTCGTGCCAGGCCGCGCCGTTCGGGTCGGCGAACGATTCGCATTGCCACGATGAACGATCCATCCTGGCAACCGGCGGCCAGCCTCGACGTACTCCGCGGGCGCGCCGCCATGCTCGCACGGATCCGGGCGTACTTCGCCGCACAGGAAGTGCTGGAAGTGCAGACGCCGGTTCTGTCGGCGGCCGCGGTGAGCGATCCGCAGCTCGAATCGATTGAGGCACGTCCCGGGCGCGGGCAGCGACAGTACCTGCAGACTTCCCCGGAATACGCGATGAAGCGGCTGCTGGCCGCCGGCCTCGGCGACTGCTATCAGGTCTGTCCCGTTTTTCGGGACGGCGAGACAGGCCGACTGCACAATTCCGAATTCACGATGATCGAATGGTATCGGCTTGATTACGGGGTCGGCGAAATGCAGCATGACGTCGACCGGCTCCTGCGCGTCGCTTGCGCCGACATCCGGAGCCTGCCGCCGGCCCGCTTTGTCAGCTACCGTTCCGCGATCCTGGAAGCCAGTGGCATTGACAGCCGCGAGGCCGATGCCGCGGCAATTCGCGCCGCGCTCGCCGCGCGCGGCGTCGAGACCGCGGATGACGGGTACTGGACGCGCGATGACTGGCTGGACCTCCTCATGGGCGCGATCGTGGGTCCGTCGCTCGGCCATGACGCGCCGGTATTCGTGGAGGACTATCCGCCCTCGCAGGCGGCGCTTGCGAGGTTGCGCAGCGAACCGGACGGCTCGCAGGTCGCGGAACGTTTCGAGCTGTACGTCGACGGCCTCGAGCTGGCGAACGGATTCCGCGAACTTGGCGACCCGGTGGAGCAACGTCGCCGGTTTGCGCAGGATTTCGAGGTGCGGCGCCGGCGCGGGCTTGCGGTGAATCCGCTTGACGAACGCCTCCTGGCGGCGCTCGCGCATGGACTGCCCGATTGCGCCGGCGTCGCACTCGGATTCGACCGGCTCGTGATGGCGGCCTATCGGCTGACGTCGCTCGAGGCGGCGATGGCATTCCCGGCCGCCCAGGCCTGAGGAAAACGGATGCAGACTCTGCAAGGCGAAACCGCGGACCTGCTGCAACTCGCCGAAGGCGTGTTCGCCGGCGAACGCGATCCCTGGGCCAACGCGGCGAATGCCGCGGCGATCGTCTTCGGGACGCTTCCCGGACTCAACTGGGCCGGCTTCTATTTTCTGCGCGGAGGACAACTCGTGGTCGGGCCATTCCAGGGGCGCGTGGCCTGCGTGCGCATTCCGGTCGGCCAAGGTGTCTGCGGCACGGCAGCGCAGCGGCGCGCGACCGTCATCGTGCCAGACGTACGCCAGTTCCCGGGCCACATCGCCTGCGACGCGGCCTCGCTGTCGGAGATCGTGGTGCCCCTGCTGGCAGACGGACGACTGATCGGCGTGCTGGACCTGGACAGCCCCCGCACCGGCCGGTTCGGCACGGCGGATGCATCACTACTCGAGGCGCTGGCCGCGAAAATCACCTCCGCTTGCGACTGGCGGCTGGCGGGCATCGACGGATTTTGAAGGGGACGCGCCCGTCCATGAATATGAAGGGGTGCGTCCCCTTCGCGAATATGAAGGGGTGCGTCCCCTTCAAAATGACTTCGCGCGCGCGATGTAAGCGGCGCTGCGCGTATCGACCTTGATCGACTCGCCCTGGTTGAGGAAGAGCGGAACCTTCACGACCGCGCCGGTCTCGAGCTTGGCGGTCTTGGTGCCGCCCGTGACCGTGTCGCCGCGCATGCCGGGATCGGTCTCGACGATCTTGAGTTCGACATGCGCGGGCGGCGTGATCGTGAGCGGCTGGCCGTTCCACAGCGTGACGATGCAGACCGTGCCTTCCTTGAGCCACTGGGCCGCATCCCCGACCGCTGTCTCGCCCGCCGCGAACTGCTCGAATGACTCCGGCTGCATGAAGTGCCAGAAGTGGCCGTCTCCGTAAAGGTACTGCATATCGACGTCGACCACGTCCGCGGCCTCGACCGACTCGCCGGACTTGAAGGTGCGCTCGATCACGCGGCCGGTGCGCAGGTTCTTGATGCGCACGCGATTGAACGCCTGTCCCTTGCCGGGCTTCACGAACTCGTTCTCGACGATTGTGTACGGGTCGTTGTCGAGCAGGATCTTGAGGCCGGACCTGAATTCGCTGGTGTTGTAACTGGACATCGGATTTCGCCGTCGCGGCCCGGAAGGCCCTGCGGGTGCTGCTGAAAGGCCGCGTATCATAGCCGCTGCCCGCGGAGGCCACCACCCCGCCCCGGAGCATGACGCGGGTCGCGAAATTGGGCGTTTTCAGGGTGTTACTATCCGGCCGCCACCCCCGAGGCGCCATTCGCCGGAGCCCGAATTGAAGCCACCTGCCGCGGTCCCGATGATTGCCCTGACGCGCAGTCAGGACAATGTCGAGGCGATCAACAAGGCACTCAGGAACGCGGGCCACCCCGTCCACGTGACCTGGCTTCCGGACGCCCGCGACCTGGGCGATGCGCTGACCCAGGCGTCGGCCGAAATGCTCATGCTGTTCGCCGACGAGGGTATCGTCGACCTCTCGGGCGCAATGGACTTCCGCGCCCGCTTCGCGCCGGACGTGCCGGTCCTCATCGTGCGCGAGACACTCGACGAGGACGCAATTGCCGAGGCCCTCGCATTGGGCGCACAGGACGCGGTGACGCTTTCCAACGTGCCGCGCCTGCAACTCGTCGTCGGCCGGGAGCTTCGCACCTATCGCCTCGACCGCGCGCTGTCCTCGACACTCGCCTCGGCGCGTGAGGCCAAGAAGCAGCTGCAGCACATCGTCGAGGGATCCACCGACGCGATCGCCCAAGTGCAGGAAGGCATCATCGTCGACGTGAATCCTGCCTGGCTCGCGCTCTTCGGTTATTCGAATCCCGAGGAGGTCGTGGGCACGCCGCTGATGGACGCCTTCGACCCCGACGACCACGCCGCGATCAAAGGCGCGCTCGTTGCCTGCATGCAGGGCAAGTGGTCCGGCCATACGCTGCATGCCTCGGCCCTCGTCGTGAGCGGCCACCACCCGTCGCTCGAATTCCAGCTCATACGCGCGGAATTCGACGGCGAGCCCTGCGTGCAGGTCTGCGTCCCGGCCAAGGTCGCGGATGCGGGCGAATACGAGCGCAAGCTCGAGGACGCGATGCAAAGCGATCCGGCGACCGGATTCCTGCACCGGCGCTACTTCGTCGAAAAGCTGCGCGCGCGCCTCGCGGAGCCCGCCAAGGGCGGCGTGCGCTGCGTCGCATACGTCGAACCGGACAAGTACGAGGCGCTCCACGAGGAACTCGGCGTTCTGGTCGGCGAGGATTTCCTTTCCGATTTCGCGCGCCTGCTGCGCGAGCAGATCCAGCCGGGCGACCTCGCCGGAAGATTTGGCGGGCATGGATTCATGCTGCTGATCGAGCGCGGCAATACGCAGGACGTCGAGGCCTGGTCGGAGCACGTGGTGCACAAAGTCGCGACCGAGGTGTTCCAGGCCGGCGCGAAGTCGCTTTCGACCACCTGCACGGTGGGGCTCGGGCCGGTGCCTGCGGAAGTGCGGACGCCCGAGGGTCCGGCGAACGATGCCTACCTGGCGCATCGCCAGGGACGCGAAATGGGTGGCAACCGAGTACAGCTCCTCGAGCACACGGGCGCCATGCTGCGGCTGCAAGACCAGGACCGTCTCTGGGTGAAGCAGATCAAGTCGGCCCTGATGGAGAACCGTTTCCGCCTGGTGCAGCAGCCCATTGCGAGCCTCGTCGGCGAGGACCTCGGCATGTTTGACGTGCTCGTCCGCATGCTCGACGAACAGGGACTGGAAGTGCTGCCCTCGGTCTTCATGCCGGCCGCCGAACGCAACGACCTGATGAAAAACGTCGACCGCTGGGTGATCGGCGCAGCCATGTCGTTCTGCGCCGCGCGCAAGCCCGGCGCGCTCTTCGTCCGCCTGTCGCAGGAGACGCTCGCCGATCCGTCGCTGCCGGGCTGGCTCGCCAACCAGATCAAGGCGACGCGCATCGAGCCGGCGCGCATTGTGTTCCAGGTGCGCGAGGAGACCGCCGCGCAGCGGATCAAGGACGCGGTGGCCCTGCACAAGGTGCTCTCGGAGCGCGGGTTCAGGTTCGCCATCGAGGGCTTCGGCATGGGCCGCGACACCGAACAGCTCCTCAATCACCTCAAGCCGGATTTCGTGAAGATCCACGGCGCCCTGATGCAGGGCTTGTCGGCGGACCAGGACAAGCAGGCCCGCGTGAAGGCGATGGTCGAACTTGCGCGCAAGGGCAAGGCGATCACGATCGGGGAGCGGGTGCAGGACGCCAACACGATGGCGGTGTTGTGGCAGCTTGGCGTGGAGTTCATCCAGGGCTACTTCGTCAACGCGCCTGAGGAAGTCGTCCTCGGCTGAGAGTCAAGCGGTTTCGTTCGCGTCGACTCGGCGAGCCTCGGTCGGCCGGGCCGCGGCTATTCGACGCTGAGGCGGGATACCTTGCGCCAGTTGCGCGGGAGCACGGAGCCGCGCTGGCTGCGCTCGCCGCGATAGTCGGCGAGTTGCTTCCAGGTCAGGGTCATCTTGCGGTCGCCGCAGTGAACGGCGAGCGACTGGTCGGGCGCAACGACGATCGCGGCGACCATGAGCTCCTCGCCGGCGCGCGATTTCCTGCCGGGAATCCCGAAGATCAGGTTGCCCCGCCCTTTTTCCATTTCCGGCAGGTCCGCGACCGGAAATGCCAGCAGGCGGCCGTCGCTATTCACGGCCGCAACGAGCGCAGCCTCGACTGCGGGCACCGGCGATGCCGGCAGCACCCTGGCGTTTTCCGGCAGACGGAAAACTGTCTTGCCGGCCCGGTTGCGGCCGGCGAGCGACTCGAGCTTCGCGATGAATCCGTGGCCGGCATCGCAGGCGAGGAGCCACTTGTCCGCGGGCTCGCCGACCAGCACGGCGGCGAACGTGGCGCCTTCCGGCGGGTCCAGCCGGCCGGATAGCGGCTCGCCCTGGCCACGTGCCGAGGGCAGCGTGTGCGCCGCCAGCGAGTAGGCTCGGCCGGTCGAGTCGATGAACACCGCCTGCTGCGTGCTGCGCCCACGCGCCGCGGCCTGGAATGCATCCCCGGTCTTGTACGACAGCGTCGTCGGGTCGACATCGTGCCCGCGCGCCTGACGCACCCAGCCGAGCGTCGAGAGCACGACCGTCACCGGCTCGGCCGTGACGAGTTCTTCTTCCGAGATCGCCTGCGCGGCCGCGCGCTCGACGATCTTCGTGCGGCGGGCATCCCCGTATTCCTTCGAGTCCGCCTCGAGCTCGTCGCGGATCAGCCTCGTGAGTTTCGCTGCGCTCCTGAGCGTCTTCTCGAGCAGTTCCTGCTCCGAAGCGAGATCCTTCTGCTCGCCGCGGATCTTCATCTCCTCGAGCTTCGCAAGGTGGCGGAGCTTGGTCTCGAGGATGGCCTCGGCCTGAAGGTCGGTGAGCTTGAAGCGCTTCATCAGGACCGGTTTCGGCTGTTCCTCCCGCCTCACGATGCGGATCACCTCGTCGAGGTTCAGGAAGGCGATCAGCAGCCCGTCAAGGATGTGCAGCCGCGCCGTGACTTTCTCGAGCCGGTAGCGAAGCCGCCGCTTGACGGTCTCCTTGCGGTAGCCGAGCCACTCGGTCAGCAGCTCCTTGAGCCCGAACACGCGCGGCCGCCCGTCGAGCGCGATAACGTTGATGTTGACGCGGTAGCTGCGCTCGAGGTCCGTGGTCGCGAACAGGTGCGCCATCATCTGCACGACGTCGACGCGGTTCGAGCGCGGCGTGATGACGAGCCGCGTCGGGTGCTCGTGGTCGCTCTCGTCGCGCAGGTCCTCGACCATCGGCAGTTTCTTTGCGCGCATCTGTCCCGCAATCTGCTCGAGCACTTTCGCGCCCGAGACCTGGTGCGGGAGCGCAGTCACAACCACCTCGCCGTCCTCGACCTCGTAGACGGCGCGCGCGCGAAACGTGCCATTGCCGCTCCTGTACAGCGCGCGCAACTCCGATTTCGGCGTCACGATCTCGGCGCCGGTCGGAAAGTCCGGGCCCTGAATGTGCTTGCAGAGCTCGGCCGGCGTCGCGTCGGGATCGTCGAGGAGCCGCACGCAGGCCACGGCGACCTCGCGCAGGTTGTGCGGCGGGATGTCGGTCGCCATGCCGACCGCGATACCCTGCGTGCCGTTCAGCAGCACGTTGGGCAGCCGCGCCGGCAGGAGCTTTGGTTCCTCGAGCGTGCCGTCGAAGTTCGGCTGCCAGTCGGAGGTTCCCTGGCCGAGCTCGGAGAGGAGCACCCCCGCATAGGGCCTGAGGCGCGATTCGGTGTAGCGCATCGCGGCGAAGGACTTGGGGTCGTCGGTCGAGCCCCAGTTCCCCTGCCCGTCCACGATCGGGTAGCGGTAGGAGAAGTCCTGCGCCATCAGCACCATCGCCTCGTAGCACGCGGAATCTCCGTGCGGATGGTACTTGCCGATGACGTCGCCGACGGTGCGCGCGGACTTCTTGTGCTTGGAGCCAGCCGCAAGGCCGAGCTCGCTCATCGCGTAGATGATGCGCCGCTGCACCGGCTTCAGCCCGTCTGCGAGCTGCGGCAGGGCGCGGTCGAGAATCACGTACATCGAGTAGTCGAGGTATGCCTTCTCCGTGAAGGCGCGCAGGGGCTGCTTCTCGATGCCCTCGAAGTCGAGTGCCTGCGCCTTCATTCCACGGTCGCCAGGTTGCCCTTGGTCTCGAGCCATTCGCGCCGGTCGGCCGCGCGCTTCTTGGCGAGCAGCATGTCGAGGATCTGGTCGGCGCCGTCCTTCGCGTCCACCGTGAGCTGCACGAGCCGGCGCGTGTCGGGGGCCATCGTGGTCTCGCGCAGTTGCAGCGGACTCATCTCACCAAGGCCCTTGAAGCGGGTGATCACGGTCTTGCCGCGGATACCCTCCGCCTGGATCCGGTCAAGGACACCCGCCTTGTCGTGCTCGCCGAGCGCGTAATAGACGTTCTTGCCGACGTCGATGCGAAACAGCGGCGGCATGGCGACGAACACGTGGCCCGCAATCACGAGCGGCCTGAAATGCCGCAGGAACAGCGCGCAGAGCAGCGTTGCGATGTGTGCACCGTCCGAATCGGCGTCCGCCAGAATGCAGACCTTGTGGTACCGCAGCCCCGAGAGGTCCGCCGAGCCGGCGTCGACACCGAGCGCGGTCGTGATGTCGTGGACTTCCTGCGATGCGAGCACGTCGGCGGCCTCGACTTCCCAGGTGTTCAGGATCTTGCCGCGCAGCGGCATGACGGCCTGGAACGAGCGGTCGCGCGCCTGTTTCGCCGATCCACCCGCCGAGTCGCCTTCGACCAGGAACAGCTCGCAGCGCTCCGGCTCCTGCAGCGTGCAATCGGCGAGCTTGCCGGGCAGCGCCGGCCCGCTCGTGATGCGCTTTCTGGTAACGCGAGCGGCTGCCTTGGTGCGCTCCTGCGCGTTGCCGATCGCGAATTGCGCGATGCGCTCGCCGGCTTCCGGGTGCTGGTTGAGCCACAGTGCAAAGGCGTCCTTGACCACGCCGGAAACGAATGCCGCGGATTCGCGCGACGAAAGCTTTTCCTTGATCTGACCCGCAAACTGCGGGTTCTGCATGCGTACCGAGAGCACGAAGGCAACGCCGGTCCAGACGTCCTCGGGCGCGAGCTTGAGCCCGCGCGGAACGAGATTGCGGAACTCGCAGAACTCGCGCACGGCGTCGGTCGCGCCCGAGCGCAAGCCATTAACATGCGTGCCGCCCTGCGGAGTCGGGATCAGGTTGACGTAGCTTTCCGATACCGGTGTTTCGGCATCAGGCGCCCAGCAGATGGCCCAGTCCGCGCTCTCGTTGCCGCCCTTGACATGGCCCGCGTACGGTTCTTCGGGCAGTCGGTCGCACTTTCCGAGTTGTTCGACGAGATAGGCGCCGAGGTCGCCGGTGAAGTACCACTCCTCGGTCTCGCCGCTTGCCTCGACCGCAAGCAGCACCCTCAGGCCCGGGCAGAGGACGGCTTTCGCCTTCAGCACATGCTTCAGGCGTGGCACCGAGATATTGGCCGAGTCGAAAAACGCCGGGTCGGGCCAGAACCTGACCGTGGTGCCCGTTTTCCCCCGCTTGACCGTATCGACGGCTTCGAGCTTCGAGACCACTTTGCCGTCGCGGAAGCCGATGTTCCACTCGCGCCCGTCACGGCGTACGTTACATTCGAGGTGCCTGGAAAGCGCGTTGACGATCGAGACCCCGACGCCGTGCAGCCCTCCCGCGCTTTCATAGTTCTTCTCGGAAAACTTGCCGCCCGCGTGCAGCCGGGTCAGGATCAGTTCGACCCCGCTCACCTTTTCCTTCGGATGGATGTCGACCGGCATGCCGCGGCCGTCATCTTCGACCGAGACCGAGCCGTCCTTGTGGATGGTCACGGCGATCTTCTTGCAGTGCCCCGAGAGCGCCTCGTCGACGCTGTTGTCGACGACCTCGTGTACGAGGTGATTCGGGCTCCGCGTGTCCGTGTACATCCCCGGGCGGCGGCGAACGGGCTCGAGTCCCTTGAGGACCTCGATGTCCGATGCGGTATACGACTGCGCCATGCGTGATATCAGTAAGGCGGCCGCGCCGCCGGCGCGGCGATTCTAGCAGCCGCCCGCAAGGGCGCAATTCGGGCGAAGTCGCCGCTGCCGGCTTCGTGAAGTACACTGCGGGCACCAGCCGGCCCCGCGGATAATGCGCGTGACCCGATCCAAAGCGGCCATACCCGATTTCGAGGCGGCGCTTGCCGAGCTCGAAGCCATCGTCCAGCGTCTCGAGCAGGGCGACCTCTCCCTCGAGGAGTCGCTGCGGCAGTTCGAGCGGGGCGTCGTACTGACGCGCGGTTGCCAGAAAGCCCTGCGCCAGGCGGAGCAGAAGATACGCGTGCTGGCAAAGAGCGGCGACGGCGAGGTCGTCGAGCAGGATTTCGATCCGCCCGACGAAGACTGACCGGACTCCGATGCAGGCCCGACCATTGGCCGGCGACTGGCAGCAGAACTGTCGCAAGCGAGCCGAAGACGTGCTCCTGAGAGTCCTGCCACCCGCAGACCGCGAGCCGGCGCGCCTGCACCAGGCAATGCGTTATGCGGCGCTCGGCGAGGGTAAGCGCATCCGGCCGCTCCTAGTCTACGCGACCGGTGTCGCGATCGGCGTCGCCGCGGAAACCCTCGATGCACCGGCGGCGGCCGTCGAGCTGATCCACGCTTATTCGCTTGTGCACGACGACCTGCCTGCCATGGACGATGACGACCTGCGTCGGGGTCGCCCCACCACGCATCGCGCCTTTGACGAGGCGACCGCCATACTCGCGGGCGACGCCCTGCAGGTACTCGCCTTCGACCTCCTTGCAAACCAGGCGATACCCGGCGTCGGCGATGCAGGCCGGATGGAGATGATCCGGCTGCTCGCGAGGGCGAGCGGCACCCAGGGAATGGCCGGCGGCCAGGCAATGGACCTTGCGGCGACCGGGCGCCGGCTCGAGGCGCGCCAGGTCGAAGAGATGCATGCTCGCAAGACTGGCGCCCTTATCTGCGCTTCCGTACTCATCGCCTGTGCCGCCTGCCCGGCACTCGCGGCGCCGCGGCGCGATGCGCTCGACCGCTATGGCCGCGCAATCGGGCTCTCGTTCCAGATCGTCGACGACCTGCTTGACGTCCTCGGCGACCCGACCGTGACCGGAAAGATCGCGGGCTCAGATGCGCTGCGCGGCAAGCCGACCTATCCCGCCATTGCCGGCGTCGCCGCAGCCCGCGAACGCGCGGCCGAGCTCGCCGGACAGGGCATCGCGGCGCTCGACGGGTTCGGACCCGAGGCCGAACGGCTGCGTGAGTTCGCGGGCGACCTCGTCCGGCGTGGGCGCTAGGCCCACGCACTTGGCGTATGCCCGCTGCCGCGGCTCCAGTAGACTGCGCCCATGAGTGACGAAAAGCCGGAGGGCTTGCTCGCCACGATCGAATCGCCGGCCGACCTGAGGGCCCTCCCGCGCAGCGATCTGGGCGGCCTGTCGGACGAACTCCGGCAATTCCTCATCCAGACCGTCGGCCAGATGGGCGGCCATCTCGCGGCCGGACTCGGTACCGTCGAACTCGCCGTAGCTCTGCACTACGTATTCGACACGCCCTACGACCGCCTGGTCTGGGACGTCGGGCACCAGGCCTATCCGCACAAGGTCCTGACCGGCCGCCGGCGCCGCCTCGGAAGCATCAAGCAGCGCGGTGGTCTCGCGCCGTTTCCTGCGCGCGCCGAAAGCGTCTACGACAGCTTCGGCGTTGGCCACTCGAGCACGTCGATCAGCGCCGCGCTCGGCATGGCAATCGCAAACCGCCTGACCGGCAGCGACCGGCGGATTGTGGCGGTCATTGGCGATGGCGCGATGAGCGCAGGCCTCGCCTGGGAGGCGCTCAATCACGCAGGCAGCCTCGACGTGGACCTGCTCGTCGTCTTGAATGACAACGACATGTCGATCTCGCAGAACGTCGGCGCCCTGTCCAACTACTTCGCCCGCCTGCTCTCCGGCCGCATCTACGCGCACCTGCGCGCAGGCGGCAAGAAAGTGCTGCGCTCGATGCCTTCGGCCTGGGAGCTGGCGCGCCGCTCGGAGGTCCACGCCAAGGGCATGGTGCTGCCGGGCACGCTGTTCGAGGAAATGGGCTTCAATTACATCGGCCCGATCGACGGGCACGACGTGGACGCCCTCGTCACGACCCTCGGCAACATGCGCACGCTGCCGGGTCCGCAGCTTCTGCACGTCGTCACGCAGAAGGGCCGCGGTTACGCGCCCGCCGAGGCCGATCCGATCAAGTGGCATGGTCCCGGCCCGTACGACCCGGTGAGCGGCATTCTCTACAAGGACCAGGCAACGGGCCCGACCTATTCCCAGGTTTTCGGCGACTGGCTTTGCGACATCGCCGAGCAGGACGCCCGTGTCATCGGCATCACGCCGGCCATGCGCGAGGGTTCGGGCATGGTCGAATTCGAGAAGCGGTTCCCGGACCGCTATTTCGATGTCGCCATCGCTGAGCAACACGCCGTCACGCTCGCGGCTGGACTTGCCTGCGACGGCATGCGGCCGGTGGTCGCGATCTATTCCACATTCCTTCAACGTGCCTACGACCAGCTGATCCACGACGTCGCCTTGCAGCGGCTTCCGGTGGTCTTTGCGATCGACCGCGCGGGCCTGGTCGGCGGCGACGGCGCAACGCACCAGGGCGTGTTCGACCTCACTTACCTGCGTTGCGTGCCGAACATGGTCGTCATGGCGCCGGCGGACGAAAACGAATGCCGCCAGATGCTCTATACGGCGAGCCTCCTGGACCAGCCGACCGCCGTGCGTTATCCGCGTGGCCGCGGGCCCGGCGTGCCGGTCGAGCGTACCATGCAGGCCTTGCCTTTCGGCCGCGCCGAATTGCGCCGCAATGGCGCAAGCGGGCTCGCCCTGCTTGCCTTTGGCACGATGGTGAACGTGGCGGCGCCGGTCGCCGAGTCGCTCGATGCAACGCTCGTCAACATGCGTTTCGTCAAGCCGCTCGACGATCAGCTCATCGCGTCGATTGCGGGTACTCACCGGGCGATCGTGACGCTCGAGGAGAATGTGCTGGCAGGCGGCGCGGGCTCGGCCGTGCTCGAGGTCCTGCAGGGCATCGACAGTTCCGTGCCGGTACTGCAGATCGGTGTGCCGGATGCCCCGGTCGATCACGGGTCGCGCGAAGACAACCTGGCGGCTGCCGGGCTCGATGGGCCGACGGTCCGCGCGGCGATCGAACGATTCTGGCGCAGCCAGGGCATCGCGCGGGCCCGCCCGGCCAGCTAATCAGGACCAATATGGTATGATTTACCCGTGAACGCGAAAACCGCGGAAATGACTGTCGCGCCGGCTATCGACGACGTCCAGGCGCGACCCGATACGCGACAGATCCCGATCGACCGGGTCGGCATCAAGGACATCTTCCACCCGGTGCGGGTCAAAGACCGTTCGGGCGGCGAGCAGCACACGATCGCGAACTTCAACATGTACGTGCACCTGCCCCACAACTTCAAGGGGACGCACATGTCGCGCTTCGTCGAGATCCTGAACGAGCACGAGCGCGAGATTTCGGTCGAGTCCTTCAACCAGATGCTCGCCGACATGACGACGCGCCTGAACTCGGGGGCGGGCCACCTCGAGATGACCTTTCCCTACTTCGTCATGAAGAAGGCACCGGTGACGGGCGTGCAGAGCTTGCTCGACTACCGCGCGACACTCGCCGCCGAAATGAAGCACGGCGGCATCGAGACCTGGCTGAAGGTGCTGGTGCCGGTGACGAGCCTCTGTCCCTGCTCGAAGCAGATCTCCGACTATGGCGCCCATAACCAGCGCTCACACCTGACGGTTTCCGCACGGATCGCGGAGCACGTCTGGCTCGAGGAGCTGATCGACATCGCCGAGGAAGAGGCCAGCTGCGAACTGTACGGGATCCTGAAGCGCCCCGACGAGAAGTTCGTGACGGAGCGCGCCTATGACAACCCGAAGTTCGTCGAGGACATCGTGCGGGACATCGCGACGCGGCTCAACCCCGACGAACGGATCAGGGCATATGTCATCGAAGCCGAGAACTTCGAATCGATCCACAACCATTCTGCGTATGCGCGCATCGAGCGCGACAAGGACGCGGCGCCGGCGTGAACTGTCGGCCGGCCGCCGGCTAGCTGGCGACGCGGGACTCGCCGTTCTGGAGGCGGGAGATCAGGGCCTTCAGGAACACCTTGTTGAAACGGAGCTGGCAGGCGGATGAAGCCTGCTCGAGGAGCGTGGAGCTGACGCGCAGGATGGTGACATCGTCGCCGGCGACGACCGCGGCCTGGCGCTTGGCGCCGCGCAGGTAGCTCGTCTCGCCGAAGCAGTCGCCCGCCTCGAGCCGGCCGACCATGATGCCATCACGCTCGACGCTGCAGTTGCCCGTCACGATCACGTAGAAGCGGTCGTCGATACCGCCCGCCCGCACGATCTCGTCGCTGCGGGCGTGCGCCTGCCAGGTTCCCGCGCGCAGTACTTCCCAGATCTCGCCGGAGGAGAAGTCGTGGAAGAACTTGAGGCGCCTCAGCAGGTTGAAGTGCTCCTGCAGGTCGCTGCGGTCGGCTTCCTTGCGCTGCTGCGCATGCACGCGCGCGATTGCGTTTGCGAACTCGGCCCCGTTTGGGTAGCGCTTGTCCGGCTCCTTGTGCATCGCCATCGCGACGACGTTTTCGAGCTCCGCGGGAAGATCGGCGCGTAGCGACAGCAGCGGCGCCGGCGTTGCATATACGATGGCATGGAGCAGCTTCGCAAGCGCGCCGGCGCGGAACGGCCGGTGCCCGGTCAGCAGCTCGTACATCACCGCGCCCAGGGAATAGATGTCCGAGTGATTCGTGAGCTCGAAAGACTGCACCTGCTCCGGCGACATGTAGCTCGGGCTGCCTGCAATGCCCTCAATGCGCGAGAAGTCCGCGTCATTGTGCAGCGCAATGCCGAAGTCGATCAGCCGGAGGTCACTGTCGGTCGTCAGCATCAGGTTGCTCGGCTTGATGTCGCGATGAATCACGCCGCGAGAATGCGCGTAGTGGAGCGCCTTGGCGCACTTGAACATCATCGTCAGGACGTCAGCGACCGGCAACAGGTTGTCCGGGCGAGTGTAGGCCGAGAGCGTGCGGGCGCCATGGATGAACTCGGTGACGACGTAGAGGTAACCGTTCTCTTCGCCGGCGTCGTAGATCGGCATGATGTTCGGGTGCTGGAGCATCCCGACCATGTGCGCCTCGGAAAGGAACATCTTGCGCGCGACTTTCGCGCGCGCCGGGTCGTCGTCTGCCGCGATGCGGTAGGCCTTGATCGCCACGTCGCGACCGTAATAGGGGTCGTGAGAAAGGTAGACCGTTCCGGTCGAGCCCCGCCCGACCTCGCGGATCACCTCGTACTTTCCGATACGTTCGCCGATGCCTGGCTCGCCGTCCGCGGGCCGTCGGATGGTCGGCACGGTTGCGGTCGCGATGGCCGGCTCCTCCCAGGAATTGCCGGCTGGCGAATGCCACCGGACACCGAGCGAGGATATTTCGTCAAAACCCGCGGAACCGTGAACCGGATCGCGCTTTACCGGGGGCCTGCCCCGCGGTCTGCGAAGTGGTCGAAACCGTGACCGGCATCGCGCTCGGGCGGCGCCCCGTCGACACGGACGCCTCCCGGTTCGCCGATCGTGCCGATGCGCCGCAGCGTGACGCCCGCGTCGAGCGCCGCAAGCCGCGAGCGGTTGCCGGGATCCGCAGTGAACAGCAGCTCGTAGTCGTCGCCACCGCCGAGCGCGTACGCAAGCCGGGCTTCGGGCCCCGTCGCCGAACAAAGCCCCGCTGACAGCGGCAGTTCGCGGCTCTCGATGTCCGCGCCGACGCCACTTGCGGCGCAGAGCTTTTCGAGGTCTCCGGCGAGACCGTCCGAAATGTCGATGCAGGCGGTCGCGATGCCGCGCAGCGCAAGCCCGAGGGTGACACGGGCCTGAGGCTGCTGGTATCGGGCAAGCAGCGCGTCGCGCGCGCGGCCCTGCGCCGGCAGCCTTCCCTGCAGGATCGCGAGCCCCGCTGCGGCATCCCCCGGCGTGCCGCTCACCCAGAGGTCGTCGCCTGGACGCGCGCCACGACGCAGGATGGCTCCCGCTGCGGGCACGGTCCCCGCGAGTGCCACCGATACGGTCAGCGGACCGCGCGTCGTATCCCCGCCCACGAGCGCGACTCCGTGGCGGCGCGCGAGCGCGTCGATACCCGCGGAGAATCCCGTGAGCCAGTGCTCGTCAACCGACGGTATCGTGAGGCCGAGCAATGCCCAGGCCGGCTCGGCGCCCATCGACGCGAGGTCGCTCAGGTTCACCGCGAGCGCGCGGTGACCCACGAATCGGGCGTCGAACCCGGCCGGAAAATGGCAGCCCTCGACGATCGTGTCGAGCGCGAAGACGAGCAGCGCGCCCTGAGGCGTGGCGATGAGCGCGCCGTCGTCGCCGACACCCTGCAGGACGTCCTCCCGCTGGGCTCCACGCCGCCTGAAATGACGCTCGATCAGCTCGAATTCGCCCGCGGGCATGGCGTTCATGCGACTTCGCCGCGCTCGTCGGGCCGGTGTGCTCGCGACGCGCGGTCAAGCACCGCGTTGACGTATCGGAAACCATCGGTGGCGCCGAAGCGCTTGGCGAGCTCGACTCCCTCGTTGATTACGACGCGGTATGGAATGTCGGGCCGGTACATCAGCTCCCACAGGCCGAGTCGAAGAATCGTGTGCTCGACCGGATCGAGGCGGTCCGGCGGCAGTTCGGAGTGACGGGCGAGGTCCTCGTCGAGGGACGCGGCGCCGGTACACACGGCCTCGAGTGCGGCGCTGAAGTATTCCGCGTCCACCCGGGCAAATTCCGTATTGTCGCGAAACTGCGCATAGAGCTCCTGCCAATCCTGCCCCCCCAGTTCGCGCTGGTAGAACGCTTGTACCAGAAGGCGCCGCGCAGCGTTCCGGGCCCGCAACTCGTTTCGGTCTAGGCGCGCTGCCTTCATGCAGGGATTATACCGGGCGACCGGTGGACGATCGGGTCCCGCGACTTCACTGCGGCAGATCGAAGCGGCCCGTGCGCAAGCTCTCATAGTCGGCGCCTCGCGACACGCAGCGATTGCGGCCCTGGTGCTTGGCCCGATAGAGGTTCTGATCGGCGAGCTGGACGATGCCAGCAGCCGATCGGCCGCGCTGTGGGATGACGTGCGCGACGCCCACGCTCACCGTGACTACGTGCGCGCAGGAAGACGCCTCGTGGGGAATCGCGATCTGCTCGACGGCGAGGCGGATGCGCTCGGCAAGCGCTGTCGCGGATTGCTCGTCGAGACCCTGGGCCAGAAGCGCGAACTCCTCCCCGCCATAGCGGGCAATCACGTCGCTGTCGCGCGCCACAACCTGAATCGCGCGCGCGATGCGGCGCAATGCGTCGTCGCCCGCCTGGTGCCCATAGCGGTCGTTGAAGGATTTGAAATGATCCACATCGAGCATGAGGACGGAAAGGTACTGTGCCTGCAGGGTGGCCCGCCGCCAGAGCGCGTCCAGCCGGCTGTCGAAATCGCGGCGATTACGCAGACCTGTCAGCCCGTCATGCGAGGCGGCAGCCACCGCTTGACCGTACTCAAGAAAGATCCTGCGAGCCGCCGCCTGCGTGTCAAAGGCGACCACCATGGCCATTGTCTGCACGACGCCGACTGTCGTCACGGCATAACTCATCGTTCCGACCGGAATCTTGACCATGACGAGTGCGGCAATGTAGGTGACGAGCGTGATGGCCGCGGACGCGAGCGCCTGGTGGAAAAGCAGTCCCGAAAAGAAAAACTGACCAAAAGTGCTTGCGGTCAGCAGCGCCGTGCCCGCTCCGGTCTTGGCGACGAAGCAGGCGGTCATCATCGCATAGCCGGCCGACCGGGGCGGCGTGAGCCACGCAGCGGCCGCAAGATAGTGCCGCGTGTCGTATCGCAGGATTGCGAGTGCAAGCAGAATCGCCGAAATCACGAACGCAGTCACTGCCGCCGCAAGGAACAGCGGAGGCAGTGTTCCTTCGGCGTACCCGTGATTGCGGACGTACAGCAACACAAGCGCGGGAGCGACAAAGACCTCAAGTGACTGCCAAAGACGCGCACGGTTCTTCGCGCGCCCGAGATGGATGGCCCGGTACTCTTCCTCGAGCTCGCCCGCGAAAGCTAGGCGGGCTATGGAAGGCAGCAGTCCGCGCGCGCCAGTTTTCGCTCCGTTTCGCCCCATCTCAGGTATTCAGGAATGCAGCATGCGGGCAAGGGTTGCAAGTTCAACCGCCGCGCGCGCGGCGTCCGCGCCCTTGTTCCCGTGGGCGCCTCCCGCCCGCTCGAACGCTTGCTCGTCGGTTTCGGTCGTCAGCACGCCGAACGCCACCGGCACGCCGGTATCATAGGACGCGCGCGCGAGTCCCGCAGCGCATTCCGTCGCGACGTGATCGAAGTGTGTCGTCTCGCCCCGTATCACCGCCCCGAGTGCCACGATCGCATCGCATGAACGCGATTCAGCGATGCGCCGCACCACCGGCGGCAGATCGAATGCACCCGGGACGCGCACGAGCTGAATGGCCCGCGCATCGGTGCCCAACTCGGCAAGCGCCGCGAACGCCCCTTCGATCAATCGCCCGACGACTTCCCCGTTGAAGCGAGCGGCCACGATCGTAATGCGCAGACTGCCGGCACCCCGATTGCCTTCGATCGTCCGTTTCCCGATCACTCCGCGATTATAGGAGGTTCACTTATTCCTCGTAGCCCGTGATCTCCAGCCCGAAGGCGGTGATGCCGGGTAACTCGCGAGGCGCGGAGAGCACGCGCATCCTCGTGATGCCGAGGTCGCGCAGGATCTGGGCCCCGATGCCATAAGTGCGCAGCACGGCGCCGACGGTCCCGCCCTCCGTACCCGGGTCCTGCGCCCCGGCGGCAACGATGTCCGTGGGCGACTCTTCCGGCCGCAGCAGCACGACGATGCCGTGGGGCTCGCGCACCATGCGGCGCAACGCCGCGCCCAGCGTCCAGCCGCCGTGCGGGTCCCGGATCCCGATGAGATCGCGCGGCGTGTCCCTGAGGTGGACCCGCACCAGCGGAGGCTCCGCCCCCGGCGTGCCGCGCACCAATGCGACGTGCATGCGCCCGTGCACACGGTCCGAGTACCAGAGCATCCGGAACTCCCCCGCATCGGTTTCGACCATGCGGTCAGCAACACACTCGATCGAGCTTTCCTTGCTGAGGCGGTAGCGGATGAGGTCCGCGATCGTTCCGATTGCGAGCCCGTGCACGGCGGCGAATCGCTCGAGCTCTGGGCGTCGCGCCATCGTGCCGTCCTCATTCAGGATTTCCACGATCACGGCGGCGGGCTCGAAGCCAGCGAGGCGCGCGAGGTCGCAGCCAGCCTCCGTGTGGCCGGCGCGCGTCAGCACGCCGCCCGGCCTCGCCATCAGCGGAAAAACGTGCCCCGGCTGGCGCAAGTCTTCGGGACGCGCAGCGGCCGCGACGGCCGTGCGCACCGTGTGCGCCCGGTCCTGTGCGGAGATGCCAGTCGTCACGCCCTGTGCGGCCTCGATGCTCACGGTGAAGTTCGTTCCGTGCCGGTCCTCGGTCTCGCGGACCATGAGCGGCAGCCGCAGCCGCCTGCAGCGATCCTCCGTCAGCGTGAGGCAGATCAGCCCGCGGCCATGCCGCGCCATGAAGTTGATGTCCTCGGCCCGGACGCAGGCGGCCGCCATGAGCAGGTCGCCCTCATTCTCGCGTTCCTCGTCGTCCATCACGACGACCATGCGTCCCGCGCGCAGTTCGGCCAGCAACTCGTCGATCGTGTTCATCTTGCGCCGCGCGCCTCGAGCAACCGGTCCAGGTAGCGTGCGACCAGGTCGACTTCGAGATTGAGCGCCTGGCCGGTGGCGAGTGTTCCCAGCGTCGTAGCCGCGCGCGTGTGCGGCACGAGGTCGACACCGAACAGGGCCCCGGTGACCCGTCCGATCGTCAGGCTGACGCCGTCGAGCGCCACCGAGCCCTTCTCGGCGATGAAGCGCGCAAGCCCGGCCGGCGCCTCGAGCGTGGCATGCATCGAGCCGGCCGCGAGCTCGCATTTGCGGACGGTCGCAATACCGTCGACGTGTCCGGTCACGAGGTGGCCGCCGAGCACCGTCGCCGCCGTGACGGCCGGTTCCAGGTTGACCGCGCTGCCCGTCCCGAGCCGCCCGAGCGTCGTCCGTGAGAGCGTTTCACCGGAAAGTTCGGCCTCGAAGCGGCCGTCCGCGACTGCAACGAGCGTCAGGCAGACACCCGCGACGGCGACGCTGTCGCCGACCGTCCAGCCGTCGGTCGCGAGCCCGCCGGTCTCGATCGCAAGCCTTCGCACGCCTTCGGAGCCGCCCTTCGAGGCCACTCGTCCCACGGACTTGACGATTCCGGTGAACACGCCCTTTCCTCAGCGCCTCGGCTTGAGGCGCAGCATCAGGTCATCGCCGACATCCTGACGCTCGACGATCGAGAACTCGAGCCTTTCGGCCATCGTCAAGGGCGCCTCGAGGTCGACGAGCGGGCGCGCGCCGCGCCCGAGGAACGTCGGGGCGAGATAGATCAGGAGCTCGTCGACGAGCCCCGCCGTGAGCAAAGCCCCGGCGAGACCGGCCCCGCATTCCACAAGCAACTCGTTGACCTGCCGTCCCGCAAGCAGCGTGAGGGCGGCGCCGAGGTCAACGCCGCCGGACGCCGAGGCGACCGTCGCGATTTCGGCGCCTGCCGCAGTCAGCGCCTGGGCGCGCGCGGGATCGCACGCCGTACAGATAATCAGCGCCTGGCCGGGCGGCGCGAGGATGCGCGCCGTCGGCGGCGTGCGAAGACTGGAGTCGAGCACGACGCGCAATGGCTGGCGTAACGCGCCCGGAAGGCGGACATCGAGCCGCGGGTCGTCCGATAGCACGGTGCCGCTCCCGGTCATCACAGCCGACGAGCGAGCACGCAGGCGCTGCACGTCCTCGCGCGCGGACTCCCCCGTGATCCACCGGCTTTCGCCGCCCGGCAACGCCGTCGCTCCGTCTAGGCTTGCCGCCAGCTTGACGACCACCCAGGGCCGGCCGCGGGTCATGCGCGACACGAAGCCGGGATTCAGCTCGCTGGCCTCGCGCTCAAGCAGTCCGCCGTCCAGGACCAGGCCCGCCGCCGCGAGACGCGCGATCCCGCCGCCGTCGACGCGCGGATTCGGGTCGCGCATGGCGTAGACAATGCGGGCGAGGCCGGCGGCGATGAGCGCATCGGCGCAGGGCGGCGTACGCCCGTGATGGCTGCAGGGTTCGAGCGTGACATACGCGGTCGCGCCGCGGGAGGCCGCGCCCGCCGCCGCGAGTGCCATGACTTCGGCATGCGGGCCGCCGGCCCGCTCGTGCCAGCCCTCCCCAACCACGCGTTCGCCGTCCGCGATCACGCAGCCGACCCGCGGGTTGGGGTCCGTCGTCCAGAGCCCCCGGCGCGCGAGCTCGAGCGCCCGCGCCATGTGGCCCTCATCCCGTCGCCGACCGCGGCTCATCGCTTCCCGCGCGGCTCGCGCGACTGCGACGGCAGCAGCGACATCTGCCCGCCCGAAGGATCTCCGCGGCGGCTCTTGTCGAGCTGCTCGAGCTGTTCCCGGAACGAATCGACGTCGTGGAAGCGATGATAGACGGAGGCATAGCGCACATAGGCCACTTCGTCGAGTTGCCGCAGCTCCTCCATCACGATCTCGCCGATCATGCGCGCCGCGACTTCGCGCTCGCCCAGGACCAGCAGGCGGTGGCCGATGCGGTCGATCGCCGCTTCCACCGCCTCGCGGCCGACAGGCCGTTTCTCGAGCGCCTTCATGATCCCGCCGCGGAGCTTGCCGACGTCGAACGGCTGGCGCGTGTTGTCGTTCTTGACGACCTGCGGCATGACGAGTTCGGCGGTCTCGAATGTGGTGAAGCGCTCGCCGCAGGAGAGGCACTCGCGGCGTCGACGGATCTGGTGTCCCTCGCCCGCGAGGCGGGAGTCGGTCACCCTGGTGTCGTCGTGATTACAGAACGGGCAGTGCACCGCCGAAGCCCTGGCTCGCTCACGCGTAAACCGGGAAGCGGCCGCACATTTCCAGCACGCCGGCGCGCACGCGCTCGACTGTGGCCTCCTCACCCATCGCATCCAGCACGTCCGCAATGAAGCCGCCGACCCGGCGCGACTCTGCCTCGCCGAAGCCGCGTGTCGTGATTGCCGGCGTCCCGATCCGGAGGCCGCTGGTGACGAATGGCGGCCGGGGATCGTTTGGCACCGCATTCTTGTTCACCGTGATGTGCGCGCGACCGAGCGCCGCATCGGCGTCCTTGCCAGTGTAGCCACGGCCGATCAGGTCGAGCAGGAACAGGTGATTGTCCGTTCCTCCTGAGACGATGCGGTAGCCGCGGACCTGCAGCGACTTCGCCATTGCCCGCGCGTTCGCAACGACCTGCTCCTGGTAGGTCCTGAACTCGGGCGTGAGCGCCTCGAGCAGCGCGACCGCCTTGGCCGCGATTACGTGCATGAGCGGGCCTCCCTGCATCCCTGGAAAGATCATCGAATTGAGTTTCCTGGGAAGCTCCGGGTGTTCGCGGGCCAGGATCAGCCCACCGCGCGGGCCACGCAGCGTCTTGTGCGTCGTCGTCGTGACCACGTCGGCAACCGGCACCGGGCTCGGGTAGACTCCGGCGGCCACGAGGCCGGCGACGTGCGCCATGTCCACCACGAACCAGGCGCCCACGTCGTCGGCGATCCTGCGGAACCGCTGCCAGTCGATCACCCGCGAATACGCGGAGAAGCCGGCGAGAATCATCTTCGGCCGGTGCTCGCGGGCGAGCCGGTCGACCGCGTCGTAGTCGATCTCGCCGGTCGAAGGATCGAGCCCGTACTGGACCGCATTGAAGAACTTGCCGGAGAAATTGACCTTGGCGCCGTGAGTGAGGTGGCCGCCGTGGTCGAGGCTCATGCCAAGGAGCGTGTCTCCCGGCGCGAGCAGGGCGAAGTAAACGGCCGCATTCGCCTGCGAGCCGGAGTGCGGCTGCACATTGGCATAGGCGGCCCCGAACAGCCGCTTGGCGCGCTCGATCGCGAGGTCCTCGACAATATCGACGAATTCGCAGCCACCGTAGTAGCGCCGGCCCGGATAGCCTTCCGCGTACTTGTTGGTGAGCACCGAGCCCTGTGCCTCGAGCACGCGCGGGCTCGCGTAATTTTCGGAGGCAATGAGTTCGAGGTGTTCCTCCTGGCGACGGCACTCGGCGGCAATCGCGCCGGCCAGCACGGGATCGAAGGATTCAATGTTCATGCCGCGTCCGAACATGGGTTTCCTTGCGCGATGCCGCAAAACGGAGCGCGAAGTCTACCCGAAAGGGCTGCTTCAGGCCGCTTCGACGAAGGTCTGCACGACCCGGGTCCACGCGCGTGCGATGTTCCGGCGGTTGTAACCGCCGCCACCGAATCCGAGGATGCGCCCGGACGCATGGCGGTCGGCCAGGGCGCAAAGCCGGACTGCGGCATGGCCATGCGCGGCTTCCGTCAGCTGCAGGTGCGTGATCGGGTCTCCGCCGAGACTATCAGCACCGCACTGGAAAATGACGAATTCAGGCGCATGCCGCTCGAGGTGGGACTCGATCGCGGGCCAGACGGCGAGGAACTCGGCATCGCCCGCCCCCGGAGGCAGCGGCACATTGAGCTTGGCCCCGGCCGCGGCGCCGGTCCCGGTTTCGGACTCCGCGCCGGTGCCGGGGTACAGGAAGCGGCCATCCTCGTGCGTGTCGGCGAAGGCCAGCGTCGGGTCGTCCTCGAACGCGTAGAAAACGCCATCCCCATGGTGTGCGTCAATGTCGACGTAGGCAATTCGCGAAAGCCCGTGGGCGCGCTTCAAGTGCTCGACGACCACGCCGATGTCGTTGAACACGCAGAAACCCGCAGCATGCGCACGCCCGGCATGATGAAGCCCCGCGATCGGCACGAATCCCCGCCTCGCGCGGCCCTCCATCAGGGCCGCGGCTGCAACCAACGAGGCGCCGACCACGTTACAGGCCGCCTCGTAGACGCCCTTGAACGCCGGCGTGTCGCCGGCGTCAAGAAATCCCTCGCCGGCGGCGGAGCGCGCCTGGACCAGATCCACGTATGGGGGATCGTGGAAGAGCTCGAGTTCTTCGCGCGTCGCGGTGCGCGGGGCGAGCTGCAGGACGCGACGGTCGAGGCCCTGCCCCACCAGCTCGCGCCAGAACACGTCGTGCCGATCCGGGCCGAATGGATGGCCGTCCGGAAAGCCGTAGCGGGCGATCTGCTCGCCGGCGACGACGCAAGTGCCGGTTCCGCCGTATTCAGCCACGCGTTGCCGCCCTGGGGTGAGGCCGGCCCGAGACTAGCATGCCCCGGCGGCGGTTGGCGGCGGGGGTCCGCATCGCAGATAATCCGCGGCCCCTGGATGCCGCGGACTCGCATGGCTCAATACATATATACGATGAACCGCGTCGGCAAGGTGGTGCCGCCGAAGCGCCACATCCTGCGCGACATCTCGCTGTCCTTCTTCCCTGGCGCCAAGATCGGGGTTCTGGGTCTCAACGGTTCGGGCAAGTCGACGCTGCTTCGCATCATGGCGGGCATCGACACCGACATCGAGGGCGAGGCCCGGCCGCAACCCGGCATCCAGGTGGGCCTGCTTCCGCAGGAACCGCAACTCGACCCGGCCGCGGACGTTCGGGCCGTCGTCGAAGAGTCGGTGAAGCCCGTAAAGGATGCTCTCGCGCGGCTTGAGCAGGTCTACGTGCAGTACAGCGAGCCGGACGCGGACTTCGACAAGCTTGCCTCGGAACAGGGGCGGCTCGAAGCGTTCCTCGCGAGCGTCGACGGGCACAATCTCGAGCGACAGCTTGACGTCGCGGCCGACGCCTTGCGCCTGCCGCCCTGGCAAGCCCGGGTGTCGCAACTGTCCGGCGGCGAGCGCCGCCGCGTCGCACTCTGTCGCCTGCTGCTCTCGAAGCCCGACATGCTGCTGCTCGACGAGCCGACCAACCACCTCGACGCGGAATCCGTGGCCTGGCTCGAGAAGTACCTCGAGCAGTACCCGAGCACCGTGATCTGCGTGACCCACGACCGCTACTTTCTTGACAACGTCGCCGGGTGGATCCTCGAGCTCGATCGTGGCCACGGAATTCCCTGGCAGGGCAACTACTCCTCCTGGCTCGAGCAGAAGGAACGGCGTCTGGCGCAGGAATCGAAGCAGCAGGAGGGCTTGCGCAGAACGCTCGCCCGCGAACTCGAGTGGGTGCGCGCGAATCCGAAAGCCCGGCAGGCCAAGAGCAAGGCCCGCCTCAAGCAGTTTGAAGAACTCTCTTCAGTCGAATTCCAGGCCCGGAACGAAACCAACGAGATCTACATCCCGCCGGGCCCGCGGCTCGGAGACCTCGTGATCGAGGTGGAGAACCTGCGGAAGGCTTACGGCGAGCGGCTGCTCATCGACAGCCTTTCCTTCCGCCTGCCGCCGGGCGGAATCGTCGGCATCATCGGGCCGAACGGGGCCGGAAAGACGACGCTCTTTCGCATGCTCGCGGGCGCCGAAGCGCCGGATGCGGGGACGATACGCACGGGCCCGACCGTCCGGATCGCCTGCGTGGACCAGTCGCGCGACAAGCTCGACGACAAGAAGACGGTCTGGCAGGAGATCTCCGGGGCGCAGGACATCATCAAGGTCGGAAACTACGAGACGGCTTCACGCGGCTACGTCGGTCGATTCAACTTCCGCGGCAACCAGCAACAACAGCAGATCGGCGAGTTGTCGGGGGGTGAACGCAACCGCGTGCACCTGGCGAAGCTGCTCCGGAGCGGCGCCAACGTGCTGCTCCTCGACGAGCCGACCAACGACCTCGATGTGGAGACGCTGCGCGCGCTGGAAGACGCGCTCCTGAACTTCCCCGGCTGCGCCGTCGTGATATCGCACGATCGCTGGTTCCTCGACCGCATCGCGACCCATATCCTCGCGTTCGAGGGGGACAGCGAGACGTTCTGGTTCGAAGGCAATTACCAGGATTACGTGACCGACCTGCGTCGGCGCAAGGGTGAGCTCGCGGACCAGCCCCACCGGTTGCGCTACAAGCCACTGCACGCCTAAGGTAGTGCCATGGCGGTCTACATCGACTCGGCAGGGCGTCTCCACCATGACCAGGAGACTGGGCTCGCGCTCCACTGCCCGCATTGCGAGGTGCTTGCCCATATCACGCCGGTATCGATTCCCGACTTCAACACGCTGCAGCAGCACAAGCCCGCCCAGGTCGGCCTCGTCTACCGCTGCGAAGCCTGCAACGCCCCAATATTCCTGCGCTTCCCGGTCAAGCTTTACGGCGGCAGCCGCGTCGAGCTGGCGCCGAATTTCGTCGAACTCGAGCACCCGCGCGAACGCTTCAATTTCACCTACCTGCCCGAGGACACCGAAACGCTGCTGAAAGAGGCCTTCGCCTGCTTCTCGGCAGCGAGCTACAACGCATTCGCCTCGATGTGCCGCCGCGTCGCGCAACGCACGTTCACGGACCTCGGCGCGGACGGCAAGCTCGAGCTCTACGACGAGCTCGCGAATATCCGCAGACTCGCCGAGCTCGATGACGAATCCTTCGACGTCGTCAAGAAGGTGCTGTTCGACTTCGACGAGCCGGGCCGCGGCAACCTGCCGGTGATTGATGCCTTCCAGGCCGGCGTGTTGCTCGAGGTGCTGAAGGACCTGCTTTACCAGGCGTATGTCCGCCGCGGGCGGCTCCAGCAGGCGATGATGGTCCGGCGCTACTTCGCCGATGATTCATCGAATGTGATGCCGCTACCCGGTGCCCGCAGCTAGACTCCCGCCTTCAGCCGACCCATACCCGCGCGTTCCTGAACATGCGCATCCAGCCGCTGTCCTCGCTCGCCCCCGCGGGGTGCCAGGAATTCTGCACGGTGCGGAAGACCCGCTCCGGGTGAGGCATCAGGATCGTGACGCGGCCGTCTTCCGACGCGAGTCCAGCGACGCCCTGCGGCGAGCCATTCGGGTTAGCGGGGTAACGAGAGGCAACCCGCCCGTGGTTGTCCACGAAGCGCAGTGCGATGAGCCCGCCGGCGGCTGCCTCCTGCTCGGCGCATGCGAATTCGGCACGGCCCTCGCCGTGGGCTATGGCGATCGGCAGCCGTGAACCGGCCATTCCAGTAAAGAACAGCGAAGGCGTGTCGGCGACCTCGACCATCGAAAGCCGGCCCTCGAATTGCTCCGAGCGGTTCCTGCGGAAACGCGGCCAGTGCGCGGCGCCGGGAACCAGCCCGGCGAGCGCTGCGAGCATCTGGCAACCGTTGCAGACGCCGAGCGTGAATCGGTCCTTGCGTGCAAGCCACGCCTCGAACAGGCCGCGCGCGCGGGGATTGAACAGGATGGACTTTGCCCAGCCCTCGCCAGCGCCCAGCACGTCGCCATAGCTGAACCCGCCGCAGGCGACGAGCCCGTGGTAGCCGTCAAGTGTCGCGCCGGCATCGATCAGGTCCGTCATGTGCACGTCGACCGCGGTGAATCCCGCGCGGTCGAATGCGGCTGCCATCTCGGTCTGGCTGTTGACACCCTGTTCGCGCAGGATGGCGACCCGTGGCCTCGAGCCGGCCGCGATGTAGGGCGCCGCGACATCCTCTTCTGCGTCGAAAGTCAGGCGCCAGTCGAGACCGGGGTCCTCCTCGTCGAGCCGCGCATCCCGCTCCTCGTCTGCACAGGACGGGTCGTCACGGAGGCGCTGCATGCGCCAGGTCGTTTCCGACCAGGCAGCGTGCAGCGTCATTCGATCTTCGTCGATCAACGCGCGGCCAGCGGCCAGGATGCGAATCCTGCGGCCGGCATCCGCGCTGCCGATCCGTCGCGACAGGGCAGTTAGCCCATGGCGCGCGAGCACGGCCTCGACATGGCCGAGATCCGCCGTCCGCAGTTGCAGGACTGCGCCGAGTTCCTCGCAGTACAGTGCGGCCGCCGGGCAATCGACCCGACCCAGGTCGACGTCGAGCGCGGCGCGTCCGGCAAAGGCCATCTCGAGGAGGGTGATCGCAAGGCCGCCGTCCGACCGGTCGTGGTAGGCAAGCAGCAGGCCCGCCCCGGAAAGTTCGCGGACGGCCGCGAAGAATGAGGCGAGCCGCCCCGGGTCATCGAGATCCGGCGGGGTCCCGCCGAGGCAGCCATAGACCTGCGCCAGGCAGGAGCCGCCGATGCGGTCGCGTCCGGCACCGAGGTCCACGAGCAGGAGCTCGCTCGGGCCCACCGCCGTCACCAGCGCAGGCGTCAGCGTCTGCCGCACGTCGGAAACCGGCGCGCAGGCCGTCACGATGAGCGAGAGCGGCGAGGCGACCGATCGCTCGACGCCATCCTCGCGCCATGCCGTGCGCATTGAGAGCGAGTCCTTGCCGACCGGTATCGCGATGCCGAGCGCCGGGCAAAGCGTCTCGCCGAGCGCTTGCACCGTGTCGTAGAGTTCGGCGTCGTCTGCCGGGTCCCCGCAGGAAGCCATCCAGTTCGCGGATAGCTTGACGTCGCCTAACGCGCGTACCGCAGCGGCAGCAATATTGGTGACGGCCTCCCCGACCGCGACGCGGCCGGAAGCCGGCGCGTCGAGGAGCGCGATCGCAGGCCGTTCGCCCAGGGCCAGCGCCTCACCCACAGATCCGCGGAGACCGGATGTCGTGACGGCGACGTCGGCGACCGGCACTTGCCAGCGCCCGACGAGCGGATCCCTGCTGATCATTCCGCCGACGCTGCGGTCACAGATCGCGACGAGGAAGCCCTTGTCGGCGATCGCGGGCAGCCGCAGCAGCCGGTCGAGCGCTTCTCTAACGTCGATCGCCCCCGCGACGAAGCCATCGCCGCAGCGCCTTGCGCGCCGCGCATCGCGCCGCATTCGTGGTGGCCGGCCGAGGAGGTCCGCAACCGGCATGTCCACGACGCGCTCGCCCGTCCGCGCATCATCGACTACGAGTCGGCCATCGCCAGCTGCCTCGCCGATCACGGCGCAGGGGCATCGCTCGCGACGGCACAGCGCGACGAATCCCTCCAGCCCTTCCGGCGAGAGGGCGAGCACGTAGCGTTCCTGGGCCTCGTTGCACCAGATTTCGAGTGGCGACATGCCGGGCTCGTCGCTCGGAATTCGCGACAGTTCCACGCGTCCGCCGCCCGGCGCCAGGACTTCGGGCACCGCGTTCGAAAGCCCGCCGGCGCCGACATCGTGGATCATCAGGATCGGGTTGCACTCTCCCAGGGCCCAGCAGGCGTCGATGACCTGTTGCGCGCGCCGTTGTATCTCGGGATTGCCGCGCTGCACCGAGGCAAAGTCGAGCGCCTCGCTGCCGGCGCCGCTGCCCTTCGAGGAGGCTGCGCCTCCGCCGAGCCCGATCAACATCGCGGGTCCGCCGAGCAGCACGAGTGGCGCCTTCGCGGGCACGGCCCTCTTCTCGACGTGCATGCGGCGCACGTTGCCGAGCCCGCCCGCGAGCATGATTGGCTTGTGGTAGCCGCGGACCGTGGTCGCAGGGTCGTCCGCGATGCGCTGTTCATAGCTGCGGAAATAACCGAGGACGCCCGGCCGGCCGAACTCGTTGTTGAAAGCCGCGGCGCCGATCGGGCCTTCAAGCATGATTTCGAGCGCGGATGCGATCCGCGCGGGACGGCCATGATCGGTTTCCCAGGGCTGGATGAATCCGGGAATTCGCAGGTTCGAGACCGTGAATCCGACGAGCCCGGCCTTGGGTTTGGCGCCCCGGCCGGTTGCGCCCTCGTCGCGGATCTCGCCGCCGGAGCCGGTGGCGGCGCCGGGGAACGGCGAAATGGCGGTCGGGTGATTGTGGGTTTCGACCTTGAGCAGAATGTCGACCGCCTCTTCGTGCCAGGCATACTCGCCCCCGGCGGGCGACGGGAAGAAGCGGAAGCTGTCCGGTCCCTGAATCACGGCTGCGTTGTCGCTGTAGGCCGAGAGCACGCCGGCCGGGTTGCAGTCCCTCGTGTGGCGGATCATCGCGAACGGCGAGCGTGGCGCGGCCGCGCCGTCGATGCGCCAGTCGGCGTTGAAGATCTTGTGACGGCAGTGCTCGCTGTTCGCCTGGGCGAACATCATGACTTCGACGTCGGTCGGATCGCGCCCAAGACGCGCGAATACGTCCGCGAGATAGGCGATCTCGCCGGCGGAAAGCGCGAGGCCCTGCGCCGCGTTGACGCGCGCAAGCGCCGAAAGCGGATCGTGGCCGAGCGCGATGCGGCTGAGCGCACCGCGCGGATGGGTCTCGAACAGGCGCCGGGCGTCGTCCATGTCCCTCATGACCGCCTCGGTCATCGGGTCGTACAGCGGCGCCGCGAGCGCGATCAGCGATTCACCCGGCAGCGCCGTGACCGCGTCGACACGCCAGGCCCTGCCGCGCTCGATACGCCGCACAGCGGCAAGGCCGCAGACCCGCGCGATGTCAGTCGCCTTCGAGGACCAGGGAGACACGGTCCCCGGCCGCGGCACGGTGAGCAGGAGCTGGCCACCGGCCTCTGGTGCAGCGTCGGCCTCAACATCGAGCAGCTGCCCGAGAATCTCGATTTCCTCTGGCACGAGCGCGCGCTCCGTGTCGACGAAATGCACGAAATCGACCGAAAGGCTCCGGACGCGAGGCTCGCTGCGCCTGAGCGCAGCAAGCAGTCTCTCGATCCGGAAGCGTGAAAGGGCGGGCGAGCCTCGGAACAGCAGCATCAAGCCGTCAACGCTTCACGCCCGGATCATTGCCGGCCGGATACAGGTTGACGGGAAACTGGGCGACGTTGCCGCCCTCGAGTGCGCTGATCTTGCTGACGCCCTGCTTGCGGACCTCGTCGATGCGGATGACCGCGTGCAGCGGCAGATAGCTTCGCTTGACGCCGGCGAATTCCGACTTGATCCGTTCCTCGGCCGGGTCTAGGACCACGCTGCTGCGCTCCCCGAAAACGAGTTCCTCGACCTCGACGAAACCGAACAGCCCCCCATGGCTGACCTTGCGGGCATAGATCTCGTAGACCTTGCCCTGGTTGATAAAGACGATCCTGAATATGTGACTTGAGGCCATGATCCGGGTGGGGGTCGCCCTGCCGTGGGCGCGTTATTATACGTGCGATGGCGCTCAGGCTGAAAATTGTCAGCGACAACGCGGCGGCCGCCGGCGATAACCCGCGCTGGACGTTCGGAGTCAACGGCGGCCGTATCGGCCGCCACACCAGCAACGACTGGGTGCTGCGGGATGCGGACCGCTACGTGTCCGGACGCCACGCCGAAATCGAGCATCGCGGCGGCACCTGGCTGCTGCGCGATACGAGCACGAACGGCACCTTCGTCAATGACTCGGACGAGGCGCTCGGTCCCGATCATCCGCACCAGCTTTCGAACGGCGACCGCTTCCGCATCGGCGAGTACGAGATCGAGGTCGAGATCACGGGCGGCAACGACTTTCCGGCGCAGGAATCGACGGCGGTCAGCGAGGCCGACCTCGACTCCTCATTCGAGGTCAAGTCATTCATCTCCACCGGACGGCGGGAACGCGAAGCGCAGGCCGCGCGCCATCGGCCAGAGCCGCCGCGCCCGGCGTCCGCGCCCCACGCGCCGGCGGCCCAGCCGGCCGCGACGCCGACGCCCTCCTCTCGCGCACGCGAGGAACAGGACCTGTGGCCCGGGCTCGCCGCGCTCTGCAAGGGCGCCGGGATCGATCCGCGCGCCTTGCCTGCGGAGGTCCGCGCATCCGCGCTGCAGCAAGCGGGACAGCTGCTGCGCGAGGCGTTCGTCGGATTCACCGAGCTCGCCCGCACACGCGCCGACTTCGCGAGCGAGTTCGGCATTTCCTCCGGCGCGCGCAAGCGCGACGCAACGGGTGCATTCGTGCGGATCGAGGCCGTCGAACAGATCCTCGAGCTGATGCTCTCGGGCCGCGGCCCCGGCGATGCACGCGCGGTCGACGAAATCCGCGCCCAGTTCGCGCGGGCGCGCAACCACGAAATCGCCGTGGCTGCGGCTCTGCGCGAGGCGCTTGCTGCAGTCTTCGAAAAGCTGAATCCCGAGGTGCTCGAGGAGCAGCTCGGCCGCCGCGCGCAAGGCGTGGTGGGCGCGGAATTGCAGGCGCGACTGTGGAACCGCTATCAGGAACTCTTCAGGGCCACGGTGCAGACGGGCGACGTCGGCCTGCCCGCGGTTTTCCTGGCCACGTTCGCCCGCGCCTATGAATCGATCGCGGCCGGCGGCAAGGCTCGCGATCCGGGGGAGCGCGGCGACTAATCGACGGAAGCTGGCGGAGAGGGTGGGATTCGAACCCACGAATACCTTGTGGGTATTACTGGAATTCCAGTCCAGCGCCTTCGACCACTCGGCCACCTCTCCCGGGCGGCGAAGCCTACCGGACGCTGCCGAGTGCGGCAACCGGCCGCATTCTACGATGGTTTCGGCTGCGGACGATCCTGGCCGTAAGGTGGTGGGTGGTCAAGGCAGGTGCCTGGCTCGCGGGGCAGTTCCGGCGATTTGAGGTCGGGAATCTTGAGCGCATTGCGGGTGTCAGGCAGGTCGTCACCCGCCGGAACGCGAAGGGGCTCAGCTTGCCTGGCCGACTGGTAAGGCTGCGGCTTGTCGCAGCCGGAGTATGCATCCGGCAGCCAGCCGCAACCGGCGAGCGACAGCATCGCGGCGCATCCAGAGAGTCTCAAGGCCCAGTTCTTCATTCAGTCGCTCCGGCGCGGCGCATCGCCGCGAGCACTGTTTCATGATGCACATCCGCGAGGCCGACCAGCGGCAACCGTATCCCCGCTCCGATCAGCCCGAGCTGCCCGAGCGCCCACTTCGCAGGTATCGGGTTTGACTCGACGAACAGTGCAGTGTGAAGACCCGAAAGGCGCCCGTCGAGTTCCCGCGCGCCCGCCTGATCGCCCAGCAGTGCCGCCTCGACCATCTCGTGCATCAGCCGTGGCGCCACGTTTCCCGTCACGGTAATGACGCCCTGGGCGCCCACGCCGATCAGCTCCCGGCAGCTCGCATCGTCGCCGGAAAGCAGCAGGAAATCATCACCGCAACGCTCCAGGATTTCCTGGCCCCGCTCGAGGCTTCCCGTTGCTTCCTTGATGCCGATGATCTGCGGGTGGCCGGAAAGCCGTTCGACCGTCTCCGGCAGGAGGTCGCAAGCCGTGCGCGAGGGAACGTTGTAGAGGATGAGCGGCACGCTCGAAGCATCCGCAATCATACTGAAATGGCGGTAGAGACCCTCCTGCGGTGGCCGGTTGTAATAAGGTGTCACCACTAGGACGCCATCGGCCCCAAGCTCGCAGGCCGCGCGCGTGCGCTCCACTGATTGCGCTGTCGAGCTGCCGCCCGTCCCCGCAATGACGGGGAGCCGGCCACCGAGCTGCTGCACGGCGATACGCAGCAGCTCCGCCGATTCCGCCGCCGATACAGTCGCGGACTCGCCTGTCGTTCCGCCGACGACCACGCCGTCGCTGCCCTCGCGCGCATGCCAGTCGAGCAGGCGGCCGAATGCGACATGATCGATGTCGCCGGACTCCGTCATCGGCGTCACGAGCGCAACCAGGCTACCGCGAAACATCACACCCCCCGGCCGAGCGGCCGGCACCGGAGGCGGGATGGTACGGGCGCACGCCTCGCCGACGCAAGGCGAGCGGGCAGCCGATATCATCACCCTGCCGATCCCGGTACACTCTGCGCCACGCCTCCCGTTTTCCCCCGCATGAAACAATTCATCGCAATCTCTGCCATCGGCGACGATCGCATCGGTCTGGTCCACGATCTCTCGAAGATCGTGGCGGACTGCGGCGGCAGCATCAGCGAAAGCCGGATGACGGCGCTCGGGTCGGATTTCGCGATGCTGCTCCTGGTGGCAGGCAACTGGCATTCGATCGCGCGCATCGAGACAGACCTCGGCAAGCTCGCCGAGACCTCCGGAGTCACGATCCAGGTCCGGCGCACAGTGCAGCGCCCGGTTCGCGAGGACATGGTCCCTTACTCGGTCGACGTGGTCTGCATCGACCAGGCCGGCATCGTTTCCGGGCTCTCGGGTTTCTTCGCGGCGCGTGGCATCGACATCAGCGAGCTCTCGACGCGGAGTTATGCGGCGGCGCACACGGGCGCCCAGATGTTCTCCGTGTACTTGGTCGTCAACGTCCCGTCCCGCATCCACGTCGGGGCGCTGCGAGAAGAATTCATGGATTTCTGCGACCAGATGAATCTGGACGCGATTCTCGAGCCGGTGAAGAACTGAGTCGATGGCCGCGGTCAAGGCGGGTGCGAAAGCGCCGAAATTCAGCGTGGCGACCACTGGCGGCGGGTTCCGCCTCGGCGCGCGCGGCGCCGGTAACCTCGTCGTCTATTTCTATCCCCGGGACAATACCCCGGGCTGCACGCTGGAGGGCAGCGATTTCCGCGATCTCGCGCCGGCGTTCCGGCGCGCCCGCACGACCATCCTCGGCATTTCGACCGACACCCTCGAATCCCACCGTCGGTTCAAGGAAAAGATGGGTTTTCCGTTCGAGCTCGGCTCGGACGAGGATCACAGGGTGGCCGGCCTTTTTGGGGTCTGGAAACAGAAGAACATGTACGGACGGAAAATCATGGGGATCGAGCGCAGCACGTTCCTGATCGACGCGACGGGCACGCTTCGCGGCGAATGGCGCAAGGTCCGCGTCAAGGGCCACGCCGCGGAGGTCCTCGCGGCTGTACGGGACCTTTGAAGCGCATGCTGAAGGACCGCCCCGCGAAGGGCGCCCGCCGCGCGTTCGTACTCGACACGAACGTGCTGATGCACGATCCCGCAGCCGTGTTCCGCTTCGAGGAGCACGACATCTACCTGCCGATGGGCGTGCTCGAGGAACTGGACGCGGGCAAGAAAGGGCTCTCGGAATCGGCGCGCAATGTCCGCCAGGTGAGCCGGTTCCTGGACGAGCTCATGGCCAACGCGACCAAGGAGCAGATCGACCTCGGCCTCGAGCTGCCGACGGGCCGCTCCGGCAACCATGGCAAGAAGCCGCCGACCGGGCGACTTTTCTTCCAGACCAGGCGGCTGGCGGCCGGGCTTCCGGACAGTCTGCCCGGCCATGGCATCGACAACGCGCTGCTCGGCTACACGCTCGCGCTCCAGATGGAACTGCCCGGAACACGGGTCACGCTCGTGTCCAAGGACATCAACCTGCGCATCAAGGCGGCCATCCTGGGCGTGCACGCGGAGGACTACTTCAACGACCGTACGATCGAGGACGCCGACCTGCTGTTCACGGGCGTCACGGCGGTACCCGCGGATTTCTGGGAAACGCACGGCAACAATGTCGAGTCCTGGCACGAGCAGGCGCGCACTTTCTACCGCGTGCGCGGACCGCTCGTGAACGAATGGCACCCGAACCAGTTCCTGTTCGACACCCGCAATGACGGCTTCGAGACGATCGTCCGGTCGATCGACGGCGAGGTTGCGACGCTCGAGGTCACGCAGGACTTTCGCAGCGAGCGCCACGCGGTCTGGGGCATCACGGCACGCAATCGCGAGCAGAACCTCGCGCTGAACTTGCTGCTCGATCCCGACATCGACTTCGTTACGATCCTCGGCCCGGCCGGCACCGGCAAGACGCTGCTGACGCTGGCCGCGGGGCTGGCGCAGACGCTCGACACGAACCGGTTCAGCGAGATCATCATGACGCGTGTGACGATTCCTCTGGGTGAGGACATCGGCTTCCTGCCGGGCACGGAGGAGGAAAAGATGGAGCCCTGGATGGGCGCGCTGATGGACAATCTCGAGGTGCTGACGCAGGGCCAGGAGGGCGGAAGCTGGGGCCGCGCCGCGACGCAGGACCTGCTGCGCCACCGCATCAAGATCCGCTCGCTCAACTTCATGCGAGGCCGCACCTTCCTGAGCCGCTACCTGATCCTCGACGAGGCCCAGAACCTGACATCGAAGCAGATGAAGGCGCTCGTCACCCGCGCTGGGCCGGGCACCAAGCTCGTCTGCCTCGGCAATATCGCGCAGATCGACACGCCCTACCTGACCGAAACCACATCGGGACTCACCTATGTTGTCAACCGTTTCAGGGGCTGGAAGCATGCAGGCCACGTGACGCTGGTCCGCGGCGAGCGCTCGCGGCTGGCCGATTTCGCGTCGGAAGCCCTTTGAGCCGGGAACACGAACCATGCACGCGGCCTGCTGTCGAACCGGGAATTCCGCAGGGATCTCGCTGATGCGTGCATTGATTGCCATCCTGTCGCTGCAGCTCGCCGCCGGCCTGCCGCAGGCCTTCGCGCAGACGACCGCGAGCGAATTGCCCGACATCGGCACGCCCGCGAACGTGACGCTTTCGCTCGAGGACGAATACAAGATCGGCCTGATGATCGTGCGCAGCATGCGTGACGCCGGGCAGATTATCGACGACCCCGAAATCAACGAATACCTCCAGTCGCTCGGCATGCGCCTCTCCAGCCAGGTCAACGATGGCGCGCACCGGTTCACGTTCTTCGCCGTGCGGGACTCCGGGATCAACGCGTTCGCCCTTCCGGGTGGCTTCATCGGCGTGAACGCCGGACTTGTAAAGGCGACCCGGAGCGAAGCGGAGCTCGCGGGCGTCCTCGCGCACGAGATCGCGCACGTCACGCAGCGCCATATCGCGCGCTCGATGCAAAACGCCGGACGCGCCAACCTCGCCTCGGCGGCAGCGATGCTCGCTGCGATCCTGATCGGCGCCACTACCGGCCTGCCGAGCGACGCCGTGCTGGGTTCGGTGACCGCTGCCCAGGGCCTCGCGGCCCAGAGCCAGATCAACTACACGCGCGCCAACGAAGCGGAGGCTGATCGCGTCGGCATCGGCATCCTCTCTGCCGCCGGGTTCGACCCGATGGGGATGCCTGAATTCTTCGGCACGCTGGAACAACGCGCGGGCGGCGCAGGACGGAACATCCCCGACCTGCTGCGCAGCCACCCCGTCACCAGCGAGCGCATCGCGGAAACACGCGATCGCGCGAGCCACATGGAGCGGCCGCGGACGCCGGACAGCACGAGCTATGCGCTGATCCGCGACCGGCTCGAACTCGAGACGCTGTCGCAGGAAACCCAGCTGCGGGACCTCTACCCGACGGCAAAGAGCGCCGACTACCCGTCAACCGACGCCGAGCAGTACGGCCGTGCCCTCGCCCTGGTCCGCGCCGGGTCGGCCGACGAGGCGATCCCGGTACTCGAAACGCTGCGTGACCGGCGGCCTGACGTGACTCTCTACCACACTGCCCTCGGGCAGGCGCAACTCGCGGCCGGGCGGACCGAGGCATCGCGCGCAACGCTCGAGAATGCGATGAAGTTGTTTCCCCGAAACGTGCCGGTGACCATGAGATACGCCGAGACGCTGATGCGCGCGGGCGACCCCAAGCGGGCCCATCTCGTGCTGCTCGACCTCTTCAACAACGTCCCGCCGACCGCGGAACAGGCGCGATACACGGCGATCGCCGCCAACGCCGCGGGCGACGTCGCTGATTCCTATTACTACATGTCGGAATATCACGTGATCAGCGGCGACCTCGCGCTCGCGATCAATCAGCTGCACCTCGCGCAGGCGGTTCCCGGCATCAACACGGTCCAGCGCGAAAGGTTCGATGCGCGAATCCGAGAGCTCGAGGAATACCTGCCTAAGGGCCGGCACGCGCGGGAAATCGCCGAGCCGCAGGAGCCCGAACCCGGGCGCCGCGGTGACGGCTAGAATTGCACGCGACCTGCACCGGGGAAACCGTCAATGCTCTTGCTGAACCGCGCCTGCGCCGGCGCATGCCTTGCCTCACTGCTCGCCGGTTGTGCCACGACCGGCATGGGCGCGCCGGGCGACCCGCTCGAGCGCATGAACCGGGCGACCTACCGCTTCAATGACGCAGTCGACCGCACCGTGCTGAAGCCGGTCGCGACCGGCTACCGCGACCACGTGCCGCAGCTGGTCCGTACCGGCGTCGACAACTTCCTCGAGAACCTCGCGTTTCCGACCACGATCGTCAACGACTTGCTGCAACTGAAGATCAAGGACACGCTGATCGATCTCGGCCGCTTCGCGGTCAACACGACGCTTGGCATCGGGGGTCTGCTGGATCCGGCCTCGCACTTCGGAATCCCGCGCAACGACGAGGATTTCGGCCAGACCCTCGGCCGCTGGGGCGTGCCCGCCGGCCCTTACCTCGTGCTGCCGTTCCTTGGACCGTCGAGCCTGCGGGACGCGCCGTCGCTCTATGCGGACGCCCAGACCGACCTTCGCATCGCGCTCAACCTAGATTCGACCACCGAGTGGAGCCTCGTCGGGATCTCACTGGTGAACCGCCGCGCCGAGTTGCTGCCGTTTGATGCCTCGTTCGAGTCGGCCTACGACCGCTACGCGTTCATCCGGGATGCCTGGCTGCAGCGACGCGAATACCAGGTGCGTGACGGCGAGGTCTCTATGGAAATGCCGCCCGAAGAACTGGAAGAACTCGACGATCCGGCGGAGATCGACGACACCGCTCCTACGGCGGATGCGCCGGGCGCGGATCCGCCTTCGGGCGGAACCTCGCGCGTTCAGCCGCCTGCGACTGGCGCGAGAAGTTCCTCGACGTCGCTGATGCCGGCCAGCGAGACGATTGCCGGCGGAATGTTCCGGTAGCGGATCTCGCGGCCCGCGGCGCGCGCCGCCAGCGACCATTCGAGCAGCAGCGCAAGTCCGGCGCTGTCGGCCCGGGTCACGCCGGCCAGGTCGACTTCCGCGTTTTTCAAGCCGCCGAAGGCGGCGTCGCCGTCGCCGAGCAGGCGGACGGCATCCTTGAAGCCGAGCTCGCCCGTCAGTTCGAATCGGCCCGCTCCTGCCGCCGCCAGCCGCGCCGCTGGGGCAGGCCGGTTACTGCGTGGGCTTTGAAGCGCCATCTCGGTTCTCTTTCTCCAGCCGCTCGATCAGCGCCGGCAGCCCGGTCTGGTCGACCTCGGCGCCGACGTCATTGCGGAAATTCCGCACGTAGGAGATCCCTTCGATCGAGACGTCCCAGGCCTTCCAGCCCCCGGGCGTCGCATGCAGCGTGTAGTTCACCGGCACTTTCTGCCCGTTGCCGCGCTTGACCTCGGTGCGAACGATCGCCTGGCCCGTCGCGAGGTCGCCGCGGAACGGCAGGACCGTCATGCGGTCCGCGGTGAATTCCGCGAGGGCCGCGCCGTAGTTGCGTAGCAGCGACTGGTAGAACGCGTCGATGAACCGCTGCCGCTGCTCAGGCGTGGCGTCCCGCCAGTGCTTGCCGAGCACAAGGCGTGCCGAATAGTCGGTATCGAAGTGCGGCAACAGGATCTCGTCTACGAGCTGGCGCACCCGGCCGGGATCCTTGCGTACACGCTCGCGGTCCGCATCGAGTGCTTCGAGCAGCCGCCGGGCAGTCGTATCAATGAGCTCCTGAGGCGCCGGGCCGGGTACGCTTTCGGCCGCCCAGGCGGCGCCGGCCAAGGCAGCCGGCACGGCGATCGCGGCGATAATGAGTGCGAGGCGTCGCGTCATTGCGTGGCTTCCTTGGACGTTCCCTCCTCCGGCCGTTGTTCCGCGGCCTTGGAGAACAGGAACTTGCTGATGAGATTTTCGAGCACGATGGCTGACTGTGTGAACTGTATTCGATCGCCGTCCTTGAAGAAGGTTTCCGAGCTGCCGGGACCAATACCGACGTACTGGCCGCCGAGCAGGCCCGCCGTGAGGATGCCCGCATCGCTGTCGTCGGGTATGCGGTCATAGGAGGGTTCGATACGAAGGGTCACGCGCGCGCGGTACTCGTTGAAATCGTAGCCGATCGACTCGACGCGCCCGATCCTCACGCCGGACATCGAGACCGGTGCACCGGGCTTGAGGCCGCCCACCTGTTCGAACGATGCGGTCAATCGGTATCCGCCCTCGCCGAATCCGAACTGGCGGCTGGTGATCTGCGTGACCAGGAAGAAGAGCGCCGCGAATCCAAGCAGCACGAAAAGCCCTGTACCGAGTTCGATGGCCCGCGTCTGGCGCATGTCCTGCTCCTTCTAAAGCATCACGGCGGTCAGCACGTAGTCGAGCAACAGCACGCTGACCGATGAAATCACGACCGTCCGCGTCGTCGCCCGGCCCACGCCTTCCGCCGTCGGCACGGAATGATAGCCCTCGTAGACCGCAACGAGGCTGCAGGCGACGCCGAACACGAAGCTCTTGAGCACGCCCTCCATCACGTCGTCGAACTTGACGGCGCCGCGCATCTGTGACCAGAACTGGCCCTGGTCGACGCCCATCAGCTGGACGCCCACGAGTTGAGCGCCGTAGAGCCCGATCATGCTGAATATGGCGGCCAGCAGCGGCATCGAAATGACGCCGCCCAGGAAACGCGGCATCACGACCCGCCGTATGGGATCGACCGCCATCATCTCGATCGCCGCAAGCTGGTCGGTCGCGCGCATCAGGCCGAGTTCCGACGCGAGCGCCGTCCCGGCCCGGCCCGCGAACAGCAGTGCCGCGATCACCGGCCCGAGTTCTTTCAGAAGGCCGAGCGCGGCAGCCGTACCGAGGGACTCTTCCGAGCCGAAGCGCTCCAGCAGGTCGAAGCCCTGCAGCCCCAGCACCATACCGACGAAGAGGCCCGAGAGCATGATGATGACGAGAGAAAGGGTCCCGGCGTTGTGCACCTGCTCGACGACAAGGCCAAAGCGCAACAACGCGCGTGGCGTTTCCACAGCGAGCCGGCCGGCGAAAAGCGCATAGGCGCCGAAGCCGCGCAGCGCGCCCTGGAGGCTGTCGGCGAGTTCGCGGAGGACCGGCGAGCGCACTCAGGGCCCCTGCCGGATCTGCTGGGCATAGTCAGGCGCCGGATAGTGAAACGGCACCGGCCCGTCGGGCAGCCCGTGCATGAACTGGCGAACGTCCTCGTGTTCGCTGCCGGCGACGGCGGCCGGCGTGCCGCTCGCGATAATGCGGCCGCCCGACAGCAGGTGGCAGTAGTCCGCGACCGCGACGATTTCACGCACGTCGTGCGAAACGACGATGCTGGTGACTCCGAGCGTATCGTTGAGACGCCGGATCAGCCTCAGCACGACGCCCAAAGAAATTGGGTCGAGGCCGACGAACGGTTCGTCGTAGATGAGGAGCTCCGGATCCATCACGATGGCGCGCGCCAGCGCGACCCGACGCGCCATGCCGCCCGAGAGCTCCGCAGGCATCAGACGCGCGGCTCCGCGCAGGCCGACGGCCTGCAGCTTCGTCAGCACCAGGTGCCGCAGGAGCCGTTCCGGCAGGCGCGTGTGTTCGCGCAGCGGAAACGCGATGTTCTCGTAGACATCGAGGTCCGTCAGCAGCGCGCCGTTCTGGAACAGCATGCCCATGCGCTGGCGCATGCGGAACAGGTCGCGGCGGCTCAGATTCGAAATGTCCTGGCCGTCGAACTCGACGAGGCCGCGGTCCGGGCGGGTCTGGCCCGTGACCAGACGCAGGAGCGTCGTTTTGCCGCTGCCGCTCGGGCCCATCACCGCCGTCACGGCACCGCGCGGAAAGTCGAGATCGATGCCCGCGAAGATTTCGCGGCGGCCCACGTTGTAGTGCAGGCCGCGCACGCGCACGATCGCGTCGGATCCGCGAAGGATTTCGGCTTCCAAGTCGGGGGGTCCGGCCAGCGGCCTTCAGGCCGCGGCCTGTTCCATCGCAGGCTCGTAGCTGCCGTTGCGCGCGAGGCCATTGAACGTCGCGCGACGGAGAAAAGCATTCTGCGCTGCGCCGACATTGCCGGGCTTGCCTTTCCAGGCGTCGAGCGTGCTTTGCTGGAGCGCGCGGCCGTAGCTGAAGGACAGCTCCCAAGGCAGGCCGCCAAGGCGGTTCATCAGCGATAGATGCAGCGTTGCCTCGGCCTCGCTCTGGCCGCCCGACAGGAAGGCGATGCCCGGAACGGCCGCGGGCACGCGGCGACGCAGGCAGCGCACGGTCGATTCGGCGACCTGCTCCGCTCGCGCCTGCTTCGGGCACTTCTTGCCGGCGACGACCATGTTCGGCTTGAGCACCATGCCCTCGAGTCGCACACGGTGGCGAAACAGCATATCGAAGACGATCTCGAGTGTTGCGTCCGTGACCTCTTCGCAGCGCTCGATGGTGTGATCCCCGTCCATGAGGACTTCGGGCTCCACGATCGGGACGATCGACGCCTCCTGGCACAGCGCCGCGTAGCGGGCGAGCGCTTCTGCATTCGCCGCCAGGCAGGCAGGTGTCGGGATCGCGGCCCCGATGTCGATGACCGCACGCCATTTTGCGAAGCGGGCGCCAAGGCCGCGATATTCGGCGAGTCGTTCGCGCAGGCCGTCGAGACCTTCCGTGACGGTCTCCCCGGGAAAGCCGGCCAGTGGCTTGGCGCCCGCGTCGACCTTGATGCCCGGCAGGATGCCGCGCGACGCAAGGAGCTGCGCAAACGGCTTGCCGTCGCCGGTCTGCTGGCGGATGGTCTCGTCGTAGAGGATCACCCCCGAAATGTGCTTCTCGGCTCCAGGCGCGGTGAACAGCAGCTCGCGATATGCGCGGCGCGTTTCGAACGAAGATTCGAGGTTAATCTTGTCGAAGCGCTTCTTGATCGTCCCGGTTGACTCGTCGGCGGCAAGAATGCCTTTGCCGGGCGCCACCATCGCCGCCGCGTGGGTGTCCAGTTCCTTGCTGTCCATGTGCTCAGGATCCTCCGATTTCTGGGCGCGAAGAATAACAGAGGGCGGTTGCCCCCTATCGCCGCAAGGCTAATAGTACTAAAATCGTACTGTTTAGTTCCATGCTCCGGGAGTACCTGACATGCTGCGAATCAGCCGCCTGACCGACTACGCGACCGTGATCCTCGCGAGTCTCGGGGATGGTGGCCTTGCGAGCGCCGCGGACATTGCCGGACGCACGCGGATCGGGCTGCCGACCGTCAGCAAGCTGCTGAAAGAGCTCCAGCACGCGGGCCTCGTGCGATCGGTGCGCGGCGCCCATGGCGGCTACCAGCTCGCACGCCCGACCGCTTCCATCAACGCGGCCGAAATCATCGACGCGGTCGAGGGGCCTGTCGCCTTGACGGAATGCGCCGGCGGCGCCGGCGTGTGCGGCATCGAGGCGACCTGCCTCGTGGGAGACGGCTGGCAGCGAGTCAGCCGGGCGATACGCAGGGCCCTGGTGGACGTGAGCCTGGAGCAGCTGCTGCGGCGCGACCTGCCCTTCCCCACGCCGGATCTCTCCCGGGCCGCCCCGCTCGCGCGCAACCCCGTCCGCGGCTGAGCCACCGACATGTCCGCGAAGCAACCGGAACTGGAATCGCTGGTCTCGCGCAAGTATCGCCACGGATTCGTGACGGACATCGCGAGCGACACCGTTGCACCCGGCCTCGGCGAGGATGTCATCCGGCTGATTTCCGCCAAGAAGAACGAACCTGCATTCATGCTCGAATGGCGGCTCAAGGCCTATCGGCGGTGGTCACGGATGCAGGTCCCGGAGTGGGCGCACGTCCATTACCCGCCCATCGACTTCCAGTCGATCTCGTATTACTCGGCGCCGAAGCAGCGAGTCGACGGACCGAAATCGCTCGCAGATGTCGACCCGAAGCTGCTCGAGACCTACGACAAGCTGGGCATCCCGCTGCACGAGCGCGCGCGGCTCGCCGGCGTCGCGGTGGACGCGGTCTTCGACAGCGTCTCGGTCGCGACCACGTTCAAGGAGCGTCTGTCGGCGGCCGGCGTCATCTTCTGCCCGTTCTCGGAAGCGGTCCAGAAACACCCCGAACTCGTGAAACGCTACCTCGGGAGCGTGGTGCCGGTCGGCGACAATTTCTATGCTGCGCTCAACTCGGCCGTGTTCACGGACGGGTCCTTCGTCTTCGTCCCGAAGGGCGTGCGCTGCCCGATGGAGCTTTCCACCTACTTTCGCATCAACGCATCGAAGACCGGGCAGTTCGAGCGCACGCTGATCGTTGCTGAGGAGGGCTCGCATGTCAGCTACCTCGAGGGCTGCACCGCGCCGATGCGGGATGAAAACCAGCTCCACGCCGCGGTCGTCGAGCTCGTCGCGCTGGACGACGCCGAGATCAAGTACTCGACCGTGCAGAACTGGTATCCCGGCGACGAGAACGGCGTTGGCGGCATCTACAACTTCGTCACCAAGCGAGGTGACTGCCGCGGACGCAACTCGAAGATCTCCTGGACCCAGGTCGAGACGGGCTCCGCGATCACCTGGAAGTACCCGAGCTGCATCCTGCGCGGCGACGGTTCGGTCGGCGCATTCCACTCAGTCGCGCTCACGAACCACCGCCAGCAGGCAGACACCGGCACCAAGATGATCCACATGGGGCGCGATACGCGTTCGACGATCGTCTCGAAGGGCATTTCAGCGGGCCACGGGCAGAACGCCTACCGCGGCCTGGTGAAGGTGCTGCCGGGCGCGGATGGAGCGCGCAACCATACGCAGTGCGATTCGCTGCTGATGGGACCGGATTGCGGCGCACACACGTTCCCCTACATCGAGGTGAAGAACCCGACGGCCGTGATCGAGCACGAAGCGACGACGTCCAAGATCTCGGACGACCAGCTCTTTTACTGTCTGCAGCGAGGCATTTCGGCCGAGGACGCGGTCAACATGATCGTGAACGGGTTCTGCCGCCAGGTGTTCCGAGAACTGCCGATGGAATTCGCGGTCGAGGCGCAAAACCTGCTCGCCGTGAGCCTCGAAGGAGCGGTGGGATGAGCGACGGCGACCGCACGATACTGGAGGTGCGGGACCTCAGGGTGAGGGCCGGTGACCGGCTGATCCTCGACGGGCTCTCGCTCGTCATACGCGCGGGCGAGGTGCACGCCATCATGGGACCGAACGGCTCCGGCAAGAGCACGCTGACCGGCGTCCTGGCCGGCCACCCGGGTCTCGAGGTCGTCTCGGGCAGCGCGACCTATCTCGGGCGCGACCTCCTGGCCATGCCGCCGGAGGAGCGGGCGCGCGAGGGGCTCTTCCTCGCGTTCCAGTACCCGGTCGAGATCCCGGGGGTCAATAACGTCTACCTGCTGAAAGCCGCGCTGAATGCGCTGCGACGACATCGCGGCGAGCCGGAGCTCGACGCCTTCGAGTTCCTGAACCTCGTCAAGGACAAGCTTGCCGGGATGCGCATGGACGAAAGCCTGCTCAACCGCGGGGTCAACGAGGGCTTTTCGGGCGGCGAGAAGAAACGCAACGAAATCCTGCAGATGAGCCTGCTCCAGCCGATCCTTGCGCTGCTCGACGAGACCGACTCGGGCCTTGACATCGATGCACTCAAAGTCGTCGCGGACGGCGTCAACGCACTGCGCTCGCCGGACCGGGCAATCGTACTCGTGACGCACTACCAGCGCCTGCTCGATTACGTCGTGCCGGACCGCGTGCACGTGCTGGCCGGCGGGCGGATGGTCAGGAGCGGCGGGCGCGAACTCGCGCTCGAGCTCGAACGTCGCGGCTATGACTGGCTGCGCGGAGGAACCGCGGCCGCATGAACGCGGAAAGACCCATCGAACGCATTGCTGCCGCGCACGCAGGGGTCGCGCCTGGGTTCGCGGGCGGTCCCGCCTGGGCACAGCGGCGCAGCCGCGCGATGGGTACTCTCGTCGCGCACGGCCTACCGGACCGGCGCGACGAAAACTGGAAGTACCTTGACCACGCGCTCATCGCAGAGTACCCCTTCGGCGCCACGCCGCCCGCGAAGGCGGATGCCGCCGTGCTGGAATCGCGGCTGCTCCCGATAGAGCCCGCGAGGCGCATCGTACTCGCGGACGGGCGCTTCGAGCCGCGGCTCTCCGACGGGGAGGCGCTCGAGGGCCTCGAAGTGACCGATCTGGGCGCGCTGCTCGAGCGGGAGCCTCAGGCTGCGCTTGAGTTGCTTCGCGCGCCGGGAAAGGACGCCGATGACCGATACGCTCTCCTCGCCGACGCATTCACGGCGGGTGGTGTCCTGATCCGCGTCGCCCCGGGCCGCACGATTACCGGGCCACTCTACCTGGTGCAGCTCGCGACCGCGGCCCGGTCCGCCGTGCACCAGACCCGGGTGGTCGTCGAGGCGGGCGCCGGCGCGCGCTTCACCCTCGTCGAACACTTTATCGCGCTCGGCGAAGCCGCCGTGCTCGGCAACCTTGCCGCCGAGGTCACGCTCGGCGAGGCGGCCGAGATGACGCACGTGCGGCTACACGCGCACTCTGCGGCCTCGGCACAGGTCGAAACCTGGGTCGGGCGCCTCGCTGCGAGCAGCCGCTACGAGCAGCACCTGCTCGCGCTCGGCGGGCGCCTGCTGCGCTCGAACCTTCGGCTCGCACTCGAGGGCGCAGGCGCCGCCTGCCGGCTCGACGGGCTCTTCCTGGCGGATGGCGACCGCCAGGTCGACCTCAACACGCAGGTTTCACACCGCGGCGCGGCAACGGAAACGTTGCAGGATTACCGCGGCATCGCCGCGGGCCGCGGCCGCGGCGCGTTCAACGGCCGGATTGCCGTGCAGGCGACCGCCCGGGGTGCGAACGCGAGCCAGTCGAGCCGCAACCTCATCCTCACGCCGCTTGCGGAAATCGATGCGCGGCCACAACTCGAAATCCTGGTCGACGAGGTCCAGTGCCGCCACGGCGCGACCATAGGCACGCTCGACGCGGCGCAGCTCTTCTACCTCGTCTCGCGTGGCCTCGATCCGGCGGCGGCACGTGCACTTCTCACATTCGCGTTCTGCCGGGACTTGATCGGCCGCGTTCCGCTCGCGCCCGTGGCAGCAGCCGCGGAATCGTGGCTCGCGGGCGCGCTGCCGGACCGCGACCTGATCCGGGAGCTGGCCTGATGGCCGCCGTGCCGGAAGCCGCCCTCGCCTTAGACCTTGCCCGCATCCGCGGCGAATTCCCCGCGCTCGCACGGCGCATCAATGGCCATCCGCTCGCCTACCTCGACAATGCAGCCACTTCGCAGCAGCCGGCCGCGGTCATCGACGCGGTCGCCGACTACGCGCGCGCGCACCACGCCAACGTGCATCGCGGCGTGCACACGCTCTCGCAGGAGGCGACCGCGCTCTACGAGGGTGCGCGCGAGAAGGTGCGGCGATTCGTCAATGCCGCCTCGACCGCCGAGATCATCTTCGTGCGCGGCACGACCGAAGCGATCAACCTGGTCGCGCAGTCCTGGGGCCGGCCGCGCCTCGGGCCGGGCGACGAGATCGTCGTCTCACGGCTCGAGCACCACTCGAATATCGTGCCCTGGCAGTTGCTGTGCGCGCAGACCGGCGCGAGGCTCCGCGTCGCGCCGATCGACCGCCGCGGCGTGGTTGACTTCGACGCTTACCTCAGCCTGCTCGGCGCGCGCACGCGCATGGTGGCCCTTGCACATGTCTCGAACGCGCTCGGGACTGTGCTGCCGCTCGAGCGCTTCCTCTCCGCCGCGCGTGAACGCGGAATCACCACCCTCATCGACGGCGCCCAGGCGGTGCCGCACCTGCCCGTCGACGTACAGTCGCTCGGAAGCGACTTCTACGCGTTCTCCGCCCACAAGATGTACGGGCCGACTGGCATCGGCGTCCTGTATGCGCGCGAATCCGTGCTCGCCGGGATGCCGCCCTGGCAGGGCGGCGGCGACATGATCCTCACGGTCTCTTTCGAGGGTTCCACCTGGAACCACCTTCCGCACCGCTTCGAGGCCGGCACGCCGAACATCGGCGGCGCCATCGGCCTTGGCGCCGCGATCGACTATGTCGGCCGCGTCTGCCAGGCACGCATTGCGGCCCACGAGCAGGACCTCCTCGACTACGCAACCTCGAAGCTGGCCGGCATCGACGGACTCACGCTCATCGGTACGGCGCCCGCGAAGAGCAGCCTCGTCTCCTTCACGGCCGACGGCATTCACCCACACGATCTCGGCACCGTGCTCGACTCGCAGGGCGTCGCCGTCCGGACGGGTCACCACTGCGCGATGCCGGTCATGGAATTCTTCGGTGTCCCGGCGACCACGCGGGCCTCGTTCGGCCTCTACAACACGCGTGATGAGGTGGACGCCCTGCACGACGCCCTTCTGCATGCTATCGGGATGCTGCGCTGATGGACCTCGCCGATCTGTATCGAGACGTGATCGTGGACCACAACCGCAGCCCGCGGAATCGCGGTCGACTGCCCGCTGCCACTCACCACGCCGACGGTGACAATCCGCTATGCGGCGACCGGCTGCACCTCGACGTCGACGTCGCGGGCGACCTGATACGCGATCTGCGCTTCGAGGGCAGCGGCTGCGCCATTTCGACGGCTTCGGCGTCCCTCATGAGCGAGGCGGTCAAGGGCCGAACGCGCGCCGAGGCCGCGATGCTTTTCGATGCCGTGCACCGCATGCTGACCGGCGAGCATGAGGATGCCTCGCGCCTGGGGAAGCTCGCCGCACTTGCGGGCGTCCGCGAGTTTCCCGCGCGGGTCAAGTGCGCGAGCCTTGCATGGCACACCCTCAATGCGGCGCTCGCCGGCGACGCCCCTTCGGTCACGACGGAGTGAGCGTGCGCCACGCAGGCCACGAACCGATCGTCGTTACCCGCGACGTGCGCGCCGTGATCGTGCCGGCGGGCGTCGAAGTGAAACTTCGTACCGGCAGCATCGGTTACGTCACCCAGGCACTGGGCGGAAGCTTCACCGTCTATATCGAGGGCAACCTGTTCCGCATCGCGGGCGTCGACGGCGATGCGATCGGCAAGGAGCCTCTGCATCCTCCCGAGTTGCCTGCCGGCGCGACGGACGACGACGTCAACCGCGTGGTCTGGGATCAGCTCCGCACCTGCTTCGACCCCGAAATCCCGATCAACATTGTCGACCTGGGCCTGGTCTACGACTGCAGTATCGCGCCCAATGCCGACGGCGACCGCGACGTCTCGGTCAAGATGACGCTCACGGCGCCCGGTTGCGGCATGGGTGAGGTGCTCGTGGCCGACGTACGAGACAAGCTCAAGCTGATTCCCACGATCCGCAATGTCGACGTCGAATTGGTCTTCGATCCACCCTGGAACCAGGCGATGATGTCGGAGGCAGCGAGGCTACAGACGGGAATGATGTGATCACGGCGCCCCGGGGAATCCCTTTCGGGATCGTGCGCGCCATGGATGGCGCGCCCGAAGCCTCCAGGGACGGATTCACGGCGGTCCCGAAAGGGATTCCCCGGGGCGCCGTGGTCAGCTTTCCCCGAGCGAAAGCAGCGTCGCGTTGCCGCCGACGGCGGCCGTATTTATCGTGACGGTCTGCTCGGTGGCGAATCGCGGCAGGTAGTGCGGGCCGCCGGCCTTGGGACCAGTGCCCGACAGGCCGCAACCGCCGAAGGGCTGGACGCCGACCACGGCGCCGATCATGTTGCGGTTGACGTAGACGTTTCCGACGCGCGCGCGTGCAGCGATGCGCCGCGCGACACTGTCGATGCGCGTGTGCACTCCGAGTGTCAAACCGAAACCGGTCGCGTTGATGGCGTCGACGACCTGGTCGATCCGCGAGCCGTCGAAGCGCACCACGTGCAGGATCGGCCCGAAGACCTCGCGCTCAAGGCGCGCGATCCCTTCGATCTCGACGGCGAGCGGCGCGAAATAATGGCCGCGCGCGAGCGCATCCGGCAGCCTGGCGCGGTGATGCCATCGGGCTCCCGCGACAATTGCGCGCGCATGCTCCTCGAGCGTCGCGGCCGAGGCCGCGTCGATGACTGGTCCCACGTCGGTCGACAGCAGGGTCGGGTCGCCGATCGCAAGTGTGTCCATGACGCCGGCGAGGAGTTCCATTACGCGCGTCGCGATGTCCTCCTGGACGAACAGGACGCGCAGGGCCGAGCAGCGCTGGCCGGCCGCATTGAAGGCCGATGTGACCGCGTCGTTCACGACCTGTTCTGGGAGCGCTGAACTGTCGACGATCATGGCGTTCTGGCCCCCGGTCTCCGCGATCAGGACCGGCAGCGGGCCGTCATTCGAAGCGAGCGAGCGATTGATAAGCCGGGCTGTTTCGGTGGAGCCCGTGAAGGCGACTCCCGCAATGCGCGGGTCGCCCGTGAGCGACGGGCCGATCCTCGATCCGCGCCCCGGCACGAAATGCAGGACGTCGCCGGGAATGCCGCTCGCGTGCAGGAGACGGACCATAGCAGCCGCGACGAGCGGCGTCTGCTCGGCAGGCTTGGCAAGCACGCTGTTGCCCGCGGCAAGCGCCGCCGCCACCTGGCCGGTGAAGATCGCGAGCGGGAAGTTCCAGGGACTGATGCAGGTGAAAACACCGCGGCCGCGCAACCCGAGCCGATTCGACTCACCGGTCGGGCCCGGCAGCGAGAGCGGCCTGCCGAATGTTTCCTCGGACCGGGCTGCGTAGTAGCGAAGGAAATCGACGGCCTCGCGAACCTCGGAGATCGAGTCCGGCACCGTTTTCCCGGCTTCGGCGACGAGAATCGCGACAAACCGGGCCATCTCCCGTTCGAGGCAGTCCGCAGCATCGCGCAGCAGATGCGCGCGAGTGGCTGCCGGCACGCGGTCCCATTCGGGCTGGGCCGCCGCCGCGAGTTCGATCGCGCGCGTCGCGAGCGAGGCGTCGGCATCAGCCGCCTCGCCGACCAATCGATCGAGGTCCCCGGGCGCGCGGCAGGCACGGCGCTCGCCCTCCTGTTCATTGCCGCCGACGATCGGCCTTGCGAGGAGCGGCAGGCTGAGCGCATCGCGGCAGGCAGCGGCCAGGCGCCGCTGCTCGGCGCCGTCCGGCAGGTTGATTCCGGAGGAATTGGTACGCTCGGGCCCGAACAGGCTGCGCGGCGACGGGATGCGCGGATGCGGTCCCCCGCCGGCGCGCTCGACGTCCGCGACCGGGTCACCGATGACCTCCTCGATCGGCAGCGACTCGTCGACGATGCGGTTGACGAAGGAAGTGTTTGCGCCGTTCTCGAGCAGTCGGCGGACCAGGTAAGGCAGCAACTCCTCGTGCGAGCCGACCGGCGCGTAGACGCGGCAGGGCAGCGCGTGACCCGCCGGATCGGTCAGCAGCGAGTAGAGCTCCTCGCCCATGCCGTGCAACCGCTGGAATTCGAAATTACGGCCGCGCGCCTTCGCGAGGTGGATGATCGATGCCGCCGTGTGCGCATTGTGGGTCGCGAACTGCGGGTACACGCGGCGGCTGCCGTCGAGCAGGATTCGCGCGCAGGCGAGAAAGGCGACGTCCGTGTTGGCCTTCCGCGTATAGACCGGGTAACCGGGCAGACCGCGCTCCTGTGCGCGCTTGATCTCGCTGTCCCAGTAGGCGCCCTTGACGAGCCGCACGTTCAACACTCGCCCGGTCTCGTCCGCGCGATGCTGCAGGTACCGCAGCACGTCCGGCGCACGCTTGGAATACGCCTGTACGGCAAGGCCGAGACCGTCCCAGCCGGCAAGCTCCGGACACTCGAGGAGTGGGTCCAGCACGCGCAGCGACAGCTCGAGACGCTCCGCTTCTTCCGCGTCGACCGTGAGCGCGATGCCGGCGGCCTTCGCCGTGAGCGCGAGTGTCCGGAGCCGCGGGCCGAGCTCGTCGAGAACCTGCCGCTGCCGTTCGAATTCGTATCGCGGGTGCAGGGCCGAGAGCTTCACCGATACGCTGGGCCAGCCCGCCGGCTCGCTGCCGGACTTCACCGAGCGGCCGACGGCCGCGATTGCCGCGCGGTAGGACTCGAGGTAGCGCAACGCGTCTGCCTCGGTAAGCGCCGATTCGCCCAGCATGTCGTAGGTGTGACGGTAGCGCGCGCCTTCGTCCGAGGCCGCGCGGGCCAGTGCCTCGTCAATGTCGCGCCCGATCACGAACTGCCGGCCCATGATGCGCATCGCCTGGCGGAACGCCGTGCGTACCACGGGCTCGCCGAGGCGCGCGACCAGTCGGCGCAGGAACGTCGCCGGGTCCCGGATCTCGATGTCGGAGTCGCGCACCAGCTTGCCGGTCAGCATCAGGCCCCAGGTCGAGGCGTTGACGAACAGCGAATCCGCCTCGCCGAGGTACTCCGACCACTGCCCGACCGCGATCTTGTCGGCGATCAGCCGGTCCGCCGTACCGGCGTCCGGGATGCGAAGCAACGCCTCGGCCAGGCACATCAGTACAACGCCCTCCTGGGACGCGAGTCCGTATTGCTGGAGGAAGGACTCGATGCCTGTCTTTCCGGCGCGACGGCCGCGTGCCGACGTAACGAGGCGGGCGGCCTCACGCCGAATGGCCTCGCGCTCGTCATCGGGGAGCCGCGCCAGCGCGAGCATCTCCGAAACGACGGTTTTCTCGTCTGCCAGGTAGCATCCGTTAATCGCGCGCCCCGCCGTGGATTCGAATTCGCTGTCGTCGAGGCGCAGGAAGCGGGGTGCGGCGCGATAGATCATGCGCAGATTCTAGCCGTGCGCGGGTGCCGCGGCCCGGCGCCGGGCCAGGTAATCGCCGAGGATCCGCCCGTGATCGAAAGCGAGTGACGGCGCCGACCCGGGGTCGGTCACCAGGATGCCGGCGGCGTCGTCGCCGGCTACCGGCTCGCCCGTTGCGGTCGCGACGAATACGATGCTTACCGTGTGACCGCGGGGGTCGCGCGAGGGTTCAGAATACACGCCCAGCAGATCCCCAAGGCTGACGGTGAGCCCGGTTTCCTCTCGCGCCTCGCGAAGCGCAGCCTGCTCGACCGTCTCACCGATATCGACGAATCCGCCGGGCAGCGCGTGACCGGCCGGCGGCCTTGCCCGGCGGATCAGCACGATAGGCCTACCTGGCCGGTCCGTGAGTTCGATCACGACGTCGACACAGACATCCGGAGTTCGCGGCCGTGGCATCAGGCGTAGCCCCGCGCAGGGGCGGCCAGGTAGGCGCAGATCAGGCGCCGGCCGAGGTAGAGAAGCGGGATCAGGACGACTGCCATCGTCATCTTGTAGGCATAATTGACGGTTCCGACCGCGAGGAACAGCGGAATCGGCCATTGCTGCGGCCCGAGCACGAAGGCGATGTAGAGCACGATGAAGCTGTCGATGAGCTGGGAGACGGCGGTCGAGCCTGTCGCGCGCAGCCACACCCACCGCTCGCCCGTGGCGGCGCGTATGCGCTGGAATACCGCGACGTCGATCAACTGGCCGGCGAGAAACGCGGTGACTGAGCCGCCAATTGTCCAGAGTCCCTGTCCGAAGATGCTGGCAAACGCGGCCTGCATATCGGGTACGCCGCGCGCGGCGCCGATCGTCACCCACCACGCGGCTGGGGCGAGCCCGATCGCGACGTAGGCGAACAGGAAGGCGTAGACGATGAATCCGACGGCAAGCCAGGAGATGAAACGGACGCCGCGGACGCCGAAATGCTCGTTGATGACGTCCGTCATGATGAATACGACCGGCCAGAGCATCACGCCCGCGGTGAAAGAGAGGGATCCGCTTTGCCCGAACAGGCGCCAGTCGAAGGGCGCGACGCCGAGCGTGTCCTCGAGTGCGAAGATCTTGACGCCGACGAACTCGGCGATCAGCGCGTTGGTGATGAAAAGACCGCCGAGCGCGATGAACAGGCGTGCCTCGCGCGAGGCGACGATCGCGGCAGCAGGATCCACCGGCGCCGCGCCGGCCTGGCCGGCAGGTTCCGCTCGACTCATGCTTCCTCCCGGGCGCGATTATACGAGGCGTGGCGCGGGCGGCCGGTATAATCCGCCGCTGGCGAGGATCGGCAATCCCATGGACCAGGCCCTGCTCAATCGGCTCGAATCGCAGACGGCGGAACTCGTGAGCGCGGGTCTGTACAAGCGCGAGCACGTGATCGCCTCACCCCAGGAACCGGTGATCCGGCTCGAGGACGGGCGCGAAGTCCTGAATCTCTGCGCCAACAACTACCTTGGCCTCGCGCATCATCCGGCGGTCGTCGCTGCGGCGCACGCCGCACTCGACCGCTACGGCTACGGCATGGCCTCGGTCCGTTTCATCTGCGGCACGCAGACAGTGCACCGCGAGCTCGAGCGCCGGTTATCGGCTTTCCTCGGCACGGAGGACACGATCCTCTACTCCTCCTGCTTCGACGCCAACGGGGGGCTGTTCGAGACGATTACCGGCGAGGAGGACGCGATCATCTCGGACGCGCTCAATCACGCCAGCATCATCGACGGCATCCGCCTCTCGAAGGCGAAGCGCCTGCGTTACGACAACGCCGATCTCAGCCAGCTCGAGGCCCGTCTCGTGGAGGCGGCCGGCGCGCGCGCGCGGCTCATCGTCACCGACGGCGTGTTCTCGATGGACGGCACGATCGCGCCGCTCGCCGGCATCTGCGAGCTGGCGGAACGTCACCACGCGACCGTGATCGTGGACGACTCTCACGCCACCGGGTTCATGGGGGCGGCGGGCCGCGGCACCCACGAGCAATGCGGCGTCATGGGGCGCGTCGACGTCCTCACCGGCACGCTCGGCAAGGCACTCGGCGGCGCCAGCGGCGGCTATGTGTCGGGCCGTGCGCCGGTCATCGGCTGGCTGCGCCAGCGCTCGCGGCCCTACCTCTTCTCGAACACGATCGCACCGGTCGTCGCCGCCACGACGCTCGCGGTCCTCGACCTGCTCGAATCCTCGCCGGCGCCGCGCCAGCAGCTCGCCGGCAATGCGGCCTGGTTCCGCGCGCGGCTCGCGGCCGAGGGCTTTCGCATCGTGCCGGGCGAACACCCGATCATCCCGGTCATGATCGGCGACGCCGCGCTCGCCGTGCGCATGGCGGATCGCCTGCTCGAACTCGGCGTGTACGCGATCGGCTTCTCGTACCCGGTCGTGCCGATGGGCAAGGCGCGCATCCGCACGCAGATGTGCGCCGCCCACACGCGCGCAATGCTCGAGCAGGCCGCCGCGGCGTTCGCCCAGACAGGGCGCGAACTCGGCATCGTCGGCAAGTGAGGCGCCCATGAAGGCATTGATCAAGTCGCGCCGGGAGCCCGGTATCTGGCTCGGCGATCTGCCGCAGCCCGAGCCCGGACCCAACGACGTGCTGATCCGGATGCGCAAGACCGCAATCTGTGGCACGGACATCCACATCTGGCAGTGGGACGATTGGGCGGCCCGCACGATTCCGGTACCGATGCAGATCGGCCACGAGTACTGCGGCGAGATCGTCGCGCTCGGCAGCGAGGTGCGCGGATTCTCGGTCGGCGACCGGGTCTCCGGCGAGGGCCACATCACCTGCGGGCATTGCCGCAACTGCCGCGCCGGACGCCGGCATCTCTGCCGCAACACCCTGGGGGTCGGCGTGAACCGTCCCGGCTGCTTCGCCGAGTACATGGTGCTGCCGGCGTCGAACCTGTTCCGCCTGCCGGCCGGAATCTCCGACGAGATCGCTTCGATCCTGGACCCGCTCGGCAATGCGACTCATGCCGCGCTGTCCTTCAACATGGTCGGCGAGGACGTTCTGATCACGGGCGCGGGCCCGATCGGGATCATGGCCGTTGCGATTGCGCGGTTCATCGGCGCGCGCCACGTCGTCATCACCGACGTCAATGACTACCGGCTCGAGCTCGCGCGCGGCATGGGCGCGACTCGCGCCCTCAATGTCAGGGAGGAGCGCATCGATGACGCGATGCGCGACCTCGGCATGGAAGAGGGCTTCGATGTCGGCCTCGAGATGTCCGGGAACTCGTCCGCGTTCCGCGACATGCTGGGGGCGATGCACCATGGCGGCAGCATCGCGCTGCTCGGGATCCCGCCCGCGGAAGTCGCGATCGACTGGAACCAGGTGATCTTCAAGGGTCTCGTGATCAAGGGCATCTACGGCCGCGAGATGTTCGAGACCTGGTACAAGATGGCGGCGATGCTGCAGAGCGGGCTGGACGTCAGCGGCGTGATCACGCATCGATACGACGCGGCGGATTACGGCCGGGCTTTCGAAACGATGGGCGGCGGCCAGTCTGGCAAGGTGATCCTGGACTGGGCGGCCTAGGCGCGGGCGCTATTCGATGCGGCAGGAGCAGAGGTAGACGGGCCGCCCTTTGGCAGCCAACGCGAGCAGCGCGCGGGCGTGCTCGAGCGCAAACCCGAGCTGCGGCAGCGTCAAATGCTGCGGCGCGACGGCATCGACCACCCAGGCCGCGGCACCGCGCAGGTGCAGGACGAGCGCGTCGCGCCAGGATAAATCCTGCTCCATCCAGCGGACGTCGTAGCCTTCTTCGAGGCCCGCAAGTTTCGCCGCGTCGGCGATCGCGTCGTCGATCCCGCCCAGCTCGTCCACGATCCCCGCGGCCTTGGCGTCGGCGCCGGTCCAGACGCGCCCCTGCGCAAGACTGTCGATCTCCTCCGGCCGGCGCTTGCGCGCATGCGCGACGTTTTCGACGAAAGTCCGGTAGGCGTGTTCGACCGAGGCCTGGAGGATTTCCTTCGCTTCGGGACCGAGGCCGCGGTCGAGTTCTGTCTGTCCGGAGAGCCGGGTCGTGCCGAAACCGTCATTCGTGATGCCGATCTTGTCCAGCGTACGCTGGAAGGTCGGGATCACGGCGAAGACGCCGATGGATCCTGTGATGGTGGCGGGCGCCGCGACGATCCGGTCGGCATCCATCGCGATGTAGTAGCCGCCCGAAGCGGCGACCGTCCCCATCGACGCGACCACCGGCTTGCCGGAAGCGCGCAGCGCCGCGACCTCGCGACGGATGACTTCCGAAGCCATGATGCTGCCGCCGGGGCTGTCGATGCGCAGGACGACCGCGGAAATGTCGTCGTCCTGCCTCGCGTCCCGCAGCAGTTTCGAAAGCGAGTCGCCGCCGACGATTCCGGGCGAATGCTCGCCGTCCACTATCTCGCCTGACGCAACGACGACACCGACGGCCTGGTCGCCGTGCATGCGAATCGCCTGTTCGGAACGCACGTAGGGCAGGTAGCTGCGCCAGTCGACGGCCGCGTAACCGGTGTCCTCGTCCTCGCCGGCGACGCCGGCGACGATCTCCTCGAATTCCTGGCGCGTCTTCAGGCCGTCCACCAGGCCTCTCGCGAGCGCGTATTGCGCGAGGTCCCCGCCGGTCGCGCGTATCCCCGTCGCCGCCTCATCCGCGTATGCCTGGATCAGCCCGGGCTCGAGCTTTCGCGCCGCCCCGACATCGGTCTTGTACGCGTCCCAGAGCGCGCCGATCCAGACCTCGGCGTCCTCGCGATCCTCCGGGGACATGTCGGTCCGGGTCCATTCCTCCGGCGCCGACTTGTGGCTGCCTGCCTTGAAGACGTTGACATCGACCGCGAGCTTGTCGAGGGTGCCGCGAAAATACGTGCGGTAGTAGCCGTATCCATCGAGCAGGATGTAGCCCATCGGATCCAGATAGACCTCGTCGGCCTGGGCGGCGAGGTAGTACTGCCGCTGTGTGTAGGACTCGCCATAGGCATAGACCTTTTTTCCGCCCTCGCGGAACCAGCGGATGGACTGGGCGAGGTCCTGGAGCATCGGCAGCCCGGCCCCGTCGAGGCCATCGAGGTCGAGCACCAGCGCCTCGATGCGGTCATCGTCCCGCGCCTGGTCGACGACATCCACTAGATCGCGAAGCCGTGTTTCCGCGCGGTCGTCGCCGGTCGCCCGCGACAGCGCGCGATCGAGCGGGTCGCCCGAGAGCTCTTCGACGAGACGGCCCCGCGGCGAAAGCACGAGCGCCGCGCTGTCGGGAACATAGGGCAACTCGGACTGGCTGGCCGCGAGCAGCGCGCCGAACAGCACCAGCAGCAGGACGAGGTGCAGGACCTTGCGCAACCCGTCGAGGGCGTACCACACGCCCTTGGCGACGGACCAGAGTGCCTGCAGCACGGGCATCTGCCCTCAGCCCCCTAGCTTTTCCTCGATGCGCGCCGATTTGCCCGAACGGCCGCGCAGGTAGTAGAGCTTGGCGCGCCGCACCTTGCCGCGCCGCTTTACTTCGATGTCCGCAATCGACGGACTGTGCGCCTGGAAGACGCGCTCGACGCCCTCGCCGTGCGATACCTTGCGCACGGTGAAGGAGCTGTTGAGCCCGCGGTTCCGGCAGGCGATCACGACGCCTTCATAGGCCTGGACGCGCTCGCGGTCGCCTTCGCGCACCTTGACCTGCACGACGACAGTGTCGCCGGGCCCGAAGTCGGGCAGCTTGCGCTTCAGCGAGCGCGATTCCAGTTCCTGGATGAGTTTGTTCATGTACAGATTCCCGAAAGTCGTCTGAAAACGTTTCTCGATTTCACCGCGGAGGTTCGACACCTGCCGCCTTGCAGTATTCCTCGAGCAACTCGCGCTCGTCCGACGTCAGCCGGCGCCGCGAGAGCAGGTCAGGCCGCCTCTGCCAGGTCCGGCCGAGCGCCTGCATCAACCGCCAGCGCCGAATAGCCGCGTGATTGCCGCCGAGCAGCACCGGCGGCACCGGCCTCCCCTCCCACACTTCCGGCCGCGTGTACTGCGGCCAGTCGAGCAGGCCATCGCCATGCGACTCCTCTTCGGCCGACGCCTCGTTGCCCAGCGTTCCGGGCAACAACCGCGCGACCGCGTCGATCACGATGAGCGCCGGGAATTCACCCCCCGACAGCACATAGTCGCCGATCGACAGTTCCTCGTCGATCAGCGCGTCCAGGGCGCGCTGGTCGATTCCTTCGTACCGGCCTGCCACGAGGCCGAAACCCGGCAGGGCGGTCAACCTGCGCGCAGTTGCCTGGTCGAACGGCGTTCCCTGCGCACTGAGCCCGATCACCGGCGCACCGCCCGGCAAGCGGGCTTTTGCCGCGGAAACTGCCCTCGCGAGGGGCTCCGCCTTCAGCACCATGCCCGGTCCGCCGCCAAATGGCCGGTCGTCCACCGTGCGGTGCGGGTCTTCCGCGTAGCTGCGCGGGTTCTCGAGCCGTACCTCGAGCCGGCCCGAATTCACCGCGCGCCCGAGTACGCCGGCCGCGAGCCCAGC
>CAWFXH010000010.1:0-5000 GCA_963819705.1 uncultured Gammaproteobacteria bacterium
CCTCCCTGTACTTCGGGCGTGGCTACCGGCCAGGTAACTGGGCTTACGATCCGCGCGACGGCTGGTTCTTCAGCTTTCACATCGAGGGCTGAAGCGCGAACCACTGGCCCGCTTGCGCCGCGGCAGGCGGGCCGGTACACAGGGCGGGGTCCTTGGATGGGGATGGCTGGATGGATCTCGCCGGGCTGCGCGAGCGGCTGACGAAACTGGACACCGAGCTACTGACGCTCATCGCCGAGCGCCAGCAGCTGTCCGAGGCCATTGCGCGGGTCAAGCGCGCGACCGGCCACCCGACACGGGACTTCCAGCGCGAGCGCGACGTGCTCATGAATGCGCGTGTCGCCGCCCAAAAACTCGGGCTTTCGCCCGCGCTGGCCGACAACCTGCTTCGTCTCCTGATCCGCAGCTCGCTTGCGACTCAGGAGCAGGCCCAGGTGGCCGCGCAGGGCCAGGGCGCGGGCCACCGCGCGCTTGTCATCGGCGGGGGCGGCAAGATGGGCCGCTGGTTCGTCGACTTCCTCGATTCGCAGGGCTATGAAGTCGAAGTGGCCGATCCAGCCGGGCCGTTCGACGCCCGCGCGCACCGCAGCGATTGGCAATCGGACGAGCTGTCGCACGAGGTCATCGTTGTCGCGACGCCGCTCGGCATCACGGCTTCGATCCTCGAGCAGCTCGCGCGCCATCACCCGCCGGGGCTGGTGTTCGATATCGGCTCGCTCAAGACGCCCCTGCGCAAGGGCCTCGAGTCCCTGCACGAGGCAGGCGTGCGCGTGGCATCGCTGCACCCGATGTTCGGCCCCGACACGGATCTGCTTTCTGGCCGGCACATCATCCACGTCGATGTCGGCCGTCCCGACGCGGTGGCCGATGCGCAGGCGCTGTTCGCCTCGACGATGGTCGAGCAGGTCGTCACCACCCTCGACGATCACGACCGGCTGATCGCCTACGTGCTCGGCCTGTCGCACGCGATCAACATCGCGTTCTTCACCGCGCTCGCCGAGAGCGGCGAGGCCGCGCCGCGCCTCGCGCGGCTCTCGAGCACCACGTTTGACGCACAACTCGCGGTCGCATCGTTGGTCTCGGGTGAAAGCCCCGCGCTCTATTTCGAGATCCAGGCGCTCAACCAGTACGGCGGGGAGTCGCTCGCGGCCCTTGTCGAGGCCGTGACGCGACTCCAGGCTCTGGTTGCGAATCAGGACGCCGCCGGGTTTGCGCGCCTCATGCGGCGCGGCCAGGCCTACCTGCAGGACCGTGCCGCCGCCCGTCCGGACTGACAGGCGGGCGAGTATCGTCCTCAGCGTCCCGGCCCGGGTCTGCGGTACATGAGCCACAGGAAGAGCGGGACGCCGATGAGCGCGGTCAGCGCACCGACCGGGAGTATGCGTGGCGCCACGATCGTGCGCGCAAGCAGGTCCGCGACCACCAGCAGTGCGCCGCCGGCGAGTGCCGCCGCTGGAATCACGGCACGGTGCGACGAGCCGACCAGGAGCCGCACCAGGTGCGGCGTGACGAGACCCACGAAGCCGATGCTGCCGGCAGTCGTGACTGCCGCGGCCGTCAGTACGGAGGCAGCGACATAGATCGAAATGCGGAGGCCTCGTACCGGCACGCCGAGGAGTCGCGCCTGCAGTTCGCCGCGCGCCAGCGCATCGAGGGGACGGGCGGCCAGCAGGCAGGCAGGGATCGCGACGACTGCGAGCGTCAGCAGCCACCAGGGCGTGCGGACGTAGCCGAAGTCGCCGAGCAGCCAGAACAGCATTCCGCGCAGGCGCAGGTCGTCCGAGAGTGACAGCAGGAGGCTCACGATTGCGCCGCAACCGGCCGCGACCACGACGCCGGTCAAGAGGAGCCGGGTCGTCGTCCAGCCGCCCGGTCCATGTGCGACCGCAAAGACGAGCAGCATCGCGCCGAAGCTGCCGGCGGCCGCTCCCGCGTCCACGACGACGCCGGCGGCTCCCGCGAGCATGAGTCCGAGTGCTCCAACCGCGGCGCCGCCCGAGATGCCGAGCACGTAGGGGTCGGCAAGCGGGTTCCTGAGCAGGGCCTGCATCAGCACACCCGCAAGCGCCAGCACGACCCCGGTGGCGAATGCGGCGAGTGCCCGGGGCAGCCTGAGGTCCCAGACGATCGTTTGCATCAGCGGGTCACCCGCTGCGAGCCGTTCCCAGGGTGCGTCAATGCCGGAACTGCCGAGCGCGAGCGATGCCGCGACCGCCGCCACCGACGCGGCGAGCAGCAGCAGGATCAAAGGCGTTGCGCGCATCCTCCCCATCCCCGCACTTTAGCCGATTAAAATCGGCGTCATGGAACCGGAGTCCGACTACATCGACGCCGACGGCTACCGGGCCAATGTCGGCATCATCCTGATGAATGACGACCGCCAGGTCTTCATTGGTGGCCGCGCGGGCGCGCGCGGCTGGCAGTTTCCGCAGGGCGGCATCCGCCGCGGCGAGCGGCCAGAGGACGCGCTCTACCGCGAGCTCGCCGAAGAGGTGGGGCTGCGCCGCAGCCAGGTCGAGGAAATCGCGCGCACCAAGCACTGGCTGCGCTACCGGCTGCCGCCGCAGTTCGTGCGTCGAGATTCGAGCCCGCTTTGCATCGGCCAAAAGCAGCGCTGGTTCCTGCTGAAGCTCGGCGCCGAGGATTCCGCACTGCGCTTCGATTCCACGGAGCAGCCACCCGAATTCGATCGCTGGCGCTGGGCCGAGTGGTGGGACGCCGTGCACGACGTCATCTATTTCAAGCGCCGCGTCTACGCACTCGCCCTGCACGAACTGGGCGCGCATGCGTTTCCCGAGGGCCTGCCGGCCTATCCGCCTTGGTGGAAAGAGCGCACGGGCACGGGCGACCCGAGGCCAGGCGCCTGAATCAGAATGGCCGCACGACGGCGAGCAGCACGATGCCAATGAGCAGAAGCGAGGGGATCTCGTTGAACCAGCGGTACCAGCGGGCGCCGTGCGGATTGCGGCCCGCAGCGAAGTCCTGCACGAGCCGCCAGGTCCAGGCGTGATAGCCGGCCAGGAGCGCAACCAGCACGAGCTTGGCCCGCATCCATCCGGTGCCGAGCAGCGCCGGATTCCGGGCGAGGAGCCACAGTCCGAAGAAGACCGTCAGCGCGGCGCCGAGAGTCATGATCGCGAACAGGCGTTTTTCCATGACACGGAACCGCTCGATGCCCGCGCTGTCCGTCGCTGATGCGTGGTATACGAAGATCCGCGGCAGGTAGAAGAGACCCGCAAACCAGGTCACCATGAAGATCACGTGCCAGGCCTTGATCCAGGGCATCGATTCGCGCTCCGGTTTCTGCGTCGATTCTAGCGACGGCTCGTGCCCTTGAGCGAGAAAAACGGCCGGCGTCGACTGCAATTCGCCGCCGTTGCACTGGTGGCGATTGCCCTGACCTGGGGCGCTTTCGAACTGGGCCGCAGGAGCGCCGGCTATTTCGTCGTGAGCTCGATGCTCGAGCGGCTGGATCTCAGGAAGCGAAACCAGTCGCTCGAGCATGAAAGCGAGGCGCTGCGCCATCGTGTGGCGGTTGCCGAAGTCGGCCAGAAAGTGGATCGCCAGGCGCAGACGGACGCGCAGCAGATGATGAGCGAGCTGCAGGCGGAAACCGCGCGACAGAAGCAGGAACTGCAGTTCTACCGCGGGCTGGTCGTGAGGCAATACGGCTCCGGGACGCTGCGAGTCCAGGAGCTGCGTGTGCGGGCCGAAGAGGAGGAGCGGCGTTACCGCGTGCTCATCACGCTCGTGCAGGCGGCCACGCGCGACACGATCGCGAATGGCACGGTCACTTTTTCCGTCGAGGGCATGCAGGGCAAGTCACCGCTCATGCTGCCGCTTTCCGAGATCGAGGTCGACAGGCGCAAGCAGTTTCCGTTCTCGCTGCGGTTCTTCCAGCAGATCGAGGTGCCGATCGAGCTGCCACTGGAATTCCAGCCCGAGCGCCTCCATGTCGAGTACCGGCTCGGGCGCAATCCCGAGCCGTCGAAGCAGGCGTTCGACTGGCGCGTCGAGGGCAGTGGCGACACGTCCGCGCTTTGACCCCCCACCGGTGCGGACCTACAATCGAACGGCCGGTTTTTCCGGCCAGGAAGGCATGTGACAGAAGCTGCTGAGCGCAACGATGGTCTCGTCTTCACGGATGCCGCAGCCCGCAAGGTCGGTGAGCTGATCCGCGAGGAGGGCAACCCCAGGTTGAAGCTCCGTGTCTTCGTGTCCGGCGGCGGCTGCTCCGGGTTCCAGTACGGGTTCACATTCGACGAGAAGATCGAGGAAGGCGACTCGGAATTCCCGAACCAGGGCGTGACGCTCCTGGTCGACCCGCTGTCCTTCCAGTATCTTGCGGGCGCCGAGATCGACTACCGCGAGGACCTCGAGGGCGCCCAGTTCGTCATCCGCAACCCGAATGCCACCACGACCTGCGGCTGCGGGTCGTCGTTCTCGACTTGAATTGAAGGGGACGCACCCCTTCAAATTCGCGGTCGTGCGCGCCACTTCGAATATGAAGGGGTGCGTCCCCTTCAATTAGCGGCCGGCGGTACCGCCGGCGCTGCTTGTCGCATGCGCCACGCGAACCGCCGGAGTGGCGGGCGCATCGAGGCGCGCGAGCAATGGCGCGGTCTGGGCCTTGAAGTCAGCCATCAGGCTCCCCGGGATCGGGTCGGCCTTCGGCATGGTCACATTCGCCGGATTCTTGTGCACGCCATTGACGCGGTACTCGTAGTGCACGTGCGGCCCGGTTGCGAGGCCGGTCATGCCGACATAGCCGATCACCTGGCCTTGCGCCACGTGGTCGCCGACCGAAAGTCCGCGCGCGAACCGCAGCATGTGCCCATACAGCGTCGTGATGCCCTTGCCGTGCGAGAGGACGACGACATTGCCGTAGCCCCCGCTCCTGCCGCGGCTTACGACGCGGCCCGCGCCGGCGGCCTTGATCGGTGTCCCGGAGGGCGCGGCGAAATCAATGCCCTTGTGCGCGCGGACGCGGTTCAGGATCG
>CAWFXH010000010.1:12500-46928 GCA_963819705.1 uncultured Gammaproteobacteria bacterium
CCTGGTGCTCCGTGAGTGCGACACATCTGTGTTTCTCCACATTCCGGACAGGCCTGCGTGGCGGCGATCGAGCGGCGCGGGCGACAGTTTTCCTGGCGGTCATAGCGGGCGGGAACCACCCGATCCCATTCCGAACTCGGAAGTGAAAACGCTCTGCGCCGATGGTAGTTTGGCCGTAGGCCAGGTGAGAGTAGGTCACTGCCAGGATCCCATGCGAACCCCCCGACGGAAACGTCGGGGGGTTTTTCTTTGCACGGCGGCAATCATTTGGCGCCAGAGAGCAAAAACGCGTCGGCAACGTGATAACGGAATCACCCGCTTCGCCGTAGCCTCAACTCCGTGCGGTCGGAGGTTTGGCCGGAACGTCCATCAAACAACTTCACGGAGTTCACGCCATGTCGACGAAATGCGGGTTGAGGAAAACGTCTTTTTCGGCTGCGCTCGGCCTGTGCCTCCTGGCCACCTGCTGCCGGCACGGTGGGCACACAGCCGAGGATCGGATCCCTGCACGGCGCCTGGCCTCGATTTCCCGGCATTCGCTTTCTGGCGCGCGTACTTGGCAAGGAGCAGATCCACGTGGCCGATGCGAAGGCCAAATGCATACGCCCGGTGACGCTGCCGACGCACGCGTACTTTCTGCAATTCAGCTTCCCGGTTGGAGGAACGACGGATCGGGGCAGGCTCGCCTGGCTTGAGGCGTCGGCCGGGGTTGCATACATAGTCGGTGTCGACTTCACGGTGAACCCGGTCACGCGCAATTTGACCGTCTATCCGAAGAAGACCCTCTACACGGGGACGGCCGGTCCGATCAGCCTTTCGGTCGATGGGCTCTCCCTGTACACGACGCGCCATCCCGTCGTGGGCGAAGTTGTGATCGACCGGCAGCCTCTCGACGTGACCGGATCACCCTTCGGCCCTGCGGTGACCGTGTTCCAGGCGGTTCCTGGCGACAGCATCATGGGCATTTCCGTGAATGGCCCCGAATCGGTGATCTACGCCGATTACCGGGAGTATCCGTCAGCGATGTCCATGCCGCAGCTTGTCTGGATTCCGTTGGATGGGTCGAACACGATCAACGTGATCGACTCGAACAGCGTATTGATGGATCTTGCCCCCGCGGCACATCCGACCCTGGACATGGTCGCCTATGACCTTGACATACCGGTGGCGCAAATTGGAACCACCGGTTGCGATCCGCTCGTCATCAAGGACATTGGCGGCGCCACAGTGAACTACCCGTTCGCACCCAGATTCGGAATCAAGTCCACGTGGATGAACGGGAAGCTGCTGGCGGAGGGTCGCACCAAGCCAAGCAAGGTGAAGTCCTGCGGCTACACGGGAACCATCATGCAGCTGGACCCGGCGACCGGAGTCCAGACGCCGCTGACCAGTGGTCACGACCCGGACGGCCGCTAGCGCGGATGTTTGGCTCTGACCTGCCTGGCGATTTGAGGACCAAGTGCCCATCGGGATTGTCGTCGTCGAGACTCAAGAAAATGTCGCGAAATTGATCGCCATGGGTTTCGCCATGCAGCTAACGTGAAACTTACGACCGCCAGACGTCTGCTTGGGCGCACGCCTCAAGTCCGGGGATCGGGCTCAGGCACGACACCGAAGAATTCATGGGGAGAACCGCCGACATGATTCGAATTCAAGCGAACCCAAATCGGCGAATGCGGCTTTTCGCCGGAACGCCAATCGCACTCACTGCCTGCCTCTGGGCCGGGGCCAGCATTGCCGCTCCGGGCGATCTCGACACCAGCTTTGGCACGGGCGGCGTGGCCCTTGTCGAACAGAACCAGGGGTCCATGGACAATGTCTCAGCGGTCGTTCAGCAGCCGGACGGCAAGCTGTTGGTAGCCGGGCGCATCCGCCTGAACGGACACAGCGACCTGGACATGTTGGTCATGCGGCTGACCTCAACGGGCGAGCTGGACGCATCGTTTGGAGGTGGCGATGGCATCGTAACCATTGATTTCTCCGGCGCCCTCGATTCAGCCCGGGGCGTGAGCGTCCTTCCGGACGGGAAAATCATTGTCGGCGGTGCGTCGTTTGTCCCGGGCTCATCCGGCAATTTCGCGGCGGCGCGCCTCGATGAGAACGGAGTTCTGGATGCGACATTCGGCAATGGCGGCATGGTCGTTGTGGACGCTGGCGTAAGCGTGAATGCAACCCAGATGCTTGTGCAGTCGGATGCCCGAATCGTGCTGGCTGGGGAAACAAATGAAGACCCGTCCGCATTTATCTTCACGCGACTCGACGGCGGCGGCGAGCTCGACCCTACATTTGGCGGCGACGGCATAGTCCAGGTTCCATTTGCGACGCCAGTACGGGAAATGCGCGCCTTGATCGAGAAGGCGGGAGGAGTACTCATTGCCGCCGGTTCCGTCATCGTGGGTGAGACGCCCGATGTGGACGACAACGTGGTCGTCGTGCAGCTTGCAAGCGATGGCGCGCTCGATACGGGCTTTGCGACTGACGGTATCGCGGAGATTGACTACCGGGTGTCGACGATCGTGACTGGGCCAATTCGGCGGTTGTACTTGCCGACGGCAAGCTCATGATCGCGGGGTCCCTTAACACGTTCAATGCCCCGAACCACTCGCTCTTGTTGCGGCTCAACGCGGACGGCAGCCGTGACACGTCATTTGGCGTGCAAGGGGCGCGTGTGCTGCGTCTCGACGGAGCAGACGGGCTCGATTTCGTTGGTCTCCTGCCGGACGGTGAAACACTGCTCGTCGGAGGGAGTGCGGGCAACTGGATCGAGCAGGCGGTCGGACCCGCAATTTCCTACGGCCAGTCGTTCGTGGGGCATGCAAGTTTGGACGGCGAAATGGACGAGACATTTGGCACCGGGGGCGTCTCGAGGATTGGCCTTGACTGCGCTTCAAGCATCCGGTTTACGCTTCAGGCCGATGGCGCGCCGGTCATGGCATGCTGGTCATCTTCGGCGGCCATTCGGCTGGCGCGGCTATCGTCGGTGGATGGCAATGCGCCTGGCTTGCTCAGCCTCTCTCCCGCTGGCGTGGTCAGCACCTGCGAATCCTGCGACAGCGTCACGCTTCTGGTCACGCGCACGGGTGGCCGGCAGGGCGCTGTGTCGGTCAATTATCGAACTGTCGATGAATCCGCATCAGCCGGCAGCGACTTCCTGCAGATGATCGGCCTGTTGTCGTGGGCAGACGGGGAGACGGACCCGAAAGTCATCACTATCCCGATTCTGCCCGACAGCGCGTTGGAAGGCGGGCAATTCCACGACGCCGAAACTTCCGGGTCGAACTTCATGACCCGACCGGTTCGGCGACGGCCGAAGTGGCGGCGGTCCAGATCGCGATCGGTGAGGACGACGACGGAACTCCCGGAACCGTGGTGTCAGCGGCGACCGGCCGTGGATTTCTTGAATCCGGTGGCAGCGCGACAACCTGGGCCATGCGCACGAACGGATCCACGGGCGCTGTATCTGTCAACTGGACTGCGGTCAGTGTTTCGGCGATAAGCGGCAGTGATTTCATACCCGCATCCGGAACCCTTTCCTGGGCTGACGGTGACTCGGAGCTCAAGGCCATGGTCATTCAGCTCGTCAACGACGGCGATAATGAACTTAGCGAGATTTTCGACATCGACATCACGGCGGCCTCAGGCGGTGTCAATGTCCGGTCAACCGACGTTTACTATCATGTCGCGATCGAAGACGACGACAATCCGCTGTATTCCGACGGCACCGGAACTTCAGCCATACGGGTACTCTGGGCTTCGAATCCGGCGCGACGAGTATTCAGGAAAGCGCAGGAAGCGTAACGCTGATGGTCGGCCGGTCCGGTGGTTCAGACGGCGCCGTGAGCGTCGACTTTGCCACGGCGAGCGGTACGGCGACCGCCGATTCCGACTACGTGAGCGTCAGTGGGACGCTGAGCTGGGCCGACGGGGAGACCGGCGCAAAGCCAATCGTGATTTCCATTACGGACGACGCCATTGAGGAGGGTGCGGAGAATTTCACCGTCACTCTGTCGAATGTGACGGGTGGCGCCGCCCTTGTTACGGACACAGCGACCGTAACCATTTCCGCCAATGACAGTAGCGGCGGCGGCGGCGGCGGTGGCGGTGGCGGTGGCGGCGGCGGTGGCGGCGGCGGTGGCGGCGGCGGTGGCGGTGGCGGCGGATCGATGGGGTTCGCCAGCCTGCTGGCCTTGCTGGCGCTCGCCGCCTGCGGCGGCGGATGTCAGCATGGGGCGATCAGGGCGGTCGCGCCCGTTCGCGGGCGTCGCTGGGCGAAAAGCCGAATTGCGCCCTGAAACACGTGCTGAAGTACGCTTGGGATGTAAAGCCGACGGCAAACGCGACATCGCCGGATCGTTCGCCATTGCGCAGGCGTGTCATGGCCTATTGCAAGCGGTAGCCGCGCAGATATTCGCCGGGTGAGAGGCCCACCAGCGCCTTGAGCTTGCGTTGGAGGTTGCGTTCGCTGACGGTGAGCGCGGAGGCAATCGCCTGCAAGTCGAGCTGGGAATCCCCGTAATGTTGCTCGACGTAGCGGGAAAGCGTTTCCAGGAATTTCTGGTCGCGCGCGCTCAGCTCGGCCGGCGTTCTCAGGTCGAACCGAAGGTCCCGCGAGTATCGCCGCTGAAGCATGGCACGCAGGTCAAGCAGATTTGCGATGCGTTGCTTGAGTTCCTCCTCATCGAAAGGTTTCGTCAGGTAGTCATCGGCGCGCTCGCCAGCCTTCATGCGCTCTCATGACTTCGAGCGCAGTCAACTGATCACGGGTATGTGCGATGTTCGTTCGTCGGATTGAGCGCATGGCAGACTCGAATCATCTATGCGCGGCGCTATGTCGCAGACACGAGATCGGTACGGCTGAATAAGCGCGCTAGAGCCGGCTTCGTCTCGCGAAGTGAGCGCATACAGGCGCGAGCACCTGCTGAGGTACTCGCGCTGTCCGCATGTCCTCGATCACCAGCAGAATGGCCGAATCCGGCTGCCGCCTGCTCGACAGACACAGGGCGCGCGCAGATCGCAAGGCGGCCACTTCGAGATGCTCGGACGGACATGTCGCTGGAGAGTCGCTGGCTTCCGCTGCAGCGAGAGGCAACATGACGCGGAAGATGGATCCACGTCCGGCGCGCTCTCGACCTCCACCTGCCGAGTGCGCGGTGCTAGCTCGTGCACCAGGGCAGCCCGAGCCGGAACCCGGGATGCGTTCCGCCTCATCGTGGCCGCGCTCGAAGGGTTCGAAGATGTGCGGAAGTTTCCTGGTTCGATTCCCTGGCCGCTGTCCGTCACTGAAATGGCGCTGGTGTCCCCGGCCTTGATGGCTGACACACGAATGCGGGCGCCGGGTGGCGAGTACTTGATCGCATTGGAGATGAGATTGACCGCGATCTACTCGATGGCGTCCTCCGTCGACAGGACGACGACCTCCTCCTTGAACTCCAGCCCCAGGTAGAGCATCCGTTCCTTGGCCAGCGACTCGAACGACGCAACGACCTGCCGTACGATTGGAATGATCGTTACCGGCCTAGTGGAATCTTGATGCTCGCTGCGCAAGCGGGCGAGATCAAGCATCTGGTTGACGAGCCGCAGGAGACGGCTGGCGTTGCGCTTGGTGGAGTAGGTATGCATTGACCTCGCTATTATTCATTGCCGCGGACAGTCGATCCAGCGGGCCGAGTATGACCGTCAGTGGAGTCCGAAACTCGTGCGAAATCCGCGTCATCAGGCGGTCCTTGGTCTCCATCAGTTCCTCGAGATGCTTGGCTTGCCCCTCGACGATAGCTTTCTGCTCCGCAAGCTCATGCGTTCTTGCCGTGACTTGCGATCCAGGGTCGCCTCACGAGCTTTCAGGGAGCGCGCGAAACTCTACAACGAGCGCCAAGAACAGGGCAGCGAAATCAGGTAGGCAAGATAGGCCCACCACGTTTGCCACCAAGGGGGCAGCACGGTGAGAGTCAGCGGCGTCTAGAGTTCGCCCCAGACGCCGGAGGGATTCGCAGACTTGACTTGGAAAGTGTATTGCCCCGGTGGGAGCGTCGTGTAGGTTGCACGCCGGTCGCTGGCGTCGGTTTCGACCCATTCGGATTCCAGCCCGTCCAGTCGAAAGGCGTATTTGTTTGCCCCTGGACTTGCGAAGTGCAGTGCCGTGAATTCGATCGTCAGCGGAGGATGGTCGTGATGAACCGTAAGATTCGTTGCCAAGGAAGGCGCGCCGTCGATCTCGAATTCCGCGCGCTTGCCGAATCGCTGGATCTCGTGGGGGCCCAATCGCAGCCTCGTTATGACTGGAGAAGGTGCGGTTGCATCCGACTGCAATCGTGAGGGGTCGAAAATGCCGACGCGGTCCGTGTAGCTCAGCGCGATGCGCCCGTAAGGCAATAGCCCGAGATCGCTTGGATCCTGCGCGATGCTCTGTTCGATCCCATGCATGCGATACACATGTCGCTTGAAATAGAACGAAGCAAGGCCGTGGGCGGAGCCCCACCAGAGCTGGCCGCGCCTGATGATGTCGCGGTCTGCTCCTCTCCCGTCGACTGGCGACAACGTCAGCGGGTAATTCTTGAACTCCCCGGTATCCGGATCAAAGTGGCTGATCCCTGAGTCATACGAATGAACCCAGAGATTCCCATCATGTTCAACGATGTGATGAATATCTCCATCGGCCAATGACTTCTCATTCGTCGGATCGGGCAAGTAATGCGTGAACCGACCGCTGCGCGATCCATGAGATCGAGTCCGCCGTCGTGAGCCACCCAGAACCGGGACTTGGAATCCTCCAGGACGTTGTAGACGAAAGCGGCTCCCAGCGATACGGAGGAGTCCGAGTCGGGCTCCCATAGCGAAACTTTCTTCGTAGCGGATCCAGACGCGCGAGTCCGATGCCTTGAAGGCCGAACCACTGGTGCCCTGTCGATCGCCAAAATGACCGATCGGCAAGGCTGGCAACTCAAACGCCTCTAAGTGCGAACGCACGGGATCGAGAAGCGCCAGATAGGGCTTTGCGGAGAGGGAAACCCAGACGCGGTCATCAGGTGCAGCCCAGAGTTCGTTGGCATCAACGGGCCCAGCTTGCTGGCAGCCTGATTTTCGACCAGTTGGACGTCTGTGGATTTACGAGCCAGATACCGCCCGGGGACCGTCAGGACAATGCGCCCGTCCTTCAACGGAAAGAGCCTTTCGATGACGTCCGTGCCCCGCCATTCCGAAGGCCGCGGCAGGTAGTCGACCGCATCGGCGAACGGGTTATATCGGCTGAGCCCACCAAGTCCGCCAACCCAAACTTGACCGGTCCTGTCGGTCAATATTGAGTGCACCCTGTCGGCGGCTATGGAGTGGCGGTCGTTTGGATCGTGCACGTACGCGGACCATGTCTTGCGATCCGGCGAGATCCGAATGACCCCGGTTGTCGTGGTTCCGAGCCAGAGGTTTCCCGCGGAATCTTCGGTCATGCACCAGAAAGTTCCAGGACTGTCAGGTAGCCCGAGTGGATTGACGTATTCGGTGTCGCTCCTCAAATAGAGACGTTCAAAATTCATCGTGTCCGGATTGAGGCGTGTCAAGGCTGATCCGGCCACCCAGATGAATCCTTCCCGATCTTCGATGATCGATCGAACTCCGATTGCGGCGGGTGATTGCGGGCTATCGTCATAGATGAACTGCTTCAACGTGTCGGATTGCGGGTCGTAAAGGTGCAATCCCCCGTTGACCTTCGACCCGAACCATAGCCGGCCCTTCGAGTCCTCAAAGCCCGTCCAGAAGTAGTCGGGTTCCTGCCTCGGACCGCGGTAGCCTCGGGTGACGTGATATTGGTGGAAGCGCTTGGCACCGGGGTCGAGACGGTTGAGGCCCTGTTGGGTGCCAATCCACAGCCTGCCCTTTGAGTCCGTCAGCGCGAATCCGATTGAGTCATGCGACAGTCCCGCCGGATCTGTCGAGCGGGTGGTGATCGCCGTGAACTGATCAGACCTGGCGTCATAGCGGTCCAGGCCCGCGTTCGTCGCGATCCAGAGCGTTCCGGTTGGATCGACATGGACGAAGCTTGTTTCATTCGAGCTTATGGATCCAGGGTGACTGCGATCCAGGCGATACGATCGGAACTCATAGCCATCGTATCGAATGAGTCCGACGTCAATATCCGCAATCCACAGGAACCCCTGGCGATCCTGCGCAAGGCTGACCGGCCACATTCCCGGGTAGCCCTCGTCGATCGTAAGCGACTCGAAACGTACGTCGGCGCCAGCCGAGGCGACCCAGATCACCCAGGCGACCGATAAGCAAGCCAGTCTCCTTAACTTCAATGCAAGTGCTCCTAGGACCCGGGCGATTGTTGTGGAAAGGCGCAAGATTGATCCGAACAGCCTACTCCTTCGGGCATGAACCGCGAAAAAATGGAATTTGTCGAATAGCCGATTGCCACACGGAGGCGAAAGTCGGGAAATTCCGTGTCAAGGCCCGGAAAGAAGAACCCCCCGACGGAAACGTCGGGGGGTTTTTTGTGTCCAAGCAGTCCCGAAAACACTGCGAGGGAGCACACGATGCCAAGCCCATTCCGTGCCGCGGCCGCGCTCGTGCTGGTCGCCAGCCTTTCCCTGCCGGCGGTTGCCGCCGCCGTTTCCGACCGCTTCAAGGAAACTTCTTTCCTGGCGGTCGAGGACGCCTATCCACACGTGTCGCGCGACGGCCTCGTCGTGTTCCAGAGCACCCGCCTGGGCGGAACCAAGATTTTCGTCGCAAACCTCGACGGGAGCGGCCTCAGGCAGCTGACACACGGCGCGAGCGTCGACGTCACGCCGAAGTGGTCCTTCGACGGCACCCGCGTCGCGTACGCCGCGACCGCCAGCGACGGCAATGAGGACATCTGGATCGTCAATGCCGACGGCACGGGCGCGCGCAACCTCACGAACTATCCGGGCAGCGACAGCCACCCGAGCTGGTCGCCGGATGGCCGCCAGATCGTATTCTGCTCGTCACGCGGCGACGGCAAGCACGATGATCTCTACGTCATCAACGTGGACGGCAGCGGCCTCGGGCGCTTGACCGAAAGCGACAGCGTCTGGAACACGTTTCCGTCATTTGCCCCCGATGGTCACCAGATCCTGTTCCGCCGGCTGCTGGGGCAAAGTACGGAGCAGGGTATGCTGCTCAACTCCGAAGTGATGATCGCAGACACCGATGGCACGGGCGCCAGGAACCTCACGCGTGATCCGGACTTCGACGGCTGGCCCGCCTGGTCGCCGGACGGGAAGCGCATTGCGTTCAGCTCCAATCGCTCGGATTCGTACCAGATCTATGTCATGAATGCGGACGGCTCGGGGCTATTTCGCGCCGTGGAGAGCCCGTATACTGACGTCAGGCCACAATGGCTGCCCGATGGGTCAGGCCTGATATTCAACCGCGAGCATGATGGCCGCATCGAGCTCTGGCAGGTCCGGATTCCGCCAGCCAACTAGGACCATAGCGATCAGCGGATCGCTCATGGCTTCGCGGCGTCGGCTGCCAGCGCGCCGAACTGCTGCGCGTTCACCTGGTCCACGATCGGCGCGATGGCGTCCAGTTTGTGCGAGGGGTCGCCGCTCACGCGGTGGGTGACGGTGACGGTCGTCGCGCCATCCTTCTCGTCGAGTGCAATCGTGATCACGCCCGAGATGCCCATCTCCTGCAGTGGCCCGAGCGCGGCGGAGAGGCGAAGCAGGCTGCCGGGAATTGCCATGATCACACGGCCGTGCTCAACGTTGCCGCCGACCCAGCGTTCGCAGAAGCAGGCGCCGGCGTCGGCAGAAATGCGCAGGTTCCTGCGATCGCCGGACCAGGTGTGATCGGACGGCCACCAGTCCTCGGGGTGCATCAGCGATTCCCAGACCCGGTTCGCAGGCGCGGCAATCGTGTACCGCTGCTCGATCAGGAATGCGTCGGCGGCGGCGAACTTCACTTCGGCGCCGGCCGCGGACGCGAGCAGCGCCAGGGCCGCTGCCGCGGTCAGCATGCGAATCATCGCCTCACTCCTTCGACTGCCACTGGCTCTCGTCCTGCCGCGCGAGCTCGTCAAGGTCGGCCGGCGTGCCCTCCGGGTCATCCACCCATTCGCGCAGCATCGGACCGCCGCTGATCAGGTCGATCGCGAGCCGCGTCGTCTCGTACTCATATTCGAATTCACGCCACAGCGGGTAGTCGGGCCGGATCGCGCGGATTGCCTTGAGGGCGAGCGCCATGAGGCGCCAGGGGCGGAATTTCGAGTGGTTGTAGCCGGGGTCGTCGACGTGGATCTCGAGACCCGCGCAGAGCTTGCCCGCGTGCTTGTGGAAAGTCGGCTCGAACCAGCAGGGGCGCAGCCGGCAGCCGGCCAGCCAGTCCGGCGCCAGCACGCGCATGTTCGCGAGCAGCTTGTCCGCGTCGATGTCGGGCGCGCCGAACAGCTCCAGCGGGCGCGTCGTTCCGCGGCCCTCTGAAAGCGTCGTGCCCTCGACCATCACCGTGCCGGGATAACAGCGAGCCATGGAGACACCGGGTGCGTTCGGGCTCGGGTTGATCCAGGCGCGCTCTCCTTGCGGCCAGCCGTAGCCGGGCGACTGCGCCGGCCGCCAGCCGTCCATCGCCACATGCACGTACTCGACATCGAGCTTGAGGTGCCGTACCAGCCATTCGCCGAGTTCGCCGAGCGTGCGGCCATGGCGTATCGGCATGGGTCCGGCGCCGACGAAGCTTTCCCATTCGCTTCTGAGCAGCAGGCCTTCGACCGGGCGACCGATCGGGTTCGGGCGGTCTAGCACCCAGACCGCCTTGCCGTGCCGCGCCGCAGCCTCGAGCACGTAGCGCAGCGTCGTGACGAACGTGTAGACCCGGCAACCGAGATCCTGGAGGTCGACGAGCATCACGTCGAAGGTCTCCATCATCGCCGGAGTCGGGCGGCGCACCTTGCCGTAGAGGCTGAAGACCGGGATGCCGTAGGTCGGATCCGTGGCGTCCCCGGTCTCGACCATGTTGTCCTGCTTGTCGCCCCGCATTCCGTGCTGCGGCCCGAAAGCGGCGGTCAGCTTGAAGTCCTCGTGCGCCGCGAGCGCATCGATCGAGTGCGTGAGGTCCGCGGTGACCGAGGCCGGGTGGGCGAGCAGCGCAACGCGGCGGCCGTCGAGGGGCTTGCGGACCGCGCGGTCGAGGAGCAGGCGGTCGATCCCGAATTTCATGCCGGCGCCACGCGCAACAGGAAGGTCGAGGGATCGTGGAAATCAGGCTGGTCGCCGGCGTGCGCAAGTGCCCACCAGGAGAGGTTCCCGCCTTCGGACTCGATGACGGCCGCCAGGCCGACCCGTACGGCGGCGGCGGCGGCGAGATCAGGCAGCGCCGGTATCGGAATGTCGGCGGTCAATTCGCAGCGGCTCGCGTTTCGTTGGAAAATGAAGGGCGGCGCGGGCATCTCGGGTGACTCCGGGCCGCTGCGCCTGGCGCTGAATCGATAGGCCGCCCAGTCCAGGGACGGCGTGAAATTGAATTCGTAATAACTGTCGCTCGCATCGGGACTGCAGAACGCCTCGAAGCAGGTATGTTGCCAGAGTCCGTCGCGTCGGCGCGGAGATTCCGGCATGGGCAGGCGAAGGCGGCCGATTTCCCCCTCGATTACGAACCGGATGCGCAGGTCCGGCGCCTGCGACGACGGCTCGACCGCAACTTCAATCCGCTGGATCGCGTCGCAGGGACCCTTGGGATGGCGCCGAAGCACGGCCGATAGTGCAGTCATCGGGCGCCACTCTAGACGGTTCAACCTAAAGTCGCGCGCGCCGCGAAAATACCGTCGACGGGGTTGCTTTCGGCGGTGCCGACGGCACAGTGTCCGGCGTGCAGTTCGACACTGTGATCGTCGGCGCAGGTTCCGCGGGCTGCGTCCTCGCCAATCGCCTGAGTGCGGACCCGTCGCGCCGTGTCTGCCTGATCGAAGCGGGGCCGCGCGATCGCTCGCCGCTCATCCACGTTCCTGCGGGGCTGCTCGGCACCCTGCCGACCCGGCACATGAACTGGGCCTACCAGACTGAACCGCAGCCCGGGCTCGGCGGGCGGCGCGGCTACCAGCCGCGCGGGCGCACGCTCGGTGGATCGAGCTCGATCAATGCAATGGTCTACATGCGCGGCCACCCCACCGACTATGATGACTGGGCGGCGCTGGGCAACCCGGGTTGGTCTTACGAAGACGTACTGCCGGTGTTCCGGCAGTCGGAGGACCAGCAGCGCGGGGCGGATGCTTTCCACGGTGTCGGCGGCGAACTCACGGTATCGGATCTCCCGAGCCCGGTAGCCGCATCTCGCGCCTTCGTCCAATCGGCGATCCGCGCGGGCCTTGTGCCCAACCGCGACTTCAACGGCGTGTCCCAGGACGGGGCGGGTCTCTTTCAGGTGACCCAGCGGCGCGGCCGGCGTTGCAGCGCGGCCGTCGCGTTCCTGGAGCCGGCGTCCGCGCGCCCTAACCTGACCGTGCTGACCGGGCGGCGCGCAACACGCATTGCCTTCCAGGGCCACCGTGCCGCCGGCGTCGTGGTGGAAGGCCCCGGAGGTAGCGCGCATATTGCAGCCGCTCGCGAAGTAATCCTTTCGGCCGGCGTCTTCGGCTCACCCCAGCTCCTGCTGCTGTCCGGCATCGGCCCGCGTGAGGAGCTCAAACGCCATGGCATCCCACGGCGGCAGGAGCTGCCGGGCGTGGGCTTGAATCTCGCCGACCACGTGGACCTTGCGCTCGTCTATCGATCCTCGGACCGGCGTCTCATGGGCATTACGATCGGGACGGCGCTCCGGGCGATCCCGGGTTATTTCCAGTGGCGATGGCGGGGCACCGGGCTCCTGACCACCAATTTCGCGGAAGCCGGCGCGTTCCTGCGCACCCGCGACGGCCTCGAGCGGCCCGACATTCAGCTGCATTTCGTCAACGGGCTCGTGGACGATCACGCGCGCCGCCTGCATTACGGCTACGGCATTTCCTGCCACGTGGCGGTGCTCCGCCCGAAGAGCCGCGGGAGCCTGCGGTTGCGTTCGGCGGATCCAACTGCCGCGCCGCGCATCGACCCTAATTTCCTGTCGGCCGACGAGGATGTCGCGACCCTGCTTGCAGGCGTGAAGCGGGCCCGGGAAATCATGGAAGGCGCGTCGCTCGCGCCGCATCGCGGCGCAGAGCTTTTTGCCGACGGCAGTGACGACGAGGCGCTCGTTAAGCGCATCCGGCGGCGGGCCGACACGATCTACCATCCGGTCGGCACCTGCCGCATGGGCCCGGATGCCATGGCGGTCGTCGATTCGGTCCTGCGGGTCCGCGGAATCGAGGGACTTGCGGTCGTCGACGCCTCCGTCATGCCGACGCTGGTCGGCGGCAACATTAATGCGCCGACGATCATGATCGCGGAAAAGGCGGCGATCGCCCGCCTCGGCTGACAGGTGCTGCCGCGGCATCCTGATCCGTCGCCGAGAAAATGAGGCCAAGCCTTTGTCAGTACAGGCATCCCGTAAACGCGACGTCGGCGTTTGCGGCCCGTCCTGTGGAGCGCGCGCAACAACTCACAATCGGATCGCCAATCGCAGCCGACAGGCTGTAACATTTCCGCCCTATCGTGTTGCCGAAGCAACCCAGGGGGGCCACTTCCATGTCCGATCCTCGCCGTTCGGTCCGTCTTGCCGTCGCCGTGTCGTCGATCCTTACCGCGCCGGCCGCTGCCCTGGGCGCCGGCGTCGCCGTTGTCCTGGCATCGCCCCTGGTTCATGCCCAGGAAACCACGAGCCAGCTGAGCGGGTTCGTCGTCGGCGACGACGGACAGCCCGTTGCGGGTGCCAGAGTCACGATCGTCCACGTGCCGTCGGGCACGGTCTCGACGGCGACGACGAATGCGAGCGGCCAGTTTTCCGCAACCGGCCTGCGGGTCGGCGGTCCGTATCGGGTGACCGCGCAGGCCGAGGGCATGCAGGAGGCGGCGGTCGAGGATCTCTACACCCGACTCTCCGAGCGCACATCGGTGACGCTTGTGGCGCAGCCGGTCACCCAGCTTGCGGGCGTCGAAGTGACCGGCGCCTCCGAGCGCGACGTGACGATCGGGGCGGGCAGCCGTTACGGCGCCCGGGAAGTCCGCGAACTGCCCTCGATCAGCCGTGACATCAAGGACGTCGTGCGCATCGACCCGAAGGCCTGGGTCGACCCGACCAATTCCGACGCGCTCGAGATCGCGGGCGTCAACAATCGCTACAATTCCATCACGGTTGACGGCGTTCGCCAAAGCGACGATTTCGGCCTCAACAACAACGGCTATCCGACGCAGCGCAGCCCGCTGTCGGTGGACGCGATCGAAGCAGTATCCGTGCTGACCGCCCCGTTCTCGGTCGAGTACTCGTTCTTTCGCGGCTCGACCATCAACATGGTGACCAAGTCGGGCACGAACGAGTTCACGGGCTCCGCCTTCTATTACAAGGGCGATGACAGCCTGCTGGGCGACAAGACCCGGGACACGGACGTCAACCTCGTGTTCAACGAGGAGACCTACGGCGGCACGCTGGGCGGGCCGATCATGAAGGACAAGCTGTTCTTCTTCCTGTCATACGAGAAGCTCGACCGCAAGGCCCCGCAGGACATCGGCGCAAACGGTTCAGGATTTCCGGTCGAGGTTACTGGCGTGACCCAGGCGGAGTACGACCAGATCCGCCAGATCGGCCTGGACGTCTACGACTACGACATCGGTGAGACGCTCCGCTCTTCGCCGGAAAAGGACGAGAAGATCCTCGCCAAGCTCGACTGGAACATCAACGAGTCGCACCGCGCGACGCTTGCCTACCAGCGTACCGAGGGCAACGAGTTGATCACCACCAACAACATTCCGGCGATCAATCGCCTGAGTGCGCCGTCGGACTGGTACGACCGCTCGATCCTGATGGAATCGGAATCCCTGCAGCTGTTCTCGGACTGGAACGAGTGGTTCTCCACCGAGATCAAGGTCGCCCACAAGTCGGTCGACACGGGACAGGTGTCGCTGTTCGGCACGGACTTCGGCGAAATGCAGATCCGCACGCCGAGCGGGGGCACTCTATACATCGGCTCCGACGAATTCCGGCATGCGAACGCTTTGTCGAACGACCTCGACTCGATCAAGCTGAAAGGCAGTTTCTTCCTCGGCGATCACACGCTCATGGTTGGCTATGAGCGCGAGTCGCTCGATATCTTCAACCTGTTCGTGAATCGCAGCCAGGGCCAGTGGATATTTTCGAGCATCGACGATTTCGACAACCAGGTCGCGACCAGCCTCAGCTACCGCAATGCGTTCTCGAACGACGCCAATGATGGCGCGGCCAGATTCGGCTACGACGTCGACAGTTTCTACGTACAGGACGAATGGCAGGCGACCCCGGACTTGAAAATCCAAGCCGGCCTTCGCATGGACATGTTCTCGAGTGGCGACCAGCCGCTGCTCAACTCGAACTTCACGGGCCGCTACGGTTTCAGCAACCAGTCGACGCTCGATGGGCGCGACCTCATCATGCCGCGCATCGGTTTCAACTGGCAGTGGACGCCGCAGACCACGGTGTACGGCGGCTGGGGACTGTTCGGCGGCGGCACGCCGAACGTCTGGATCTCGAACAGCTTCTCGAACGACGGCGTCACCATTGTGCAGACCGACGTCAATCCTGCCATCGGCGCCAATCCGCAACTGGCGTCGTCGCTGATTGGCGGCAACGGGTATGACATCCCGCAGGGCGTACTCGACTTCAACGCGTCGTTGCGCGGCGACGGGCCGGTCAACGCCATCGACCCGAACTTCGGGGTGCCGTCGCAGTACCGCTGGAACCTCGGCATCAAGCACACGCTTCCCTGGGACATCGAGCTGACGGCGGACCTGATCTACTCGCGCGTGAAGGACGAGGTGCTCTGGAAGGACATCCGCCTGCAGCAGATCGGCACGGCGCCCGATGGCCGACCGATCTACGGTCCGAGGCCCGACGGCCGCTCGAGCGCATCGATCCAGGACTTCCTGCTCACCAACACGGACGAGGGCGAAAGCACAGTGTTCTCGATCGAGGCGAGCAAGACCTGGCGCACGGCCGCGGGTCGCTTCGACGCCTACCTGGGCTACGGCCACCAGGACGTGAAGGACGTCAATCCGGGCACGAGTTCGACGGCATCCTCGAACTGGGACAACGTGGCCGTGTCCGACCCGAACGATCCCGGGCTCTCGACTTCGAACTACCAGATCGAGCACCAGTTCAAGGGAACCTTCGCCTGGCGCAAGGCTTTCTTCGGCGACTACGAGACCAGCATCGCGCTCGTCGGCGAGCGTCGCTCGGGCCGCCCGTTCAGTTACACTTTTGGCGGCGGCTCGCCGCAGGCAGTCTGGGGTGATCCGCGCCAGGGATCGCGCCAGCGCCAGCTCTTCTACGTGCCGGACGGCGATGTGATCTTCGAGGCGCTGTGCACGAATGCGGACGTCGCAGGCGGCGTGGCGGGCTGCGCGACGAACACGAGCTATTCCTCCGCAAACGCGGCAGCGGCTCAGTTTGCGTCGAACATGGAGGCCTATGTCGAGCAGCAGGGACTCGAGCGCTATCGCGGACGCATCGTGCCGCGCAACTCGGCTCGCAGCCCCTGGATCTCCGTGCTCGACCTTCGCTTCGCGCAGGAGCTGCCGATTTTCCGCAAGACGCGCGGCATCGTGACCTTCGACATCGAGAACTTCGCGAACTTGCTGAACAGCGACTGGGGCCAGTTGAGCCAGGTCAGCTTCCCGTACGTCGCGCCGGTGGTGGACGTGAATCGAATCGCGACGACGGGCTGCCCCGACGGCGCAGCGAGCTGCTATGTGTATCGCCCGCGCTCGGGTCAGACTGGACCGGTGGCGCCATTCAAGTCGATCTCGTCATTGCCTTCGGTGTGGCGCATGCAGCTCGGGTTCCGCATCGAGTTCTGATGCCGCAGCCGGCGCCTGGCCGGGGTTGCGCAGTCTTCGGCGACCTAGACACTGCGCAACCCCGGCCAGGCGCCGGCTGCCATACACCATGAGCGGGCGGAACACACGCGAGGCGCAGTGTGCGAACGCCGTGCTGATGATTCGCCCTTCGCGTTTTGGCGCGAACGTCGAGACGGCCGGCTCGAACCGGTTCCAGCAATCCATGTCCGGCAGCGGCGGCGGCGACGCAGCGGCGGCTGAACGCGAGTTCGAGGGCCTCGTCGAGCGCCTGCGGGCGGCGGGCGCCGAAGTGCATGTGGCCGAGGACACGCCGGAGCCCGCGAAACCGGACGCCTGCTTCCCGAACAACTGGGTGAGCTTCCACGCCGACGGCAGCGTCGTGCTGTACCCGATGATGGCTCCGTCGCGCCGCGCGGAGCGGCGCGAGGCACCGATCGAGCAGCTGCGCGGGGCCGGGTTCCGGATCGCACGCACCGTCGACTTGAGCCCGCTCGAGGACCGCGACGAATTCCTCGAGGGAACCGGCAGCCTGGTGCTCGACCGTTGCCATCGCATCGCCTATGCTTGCCACTCGCCGCGCACGACAGCCGCCGCACTCGCCGAGTTCTCGGTGCGGCTCGGCTACCGCGTCGTCGACTTCGACGCGGCCGGGCCGGATGGCAGGCCGACCTATCACACCAACGTGCTGATGGCGATCGGCGAGAACTTCGCGGTCGTCTGTGCGGACGCGATCGCCGATCCCGGCCAGCGCGCGCTCGTCCTCGCACGACTTGCGGACGCCGGCCATGCGCCGGTCGAGATCAGTGTCGCCGAAATGCACCGTTTCGGCGGGAATCTCCTGGCACTGCGTGCCGCCGACGGCGAACCGCTGATTGCGATGTCAGAGGCGGCATGGACCGGGCTCGCCGCGGCAACTGCGGCGCGGCTCAGGCGTCACGGCACGATCGTGACTGCGCCGATTCCGACGATCGAGCGCCTTGGCGGCGGCAGCGTGCGCTGCATGATCGCCGAAGTTTTCCTGCCGCGCGGGGCAGACGGATTCCGGTGCTAAGATCGTCTCCCGCACGACCGGGGAGGCACTGGAATTGCTGGAGCTCGGTCTCAAGACGCTGATCGGTTACCTGCTGGGCTCGGTGGTGGGTGCGCTCGTCGTCGGCCGGTTCCGCAGCGTCGACATCCGCGAGTTCGGCAGCGGCAATGCGGGCGGTACGAACGCGCTACGCACCCAGGGCATCGGTTTCGCCGCCGCGACTGTAGTCATCGACGTCGGCAAAGGCTGGCTTGCGGCAGGCTGGTTGCCGCATGCCATGTTGCCCGGCGTTGCGGCGGACCCGTCGATTGCGCGGGACTGGCTGGCCGCCTGCTGCGCTGCGGCCGCGGTCGCGGGCCACGTATGGCCGCTGTTTTTTCAGTTTCAAGGCGGCAAGGGCGGCGCGACTCTAGCGGGTTCGCTCCTGGCACTCGCGCCCATCCTGCTCGGGGTCGCACTTGCCGTCTGGCTCGTGATCGCGATCCTTTTCAGGTATGTGGGCCTCGCGACGCTGGCGGCCGCGCTCGCCGTGCCCGTCGCGGTCGGACTTGTCGGACCAGGTGGCGCCGCATGGCTCGCCTATGCACTCGCGATGGCGGCAGTTGTCGCCTGGGCCCACCGGGGCAACCTCGCGCGCATGCGCGCGGGGATCGAGCCGCGTATTGAATGGCCGGGGCGGCGAAAATCCGTTCCATGAACGGGCGCATCCAGCTGCTGCAACTGCTCGCGGACGGTGCACTGCATTCCGGCGAGGAACTCGCAGCGACGCTCGCAATCTCCCGCGCCGCCGTGTGGAAACGCCTGCGCCAGCTCGAGGCATACGGCATCGCGCTCAAGGCGACGCCGGGCCGCGGCTACCGCCTGGAATCGCCGATTGACCTGCTCGACTCCGCGGTGCTGCGCGCCGGTTTGCCGCAGGGCGTCAGCGAGCTGCTGCGCAATCTCGAGGTGCACGAATCGCTCGAATCGACCAGCGACCGGCTGCTGGCCGCGGACGACCTGCCGCCGGGCCGGTTTGATGCCTGCCTTGCGGAATTCCAGACTGCCGGGCGTGGCCGCCGCGGACGGCGCTGGGTCGCGCCCTTTGCTTCCGGACTCTGCCTGTCAGTCAACTGGAAGTATCGCGACGCGCCGGCAACGCTCGGCGCGCTCTCGCTCGCAGCGGGAGTCGCAGCACTCAGGGCGCTACGCCGCCTGGGATACGCGCAGTGCGCTCTCAAGTGGCCGAACGACATTGTCCACGAGGGCGGAAAGCTTGGCGGGATCCTCATCGACCTGCGAGGCGAGGCGGCGGGCCATGCCTATGTCGTCATCGGCCTCGGCATCAATGTCCGCCTGCCGCGTCAGGATCGCGAACGACTGAGCGTCAACGGGGTGAATGTCCTTGACCTCGCGGCGTTCGGCGCACCGCCGGCGCGTCACCACCTGGCCGCCGTGCTGATCACGGAGCTCACGCGGGCGCTGGTCGAGTTCGGTGCGCGCGGCATGAGCGCCTTCGCCGAAGAATGGGAGGGCGCGGACGTGCTAACGGGACGCCCGGTGCGCGTGTTGCATGGCGGCCAATTTGTCGACGGTCTTGCGCGAGGGGTCGATGCTGACGGCGCCTTGTTGCTCGAAACCGATGCAGGCCGACGCCGCATCCTGTCCGGCGAGGTGAGCGTCAGACCGGTTCAATGATAGATTCAGGCTGTGCGGCTCGCCATCGCCCTGCTGTTGTTCGCAAACATCGCCTGGTACGGCTGGACGCACTGGATCGCCGAGCCCGACGAGCCGGTGGCGACCGCCGCCGCCGCGCAGGGACCGAGCCTCCAGCTCGCGCGGGAAGCGGCGCCGGCCCGGCCTCCCGCCCGGGCCCGGGCGAGAAACAATTGCCTCAGCCTGGGTCCTTTCACCGATCTCACCGACGCGGCGCGTGCCTCGACGCTGCTCCGGGAAAACAAGCTCCAGCCGCGCCAGCGCGCCGGGGAGGGCGTCGTGTGGAAGGGATTCTGGGTGACGCTCGAAGGCGTGCCGGACAGGACCACCGCGAACGCAGTCATCGAACGCTTGCGGCGCGCCGGTGTCGGAGATGCGTACGCGATGCCCGGCGACGGGCGCGACATCACGATTTCGCTGGGGCTCTTCAGTGAGCGTCAGCGGGCGCTTCGTCGACTCGACGACGTCAAGGCCATCGGCCTCTCGCCGCGCATTGTCGATCGGGAGCGTAACGGTACGGTGTACTGGATCGACGTGGACGTCGTGCCGCCGGCAGTACTGCCGGACGCCGCACAATTGCAAGGTGAAGGCGGGCGTATCCTGCGGCTCGAGGTCAAGCCCTGCGATGCCGCCGCGGACTAGGACATATTGTCGTTCCCTCGCCGGTAGCGGATACTTTGGCAGAGATCGGAGGACCGGGTCCTGCACCGTGACCGCTTCCGGATGATGGGCCGGGTTCTTGCCCTGGCGCTGCTCGTCGCACAGTTCGGCGCCGAGATCCACGCCTATTCGCATTCGCTCACGGACCCGGCTGAGCGCCTCGGGGCGGCACGAAGCTGCAGCCTTTGCCTGGCATCGTCGCAACTGCAGATCGCCATCGGCACGCCTGAATGGGCTCCGCCGGTCCGAACGGTCGCCTGGGTCACGATCATTCCGGAGACCCTGGCACCGGCGTTCCACCCTTCGCCCTTCCGCGCTTTCCGCTCCCGCGCACCACCCGTACTCGTCTAGAGCCCTGAATTCTCCGCCCATATAACGCGGGCGGTGTTCACTTCTCCGAGACGAGGACAATGTCATGTCTGCTTACGAGCCCATTGCGGCACTCATGGCCGTCGCCTGCGCCGTGCTCGCTCCTGGCGCCCGTGCCGAGGACGATGTCGCGGCCCTGCGCGCCGAACTGCAGTCGTTGAAGTCGGATTACGAGGCGCGGGTGACGGCGCTCGAGTCGCGAATCGGTCAGCTCGAGGCCGCCCCGCCGGTGCCCGAGCCGCCGCCCGCCGCGAGCCCCGGTGGCGGGATGTCGGCCTTCAATCCCGCCATCTCGGTCATCCTGGCCGGCCACTACGCCGGCACCTCCCGCGATCCCGGTGACTGGGGAATCGCCGGATTCATGCCGAATGGTGGCGAGATCGGCCCCGGCGAACGCAGCTTCAACCTCGGCGAGTCGGAAATCACGGTCGCCGCCAACGTCGATCCCTATTTCTATGCCCAGCTCACGGCTTCCATCTCCGGCGAGAACGAGATCGAGGTTGAAGAGGCCTTCGTCCGCACGATCGCGCTGCCCTCGGGATTCACGGCGAAGGCTGGGCGCTTCTTTTCGGGTTTCGGTTACCTGAACGAGGTGCACGCGCACGCCTGGGATTTCGTGGACCAGCCGCTGGTCTACCAGGCGTTCTTCGGCAACCAACGGGCACAGGACGGCGTGCAGCTCAAGTGGATTGCGCCGACAGATGTCTTCATCGAGCTGGGTGCCGAAACCGGTAACGGCGAGGCCTTCCCCGGCACCCGTCGCGACCGGAACGGGCTGAACGGCACGACTCTCTTCGCACACGTCGGAGGCGACATAGGCGACAACGCAAGCTGGCGCGCAGGCGCGTCCTGGATCGACCTGAAGGCCGGGGATCGCGAATACGAGGACGTCGATGCGCTCGGTGCGCCGGTGTTGAACGCCTTTACCGGCAGTTCGCGCACCTGGGTGGCGGACGCCGTCCTCAAGTGGGCGCCGGGCGGCAATTCCGCGCGCCGCTACCTCAAGGTGCAGGGCGAGTACATGCGCCGCAAGGAAACCGGCGATCTCATGTTTGACGTGGAGAATGCCGCGCTTATGGATGCCTATCGGAGCGGGCAGGACGGCTGGTACCTGCAGGGCGTTTACCAGTTCCGCCCGCGCTGGCGGGCGGGGCTGCGCTACGACGCACTCGACTCCGGCACGCCGGACATCGGCCTCGTGTCCTCGGGTGTCCTGCCGGCGGGGGCGTTTCCAGCGCTGCTGCCGGGCGACCCGAGCCGCACGACCGTGATGATCGACTGGAACCCGAGCGAGTTCTCCCGCTGGCGACTGCAGTACGCCTGGGACGAGGCTCGCGACGACGGGGAAAGCGACCGGCAGCTCAACCTGCAATACCTGTTCGGCGTCGGCGCACACGGCGCCCATAAGTACTAGGAGCCGCATTCATGAAACTTTTCATTCGCGGCACCCTGGCGCTACTCCTGCTCTCGGTTACGCTGCCGTCACAGGCGGCGATCCGCGTGCTCGCCACCACCACCGACTGGGGCGCGCTTACGACCGAGCTCGGTGGGGAGCGCGTCGACGTCTACACGGCAACGACCGCCTTGCAGGACGTGCATCGCGTGGAAGCGAAGCCAAGCCTGGTCGCGCGCGCGCGTACCGCAAACCTTGTCGTGGCGAGCGGCGCCGATCTCGAGATCGGCTGGCTGCCGGTGCTCCTCCAGGAGTCAGGCAACACGCGCATCCAGCGAGGCGCGCCGGGCTATTTCGAGGCGGCGGCGTCACTCACGCTTCTCGAAGTGCCATCAAAGCTCGACCGGGCGATGGGGGACATACATCCTTACGGCAATCCGCATGTCCAGCTCGACCCACGCAACATCGCCGCCGTCGCCAAGACGCTCACCGCCCGGCTCGCCGCGATCGATCCCCCGGGCGCCGACTACTACGCCGCGCGAGGTGCCGACTTCCAGAAGCGCTGGACCGATGCGATCGGGCGCTGGGAAGCGAAGGCCGCACCCCTCAAGGGCCTGCCGGTCGTGATCATGCACCGCGACCAGGCCTATCTCTGCCGCTGGCTCGGCCTGAAGGAGCTCGCTTCGATCGAGCCGAAGCCCGGTGTACCGCCCACCGCAGGCTACCTCGGTGAGCTGGTCACGCGTCTCGCGGCGACGCCGCCGCGCATCATCCTCCTGAACGAGTACAACGATCCGAAGGCGGGCAAGTGGCTGTCGGAACGGATCCACGTGCCGATCGTGGTGCTTCCATTCTCGGTCGGTGGATCGCCCGTCGCGAAAGACCTTTTCGGGCTCTTCGATGACACCATCGACAAGTTGCTCGGAGCGGCACAATGAATCTCTTTTCCACCGACGTGAGCATTCTCTGGCCGGCGTTGATCGCCGGCGTCCTCGTCGTAATCTCGCACGTACCGCTCGGGCAGCAGGTCTTTTCGCGCGGCATCGTCTTCATCGACCTCGCGATCGCGCAGGTCGCCGGCCTTGGCGTGATCGCGGCGAATGGCTTCGGGCTGCCGATCGAGGGCTGGCCTGCACAGGCGGCCGCGGGAGTCGCCGCCCTTGCGGCCGCAATCCTGCTGAACTGGACCGAACGCAGACGGCCCGAAGCGCAGGAGGCGCTGATCGGTATCCTGTTCGTGCTGGCATCAGCGGCGCAGATCCTGTTGCTCGCCAACGACCCGCATGGCGGGGAGAACCTCAAGGACCTGCTTTCGGGACAGATCCTCTGGGTTTCGCAGGCGCAGCTCGTGCGCACGGCGATCCTGACCGTGGCCTTCTGCATCGTCTGGTTTCTCTGGCGCGAGCGCATCGGCCGGATCGGCTTTTACCTGCTGTTTGCGGTCGTCGTGACGGCTTCCGTGCAGATGGTCGGCGTGTACCTCGTGTTCACCAGCCTGATCGTGCCGGCGGTCGCGACTTACCGCATCGCTGGACGGCGCCAGCTCGCGGTCGGTTATGCGCTCGGGATCGCCAGCTATGTCGCCGGGCTCGCGCTGTCAGTCGTCACCGACCTGCCGTCGAGCGCCGTGATCGTCTGGGCCATGGCCATTCTCGGCCTCATCGTCCACTTGTTCGCGCGCGGCGGGCAATCGGGCACGCTGCAGGGCTAGAATGCCGGCCGTTGCCGGCGTAGCTCAGCTGGTAGAGCAGTGGTTTTGTAAACCTCAGGTCGGGGGTTCGACTCCCTCCGCCGGCACCACCCGTCGCGCGTCGGGCGGGTTCCTTTGGTCGTTCACCGGCCCAAGGCCAGCGCCAGCACACCTGTATTCAGGCTCAGACAACGCGGTGCGCGTGCGGGTCTCCGGCACGCACTTCGAAGCTTGCGAGAACCTGCCGTCCGCTGCGCGGGTCGAGACGATCGTCGATAGCGACGATATCCGCCCGTAGCTTGTCACGATCAAGATCGCAGCGGACGTATCCGCTGTGCTTGCCCTCGTGGAATCGGACCTGGGGATTCAGCGGAAGCGCCGCGGTCTTGTCGTTGTTCGTGGTCGCAATAGAAGACGTCACGAGTTCGACCCCCATTGGCCGGCCCGCTGCACTTGCGATCTCGTTGACCCAGAATGAATGGATGTCGCCGGTCAGCACGACCGGGTTCGTGGTCTTGTGACGGGCGAGCGAGGCAAGCAGGCGCTCGCGCGCCGGCGCATAACCGGCCCAGGCGTCGGTGAAAATTCGCGGCGAACCGTTCCAGCTCTCTTTGATCGTGACGAACATGACTCCCTGCGTCAGCAGATTCCAGGCCGCATGGCTCTCATCGAGGGCCGCGTCGAGCCATTGCTCCTGCTCTGCGCCCAACATGGTGCGTGAGGGATCGGCGAGTTCCGCGGCGCAGGCCGGCTCCTCCGGATTCACGAAGCTTCCGCCGCCGGCGCCGCTGAAGAGGATTTTCTTGCCGTGCTCGATGTCGCAGTTCCAGGGTGTCGGCGGACTCTGACAGGCCTGCACAGAACGATACTGGCGGTTATCGAGCAGGTAGAAGCGCGCGAGCGTTCCCCAGTTCACCGTGCCGTAAAGCCGCGCCGCCATGCCGGGCAGGAGGCGCGAAGGCCGCAAGGGCATGTTCTCGAAATAGGCCTGGTAGGCGGCCGCGCGCCGGCCAGGGAACGATTTCCTCACGGCGTCGCCACCGCAGGGTTCGCTCTCTCCGGTCTGACCAGCGTAGTCGTTGTCGACTTCGTGATCGTCCCAGACGACCAGCCACGGACAGGCTGCGTGGGCGGCCTGCAGGTCGGGGTCCGTGCGGTACTGCGTATAGCGATGGCGATAGTCGGTCAGCGTGACCGCTTCCTGCGTGTCGAACAGTCGCACTCGGCGCTCGCCCCAGGCGTCCTCATAGATGTAGTCGCCGAGCATCAGCACCAGGTCCGGCTTGTCGTCGGCCATGTAGCGATAGGCCGAGAAAAACCCCTGTTCGTAGTGAGCGCAGGAAGCGACTGCGAAACGCAGCGGGCCGGCGGTGTCTCCGGCCGGGCAGGTCAAGGCGCGTCCGGTCGGGCTCTCGTAATTTCCGATCCGGAAGCGGTAAAAATATGCGTGGCCGGGTTCCAGGCCGCCGATTTCAACGTGCACCGCATGAGCAAGATGCGCACGCGCGAGCGCCGTGCCGCTTGCGCGAATACGGGAAAATGACGGGTCGTCCGCCAGCTCCCAGATGAGTTCGAAGACCGCATTTCCGAGGACCTCCGGCACGAAGGGCTCCGGCGCGAGCCGGGTCCAGATCACGAAGCCATCGGTTGACGGATCGCCGGACGCAACGCCAAGCTGAAACGGATAGGAACTGAAGTGGACCTGTGCCCGCGCGCGGCCCGTGGGGACGAGCGCGAGCGCGCCGGCGGCGGCTGCCATTCGATGGAATTCGCGACGCGAGATCCTGCGGCTCATCCGGACCCGCCTCAGATCCCGGCGCCGTGCTCGAAGCCGCCCTGTTGCGGCGCGGCCTGCGCAATGCGCGAATTCGGCGGTACGCTGTGCGTGAGCCAGACGTTTCCGCCGATCACGCTGCCGCGCCCGACTGTGATGCGTCCCAGTACGGTCGCGCTCGCGTAGATCGTGACGTCGTCCTCGACGATCGGGTGCCGTGGCAGGCCCTTGACCAAGCGGCCCGTCGACTTGTCCACGGGAAAGCTCTTTGCGCCGAGCGTGACGCCCTGGTAGAGCGTCACGCGGTCGCCCACGATGGCGGTTTCACCGATTACGACGCCGGTGCCGTGGTCGATGAAGAACTCGCGGCCGATTTGCGCTCCGGCGTTGATGTCAATGCCCGTTCGCCGGTGCGAGTCCTCGGCGAGGAGGCGCGGCAGCAGCGGCACGTCGAGCTCGTAAAAAATGTGCGCGATGCGGTGGCGCGTGATCGCGAACACGCCGGGGTAGGCGTAGAGCGCCTCGATCGGGTGGCGGCATGATGGGTCGCCGCGCCAGGCTGCGCGCGCGTCGTCGAACACGCGCTCGCGGAGCGTCGGCAGGCGCTTGAGCAGCTCGCCGACGACGCGTCGGGCCGCGTCGTCGGCCCCCGCGTCGTCCATCGCGCCATTCTCGCCGAGCCGCGCAGGCATCTCGAAAGCGAGCGTGATCTGCGGCGTGAGCGCCGCCTCGATTTCCCCAAGTTCGCGGGCAATCCTGGAGCCGGGCGGCTCGCCCGGGGCAGTACCCGGCAGGGACTCGGCCATCAGCATGCGGTACAGCCGGTCGACCGCGCCGAGCACCACCGCGCGGTCGGGCCAATAGCCTTCCTGCAGCACCCGGTAGTCGGCATCGCCCGAAGCGATCAGCCGCTCGGCGAGCTCGGCGTGTACCGCTGCGTCAGTCCGGGACGATGCGGGGCGCACTGGCCTGCATATCCTCGTAGAGCCAGGTCGTGAGATAGCGCTCGCCGAAGCTCGGGATGATGGTCACGATCAGCTTGTCCTTGTTTTCTGCCCGCCCGGCCACCTGCAGCGCTGCATACAAAGCTGCACCCGAACTGATGCCGACCAGGATGCCTTCTTCGCGGCCAAGCATGCGCGCGTATTCGCCCGCCTGCTCGTTCGTGACCTGGATGATCTCGTCGATCACCTTTGTATTCAGGATCTCCGGGATAAAGCCCGCGCCGATACCGGCGATCTTGTGCGGACCCGGCTGTCCTCCGGAGAGCACCGGACTTGCGGCAGGCTCGACCGCGACGCAACGGAACTGCGGCTTGCGCTTCTTGAGGACTTCGCCGACGCCCGTGATGGTGCCGCCGGTGCCGATCCCGGAGATGAGGATGTCCGCCGCGCCGTCCGTGTCCTCCCAGATCTCCTCGGCCGTCGTGCGGCGATGGATCTCGGGATTGGCGGGATTGCTGAACTGGCCGACCAGCAGGAAGCGGTCGGGGTCGCTCGCAATGATCTCATTCGCGCGAGCCATCGCGCCCTTCATGCCCTTGGCGCCCTCGGTCAGCACGAGCTCGGCGCCGAAAGCAGTCAACATGCGCCGGCGCTCCATGCTCATGGTGTCCGGCATCGTGAGGACGAGGCGGTAGCCTTTTGCCGCGGCGACGAATGCGAGGCCGATGCCGGTGTTGCCGCTCGTCGGTTCGACCAGCACGGTGTTGGGCTTGATGCGCCCCTGCTTCTCGAGTGCCTCGATCATGCTGACGCCGATTCGGTCCTTGACGCTCGCGCAGGGATTGAAGAACTCAAGCTTGAGGACGATATGCCCCGGCAGGTCACGCCCGATCTTGTTGAGTCGCACGAGTGGAGTGCGACCGATAGTCTGCAGGATGTTGTCGTAGATCTTGGCCATGCGCGCCTCGTGCCTCAAAAAGGGAAGGGTCCCCGTTCCCACGCGGGACCGGGAACCCCACCCGACATGGAAACCGGGTCTCACGCCGACGCTTCAGCGCGCCGCGTAGCACTCCATTTTAAGGCCAGTGCCGCCCCGTGAGACATGCGCGACAATTGCTTTGCGGCGATGGATCTTGGTGATAGCGCCCAGGTTGATGGCGAACGCGAGCTCGACGATCGAGCCCTTGGCAAGGCCCAGGTTGCGGGTCTCGACGAAGACCCCGTTAGCGCTCAGGTTGTGCGCTTTGCAAAGTGCGCCGCGACGGCCCGGGACCACGACATACACCGTGGCCCGTGCACGATGACGGCTGTGCAGGCGGCGTTCCATTCCCCCGATCCCCGCGTTTTTCTCGGCGCATCAACTGGTCCGGAGCAGTATGCCGAGGCCTGAGGCGGGTGCAAAGCGTTGCCCGACAAAGGGTATTTTGCAGTGCGGTAACACGCTGATTGCAGGCGATCCGATACGATGCACCGCGATGCATGCCGCGCCAGAAGGGCCGCCACGACTCTCGCTCGCCACGATCCGCGAGGCGCGAACCCGGCTCGGCGACAGAATCCTGAAGACGCCGGTCCAGCCCCTGCTCGGGCTGGCAGTCGAGGCCGCCCTGCCGCCCGGCACCCAGGCGCTCCTGAAACTCGAGCTCTTCCAGCGCACTGGCAGCTTTAAGGCTCGGGGCGCGCTGGTGAACGCGCTGTCCCTCGGCCCCGAGGCGCGCGCCCGGGGAATCTGCGCCATCAGCGCCGGCAACCACGCGATCGCCGCAGCCTTCGCGGCCCGCGCGGTCGGTACCAGCGCCCGGGTCGTGATGAAAGAGGGCGCCAACCGGTTCCGCGTCGCCGAATGCCGGCGCTACGGTGCGGACATCGTGTTCGAGCCGGATTTCCATGCGGCTTTCCGGCGCGTCGAGGAGATCCGGGAAAAGGAAGGGCGCACGTTGATCCATCCCTTCGAGGGACTGCTCACCGCAACAGGCACCGCCACGCTCGGGCTCGAATTCATCGAGCAGGCGCCGGACCTCGAGGCCGTCATCGTGCCCATCGGCGGCGGGGGCCTTGCGGCAGGCCTTTCGACCGCAATCAAGCTGGTGAAACCCGCTTGCCAGGTGCTGGGCGTCGAGCCTTTCGGAGCGGACACGATGTACCGGAGCTTTGTCGCGGGTTCGCCGCAGTCCATCGAGAAAATCGACACGATTGCCGACAGCCTGGGCGCCCCGTATGCGCTACCGGTCTCGTATGCACTCTGCCGCGCGAGCGTTGATCAAATCGTGCGGGTCCGAGACGAGGAGATAGTCGCCGGCATGCGCTTCCTGCTCGAGCATGCGCGACTCGCGGTCGAGCCTGCGGGCGCCGCCGCGACCGCGGCCCTGCTTGGGCCGCTGCACGAGCAGCTCGCCGGCCGCCGCGTAGGACTCATCATCTGCGGCTCGAACATCGATGCGGCGACCTACGCTGGCCTGGTCGGTGGCTAGGATGCCGGCCGGCCCCCCGATGATTGCCGCACTGTTTGCCTGGCTGCACTGGCTGGCGATCGGCGTTGCATCCGGACTGCTCCTGAGCGAGTACTGGCTGTGCCGGAGGATGCCGGACCGCCTTCAGGTGAGGCTTCTCGGCATGGTCGATCTCGGTTACCAACTCGCCCTGATCGCAAGCCTCGCCACCGGGCTGGCGCGGGCCTTCTACGATCGCCAGGACGCGGCCTACTATCTCGGTAACCGATTGTTCTGGCTCAAGTTAACGATTTTTCTCGTGATCGTTGCGGTGGCTGTTTCGCCGACCCTGCAATACATCCGCTGGAACCGGGAGGCGAGGACCGCCGCATCGTTTGCACCGCTCAGCCGTGAGGTCGAGCGGGTGCAGGCCAGCATCGCGCTCGGTCTCGGGCTCTGGCTGATCCTGCCCTTGATCGCGGTCCTGGTCGCCCGCGGTTACGGCATTCCCCAGCCTTGAAAAAAGGAGACGCTCCCCTTTTCCCCAAAGCCGAAAAGGGGAGCGTCCCCTTTTTCAGGATCAGTGACTTAGGGGCCCTTCGGCGTTGACAGTCGGGGCTGCGCAAACGAAAATACGCGGCTCAATTTGGGAGGGGTACCCAAGCGGCCAACGGGGGCAGACTGTAAATCTGCTGGCTCATGCCTTCGTAGGTTCGAATCCTACCCCCTCCACCAGTGTGGCTCGAACAACCGGTGGCTCGGCTTCTTTGGCGACCCACGAACCTGCGCGTACGCGGCGTGAAGGAATGCGGGTGTAGTTCAATGGTAGAACCTCAGCCTTCCAAGCTGATGACGTGGGTTCGATTCCCATCACCCGCTCCAGCCGGGTTGACCAGGGCCCACGTAGCTCAGTCGGTAGAGCACGTCCTTGGTAAGGACGAGGTCACCGGTTCGATTCCGGTCGTGGGCTCCATAACGATAGAGAGGACAGAGGTGCGTCGTGGCTAAGGAAAAATTCGTACGAACGAAGCCTCATGTGAACGTGGGGACGATTGGGCACGTGGACCATGGGAAGACGACGCTGACGGCGGCGTTGACCAAGGTGATGGCGGAGGCGAACGGGGGCGAGTTCACGGCCTACGACCAGATTGACAAGGCGCCGGAGGAGAAGGCGCGCGGGATCACGATTGCGACGGCGCACGTGGAGTACCAGTCGCCGGCGCGGCATTACGCGCACGTGGACTGTCCGGGGCATGCGGACTACGTGAAGAACATGATCACGGGTGCGGCGCAGATGGACGGGGCGATCCTGGTGGTGTCGGCGGCGGACGGGCCGATGCCGCAGACGCGCGAGCACATTCTGCTGGCGCGGCAGGTGGGGGTGCCGTACATCGTGGTGTATCTGAACAAGTGCGACATGGTGGACGACGCCGAGCTGATCGAGCTGGTGGAGATGGAGGTGCGCGAGCTGCTGTCGAAGTACCAGTTCCCGGGTGATGACACGCCGATCGTGCGTGGTTCGGCGCTGAAGGCGCTGGAGGGCGCGGCGGGCGAGCTGGGTGCGGAGTCGATCGTGAAGCTGGTGACGGAGATGGACCGTTACATCCCGACTCCGACGCGGGTGATCGACAAGCCGTTCCTGATGCCGATCGAGGACGTGTTTTCGATTTCGGGGCGCGGCACGGTGGTGACCGGTCGCATCGAGCGCGGGATCGTGAAGGTCAACGACGAGATCGAGATTGTCGGCCTCAGGCCGACCACCAAGACCACCTGCACCGGGGTGGAGATGTTCAGGAAGCTGCTGGACGAGGGCCAGGCGGGGGACAACGTGGGGGTGCTGCTGCGCGGCACCAAGCGTGAGGAAGTGGAGCGCGGGCAGGTGCTGGCGAAGCCGGGCTCGATCAACCCGCACACCAACTTCGAGTGCGAGGTGTACGTGCTGACCAAGGAGGAGGGTGGCCGCCACACTCCGTTCTTCAAGGGCTACCGGCCGCAGTTCTACTTCCGCACCACCGACGTGACCGGGACCATCGAGCTGCCGGCGGGGGTGGAGATGGTGATGCCGGGGGACAACATCAAGATGGTGGTGGAGCTGATTGCGCCGATTGCGATGGAGGAGGGCCTGCGGTTCGCGATTCGCGAGGGCGGCCGTACCGTCGGCGCCGGCGTCGTCTCCAAGGTGTTGAAGTAAGGGCGAATCGACAGGGCAGTAGCTCAATTGGCAGAGCGGCGGTCTCCAAAACCGCAGGTTGGGGGTTCGATTCCCTCCTGCCCTGCCAGCAGTCGTTATGGAAGCGCATGAACGAGCAAGCCGAAAAATCCGGCGTCGCCCTGGTCGACGCCTTCAAGCTGGTGCTGGCCGCGGCGGCGCTCGTCGGAGGCGTCGTCGCGTACTACTGGTTCGCGGACGAGCCCCAGGCCCTGCGCATGTTGATGGTGCTCGGCGGGCTGGTCGCCGGGCTCGTGCTGCTCTACTGGTCGGCTCCGGGACTCGAGCTGTGGGCCTACATCCAGTCCTCGCGCGTCGAGCTGCGCAAGATGGTGTGGCCGACGCGGCAGGAGACCTGGCGCACCACGCTGGTGGTGTTCGTGTTCGTGATGGCGCTTGCCGTTTTCTTCTGGATCGTGGACATGGGCCTCGCCTGGGGCGCGCGGCACGTGACCGGGCAGGGAGGCTGATTTCGTGTCTCTGAACTGGTACGTCGTGCATGCCTACTCGAACTTCGAGCACAAGGTCGCGAACAGCCTGAAGGAGCGCATCAAGCTCCACGGCCTCGACGAAAAGTTCGGTGAGGTGCTGGTGCCCACCGAGGAAGTCGTCGAGATGCGCGCCGGCCAGAAGCGCAAGAGCGAGCGCAAGTTTTTCCCCGGCTACGTGCTGGTGCAGATGGCGATGGATGACGAGGCATGGCACCTGGTGAAGGAAACGCCGAAAGTGCTCGGCTTCATCGGCGGCACACCCGAGAAGCCCGCGCCGATCACGGACAAGGAGGCGAACGCCATCCTTCGCCGGGTTGAGGAAGGAGTGGAGAAGCCGAGGCCGAAAGTGCTGTTTGAGCCCGGCGAGGTTGTGCGCGTGGTCGACGGCCCGTTCAACGACTTCACGGGCGTGGTCGAGAACGTGAATTACGAGAAGAGCCGCTTGCAGGTCGCGGTGCAGATCCTCGGCCGGTCGACGCCGGTCGAGTTGGATTTCGGGCAGGTGGAGAAGGTCTGAACGAACCGGGGAGCCGCAAGGCGCCTGCACCCGGGAGCGAGGAAAGATGGCGAAGAAAGTACAGGGCTACATCAAGTTGCAGATTCCGGCGGGCGGGGCGAACCCGAGCCCGCCGGTCGGCCCCGCGCTCGGCCAGCAGGGCGTCAACATCATGGAATTCTGCAAGCAGTTCAATGCGGCGACGCAGAAGGAGGAGAAGGGCCTGCCGATCCCGGTGATCATCACCGTCTACGGCGACCGCAGCTTCACCTTCGTGCTGAAGACGCCGCCCGCGGCCGTCCTTGTCCGCAAGGCGATCGGCATTGAAAAGGGCTCCGGCACGCCCAACACGAAGAAGGTCGGGAAGATCTCGCGTAAGCAGCTCGAAGAGATTGCCAAGGCCAAGATGCCGGACCTCACCGCTTCGGACCTCGACGCGGCCGTGCGCACCATCGCGGGAAGCGCCCGCAGCATGGGCGTCGACGTGGAGGGCAGCTGACATGGCCTCCGTATTCAAGCGCCAGAAGCCCTGGGCCGAACGCGTGAAGCCCGGGCAGGCCTACCCGATTGATCAGGCCATCTCGCTCGTGAAGGAATTCGCCACCGCGAAGTTCGACGAGGCGGTCGACGTCGCGATCAACCTCGGCATCGACCCGGCGAAATCTGACCAGCAGGTCCGCGGCGCGACGGTGATGCCGCACGGTACCGGCAAGAAGGTGCGCGTCGCGGTCTTCACGCAAGGCAAGAACGCCGACGCCGCGCGCGAGGCCGGAGCCGACATCGTGGGACTCGAGGACCTCGCCGAGAAGGTGAGGGCCGGCCAGATGGACTTCGACGTCGTGGTCGCGAGCCCGGACGCCATGCGCGTCGTCGGCGGGCTCGGGCAGATCCTTGGCCCGCGCGGCCTGATGCCGAATCCGAAGGTCGGCACGGTGACGCCGGACGTTGCCGGGGCCGTGCGGAATGCAAAGGCGGGCCAAGTGCGCTATCGCTGCGACAAGGCCGGCATCGTCCATTGCACGATTGGCAAGGCAAATTTCGAACCCGCCGCGCTCCGGGAGAACCTGGTGGCGCTGATCGCGGATATCCAGAAGCACAAGCCTTCGACTTCGAAGGGCGTTTTCCTGCAGCGCGTGTCGGTGTCGTCGACGATGGGGCCCGGCATAGCCGTGGACCGCGCGTCGCTCGGCGTCTAGGGCAGGAGAGTTCGATATTGAAGGGGATGCACCCCTTCAAGATATTTCGAAAGTCCGGGCATGAGCCCGGGCCATCGAAGACCGCAGGCGGGGCAAGGGCCCCTTAATGGGTGCCTGCGCAGATGGTGGAACCCGAGTCAGCATCTGCTGGCCGGTCCCACCGCTAGGAGGGTTGGATGGGACTGAGAATGGAAGACAAGCAGGCGATGGTGACCGAGGTGCAGGCCGTTGCGCAGACCGCGCATTCGGTCGTCGCGGCGGAATATCGTGGCCTGACGGTCTCGCAGATGACGGGCTTGCGCGCGAAGGCGCGCCAGGCCGGAGTCTACATGCGGGTCGTCAAGAACACTCTGGCGCGCCGCGCGGTCACGGGTACGCCGTACGAGTGCATCGCGGGCAGCCTCAAGGGTCCGTTGATCCTCGCGTTCTCCCAGGAAGACCCGGGCGCTGCCGCCCGCGTCGTCCAGGAGTTCGCGAAGGGCAACGAAAAGCTGGTCCCGACCCTGGTCTCTCTCGGCGGGCAGGTTTACCCAGCCGCGGAGATTGACCGGGTCGCGAGCCTGCCGACGAAACCGCAGGCCCTCGCGATGCTGTTGGGCGTCATGAAGGCGCCGGTCACGAAGTTCGTCCGGACGCTCGCCGAGCCTCACGCGAAGCTCGTGCGCGCCGTCGCGGCGCTCAAGGACAAGAAGGCCGCCTGACCGGTTGATTCGGGTTTACGACACATTCATATCTGGAGAGATGGAAATGGCTGCTAGCAAGGAACAGATTCTCGAGGCGATCTCGAACATGACCATCATGGAAGTGGTCGACCTCGTGAAGATGATGGAAGACAAGTTCGGCGTCTCCGCCGCGGCCCCGGTCGCGGTCGTTGCCGCCGGCGGCGGCGCAGCGGCGCCGGCCGCCGAGGAACAGACCGAGTTCACGGTCATGCTGAAGGCCTACCCGGCCGAGAAAAAAGTTACCGTGATCAAGGTGATTCGCGAGATCACCGGTCTCGGCCTCAAGGAAGCGAAGGACCTTGTCGAGGGCGCTCCCTCAACCGTCAAGGAGAGCGTTTCGAAGGCGGATGCCGAGAAGTTCAAGAAGCAGCTCGAGGACGGTGGCGCCACCGTCGAGGTCAAGTAACGACCTCCATGCGAGGGCAT
>CAWFXH010000011.1:0-76093 GCA_963819705.1 uncultured Gammaproteobacteria bacterium
GGGTCACGACCGCGACCGTGAGGATGCCGAGCTCGCGAGCCACCTGCGCGACGACCGGAGCCGCACCCGTACCCGTCCCGCCGCCCATGCCGGCCGTGATAAAGAGCATGTCGCATCCTTCGATCAGTTCGATGACGCGGTCACGGTCCTCCATCGCCGCCTGCCGGCCGACCTCGGGATTGGCGCCGGCGCCAAGACCCTTCGTGATGTTGCAGCCGATCTGCAGCGAGGTCTTCACCTGCGAGTGCTTGAGCGCCTGCGCGTCGGTATTCACGCAGATGAACTCGACACCCTCGATGCCGCTTTTCGCCATGTGCGACACCGCGTTGCCGCCGCCGCCCCCCACGCCGATCACCTTGATCACAGCCGTCTGGCTGAATGAATCCATCAGTTCGAACATGTCCACTCCTCCGCTATCTCAGAAATACCCCTGGAACCACGATTTCATCCGCTCAGTCACCGTCTTCACGCCATCGCCGATGAGCTTCGGCGCCGGCTGGCCGGCGTTGACCCGGCCGTAAAGCAAGAGACCCACGCCGGTCGCATGGATCGGGTTTTTCACGACGTCCCCGAGGCCGGTCACGCCCGCGGGACTCCCGAGGCGGACCGGCATGTGGAAGATTTCCTCGGCGAGCTCGACTGCGCCTTCCATCTTGGCGCTGCCGCCGGTGAGCACGACGCCGGCGGCCACCGCCTCCTCGAAGCCGGAGCGACGCAGCTCGTCGCGAATCAGCATGAAGAGCTCCTCGTAGCGGGGCTCCACGATTTCCGCCAGCGTCTGGCGCGCGAGGCGGCGCGAAGGCCGGTCTCCGACCGATGGCACCTCGATCGTCTCGTCCGGATTTGCGAGCTGCGAAAGCGCGCAGGCGTAGCGGATCTTGATCTCCTCCGCGTATGGAGTCGGCGTGCGCATCGACACCGCAATGTCGTTGGTGACCTGGTCGCCGGCGACCGGGATCACGGCGGTGTGCCGGATCGCGCCGCCCGAGAAGACCGCGATGTCGGTCGTTCCGCCGCCGACATCCACCAGGCAGACGCCGAGTTCCTTTTCGTCGTCGGTCAGTACGGCGAACGAGGAGGCGAGCTGCTCGAGCACGATGTCCTCGACTTCGAGGCCGCAGCGCTGGACGCACTTGACGATGTTCTGGGCCGCGCTTTCGGCCCCGGTCACGATGTGGACGCGGGCCTCGAGCCGCACTCCCGACATGCCGATCGGCTCGCGGATGCCTTCCTGCCCGTCGATGATGAATTCCTGCGGAAGGACATGAAGGATCTTCTGGTCAGCCGGGATCGGCACGGCCTGCGCGGCGTCCATGACGCGCGCCACGTCGCCGCCTGCGACCTCCTTGTCCTTGATGGCGACGATGCCGTGCGAGTTGAGGCTGCGCACGTGGCTGCCTGCGATGCCGGTGAACACCGAACGGATCTCGACGCCCGCCATGAGCTCCGCCTCCTCGACCGCGCGCTGGATGGACTGGACCGTCGAATCGATGTTGACCACGACGCCCTTCTTGAGGCCGCGCGAAGGGTGCGAGCCGAGGCCGATGACCTCGAGGCTGCCGTCGCCATGCACTTCGCCGACGAGCGACACGACCTTCGAAGTGCCGATGTCGAGCCCCACGATCAGGTTGCGATCGGAACGTTTAGCCATCGAATCCGGGATCTCCATTGGTCTGGTGAGCCATGGCGGCGGGTGCGGCGCGCGGCGGCTTGCGGTTGCCGCGCCAGCCGATCGAAAAGCCGTTCGAGTAGCGCATGTCGACGTAGCGGACGTCGGCGGCGCGCCCGGCAATGACCTGCGCTCCGAACTGGACGAACCGGTCCATTCGCTCGTCCACCTGGCGGCGGCCGAGTCGAACCGTCACGCCGGTCGAGAGATCGAGCTCCCAGGCGCCGCGCGGATCGAGCCGGAGCGCCGAGACCTGCAGCCCGAGGCTGCTCAGCCGGCCCTGGATGGCGAGGTAGCGCTGCGCGACCTGCCACTCGGTGCCCGTAGGCCCTTCCAGCCGCGGTAATTCCGGCGGCACGAGATTCACTCCGCTCGCGAACAGCTCTCCGCGCGTATTGAGCAGTCCGTCCTCGCCCCAGCGCGCGGCAGCTTGCTGCTCGACGATCTCGATGCGGATCCTGTCGGGCCACAGCCGCTGCACGCGCGAGCGGTCCACCCAGGCAAGCGCCTCGACGGCCTTGCGGACCTTGTCGAGGTCGGCGCTCACGAAGCCGCCTTTCAGCGCGCCGAGCGCGGCCTGCTGCACCTCGACGGCGGTTACGCGCTGGAATGGCCCGTCGATCACGATGCTGCGCACGGGCTGGTCGAGGCCGAGCACCAGCAGGAGTCCCAGCGCACCGAGAGCGGCGAGCGCGCCCGCGATCCGCCCCGCGCGTGGCCACTCGAGATTCGGCAACCGGATGCGGCGGCCGGCCGGCTTCCTGCGGTTGCGCCTGCGCAAGACTCCCATGGCTCAGGCCCTCTCCCTGGCGAAGCTGGTCTCGAGGATTCGCCAGGCGAGCTCCGGAAAATCGATGCCCGCGGCACGCGCGGCCATCGGCACGAGGCTGTGGCTCGTCATGCCGGGCACGGTGTTGATTTCCAGCAGGAGCGGCACTTCGTCGGCTGCCGTCACGAAGTCGACCCGGCCCCAGCCCGAGGCACCCGTCGCATCGAAAGTCGCGAGCGCCGCACGCTGCAGGGCCGACTCCGCGGCGGCGGTCAGGCCGGAGGGAATTAGGTAGCGCGTGTCATCCGCGAAGTACTTCGCCTGGTAGTCGTAGAAGCTGCGCGGCGTCTCGATCCGGATCGAGGGCAGCGCCTCTCCCTGCAACACGCCGACCGTGTATTCGCCGCCCGTGATCCAGCGCTCGGCGATCACGATCGGATCGAGCGCGGAGGCTGTGCGCCAGGCGCCGGGCAAATCGGCCGCGCTCGTGACGCGGCTCATGCCGACGCTGGAGCCCTGGGTCGCTGGCTTCACCGCGAGCGGCAGGCCGAGCTCGACCACGGCGCGCTCGAAATCGGCGGCGCCGGTGAGCTCGATCCAGGGCGGCGTCGCGACCCCCGCAGCCTGGGCCAGTTGCTTGGTGCGGAGCTTGTCCATGCCGACGGCGGAGCCGAGTACGCCGCTGCCGGTGTATGGCAGGCCAAGCCATTCGAGCGCGCCCTGGACCGCGCCGTCCTCGCCCCCCGGCCCGTGCAGGGCAATGAAGACGCGGTCGAAGCCCGAGGTGACGAGATCGGTGAGCGCGCGATCGGCGGGATCAAAGCCCGCAGCGTCGATGCCCCGGGCGACGAGCGCTTCGAGCACCGCGTTGCCCGTCATCAGCGAGATCTCGCGCTCGGCAGAAGAGCCGCCCAGCAGCACGGCGACCCGTCCAAAGTCCGCCGCGTCCGCGACGCGGCACCGTGGCTTGCCGCTTGCGCGCAGGCGGCTCACGCAGCCTCCCCGATCACGCGCACTTCCGGCACGAGGCGCACGCCGTGCACGCGCTCGACCGTCGCCTGTACGTGGCGCAGCAGCGCCTCCAGGTCAGCCGCGGTGGCATTGCCTTCGTTGACGATGAAATTGGCGTGCTTGTCCGAAACCGCCGCGCCGCCCAGGCGAAAGCCCTTCAGCCCGGCACGTTCGATCAGCTCGGCGGCATGCCCGCCGCGCGGGTTGGTGAATACGGAGCCGCAGCTCCAGCGGCCGATCGGCTGGCTCGCATGGCGCTGCTCGAGGAGCCGCTTGATCGAGTCGGTACTGGCGTCGGGCCGGGATTCGAAACGGAAAGTCGCGGCCAGAAACCATTCACCCGGCACCGGCGGTGTCACGCTGCGGTAGGCAAAGCGGTACTCGGCGGCATCGCGGCGATGACGGAGGCCCGCACGGTTGATGGTCTCGGCTTCGACCACCCGCGGCCAGGTCTCGCCGCCCCAGGCGCCTGCATTCATCGCCAGCGCACCGCCGACAGTCCCGGGAATCCCCGCGAAGAAATCCGCGGGCCCGAGTTTCCACTTCGCGCACTGGCGCCCGAGCCTCGCGCAGGCAACGCCCGCTTCCGCGCGTACGCAGTCCGTGCCCACGCGCTCGAGCGCATTGAGGATTCCATGCACGGAGATCACGACGCCGCGGATGCCGCCGTCGCGCACCAGGAGGTTGCTGCCGAGCCCGACCCAGGTGACCGGCACTTCCGCCGGCAGCATGCGCAGGAATGCCGACAGGTCCTCGACGTCGCGCGGCGAGAACCAGGCGTCCGCAGGTCCGCCGACGTGCCATGACGTGTGCCGGAACATCGGTTCTTCGCGGAGCACGCGGTCCTCGAACTCGGCGGAGATCGCGATGGCGTTCATCGACCGGCCCTCGCGCTCGTCACGCCTAGCCGCGTCGGCAGCTCGTGCGCGACGGCGCCGATGCTGCCGGCGCCCATCGTCAGCACGACATCGCGATCCGCGATCACGCCCGCGAGCGCCGTAGACAGTTCGCGAACGTCTTCGACGAACACCGGCTCGAGCCGGCCGCGCCCCCGCACGGCGCGGCAGATCGCGCGGCCGTCGGCATTGGCGATCGGCTCCTCGCCCGCGGCATAGACCTCGGTCACGATCAGCGCATCCGCTGCCGAGAGTGTCCGGCCGAAATCGTCGATCAGGTCGCGCGTGCGGGTGTAGCGGTGCGGCTGGAACGCGAGCACCAGCCGGCGTCCCGGCCAGGCCTGCCGGACGGCATCGATCGTGGCCTCGATTTCCGTCGGGTGATGGCCGTAGTCATCGACGAGCGTGATCCGGCCCGATCGGGTCGCGACCTCGCCCACGAGCTCGAGCCGGCGACCGATGCCCTGAAAGCCGGCCAGCGCGCGCTGGATCGCGGCGTCCTCGACTTCGAGCTCGGTCGCGACCGCGATCGCCGCGAGGGAGTTCCTGACGTTGTGCAGGCCCGGCAGGTTGAGCGCGACGGCCAGCGGCGGCCTGCCGGCGCGAATCGCCCGAAAGCGCGTCGTGCCCCCGTCCCGCTCCACCGCAGTGGCGCGAAGGTCCGCGTCCGCGCCGAGACCATAGCGGATTGTCGGACGTCCGACCTGGGGCAGGAGCTCGCGGACCGCCTCGTCGTCGGTACAGAGGACCGCGAGCCCATAGAACGGCAGGTTGTGCAGGAATGCGACGAAGCTCTGCTTGAGCCTCTCGAAATCGCCGCCATGCGTGACGAGATGGTCGTTGTCCACGTTCGTGACGATGGCAATGACCGGCTGCAGGTGCAGGAACGACGCATCGCTCTCGTCCGCTTCGGCAACGAGATACCGGCTCGTGCCAAGCTTCGCGTTGCTGCCCGCGCTCTTCAGCTGCCCGCCAATCACGAAAGTCGGGTCGAGCCCACCCTCGGCAAGGACCGAAGCGATGAGGCTCGTAGTCGTGGTCTTGCCGTGCGTGCCCGCGACGGCAATGCCCTGCCGGAACCGCATCAGCTCGCCCAGCATCTCGGCCCGCCGCACCACCGGAATGCGCGCCTCCTGGGCCGCCACGAGTTCCGGGTTCGAGGGAGCGATCGCCGAGGAGATGACGACGACACTCGCGCCCGCGGCCTGCCCCGCCGAATGGCCGATGAAAATGCGCACACCCATCGCCTGCAGCCGCGCCGTCACCGCGTTCGCGCGCAGGTCTGACCCCTGGACGGAATAGCCGAGATTAACGAGCACTTCGGCAATGCCGCCCATCCCGGCGCCGCCGATGCCAATCAGGTGAATGAGCCCCACGCGCCGCATGCGATCGCTCATGTGCGCCCGCCTTCCACCGCGAGGCAAAGCTCCGCGACACGCTGTGCCGCGTTGGTGACGGCAAGCGCGCGCGCCGCTTCCGCCATTGCGAGGAGCCGCGAACGGCCGTTGCCGAACAGTGTCGCGAGGCGATTGGCGAGCTCTTCCGCGGTCAGCCCCGACTCCGATACGACCTGCGCGGCACTCACGCGGCCCAGCCATTCGGCGTTCCTGGTCTGGTGATCGTCCACGGCGGCCGGGAACGGCACCAGAATCGAGCCGACGCCGGCGGCAGCCAGCTCTGCGACCGTCGATGCACCCGCGCGCGACACGACGAGGTCGGCGTTCGCATATGCAGCCGCCATGTCGTCGATGTACTCGCACACTTCGGCCTGAATCCCGGCCGCGCGATAGGCCGCCTCGGTCGACTCGCGCTCGCGCGCTCCGGACTGGTGCAGGACCCGGGGCCGCCGCGACTCGGGCAGGAGTGCAACGGCCGCCGGGACCAGCCGGTTGAGCGCGGACGCGCCCTGGCTGCCCCCGAAGACGAACAGCCGCATCGGGCCGTTCCTCGGTTCGAAGCGCTGCCGCGGCGGCGGGAGCCCGGCAATTTCGGGACGCACGGGATTGCCGACGTAGAGCGCGCCGCGCGAGGCAGGGAAGCTGCCCGGAAAGCCCTCGGCAATCCGCGAGGCGATGCGCGCGAGCCAGCGGTTGGTAAGGCCCGCGACCGCATTTTGTTCGTGGATCACGAGCGGCGCACCGGTCAGCCAGGCCGCAATGCCGCCCGGGCCGGAAGCGAAGCCGCCACAGCCGAGCACGACGCCGGGGCGACGCCGGCGGAGCGCGGCGCGTGCCTGTCGGACGGCGCGAACGAGGGTGACGGGACTCGCCAGCCAGCCCGCGGCGCCTTTGCCACGCAGTCCCTCGACCTGGATCCACTCCACCGGGTAGCCGGCTGCCGGGACGAGTCGCGCTTCGATGCCGCGCTTCGTGCCCAGCCACACGATTTCGCGGCTAGACCGCAGCTGGCCCGCGATGGCAAGCGCGGGTATCACGTGCCCGCCCGTCCCGCCCGCCATGATCATGATTTTCCGGCTCATGCCGACCGCGCTTCCGGTGGAATCGCACTTTTGCCGGACGCGACGACTTCGTGGTGGACTCGCAGCAGCATGCCGATCCAGGCAAGCGTTACGAGCATGCTCGAGCGTCCGTAGGACAGGAGCGGGAGTGTCAGGCCTTTCGTTGGCAACAGGCCCATGTTCACGCCGATGTTCAGGAACGCCTGCAGCCCGATCCAGACGCCGAAACCGGCGGCGATGCAGGCATGAAGCGGCATGCCGGCGTCGGCGGCGATGCGCGAAAGTCGCAGGCTCCGCAGGACCAGGGCGAGGAACCCGAACACGACGACGATCACGCCGAGCAGGCCGAATTCCTCTGCCAGCACGGCGAACACGAAGTCCGTGTGCGCTTCGGGCAGGTAGAACAGCTTCTGGATGCTCGAGCCGAGGCCGACGCCGAACCATTCGCCGCGGCCGATCGCGATCAGCGACTGCGTGAGCTGGAATCCGCTGTTGAAGGGATCGGCCCAGGGATTGAGGAAGGCGGTCAGTCGTTGCAGGCGGTAGTCACTCGTGAGCGCAAGCACGGCGGCGCCCGTGGCGCCGACGCCGCAGACCAGCAGGAAGTCGCGCAGCCGCGCGCCTGCGACGAAGAGCACGGCGGTTCCGGTCACGCAGAGCACGACGGCCGCGCCGAAGTCAGGCTCAACCAGCAGCAGCACGGCTGCTGCGGCGAGCACCGCGAGCGGCTTGAAGAAACCCTCGGCGGAGCTGCGCAGCTCGGTCTGGTGGCGCACCGCGAAGACCGCGATATAGGTGACGAGCAGCCAGCGGGCGATCTCCGACGGCTGGAAATTCAGCGGGCCAAACCGGATCCAGCGGCGGCTGCCGTTCACTTCGTGGCCGATGCCCGGGATCAGCACCAGGATGAGCAGCGCGAAACTCGCGACCAGGAGCCACGGCGCGAGGCGTTTCCAGACCGAGATAGGCACCACCAGCATCGCGGCGCCGACCGTGCAGCCGAGCAGGGCCGAAAGGAGCTGGCGCTCGAAATAGAAGAACGGGTCACCTGAAAGCCGCTCGGCGACATTGAGCGAGGCTGACGTCACCATCACGAGGCCGACGAGCAGCAGGCCGAAGACGGTAATCAGGATCACGGGGTCGATGGCGAGCCGCTGCTGGCGGCCCGCGGAGCGCGAGTACTGGAGCGAGATGCCGGCGCTCATTGTGGAAGCCCGCGCACGGCTGCGGCGAAAGCCTCGCCGCGCTGTGCGTAGTCGCGGAACATGTCGAAGCTCGCACAGGCAGGCGACAAGAGCACGGTGCTGCCCGGCTGTGCGATCGAGGCCGCGACGGCCACGGCGGTCTCCATGGAGTCCGCGAACGACACGGGGCAGCAACGCGCCAGCGCGGCGGCAAGGAGCGGCGCGTCGCGGCCGATCAACACCGCGTGCCTTACTTTCCCCTTGCTGGCGGGGCCCAACGGCGCGAAGTCCTGGTCCTTGCCCTCCCCGCCCGCGATCAGCACGAGCGGGCCATCGAGGCCCTCGATGGCTGCGACCGTCGCGCCGACATTCGTGCCCTTCGAGTCGTCGATCCAGGCAATGCCGCGCCAGTCCCGCACGCGCTCCGCACGATGCGGCAGCCCGGGAAAGCGGCGCAGCACGCCGGTCATCGCCTCGCGCGGGAAGCCGCAGACGCTTCCGACCGCGAGCGCTGCGAGCGCGTTCGCCGCATTGTGGCGGCCTGGCAGGCGCAGGTTGCAGACTGGAAACAGCGGCTCGGTTCCTGCCGCCAGCCAGTCGCCGCCGTCGCGCGCCATCAACCGGAAGTCGGCGTCCCGCCGGCGCAGGCTGAAGCCGACGCGGCGCTGTCCCGGGCGCGGCATGCGCACGACGATTCCATCATCAAGGTTCACGATTGCGGTCGCCGCACGCTCGAAGATGCGCGCCTTCGCCGCCGCATACTCGGCGACGTTACGGTACCGGTCGAGGTGGTCGGGCGTCAGGTTCAGCACGGCAGCCGCCTCGAGCTGCAGCGAGTGGGTCGTCTCGAGCTGGTATGAAGAAAGCTCGAGCACGTACATCGCCGCGGGCGGGCCGGCGAGCAGGTCGAGCGCTGGCTCACCCAGGTTGCCGCCGACACGCACCTCGAGACCGGCCGCCTTCGCGAACTCGCCGACCAGCGTGGTGACGGTGCTCTTGCCGTTCGTGCCCGTGATCCCGACGACGCGACCGCCCGCCTCGCGCGCGAAGAGCTCGATGTCGCCGATCAGGTCGAGTCCGAGCGAGGCGGCCTTGCGCAGGAGCGGCTCGGCAAGCGAAACCCCGGGCGAAACGACGATCTGGTTGGCGCCGTCGAGCACGGCGGGATCGAATCCCCCGAGGGCAGTGACCGCCTCCGGCACAAGGCGACGCAGTTGCGCGAGTCCCGGCGGATCCGCGCGGGTGTCCGTCACGACGAGGCGGTGCCCGCGCGCGGCAAGGTGCTGGGCAACCGAAACGCCGGTGCGACCCAGACCCACGATCACGCTGCGCGGACTTGCGGCCGACTGCTGCATCAGCGGAGCTTCAGCGTCGCCAGCCCTATCAGGACCAGCATGAAGGAAATGATCCAGAAGCGGACGATGACCTTCGGCTCGGCCCATCCCTTCAGTTCGTAGTGGTGGTGGATAGGCGCCATGCGGAAGATGCGCTTGCCGCGCAGCCGGAATGACGCGACCTGCAGGATCACGGAGACTGTCTCGAGCACGAAGATGCCGCCCATGATTGCGAGCACGATCTCCTGTCGGACGATCACGGCCACGACCCCGAGTGCGGCGCCGAGCGCGAGCGCGCCGATGTCGCCCATGAAGACCTGCGCCGGGTAGGTGTTGAACCACAGGAAGCCGAGGCCGGCGCCGACGATCGTCGCGAGGAAGATGAGCATTTCGCCGGCGCCCGGCACGTAGGGGATCTGCAGGTAGGCCGCGAAGTTGACATGTCCCGTGACGTAGGCGAAGACGCCGAGCGCCCCCGCGACCATCACGCAGGGCATGATCGCGAGCCCGTCGAGGCCGTCGGTCAGGTTGACTGCATTGCTCGAGCCCACGATGACGAAGTAGGTGAAGAGAACGAAGGCCGCCGCGCTCATCGGGATCACGACGTTCTTGAAGAACGGCACGTAAAGCGCCGTCTCTGCAGGCGTGTCGGCCGTCTGCCACAGCGCGGCTGCCGCCGCGAGCCCGGCGAGCGACTGCCAGAGGTACTTCCAGCGCGCGGCAAGACCGCGCGGGTCCCGCACCACCAGCTTCAGGTAGTCGTCGTAGAAACCGATCAGCCCGAATGCAAGCGTCACCGTCAGCACGACCCAGACGAACCGGTTCGTGAGGTCGGCCCACAGCAGCGTACCTGCCGCGACCGCGACCAGTATCAGCGCACCGCCCATCGTGGGCGTGCCTTTCTTGCCGAGGTGCGAGCCGGGACCGTCGTCGCGCACGACCTGGCCGATCTGGCGCGCGGCCAGCATGCGGATCATCGACGGCCCGACGAAAAGCGCGATCGTCAGCGCAGTCAGCGCGGCAAAGATCGCGCGCAGCGTGAGGTAGCCGAATACCCGGAACCCGCCGTAGTAACCCGTCAGCCAGTCGAACAGGTCGAGCAACATGTCGCGCCCTCAGTTCCCGTTGCCTGCTGCCGGTAGCGGGACTGCAAGCCGCTCGACGACGCGTTCCAGCCGGTTGACCCGCGATCCCTTGAAGAGCGTTGTCACGCCAGTCTCGAGGCTGGCCGCGAGCGTGTCCGCAAGGCGCGCCGCGTCCTCGTACCAGGCGGCGCGGGCACCGAAGGCATCGACGGCGTGGCGCGCGGCTTCTCCCATCGCAAACATCCGGGTGACGCCCGCACGGCGCGCGTAGTCGCCGATACCGGCGTGGCTCGCCACGGTCTCCTCGCCGAGCTCGGCCATCTCCCCGAGCACCAGCCAGTGCTCGCCGGGCAGCGCGCAGAGCACGTCTATTCCGGCGCGCACCGAGCTCGGATTGGCGTTGTAGGAATCGTCGATCAGCCAGGAGCCGCGCGGACCGGGTCTCAACTGCAGCCGCCCGGCGACTGGGCGAGTACGCTCGAGCCCTGCGACGATTTCGCGCAGACCGACGCCGGCGGCGTGGGCAGCCGCAGCCGCGCCCAGGGCATTCGACACGTTGTGGCGGCCCGCGAGCCCAAGCCGCACGCGAGTCTGGTTGCCACCGATCGCCAGCATGAAAGTCGTGGCGAATGCACCCGATTCGATGCGGCCCTGGATCGCCTGCGCACGCACGTCGGCAGGCACGTCGATCGCGAAACGGACGATTCGCGCGCCCCTCGCCATGGTCTGCCAGAGCCCGGCGAACGGGTCGTCCGCGTTGATGACGGCGGTTCCGTCAGGTTCCAGTGCGGCGTACAACTCGCCCTCGGCGCGGGCAACGCCAGCAAGGTCGCCGAACCCCTCGAGGTGCTCGTCCCCCGCGTTCGTGACCAGCGCAATCGACGGCCGCGCCAGCGCCGCGAGCGCGGCAATTTCGCCGGGGTGATTGGCGCCCATCTCGATGACCGCGTAACGGTGCCCCGGATCGAGCCGAAGCAGCGTCAACGGCACGCCAATGTGATTGTTGAGATTGCCTCGCGTCGCCAGCGTGGGACCGGCACAACCCAGGATCGCGTAAAGGAATTCCTTGGTCGTCGTCTTGCCATTGCTTCCGCCGACTCCGAGGACCAGCGTGTCGCATTTGCTGCGCCAGGCGCCGGCGAGTGCCGTGAGCGCTGCCTGCGTCTCGCCGACGATGACCTGAGGCAGCGCGGCCTGCGCCGCCTGCTCGACCACAGCCCCCGCCGCCCCGCGGTCGCGCGCCGCGGCCAGGTAAGCGTGGCCGTCGAAGCGGGTGCCGCGGATCGCGACGAAGAGCTGGCCCTGCTCGATCGTCCGCGAGTCGATGGAAACGCCCGCGAAACCGGCGTCCTCGCCGACGAGACGGCCTGCGGTCACGGCGGCGATTTCGGACAGCTGGCCCTTCACGGTGCGCCGCCGGTGCGATCGCGCAGGCAGTCTCGATCGCTGAACGGGCGGCGCTCGTTGCCGACGACCTGGTAGTCCTCGTGTCCCTTGCCGGCGATCAGGACCGCGTCGCCGGACCCCGCCCCGGCGACCGCCAATTCAATCGCGTGCGCGCGATCACGCTCGACGAGGGCCTTCTCCGGATGCCGGAATCCCCGCAGGATCATGGCGACAATGCGGTCCCCATCCTCGCTGCGCGGGTTGTCGTCGGTGACGATGACGCGGTCGGCGAGCCGCTCCGCAGCTTCTCCCATCAGCGCGCGCTTGCCGGGGTCACGCTCTCCCCCGCAACCGAACACGACGATCACGCGCCCGCGGGCGTGCGCGCGTACCGCGGCGAGCGCTTTCGCGAGCGCGTCGGGCGTGTGTGCGTAGTCGACCACCGCGAGCGCCCCGCTTGCGAGGCGGTGCCCTTCCATGCGCCCGGGCGGCGCATCGCAGGTCCCGAGCGCACCGAGTGCATCGTCCACCCCGAACTGCCAGGCAAGCAGCACGCCGAGCGTCACGGCAAGGTTTTCGGCGTTGAATTCGCCGATCAGGCGTGAGCGCAGGCGCCGGGCGCCGAAGTGGCCAGTGATTTCCAGCTCGATGCCCGTCTCGGCGGCGTGCACGCGCCCGACGTGGATGAAGCGCGCCGCCTCCGGTGCCTCACCACCGACCGCCACCGCCGTAAGCACGACGCCGGGCTCGAGCCCGGTCGCGAAGCGTGCGCCGACGGCATCGCCGACGTTGATCACCGCGTGCTCAAGTCCGGGCAGCCTGAACAGGCGCCGCTTGGCCTCGGCGTAGCATTGCATCGTTCCGTGGTACTCGAGGTGGTCGCGGCTCAGGTTGCAGAACGCGGCGACCCGCATGCGGACGCCGTCGATGCGATGCTGGTCGAGTGCATGGGACGACACTTCCATCGCTACGTGGCTCGCGCCCGCATCGGCGAGCGCGCGCAATTGCCGGTGCAGCGCGATGACGTCGGGCGTCGTCAGCGTGGCGCCCTTCACGTCCGGTGGAAATCCGCTGCCGAGCGTGCCCACATAGGCGCCGCGGCGCGCGAGCCGCAGGGCGGCGGACGCGAGCAGCCAGGCGCAGGTGGTCTTGCCATTCGTGCCCGTGACGCCCGCGATCGTGAGCCGTGACGAGGGCATGCCATAGAAACGGTCCGCGATGCCTCCGAGGCGGTCACGCAGTTCGCGCACGGCGACGCAGGGAACCTGGGCGATCCCGTCGTCGGGCGCCTGCCCCTCCGCGGGATCCCAAAGAATTGCGCTGGCGCCGCGCGCGGCCGCCTCTGTCGCGTGTTCGAGACCGTGGCCGCGGCCGCCGCGCAGCGCGACGAAAGCGTCGCCAGCGACGACGGTTCGCGAATCGAGCGTGAGCCCGGATACGTCCACGCGCGGCGCGGGCGCGAGGCCCGCAAGCAGATCGTCGAGCCGGAAATGCGCGCTCATGGCCCGGTGTCCGCGTCGCCGACGGGCGAGACGTGCGCAAGGTCGTCCGGCGCCACCGACATCAGGCGCAACGCGCCGGAAGTAACCGCCGAGAACACCGGCGCCGCGACGTCTCCGCCGTAGTACAGGGCGCCCTGGGGCTCGTCGACCATCACCACGACGGCGAGTCGGGGCTGCGTCGCCGGCACGACGCCAGCGAAGACCGAGAGGTAGCGGTCGGTCGAGTAGCCGCCGGGAATCGCCTTCCAGGCGGTGCCCGTCTTGCCCGCGACCCGGTAGCCGGGCACCGCAGCCTTGGCGCCCGTGCCGGCGGGCGTCACTGCAAGCTCGAGCAGGCCGATCAGGTCGCGCGCGACCCTTGCGGGCAATTGGCGCTCTCCGGTCACCGGCTCCTCGACGTGCCGGAAAGTGATCGGCCGGTGCAGACCAAAGGCGCCGATGGTCGCGTAGGCCTGGGCAAGCTGCAGCGGCGTCACCGACAGGCCGTATCCATAGGCCATCGTCGCGATATTGATCGGGCGCCAGTTCGAGGCATTCGACAGCAGCCCGGCGGACTCGCCCGGAAATCCGCTGGCCGTCACCTCGCCGAAGCCGAGCCGGCGCAGCGTGTCGTGCATGAGGTCGCGGTCGAGCGAGAGCGCGATCTTCGCCATTCCGACATTGCTCGAGCGCGCTAGGACCTGGCCGAGGTCAATGGTGCCGAGGTCGTGATGGTCGCGGATGGTCCGCGAGCCGATCTTGAAGGGCATGGCGTCGATCGTCGATTCCGGACGATAGCGCCCGGAGGCGAGGGCTGCGGCGACCACGAAAGGCTTGATGCTCGAACCGGGCTCGAAGATGTCCGTCACGGCACGGTTGCGGTAGCGCGGCACCTCGTACTGGGTGCGGTCGTTGGGATTGAAGGATGGCTGGTTGACCATCGCGAGTACCTCGCCGGTCGCGATGTCGAGCATGATCACGGTGCCCGCTCGCGCATGACGGGCGCGGACGGCGGCCTTCAGTTCGCGATATGCCAGGTACTGGATGCGCAGGTCGATGCTCGTATGCAAATCCTCGCCCTCGACCGGCGAGCGCAGGACTTCCACGTTCTGGATCACCTGGCCGTGGCCGTCCTGGATCACGCGTTTCTCGCCATCGATGCCCGCGAGCGAGCGGTCAAATGCGAGTTCGAGGCCCTCCTGCCCCGCCTCGTCGAGATTGGTGAAGCCGAGCAGGTGGCCGGTCACCTCGGCGTTCGGGTAGAAGCGCTTGTACTCACGCAGGAAATAGACGCCCGGGATCTTCAACTCGCGGATCCTGGAAGCCTCCGAAGGATCGATGTGGCGTGAGACGTACAGGAACTCGCGATCGAGGTTGCTCGTGACGCGCTGCTCGAGCCACTGGCGGTTGAGCTTGAGTGCGCGCGCGAGCCGCACGATCCCGTCGCCGGCTTCCGCAAACTCGGGCGGGTTGACCCAGACCGTGTCGACCGGGGAGCTGACTGCGAGCGGTTCGCCGAACCGGTCGAAGATCGCGCCGCGGTGCGCGAGCATCTTCGCGTCACGCGCATGCCGCATGTCCGCCTGCCTCGCAATGAACTGCTGGTCGAACACCTGCAGTTGTACCGAGCGCCCGAGCAGCACAAGCGCGCTCAGCGCGAGCATCGCGACCAGGAGGCGCGCGCGCACGCGGAACTGCGGGGCATCGAACTCGATCTCGCCGTCGCGTCGCCTCATTGGGCGACAATCCGGACTTCATCGGGCTTCGGGAATACCATGTTTCCGCGATCGACGGCGACCCGCTCGACAAAGGCATGGTTCGACCAGGCGCTCTGCTCGAGCTGCTGCCGGCCCCATTCGATGTTGAGGGCGTCCCGTTCTGCGGACAGGTGCTCGAGCTGCACGAATAGCGCGCGCGATTCGTGGCGTGCGCGCACCACGGCGATCGCGGAGGCGAGCACCGCCAGCCAGAGCAGGGGCAGGGCGATGAATGTCCAGCGCCGGCTCATTCGCCGAGCCTTTCGGCGACACGCATGACGGCGCTGCGCGCTCGCGGATTTTGCGCCACCTCGGTCTCGTCGGCGAAAGTCGCGCGCCCGACGAGCCGGAGCCGTGGCCGTGCCGCGGCGGGAATGGCCGGCAGCCCGGCCCAGGCTGGGTGCTCACGCGTTGCCGCGCGCATGAAGCGCTTGACGATGCGGTCCTCAAGCGAATGAAAGCTGATCACGACGAGCCGTCCGCCGGGGGCAAGCGCGCCGACTGCCTGCGGCAGGGCATGCTCGATTTCCCCGAGCTCGTCGTTGACGTGGATGCGCAGCGCCTGAAACGTGCGCGTGGCCGGGTGGCGGCCCGGCTCGCGCCCCGGCACGGCGGCCGCGACGATGCCCGCCAGCCGCCCGGTCGTCCCGATCGGGCCGGACTCCCGGGCCGCGACGATCGCGCGTGCGATGCGCCGCGCATGGCGCTCCTCGCCGAGCCGCGCGATCACGGCGGCGATCTCCCGCTCGTCCGAGCGCGCGAGGAACTCGGCCGCGGACTCACCGGCATCGGGATCCATGCGCATGTCGAGCGGCCCGTCCCGCAGGAAGCTGAATCCGCGCCGTGCCTCGTCAAGCTGTGGTGATGAGACGCCGAGGTCGAAGAGGATGCCGTTGGCGGTCGCGGGCGGTACGTGGCGCTCGAGTTCCGAGAATCGCGCGCGCGCGAAGCGTGCGCGCGGATCTGCATCAAAGAGAACTGCCGCGGCCGCCGCGGCCTCGGGATCGCGATCGATGGCAATCAAGCTCCCCTCTTCACCGAGCCGGCTGAGGATTTCCCCGGCGTGACCACCACGACCGAACGTCGCGTCCACGTAGCAGCCTTCGGCCCGGATCGCGAGCGATTCAATCGCCGCGTTCCTGAGCACCGGCGCGTGTACCCCGCCGCGCGGCTCCGTCTGCGGCACGCCGTTCGGCGCGCCGATCACAGCGAAAGTGAACCCAGCTCCGCCGGCAGCGACGTCGACGGAATTTCTCCGTTCAGCCACTGCTCGCGACGCTCGTTCCAACGCTGTTCGTCCCACAACTCGAAGCGATTGCCCTGCCCGATCAGCATCGCGTTCCGCTCGAGGTGCGCGAACTCGCGCAGCGTCGGCGGCAGCAGCAGTCGGCCGTGCCCGTCGAGTTCGACGTCGGTCGCATGACCAACCATCAATCCCATCAATCGGCGCGTGTGATCGTTCAAGCTCGGCAACCGCAGGAGCTTCCGTTCGATTTCTTCCCAGTCAGGCAGCGGGTAGATGAGCAGGCATCGGTCGCTGTCGATCGTGACCACGAGCCGGGACTCGCCACGTTCGGCCATGCGCTCGCGATACCGGGTGGGAATGACCATCCGGCCCTTCGTATCGAGGGTGACCTTCGTTGCGCCGCGAAACACGAGTTAAAACGGGACGTTGTCCCATTCCCCCCCACTTTTTCCCACTCGCTGCCACTATAGGCAGCCCATGGGACCCGGTCAACGGGTCAGCGCGAAAAATTTCGTGACGCGTCAGTCACTTAGCGCCGAAGGCGGAAGCCCATTCTCGCCGGACACAGGGATACGTAAATCAGCAACTTACACGCCGTTCCTGCAGCGACTTGTCACGTCGGCGCTGTTTTTTTGTTCAGCCGCGGGCGATGAATGGGAGTCGGCCGATAAGCCGGGTTCTGTCGAGGGCAATCATTCCTCTGGGATGCACGTCGCCATGCACCTCATGCGGCCTACCCGGAAGCACGCGCGGGCCGCGCGCCGCGGCTTTCGCCGCTTGCTTCCCTATTTGGCCTTGCTCCCGGCGGGGTTTGCCTTGCCGTCGCCGTTGCCGTCGACGCGGTGCGCTCTTACCGCACCATTTCAACCTTGCCGTCGCGCTTGCGCGCGCTTGGGCGGTTTATTTTCTGTTGCACTTTCCGTGGGCTCGCGCCCCCCAGGCGTTACCTGGCGCCGTGCCATGCGGAGCCCGGACTTTCCTCCGCTTTCTCGCGAAAACGGCGATTGCCTGGCCGACTCCCGGCACCACCTTAGTGCCTCCGGAGCCGCCTCTCAAGTCGCGTCGGGGGTTGCTTGCTTCGTGAGCGCGAGTGCGCGCGCGTAGGCGTCGTTCCTGTGCACGCCGGTAAGGCTGGCTGCCGCGGCTGCCGCGGCCGAGGGCGGCAGGTGACGCAACAGGACCGCCAGGGTTTCGTCGAGCTGCGCGGTGGATGGCTCCGCCGGGGGCGCGCCTTCGACCAGGATCACGGCCTCGCCTCGCACCAGGTCCGGGTCGCCCTGCGCGCGCCGCGCGAGCTCGCCGAGGCTGCCGCGATAGAACGTCTCGAAGCGCTTGGTGAGTTCACGCGCGACGCAAGCGCGCCGTGCGGCGCCACAGGCCGTGGCGAGGTCCGTGAGGCAATCGGCAATGCGGTGCGGCGCCTCGTAGATCACGAGCGTTCGCGTTTCCAATGCGAGCTCGGCGAGGCGTCGCCTTCGCGCGGCCGCGCGAGCCGGCAGAAATCCCTCGAAGCAGAAGCGGTCGCAGGGCAAGCCGGCGGCCGAGAGCGCCGCAATCGCGGCGCTAGGACCCGGTATGGGCGTGACGACGATGCCAGCCTCGGCGGCGGCAGTGACGAGCAGGTAACCCGGATCGCTCACGAGTGGCGTGCCGGCGTCGGAAATGAGGGCGATACTCTCGCCACTGCGCAGGCGGCCGATGAGCTCGGCCACGCGGGCCCGCTCGTTGTGCTCGTGCAGCGAAATAAGCGGCCGCTCGAGACCGAGCTCCCTGAGCAGACGCCCGCTGTGCCGCGTATCCTCGGCGGCAACCGCGGAAGCAGCCGCGAGAATCTCGCGCGCTCGGGCGGTTATGTCGCCCAGGTTGCCGATCGGCGTCGCGACGACGTAGAGCACGCCCGAGCCAGCCACTATAAAATGTCCCTCCCCGGCCGCACCACGCAGCCGGACGATCCTCGCCAAGGGCCGCTGCCGATGCAAGCGAAACTCCGGATCGCCAGGAATGCCGCCGCTGCCGCGCTCGCAGGGGCACTGGTCTCGGCCTGCCAGCTGGCCGGATTGCCCGCGCTCGGCGGACCCGACGCTGCCGTCGAGCGCGCTCAACGGCAGTCGCGCCAGGGCGATCACGCTGCGGCTGCGCGGAGCTACGAATCGGCCGCGCGCGGCGTTTCTGCCGGCGCCGGCAATCCGCTCTGGCTGGCGGCGGCCGGTGAGTGGCTCGCAGGGGCCGATGTCGCCGCGGCGGAGGCCGCGATCGCAAACCTGGCGCCGCCGCTGGCCGCCGCGGATTCGCACGAGCAACGCCGGCTCGATGCGGAGATCGCGCTGATGCGCGGCGACGCGGCGCGCGCGGCCGAGATCATGCAAGGCGTTTCCGGGGACGACGCGGCCACCCTCGCCACGCGAGCCCGCGTGCAGTTCGGGAACCTCCGTGTCGCGGACGCAGTTTCGACCCTGATCGCACGCGATGGGCTGCTCGCGAACGCAGTCGACCGGCAGGCGAACCAGCGGATGATCGTGGACGGCATCCAGGCCGCGGTGCTTCGGGGCGGCAGCGCGCAGCCGCCCAAGGGTGCGGATCCGGTGCTCGCGGGCTGGCTCGAGCTCGGGCGGATACTCGCCGACGCAAAATCCGGCGCGCTCGGCTCGCAGCGCCGGCTGCAAGCCTGGCACGAACGCTATCCGGCCCACCCGGCAAGCGACTCACTGTGGAAGGGAATCGCCGAGCACCCGACGGCGCCGGGTGAGCGACCGCATCAGGTTGCGCTGCTACTGCCCCTGTCGGGGCGGGCGGCGCCTGCGGGCAGCGCGGTTCGCGACGGATTCCTCGCGGCCTACTACGACGAGGGAAGCCCGTCGCGTCCACGCGTTCGCATCTACGACGTCTCCGAACGCGACACACCTTCCACCTACCTCCAGGCGCTCGCGGACGGCAGCGATTTCATCGTCGGCCCGCTCACTCGCGAGGAAGTCACCGACCTCGCCTCGGTGGCGGATGGCCGCGCGGTGACGCTCGCGCTCAATTTCCTGCCGGATGGCGTGCAGGTGCCCGACCGGTTCTTTCAATACGCGCTGTCGCCCGAAGACGAGGCGCGGCTTGCGGCACGCCGCATCGTCGCCGACGGCCGCACGAGCGGAGTGACGCTGGTGCCACAGTCCGACTGGGGCCGGCGTGTGCAAGCCGCTTTCGCGGAGGAATTTGCGGCGGCCGGCGGCCGGATCGTGGACCAGGCGGACTACCTGCCGTCAACCGCGGATTTCAACGAGCTGCTGCGCCGGCTCCTGCGCACGACCGGCCAGCGCGGCAGCGCTCCGCGCGCGGACGCCGAGTTCATCTTCGTTGCCGCGCAACCCGTGCATGGCCGGCTGATCCGGACCCAGCTGCGATTCAACTACGCGAGCGCGCTGCCCATGTACGCGACCTCGGATATCTACGACCCGGCAGGCCCGGGTAACGTGGACCTCGACGGAGTGATTTTTCCGGACATGCCCTGGGTACTCGATCCAAATGGGCCTTCGGCAGTTGCCCAGGACACCGCAGATCGCGTGTTCCCCGGTCGCGGCGGGCCGCTCGGCCGCCTCTATGCCTTCGGCTACGACGCGTTCCGCCTGGTCCGCGAGCTGCCGCGCCTGCGCGCGGGGAGCGACGTCGCGCTGCCGGGCCTGACCGGACGACTCGAGATCGACAGCCAGGGCCGGGTGCGACGCGAACTTGGCTGGGCGCAAATCGTCGGCGGGCGTCTCTTGCCATGGCCGCCGCCGCTCCTGACCGAGCCAGTCTCGTGAGCGCCGCGCCGCACCTGGCACTCGGCCGCGCGGCCGAGGCCGCGGCGGCGCGCCATCTCGAACGGCTGGACTACCGGATTATCGCGACCAATTTCCGCGCGAAAGGTGGCGAGCTCGACATCGTCGCACTGGATGGCGAAGAGCTTGCAATTGTGGAAGTCCGCTACCGTGCCAGCGACCGTTTCGGGAGCGCCGCGGCAAGCATCACGCCTAACAAGCGCCGCCACATCATCCGCGCTGCCCGCACCCTGCTTGCCACCAACCCGCCGCTCGCCAGACTGGCGGCGCGATTCGACGTCGTCGAAGTGAGTGGCCCCGCCGATGACCTCCGCTGCCAGCTGATTCGCGGCGCATTCAGTCTCTAAGGCATTTGCCGCGCCGCGAGCGGGGTCCGGCGGGGTGTCCCCTCGCTCGCGGCGCGGGAAGCGTGTCGCAGTTACTTGATGACCCGCAGCTTCGGCCGGCTTCCTGTGTCTCCGGCGCCGCCTGCCGCCGGCGGGGGCGCTTCGCCCTCGTCCTGGAAAAGCATCCCCTGCCCCGTCTCGCGCGCGTAGATGCCGAGCACCGCGTTGACCGGCACCCGTACCTGCTGCGCGACGCCGCCGAAGCGCGCGGAGAATTCGATCCATTCGTTGCCGAGTTTGAGTCGCTGCGTTGCCTGCCAGCTCACGTTGAGTGTGATGCGTCCGTCCCGGACAAAGGCACGCGGCACTTCGGTGCTTGCGACGCCCGCATCGACGACGAGATGCGGCGTCTGGTTGTTCGCGGTCATCCATTCGTGCATCGCGCGAACCAGGTATGGACGCCTGGGTGTCGGAGCCGCGGCCATGGGCTCAGCCTCTCATCGCGGGAGCAAAGGCGTCACTTCACGTCCTTCCAGTATTCCTTGTAGAGGAACCAGGTAAAGGCCGTGAACATGAGCAGGAAAAGGATCACCCAGACGCCGAGTGACTTGCGCTGTGCCTTGGCGGGCTCGGCCACGTATTCAAGGAAGGCGACCGTGTCGCGGACGAAACTGTCGAAGGAAGCCGCGGGCATGTCGCCCGGGACGCCGGGATCGAGTCCCACGAGGTGATCCGCCTCCTTGCCGTCCGCACCGGTCTTCTTCTCGTACCGCGGTCGTTGCGATCCCTGCAGCGGCGCGAGCACGTCTGGCATTGCCGTCTGGGGCAGCACCGCGTTGTTCACGCCGGTCGGCCGCGACGGATCCTCGTAGAATGAGCGCAGAAAAGTGTACACGTAGTCGGCGCCCCGGCTGCGCACGATCAGCGAAAGGTCAGGCGGCGCGTTGCCGAACCACTGGCGGGCTTTTTCCGCGGGCATCGCGGACTCCATCGCGTCGTAGACCGTGTTGCCCGTGAACATCAGGTTGGCGCGCAGGTCGTCCTGGGTGAGCGCGAGGTCTTCGGCCAGCTGGCTGTAGCGCATGTACTTCGCGGAATGGCAGCCAAGGCAGTAGTTCACGAAATTGCGGGCGCCGCGCTGCAGCGAGGCGAGGTTCGAGACGTCCGCATTCGCCTCCTGCAGAGGATAGCCCTCCTCCGATGCAGATGCCGCAGCAGGGATGGCGGCGAGCACCACGAGGATCGCCCGCAAGGCCTTCAAGTCGTCACCCGCGACGGCTCCGGCTTGGTCCGGTCGATGCGCGAATACCACGGCATCGCCAGGAAGAAAAGAAAGTAGATGATGGTCCCGACCACCGACATGCCCTTGAAGGGCTGCACGGCCGGCTTCAGGCCGCAATAGCCGAGCATGATGAAGTTCGCCGCGAACACCATCAGCGCGACCTTGTAAATCGGCCCGCGATAGCGGATCGACTTGACCGGTGACTTGTCGAGCCAGGGCAGGAAGAAGAGCAGCAGCACGGCCGCGAACAGGACGAGCACGCCCCAGACCTGCGTACTGGCGAACGCCGGCACCGCGCGCAGGATCGCGTAATAAGGAGTGAAGTACCAGACAGGCGCGATGTGTGGCGGCGTCAGGAGTGGGTTCGCGGGCTCGAAATTCGGGGCTTCCAGGAAGAGCCCGCCCATCTCGGGGGCAAAGAAGACGACCCCCGCGAACAGCACGAGGAAGACGCTGAGGCCATACAGGTCCTTGACCGTGTAGTACGGGTGCATCGGCACGCCGTCGAGCGGCTTGCCGTCGGGCCCCTTGTGCTTCTTGATCTCGATGCCGTCCGGGTTGTTCGAGCCGACCTCGTGCAGCGCCAGGATGTGAGCGACCACGAGGAATATGAGCACCAGCGGCAGCGCCGCGACGTGCAGCGCAAAGAAGCGGTTCAGCGTGATGTCCGAGATGAAGTAGTCCCCGCGGATCCACTCGATCAGGGAGTCGCCGATCAGCGGGAAGGTACCGAACAGTGACACGATGACCTGAGCGCCCCAGTACGACATGTTGCCCCAGGGAAGCAGGTAGCCGAAGAAAGCCTCGGCCATCAGCCCGAGGTAGATCAGCACGCCAAATATCCAGAGCAGCTCTCTCGGCTTGCGGTGAGAGCCATACAGCAGCGCCCGGAACATGTGCAGGTAGACGACGATGAAAAAGGCCGAGGCGCCAGTCGAGTGCATGTAGCGGATCAGCCAGCCCCACTCGACGTCGCGCATGATGTATTCGACGGAGCCGAAAGCCTCGGTAGCCGAGGGCTTGTAACTCATCGTGAGGAAAATCCCCGTGATGATCTGGAGCGCGAGCACGAACAGCGCGATCGAGCCGAAGTAGTACCAGAAATTGAAGTTCTTCGGAGCCATGTACTCGGACATGTGCTCCTTCCAGAGTGCCGACACCGGGAATCGATCGTCGATCCAGGCGCCGAGGCGGGCAATCCTGCCGGGTGCGGCTACGACCGTCGGGCTACCCATCAGGCCCCCTTCGACGGGTCGACGCCGATCACGATGTGGTTATCGTCGGCAAAGAGGTAAGGGGGAACCTCGAGGTTGACCGGCGCCGGCACGCCGCTGAATACGCGCCCGGAGAGGTCGAATTTCGAGCCGTGGCAGGGGCAGAAGAAGCCGCCCGGCCAGTCGGCCGTCAGCACGCCGTCCGCACTGGCACCCGGGGCAAAGCGGCTCTGCGGCAGGCAGCCGAGGTGCGTGCAGACGCCAAGCAGTACCAGGTATTCCGGCTTGATCGCGCGCGCCGGATTCTTCGCGTAGTCCGGTTGTCGCGATTTCTCGGAGTCCGGGTCCGCGAGACGGTCGTCGTGCGTCCCGATACGCCCGATCATTTCCGGCGTTCGACGCACGACGAGCACCGGCTTGCCGCGCCATTCGATCTTGAGCATCCCGCCGGGTTCGAGCTTGCTGATGTCGATCTCGACCGGGGCGCCCAGCGCCTTGGCGCGCGCACTCGGCTTCCATGAAGCGAGGAACGGTACTGCGGCAAAGGCGACGCCCACGGCGCCGGTCAACGTCGTGGCGGCGGTCAGGAGCTGGCGTCGTCCCTTGTCGATAGCTTCGCTCATCGGCCGAATTTCGTTCGTTGTTGGATTGTCGCATTATACACGGCGGTACTTGGGTGATCGGAGACCGCCGCGGCGATGTCGGGCATTCCGGGCTGGTTGCGATGGATTTCTCCCTGGGTCGCGCTCGGCCTTGCGGCGGCGCTCGGCTTCGTGTTGTTGCGGCCGGCGGCCATCGATACCGCGCCACCATCCGCGCCACCGTCGGCGCCGACCGCGACTGTCGATGAGAAGCAGACTGTCGCAGTCCGGTCCGATTCGGGGGTCGCGACGCCTCCTTCGCAATTCGTGAGCTACGCCGACGCCGTAGATGCGACCGCACCCGCGGTCGTCAACATCTACACGGAACGGCGCGTCGTCGTCCCGGATGTCGCGGGCCTGCCGCCCCAGTTCGCCCAGCTCTTCGGCGACGTCTGGCCTGAATACCGCGAGCGCGTCGAGCGCAGCCTCGGTTCCGGCATCATCTGGGACGTCCACGGCCACATCGTCACGAACTACCATGTGATCGAGCGCGCGGCCCAGATCCAGGTCCAGCTCAAAGATGGCCGTGTCGCCCCCGCGGCCCTCGTCGGCGTCGACCGTGACACGGACCTCGCCGTGCTGAAGATCACCCTCGGGACCCTGCCGATCATGCCGCTCGGCCGCTCCGACCGGCTGCGGGTCGGTGAGCCGGTGCTTGCAATCGGCAACCCGCTCGGTCTCGGGCAGACCGTGACCCAGGGCATCGTCAGCGCGACCGGCCGCGGGCAGCTCGGCGTCACGACCTTCGAGAATTTCATCCAGACCGACGCCGCCATCAACTTCGGGAATTCCGGCGGCGCGCTGGTCGATGCAACCGGCAAGCTCGTTGGCGTCAACAGCGCGATCGCCGGCCGCCAGGCGGGCATCGAGGGTATCGGCTTTGCAATCCCGGTCGACCTCGTGCGAGGCGTCGTTGATGCGGTCCTGAAGGATGGCAAGGTCGTGCGCGGCTGGATCGGGGTCGTGCCCCGGGACCTCACGCCCGATGAGGTCGAGAATTCCGGGCTCCCGGACGGGTCGGTGCTGGTGCGCTTCGTCTACCAGCGCAGCCCGGCCGACACACAGGGCGTGGCGGGCGGCGACGTGATCACCCAGGTGAACGGAAAGCCGCTGCGCGGCGCCCAGGACCTGCTCGCGCGGGTCGCAATGCTCAAGCCCGGTCAGCCCGTACGGCTCAGGTTGTGGCGTCGCTCGCCTTCCGAGGCGGAAGGCAGCGAGCACAACGTGCGCATCGAAGTCGCCGAGCGCCCGCAGGAAGCGGGCGCCACGCGTTCTTCCTGACCGGCGGGTCTCAGGTGGCCGGACCCGGCATCCGGCGGATGTCGGCGCCGAGGCCGCGCATTTTTTCTTCGATGAGCTCATAGCCACGGTCGATGTGGTAGATGCGCTGCACATCGGTCGTGCCACCGGCGACGAGTCCCGCGAGCACCAGGCTCGCAGAAGCGCGCAGGTCCGTCGCCATGACCGGTGCGCCGGAAAGCCGAGGCACGCCGCGTATCACGGCGGCATGCCCCTCGATGCGCACGTCGGCGCCGAGGCGGCGCAATTCCAGCATGTGCATGAAGCGGTTCTCGAAGATCGTCTCGACGATCGTGCCGACGCCGTCAGCCACGGTATCGAGCGCGGCGAACTGGGCTTGCATGTCGGTGGGGAATCCCGGATGAGGTGCTGTGCGGATATCGACCGCTCGGGGACGCCGGCCCCGCATGTCGACCTCGATCCAGTCGGCACCGGTCGCCACGTTGGCGCCCGCCTCACGCAGCTTCGCGAGCACGGCATCGAGATGGGCGGGCTCGGCGCCCAGGACCCGTACGCGCCCACCCGTGATGGCGCCCGCGACGAGGAAGGTGCCGGTCTCGATGCGGTCCGGAAGCACGCGATATTCGCAGGCACCGAGCCGTTCGCGCCCGTCGATGACGACCGTGCCGGTGCCGGCCCCGGAAATCGTCGCTCCCATCGCTTCCAGGCATCCCGCGAGGTCGGCGACCTCCGGCTCGCACGCGGCATTCTCGATGACGGTGCGACCGCTTGCCAGCGTCGCCGCCATCATCAGGTTCTCGGTGCCGGTGACGGTCACGGTCTCCTGGACGATGCGTGCGCCGGAGAGGCGCCCGGCTTTTGCGTGGATGTAACCGCCCTCGATCGAGATTTCCGCGCCCATCGCCTCGAGTCCGGCGACATGCAGGTTCACCGGCCGCGCGCCGATCGCGCAGCCGCCCGGCAGCGAGACGCGCGCCTCGCCGTGGCGCGCGAGGAGCGGGCCGAGCACGAGAATCGAGGCGCGCATCGTCTTGACGAGGTCGTAGGGCGCCACCGCCTCGTTGAGGCCGCTCGCGTCAACCCGGACCTTGCCACTCTCGCCCGCGTCGACCACGACGCCCATACGCCGCAGCAGGCGAATCATAGTTGTCACGTCGTGGAGTTTCGGGACGTTCCGGATCGTCATCGGCCGGTCAGTCAGCAAAGCCGCGGCGAGAATCGGCAATGCCGCGTTCTTGGCGCCGGAAGCGCGCACTTCGCCTTCGAGGCGCCGGCCGCCGGTGATCTGGAACTTCTCCATGGATTTCCCGGGGCCGGCTCAGACAGCCGCGCGCACGGCCCATTCCTCGGGCGTCGCGGTGTCCAGCGAGAGAGCGTGGATCGTGCCGCCCATCGCGGCTCCGAGCGCGCGGTAGACGAGCTGATGGCGCTGCAGCGCACGCAGCCCCGAGAATTGCGGGGCGATCACGAGCGCCTGGAAATGCACTCCGTCACCGGACGCGACGCGGACCGTCGCCCCGGGCAATGCGGTCTCGATCTGCCGGCTGACCTCCTCTGGCGACATGGCGGCATTCTAATTGGTGCCGGAGGGCCGGTGTATGATGCCGGACCGCACCGAAATGCCGCGCACGACCGATGAATGACGCCGCCGACAACAAGCGCCTGATCGAGGCGGGGCGCGAAGCGCTCCGGATCGAGGCCCGCGCCGTCGGTGCCCTCGTCGACCGCCTGGGCGGGGACTTCGAGCGGGCCTGCCGAATGCTCCTGGACTGCGCCGGCCGCGTCGTCGTCTCGGGCATGGGCAAGTCCGGCCATGTCGGCGGCAAGATCGCCGCCACGCTTGCAAGCACCGGTACGCCCGCCTTCTTCCTGCATCCGGCCGAGGCGAGTCACGGAGATCTCGGAATGGTCGCCAAGGGCGACGTCGTGCTCGCGATCTCCTACTCTGGCGAGACGGTGGAACTTGTCACGATCCTGCCCCTCTTCAGGCGCATGGGCGCGCCGCTCATCGCGATGACCGGAAACCCGCAATCGACGCTCGCGCGCGAGGCCGACGTACACCTGGACATCAGCGTGCCGGCCGAGGCCTGCCCGCTCAATCTCGCGCCGACGGCCAGCACGACCGCGACGCTCGCGATGGGGGACGCGCTCTCCGTCGCGCTGCTCAAGCACCGCGGGTTCACCGAAGCCGATTTTGCACGCTCGCACCCGGGTGGCGCGCTGGGGCGACGGCTGCTGCTGCACGTTTCGGACGTCATGCGGCGAGGAGACGACTTGCCAGTGGTGCGCCCCGACACGCCGTTGCCCGAGGGGCTGCTTGAAATGTCGCGCAAGCGGCTCGGCCTTACGGCTGTCGTGGACGCAGACCAGCGAGTGGTCGGCATCTTCACCGACGGCGACTTGCGGCGCGCGCTGGACCGACGAATCGACATCCACAAGACCACGATGGCGGACGTGATGACGCGCGGTTGCCGCTCGATTGCCCCGAACGAGCTCGCGGCGGAAGCCGTGCTGATGATGGAGAAGCACTCGATCAACGGCCTGCTGGTGCTCGACGAATCGGGCCGGCTGGCGGGCGCGTTGAACGTACACGACTTGCTCCGTGCGGGAGTGATGTGACGCCGGCTGCGGACATCGCGCTGGTCGTGCTCGACGTCGACGGCGTGCTGACCGACGGGCGCCTGTGGTTCGGGCCGGACGGCGAGAGCCTCAAGGCATTCGACGTGCGGGACGGCCACGGCATCAAGATGCTGGTTGCGGCCGGCGTCGGCATCGCCGTGATCTCCGGACGCCGTTCTGCCGCCGTGACGGCGCGCATGCGCGAGCTCGGCGTCAGCGACGTCGCACAGGGCGTCAGCGACAAGGCGCGCGCGCTCGCCGAGCTCCTGAAGCGCAACGCCATCGATTCGCGTCGCGTCGCCTGCCTCGTCGACGACACGCCCGATCTCGGGCTCATGCGAGCGGTTGGGCTGCCGGCGGCCGTAGCGGACGCGCACCCGGACGTGCTGGCTGCGGCAAGCCACGTGACCCGCGCCGCCGGTGGACGCGGCGCCGTTCGCGAATTCTGCGACTGGCTGCTCGCGGCAAAGGACGCCCGGCAATGACCGCCCGCCTGCTCCTGCTTGCGGGTCTCGTGGCGCTCATCGCCGCGCTCGTGCAGTGGCGGGTGGTCGACCGCCAACCCGCGGCCGACCAGGAGCAGGCGCAACGGCCAGGCTACTACCTGACAGGCGTCGATCTCGAGGAGTTCGGCGCCGACGGCCGCCTGCGAGTCGGGCTCCAGTCGATATCCGCGAAGGAAGACCCCGTAACCGGCATCGTGCGGCTCTCGGACGTCGCGGTCGACTATCACGCGCCGACCGGGCGTCTGTGGCACCTGACGGCGGATGAGGCAAGCGTCCCGCCCGGCGGGCGGGTGGTGGAGTTCGAGGGCGACGTCAGGCTCGCAGGCGCGCCGGGCGAGGATCCGCGTGCCGCCGAACTGCGCACCGTGCGAATGGACCTCGATACGGTGGGCGAGGTCGCCGATACGAGATCGCCCGTCGAGCTCGCGTTCGGCACGCATCGCATTCGCGCGGTCGGCATGCGCGCGGATCTCAAGGCCGGAAGCCTGCGCCTGGAATCGGACGTCAATGGCCAGTTTGCGCCTTAAGCGGCTCATGGCAGTGCTGCTCTGCGCAGGCGCCATCGCCGGCGCCGGCGCCGACGAGCGCGAACAGCTGCCAATCCAGGTCGCAGCGCGCTCTTCCGACTTTGACTACCAGAACGGCGTACTGAAGTTCGACGCGATCACGATCACCCAGGGCGACGTTCGCATCACCGCCGAGCGCGCGGTGGCGAATGGACTCGACTTCAAGGACAGCAGCTGGGAATTCAGCGGAAGTGTGCGCATCTCGATGCCCGAGTCGGCGCTCGCGAGCGACAGCGCGCGCGTCCGCTTTGCCGGCGGTGAGATCCAGAGCGCGATCGTGACCGGCAGGCCCGCGACCTTCGAGCAGCAGCACAAGGACCAGCATTCCCAGGGACGCGCGAACCGGATTGACTACGACCTGAAGCGCGGCGCGGTCGAGCTCGCGGGCGATGCCTGGCTGTCGGACGGGAAAACCGAGATCACCGGCGCGACGCTCGTCTACAGCACGGAGAACCAGCGCGTCGTGTCGCGCGAACAGGTGGTGATCACGATCCAGCCTGGCGAGCCGGCGCCTGAGAAGCCGAAGCCCGAGTCATGAGTGAACTCTCGGCGACGGGGCTCGAGAAGAGCTACCGCAAGCGCAAGGTCGTCTCGTCACTCTCGGTCTCGATCAGCAGCGGTGAGGTCGTCGGCCTGCTTGGGCCCAACGGTGCGGGCAAAACCACGGCCTTCTACATGATCGTCGGGCTCGTGCCCTGCGACGGCGGACGCATCGAGCTCGACGGCGAAGACATCACGAGGCTCCCGATGCATGCGCGTGCGCGACGCGGGCTCGGTTACCTGCCTCAGGAACCGTCGATCTTCCGCCGTCTCACGGTGGCCGACAACGTGAAGGCGATACTCGAGACGCGCAGCGACCTCGACGAGGCGGCTCGCGAAGAAGCGCTCGAGAGCCTGCTCGAGGAGCTGCATGTCGCGCACTTGCGCGATCACCTCGGCATGAGCCTGTCGGGCGGCGAACGGCGGCGCGTCGAGATCGCGCGCGCGCTCGCGGCAAACCCCGCCTTCATCCTGCTCGACGAGCCCTTCGCGGGCGTCGATCCGCTTTCCGTGCACGACATCCAGCGCATAGCCCGCCATCTCGCCGACCGCGGTATCGGCGTCCTGATCACCGACCATAACGTGCGGGAAACGCTGGGAATCTGCGGCCGGGCCTACATCGTCAACCAGGGCACGGTGCTCGCATCCGGAACCGCGGACGAGATCCTTGCAAATCCCGAGGTGCGCAAGGTCTACTTGGGTCAGGATTTCAGGCTCTGACGGCTCTGGAACGAAGGGGACGCACCCCTTCAACAACCGATTGTCGGCCTGATTTGCCGATGATTTCGTTGAAGGGGTGCGTCCCCTTTGTTACAGCGCCCGGGGCCGCCGCCGCATGATGAAACCCAGTCTCCAGCTCAGGATCGGCCAGCAGCTGACGATGACGCCGCAGTTGCAGCAGGCCATTCGCCTGCTCCAGTTGCCGACGATCGAGCTGCAGGCGCAGGTGCTGCAAGCGCTAGAAAGCAACGTGATGCTCGAGTCCGACGAAGACTTCGAGGCGACCTGGGCGCTCGACGCCGCGCCCGGCGACTTGCCGGGCGGCGCGGATGGAGGCGAAGAGTCCGAGCCCGTCGTCGAGATCGGTGACGACTGGGTCGAGCCGAGTGCCGCCGAGTCGGAGACGCCCTGGTCGGGTTCGGGCGAGGGCGACCGCGAGCTGGCCGACGAGTCGGTTGGGACGCTCAGGGACCATCTCGCCTGGCAGCTGGAGCTGGCCCATCTTCCGCCTGCGTCGCTGTCGATCGGACGCGCGATCGTCGATGCAATCAACGACGACGGCTACTTGACGGAATCGGTCGAGGCAATCGCCGACGCAGTAGCGGGAGAGGCGCCCACGGATGCGGCGGGCGTCGAAGGCGTGCTCGCGATCGTCCAGCAATTCGATCCCGCCGGCGTCGGCGCGCGCTCCGTCGCCGAATGCATTGAGCTGCAGCTCGCGCAGCTCGACCCCGGCACGCCCGGTCTCACCGCCGCGCGGACCCTCGCCCACCGGCACTTGGAAATGGTGGCCGGCCACCAGCTCGCGGCACTGCAGCGCGAGCTCGGCGTAAACAGCGAAGGGCTCGACATTGCGCTGGCGCTCGTCCGCAGCTGCCATCCGAGGCCTGGCGCCGCATTCCAGGCACCGCGCACCGAGTACGTCGTGCCGGATGTCTACGCGCGCCGCACGCCGCAGGGCTGGGTCGTCGAGCTCAATCCCTCGGCGCTTCCCCGCGTCCGCCTGAACGAGGGCTACGCCGGAATGATTACGCGCGCCCCGGACCACGCAGTGCTCCGGACCCAGCTCCAGGAGGCGCGCTGGTTGCTGCGCAGCCTGGAGATACGCAACGACACGATGCTGCGCGTGGCGCGGACCATCGTCGAGCGCCAGCAGGCTTTCCTCGACCGCGGCGAGGAATCGATGCAGCCGATGATCCTGAAGGATGTCGCGGAGGCCGTCGAGATGCACGAGTCCACGATCTCGCGTGTGACGACGGGCAAGTACCTGCATACGCCGCGCGGCGTATTCGAGTTCCGGTTCTTCTTCTCGAGCCATGTGCCTGCGGAGGATGGAACCGGGGTCTCGTCGACGGCGATCCGTGCCAAGATCCGCAAACTGATCGCGCAGGAACCGCCGGGTCAGCCGCTCTCCGACCAGCAAATCGCCGAAATGCTCGCGGCGGATGGCGTCCAGGTGGCGCGCAGGACGGTGGCTAAGTACCGCGAATTGCTCGGTATCGCGCCCTCGAGCGCGCGCCGGCAGACCGCGGGACGCTGAGCGACCGCAGGGACAGGAAAAAGGAGGACCGAACCATGCAGTTGACGCTGACCGGCCACCACATCGAGGTCACGCCCCCGCTCCGCGATTACGTGCGCAAGAAGCTCGACCGCGTCCTGCGCCATTTCGAGCAGGTCATCGACGTGCACTGCGTGCTGACGGTCGAAAAGCTCGAGCACAGGGCGGAGGCGACTCTCGCCGTCAGCGGGGCGGTGATCCACGCGGACGCGAAGGATGGCGACATGTATGCGGCGATCGACGCGCTTGCCGACAAGCTGGAGCGGCGCATCCGCAAGCACAAGGAGAAGCTGTCCGATCACCACGCCGCGGAAGTCGCACGCGGGAGGCCCTCCTGACCGCGGACAAACTCGTGACCCGCCTAGTCGTCGTCAGCGGACTGTCCGGCTCCGGCAAGAGCGTCGCGCTCAACATGCTGGAGGATCTCGGCTGGTACTGCATCGACAACATTCCGGCGGGTCTGGTACAGGCGCTGGTGTCACACACCCTGCAGAGCGAGGAACCGATCTACCGGCGACTCGCGGTCGGCCTCGATGCGCGAAACCGGCCGGACGACCTCGCGTCAATTCCTGCGCTCCTCTCGGACCTCGGGCGTGCGGGCCTTCGCTGCGAGGTCCTCTACCTGCACGCCGAGGACGAGGTGCTGCTTCGGCGCTATGCCGAGACCCGTCGCCGCCACCCGCTGGCAGGCGCAGGCCGGAGCCTCGCGGATGCAATCGCCGAGGAGCGACGGCTCCTGCACCCGTTGATCGACAACGCCGATCTCGTGGTCGACACCTCTCGCACCAGCGTGCACGAGCTGCGCGACATGATCGCGAAACGCGTCGAGCCGCAGGCGCCGGGGAGACTCTCGATCCTGTTCGAGTCCTTCGGTTTCAAGCACGGCACGCCCGGCGACGCGGATTTCGTATTCGACGCGCGGACGCTGCCCAACCCGTACTGGGAGCCGGCGCTGCAGCCGCTGACTGGGCGCGATACCCGCGTAATCCAGTTCCTCGAGGCCAGCCCACGCGTAGAACGGATGGTGGCGGACCTTGTCCGCTTCATCGAGAGCCGCCTGCCCGAGTACGAGGAAGCGAACCGAAATTACCTGACGATCGCAATCGGCTGCACTGGCGGCCAGCACCGCTCGGTCTACCTCGTCGAGCGGCTCGCCGCTCATTTCCGGGGGAAATACCCCCAGCTGCTGGTCCGCCACAACGCGCTTCCGCCGTGACGGATTTCGCGGCAGCCTGTCAGTTGACGCCCTCGCCTGGCTCGCGGTCGCGGCCCAGGAACGCGAGGATTTCGGACCTGCGGCGTTGCGCATCGCGCTCCCCGGCATCGATCAGCTCGCCCGTGTAAGGCGCCTCGAACAGGAGGTAGGACAGCAGCTTTCCGCCGCGCGCGCCGCGCGCGCCGAGGATACGCAGGAAGGCCCGCAATGTACTCGGCATCGACATGCGGTGCGCGATCGCGGATTCGCTCGGGTCCCTTTCCGGCTGCACCAGCAAAGTCTCGACGTGGCGCATTCCCAGCGGCACCGGCCCCGGCCGCAGGCGCGCAAGCAGCGCGTTGATGCGGTTCAGCCTCTCGAGGTCCGCCTGGAGGCCCTCCATGAACAGCGAGTCGAGCATGAAGCCAAACTGGTCCGCCATGTTGGGCGCCGGCCCGCCGGGGCCGGGCGTGCGTCCCGGATGGCGGACACCAATCACGAGGATCCGGTCCGCGCCGAGGTGAATCGCGGGAGCGAGCGGCGTCGACTGCCGAATCGCGCCGTCGCTGAAATGCGCGCCGTCCATCGCGACCGGCGGGAACAGCAGCGGGATGGCCGCGCTCGCCATCAGGTGATCGACGTGAAGCGTCGTCGCAATTCCGCGCCGCGCCGCGCGATTCCAGGGCATGAACGGGCGTGAAGTCTCCACGAACGTGACCGAATCGCCGCCCGTGACGTTGGTCGCAGTGATCGCGACGGAATCCGGCAGGCCGGCGGCGACCCTGCTCCTCAGGCGCGCGAAATTGACGTTTCGCGCAAGCAGCGATCTCAGCGGGGAGTTGTCGAGCAGCGCGCGCGGCATCGGCAGCAAAAAACCGCCGGTCACCAGTGCGAGGAACAGGTGCAGCCCGGAACGGAGCATGTCGAGCGACCCGGCACGGAAGACCTGGCCAGTCCGGAACCCGCCCCAGACCCGCACGAGTTCACTCGTCGCTCGCCCGGCGTCGTCCGCGTGCGCGGCAAGGACCGCGGCGTTGATTCCGCCCGCGGAGGTGCCGCAAAGGACCTGGAATGGCAACGGCGATCCGGCCGGATACCAGCGCGCGATCGCCCTCAGGACGCCAACCTGGTACGCGGAGCGCGCGCCACTGCCCGGCAGCACGAGCGCGACCCGTGGCCTTCCCTCGGGCGCGGGACTCGTCATTGCCTGGAACCCCGGTGCTCCATCGTGGTCTTCCGCTGGCAGCCCGCGATACTATGCGATCCGCGCCCGCCGTTGCGGCCCCGCTCCATCGATCGAACCGGAGGATTTCCCATGACGCGTTTCCTGTCCGGCGTTGCCATCGCCCTGACCACGCTCCTGGCCGGCGCCGCGCTTGCCGATGGCGCGCCCGAGGTGGGGTCGCCCGCGCCTGATTTCAGGCTCCAGGACCAGACCGGCAAGTGGCACACCCTCTCCGACTACCGGGGCCAGTGGGTGGTTCTCTACTTCTACCCGAAAGACAACACCCCGGGCTGCACCACCCAGGCCTGCGAGTTTCGCGACAACATCTTCGCCTACCGCGAGATCGGCGCCGTGATCCTGGGCGTCAGTGTCGACGACGTGGACTCGCACAAGGCGTTTTCGGACGAGCACAGATTGCCGTTCCCGATCCTGGCGGATTCGGGCAAGACGACCGCGACCGCCTACGGCACGCTGACCACGCATCCGGTCTACGGGGAATTCGCCCGCCGCGATACGTTCATCATCGATCCCGAGGGGCGCGTCGCGAAGCATTATGAGAAAGTGGACCCGAAGGGCCACTCCGAAATCGTGCTCGCGGACCTCAAGCAGCTCATCGCCAAGGCTGCGCCGGCGAAGGCCAGTTGAGCCGCTTCGAGGGCTCCGACAGCTACGTCGCGACCGGCGAACTCGCGCTGGCGGTCAACGCGGCCGTCACGCTCGGCCGGCCGCTCCTCGTCAAGGGTGAGCCCGGCACTGGCAAGACGCAGCTCGCCGCGGAGGTCGCACGTGCGCTCGGGGCGCCGCTGTTCGAATGGCACATCAAGTCGACCAGCAAGTCGCAGCAGGGCCTGTACGAGTACGACGCCGTCTCGAGGCTGCGCGACTCGCAGCTCGGCGATGCGCGCGTCGGGGACATCGCCAATTACATCGTGCCCGGCATGCTGTGGCGCGCCTTCGAGAGCGAGAACCGCGCCGTACTGCTGATCGACGAGATCGACAAGGCCGACATCGAGTTCCCGAACGACCTGCTGCGCGAACTCGACCGCATGGAGTTCTACGTCTACGAGACCCGGCAGCTCGTACGCGCGCGCCAGCGGCCGGTGGTTTTCATCACGAGCAACAACGAAAAGGAGCTGCCCGACGCGTTCCTGCGACGTTGCTTCTTCCATTACATCCGCTTCCCGGACACCGAGACCATGGAGCGCATCGTCGCGGTCCATTTCCCGGGCCTGAAGAAATCGCTGCTGGCCGGGGCACTCGCGGCGTTTTACCGCATCCGTGACGTGCCCGGCCTCAAGAAGAAGCCTACGACATCGGAGCTGCTGGACTGGATCAAGCTCCTGCTCGCCGAGGACGTCCCGCCCGAAGCGCTGCGCTCCGAAGAGGCACGGGCCGCGATTCCCCCGCTTTACGGCGCGCTCCTCAAGAACGAGCAGGACGTGCACCTTTTCGAACAACTCGTATTCCTGAACCGTCGAACAGGCCGGCCCGGCTGACGCGCGTCCTGCGCCCGCCATGCTGATCCGCTTCTTCCTGATGCTCCGCGCCGCCGGCGTTCCGGTATCGCTGACGGAGTTCCTTGCACTGCTGGAGGCGCTCCGGGAGGGTATCGTCGCCTTTGCCGCCTCAACGAAGGGGACTGTCCCGTCCGGCGGCGTGCTCGAGCGATTCTATTTCCTCGCACGCTCCATCCTGGTCAAGGACGAGCGCCACTACGACCGCTACGACCGAGTTTACGCCGCGCACTTCAGGGGCGCGGAAGCGGCGTTCGAGGGGCTACTCGCAGCGGAAGTGCCCGCGGATTGGCTCGAGCGAAGCATGGCGCTGCATCTCAGCGCGGAGGAGAAGGCAGGTATCCGGGCACTCGGCGGCTGGGAGGCGCTACTCGAGACGCTGCGCAAGCGGCTCGAGGAGCAAAAGGCGAAGCACCAGGGCGGCAACCGCTGGATCGGCACCGGAGGCACCTCGCCCTATGGCGCGCACGGCTACCACCCGGAGGGAATCCGCCTCGGCGGCGCGGGCGGCAACCGCCGCGCCGTCAAGATCTGGGAGCGGCGCGAGTTCGCGAACCTCGACGACACGGCCGAGCTCGGCACGCGCAACGTCAAGCTGGCGTTGCGCAGGCTGCGCCGCTTCGCGCGAGACGGCGCGGCGGAAACCTTTGACCTGGACGGAACGATCGATTCAACTGCGCGTCGCGCAGGCATGCTCGACATCCGCATGGTGCCGGAGCGCCGCAACGCGGTGAAAGTCCTGCTGTTCCTCGACATCGGCGGCTCGATGGATGATCACGTCCGCATCTGCGAGGAGCTCTTCTCGGCCGCGCGCGTCGAATTCAAGCACCTCGAGCACTTCTACTTCCACAACTTCGTTTACGAGTCCGTATGGAAGGACAACCGTCGCCGGCACGGCGAGCGCACGCCGGTCACGCAGCTCATGCGGACTTACGGCCGCGACTACCGGCTCGTCATCGTCGGCGACGCCACCATGAGCCCCTACGAGATCATGCAGGCGGGTGGCAGCATCGAGCACTGGAACGAAGAGCCGGGTGCCAGCTGGATGAAGCGCCTGCTGGCGAGTTATCCGCGCCACGCCTGGCTCAATCCTGAGCCGCAGGATCGGTGGGACTTCACCCCGTCGATCCGGATCACGCGCGATCTGTTCGAGGACCGGATGTACCCTTTGACGCTCGCCGGACTCGACCGGGCGATGCGGTCGCTGCAGTAGGCAGGGGCATGGCATTCAATTGCGTGGCGGCGCGAGGCGCAGGACATGCGCCGCAGCACCCGGAAGGAACGGCGACGGCCGACCGTGCACCCAATCGTCATGCCCGGCCCGGTAGAAGGGTGACAGCGGGTGGCCGCTCTGCCCCGACGGCATGTGCAGGTAGCCCTTGGCTTCATTGCCAGGCGATACGCCAAAGCGCTCGGAGGCGCCGAAGCTCGGCGACTGAACGCGTGGCGTCGACCAGTCGCCCGGGAGCTGCTCGGCCGGCATGTCGAGGTAACGCGCCAGGCCTGGCAGCGCGGCGCTAAGAGGATGCTGGATCGCCGTCGTGTTCACGCGTCCCCAGGTGCAGTCCTGAATCGAGGGACAAGCTGCTGGCAAGTCGCGCGCCGTCTCGGCCGCGATGTCCGCGAGCCAGGCATCCCAATCCGCGTAGCGCGGATCCAGCAGGTGCGGGGGCCGTTCTGTTACCAGCCTCCAGGCGGTTTCGGTGAAGCGTTGCGGGGGATCCCAGTCGAATTCCGGCCAGCGCACGACGGCCTCTGCCGCGAGCATGGTGAACGCGTGGGCGGAGACGCGCCGCTCGAATTCCCGCAGCAGCCGGTAGCCTGCGTCATCGATGGCCGCGCGGCCGCTCCAGCCCGCGATCATTCTTGCCGCCGCCGTGGCGCCGCGGTGCTCGAATGCCGCGACCAGCAGAGGCTGCCAGTTCGCAAGGTAGTCAGCGCGGTCGTCGAGCTGGATCGAGAGCAGATTGGCCGGGGTTGCGCCCCGGAGGCTTTCGAGCCGCGCTCGGATCTGGCGCGCCCGCGCAGCCGGCGCATAGCTGCCGTCACCAATGCGCGCGAACGCCTCGCCACCGACCACGCGGGCGTTCGCGGACCACGCAAAGCCCTGCGACGGATCGAGCAGGCGCGGAGATTCTTCGCGGGGCAGCCAGCCGGCCCAGCCGGTGTTTTTCCGGTGCCAGGCGGACGGGCGCGTCGGATCGATGCCCTCGCGCCTCGGCAGCCGCCCCGAAAGCACCCAGCCGATGCGGCCATGCTCGTCGGCGATCATCACGTTCTGCGCCGGCATGCCGGCACCGCCCACGACCGCGGCTGCGCCGTCGAGATCGCGGGCGTGCTCGAGCCGGAGCACGGACAGGTCCGTAGCGCCGTCGCGATGCGCCGTCCAGGCAAGCGCCAGCTCGTGTCCATTGCCGTCGCGGCCGATGACCGGCCCCCATTCGGTGCGCCGCACAACCAGTGTCTCGGGCGGCGCGTCGGCCACCTCGATGACTTCCGCATCGCGCTCGAATGGGCGCGGTCCATCCGCAGTCTGGTATTGATCAAGCCGGCCCGGCACGGGCTCTAGCGCGATGAGGTCCTGGAAGTCGCCATAGCTGTTCGTGAATCCCCAGGCGACGTGGCCGTTGCTCCCGGCGACGACGGCCGGAACGCCGGGCAACGTCACGCCTGAAACATCGATGCCCTCTTCGCCGACGACGAGGCGCGCACGATACCAGATGTTCGGCACGCGCAATTTCAGGTGCATGTCGTTTGCCAGAAGCGCGCGGCCGTCCGCCGTGCGCGAGCCCGCAATCGCCCAGTTGTTGCTGCCGAGCGCGGCCATGTCGCCGCCGCCGGCAATCCGCAGCTTCTCCGCCAGGATCCGGTCGGCGCGTTCGAAGAGCGACCTGTCGAGCCGGCGCAGGTCGTAGGCCTCCGGCGACGGCATGGGCGGCTGCGGCAGGATGCTGTCATCAAGCGGCGCTTCCCAAGTCGGGTCCGGCTCGATCAGGAAGCGGACGAGGGCCGGCGGCAGCACGACGGCCAGCCGCCCGTTGCGCTGTTCGACGAGGTCTTCGAGCCCCTGCAGGTCGATCCATTGGGCGTAGACAACGAGCAGGCTGTCCTCGGCGCGCCAGGGCACCGGCGTCGCCCGCAGCAACAGGTACTCGAATGGCCGGACTGTCGTTGCCGCGAGCGCTGCGTTGACGCCGTCGGCATATGCGTCGAGCAGCGCCCGATCGCCCGCATCCATCGCCGCAAGCGTCGCCCGCGCGCGCTTGCGGAACTGGTGGAGGCGGATGCGCCGGTCGCGCCCCAGCAGGGTGGGCCCGAGCAAAGCCGACAGTTCGCCCGCGCCGACGCGGCGGAGCAGGTCCATCTGGAACAGGCGATCCTGGCCATGGGCGTAACCGGTCGCCCGCGCGACATCGATGCGCGACTGGCCGCGGATGACCGGCACGCCAGCCGTGTCGCGCTCGATCGTGACCACGGAGCCGAGGCCGGCCAGCTTCGCCTCGCCGTCAATCCTGGGCAGGCTGCCGCGGACCGCGAGCCAGGCGGCAGTGACCGCCAGCAGCAGGATCGCAATGGTGATGCCCGCGGTCCAGAGGAGGATCCGCTTCAGGCGGGGACGCGTCCCTTTGTTGGCCATTTCAGCAGCGGATCCCTTGGCAGTGACAAAGGGGTACGTCCCCCTGGCGGCTTGCAGCGCCGCCTACGATGCGGGTTGGCGCTCGACCTTGACGATCTTCATCGAGTTGGTGCCGCCCGAAACGCCCGAGAATTCTCCCTTTGTGACGATGATGAGGTCGCCTTCGGCGGCGAGCCCGTCGGCCATCAGCCGCTCGAAGATGGCGGCATACATGCGCTCGGGCCGCGGATGCGTGACGTCGAAACCCACCGGGTAGACGCCGCGGTAGAGCGTCACGCGCCGTTGCGTCGCCGGGTGACGCGTGAACGCATAGATCGGGATGTCCGAACGCATGCGCGACATCCACAGCGCGGTCGAGCCGGATTCCGTCAGCGCAACGATCGCCTGCACGTCGAGGTGATTCGCCGTATACATCACGGCAGCGGCGATTGCCTCGTCAGTCCGGACAAAATGCCCGTCGGTCCTCAGGTCGGGCCGGTTCGAAAATTGCCACTTCTCGGCGCCTTCGATCACCTGGGCCATCGCGCGCACGACGCGTCCCGGATGACGGCCGACGGCGGTCTCGGCCGAGAGCATGACGGCGTCCGTGTCATCCATCACGGCGTTCGCGACGTCCGAAACCTCAGCGCGGGTCGGCACGGGCGCATGGATCATGGACTCCATCATCTGCGTCGCCGTGATAACGGGCCGGTTCTTCGCCCGCGCGAGCGCGATGATGTGTTTTTGCAAACCCGTCAGCTCGGCGTACCCGACTTCGACGCCGAGGTCGCCACGCGCGACCATCACGGCCGCAGTGGTCTCGACGATGGACTCGAGGTTTTCGATTGCGTCGCGCCGCTCGATCTTCGCGATGATGCGCCCGTCGCCGCGCGCGGCGCGCAGCAGGTCCCAGGCTTCTGCGACGTCGGCGCGGTCACGCACGAACGACACGGCGAGGTAGTCCACACCGAGTTCCGCGGCCATGCGGATATCGTCGCGGTCCTTCGCCGTCAACGCGCCCGCCGAAAGCCCGCCACCCTGCTTGTTGAGCCCCTTCAAGTCCGAGAGCTCACCACCGGTCAGGACTTTCGTGTGCACCTGCGTGCCCTCGACCTGCGTGACTTCGAGTGAAATCAGCCCGTCGTTGACGAGCAGCGTGTCGCCGGGCCGCACGTCGCGCGGCAGCGACTCGTAGGCCACGCCGACGATGCGGTCGGTGCCGTTCGCCGGATCAAAGGCCGGATCGAGCGTAAATCGCTCGCCTTCGACGAGGGTCGCACGCCCCGTCGCGAAGCGCTCGATGCGCACCTTGGGACCGCGCAGGTCTCCGAGCACGCCGACGACGCGGCCCGCCCGGGCAGCGGCTGCACGAGCCGCGTCGATGCGCCGCGCGTGATCGGCAAAGCTGCCGTGCGAGAAATTGACGCGCACGAGATCCACGCCTGCGGCGATCAGGTCGCGCAGTGCCGGCTCCGGATCCGTCGCGGGGCCGAGGGTCGCCACGATTTTGGTGCGTCTGGGCATTCAGCGTCCCCTGCAATCCGCCGCCCGCCTTTCGAGCGCGGCGACCGCCGGCAGCGTCCTGCCCTCCACGAATTCGAGGAACGCCCCGCCGCCGGTCGAAATATAGGAAATATCGTCCCCGATCCCGAATTTCTCGATCGCGGCGAGGGTGTCGCCACCGCCCGCGATCGAGAACGCCTTGCTTTTCGCGATCGACATCGCAAGCGCGCGGGTGCCGCCGGCGAACGGGTCGAACTCGAACACGCCGAGCGGTCCGTTCCAGATGACCGTGCCGGCCCTGGAGACGATCCCCGCGACAACCGCGGCCGATGCGGGGCCGATGTCGAGGATCATTTCGTCCGGGCCCACGTCGGTTGCGGCCCGCGTCTCGGCCTTCGCGGTCGCCGCGAACTCGCGCGCAACCACGACATCGGTCGGGATCGGGATTGCGACGCCGCGCACTTTCGCCTGCGCGATCAGGCGCCTTGCGACGTCGATCATGTCGGGCTCATGCAACGACTTGCCGACCTCGGCACCGGTCGCGGCCAGGAACGTATTAGCGATGCCGCCGCCGACCACGAGCTGGTCCACCTTCTCGACCAGGTTCTCGAGCACCGCGAGCTTGGTCGACACCTTGGAACCGCCGACGACCGCGACCAGCGGTCGTGCCGGATCGTGCAGGGCCCGCTCGAGCGCCTCGAGCTCGCCCGCGAGGAGCGGTCCGGCGCAGGCTACCGGCGCGGCGAGCGCGACGCCGTGGGTGCTCGCCTCTGCCCGGTGAGCCGTCCCGAAGGCGTCCATGACAAAGACGTCGCAGAGCGCCGCCATGCGCTTAGCGAGCACGGGATCGTCCTTCTTCTCGCCTTTCAGGAATCGCACGTTTTCCAGCAGGGCGATCTCGCCAGGCGCCGCCGCCGCGCCGTCGAGGCCGTCATCGATGAACCTGACGGGCCGCCCGAGGAGTGCCGCAAGGGCTTTCGCGACCGGTGCGAGCGAGAGCGCGGGATCACGCTCCCCTTCCTTCGGCCGGCCGAGGTGCGACATCACGAGGACCCGCGCCTTGGCATCCAGCGCGTGCCGAAGCGTCGGCAAAGCCGCCCGCAATCGCGCGTCGCTCGTGACCCGGCCATCGGCGACCGGGACGTTGAAGTCCTCCCGGATCAGCACGCGTTTGCCTGCGAGCGGAAGGTCCGTCATCCGGATCGCCTCCATTGCCGGCCTCAGCCCGCCCTCGACCAGGCGAGCGTCGTGTCGAGCATGCGATTGGAGAATCCCCACTCGTTGTCGTACCAGGAACAGACCTTCACGAGCGTGCCGTCGAGCACTTTCGTGAGCTGGGCATCGACTGTCCCGGAGGCTGGATTGTGGTTGAAGTCGATCGAGACGAGCGGATCCTCCGTGTATTCCAGGATGCCCTTCAGCGGGCCGGCCGCGGCCTTCTTCAGAATGTCGTTGACCTCCATGGCCGTCGTCGCGCGTTTCGCGATGAAACTGAGGTCGACGAGCGAGACGTTGATCGTCGGCACGCGCACCGCGAAACCGTCGAGCTTGCCCTTGAGCTCGGGCAGGACGAGGCCGACCGCAGCCGCGGCGCCCGTCTTGGTGGGAATCATGGACATGGTCGCCGAGCGAGCGCGACGCAGGTCCGAATGGTAGACGTCAGTCAGTACCTGGTCATTCGTGTAGGCGTGCACGGTCGTCATGATTCCGGAGACGACGCCGAGCGCACCGTGCAGGGGCTGCACGAGGGGTGCCAGGCAGTTCGTCGTGCAGGACGCATTGGAGATCACGGTCATGTCCGCCCGCAGCGTCCCGTGGTTTACTCCGTAGACGATCGTCGCGTCCACGCCCTCCGCGGGAGCCGAGACGACGACTTTCTTTGCGCCACCGGCGAGGTGCCTGCCGGCTTTTTCCTTGTTGGCGAACAGGCCCGTGCATTCGAGGACGAACTCGATGCCGAGTTCTCCCCAAGGCAGCCTCGACGGGTCGCGCTCGGCGAGCACCCGGATGCGGTCGCCGTTGACAACCATGTGGCTGCCGTCGACGGCAACCTTGCCGGGAAACGGGCCATGGGCCGTGTCATGGCGTGTCAGGTGCGCATTCGTGTTGGCGTCGCCGAGGTCGTTGATCGCGACGATACTGATCTCGCCCGTGCGCTTCGCCTCGTACAGCGCCCGCAGGATGTTGCGCCCGATGCGGCCGTAACCGTTGATGCCTACCTTGATCGCCATGGTCAATTCTCTCCGTTTAGCATTGACTCCGCCGCCTCGACGACAGCGGCCGACGTGAATCCAAAGTGCCTGAACAGTTCCTTCCCGGGCCCGGACGCGCCGAAGCCGTGCATGCCGATCACGCGCCCATTAGGACCGACGTAACGCCACCAGCCGTCGGTCACGCCCGCCTCGACCGCCACGCGCCGCTTGACCTCAGGCGGAAGCACGGCATTGCGCCAGGCTTCGTTCTGCGCATCGAACACGCTGGTGCACGGCATCGACACGACGCGCACCCGCCGGCCGCGTTCCGCGAGCACGCGGGCTGCCTCGACCGCCAGCGCGACTTCGGAGCCGGTAGCGATCAGGATGCAGTCGGGCTGCCCCGGGCAATCGACAAGCACGTAGCCGCCGCGCGCAATCGCCGCGAGCTGCCCGGCGTCCCTTGACTGCTGCGCTAGGGACTGCCGCGTCAGGGCGAGCGCCGTGGGCGCCTCGCGCCGGCGGATCGCCGCGCCCCAGGCTGCCCAGGTCTCCGCGGTGTCGCAGGGCCGCCAGACTTCCATGCGCGGGATTATGCGCAGCGACGCCAGGTGTTCGACCGGCTGGTGAGTCGGGCCGTCCTCTCCGAGGCCGATCGAGTCGTGTGTCAACACGAAGACGCTGCCGGTCCCGATGATCGACGCCATGCGGAGCGAGCTGCGGGCATAGTCCGAAAACACGAGGAAGGTCCCGCCGAACGGGATGTAGCCTCCGTGCAGTGCGATGCCGTTCATGATGGCGCCCATGCCGAATTCGCGAACTCCGTAGTGGAGGTAGTCACCCTGCGGGTTCTCCCGGGTAAACGGCTCCGTACCCTTGATCTGCGTGTTATTGGATCCGGTGAGGTCCGCGGAACCGCCGAGCAGCTCCGGCAGTCGCGGGCCGAGTCCATTCAGGACCGCCTGCGAGCTTTGCCGCGTCGCGGCTGGCTGGGCTGCGGTCTGGGCCGCGGCGGCTCCTTCGCCGATCCAGGCATCGAGTTCCGCGGGCAGCGCGGCCTCCGTCCGGCGGCGGAATTCCGCTGCGAGCCGCGGGTGCGCCTGCTCGTAGTCCTTGAAGCGGCGGCGCCAGCGGCTCTCGGCGCGCCTGCCTGCGGCGCTTGCGTCCCAAGCCGCCCGGATTTCCTCCGGCACCACGAACGGTTCGTACGGCCAGCCGAGGGCCTTTCGTGCAAGCGCGACTTCCTCCGCGCCGAGCGCGGCGCCGTGGCTTTCCGCCGTGCCTTGCTTGTTGGGCGCGCCGTAGCCAATGATGGTTTTACAGCAGATCAGTGTCGGCTTTGCCTTCTCTCGTTTCGCGCGACGGATTGCGCGCGTGACGGCCTCCGGGTCGTGGCCATCGACGGCGCGGATGACCTGCCAGCCATAGGCCTCGAATCGTTTCGGCGTGTCGTCGGTGAACCAGCCGGCAACCTCGCCGTCAATCGAGATGCCATTGTCGTCGTAGAAACAAATCAGCTTGCCGAGGCCCCAGGTGCCGGCAAGTGCGCAGGCCTCGTGTGAAATGCCCTCCATGAGGCATCCGTCCCCGAGGAAAACCCAGGTGTGGTGGTCGACAATTTCGTGCCCGGGCCGGTTGAATGCGGCGGCAAGCTTCTTCTCAACTAGCGCCATGCCGACCGCGTTGGCGAGTCCCTGCCCGAGCGGCCCGGTCGTCGTCTCGATGCCGATGTCGATCTCGTGTTCGGGGTGACCGGCGGTGCGTGAACCAAGCTGCCGGAAATTCCGCAACTCGTCGATTCCGAGCGGGTAGCCGGTCAGGTAGAGCACGGAATAGAGGAGCATGGAGCCGTGGCCATTCGAAAGCACGAAACGGTCGCGGTCGGCCCAGCGTGGATTTCCCGGGTTGTGCTTCAGGAAGCCGCGCCAGAGCACCTCGGCGATGTCCGCCATCCCCATCGGCATGCCCGGATGGCCGGAGTTGGCGCGCTGGACGGCATCCATGCTGAGGGCCCGGATGGCGTTGGCAAGCTCGCGGCGGCTGGGCATTCGGACACTCCGGCGGGAAACCGGCATTGTGGCCGATGGCGTATAATTTTTCGATGTCCGGCGACTTCCTTTTCACTTCCGAATCCGTTTCCGAAGGACATCCCGACAAGGTCGCGGACCAGATTTCAGACGCGGTACTGGACGCACTGCTCGCGCGCGACCCGAAAGCGCGCGTCGCCTGCGAGGCGCTCGTCAAGACCGGCGTTGCGGTCGTCGCGGGCGAAATCACGACCCGCGCGTGGATCGACCTCGAAGCCCTGGTGCGCGGCGTCATCTGCGACATCGGCTATACCTCTTCGGAGGTCGGTTTCGACGGCAAGACCTGTGGCGTCATCAACATCATCGGCAAGCAGTCCGTGGACATCGCGCAGGGCGTCGATCGCACGGATCCCGAGAACCAGGGCGCCGGTGACCAGGGCCTGATGTTCGGCTATGCGACGAACGAGACCGCCGCCCTGATGCCGGCGCCGATCCACTATGCGCACAAGCTGGTCGAGCGCCAGGCAAGAGTCCGCAAGGGCCGCAATCCGAAGCTTCCCTGGCTCCGGCCCGACGCCAAGAGCCAGCTCACGTTCGCCTACGAAGACCACAAGCCGACCGGCATCGAAGCCGTCGTGCTCTCGACGCAGCATGCACCTGAAGTTCGCCAGAAAGACCTGCAGGAAGCGGTCATGGAGGAGATTCTCAAGCCCGTGCTGCCGGCCCGCTGGCTCGGCAAGCGCACCAAGTACCACATCAATCCGACCGGCCGGTTCGTGATTGGCGGGCCCGTCGGCGACTGCGGCCTCACCGGGCGCAAGATCATCGTCGATACCTACGGCGGCATGGCACGTCATGGCGGCGGCGCATTCTCGGGCAAGGACCCGTCGAAGGTCGACCGCTCGGCCGCATATGCCGCGCGCTATGTCGCCAAGAACCTGGTCGCGGCCGGCCTCGCGAGCCGCTGCGAGATCCAGGTGTCCTACGCGATCGGGGTGGCAAAGCCGACCTCGATTTCCGTTCGCACCTTCGGTACGGGCCGATTGAGCGACGCACGTCTCGAAAAGCTGGTCGCGGCCCACTTCGACCTGCGCCCGTTTGGCATCATCAAGATGCTGGACCTGATCCACCCGATGTACCGGAGGACCGCGTCCTACGGCCACTTCGGGCGCGAACCGGCCGTGATGGAATACGATTGGCAGGATGATTCGAATGGCGGCGCCGCCCGGCGCCGGGCGACGTTCACGGCCTTCAGCTGGGAACGCACCGATCGGGCCGAGGCACTGAGGAAGGCCGCCGGAATCTGAAATCCCCTCAAGGGGGCGCGGTCCTCGAGGAGCGTTGCAACGGGAATCGTCCCGCCAGGCTCGAGGATAGCGACAGGAAACGGCGCTCTCGCTCGCAAAGGAGAGGTACGACCATGAATGCCGTGATCAACAGGAAGTTCAAGGACTTTCACGTCGCCGACATCGGCCAGGCCGACTGGGGCCGCCGCGAAATCGCGATTGCCGAGACCGAAATGCCGGGCCTCATGTCGGTCCGCGCGGAGTTCGGCCGCTCGAAACCGCTGTCGGGAGCCCGCATCGCGGGCTCGCTGCACATGACGATCCAGACGGCCGTTCTGATCGAGACGCTCGCCGCCCTGGGTGCCGAGATCCGCTGGGCCTCCTGCAACATTTTCTCGACGCAGGACCACGCCGCCGCCGCGATCGCCGCGGCCGGCATCCCGGTGTTTGCGCAGAAGGGCGAGACGCTGGAGCAATACTGGGACTTCGCGCATCGCATATTTGACTGGCCCGCCGGCCAGAACGCCAACATGATCCTCGACGACGGCGGCGACGCGACGCTGCTGCTGATGCTCGGCGCCCAGGCCGAGCGCGACGCATCGGTCATCGCAAAGCCGGCAAACGAGGAGGAAACGGCGCTCTACGCCTCGATCCGGAAGCGCCTCGAGTCACAGCCGGGCTGGTATTCCGCTCGCCTCGCCGATATTCGCGGCGTCACCGAGGAGACGACGACGGGCGTCAAGCGCCTGTACCGCGTGGCCGCGGATGGCCACCTGCCCTTCCCGGCGATCAACGTCAATGACTCGGTCACGAAGTCAAAATTCGACAATCTCTATGGCTGCCGGGAATCGCTGGTCGACGGCATCAAGCGCGCGACCGACGTCATGATCGCCGGCAAGATCGCGCTGGTCGCGGGCTACGGCGACGTCGGCAAGGGCTGCGCGCAATCGTTGCGCGGCCTCGGAGCGACCGTCTGGGTGACCGAGATCGACCCGATTTGCGCATTGCAGGCGGCGATGGAGGGCTACCGCGTCGTGACGATGGATGACGCCTGCGACAAGGCGGATATCTTCGTGTCCGCAACCGGCAACGTGAACGTGATCGGCCACGATCACATGCGCCGCATGAAGCACCAGGCAATCGTCTGCAACATCGGGCACTTTGACAGCGAGATCGACATCGCCTCGCTCCGGCAGTACCGCTGGGAGAACATCAAGCCGCAGGTGGACCACGTGATCTTCCCGGACGGCAGGCGGATAATCGTGCTCGCCGAGGGCCGGCTCGTGAACCTCGGCTGCGCAACCGGGCATCCGTCCTTCGTGATGTCGAATTCCTTCACAAACCAGGTGCTGGCGCAGATCGAACTCTTCGCACACGGTGACCGCTATGAAAACCGCGTCTACGTGTTGCCGAAGGTGCTCGACGAGAAGGTCGCGCGACTGCATCTCGATCGTGTCGGGGCGAAACTCACGACGCTGACGCCCGAGCAGGAACGCTATCTCGATTTGCCGGCGGCCGGGCCATTCAAGCCCGATCACTACCGTTATTGACCGGCCACGGTGAAACTGCTGCAGTTCACGGACCCGCACCTGCCCGGCACACCGGGCGGGCTCGTCCGGGGCGTCGCGACGGAGGACACGCTGGCGCGCTGCGTGGGACACGCGCGCCGCCGCCATCCCCGCCCGCGGGCGGTGCTCCTGACTGGCGACCTAGTGCACGACGATGCCGCGGGTTACGCAGCCCTGCGCGAGCGGTTCCGTGAAGCCGGCGCGCCCGTGCACTGCCTGCCGGGCAATCACGACGCGCCGGAGCAGGTGCGCCGCGAGCTTGCCGAACCGCCCTTCGTCCACGAATTCGCCGCGCGCTACGGCGCCTGGCTCGTCGTGATGCTCGACAGCACGGTCGCGGGATCGCACCACGGCCACCTCGACGCGCAGGAACTTGCGCGCCTCGACGCCGCGCTCGAAGCCGAAGCCGGCGTGCCCGCCCTGGTCTGCCTGCACCATCAGCCTGTTCCGCACGGAAGTCGCTGGCTCGACGAGCTGATGCTCGACAATGCGGCCGATTTTTTCGCCGTCCTCGCGCGTCACCACGGCGTGCGGGGACTGGCCTGGGGCCATACCCACCAGCCGTTCGAGGGAATGCACGGGCGCGTGCGCCTGATGGGTACGCCATCGACCTGCATGCAATTCACGCAGAATGCGGACGAGTTCGAGGTTGACGGCCGTCCACCGGCATATCGATGGCTCTCGCTCGAGGACGACGGCGGCATCGAAACGGGCATCGAATGGGTGGACCGTGATGCATGAACCCGCCCGGGCCTCGGCCATCGCCGCGACGGCCGCGCTGCTCGCCATGCTGGTTGCGGGCACCGCACGGGCCGAGCCTGCGCTGTGGCGGGTGACCGGCGACGGAGCGACGGTCTATCTCTTCGGTTCGGTGCACCTCTTGCCGGCCGGCGGCTTCGCAATCAATGGCGCGCTTGCGGATGCACTGAAGCAATCCGGGCGGGTGTGCATGGAAATCGACCCGGACGCGCTGGACGAATCCGAGACCGCCTCGCTCACGCTCGCACGCGCGGTCGACCCCGATGGGCGCAGCCTCTTCGACCTGCTCGGCCCGGACGCCGACCGCGTGCGGAATGCTGCCGAGGAAGCCGGCATCCCGCTCGAGCCACTCGCCGCGTTCGAGCCCTGGTTCGCCGGCATCACGGTGTCCGTGATGGCGCTGCAGGCCCACGGCTACGACGTGCAACATGGAGTCGAGCAGGTCATCCAGGCCGAAGCCCTGCAGGAGGGCAAGTCGGGCTGCGGGCTCGAGACGCTCGATGGCCAGCTCGGCATGCTCGATGGCCTGCCTGCGGAACTCCAGAAGGAGATCCTGTTGCAGTCGATCGAGGAAGCGGAAGACGTCGAGGACCAGATCGAGCCGATGCTCACGGCCTGGCGCGACGGCGACGAAAACGGGCTCGAGGAGAGCCTCGAGGAGGATTTCGACGGCTTCCCGGAACTGGCGCAGGCGCTCATTTACGAGCGCAATGCGCGCTGGGCTGACCAGGTGGGCGACATGCTGCGCGGCGATGTGGACGTGCTCGTGGTCGTCGGCGCGATGCATTTGGTGGGCGAGCGCGGGTTGCCTGCGCTGCTCCGGAAGCGCGGCTTCCGCGTCGAGAGGCGCTGAAGGCCCGCGCATGTCGCCGTTCGAAGAAGCTTCCCGCTACATCGCCGGCGGTGTCAATTCGCCGGTGCGGGCGTTTCGCGGCGTCGGGGGTGAGCCGCCCTTCATCCGCCGCGCGCGCGGCGCCTGCGTCGAGACCGAGGATGGCCGGCGCCTGATCGACTACGTCGGCTCCTGGGGACCGATGATCCTGGGGCACGCGGATCCCGGGGTGGTCGCGGCCGTGACCCGCCGCGCCGTGGACGGCCTCTCCTTTGGCGCGCCGACCGTGATCGAGACGGAGCTCGCGCGCCGGATCGTGGAGCTCGTGCCGTCGATCGAGTTGCTGCGCATGGTGAGCTCCGGCACCGAGGCAACGATGAGCGCGATCCGGCTCGCGCGCGGATTCACCGGCCGCGAACGCATCGTCAAGTTCGAGGGCTGCTATCACGGCCATTCGGACGGACTGCTGGTGAAGGCGGGATCCGGCGCGCTCACGCTTGGCGTGCCCGATTCCGCGGGCGTTCCTGCCGCCGTGGCGGCGGCCACCACGACGCTCGCCTACAACGACACGTCCGCATTCGAAGTGTTTTTCGCAGCGGCAGGGCGCGAAATCGCCTGCGTCATCGTCGAACCGGTCGCCGGCAACATGGGCTGTGTGCCGCCGGCGCCTGGATTCCTCGAGGCGTTGCGCGACCAGTGCACGCGGCACGGCGCGATTCTCATCTTTGACGAAGTCATGACAGGATTTCGCGTCGCGCTCGGAGGCGCGCAGGCGCTCTACGGCGTCCGGCCGGACCTGACGACTCTCGGGAAGATCGTGGGCGGCGGCATGCCCGTCGGCGTGTTCGGCGGGCGGCGCGACATCATGGAACGCCTGGCGCCGCTGGGTCCGGTCTACCAGGCCGGCACGCTCTCCGGCAATCCAGTGGCCATGGCGGCCGGACTCGCGACGCTCGAGGCGGTGTCGAGACCCGGGTTTCACGCACGCCTCACGACGACGACCGAACGCCTGGTCGAGGGCCTCGCGGCTGCGGCGCGTTCGGCCGGCGTCGACCTTGCGACCAATCAGGTCTGCGGCATGTTCGGGCTATTCTTCACGACGCAGGGCCCGGTATTGAACTACCCTCAGGTGATGGCCTGCGATGCCGAACGCTTCCGGCGCTTCTTTCACGGCATGCTGCGGGCCGGCATCTACCTCGCACCGTCGCCCTATGAAGCCGGTTTCGTCTCCGCCGCGCACGGGGACGCGGAAATCACGGCGACGATCGAGGCGGCCAGTCGCGTGTTCGCAACCATCGCAATGGTTCGCTGATGCGAGCGGCGTTCGGTTTCCTCGCGGCCATATTAGGTACCTTGCTCCTCGCCGCCCTGCTCGCCTGGCCGGTCTGGCTGTCTGTGCACGCGCTCGTTCCCGAGTGGCCGTTTGACCGGATTGTCGGGCGCTTCTGGCAGCTCTTGCTCCTCGCCGGGATCGTGCTCACGCTGCGCCGACTCGGGTTACGCGGCCGCGAGGACTGGGGCTACGGCCTGTCACGAACAACCTTCATGCGCCAGGCCGCGGCAGGCCTGGCCGTCGGCGTCGCGACGATGCTGCCGATGACGCTCGCGATGCTCGCACTCGGTATCCTGAGGCTGCGGCCCGAACTGGGGCCGGCAATGCTCGCGCACGCGCTCGTGAATGGGCTACTTGCCGGCCTCGCGGTCGCCATCGTCGAGGAAACTTTCTTCCGCGGACTCATGTACCGCGCGGTCGCGCGCGAATCCGGGTTTGCCTTCGCAGCCTGGTGCACGTCCCTCGTCTACGCGGCCGTCCATTTCCTCTCGGGCGCCCGGGTCCCGGCGGACGAGGTCGCATGGAACAGCGGCGTCCGGCTTCTCGTGGACGCGTTCGCGCATTTCTCCGATCCGCTGCCCGTCGTGGACTCCTTCGTCACGCTCACGCTGGTCGGATTGTTGCTGGCCTTCGTCCGCCGGCGCACCGGCGCCATCGCCGCGGCGATCGGCCTGCACATGGGCTGGGTCTTTGTGATCAAGTCGACGACGGCCGCGACGCGCGTGAACGCGGGCACGAGCTGGTCATTCCTGGTCGGTAATTTCGACGGCTACACCGGCTGGCTCGTCGCCGGCTGGGCCGCGCTGCTGATTGTGTTCGCCTGGTCCCGTGGCTGGCTTGCACCCGACCCGGTCGCCGCGCGCTAGGCCCGGCTTCGGCTCACCGCGGGCTCGAGCACGGTGAGGCGCTCGAGCGGGTCCGCCAGCTCGAGCAGGGACTGCCGGTCCGCCAGCGCAAGCGGCAGGAGTTCCGCCAGGCGATTTGCGATCCAAGCCGCGTCGTCGCGCGGCTCCACGTGGCGATAACCATCTTCGGCTTCGGGCAGGACCTGCTTCACGACGTCCGTCAGCCAGGCAAGGTCCGGCGGCACCGGCACGACCGGGTCCGCCGCAATGTCGAGCACGCGGCCACGATTCAGTCCGTCCGCCTCGCGCCAGGCCTCGACGACGCGCACGCGCTCCCGCCCGATGCAGCTGATGCCGAGCAGGCCGCCTTCGAGCCGGTCGAAATCCACGATCCGTGCCTCGGTGCCCGTGGCCGCGAAACTCGTCGCCGCGTTTGCCTCTTCACCTTCGCCGAGCAGCACCACCGCGAATCCAGACTGCTCGCGCAGGCAGCGGCTGACCATGTCGAGGTAACGCGGCTCGAAGATGCGAAGCGGCAGCGGCCCGCCGGGAAACAGCACGGCATTCAGCGGAAACAGGGGCAATTCTCTGACTTCGGCGTTCACGCCCGACCTGCCCGCAGTACGGCGAGCAGGCGCTCGTGCAGGCCGCCGAATCCGCCATTGCTCATGATCAGCACGCGATCGCCGGCCTGCAGGTCCTGCGCGATGTGATCGACCAGCGCGGGCAGTTCGCGCAGCACCGCCGCCTTTTCCCCCAATGCGGCCGCGACACCGTCGAGTTTCGAGTCGACACCCGCGGGCTGGTATAGCCAGACGCGGTCCGCACCGGCGAGCGACTCTGCCAGTTCCTCACGATGGACGCCGAGCCGCATCGAGTTCGAGCGCGGCTCGAGCACCGCGACGATTCGGCCTCCGTCCGGTTGCCGACGAAGGCCATCGATCGTCAGCGCGACGGCGGTCGGGTGATGCGCAAAATCGTCGTACACGCGGATCCCGGCCACTTCACCGCGCAGCTCGAGGCGGCGCCGTACGCCTGCAAAGCGTCCGAGCGCGGCAGCGGCCTGCGCCGGCAAGACGCCCATGCCCGCCGCGCAGGCGATTGCGGCTAGGCCGTTCTCGACGTTGTGCAGGCCGATCTGCGTCCAGCGCACGATGCCGACCGGCGCCTCGCGATGGAGCACTTCGAAGGCGCTGCCGTCGGCGGAGACGAGGCGCGTGCGCCATTCGGCCGACGCTTCACGCGCGTATTCCACCAGCGGCGTCCACGACCCCATGGCAAGCGTCGCCTTGAGCGCAGCATCGCCCGCATTCCAGGTGATCCGTCCTGAACCGGGAACGGTCCGCACGAGGTGATGGAACTGGCGCTGGATCGAAGCGAGGTCCGGATAGATATCGGCGTGGTCGTATTCGAGGTTCGTCAGCAGGAGGTGCCGCGGCCGGTAGTGGACGAACTTGGCACGCTTGTCGAAGAAGGCCGTGTCGTACTCGTCGGCCTCGATCACGAATATCGCTCCCCTGCCCGCCCGCGCCGACGACCCGAAATTCGAGGGTACGCCGCCGATCAGGTACCCCGGGTCGCGGCCGGCGTCGTGCAGTATCCAGGCGAGCATGGACGCGGTGGTAGTCTTGCCATGCGTGCCGGCGACAGCCGCGACCTCGCGGCCGCGCAACACGTTTTCCGCGAGCCACTGCGGCCCCGAACTGAACGGCAGACCGCTGTCGAGCAGCTTTTCGATGAGCGGATTGCCGCGGCTCATGACGTTGCCGACGAGCACCATGTCGGGTTTCAGTTCGAGTTGCGCAGGATCATAGCCGTCAATCAGCGCAATGCCCTCCGCGGCAAGCTGCGTGCTCATGGGCGGGTAGACGTTGGCATCGGAGCCTGTCACCCGGTGACCCGCGGCACGCGCAAGCACGGCGATGCTGCCCATGAATGTCCCGCAGATGCCGAGGATGTGCAGGTGCATCAGGCCCCGACGCCGAAAAGGCTTTGGGCGACGGCAAGGCTTGCGATCGCCCAGGTCACCGAGATCGCGAACCCGGTCACTAGCCCGGTGTCGAGTGCGCACTTCAGGATGTGCCCGACGATCAGCAGGTACCAGATCGTGATGAGTGTCGAGCCCGCTGTTGTCAGGAGCCAGACTGCATAGTGAGACTTGGAAGGGCCCCGCATCAGCAGCAGCAGGATCATTGCCGGCGCGAGCAGCGTGTAGACCCCGAGGACCGCGTTCACTGTCTGCGGGAAGCGGTGCGTACGCCGTGTCAGCGCGAGCAGCAGCCAGAAAAACGCAAGCGACAGCACGAGGTCGACCGCGGTCCGCGCAACGATGCGGTCGGAGTTGTCGACATAGGCCATCACCACGTTGGTGAAAGCGTAACCGAGCGCAAAGACCGCGACCCAGGCCCACGAGGCCGGCAGGACGCCCGGATCCCTGCGGAGCAAGGCGATCTGGACCAGCGAATTCAGCAATCCTTTCATGTTGCCTTGGGCCGGGACGATGGCCTACGCATAATAAGGTGGTGATGACGACCGGTGATACTCCAATCCGCGGACTTGCGGCGCTTAAGGAACACGTCGCCAGGTGGCCCGCGGACGCGGCGCTCGCAATTGATACGGAATTCGTGCGTGAGCGCACGTACTACCCGAAGCTCTGCCTGATCCAGGCCGCCATCGGCGACGAGGTCATCCTGGTCGATGTACTTGCAATCGCGGACGGCGGTGCGCTCACGCGCGAGCTCGGCGAGCCCGGGCGACTCAAGCTGCTGCACGCAGCTCGCCAGGACATCGAGGCGCTCCTGCCGCTGACCGGGTCGCCGCCCGCTCCCGTGTTCGACACGCAGCAGGCCGCGGCCCTGCTGGGATTTCCCGCGCAGGTCGGCTATGCGGAGCTCGTGCGCCAGCTGCTCGATATCGAGCTCGCGAAAGGTCATGCGCGCACCGACTGGACCCGTCGTCCCCTGTCACCGGAACAGCTCGCCTATGCGGCGGACGACGTCCGCTACCTGCCCGATCTCGCCGCCGCGCTGGACCAACGGCTGGTCGCGGCCGGTCGCCGGGGCTGGCTCGACGAGGAATCCCGGGCGCTGCGTGAGATGACGCTTTATCGCGTCGAGCCGGACGAAGCCTGGCGCCGGCTCAAGGGACTGGAGCGCTATGACGCGGCTGCGTTCGCCGCGGTGCGCGCCCTCGCCGCCTGGCGCGAGCGGCGCGCCATGGATCGCGACCTGCCGCGCGGCTGGATCCTGCCCGACGCGGCGATCCACGAACTGGCCACGTCGAGACCGCGTACCCGCGAAGCCCTGGTGCGGATCGCTACGGTTCCGCGGGGAACCGCCACTCGCGCCGGCGACGCGTTGCTCGCGGCCGTCGCCGCGCCGGTCGACCAAGACTCGCCGCGCGCGCGGGAGGACATCGGACGGCCGGGGCCCGAGCAATTGCGGATCCAGAAAGCGCTGCAAGCCCGGCTCGCCGCGATCGCGACCGGACTCGGGATCCACCCCGAGGTGCTGGCAACGCGCCGGGAGCTCGCCGCGCTCGCGCGCGGCGCGCGCCAACTGCCGATGCTCGCCGGCTGGCGGCGTGAAGTCGTCGGCGAGCCGCTGCTGGCGGCGCTGTAAGGCGGTATCCGAGTCAAGAGGGAACGTCCCCCTCTAGAGGGGTCCGTCCCTTTTCAGGCGATGCGGGCGCCCTGGCGCTTCAATTCCGCTTGCACCTTCCGCACGTCCAGGGACTCGAAGGGCTGGCCGGTTTGAAGGGACACGGCTGCTGCAACGCCCGCGCCCTGTCCGCTCACCGCGCAGCACATCATGTTGCGCACCGCCGCATGCGACACCTTGTCGCCGCCGATGCAGCGGCCCGCGACGATCAGCTGGCCGACGCCTTTCGGCAGCAGGGCGCGATACGGGACATGGAAGTATCGCCCGGTCGTCGGCAGGATCAGCAGGCCGTATCCGTCGATAAATTCCGGAAAGATGCCGACGGCGTCCTCGAACCGGCCCTGATCCCGGACGTCATCGGCCGTGAGGTTGTAGGCCGCGTCGATCTTGCGGGTATCGCGGATGCCAAGCGTCATCCCGAAGTTGCGCAGCTTCGCGTTCTCGCAGCCGGGCATGAATCGCCGCAGGGCCTCGATCGCGTGGACGGCCTGTCGTCGCCCCTCGATCTCTCCGCGCGTGAGGTCTGCCGGATCGGTGCCGTCACATCCGGGCAGGTGAATCAGGTTGAGGTACGTGAGGTCGCCCTGGTCGCTCACCGCACCCCAGGTGCCGGCAATGGTGCTGAGCGACGCCGGAATAACTCCCGCCGCGACCGCCTGCTTGAATGGCTTGCGCAGGAAGGGCGAAAAAAGTTCGTCCTCCTTTCCGCTCGTCTCCACATCCCACTCACCATTGCCCGTCCAGTCCCGGTAAGTCTGCGGATCGGCTTTCACCGCGTCGAGGAATCGCCGCTTGTCGACGCCCGACATGGAGAACATGACCGATGCGGCCATCATTTCCTCGCGCGGCGTCTTGCGCACCGGCGCGCCGGCCCATGCGGCGACGTCTGCGTCGCCGGTCGCATCGACGACCCGGCGCGCGAGGATCGCCTCCCGACCGGCCTTGCTCTCGGTGATGACGCCGCAGACCGCACCGTCACGCAGGATCGGCGCGACGAACGGACGATGCAGCATCGGCTCCACGCCCGCCTCCTGCACCAGCAGGTCCGCGACGTACTTGAACATCTCCGCATCAAGGGCATGGCTGGTCGACTGCGGTTCTGGCATCGCCGCACCCATGGCCTTGGCGCGTTCCTCGAACTCGGTGCCGATGCCTTCGCAGTCGACCGTTTGTTCGTGCCGATACCAGGCAAAGCCCTCGACGCCGACCTGGGTGATATTTCCGCCGAAGCAGCCGTTGCGCTCGAGCAGCGTCGTGCGAGCGCCGGCGCGTGCCGCCGCCAGGGCCGCCGCCAAGCCGCCGGGCCCGCTTCCGACCACGAGTACGTCGGTCTCGTGGACGACCTCGACGTCGCGTGCGGCTTCAGCAATTCGCCGCACGACCCGCCTGCTGCATCCACTCGATCGGGCGCACCTCGGGCACGATGAAAAGCCACGCGACGAGACCGAACAACGCGACGGCGCCCGAGACAATCAGCGCGGACGTGTAATTGCCGGTGCCTTCCACCAGGTAGCCGGTCACGATAGGGGCCGTCATTCCGGCGACATTGCCGACCGCATTCTGGATGCCCATCCAGCGCCCGGTTGCCCGCGGACCCGCAAAGGTCTGCGTGACCGACGGATTGGACGGGCTGTTCAACCCGTCCATGACTCCCGTAAGGAGCAGGACCGCGGCCGCTGCGACCGCGCCGGTTACCATGCTGCTCGCGATCAGGCACAGCCCGACGCCGGCGCTGCTCGCCGCGAGCGCGGTCTTGTACGCCCGGTTCAGGCTGGCGCCGCGCGCGACCCACCGGTCCAGCAGCCATCCCGTCATTAGCACACTCGCCCCATCCGCCACGTAGAACGCGCCCGTGATCGGCGTCATCTGGGCCAGCGTGAGCCCGCGTTCGTTGACAAGATACAGCGGAAGCCAGGAAAACACGAAGTAGAAAGCGTAATTGGAACAGAACGTACCGGCCATTCCGCCCCAGAGAGCACGTTGCCTGAGGATCCGTGCGTAAGGCGGGTCGTCGCCCGAAGCCGGCAGCGCCCGGGCGCCCTCGACGCCGCGCGTCCACCGGCGCCAGAGAACGAGCCAGACCAGCGACGCGAGTCCCATGACCAGGAACATGGCTCGCCATCCGTAACGCAGCATCAGGAAGCCCCCGAGCAGCGCGCCGGCGGCCGGTCCGATGAGCGCTCCGAACTGCATCGTCGCCGTCGCGCGCGCCCGCTGCCTGACCGGCACGTTGCGCGACAGTAGGCTGAGGGCACTCGGGTAGAACGTGGCTTCCCCCGCACCCATGCAAAGGCGCATCGCGACCAGGACCGTGAGGCCCCCCGCGAGACCCGTGAACGCCGTGGCGAGGCTCCAGAGCATGAAGCCTGCCGCCAGTACGCGCGCGGGACCGAATCGGTCCGCGCACCATCCCATGACCGGCTGCATCGGCGCATAGGCCCAGTAGAAAAGGCCCAATACCCAGCCGATCTCGCTCGCCGAGAGGTTCAGTTCATTTCCGAGCAGTGGCGCCGCGACGGAGATGGCTCCACGGTCGGCGTAATTGATGAGCAGCGCCGTGGACAGCAACGCGACGAGCCCGAGCGGCGCGCGCGAAGCTGCGGTCGTGCCGCTCACCGCATTCAGCCCGGGCCGCCTTTCAGCGCGGCTTCCAGCCGCTCATCGACCTCGTCGAGCGTGCCGTCGGCATCGATGTGGCGCAGCAACCCTTTTTTTGCGTAGTAGTCGATAAGCGGCTGCGTGCGCTCCCGATAGACCGCAAGGCGCCGGCGCACCGTTTCGTCGTTGTCGTCGGGCCGCTGGAACAGGTCGTGCGGCTCGCCGTCGGTGCAGCGGTCGCCAGCCCTGGGCGGATTTGTCTCGACGTGGAAAACTCGGCCGCAGCGGCGGCAGCTGCGGCGGCCCTCGAGGCGCTTGCGCAGCACTTCGGGATCGATGTCGAACAGGATGACGGCGTCAATCGGCTGGCTGATCTCCTCGAGGAGCGCGGCGAGTCCGTCTGCCTGCACGATGGTCCGTGGAAATCCGTCGAGGATGAATCCGCGCACCGCGTCCGGCCGCGCGAGCCGCTCGCGGATGATGCCGAGCATGATGCGGTCGTCGACGAGCTGTCCCGCATCCATGACGGCTTTCGCCGCGCGCCCGAGCTCGGTGCCGGCGGCGACGGCCTCGCGCAGCAGGTCGCCCGTCGATACCTGGGGCACGCCGTTCCGCGCCTGCAATCGTTGCGCCTGCGTGCCCTTGCCCGATCCGGGCGCGCCGAGCAATACGAGCCTCATTCCGTCAAACTCCGCGGGCGGCTGCCCGACGAGGGGCGCCCATCCTGCCCGCGGCCCGGAATCGCGTCAAACCGGGCCGAATCGGCTATGCTTCGCCCCCCACGGGGCGCGCCAGCGCCCGCCAGGCGGATCTGACGATGGCGAAATCGAGGACCCGGCGACCCCGGCCGCGCAATGCGCTTTACGCGCAATCGGGGGGCGTCACCGCCGTCATCAACGCGACCGCCTGCGGCGTGATCGAGGCCTGCCGCAGGCACCGGAGCCGCATCGGCCGCCTGTACGCCGGACACGACGGCATCGTCGGCGCGCTTACCGAGGATCTCATCGACACCGGCCGCGAGAGCGTGGCGACGATTCGCGCGCTGCGCCACACGCCGTCCGGCGCCTTTGGCTCGGCACGCTACAAGCTCAAGGACCTCGAGCGCGATCGCGCCAAGTACGAGCGCCTGATCGAGGTGTTCCGCGCGCATGACATCGGCTACTTCTTCTACAACGGCGGCAACGACTCGATGGACACGGCGCTGAAGCTCAGCCAACTGGGCGCACAGGCCGGCTATCCGGTCGCCTGCATCGGCATCCCGAAGACGGTCGACAACGACCTGCCGGTCACGGACTGCTGCCCCGGCTTCGGCTCGGTCGCGAAATACGTCGCCGTATCGACGCTCGAGGCATCCCTGGATGTCGCGTCCATGGCCAGGACCTCGACGCGCGTCTTCATCCTCGAGGTGATGGGACGCCACGCGGGCTGGATTGCGGCCGCGGGCGGCCTGGCCGCGCGCAACGCGGGCGACCCCCCGCACATCATCCTGTTCCCGGAAATCCCGTTCGAGCGCGAGCGATTCCTGGCGCGCGTGAAGGAGACCGTCGAACGGCAGGGTTACTGCGTGGTCGTCGCTTCCGAGGGCACGCGCGACGCCGAGGGAAAGTTCCTGTCGGACATGGGAACCAAGGATGCCTTCGGCCACGTCCAGCTCGGCGGCGTGGCACCCACGCTCGCACAGATGGTCAAGCAGGCACACGGCTACAAGTACCACTGGGCGCTCGCCGATTACCTGCAGCGCTCTGCGCGCCACATCGCCTCGCGCGTGGATGTCGAACAGGCCTACGCCGTCGGCCGCGCGGCAGTCGAACTCGCACTCGCGGGCAAGAACGCGGTCATGCCGGTCATCCGTCGCAAGTCATCGAAGCCCTATCGATGGGATATTGTCTCGGTCGGCATCGAGGCCGTCGCCAATCGCGAAAAAATGGTGCCGCGGAATTTCATCACCGGTGACGGCTTTGGCATCACCGCCGCCGGCCGGCGCTACCTCGAACCGTTGATCGAAGGCGAGTCTTATCCGCCTTACAAGAACGGAATTCCCGCGTACGCGACGCTCAAGGGCGCGCGCGTGCGCAGGCGGCTCAAGACGACCTTCGTGGTATGATTTTCGTTTCCTGGGAGTAATTTCATGTCGATGCAAGCAGCGCTCTGGCTCGCGATCGCGGCCGGCGTGGTCGCCATTCTCTACGGCGTGTTCTCGGCGCGCTGGATCCTCGCCCAGCCCGCGGGCAGCGCGCGCATGCAGGAGATCGCCGCGGCGATCCAGCAGGGCGCCGGTGCATACCTGAACCGTCAGTACACGACGATTGCGATCGTCGGCACGCTGCTCTTCGTCGTGCTCGGCTTCGCGCTCGACTGGTATACGGCGGTCGGCTTCGCGCTCGGCGCAGTCCTCTCGGGCTCCGCGGGCTACATCGGCATGAACGTCTCCGTGCGCGCCAACGTGCGCACCGCCCATGCCGCCAGCGTCGGCCTCAATCCGGCGCTGCAGGTCGCGTTCCGCGGCGGCGCGATCACGGGGCTGCTGGTCGTCGGCCTCGGGCTCATCGGCGTCGCGGCTTACTATGCCGTCATGATGCGGCTCACGGGCGACAGCGACCACTCGCTGCATGCGCTCGTCGGGCTCGCCTTCGGCGGCTCGCTGATTTCGATCTTCGCGCGCCTCGGCGGCGGCATCTTCACCAAGGGCGCCGACGTTGGCGCAGACCTGGTCGGAAAGGTGGAGGCCGGGATTCCCGAGGATGACCCGCGCAATCCGGCCGTGATCGCGGACAACGTCGGCGACAACGTCGGCGACTGTGCCGGCATGGCCGCAGACCTGTTCGAAACCTACGCAGTCACGGTCGTCGCGACCATGCTGCTCGCGGGCCTGATGATGAAGGATCTCGGCAACGCGGCGGTGCTCTACCCGCTCGTGCTCGGCGCGGTCTCGATCGTCGCCTCGATCGTCGGCACCTTTTTCGTCAAGGTGAAGGAAGGCGGCAAGATCATGGGCGCGCTCTATCGCGGCGTGATCGTTTCTGGCGTCATCGCGGCCATCGCCTACTACCCGATCACCAGGATGATGCTGGGCGAAGCGGCAATGCCGCTTTATTACTGCGCGCTGATCGGGCTCGGCCTGACGGCAGCGATGATCTGGATCACGGAGTACTACACCGCGACCGAGTTCAAACCCGTGCGTTACGTCGCCGAGGCTTCGCAGACCGGGCATGGCACGAACGTGATCGCGGGCCTCGCGGTGTCGATGAAGTCGACCGCGCTGCCGGTGCTCTCGATCTGCGCAGCGATCTGGGGTGCCTACTCGCTGCAGGGCCTGTACGGCATCGCAATCGCGGCGACCGCCATGCTGTCGATGACGGGCATGATCGTGGCGCTCGATGCTTACGGCCCGATCACCGACAACGCCGGCGGCATCGCAGAAATGAGCGGCTTGCCGAAGGACGTGCGCAAGATCACCGACGCGCTCGACGCGGTCGGCAACACGACCAAGGCGGTGACCAAGGGCTACGCAATCGGCTCCGCCGGCCTCGCAGCCCTGGTGCTGTTCGCCGACTACACGCACAACCTGGAGATCGCCGGCAAGCTCGAGGCATTCAGCCTCTCTGACCCGGCGGTCATCATCGGCCTCTTCATCGGCGGCCTCGTACCTTACCTCTTTGCCGCGATGGCAATGGAGGCCGTTGGCCGTGCAGCCGGCTCCGTCGTCATCGAGGTCCGGCGCCAGTTCCGCGAGATCAAGGGCATCATGGAAGGCACCGGGAAGCCAGACTATTCGCGCGCCGTGGACATGCTGACCCGCGCGGCAATCCGCGAGATGATCCTGCCGTCGTTGCTTCCGATCCTGATCCCGGTGGTGGTCGGCTTTGGAATGAACTTCCTGCTCGGCCCGGGCGCCGGCATCCGCGCTCTTGGCGGCGTGCTGATCGGCACGATCGTGACGGGCCTGTTCGTTGCTATCTCGATGTGCACCGGCGGCGGTGCCTGGGACAATGCCAAGAAGTACATCGAGGAAGGCCATTTCGGCGGCAAGGGATCGGAAACGCACAAGGCGGCCGTCACCGGCGACACCGTCGGCGACCCGTACAAGGACACCGCGGGACCGGCGATCAACCCGCTGATCAAGATCATCAACATCGTGGCGCTGTTGCTCGTTCCGCTGTTGTAAAGTCGACGCGGCGAATTCATGGGTCCGCGTGACGTCATGATTCAATGCAAGCGTTGCTTGCTCTTCGGGCTCTTGGCCGCGGCCTTCTTCTCCACATCAGCGGCCGCTGAATCGTTCAGCTTCGTCGCGCTAGGCGATACGACCTACGCGGCTCCGGCCGACAATTCGCTCTACGGCCAGCTGATCGACTCGATCAATGCGGCAAGCCCGGCGTTCTCGATCCACGTTGGCGACACCAAGGGCTATGGTGACTGCGGCCGCGCCTTCCAGGAGAGCCAGCGGGACTTCTTTAATCGCTTCGCCGGCCCCGTCTTCTACACGCCCGGCAACAACGAATGGGCGGACTGCTGGAAGGCAAACCGCGGCGAGGCAGACCCGACCGAGATCCTCGCGTTGATGCGCGAGGTGTTCTGGTCGAAGCCCGAGAGCCTTGGCCGGGTGCGCCTGCCCCTCGTTCGCGAATCAGACGAGATCCCGGAGTTCGCCGAGTTCGCGGAAAATGCGCGCTGGGCATACGGCGGGGCGACTTTTGCGACCCTGAACCTGGCAGGCACCCACAACAACCAGGAGCTGCGCATCGAGAAGTACTGGCGCGAGTTCACGCGGCGCGAGCAGGCGAACCTCGCCTGGGTGAAAGCGACCTTCGCAGCGGCCCGGCAGGCGAAGCACCGCGCCGTCGTGCTGTCCTTTCATTCGAATCCGTTCGACGAAAGGCTGCGCTACGAGGGCGGGCCTTTCGAGCCCGTCGTCCGGGCGATCGATGCCGAGACGGAGGCCTTCGACGGACAGGTGCTGATCGTCCAGGGGCACTATCACCAGTTCGTGATCGACCGGCCCCTGACCACGCTGGACATGGACCAGCCCGCCGTGACGCGCCAGAACCTCATGCGCCTTCAGGTCTACGGCTGGCCCGACATGAAGGCCGTGCGCGTGCACGTCGACACTTCCAAGCCCTGGGTTTTCGGCTTCGAGCCGCTCTATTCGACGGGCATCTCGGTCTCGACGAACAGGGATACCGATTAGTCGATCGTGGGATCCTCGCCGGAAGCCATTGGTCCGTTTACCGAGCTGGCACACGAGTACGGCCCCATTGTCTGGAATACGCTCGCGGCCAACGTGCCGCGCGACCCGCACTGGAACTGGCTCCTGCCAAGGCTCGCTCTTGCCCTGCTCATCTTCCTGATTCGCAAGGGTCGCGGCGAAGACGTGCTGGTCAAGAAGCGCAAGGGACCGGATTTAGCAATCGAGCTCGTCGAATCCACGGTGAAGGGCACGCGCGTCGACCCCGACCGGCAATAAAGCCAAGGCCCCCTCGTGGGGGCCTTGGCAGGTCCGCGCCGCCGGGCTTGAAGCCCGCTGCGCCTGCTGACGCCTGGATTACGACCTGCTCAGGTCCAACGCGCCGTTTTCGACGCGAATCCGCTTGCCCGGGTCATGATCCATGCGGACCACACCCTGCTTGCCGTCGAGCAGATAAGTGACATCAAAGCCAGCCGGAATTTTCTGATTGTCGTAAACGGTTCCGCAACGCTGTTCCACGACCGTTTCGGTATTGCCTTCCTGCATGTGTTTCTGGACTTTGTTGCCAGCGTAGCCGCCGGCCACAGCGCCCGCCGCAGTGGCAATTTTCTTGCCGTCGCCACCGCCGACCTGGTTGCCCAGCACGCCGCCGATCACGGCACCGATTGCCGTTCCGGCAACCCGCTTTTCGTCCTTGATGGGCACCTGCTGCGTGACCGCCTCGTCATTGCATGCCTGACGCGCCGTCTGCTGGTTGTCGAATGCGGGTGCGATCGCAACGACATCGGCATAGTCCTGCCACGGATTCAGATCCGTCCGCGTGGCCGCGTAGGCGCCGACCGCCACGATTACGGCACCGCCGAGAATCAACGGGGCCAATAGGGAATTTTTCATCTGCATTGCTCCTCAATGAATGCCGGGCTCACAATCGATTCGGCCCGGTCCACTGCGGCTGCGCCCAGTGGCGAGTCATCGGGGGTAACTTCGCGATTTCGCTTCAGGTTTGGCCCCGGCACCGCTGCAACTACGTACTGCACGAGATGAGACGACGCCTGAGGGTATCCTGCCGGTCGGTCGCGGGTCTGTGCGGGAGCGAACATGGCATTCGCCTTGCACCGCGGCCGCAAAGGAGGCGTGTGCGCCCCTTTTCAGGTACTGCGCATTCGCCTGCTTCGACCTCGAGAAAGCCGCTCCTTGGTCGCATTTATTCCGCGCCCTTATGTCAACAGTCCGCGCGCGCCGAGCATTTTCGGATTAGTTTTTGTGACTGCAGTCGCAGGTTGTGTCGCGCGCGCGGAGCGCTTGCGAATCGAGGAAAGGGATGTCCACAGCGGAAGTCACGGGCGCTCCTCCGCGCCACGACGAGACGGCCAGTTTTCGCGTCGTGTCCGCGTCGATCGCGTGGGCGCGTCCTGGAGCCGGTGAGCCGCCGTCGATTGCACTCGTCAGGGAACATCTGAATTCCGCCGTCGTCGCCGGAGCACTGCTGTTGACGGCGGCACTTCACGGGCAACGCGTCGACGGCCCGTACCTGGCGCTCGCTGCCTGCGCCTACGCGGTGTCGCTCAAGGTGATGACGCAGCCGAGGCTCGAACGTGTTGGCAACAGGTCGGACTGGGGACGCATCCTCCGCCATCGCGCGATCGAGTGGGCATGTGTCGCAGGCATCCTGCTGCTCGCCGGCTACTTCCTGCGGGTCACCCGCCTCTTTCCCGGCCGCGTGCTGTTGACCTGGCTGCTCGCAACGCCGTTCGCGCTCGCCGCCGCGCACGGAGCGGCGCGGCTCCTCGCCGCTCGCGTGTTCAGGCGCAGCGGCGCGCAGCGCCGGCTGGTCATCGTGGGCGCAAACCGGGTCGGTGCCGAGCTCGCCACGAGGCTCGCCGAAGCGCCGTGGCTCGGCACTGTGGCGGGATTCTTCGATGACCGGCGGCTGGAGCGCCTGCCGCCGGCAACGCGGCCGCGACTGCTCGGCAAGTTTGCCGACCTGCCAGAGTACGCGAGGCAGCAGGGCGTGCACGTCATTTACGTCTGCCTGCCGATGTCAGGCCACCCGAGGATTCGGGCGTTGCTTAACTTCCTCGGAGATACCACGGCCTCGATCTACTTCGTACCCGACCTGTCGGCTTTCGACCTGATGCAGGCCCGCTTCGGTCAGATCCGCGGCATGCCCCTTGTCGCCGTGCGCGAAACCCCATTCTGCGGCATGGCCGGTGTGCTGAAGCGCGGCAGCGACATTCTGCTCGCGACGACCGCATTACTGCTGGTCGCGCCGATGCTGATCGTGATCGCAATCGGCGTGAAGCGATCCTCGCCCGGGCCGGTTTTCTTCAGGCAGCGCCGGTATGGCCTCGATGGCCGCGAATTCCTCGTCTATAAGTTCCGCACGATGACCGTTTGCGAGGACGACCCGCTGATGCAGGCGACCCGCTTCGACCTCAGGGTCACGCCGGTGGGCGCGTTCCTGCGGCGCACGTCGCTCGACGAGCTGCCCCAGCTCCTCAATGTTCTCGAGGGCAGCATGAGCCTTGTCGGCCCGAGGCCGCACGCCGTCGCGCACAACGAGCGCTACCGCAAGCTGGTGAGCGGCTACATGCTGCGGCACAAGGTGCGCCCCGGCATCACCGGTCTCGCCCAGGTCAACGGGCTGCGTGGCGAAACGGTGGACGTCGAGAAGATGCGCCAGCGCGTCGCCTTCGACCTCGAGTACCTCAAGCATTGGTCGCTCGGCCTCGACCTGCGGATCCTCCTGAAAACCGCCCGCCTCGTGTGGAGCGACAAGAACGCCTACTGAAGGCAACCAGGCCTACCAGTCGTCGTTCGCGGCATAGCCGAGTTCGACGAGGAGCGGGCCGGCTATCCGCTTGAACAGGCGCCGGTCATTTTCGTCCAGGTCCCGCTGCCAGCGGCCCAATGAGGCCGTGCTGACGGCCGTGAGCGCTTCCGGATTCTGGGCAAAGCGCGTGGAGTCACGAAACGGCGATGCCGCTCCCGCGTGCGCGAGCATGGCCTCGTCCCAATCCTCTCCGAGGAAGGCCATCAGCCTCTCGAGGGCCGGCCGCGGATTCAGGACCAGCTCTTCGTAGCGGACGGTATGAAAGCGCGGATCGTTCCACCAGCGGCGCGAGCCCTCGATGTCGCGAACCCAGCGCCGGGCGCAGCCGGCGATGGGTTTCCAGGTGTCGAGCGGGACCAGCCTGCCGTTCTCGACGCGATGGCGCGGATGGGTCCGCAGTGAACAGGCGACGTCGCGGCCATCGCGCAGCACCTGCACGAACCGCGTCTCGGGAAAGCAGCGGAAGATCGAGGCGATGTGCCCGATATTGCGCGGTGTCTTCTCCGCCCAGCGCGCCTTTCCCGCCTTTCGCATGCAGAGCGCGGCAAAGCCCTCGATGAACTCCGGGCGCGAGCGGGCCCGGTCGTAGATCGCGCGCATCTCCTCACGGCCAAAGCCGAACCTGTCAGCGAGCGCATCGGGATCGAGCGCCCGCCGCCTGAATACGCTTGACTCCGGACCGCAGCAGATCCGGTGGTGCGAGTCGAGCATCATCCGGAGCAGCGTCGTCCCCGAACGACCGCAGCCACCGAGCACGATTGGCGTCAAGCCGGGCGGGTGCCCGATCACGAACGAATCGGCCGGATGGCCGAGACCGATCGCGCCGCCGATCATCCTGAATAATCCCGGTGCGCCCATGCCGGACGCACTCTAAGTCATCTGCCGGCCGCGCGCCCGGATGACAGGGCGGCGCATCGATGCGACCATGTGGTCATGTCCGTCACGCGCGTCCGCGCCGCCGCAATCCTCCTGTGCATGGTGCTGCCGCGGGCCGCCGAGGCCGCGGACGATCCGGTCGTGCTGCCGCCCGGCATCGCGACCCACGTTGACGGGCGCGCGCCCATCGAGTCGCTCTACCGCAGTGCTCTCGGCCTCGTCGAAAGGGGCTGGACCGTGGACGTGATCACGGAGTCCTCGCCCGCGGGCACGGCGGCGGGCCTGCCGATCATCGCGCTGCGCTCGCCGAAGTCCGGGCCGGCAGTCTGGATACTCGCGGGAATCCATGGCGAGGAACCCGCCGGGCCGAACGCGGTCGCGGCGACCATCGAAGAAATTGCAAAGCTCGGCGCTGTCCGGCCAGTGGTGCTTCTGCCACTGCTGAACCCGCAGGGTTATGCCCGAAACTGGCGCTACCTCAATGTTCCCGTCTATTCCGAAACCATCGACGGGCAGAGCGTCGGCGATTCCTCGCACCTGCTTCCTGACGCCGGGAATCCGGCACAACCGCGGGCGGCGGCGGCCTCGAGCCCTGAGGCGGATGCGATTACCGCCTATGTCCTTTCCCGCCTCGCGGACTACCCGCCCGTCTGCAGCATCGACTTGCACGAGGACAACCTGATCGACGAGGGCTACGTCTACTCGCAGGGCGCCGAAGGCGCCGGGGACCCCCTCGCCATCGCGGCCGTGGCCGTGCTGAGGGAGAACGGCGTACCCATCAAGACGGAGGGCATGACGCGCTTCGACGAAACGGTCGTGCACGGTATCGTCGGGCCGGTCACCGACAGCTCGATTGACGAACTGATGAGTGCGCGCCGAATTGTCGTGGGCGGCGTGCCGCGGCCCGGACCGGCCGCGCACACCGTGCTCGTGTTCGAGACTCCGGCTGCTGCCCTCCCGCTGGAGCAGCGCATCGCGGCCCACGCCGCCCTGTTGCGCCGGCTCGCGGCGATCCTGGCTTCGGCGCCTGACGGGAACTGATCCGCCGCCGATGCATCCGCCGACCGCACCCAAGGCCGTATTCAACGAGTCCATCGGCCTCATCAACGCCGGCGAGCTGGGAGCCGCCGAGGCGCGCTGCCGCGCCGCGCTCACGAAATACCCGGGCGACATCAACTTGCAGGCCCTGCTCGGCGCTTTGCTCGTCAAGCGGGATCGCCGCGAGGAGGCGGAACAGCTTCTGCGCGGGGTGATCGCCGCCGCTCCCTCTTTTGCCAAGCCCGCGGAGGACCTGGGATTTCTCCTGTTGCAGGAGGGTCGGGCCGCCGATGCCCTGCCCTTCCTCGAACGCGCAACCCGCCTCGATCCGACTCTCGAGCGCGCCTGGTTCACGCTCGGCAAGGCGCTCGCGCTCCTCGGCCGCGGGCAGGACGCGGATGCCGCATTCGAGAAGTGCTTCGAGCGCTCGCCAGAACGGCGGCTCATGGCGCTCGCGGCCGAGCACCAGAAGGAGGGCCGCATCGACGAAGCCGAGCGGCTGTACCGCCGCGTGCTGCGCCAGAGCCCGCGCAATGTCGATGCCCTGCGCCTGCTCGCCCTGATCGCGGTACGGGCCGATCGTGGCGACGACGCCGAGCTCCTGCTGCGGCAGGCGATCGGGATCGCGCCTGACTTCATCCTGGCGGTCCTCGACCTCGGTCGGCTGCTCAAGGACCAGGACCGCTACGGCGAAGCCCTCGATTGCTTCGACCGCGCGATCGCGCTCGATCCGTCGCATCCCCCGGCACACTACCTGCGGGCCTCGACTCTCGCGCGGGCGTCATTCACCGACGACGCCATTGAAGCGTACCGGCGGTGCCTCGAGCTGAAGACCGATCATATCGGAGCGCTGCTCGGACTCGGCCACATGCTGAAGGCCGTCGGACGCTACGACGAATGCGTCGCGTCATACCAGGCGTGCATCCGGCATGCGCCGGACTTCGGCGAGACCTACTGGAGCCTCGCAAACCTCAAGACCTACCGCTTCGACGACCAGGCGGTCGCGGAGATGGAGAAGCGCGCTGCGGCCGGCGGCGAGAATGAGCAGTCGCAGGTGAATTTCCTGTTCGCCCTCGGCAAGGCATACGAGGACCGTCGTGACTTTGAGCGCGCCTGGCACTTTTACCGCAGCGGCAACGCGGCACAGCGGTCGCAGATCGCCTACGACCCGGTGCAGACCGAAGTCATGAACGACCGGCTCATCGAGGTCTACACCGCGGAATTCCTGCAGTCACTGCGCGGCGCCGGGAATCCCGACCCATCGCCGGTCTTCATCCTCGGCCTGCCGCGTTCGGGCTCGACCCTGCTCGAACAGATCCTGGCGAGCCACGGCCAGGTCGAGGGCACCAGCGAGCTACCGTACATCGGCCGCGTCGCGACGTCGCTCAATCGCAACCGCGCAGATGGCGTCAACTACCCGGAAGCCATGCGCGAGCTCGCGCCGGCAAACGTGGCGGCGCTCGGCGCCGATTACCTCGCCCAGGCGCACATGCACCGCCGGACCGGCGCGCCGAGATTCATTGACAAGATGCCGAATAACTTCCCCAATGTCGGCCTGATCGCGGCCATCCTGCCGAACGCGAAAATCATCGATGCGCGGCGGCATCCGCTCGATGCGTGCCTGTCCTGCTACCGGCAGCTGTTCGCCAAGGGCCAGAACTTCACCTACGACCTGACGGAGATCGGGGAATATTACCTGCAGTACCAGCGGATGATGAACCACTGGTCGCGCGTGCTGCCCGGACGCGTGCTCACCGTGCAATACGAAGAAGTCGTCAGCAATTTCGAGGCGCAGGTGCGGCGGCTGCTCGCATTCTGCGGCCTGCCCTGGGACGACGCCTGCCTGAAATTCCACGAGAGCGACCGCCCGGTCAGGACACCGTCGGCCGAACAGGTGCGCCAGCCGATCTACGACCGTTCGATCGGCCACTGGCGGCACTACCAGCGCTACCTCGACGAGCTGATCGAGGTCATCGATCCGATCCGGGACCGCTACCGGCGCTACGAGCCCGCGGTCGGCGACTCCGCCCTCGCCGGGGGCGAGAGTCGCCCGGGAATGGCCCCGGGAGGAACGTAGTCGAAGATGAAATTGATCCGGTCCGCGACGCCCTTGTTCATGACGCTGTGGACCTTCTGGTTGTTGATCTCGTAAGCCTCGCCGACTTCGAGCTGGTAGGGGCGCCCGTCGATCATGAATCGCACGCGCGGGTTGGTCACGATCGGGATGTGGATGCGGTGGCCGGCGCCGAACGACGGGTGCGAATCACGGTGCGGGATGATGCGGCCGCCGGCGAGCAGCTTGGCGGCCATCGCGCGGATGATGGTCCCGCCCGGCGGATACCACTTGCCGATGATCTCGTGCATCACCGGCACCGCAACCTTGGCCAGCCGGTCCCAGCCGGGCTGCTTGCTCACCTCGACCGCCGGCCAGCCGTCGACTTCGGCGAACAGCAGCACGATCGATCGCGTCTGCTCGTGCACTTCGTAGTCGTTCTGGCGCTGGACGTTCTCCTTCCAGGCCGCCTCGTCCTGCCCGAGGATGGCGTCGCCAAGTGCCGCCATCTCGATCTTGCCGAAGCTGCGGAGCGGGACTCCGATGTCCATCAGAACTCGTAGCGGAACTGCAACCCCAGCGTGCGCGGCCGGTTGATCGACTGGCGCTGCGGTGTGGCCCAGCGATTGCTCAAGAACAGGTTGGCCCGTTCGTCCGTGAAGTTTTCGATGAAGAGCGAGGTCGTCCAATGTTCGCCCTCGAGGCCGACCCGGAGGTCCCCTGTCTGGTAGGCGTCCTGCACCTGCACGCCGGCTCCGCCGACAACTGACTCGATGCCTTCGAGGTTGTTGACCGACTCACCGACGTAAGCGAGGTCGATCCGCCCGAACGGCTGAGCGTCAAACAGCCGGCCACGTGAGCGGTACTCAAGCCCGAGCGTCGCACTCCAGTCCGGCGTCAGCGGCAGGCGCGCACCCTTCGTGACCGGGATTTCGTACGTGACGTTGCTGGAATCCGTGAGCGACAGCACGGTGGCCTGGGACACTTTCCCGTCGTTCCAGCCCAGTGTCGCATCGACCTGCCAGGCGTCGTTGACGACAAACGAAAACTCGGTTTCGACGCCGTTGATTTCGGCGGACGGCAGATTGACGTAACCGAGCTGGAACACCAGCGGCTGCGGGTCCTCGATCTGGACCGCGAAATCATCCCATTTCATCGTGTAGGCCGCGATATTGAATCGCAGCCGGTTTCCCAGCCACTCCGTCTTGGCGCCTATTTCGACATTCGTGAGCTTGTCTGACTTGTACACGTGCGGAAGGATCGAGATGGGTCGCACGGGATTGGCGCCGCCGACCCGGAATCCCTCCGAATATGTCGCGTACACCATCCGATCATGGTTGAAGCGGTAAGTCAGGTTGAGCTTGCCGACCGAGCCGCTCTCATCCGAATGCGTGTTGGCGTCAGTGAGCGAAAAGCCGCTGAATCCCTCCGGCGACTCCTGGTGAAGCCCGAACTTGCGGTCGTATTCGAACCAGCGACCGCCGGCGGTGATCGTGAAGTTGTCGGTCACATCGAAGCCAAGCTCCCCGAAGACCGCCTTCTGGTCGAGCTCAGTATCGTACTTCCCGATGAACCAGGCTTCGGTCGGAGCCAGCGTGTTGTTGTAGACGTTGTATTCCAGGTAACTGAAGTAGGCGAAGGCTGGCGTGTTCTCGTAGCCGCGGACGTAACTGTCGAACTCGGTGTGGCCCGTCTCCTTGCTGTAGAAAACGCCGGCCAGCCAGGACCAGCGGCTTTCGGCGTCGTGGGACGACTGCAGTCGCGCCTCGAACGTGGTGATGTCGGTATGTTCGTGGTTGGTCGCGAAGCCGCGCGGATCGCCGCCGAAGTCGTAGGCGAGCGAGTTGTAGTAGATCGCGGCCTGGTTGAAGCTGAACTCGTAGTCCGTCGCATCCGCCTCATAGGCAAACTTGCGGTCGAAATACGAACCGGATACCACGAGGTCGCCGAAAGGCAGCGAGGCGTTGAGGGTCAGCCCGACCTGGTACCAGCGGTCGTTGAGGTTCTCGTTCTCGAAGCGCGCCTGCTTGAGGTCGCCCGCGCCGACCGTCACGTCGCCATGACCGCCGGCATGTGCATCCTGATAGATCGCGCCGATGGTGGCGTTGACGCTGTCACTGAAGTCGAAGCGCAGCGCAGCGCGCCCGCCGGTCGTCCTGATGTCGTTGACATCCTTCCCGACCTTGTCCGAATTGTCGAACGTGCCACCCTGGCTCTCGGCGAGCACGTTGTCGACGTAGCCCGCATCTTCGGCCGTGAACCCGACAAGGCGCAGGGCCACGCGGTCGCCCGCCAGCGGCAGGTTGACCATTGCGCTGACGTCATATCCCTGCGAACCGCCGGCGATGCTGTTGGCCTGGGCCTCTGCCCAGGCATCGAATCCCGTTGCATCCGGCTTGGCGGTGATGACACGCAAGGTGCCCGACTGTGAACTCGCCCCGTAAAGCGTGCCCTGCGGCCCCCGCAGCGCCTCGACCCGCTCGATGTCTATAAAACGTGGATTAGGGTTCCGACCGCTTTGCGTGATCGGCTGCTCGTCGAGGTACAGCGCCGAAGAGGACACGGCGCCGAACTGGAGGCCCGAGCTCGCGACGCCGCGGAAAACCAGGGTGGTGCCGCCGGGCTCGCGCTGCGCGAGCGACATGCCCGGGATGTACTTCACGATGTCGTCCATCTGCTGGAGGCCGCGCATCGCAATTGAATTCGAGTCGAACGCGCTGATCGATTCAGAGACGTCCTGGAGCCGCTCCGCGCGCTTGGTCGCGGTGACGATGACCTCGTCCAGCCCGGTAACCTCCTGCGCCCCGGCAGCGCCTGCGGCCACTGACAGCACGGCCGAGACAGCCGCCGTAAGCGCAGGCGAGCCCTGCCCTGTGTACATGCGAATCGGGTCAGTCATGTCCTTCCCTCCGCGGTCTTCCCGATAGTAGCGACCGGCCGGCGACCCGGCAAACCGCCGCCCGTAATTCGCCGCATGGCGGCAACGTACCAACTCAGGAATTGCTGCGTAAACGGCTCCATCGTCGGCGAGAGCGGCCCGGGCACGTAATAGCGCGAGTCGACGCCCGCCTGGTTGCGCTCGATGATCTGCTTGTCCGCGATAGTGGTAACGTCCCAGAGCCAGATCAAGTCGTCGAGCCGGTAATCCCTGCCCTCGACGGCGCTGCCGTTGACGAGCCAGGTGATCTCGCAGTCCGTGAGGCGCCGGCCGCGCGGCGTGAAACGGTACAGCACGACGTGGTCGCAATACGCAAGGCCAAAAGTCATCGGGCCGAGGTGAAGGTCCGTGGTACCGCCGTCGTAGCCCGTGATCGTGCCAAGCAGGGGCGCGACGGGCCGGCCGTCGCGGCTGCCCGTCAGGTGGCCGCGAAACAACGGGTAGCGGTCGAAGCTGTATTCGAGGCCGAACTGCTCCGCGTGCAGCCAGGAACGGTCCACGAAATGCTGCGTAAGCCCAACTGACGGCGCCTTTGCCATCACATCGCCGAGCTGCGCTTCGCATTCGGCGCGCGGCACTGCGCGGCCGTGCGCGACCGAGTATTCCGGATGCGCCGGCTGGCAGTGGTAACACTCGCAATAGTTTTCGACCGCAAGCTTCCAGTCGCTGGCGATCGGGTAATTGCGGCGCAGGGCCACTTTTGCCTTGTCTAGTCCGTAGGGACGGAGCGGCGGGCCCATCTCGCGCTCGAACGCGTCGAAGTCCGGCGGATTCTCGTCGAAGTTGACAAAGATCAGGCCGTCGAAGACCCGCGTGTGCAGCCGCCGCAGGCCGAACTTCGACTTGTCGAATCCGTCCGGAACGCGCGCGGCAGCCTTGAGCGAACCGTCGAGCCCGTAGGTCCAGCCGTGGTAGCGGCAGGTCAGGCGCGATTCTCGCCCGGCGGGCACGTCGCAAATGCGCGAGCCGCGGTGGCGGCATACGTTCAGCAGCGCATTGACCGCCCCCTGCCCGTCCCGAATGACAATGACGGACTCGCCCGCGACCTCGAACAGGAAGTAGTCCCCGCGCCCGGGAACCAGGCTCTGGTGGCCGACATAGAGCCAGGACTTCAACAGGATGTTCTGCACCTCCAGCTCGTAGATCGCCGGATCCTTGTAAACGGCGCCTGGCAGCGCATGGCCCTCCTGGTAGCCGTCGAAAATCGTCTTCAGGGAATCGTCCACGTCCTCTCCTCCGGTACCCGTCAATCCGCCGCTGCCGGCCGGCGACGGTTCGACACGATGGATGCGGTCGCGACCGCGATCGCGACCAGCGCAATGATGATCGTCGTGATGGCGTTGATGTCCGGGGTCACGCCCAAGCGCACCTTCGCGAATATCAGCATGGGCAGCGTGGTCGCGCCCGGGCCCGAAACAAAGCTCGAGATCACGAGGTCGTCGAGCGACAGTGTGAATGACAGTAGCCAGCCGGAGACCAGCGCCGGCAGCAGCATCGGCACGGTCACGTCGAAGAAAACGGAGAGCGGGCGCCCGCCAAGGTCCATTGCCGCCTCCTCGAGCGACTCGTCCATGGCGGAGAGCCGCGAGCGGACCACGACGACGACATAGGCCATCGAGAACGTGACGTGAGCGATGGTGATCGTCGTCGCCCCGCGGTTCATCGGCCAGCCGATCAGGTTCGCCATCGAAATGAACAGGAACAGGAGTGACAGGCCGGTGATGATCTCGGGCATCACCAGCGGCGCCGTGATCATGCCCGAGAGCAGCAGCCGCCCGCGCAGGCGCGCGACCCGGTGCAGAGCGAGCGCGACGATTGCGCCGAGCGCCGTCGCGAGGCTCGCGCTGACGAAGGCGATGCGCAACGAGAGCAGCGCCGCCGAAAGCAGCTTGTCGTCGTGCAGCAGGCCCGCGTACCAGCGCAGCGAAAACCCGCCCCAAAGCGTCACCAGGCGGGAGTCATTGAACGAGTAGATCACGACCGAGATGATCGGCAGGTAAAGCAACGCGTAACCGAAAGCCACGATCGAGGCGAGCGGAAACGAGCGGCCCTTCATGGCGCCGCCTCGTGCTCGCGGCTCTGCAGCCGCTGGAACCACATGATCGGCGCGATCAGAAGGAGCAGCAGCACGACCGACACCGCCGACGCGACCGGCCAGTCGCGGTTGCCGAAGAACTCGTCCCAGAGCACGCGCCCGATCATGAGCGTGTCCGCGCCGCCGAGCAGCGCCGGGATCGTGAACTCGCCGACCGCGGGGATGAACACCAGCAGGCAGCCGCCGATGATGCCCGGCACCGAGAGCGGCAGCGTGACGTCCACGAAGGCCCGCCAGCGCCGCGCGCCGAGGTCCGCGGCGGCGTCCAGCAGGTCAAGGTTCATCCGTTCGAGGTTCGAATAGAGCGGCAGGATCATGAACGGCAGGTAGGAATACACGATGCCGAGGTAGACCGCAAAGTCGTTGTAGAGCATCGGCAGCGGCTTGTCGATCACGCCGGTCCAGAGCAGGAATTCGTTGATCACACCGCGATTGTTGAGGAGCCCGATCCAGGCGTAGACACGCAGCAGGAACGAGATCCAGAACGGCAGGATCACCGCGAGCAGCAGGAGCTGCCGGCGCTGCGGCGGCTGGCGCGCGATGTAGTAGGCCATCGGGTAGCCGAGCAGCAGGCACAGCAACGTGCTTATCGCGGCCATCTTGAGCGAGGCCAGGTAGATGATTCCGTAATAGCCGTCCTGGAACAGGAAGGCGAAGTTCGTGAAGGTGACGCGGATGCCCTCGAGGCCCCCGGCGCCCCATTGCAGCAGTGGCGTGAAGGGTGGCTGCGCGACGATCGGGTCCGCCACGCTGATCTTCAGGATGATAAGGAACGGCGCCAGGAAGAAGAGGAGCAGCCAGAAGTACGGGAAGGTCACTGCCCGGCGCAGCCAGCGCAATGACTTGTCCCCGCTGCTGTTGCCCGGTTCGCTCATGAGCGCAGCAGAATCGTGCTGTCGACTTCCCAGGAAAGGAACACCTCGTCGTCCCATTCCACGGTCAGCTTCGCGGAGCGCCGCAGGTTCTGCGCGCTGACCTGCAGCACGGCCCCGCTCTTGGTCAGTACGCGGTACAGCGACTGGTCGCCGAAATAGCCGAGATCGCGGACGATGCCCTTCGCCACGTTGCGCTCGCCTCCGTCCGGCGCCTCGCGGCTGATCGTGATCTTTTCCGGCCGCACGGCAACGCTGACCCCGCCGTCAAGGCCGCGCGGATCGTCGCAGACGACCGCGAAGTCGGCGTCGAGCGCATCCGAGTGCAGCGTCAGCCGGCCATTCGCCGCCCCGGTCACTCGGCCCTCGATCAGGTTGATGTTGCCGACGAATCCGGCCACGTAGCGGTTTGCCGGGTATTCGTAGACCTCGCCCGGCGAGCCCACCTGCGCGATCCGGCCCTCGTGCATAACGGCGATGCGGCTCGCGAGCGTCATGGCTTCGTCCTGATCATGCGTCACGACGACGAAAGTCGTGCCGAGCTGGTACTGCAGGTTCGCGAGCTCGAACTGGGTGTGCTCGCGCAGCTTCTTGTCGAGCGCCGCGAGCGGCTCGTCGAGCAGCAGGAGCTTCGGGCGCTTGACCAGCGCGCGCGCGAGCGCGACGCGCTGCTTCTCGCCGCCGGAGAGCTTGTCGGGCTTGCGGCCCGCGAGCGGCCCGAGCTTCACGAGCGCGAGCAT
>CAWFXH010000012.1:0-174122 GCA_963819705.1 uncultured Gammaproteobacteria bacterium
ACGGCGATTTTGCCCGGCACTGGTGGAAGGCGGATTGCGGTACTGAAGTTTCGCTCCTGCCGGATCTCGAGATACGGGTCGCCCGGTTTCTGGGCTAATTCGATGGCGAAGATTCGCGACGCCTCGATTGGACTTGCTGTTTGAACTGACGTTAATGCTCAGTTGTGGCGGGTTGGCAACATAGACGCTCACCTAATATGGTCTGCTATCTACGCCGCGCTGGCAGTCGCCGGCGCCATCGTTCGAAGCCTGAGGATGTAGTTTCCGGTCCCGCCTCTCCACCTTTGAACGCGCTGGAATGGCGAAAGGAGATCCTCGGCACTGCCGCGAAGCCCGTAAACGCCTACTTCCTGCTGGGAGCACTCGCTCGACGCGGCATTCCCTGCCGCCGCCCTGCGGACATCACCCGAGCCAAAGTTCCAGGGTCTCGCTTGCGTGGTGGCGGGCCGGCCGGTCGTCCTGTTGGAACACCAAATCCAAGACCCGGGGTTGCGTCCGGATCTTCATCGTGTCGCATGAGGCGGGACATATCGCCGCTGGCGACTGCGACGCTCACGGCGCCAGTCGTCGACGCCGATGACGAAACAGCCGATGATATGTCGCCGATCCAGGTCGCAGCCGACCTGTTCGCGATCCGGACATTGACGGGGCGGGACACATGCGCTCTACGTGGAGGCCAGCGACTTCAAGGCGCTCGCCGAGCCGGCCTTCGACATCGAATCCACGAAAGGTGTCGATGCCGGTGTTGTCATTGCAAACGGCGGGTATGACGCAATCGGCATCACTACCAGAGTGCTGGCATGGCATTAAAGGCGCTCCACCGGAGTCAAGGTGCGACTGTTATCCTGCGCGACCATCTCACGCGTACTCATCGACGTCCACCAGCGCATCGGAAAGCGATCGATTCCTGTTGCGCTGCGCCCTGGGCGATGCGATCGACGGCAGGGGGCGAGCAGGATGGCACTGCTGCTTGCCAGCCACCCCATCTGCAGATGCTCGGGCCGCGGCAGACCTTCCCCCTCAAACGGCCGAGCTCTTCGGCCTGACGGTTGCCGACTGCCGGCGGCTGCCGGCATCACCCCACATGCTCCGGCGCGGTGGCTGGCGAAGGCGGCTCGGAGATGCCTGCAGCTGATCAGCTGATCCCAGTCTGTGCAGTCCCTGGCTGGGACAACGGCGGGAGACGGAGGCCGACGGCTCGACATACTTCGCGGTCGCTGCCGCAGATCGATCCGGGCGAAGGCCGAGCTCTTCGCCGTCGGCGCCGAGACCGGAGCCTGGATGGCAACGGGCGCAAGCGCTCGCTCGAAGGCACTCGCCAGTATCCCCGAAGGCAGCGACGGCCACCGAGGGCCGCCTGGTCATCCAAGAGCGTGTTCTCCTTGTATTGTGCGCCGAGGTCGGCGTCGCCAAGATCCACAGCCGCGTGCCTCCCCTAAAAGCCATCGACACTATGGCTGAAGATCTGTTTTTTCCGCAGAATCCGGGCGATCCCGAGGCCGCGCTGCTATCGCATTGCGCCTAGGCGGTAGGGGTCTGGGCCCCGACTCAAGCTCTGGAAACCCGGTTAGTCCCATGGAGGTCGCATTCGACACATACCACGGACGTACCCATCCTCGAAATCAAGCAGGGCGAAAAGGAGGCACTCCAGCTCATCACCGCCCAGCACCGCGAACGCATCACACCTCCGCTCGAGGTCGTGACCCGCAACGCCGCCGAGAAACCGACCTACCAGGCGCACCTCGACACCACGTTCAAGAAACTCGCGGAAGGCGCGAAACGATTTCCGCGCCGCTCTCTTCGATGCCCGTGAGATCGAAGGCAGACGGCCCTGCAGCTGCCGAAGACGTATTCGCCAGGGCCCGCGCTGCTCGGCATCGCAGGTTCGCGCCCGTGACCGGCACCGCGAAGCGCCCGACGTCTGCGGCCGCGCTCAACACACCGCCAAGACGGACTCGGCGATTCGCCTGCTCCGCGCGGAGTTCGAAGCCGGTACCCTGAAAAGCTGAGCCTTCGAACTCCTGCGGCTGCCCACAACTGGCGCCGGAGGAGATCGACCTCATCGTCGACCTCGGCCCGGTCAACCAGATGATCCAGCCTGGCGTCCGGGCGCTCGCTACCGACCTCCTGGCGGCGGTGCCAGCGCCGGAGCGCTGGAGAACTTCGACGTCATCCAGCTACCGCCACCCGGGAGGGATGGGCGGCGTCCAGCGCTATTCCCACCGACAAGGTACGCCTGATTGACTGGATCAGCTCGCTTGCATGCTTGCCAAAAGTGTAATCCGCCACGAACACCGAGCTTCAGCCGACGCAGGCATTCAGCACCCGAAAGGTGTCGAAGGACCATTCCGGACCATGCTGACCTCCGCCAGCATCCGCTATGCGCTGGATGAGGAGTGGCTTCGGATCAAGGGTCAGACCAACCGAGCTGAGCCGGTCGGCTTGCAGTACCCCAAGCTTGGCGCTGCCTAGCTGGTGAAAGGCCCTCTCAAGGCCGAGTTCTTCTGGGCAACAACCATTGCGCGGGCTGCGCCATGGGCCGCGCATCTGCATGCGGAAAGCCGAGGCCAGGCTGTGCGACCCGGCCCGGCTCCGGATATCTTCAACCATCGATCATATCGAGATGGTCATGCAAGGCATGCAGGGCGTGCCCTGGCTTTAAGCCGGGTGCGGACGACCCGCTCCTCTAGCTCGCTGTCCAACTGCTCGACGATGCGGTCCCAGACCAGCCGAATGTGGTTCGCCCCGGCTGCCTTCCGCCAATCCGTGCTGCTCCAGGAGCTCGATTTGGTTTTTTCTGCCACAGCAGCTCCACCAACCACTGGCATTATCTTTGCGGGGTTCCTACGCGCGCGTCGCGCCTGCCTGAACAAGAACACACCTCCTGGCTGGTAGCGACCATCAACCCCCACCGAGGTGGGACATGGAGCGCGGCTGCAGCCAACATCTTCGGACTCGCAACCAGCGTGAACGGCGTGGTCCAGCAACCTTCGCGCACCGCTTCACCTGGCCGGGGAAGGCGGCGGAGGCTGTCATGGTCGGACTTGATCTCGTAGCCGGATAGAGCTGCCATTAACGAGCGCTAGGTCCAGACGTGCCTGGCCTCGTTCAAGGCCTAGTTCTTCTCATCAAGGTAGTCATCAGGGCCTGTGGTTGCAGCTAGCGAAGCCTTAAGCGCAATACGAATATCCGAGACTCGCGGGCGCGCTGCTAATCGGCATGGCGCGCTTAATAGCACCGACCAGTAGGCTGAATAAACGGCTGGTTCAACCGATTTCTACTGCGAAATGCTCATGGCCGTCGCTCATCATGTCCTAAAAATCCCTAAAATCAGTTGGTTACCGCATTTGTTGCCCCACGTCATACCAATTCTCCCGGAGCGCTATTTCGTACGTGTGACAAGCTCAGTACATGCCAAATGCTCCCCGGCCGCCAACTGCAGGTGGGCGACTCGTAGTAGCTGGATCTACTTTGTTGCGTGGAACGCCAGCTCAGGCGGGGCACCAGACGGCAGCTATGGACCGCCCTCGAGCGCAAGCAGAAAGAAGGGCGATTGCTGTGTAAGTAGCGGCACGACCTCCCGGCGCGCGAATCGTCGAGTGTTTCCGCATCCTCGCGATCCCGAAGGGCCATGTAGTCATCAATGGCGATGACCAGCGCCGTACGGGTGCCTTGTAGCGCGGATACTCAGCTTTGGTTTTGGCAGCGCGGAGCACAAGCGGGAGGTAGTCGCCCAAAATGCGGCCAGTCATGTCTTGCGCTTCGCCCTGCGCTAATACGTGTCCGCGCCGCTCGCCGACCCTCATGCGTTGGATCTGGTCCCTACATTGGTGCGTGACCGTCACGGTTCAAAACCTCGATCTTAAGGCATCTTCGTACGCGTGCGTGCTGGTTACTTCGATAAATCGTATGTTTTCCTGTTTCTCGCGGCGATCGTCAACAATGCCGTCGGTAGTGCTGATTGCCCAGGACATGCGTATGGATCCACATCGGTTACAGCGCCACAGTGACGCCGCGCGAAGAGCGCCATCGGACGTGCTCTTCCAGAAGTTCCTTGACAAAGCAGTCGCCGCGGCGACGTCGGTGGCCGATGCCTTCGTCACATTGAATCGTTGGGCAGCAGCATCAACCCACGGCAATAATGTCCGCCCAATCCTGCCAGGCTCCTGCAGCTCCGCTCGCCCCAACAGGCTCATTGTTGGCATTCGCCAGATGGTCTTCAATCTCTTCCGCTGGGGCATTAACCCCTCAATCCTCAAAGTCGCTATGTCGAAACCATCCACATAGTGATCGTGTAATGTCGAGAAAGCTGATATTTTTCCACATATTGGTTCGACCCCGCACGAGCCTACAACTCGCTCTGCTCACTCGCGAGTCGAACGAATTCCGAAGGTTTGGCGCATCGTGAAGCACTGCTACTGCGACGTGGCTCTGACCCGTAGGCCATTGAACAGCGGATCTGTGGAAGCTGCGAGACGGAAGCGACAATTTGGAAATGGCCGGTCGCTGCACCAGTCGGCGCTGCACTCGACGTCTGGCTATTGCTGTCTAACGGTAGACACTTGCTATTAGCGTTGACTGTGTCCGTGGGGGAGGGGGATGAAAATACACGCCATCGACGTAACGGATTTGCCACCGGTAAGACGGTTTAGCGTCGACGAACTTAGCGATATCGTGGTCATCGCCGGTCCAAATGGCGTTGGAAAAAGCAGGCTCATTGATGGCCTACTCAGAAAGTTTCAGAAAGTTAATCCGGCGCCGCCAGCACGCATAGTGATTCGTGCAACGACGCAGGTCGAAAGAAAAGATTGGGCAAGGAACAACTTGATACTTCAGTACCAGCCGACACAGAACTTCTTTCGCATACTCTCAAAAAGAGTCGAAATAGACGAGCGTGGAACAGTAGCGTCATTCATTTGGACTTCCCCCAGTATTTAGGACACTCCGGAGCCTCGTTGTGAGGCCCGTTCAAAGGCCTCTGGACTGACTCCTCCGAGATGGCTGTGCCGACGGGTCCGGTTGTAGAAGACCTCGATGTAGTCGAACACATCCGCCTTGGCGAGATCACGGGTTTTGTAGATTCGTTTCTTGACGCGTTCCTTCTTGAGACTGCTAAAGAACGACTCGGCGACGGCATTGTCCCAGCAGTTCCCACGTCGACTCATACTCGGCTCGAGATTGTTCGCCTGGCAAAAGCGCAGCCAGTCGTCGCTGCCGTACTGCGAGCCCTGGTCAGAGTGCACCAAGACGCGTTGCTTCGGTTGCGACGCCAAACCGCCATCACCAGCGCATCGAGCACGATATCCTCGTCAGTGCCGGCTTCATTCACCAGCCGACGATGTTCCGGGCGTACAGATCCATCACCACCGCCAGGTACAGCCAGCCCTGCCAGGTCGGATATAGGTGATGTCGGTGACCCACACCCGATGGGCTGCTCGACGGTGAACTCGCGCTGCAAAGTATTCGGCGCGATGATCGACGGCCGGCCGGCGATCTGTCGCGGCGCCTTGTAACCGCGAAGTGCCTTGATTTTCCGCTCCCGCATGATGCGCGCCACGCGATGCTTGCCACATCTCGCCGGCTTCCCGTAAGTCCAGGAACACCCGCGGTGAGCCGTACACCCCACCGCTGGCCGCGTATGAGTCGCGGATCAAAGTCAGCAAGCGGTTATCCTCCAGCACGCGATCAGACAGCGGCTTGTGCAACCAGGCATAGAAGCCACTGCGCGTGACCTGCAACATGCGGCACATGGTCCGCACGCGGTACTCACGCCGATGCTCATTGATGAACTGGTACTTTACTCGGGCTGGGCGGCAAAGTACCTGGCGGCCTTTTTTAGGAGGTCGCGCTCCTCTTCCGTGCGTCGCAGTTGCGCGCGCAGTTTGAGGACCTCGCTCTTCGCTTCAACGATCTCGGCAGCGTTCTGCTCTTTCTTGTCCGGCTTTACCGCCTTGACCCACTTGTACAGGCTGTTCGTTGAGACCCCAAGTCGCTCGGCTACTTCCGTGACTTTGTAACCGCGCTCGACGATCTGGCGAACCGCTTCGTCCTTGAACTCCGGCGGGAAACGTTGACTGCTCATATGACTCCTCCTAGGCTCAAATGGTAGCCCGGAGATGTCCTACGTACCGTGGGAAGTCCAATGGTAGCCCGGAGATGTCCTACGTACCGTGGGAAGTCCAATTTTGAAAGTGATCGGTCCATACAGAAGATAGACCCGTTTGCATTCACCTGGGATGTAAAAGACCCATGGCTTGAGGACATCGGTTGGTCAAATACATTTGGCGGCCTCAAGGCGTGGTTTCAGGACACGATTCATTCGCTATTTAGGAAAGTACAAAGCCACGAGAGGGAGATCGCTCGTCGGGCCATCGAGATGCAGCGAAGTGGCACTACCTCGATGCCGCTCGACTTTGCTGATCCGCTAAAAGCTTTCAAGGACGCATTTGCGCTTTTGCTCGCCCCAAAACAGCTTCTCGATCCAGATGTTAGGAGTCAGCAGCTTGCATACGAATATGAAGGTAAGTCTCACCCATTAAAGTCGTTGAGCTCAGGCGAGAGCGAAGTTGTAAATATCGTATTTGATTTCATTTTGCGATCACCATCGGACTGCATCGTATTTTTTGATGAGCCCGAACTGCATCTTCATCCAGAACTAAGTTACAAGTTGCTGCAAGCATTGCGGGCTTCGGGTGCGCGAAATCAGTTCATTTTCTGTACACACTCCCCAGAAATTATCACTGCATCCCTGGATCAAACCGTAGTCTTTCTGGCACCGCCAAGCGTTCTGCATGATGGGTCGTCAAAGAATCAAGCGATACGAGTCCTAGAAGACGATTCGACCAACGAGGCGCTCAAGCTTCTGGGACAGTCCATTGGAGTTGTTGCACTCGGTAGACGACTTGTGCTTATCGAAGGGACAACATCAAATCTCGATAAGCAAACATACGGATTGTTGCTTAGGAATAGGTATCCAAGCCTTGTTTTAGTCCCCACTGGCGGTAAGGATTTGATGCGTTCATTTACGCAAGTAGTTCGGGATGTCTTAGACAAGTCAATTTGGGGCGTAGAATTCTATATGTTGTGCGACCGCGACGCAGCTGCGGACAGCGAAACATCGCAACTCGAAGCGACAGCGAATGGCAAGTTGAAATTTCTTAGCCGCTACCACTTGGAGAATTATTTTCTTGATGGATTCGTAATTGTTGAGATGTTTGAGGACTTGGAACCACCCGAATCCTGGCTCCGCGATGTTGTACAGGTAGATAAAAAATTGCGCGACCTTGCGAGGGCTAGTCTTAGTTACGCGACCGCACCTATCGTGTCATCTCGAGTTCGCCGGATGGCGGGCAATGTCGATGTCATGCCAAAGGGCTGCCAAAACAAGAGCGTTGATGAGTTGGCTTCATTGCTCAATGACAAGTTAAGCGGCGAACTAACCCGCGTACAAGCAGCATTGGATTGTGCGGCTCTTGAGCAGATGACTCGCGACACGTATGGCCGACTTCGCGCACTCCTTGATGACCCATCGGACAGCTGGAAGCGGGAGATTCCGGGGAAGCAGATACTCAGCAAGTTCGCGAGCTTGGCCGGTCTAGATATCGGGCGATTTAAGCTACTGTACATAACGACCGCGGAGCGAAGCGGTTCGCATGCCTTCGATGACATCATAAGTATTTTCAGCGAGTTTTCGACCGCGAGCCTCGTGTAGCGCGTAATCGCGGCACGCGGTTGCAAATTCGTTCGCGCGCGAGTCTTGGCCAAACTGCCGCGGTGGGCTCAGCACCGTAGCGAAAACGTAGCGTTTGATGCCGTTTCGTGCGCTACGGTGCCTGTTTCGAGTGAGGGCGGGCCTGCTAAGTGGTTGAAAAATAAGAACCTCTCAAATCATCTCAAACATCGTTGCGACTACGAACCAGGGGGTCGGGAGTTCGACGAGGCGCGCGAAGCGCGCCGAAGGACGTCGCCGCGTAGTGGCGACGGTCCCGAGCGGAGCGAGGGATTCGCGGCCGTAGGCCGCGAACAATCTCTCTTCGGGCGCGCCAGATTCGTCACCTCGAGACCCGAAAGGTGATACTTGCGGCCCATCAGTGAACCAACCGTGGTGAAAACGTAGCACTCGACCGGGCCTATGCCGGTCCCTTTTCCTCGAATGAGCCCAGGATGGCCTGGTACTTCTCGATGTACCAGCGGTTCTCGTTGTTGTAACGCGGGATCGTCACCGGGCGGACCCCTGATGCATCCATCTTCCAGACGCACGGGCAGGGCACCGGCGTCGGCGGCTGTTCGCCGGGACGACTCAGTTCCGTCAGATTCACCTTCATTCGCTTCATGACGTTGTAGAGCTTCGATACGTTCCTCGGTCCGCCGTTGTAGGCGGCCACCGGAAAGATGCCCAGGATCTCCTTGTTGCCGCGGTACGCGGCGCGAATGTCCGCGCGCATCTGCAGCAGCTCGATGTCGAGCAGGCAGATGGCCGCCTTCATGGCGTTGAGCAGGTCCGTGGCGCCGCGCTCGAAGTTAGGGTCGAGCCGCGCCGCGCGACAGCGCCTGACCACCAGCGCGTAGGTGCCATTGCCCCTGCGGTTCGTGAACTGCATGGGGCCAATGGCCGAAGCGCTGGAGACGCTGTAGCGGTACGCCTCCCCGCGCTTCAGGCCGTATTGGTTCAGCACCTCATTGAAGGCGTCCTCCTGCTTCGTGACGAAGTCGGTGTCATCGGTCTGCTCGATCACGGCCAGCGTGGCGATGACGGAGGCTGGCACGACATCGGCCAGGGCCTCGCCGGGGAACGCGGCTGAAGGCGCATTCGCCAGACGCAACTCGTCGATGGCGCGTTGCGCCGTGGATAGCAGGAATTCCCGGCCGCCGCTGACGAACTCGGGGTCGAAGGTGTCTTCGGTGTAGGGCAAGTAGACGATGGGCTGCGCGGTTTCGGCCACGGCCCTCCAGCGCTTCTTCTTGATCAGCGCGCTGTCGAACACCGGAAACTTCCTGCCGTAAACCTTGAGCGGCTCGCCGTCCCGGGAGAAGGAGAACATCAGTCGCTCGGCGCCCGTGCCCTTGATGTGCTGCGCCTGGATTCCCGGCGTGTGCAGGGTGAAGCGCAGGGGCTTGCCGCCCGGCTTCCAGCTCACCGGCGGGCGGGGAATTTCGATCCGTGCGATGGTCCATTCCTGGCTCGGCTCGCTCCACAGCGCAAAGGCCACGGGGCGACCGCGGAGCGTTTCTCTCCGACCCTTGCCCGTGAACACGTACTCCAGTTGGTAGTCCTGCAGCAGCGAGCGAGCTTGCGACACCAGGTCCCGGATCTGGTCGTCGCGCTTGACCGTGACGATGATCTCGTCGAGTTCAATGTCTAGGAGGATTCTCGATCGTCGGTTCCGACTCGGCGACGGACAACGGGACTTCACCGTCCGTCGCTTGCTCTTCGGACGGCTCTTCTTCGTGCGCGACGATCTCCGGCTCCTGCTGCATGGGAGCCTCCTCGCTCACGAACGGCACTTCGGGCTCGTCCGGCGCGCGCTGCAAGGTTGCGCAACCGGCACACAGGAGCGACAGGCCCGCGAGCAGCGCCAGTGCGGCACCCGATGCTGAAACGGCCCTCAAGGCGCGCTCAGCCGCGTCCACAAGTGCGTGTATGACAACGCCAGCCTGTGGGCGAGTTGCTCGTGGGTGACGCTCGCGCCGTGGCCGCCCTCGATCTCTTCGTAGTATGAAACGTCGTAGCCGAGCTCTTGGAGCCGCGCCGCCATCTTGCGGGCATGGCCGGGGTGCACGCGGTCGTCTCGCGTGGAGAGGTAGAAAAAGATGGGCGGGTAAGCCTTGCCGCGCTGTGCGTTCTGGTAAGGCGAGTAGGGCGCGATCCAAGCCCACTCCTCAGGCTTGTCGGGATCGCCAAATTCGTCCATCCAGCTCGCGCCGGCGAGCAACTGGTGGTAGCGGCGCATGTCGGCGAGCGGTGAACCGCAAATGACGGCGCCGTAGAGGTCCGGGCGGCGCTCCATTGTCGACAGCACCAGGAGGCCGCCGTTGCTGCGGCCCTCGATGCCGAGGTGCGATTTCGAGGTCACCTTGCGGTCGATCAGGTCGGCCGCCACCGCCTCGAAGTCCTCGAAGGAGTGAACATGGTTCGCCTTCACCGCCCCTTGATGCCAGGCCTCGCCGAACTCGCCGCCGCCGCGGATGTTGGCCAGCACGAAGACGCCGCCGCGGCCGAGCCAGGCCTTGCCGTAGGCACCGTAAAGCTGCTCGTAGCTGCCGGAATAGGATGGCACGAGCGCATTGCGGAAGCCGCCGTAAGAGAAGATGTGCGTCGGGTGGCTTCCGTCGAGTCTCAAGCCCTTGGGCGCCACCTGAAAGTAGGGCACCCGCGTGCCGTCGGCCGAGCGGGCCCAGTGCTGGCTCACCTCGAAGCGACTGGCGTCAAAGGTGGGCGACTGTTGCTTGACCAGCTCGGGAGTGGGAGTCCGATCGGCCACGTAGTAGAGCGTAGGCGGGGTCACGAAGGACTCGAACTTGACGAACGCATCGCCGCTCGTGGCATCGACCGACTCGATCTCCAGCGTGCCGTTGTCGGGCAAGGGGATCTGCCGTCGGGTCCACCCTGATGCTGCCTCTTGGTAGCGATAGAGCCGACCCCGCACGTTGTCGAGCACGGGGACGAGAATGCCGCTCCTGGCCGCCACGGCTCCGAGTACGACCTCGCTCCGTGTGGATTCTGCCAGCACCTCGATATTCCCGCGACCGTCCCGTGCGCCGGTCCGGCGCAGTGTCGCAGGATCAGCGATCAGCACACTGTCGCGGGCGTACTTCCGGTCGCCGCGCTGCCAGTCGTCCTTGAGAGAAACGAGCAGCCGTCCTGCGAACGCGTCGTTGACCTCGGCAGTCGGCGGCAGGTCGAGTCGGTGCAGGCTGCCGTCGGCAAGCAGTTGGTAGTAGTCGGTCTCCCAGAAGGTGCGATTGTCGGCAATCAAATCCACGTCCCCGCCCGCGGAGTGCAGGCGATAGCCGGACACGCCCACCGAGTCGGGCTTCGTCTCATACAGGATCCGTGCGCTGGCGAGCGGCGTGCCGCGCTTCCAGAGCCGGACGGTGCGCGGATAACCCGAGGTGGTGAGCGATCCGGGCCCAAAGTCGGTGCCGATGAAGACGCTGTCGGCGTCACGCCACGCGACGGCGGTCTTGGCGGCGGGCACCGTGAAACCCTGGGGCTCGAAGACGAGCGACCGAGGATCGAACTCGCGTATCTCTTCGGCATCACCTCCGCCGGGCGAGAGCGACACCAGGCACTCCTGGTGCTCCGGCGGCAAGCAGTCCATTCCGTGAAAGACCCAGGGCTTGCCCTCCCGCCGGGCAAGTTCGTCGACATCGAGCACGACTTCCCACGTGGGATTGGGCTTGCGCAACTCCTCCAGCGTGGCGCGCCGATAGATGCCACGCGGGTGCTGGTCGTCTTTCCAGAAGTTGTAGATCCACTTGCCCATCTGGTCCACGTCAGGCAGGCGCGAAGGGGAGTCAAGTGCAGTCAACACGTCACGCCGCAACTCCTGATAGAGCGGCTGCGTCGCCAGCTTGCGCTCGGTGGCGGCGTTCTGGGCGCGAACCCAGTCGAGCGCGCGGGTGCCGTCGATCTCCTCCAGCCAGAGATAGGGGTCCGTAGCATCGGTGGCTGCGAAGCCCGGATCCGCGGCCACCGCCAGGTCGGCGAGCGCGAGCAGTGTTGCGAGCGAAGGGAGCAGGAAGCGAACACGCGCAAAGCCCTGTTGGTGTCGCGTAGTTCTTGTCATCGTGTGAGCTCTTGTTACGTCGCAATCCCGTCGAGTGTCGGATATTGCACCATCCTCAAATTGATTGTGACGCACGCGTGACTGAGACATGCTGGTTCAATGAACTGCAAGCTCTGCAAGTCATTGTTTTGCAGATTACCTCGAACAATCTCTCCGGGCGCGCCAGTTTCAAGAAAGGCCCACGCAGTGCGTGAGCCTTTTGTTTTTCTAGGGACTAGGCGACATGTTCGCTTGCGGCCAAGTGCGTACAACGAATCCGCATGACTACTGCAGAACCGAGGGTTGCGGGGTCGCCTATGGTCCCAAAGAGCTAACCTCAGCCGAAAAGCTGCCAGATCTGCATGTCGAGTCGAGGCGGCAAAGTCGGTCTCTACCGTTCCTCTACCGACGCGAATTCTGATTTGTCGTCTTGGTGAGGCCGACGGTGATCATGCAGATCAGTTCTCCACCACGGGCAGTGCGATGTATGAAGCTTCCTTGGCCGAGTGATACACGCGCTGCGTGGCCTTGCGGTAGTCCTCAGGCTTGGCCAAAAAGATGTTGGGCACAAAATTCTGCGGATTGCGGTCGTACAGCGGGAACCAACTCGACTGCACTTGCACCATCAAGCGGTGGCCCGGCAGGAACACGTGATTGCTCGGCGGGAGCTTGAATTCATAGGCAAGCGGCTCGTTCGCCTTGATGGGCTTTGGCCTGACGAAGCCTTCCCGATAGCGCCCCCGCAGAATGTCCATGCCCACGGCGAGCTGATAGCCGCCCATCTCCGGTTGCGCGTACATCTCATCTGGATACACATCGATCAGCTTGACCACCCAGTCACTGTCCGTGCCGCTGGTCGAAGCCACCAAGTGCACCATCGGCTGGCCGCTGATTCTCAGGGGCTTGGTCAGCACGGCCGAGGTGAAGGTGATGACATCGGTGCGTCCCGATGCCTCGCGTTGATCATCGGTCAGCCATTGCTGCCAGGTCTGCCCGGGCGCGTAGCCGATCTGCTGAATGGGCCGTGCGCGGAAGGGAACGGGGTGCGCGGGATCCGAGACGTATTCGGTGAAGGCCTCTTCACCGGTCGGCGCCTCGAACCCCAAGTTGTTGCCTGGCTGCAGGTACAGCGCTTTGGTGGAATGGGCACAACCGGACTCGCAGCTAACCGGCCAGTGGTCGAAGCGGCGCCACTCATTGGTGCCGGTTTCGAACGCCGTCACCGTGGCCACATCCGCCGCGGGCGCGCCGTCCTTGAGATATTGTGCGAGGAACGGCCGCAGCACCTGCTCGCGGAACCAGCGGGAAGTGTCGCTACCGAACCGCAGATTCCCCAGGCTGCTGCCCTCATCGATGGCCTGGCCGTGATACCACGGCCCCAGCACCAGCTTGACCATATTGCCGTTTACATCCTTGGGCTTGATTGCCTTGTACACAGCGATGGCGCCGTAGCTGTCTTCTGCGTCCCACAAACTGTGAACCAGCATTACCGGGACCTTGAGCGGCTGTGTGGCCAAGAGCTTATCCACGGCCTGGTCGTTCCAGAAGGCGTCGTAGTCTGGATGCGCCACGATCTTGTTCCAGAAGCCGATCTGCTGCATGCCATGGCTGCGCCCCAACTCGCCGGCCGAGCCCGCCTGCAGAAACAGGTCGTAGTCGTCGTGATAGTTCGACCACCACTCGATGCTGTTGTCGCGGCTCGCCACCTGCTCGTAGATGTACTGCGCGTTCTGCTGGCGGAAGGCGCCGAAGTGAAACCAGTCATCGCCCATCCAGCCATCCACCATCGGGTTCATGGGCACGGAAACTTTCAGCGCCGGGTGCGGATTGATCAGGGCCATCAACGGCTCGAAGCCGTCATAGGAGATGCCCAGCGTTCCAACCTTGCCGTTGCTCTCTGGCACGTTCCTGACCAGCCAGTCGATGGTGTCGTAGGTGTCGGTGGCATCGTCCACCGGCGTCGGGTTCTGCGGACCGTGCGCCGGGCGGTTCATCACGTAGTCGCCCTCCGAGCCGTACTTGCCGCGCACATCCTGCATGACGCGGATGTAGCCGTCCTCGAGAATCACATCGGTGGCGTTGTCGTAGCCCTGAAGCATGGGGCCCAGGTGACCGCTGTGCATGTGGCTGGTAAGTGCCCTGGCATCATACGGTGTCCGCGTGAGCAGCATGCCGGCATGTGATGCGCCCTTGGGCACCAGGATGATCGTGTGGAGTTTCAAGCCATCGCGCATGGCGATCATGACGTCGCGAAGGTCGTAGTCCCAGGTATCGCTGACAGGAGTGAAGTTGGTCGGAGTTTCACTGGGGAACTGCGGGTAAAGGGGCTTGGGCGCATCTTCGGCGCCAAGGCCGCTGCTGGCCGTGAGGAAAAGGGCAATCAGCGTGGTGGTGAGGCTGGTTTTCATTGCATCGCCTGTTGGTCCTGTAAGGATATTGTAGCGGTCAACGGGGCCGGGACCAGAGAACTTCGCGGTCTTCTGCAGAATTTCCGCTTCAGCGCCGACCATCACTGGAAGTGTCTGGCGACGAATTCGAATGGCTACTGCGATGCCCTTCTACGCCGCGCCCGCAATCTTCACTGGCCTACCCGATTGCAGCCGTTCGCGACAGGTGGGCACGGGTCGAAAGCAGACCAGGCGAAGAGTGCCGCAGAGTAGGGCTGAATAGGTACTCCGCGTGACTCGGCGAGTCCCGGCGTGCATTTAGGCGAGGGCGTGCCAAATCTGACGAAGGCTCCGTTCGGCGTGGCGTTCCTAGAACCCGTCGAAGAACGACTTGACGGCGCTCAGGCAGAACGGCGCCACGAGCCCGGCGTGATATTGCTCCAGTACCTCGACATCGCCGCCAGTGAGCTCAACGAATTCTTTCGCCGCGGCGAATTCGGTCTTCTGCACTGCGTATGGGTCGTCGCTCGCGACGGCTGAATCGATGTCGAGCACGGTGACAGTCGTCGCCGATGACCAGTAGTTCTGCATGAGTTCGGTGTTGAGATACAGAACCGTGGGATCGGCGTTGCCCGCGCAGAGCAGCATCGGCGAAGTCGGCGTCCATGCGCGTTGGTCATTAGTCTTCAGCGCCTGGCGCAATGGATGCTCGGGGTTGGCGGGCGGCAATCCATTCGACCGTATCGGGAATCCACCATCCGGATTGGTGTCCGCATCCTGCAGATAGGCGAGCCGGAAGTCGTTGGCGAGCAAGTGGTCGGTGCCAAAGCCGGCGGCGAAGACGGGTGCCAGGTTCGCCGGGGTCGTAGCCGGCGTCATGTCAGCGTAGGCAGGGTCCGGCGGCGTTGTGCTGAAAAGCGCAGTGTCGGGCAGTTTGCCCTGATCCTTGAGTTCGCCTAGCGGAGTCGTGCTCGGCAGGAGAGTGTCGATGTCCGTGGCGTACTGCGCCTCGTAAACGTCCGTCGTGCTCGAGTAGAGGTTGCGGTACGCGCTCTCATAGCTCGTGATGAGCAGCGTCAGGCTTTCCGGCGAGCGGCTTGTCACCCGTCCCTGGAAGATCGCGTCGCCAAAGGCCGAAAGTGCATACGGGCCCGACATCGGGGCGGACGCGGTGACGCTGTCTCCCGCCTCCTGCAGTGCCCGGTGCGTCGCCATGGCTACGTAGCCGCCCTGCGAATAGCCCGTTACCAGCAGATGGCCACCGTCCCTCGTATCGCGAGCGTCCGCGGTGGGGAGGGCGCTACGGGCGGCCGTCAGCGCATCGATCATGTCCTTGGATTGCTGGTCGCCGTTGAGGTAGGGGTGGTAACCGAGCGTCGAGGTCCCGTAACCAACGTAGTTCGGCGCCACGACGATGTAGCCATCCGCCGCGAACACCACGGCCATCAAGAGTCCCTCGCCGTTGTCCGAGGCCTCAAGGTCAGCCATGTTGAAAGCCTTGTCCGTATGGGTGCCGTGGCCATACAGGACAATCGGGCGCTCGCCTTGGCACGAGGTTGCCGAATCGTTGGGCACCATTAATGCGGCGGAGGCCGGGGTGATGTCTCCTGCCGGATCCACCGTTTGATATTCGAAGTGATAGACGTTGATCCGGCACTCCGGCGTCAGGACTTGCTCTACAAGCAGTTGCGTCACCTCGTTCGAGCTGGCAAGAGCGAGTAGTTCGTCGGGCGAATAGGAGGCCACCAGCGTCGGTGCTTCGCCGATTAACTCCCCGCGCTGCGGCGGCGGCGGCTCCGGGTCCGGAGGCTTGTCTTGGTTGTGGGCGCTCCTTTGGCACGCGCAGAGCAGCAACGGCATGAGGGGCAGGACTAGAAGCCGATCGAAGCGGGCCATCGCGGTATCCGTCGGAGGCCGGTGTGATACTAAGTCATCTTGTGCCGTGGAATGGCGGGCACCACGAGTCGCGGACGCCTCGATGCGCAGTCAGACATCACTGACCTTCCGCAGTGAGGTGGTAGTAGCGGCACGTCAGAGTAACGTGCGTCACCGAACAGACATGGCCGGATGCGATGGGACATATTGTTCCAGTCGCGTTGGCAAGACGCCAGCAGCGAAGGCCGCGGGTTCGGAGGGATTTTTCCACGAGCTTAGTCCGACGTTGAGACCTTCGGCGTGTATCCACGCGACAGGTGCTCTTTTGGATAACCATCTGAGACTGTCGAAACATCTATTACGTGGAGACGACGATGACAAATCCTAATCTGGAAAACGAACGCAAGACGGACGCCAACCGGGGCCCGCTCTCGGGCACGCTCGGTGCGCATCCTGTTGGAACTGGAATCGGCGCGGCTACCGGAGGCCTCGCGGCTGGCGCGTTGGCTGGAACGATGGCAGCAGGTCCGGTAGGTACAGTGGTTGGTGCCGCAGTGGGCGCCGTCGCGGGTGGCCTGGCCGGCAAGGGTCTCGCCGAGGTAATCGACCCGACGGTCGAAGAGACTTATTGGCGCAACACCTTTTCGAGCCGGCCCTACGTGAAGGGCGGTGCGAGCTTTGACGACTACGGCCCGGCCTATCGTTATGGGGTCTATTCCTATGGGCGGTCCAAGGGTCGCACGTTTGAACAGTCGGAGCCGGAATTGATGCGTGACTGGAACAGTGCCAAAGGCACTTCCGGCTTGACGTGGGAGCACGCCAAGCATGCCAGCCGTGATGCCTGGCAGCGTCTCAGCAACGGAATTGAGCGCGCGGTTCCCGGTGATTCAGACCGAGACGGAATGTAAGCGACGACAAGCCCGCTTACGGACGCAAGGACTGTTAACTGAGCAGCGGCAGCGAGTGAGTGCAGCCCTGGAGGACATAAACCCCAGCTTGCGTTTGCTCGCTGTCCGTTAGAATCGCGCCTTTCGAAGTTATTCCTACGATCGGGTTCTGCACGATTGCGTCGCAAAAAGGCGACTTGCATTTTACCAAGCGGAGCTCAAATCGCGGCGGCAACCGCCTCATACACACCCAGGTCAGGCTTCAGAATCCGCATCACGCGGTCACGCAATTCCTCGTCCTCGACCGTGAACGTGGAGAAAGTCTCTCCGCAGACTGCGCCCCTGGTCTGGATCGCAAGTTGATCGCCTGAAGCAAACACCTCTGTGATCGTTGCTCCCCGCATGTTCCGCGATCGCTGCCATTCAATGTGCATGAAGTTTGGCCAGGAATCCGGCTCGCCGATAACGTCGCGCACGGTTTTCGTGTCCATTACGAGACCCCCTCATTTGCCACGCAGTCACAAAGCGCCATGAGCTGGCTCGCTGTCTGTCCGGTAGCACACTGACCGCCGGATGTTTCGCTAGTGCATCGATTCGAGATTGAGGATCGCATTCAGGACCGTGCCGTCCAGTGAATCCGAGCCATCGGCGCTGGCGCCATACTGGCGACGGTCGTAATAGCCATCTTCATAGCCGCGCTTGAAGCCCTCGCGGAAATAGTGGTTGTAGTCGCTCTGCGACACATAACGGCCGTCGTAACGATAGTTGGCGTCTTCGTAGGCAAAAGACTGCTTGTAGTCAAAGCGCCACTTGTCCTGCTTGTCCGCATGGCCGGCTTGCAAGCCTTCCCGGTATCCGGTGTTCACGGCCCGGCGCAAGATGTCGGCGCCGTATTGATTGGTCTCGTAACTGCGACCGTCTCGGCGATAGCGGTAGTTTGAGGACGTGTAGTAGAACGGATCGTTGTTGAAGTCGGCGCGATCGTCCGGCAATTGCGCCTGTTGCTGGCGCAGCTGCTCGTAATACCCCTGCTGAAAACGGTTGTGGGCCAGGCGTTCCTGATGCCGGAGGGGCTGCGCGTTCCGATTGGCATCGTCCCGCTGGAACTCGATGTTCTTGCGGTACAAAGCCAGGTTCACCTGCTGCTGGCGTATGCGTTCCTGTTGCTGCTGCCCTGAGAGACGCTGCTGTGGCTGGCGCGCCTTCCCAATGTCTTTTACGTCCTGCCTGCCCTGATTCGCCCCGGCTTCCCATAGATAAGTGAATTGTGGTTGCAGTTGTGCGTGCGCCGCGAAACTGGCCGCCGCCAGTATCGTGCCGATCGCAACGGTCGTTGCCAGTCGATTCAAGGTGCCAATATTCATCGCCTATCTCCACAATCGGGCCGGCGACCTGAAAGAGAACCATGACGCAGGGAGCCCGATACGTTTCCTAAGGTTGCGCCCTTGATACAGGCTCCGTCTGTGCGGTTGAACACGCAAAACTGGCCAGAGCCATTGACCGGCAATCCGTGGGAGTAGAAAGTCAACATCGCTGGATGCATGGTCATCCAGCCGCAGCTCGAACGACGGGTCCGACAATTTGACCAGCCGCAATTTCGCTGCCAATCGCTTGCGTCGCATGCTGGCAGGCCTATGCGGGGCAATTCTGAGTGCGGCTGTAGCGGCGGAGGAAAGCGCTTCCAAGCCGGAGCCCGAGACCAGACCCTCTCCATTGGAATGGATCCAGGCCCTGCCGGTACCTCTGGAACCGGCATTTCCCGCGACCCAAGCAAGCGAACTCTGTCGGGACAAGCCTCAAGGTCCTGCATGGATCGATCGCATGCAAGCCGGCCTTTACAGATCCATGTGTTCCACCGCGGTCTGGTTCGACGGGTTCTTCGGCAGCGCACGTTTTGACGATGAATACCAGGCCACGCACGGCAGCCTTGCCGTAGGCGCTTTATGGGATGAGCGCGATCAATGGGATCCGAGCGTGCGGTTTCGGCTACAGGTTGAGCTGCCGCAAATGAGCGACCGATTCAGCGGATTCGTCGGAAAGGTTGATCCCGATGAGTTCGTGACTGAGCAGCGCGACGACTTTGACACCTTGCCACGGCAGTTCGGACGCGAGGTCGACGACAAAGTATTGTTCGGACTGGGTTACAGCGAGCACCGTGAACGCGGCGGACATTTCGACGCGTCAGTCGGAACCTCGCTTGAGCTCCCAACGGAGCCGTACGCCAAGGCCGCATACCGTATCGCCTTGCCACTGCTGGCGCGCAATCTTTTGCGCTTGCGTGAATCTGTTTTCTGGGAAGGGAGCGAGCGTCTCGGCGCGACGACGCGCGTCGACCTGGAGCGGTTGTTCACCGACGACTTGCTTGGGCGCTGGACCAGTTCGGCCACCTTTAGTCAAGAGACGCAGGGCGTGCGCTGGTTCTCGCAGTTGACGCTCTATCAGAACCTGCACCGAGGACGCGCGCTTTCTTACCAAGTCGGGATAACCGCGGAGTCGGATCGCGAAGTGCCCATCACCGACTATGGTTTGCGAGTCATTTACCGTCGCAGTATTTTTGACCGGGAGTGGTTATTCCTGGAACTGCGATCCAGCATTACCTGGCCGCGCTCAAATCTGCTCGAGCGCCGCCAGGCCGACATCGGAGCGGGGGTCGCATTGGAGATGATGTTCGGTGAACGTGGCAACCGATGATTCTTTGCGAATCGCCGGCAGTTGGGCGCAATCGGCTTTGTGAGTTCGTTACCGAACAGACCGCTCCAGACAACACCTGCTTCCATAGCGCGAGACGCTACGTCACCCAGGTTATTTCGTGTCGCGAAGCATTCTGCTCATTCAGAACGACCCGGTGGACGCCGCAGCAGTGCGGGACGCACTGGTCAACTCAATTGGCGGGCCTTTTGAGGTCGAATGGGTTCGCAGTTGCGCCGAGGGCCAGGTGCGGCTCCGCGACCAAGCGGAAAAGGGACAGAACGGCAGTGGGATCGCGGCAGTATTGGTCGATCTCATGCTGCCTGACAGTTCCGGAATCCAGACGTTCGATCAATTGTTTCTTATGGCACCCCCGATTCCCATACTCGTATTGTGCGATTCGCACAACGAGGAAATCGGCAAGCTCGCGGTGCAACATGGCGCGCAGGACTACCTGCTGAAAGCCCGCCTCGACACATACCTCCTGCCCAAGGCCGTCAGCAGCATGATCGAGCGCGCGGCGAATGCGGAAGCCCTGTTCGAGGAAAAGGAACGCGCGGAAGTCACGCTCAATTCCATTGGGGATGCCGTCATGAGCACCGACATCTGGGGCAACGTGACATACCTGAATGCCGTTGCGGAAGTGCTGACGGGTTGGCCATGCGAGGAGGCAAAGAGTCATCCGCTCGAGGAAGTGTTCCGGATAATTGATGCTGACACGCGCGAAGCGGTGCCCAATCCGATGAAGCTGGCGATTGCGCAGAACAAGACCGTCGCGCTTACACCAAACTGCATCCTGGTCCGGCGGGACGGAGTGGAATCCTCGATCGAGGATTCCGCAGCCCCGATTCACGATCGGCGCGGCACGGTGACCGGCGCCGTCATGGTGTTTCATGATGTGACGACGGCGCGGGCGCTGTCGCTCCGCATGGCCTATCTCGCCCAGCACGACGGTCTGACCGACCTGCCCAACAGGATACTGCTGGGCGATCGACTGAAACAGGCAATCACGCTGGCCTTCCGTCGCGATCGCAAGCTGGCGCTGCTTTTCCTGGACATGGATCGTTTCAAGCACATTAACGATTCCCTCGGTCATACGATCGGCGACCGCCTGCTGCAATCCGTCGCGCATCGATTGCGGGCGTGCGTGCGCAGCAGCGACACGGTCAGCCGCCAAGGCGGGGATGAATTCGTCATTCTGCTCTCGGACATATCGCATCCGGAGGATGCAGACATTAGTGCCGAAAAAATACTGGCGGCGCTTTCCACGCCCCATTCAATCGATCAGCACAATCTGCACGTCACCGGCAGCATCGGTATCGCCACTTATCCCGACGACGGCGTGGACTCGGACACATTGCTGCAGCACGCGGATCTCGCGATGTACCACGCCAAGGAGAACGGGCGCAACAATGTCCAGTTTTACCAAGAGGAGATGAACGCTCATGCGGTCGAACGGCACTCCCTTGAGGATGGCTTGCGCAAAGCCCTGGAGCGCAAGGAATTCGAGTTGTATTACCAGCCAAAAATCAAACTGACGACCGGTGCAATGATCGGTGTCGAAGCATTGATCCGCTGGCGTCACCCACAACGCGGACTCGTGGCTCCCGCGCAGTTCATTCCAATTGCGGAGGAGTGCGGGTTGATCGTGGAGATCGGCCGTTGGGTCTTGCGCGAAGCCTGCCGTCAGGCCCGCGCCTGGCAGGATGAAGGGCTGCCGGTGATACGTCTTGCAATCAATATCTCCGCGGTGGAATTGCGAACGAAAGATTTCGTCGCGGGGGTGCGCGCCATCCTGAGCGACACGGGTCTGGATCCGCACTGTCTCGAATTCGAGCTGACGGAAACTTTCCTGATGGGGGCCTCCGGTTCCACGGCGTCGGTCCTTCAAGCCCTCAAGGAGATGGGCTTGCAGATTGCACTCGATGACTTCGGTACCGGCTATTCCAGCCTGAGTTTTCTGCGGCGATTCCCGATCGATACCGTGAAAATCGACCGGTCATTCGTTTGCGACATGACGACGGATGCCGACGATGCCTGCATTGTCCGCGCCGTGATTGGCATGGGGGAAAGCCTGCATCTCCAGGTCGTGGCCGAAGGTGTGGAGACGCGCGAGCAGCTTGCGTTCCTCAGGCGGCACAACTGCCCGGCGGGACAGGGACTCCACTTCGGCCGGCCGGTCGTTGCCGAGGAATTCGCCGAAATGCTTGGGCGCAGCGTTGCCAGGGCTGCAAGCGCCTGAAGGCAACGAAACAGGTCAGGATGACAGTGTTTTGACCTGCCAATCCGGTGTTTCCGGCGAAGACACGCTCAACCCGGACCAGCTTCGATCCAGCCCGCTTGCAGTCGACAGATCGCTCCCCGGTTCTAGACTTGGCCGAGGGTCGCAGCATAGGGTTGAACCTGTGTTCCCCGTGACCTCCCTGGACTTGGCATGAAGCCAGGTGGGGGCGGGCCGTCTAACCTGATGTCTTCCAATGACCCATGGCTGACTTTCAGGGCGTATAGTCCGAGCGTCGCATTCGACCCAACCGGTTTGACGCGGCATTCCGTAGAGGAGGATTCATATGCGCACTGTCACGGTAGTTCGCGTGATTGCAGTCGTGTGTATTGGGTTGCTGGCCGGCATCTATCTCTCTGATCGGGCGAGTGCAGTCGCTCGTGCAACGCTTGATGCGTCGAGCTTCATAAAGTATCAGCAGACGGTACATGTCACCTTCGTGAAAATGATGCCCACATTGATGATCGGAGCGATCATCGCGGCCCTTGGTTGGCTCTATCTGGTGAGATTGCAGTGGCGAGGCGTTGAGTTCTGGCTCATCGCAGCGTCCATATGCGCAATCGTTTTTGTGGGCGTGATCACGAGAGCGGTGAACGTTCCGTTAAACAATCTGCTCATGACCTGGAACGCCGCGTCTCCGCCTGCGAACCTGAAAGATTTGTGGGCCCCATGGGAACGGATTGACGCTATCCGCACCGTCGCGGCGATCGGCGCGTTCGTCATGCAGACGGTCGCGTTATGCCTGCGAGCAACCAATTAATCGGGTTGTGTCGCTTTGTTCGTGTCTTGACATCGGCCGCGCGGTTCGCGATTTCGTTTGACCTGCTCTGGCCGATGCCAAACGTCGGCGATGCTTCCCTCTGATTTGCCATCTACCGCGGACCTTCGCTGACAAAGATCGCGCGTGTTGCTCCGGTACTGTGCCTCAGTCCAGAGTGGCGCTCAGTTTCCGTAGTAATGGGGATGCCAATGAGGCCGTCTGAGTTCAGTTATCGGGACAAGAAGCTCGGCGATTCCGAGGCGATCACGGTCGCCACTACGGCCGACGTTTTCTATCCTACCTCGACGACGGTCCTGTTGTTGCGGGCGGCTCGCGGTGCTTTGGGCCAGCCATGTCAGTCAGTGCTCGACCTGGGCTGCGGCAGCGGCGTGGTCGCGGTCGTCCTGGCGCGACTGTTGCCGCCGGGCACGACCGTGTGCGCATCTGACCTGAGTCCCGAAGCCGTCCGTCTGGCGAGCACCAACGCGGAGCGAAACGGCGTCCAGGTTGACTGCCGCTGCGGTAGCTCGTTCGATCCGTGGAAGGGGCAGCGATTCGATCTGATCGTGGACGACGTAGCGGGAGTCGCGGAGCCGCTTGATCGCCTTTCCGGATGGTATCCGCCGGGTGTCCCAAGCGAGGCAGGGCGCGATGGAGCGCGGTGGATCCTCGATATTCTGGACCGGGCGCCGGATCAGCTTACGCCAGGTGGACGAATTGTCTTTCCGGTCCTGACACTCTCACGGGAGGGCAGGATTCTGGAGCGGGCTCGCGCGCGATTTGGCGACGTTACGCAGGTCGAGGAGCAGTGGTACCCGTTCAGTGACGCGCTGGTGGAACAATTCTCGCTGGTCGACGAACTCGCCCGAGAAGGAAACATTCGGGTGGAAAAGCGGGGGAGCCGGTGGTGCTGGGCGACGAAGATCTTTGTAGCCACGGGACTGTCAGCCGCCTGAGGCTGTTGCGTCAGGCGTTGGCTTCCAATCCGCGCGAGTGTGCTGCGTGCTCGCACATGGGCCGGGACGCGCCGGCAGTTCCCTGCCGGCGCGCTCGCGCTGCCTGACGCTGCCCACCCCTCCTATCCCAGCCCCTGCCCCCGCACCGGGTACGCCTAAACGTCCAGGCGCATGCCCATGTGACTTAGCCGCTTGCTCGTCTCATTCAATCTCCTGTCGCATCACAATGCCGCACGCACCATGAGGCGTATTTCGCGCCCCGGCAGGATCACTTCGTCCTTGTTGAGCGCCACAGCGTTTCGCTGAATGGTGTCAGTGAGATTGAGGCCGACCAGGGCGAACTCCACGCCAGGATTGCTCGCGAACGGTCGCCAGCTTGCGTGTGCTTCCACGGAAACGAAGCCGGCGGTGGGAGTCTCCGCCGCGGCGACATCATTTTGCCGGCCGGCGTACTTCACCAGAAATCCCGCATCCACAGAATCGCCGCCCCAGGTCAACCCGGCCCCGATATGGTACGGCGGTATGCGGGGTACGTTGCCGCCGCCGTTTTCCAGCTTTGCGCGCACATAGTCCGCGAGCGCGCTGGCCTGCAGTGACCCGCTGCCGCTGTCAAACAGGACGAAAGTCGCCTTGGCTTCCGCGCCACAGAACTTCGCGCCGCTCTGCTGATAGATGAGTTCCTTGAGTTCTTCGGAATCACCCACCACGCAATTGCCATTCTCGTCGCAAGTTCTACCCGTCAGATTGCCGTAGATGTAGTTGTCGAATTTGGCGCCCCACACCGCGCCCTCAAAGCGCGCGTTGTCTTGAGAAAGGCGCACCGTGCCTTCGAGCGAATTGGCCCGTTCCTCCTTCAATGTCGGATCGCCGGTCTCGAAAGTCGCCGGCCCGTCGTGCGGGCCACGTGCAAACAGTTCCGTTTGCGCCGGGGCACGCGCGGCACTGGAGAACGTGATGCCCCAATGCGTGGTATCCGACGATTCAAGCAACAAGCCAACCGAGCCGCTGACAGACGTGAAGGTATGAGAGGTCGCCAGACCGCTCGCGGGCGTACCGTCGATTTTCACGTTCTCAATGCGCGCTCCGGAATGCAGGTGCAAGTTCGAGCGGAGCGGAGCATCCGTGAAAACGAAGACGGCCGCGGTTTTTGTGGTGGTCGGCAGCAGGTAGTCCTGTCCTTCGCCCAGGGCCGAAAAGTCTCGATTCTGAACCTGCGCCCCGAGCGCAGCGGCGGAGAACGGTCCGACGGCATCAGTCAGGCCTTCCGCGCGAAGGTCCCATTCATCATCTTTGAATGTAGACGCCGCCTCGCCCGTGGCCGGATCAATTTCGCTGTGCTCGTAATCCGCATGTCCGCCATCGATGTTCAGCGTATTGAAGACGCCCGTGCCCAGTGCGAAAGAGGAACGTAGCAACTCTTTCGTCTGCTTCATGTCGATATAGGTGTCCTCGCCAGGGATGCCGTATTTGGAGTCGTAGTGGATGACAGCGGCGCCCAGGCGACTCTTGTCAAAGAAGTAGGAACTGCCCAGGGAGTAGCCGTCCCCACGGAAGAAGGAATTGCCCATTGTGCCGCCCGGAATATCGTAGTCGCCCGTGTCCCGGTCGAATCCGTCGGCGTGGATCGCAAACTGTCCGATTCTCCCGTCAAATAGCGCCGAGCCCTGCCGCGTATCGGCGTTTGTTCCGTACAGTCCACTCAATTCAACCGAGGCAGGTTTCTCCGGCAATCGCGTCGGCACCCGATTATTGATGGCATTGATGACGCCGCCGATCGCCTGGCTGCCGTAACGCAAGGTGGCCGCGCCTCGCACGACCTCGATGCGTTGGGTGGACAACGGATCGATCGGCACGCCGTGATCCGGGCCGACGTCGGACACATCGAAGCTACCGACGCCGTTTTCAAGTATGCGCACGCGGTTGGCGTCAAAACCCCGGATCACGGGCCGGCTCGCGCCCGATGCGAAGCCGGTACCGGTTACCCCGGGCGTGTTCGACAGGGCATCGGCCAGATTCGCGCCGCCAGAGCGGAGGATTTCGGCACGATCCACGCTTTCCACAATAGTCGCGAGTTGGTCGTCCGGGGTAATCGGAGACGCTGTGACGATGATGGGTTGAATAGGTGAAGACTCGCCGGCCCAAGCGGGCGACGAGCACACCAGTGCAAGCGACAGGCAGCCAACGGCTGCCGCGTAATTTGATTTGTACATTGACGACCTCTCAACAACGAAACTCCACGCCCACATCGGAGCGTGAGGGATGGTTTCATCCCCTGCTCAAGCCAGGGGCGAACGGCTTCGTGTCAGATCAGTCGTTGGAGGGCGGACCGCGGGGCAGGTGGCTGGTGACTTTTCGGCGGGCGGGAAGGACGGTTCGGTGCCGTACCACCGGCTGCCAAAGAGCAGCCGTGAACTGGCGGAGGATAGCCGGTTTGCTAGGCGCGCCCGCCGTACTGTGTAACTGCAGGCACAGACTGCAGTGTCCGCTGTCGTGGTGGATGCCGCCGCTGTCGCCGTGATCAAAATAGGCCGTGGTCGCGAGCAGCATCGCCGCTGCGACGACGACTGCGATTCGGCGATTACCACAAAGCGTCGGCATATCAATATCTTAGCTTGATATTATGCTGGTTCCGCGCCATTTGATACTTTTTTTCACCTGTCGTTCAGTTGCAACGGACGCCGATCACAAAATGGGCTGTGTCTGATGCCCGCCGCGGGTAAGCGCATCTCGTTCCCGGCGTCACGGAGCCGGGGCGCGCCAATTCCTCAGGGCCGCGGTTGGAACCCGCGGTCGCCGAACTGCCACAGCAGGAAGGACCACTGGTCGGCCGTCTCGGCATTGGCCTGGGACTTCGTCGAGCCGATGCCATGGCCGGCGTCATAGTCGACGCGCAACAGCACGGGCCGGTCGCTGGAAGTCGCCGCCTGCAGCCGCGCCGTCATCTTCGCCGCTTCCCAGGATGCGACGCGCGGATCGTTGACACCCGTGGTCAGCAACACCGCGGGGTAGGGCGTTCCCATTCGCACATGCGTATACGGGCTCATCGCGTAGAGTCCGTGAAACTCGTTCTCGATCTTTACGGTGCCGAACTCCGGCGTATTCGGCGGCCCGTTGGGCGTTTGTTCGAAGCGCAGGGTGTCGGACGCGCCGACCTCGTCGAGGATGGCCGCAAAGAGCTCCGGTCGCAGCGTCAGTGTGCGTCCGACCGTGATGCCGCCTGCGCTGCCGCCCTCGCCACCGAGCCTGGCGGAGCTCGTGTAACCATTGTCGATGAGGTATTCGGCACAGGCGATGAAGTCGTACACCGTATTGAGCTTCGTTCCCTTCTGGCCGGCGGTGTGCCAGTCTTCTCCGTATTCGCCGCCGCCCCGCACGTGACCAACTGCAAATATGCCGCCACGCTCGAGCCAGGCAAGCAGCACCGGATTGAATCCCGGGTCCAGGGTGATTCCATACGCGCCATAGGCGTTCAGGATCGTCGGGTTGCTGCCGTCGAGCGCCAGTCCCTTTTTCATCACGATCGACAGCGGCACGAGCGTGCCGTCGTAACTCACGACCTTGACTTCGCGCGATTCGATCTGGGAATAGTCGACCGGCGATCGCGGACGCAGTCCCGTGTCGGCCACCGTATTGGCGGCGGGATCGTACGCATACCAGAGCTGCGGCTCCGTCCACGAGGTCAGCTTCATCAGCAGGCCCGGCTTCTGCGGATTCACGACGAATTCCCCAATGGCGCCTTCATACGGCAACGGGATGGGTTTCGCGCCGCCGTTGCCCGCGAAATCGGCGCGCAGCACGTGGCCGATACCGCCATCGAGCTGCTGCACGTACAGCGCATCCTCGGCGACCCCCAGATTGGTGAGCACGGCTTGCCCGGCTGGAACGATCACGTCGGCCTTGGCGAAATCGGGATTTTCCAGGCTCGTCCGCACGATCTTGTAGCGGGAGGCATCCTTGTGCGTCAGCAGGTAGATCGCATCGCCACGCAGGTCGAACTTGGTCACGTCGTCTTCCTCCCCGACGACTTTCTTCCACGGCGTGTCGGCATGGCCCACGGTGTCGAGCGGCGCGACGTAAATTGAGACTTCGTTCTTGACGAATTTCACGACCACACCGAGAGCCCAGGCGGATGCCGGCGACGCGACAACAAAGCTGACCTCGTCAGGTGCCACCGGCACGCGCGGTGATACGCCGTATCCGAAGACGACCTCATCCCCTTCGCCGCTCTTGTGGGTTCCGAGCGTGTGCTGATAGATCCGGCTCTTCAGGTACTTGTCGGTCGGTGCGGCGTTCGCCGCAGGCTCCTGTAGTCGCAAGTACAGGAACGACTTCCCGTCGGGTCGCCATGTGACGATGCCAAAATTTGTTCGATCGATGGATTCGCCAAGATCCTTGCCAGTCGCGCTCTCGAGCACATGCAGGACGCTTTCCTCCGAGCCACCGGGCGAGATGCCGTAGGCCACGTAGTGACCGTCCCTGGACGGAACGAAGTAGTCGATCGAATAGTGCGGTCCTTGCGCCGGGGTCTTGGTCGGATCGACGAGCTGCCGCTCCTTTCCACGCAGGCCATCTCGGACGTACAGCTTTCCATTGTCGTCGCCCGGCGCCTGCTTTAGATAGAAATAGCGGTTACCTGCCTGAATCACCTGATACACCAGGGTTCCCGCCTCAGACAGCGCGGTAACGCGGTCGAGGAGTGCCTTGCGTCCCGGAATGCGTTCGAGCACCGAGCGTGTGTAATCGTCCTGCGCCTTCATCCAGGCGGAAGCTTCGGCGCTGCTCGAGTCCTCCATCCATCGATACGGATCCGCGACCTGGGTGCCAAAGTAATCGTCTGAAACGGGCCGCAACGGTGCGGTGGGCGGTGAAGTCTGTGCATGCGCCTGCATGCCAAGCAAGAGCTGAAGCAGCGCGAGAGGAACGAATCGGCGGTGCGTCATGTCGGTCTCCATGCGGTCGCATTTTTGCCGGAGCGAGGGGTAACTTAAGAATCCTACGCCATCCTGCCGCCAGGTCAGCCAGGCCGTTCTGCGTCCGGGCGAATGTGCTCTCAGCGGTTTCGGCGAGCCTCGGCGGAAAGTGGGATGCGAGCGGGCCATCTAACATGTTGAAAAACATGGCCTGGAAACGGACTTGATGCCCCGATGAACCAGGGGGTCGGGAGTTCGACGAGGCGCGCCAGCGAATTGAAACAGGGGTCACGCGAATGCGGGGTCCCTGTTTTCATGAGCAGGCTGTCAACGACCAACCAGTCGCTGCAAATGCTCCGGGTAGCGGGCGCCCTCGACGGGAATCTGTGACAGCGCGACTTCGAATTCCCGAAGATCGTCCACCGAAAGAACAACATTTGCCGCACCCAGGTTCTCTTCGAGCCGGTGGAGCTTTGTCGTGCCAGGGATCGGCACGATCCAGGGTTTCTGCGCCAGCAGCCATGCGAGCGCAATCTGGGCCTTCGTCAACTTTTTTCGTTCTGCAATTCGGCCCAGCTGATCTACGAATTCCTGATTGGCCTTGCGCGCCTCTGGCGAGAAGCGCGGAACGGTGTTGCGAAAGTCCTTGCTGTCGAATGTCGTGGATTCGTTGATCGCGCCGGTCAGAAAACCCCTGCCCAGCGGGCTGAATGGCACGAACCCGATGCCGAGTTCTTCGAGTGCGGGCAGCAACTCTTTTTCGGGTTCGCGCCACCAGAGGGAATACTCGCACTGTAGCGCCGTGACCGGTTGGACAGCATGGGCGCGACGGATCGTCTCGACGCCGGCTTCGGACAACCCGAAGTGCCTTACCTTGCCGGCCTGAATCAGTTCCTTGATCGCACCCGCAACGTCTTCGATCGGCACTCTGGGATCGACGCGGTGCTGGTAAAGCAAGTCGATGACATCGGTCTGGAGACGCTTGAGCGATGCCTCGACGACCTTCTTGATGTGTTCCGGCCTGCTGTCGAGCGGGCGGTCAGTCCCCTGGGCCTCGAGGTTGAAGCCGAACTTGGTAGCGATGACGACGTCTTTTCGAATGGGCGCGAGCGCTTCGCCGACCAAGGTCTCGTTCGTAAACGGACCGTAGACTTCGGCCGTATCGAAGAACGTCACGCCGCGCTCGAAGGCCGAGCGGATCAGCTGGACGCCTTCCTGCGTGCCGGTGGCAGGGCCGTAACCGTGGCTCAAGCCCATGCAGCCAAGACCCATTGCCGACACTTTCAGGCCGCTCCGGCCCAGTGTTCGCTTTTCCATTTCGGGCCTCCGGGTTCTCGCGGGTCACTGCCGCCCACAGCAACAATAGCACCAGCGCCAACAGGCCCTGCGCCGCGACAGCAGGTAAGCGATTGCGCCACCACTCATCAAGATCGCAAGAAAAGACGAGGGATGTTCCTCGGGACCTGCGATCGCAACCTCGTTCGCGACTGCGAAGACGAAAACCAGGTCGGAGGACAGCTCGAGGGGCGATACAGCCCGGCTTTCGCGCTTTTGTTATTGTTGCTCCATCACACGCCGATCAGTCGCGATCCATCGCAGGCGAGTCATGCCACATGTTGGTTAGCCTCACCGGCATTTGCCAAATTGCGGCATTGGGAGCTATTTTCCCCTCCGGGAAGCAGGGCATTGCTGGAAAAGGAGTATTCATGAGAAGCGTCAACGTGCTGGCATTTCTGGGATTCATGGCTCTTTCGCCCGTGGGGGATGCGCAAACTGCATTCAACGGCACCTGGAGACCAGACCCGCAGACATTCAGCCCGACGCGCGAGCCAGACGTAATTGAATTGGCCAATGGCATGTACGATTGTCAAACCTGCACGCCCCCTTACAAGATCAAGGCGGATGGAACAGATCAGCCGATCGCCGGAAGCCCCTACTACGACACCTTGAGCGTAAAGTTGGTCGACAAACAATCAATCTTGAAGATTGCAAAGATGGATGGCAAGACAGTCGCCGAGACCAAAAGCACAGTGAGTGCCGACGGCAAGACCAAGACAGACGTGCAGACAATGTACGACATGGCTCCACGCCCAATTGAATTGACCAGCCATTCCACCCGTGTGTCGGCGGGATCGAAAGGTTCCAATCTCATATCGGGGGGATGGCGGATGACCGACGGCGATGTCTCAAACCATGCCGAAGATACGATTTTCACGGTTGCCGGCGACACACTCTCAATGTCGGACCGGATGGGCCGGTCGTTTTCAGCCAAGCTTGACGGGACGGAGGCGCCGTACAACGGAAGTGACGAGTTCACCAGCGTCACGCTGAAATCGGTTGACAGTCATACGATCGAAGAATCGGATCGGAGCAACGGCCAGGTCGTCAAGATCAGCCGTTGGACGGTGGATCCGGACGGCAAAACGATGCACGTTCGTTTCGATGATACTCATGGCCATGTGCAGGAGCAGACTGGCCACAAAGTGGAATGAACGGCGACCCGTCAAGCCACAATGCCATGTCGAGATCGTCTCCGGGCGAGCTCTAATTCCGCGCTAGCCGGACGAACCCATCCGGCGACCATTCCTCGCTGCCCACACCGTGGTGCACGAAGAACAGCCCATCGGGGTCGTACCGACGCTTGACGGCGGCGAGTCGATCGTAGTTCGGACCCCAGAAAGATTTCTGCCAGTCTTCCTGGAAGTAATTGCTCTCCGAGACGTACGATCCCGCATCCGGCGCGATACGAAGCAACGCGGTCATCGCTCCATCGACAGCACGTGATTCCCGGCGCGCGGTTGGCAGGTCAGGCTCGTGTCCAGGTACGCCCGAAAACGCAGGCGCGCGGTTCGCCGCGACGATCACGAGCGCGAAGGCGTCCAGGACATCCGGATTCGTCGCGGTATCGCGCGCACGCTCGATTTCATCGGTCGGCGCGCCGGCGAGCCCCTTGTTGAAATGTAGCGCCACTTCCCACTGCCGGCTGGCCGCAAGCAGGGCATCTATCAGTGACTCGCGCCGTGATTCCGCCAGCAAGCCGGCGGGTAACCAGGCGGATCGGTATGCGTGCAGGTATTGGCCGACATCGCCCTGGTCGCCGGCCCAGAAAATATTTTCTTCGGGCGCTCCCGGCCGACTGTCGGCAACGATGGCATTAGGTGCATGCTGTTTCAGGTCGTTCACGTCCCAGAGATGTCGCGCCGGAAAGTCGACAATCCGCAACGGCTTTTCCCATGTGAAATCCTCGGGCGACGCCGCAACCCAGTCGACAAACGGCTTCCAGACTTCCGTCGCGCGGTCGCGGTCCAGGCCCTGGAACAGCATCGAGATCCGCAGGAGCCGGCCAGACTGGAAACGAACCTGCTCGCCCCACTGCGGATTGAAAAGGCGTTCCGAATAGAAATCGATGATCCGCGCGACCAGCCGGCGATAGGCCTCGTCAGACTTGGCCCGGATCGCGCCGGAAACGGCTCCGAATCGTTCCGGGAGATCACGGGTCATCAAGGTCAGCCGCGTGACCACGCCGAACGTGCCGCCGCCGCCACCCTTGAGGGCCCAGAACAGATCCGGGTTGCTGTATGCGTTGGCGATCCGGAGCGCGCCGTCCGCGGTGACGACTTCCGCTTCGAGTAATGCCGCGGCGGCCAGGCCGTAATTCTTGGAGAGACTTCCGAATCCGCCGCTCTGGATCAGTCCCGCGACACCCACCGTGGCGCACCCGCCGCCCTGGACATAGCGTCCGGCTTCGGTCGTCACTCGCTGATAGACGCGCATCCAGACGGCGCCTGCGCCGATGCTGACCGCCGGCTGAGCCGGTACCGTCCCCATGCCACCCTGCGGAACGAACGCCTCGTGGATCTCGATGGCGTTCATCCGCCGCGTCCAGACGAGGAGGGAGTCCGCCGAACAAGAAGTGCCCTGGTAGCTGTGGCCACCTCCCTTCACGACGAGACGAAGCCGGTTCTCTCGCGCGAAGTTGACGGCAGCGACGACGTCCGAGGGGGACTCGGCAGCAACCGCATAGACGCTGGGAGCAGTTTCCCAGGCATCCGCCCAGCCCAGGGTTTGCGTCAGCGCCGGGTCGTCGCCGATGTCGTAGGGATTCCTGAGTCGCTCAAAGACGTCGGAACACGGCAATGAGCCGGCCCGGCACGCCTCAAGTGGCGATTGGATTCGCAGCAGGCGACCATTGACCCGCTGGCCTAACTGTTCCCATTTTCGGTCAGAGGGCCAGGCGCGACTGCCAGGACGGACGCGACGAAAGGTGGTGTCGGACGATGGAGAGGCCGCGGCCCCGGAGTCGCCCGCAACGGCCACCGACAAAGCCGCGAGATTCCAAAAGAAGTTCCGCCGATTCATTATTGGGGCTACCTGCGACGCCGGACGCTACGATACCGCATGATGGCTCTCTCTCGACCCATGGATTCGACTGCCGCCGAGCAGCGCATCAGGTCCCACATCCGCGAAACCCCGCTGAGACTTTCCACGGGGCTCAGCGAGTCCGCTCGCGGCCGGGTCTACCTGAAGCTTGAAAACCTGCAGGAAACCGGCTCATTCAAGTTGCGCGGTGCAGCCAACAAGCTGCATTCACTATCCGGTAGTCAGGCCTCGCGAGGCGTGGTCGCCGCTTCAAACGGCAATCACGCGCTGGCTGTCGCGACGATTGGTCAAAAGTTCGGAATTTCCGTCGATGTCTTCGTCTCCGAACATGTGGACCCGGTACGGCGAAACAAGATCGAAGCCTTGCAGGCCCGGGTCCATCTGGTCAGGGGAGATTCGCTCCTGGCAGAGCAGTCGGCGCGTCGCGAGGCGGAGCAATCGAATCGAACCTATGTTTCGCCCTACAACGACAGGGTCGTCGTGGAGGGGCAGGGCACCATCGCGGTGGAAATCCTGCGTCAATTGTCGCAATCCGGGACGGAGCGTCTCGACGCGGTATTCGTGGCTGTCGGCGGCGGCGGACTCATCGGAGGAATTGGCGCGCACTTCAAGACTGCCTCGCCCGGCACCGAAATCGTAGGTTGCTGGCCGCAAAACTCTCCCGTGCTGTACGAGTGCATGCGCGCCAACCGGATCATTGCGGTTCCGGAACAGCCGACGCTTTCAGTCAGCACCACCGGCGGCATGGAGCCGGATTCAGTCACCCTGGAAGTTGCGCAGCAGGTGATTGATCGAAGTGTACTGGTGGCTGAACGGGAGATCCTGGACGCCGCGCGTCGGATCGATCGCGAAGACGGCCAACTCATCGAAGGCGCTGCGGCCGTCGCAGTCGCCGCATTTATCGAGTCGGCGGCCGACTACGAGGGCAAGACAGTGGCGATCGTCATTTGCGGCGGCAATGCTGACCCGGCCCTGGAGGCCAGAATCAGGGAACACTCATGACTTGCGGTGGAGCGTCGCTTCTACGGCCTCGATGAGGAGGTGCATGCCGAACGAAACATCCTGAATCCTCCCATTGACGAAAAATGCTGGCGTCGAACGCACGCCGCTCTCCCGCCCGCTTTCCTGGTCCTCGCGTATGCGCTGCAGGTAAACGTGATCCTGCATTTCCGCATCGAAGCGAGCGAGGTCTAGCTGTAGTCGTTCCGCGTGGCTGCGCAGATGATTCAGCTCGAGATGACTCTGGTTGTCGAACAATAGGTCGTGCATCGGCCAGAACTTGCCCTGGCCGCCGGCGCATTCGGCGGCCTCGGCGGCCAGCTCGGCATGCGGATGCACTACCTCGAGCGGGAATTGGCGATAGACGAATCGCACCTGGTTCTCGAAGCGGGTCAACAGCATGCGTACGGCTGCTACGGCCTGCCTGCAGTTGGGGCATTCGAAGTCACCATACTCGATAACCGTCACCGGCGCGTGCGGATTCCCGAGCATGTGATCGGCCGCATGGGCGGCGACCGTCAACGTGAATGGCTCAGGTCGGCTCATGGCGCCGATTCTAGCTACTCGCCGAGGGCCTGGTGCACGAAGGCGATTGAAATCGAGCCTTCGCCGACTGCGGAGGCCACGCGCTTGACGTTGCCGCCGCGCACGTCACCCACCGCAAACACACCCGGCAGGCTCGTTTCCAGCAGATGGGGCCGCCGGCTGAGTGGCCACTGGGCCTTGTGCAGGTCCACATCGGAGAGCGCCACGCCCGTCTTGACGAAGCCCTTCGCATCGAGTGCAACGCAACCATCGAGCCAGCGCGTGGCCGGGTCGGCTCCGGCCATGATGAACACGTGCCGGATCTCGCGCTTCTGGACCTCGCCTGTCTTCTTGTTCCGCCACTGCACCCGCTCGAGGTGATTGCCGCCTTCCAGCGAACAGAGTTCGGTATTGGCATGCAGTTTGATTGCCGGATTCTGCTCGATGCGCAGGACCAGGTAGCGCGACATCGTCTCGGCCAGCCCGTCGGAGCGAACCAGCATGTGGACGCGCGCCACGGTCTGCGCCAGGAAAACCGCAGCCTGGCCCGCCGAGTTTCCGCCGCCGATGACGATGACTTCCTCACCACGGCACAACTGGGATTCCATGAAGGTCGCGGCGTAGTAGACACCGGATCCTTCAAAGCTGGAGAGATTCTCGATCGGCGGTTTTCGGTACTGGGCGCCGGAGGCAATGACGACCGTGCGTGCCAGGACGCTCTGGCCGCCGCTGAATTCAATGACATAAGGCCTGCGATTACGGGCAATCTTGCCGGCGCCGCTGGCGACGATCACCTGTGCGCCAAACTTTTGTGCCTGGGCGTAGGCACGGCCGGTCAAAGCCTGGCCAGTGATCCCGGTCGGGAACCCGAAGAAGTTCTCGATCTTCGAGCTGGCTCCGGCCTGTCCTCCGGGCACGTTGGACTCCAGCACCAGGACATCGAGCCCCTCCGAAGCGGCAAACACGGCGGCCGCGAGACCGGAGGGTCCGGCGCCGACGATCAGTACGTCGCGCACATGGGTCTTGTCGATGGGCTCATTGAATCCGAGGCAATCGGCGATTTGCCTGTTGTCCGGATTTCGCAGTACCCGTTCGCCGCGGCAGATCAGGACCGGGATGTCATCGATGCTGACGTGAAACCGGTCGAGGAGGCGTTGTACGTCGGCATCCTGCTCCAAGTCGATGTACGCATACGGATGTGCATTGCGCGTCAGGAATTCCTTGATACGAAGCGTGCCCGCGGAGAATTTCGAGCCGATCAGGACGACGTCACCGAGCTCCCGCTGCATCAACGAGACCCGCCGCAAAATGAAGGCCCGCATGAGGAGTTCGCTCAATTCGTAATCGGTCTGCACCAGGAGCAGGAGCTGATCGCGGCTGAGTTCAATGACTTCACCTGGCTCGCGCGCGCGCGCACACACAAGTGCGCTGCGCCCCGACAGCAGGTTGAGCTCCCCTGTGAATTGCCCCGGTCCCAGGACCTGGACCAGGATCTCCGCCGACAAGGATGGGTGCACGATCTCGATCTCGCCCGTGATCACCACGATGAATGGCACCGGCAACGCGCCGACGTCAAAAAACACGTCACCACGCCCCATCGTACGGCGGCGACCGTGCGTAGCGATGCGCTCAATCTGCGCCGGCGCCAATCTCGGAAACATCTGGCCGGCGCGGGCGTTAGCGACCGGGGCGGGTTGGGCGTGGGTCCGATTTGCAGGCGGCGAATCAGTCGTCATCGCTCCCGATTATAGTCGGCCGGCCTACTGAACCCGAGTTTCGCAACGGTTTCCAGAGCAAGCAGGCGGCCAGCGACAAATGCGCCACCCCCAGGGGCGCCAGCATCGCAAACACCACCCACCCGCCGAACAGCGGCTTGGCCACCGCAATCATCTGCGAAGCCGCCGCCAGCACCCCAAACCCCGCGAGCCACCTCGGCACCAGGCGGAATCGAAAGAGAGCCGCATACATCACCAGGAGCGTGCCGCCGCCGACCAGGAGGTGAATGAGATGCGCCCAGTTCCGCTGCGCACCGATCACGCCGCGCAACGCCTGGTAAAGTGCTTGGTCCGGCGCGCCCGCAGCCGCATACGCCTGGCTCAACGACAGCGACGACAGCAACCCCGCGTTTTCGAATCCCGAGAGGGCAATGCAGGCTGCGCCCATCATGGCGAGGCCAAGCGCCATCCGCTCGCTCAATGGCCGCAGGACCGGCCACAATACGATCGCAATGCCCGCGGAGACCACGGCGAGCGCGATCGACAGGAGCGCCGCCGACGCCAAAGCCGTCGCATGCGGAGCCGCGTTGACCAGGAATCCGCCCGTGCCGCTGAATACGGTCCCCAGCAACCCGAAGTTCGCGATCGGGCCCACCACCATCTGCGCCAGCAGCACCGCCGCCAGCCATCTCGAAGCCAGTCGCCGCTCGTCCATCAAACTCTCCCTCGCGCGATGTCAGACCGCGCGCACTTCAATCTGTCGCAGTTGCGAATCTCGACCATGCCGGCCAGTCTGGCGTGCCGGGTAGGGGCCGGAAAGACCGCTGCGACGGATGGCGAATACCGGGCACCGAACGACGGTCCGGCGCGACGAGTGCGGCCTACATCTGCCTGAAGAGGTGCAGGAAATTGCGGCTGACCGGCAGCACCTCCGGCCGGCCCTTCAGGTAGATATCCGCCGTTTCGTTTTCGCCGCGCCGCACATGGTCGATGGCGCGAAGATTCACGATCGTCGAGCGGTGCACCTGCGCGAACTGCGCCGGATCGAGCCGCGCGGCCAGCTCCCGAAGCGGCGTGCGCACCAGCGCTTCCGCCGGTTCACCGCTGTCGCCCTGCCAGGCTATCCGCGTGTACTTGCTGTCCGAGCGCAGGTACACGATATCGTCCGTCGAGATGAGCCGCAGCGTGTGGCCCACCTGCGCGCGTATCCAGCGCAGCGGCTCCACGCCTGCCGGCCCTTGCAGCTTTTTGAGCTGCTCCACCAACTGCTGGAGCAGCGATTCCGTATTCGACGCCGGTTCGGCAGCGCCGAGCCGCCCCTTCAGCCGCGCCACGGTCTCGCGCAGGCGGTCGAGCTCGACCGGCTTCACGAGATAGTCCAGCACGCCCTGTGCGAAAGCCTGCACTGCGTAGTGATCGAAGGCCGTGACGAAGACGAGATGCGCCTGTCGGCCGATCTGCCGGGCCGCCTCGACGCCCGAAAGGCCGGGCATCTGCACGTCGAGGAAACAGATGTCCGGCCGCTCCGCCTCGAAGAGCCGCACCGCATCACGGCCGTTCCGCGCCTCCGCGACGATCTCGAGTTCGGGCCACGCCTCCCGGAGTTGGCGCGCCAGCGCTTCGCGCAGCAGCGGCTCATCGTCCGCGATCAGCGCAGTTGGCCGGGCCGGCATCAGTGCGCCGCCTCGCGCGCCGGAAACTCGACTTCGGCGACGACACCCCGCGGCTCGCGCGCGCGAACGCGCAGTGTCGCGGCGTCGCCGAAGATCAACGCCAACCGCTCGCGCAGGGCCGAAAGCCCCGTCCCGAGCCCGCGGTCCGATGCCTGGAGCCCGACGCCCGAGTCCGCCACCCGGATCTGGCAGCGCTCGCCCGTCTTGCGGACGTCGATGGCGATGTGTCCGCCATCTTCGCCCGGATCGATGCCGTGCTTCACTGCATTCTCGACGAGTGTCAGCAAGGTCATCGGCGGGCAGCGCAGTCCCAGCACTTCGTCCTCCACTTGCAGGTCGAACGAGAGCCGGTCCGGCATGCGCATGCGCATCAACTCTAGATAGGCACGCACCAGGTCGATTTCCCGCCCAAGCGCCGTCGCGGGCTCATGGAGGCGAGGTACCGCCGCCCGAAGGTAGGCGACCAGGCTCCGCAGCACCTCCGGCGCTTTTGGCGATCCGGCTTCCACCAGCGCCTGAACGTTCGCGAGCGTGTTGAACAGAAAGTGCGGCGCCACCTGCGCCTGGAGGAGGTTGAGGCGCGCATCCAGCGTGAGCCGGTCGGTTTCGCTGCGCGCGAGGTCGAGGGCGAGCGCTTGCTCGCGCGCGAGCGCATCCTTCTGGCGAACCAGTGCGCCAAGCGCGATCCACGGCGAGAGAAACACGCCGAGTCCTGTTAACGCCGCGAAACCCTCCAGGCGCTCCTTCGACGCCCAAAAGGGCGGCGCACCGGCCGGCGTCGAGAGGACATACATCACGAAAGTCGTAACCGGAATACAGGCCGCGACCGCGATCACCTGCAGCACCCAACGCGGCAGCCAGCGCGGCAACCGCCTCGGCCACTGCTCGAACAGGCCGAAGACCAGCATCGCCGTGAACCCGAGCGCCAGGAACCGGACGACCGCCGACCACCAGCCGGATGTCCAGCCGATCCCGACCAGCGCGCCGATCGCGAAGGAAAAGAGCAGCGTGAAGCGGATGCGACGCCAGCCCAGCGCGAGTGAAAGGCCGCGCGGCGGGGAAATCAGGACGGCGGACATGACCGAAGAATAGTCCACCACGCGCGCGCAGTCGCGTTCCGGAGCCGGCATGCGACGAACGACGGATTCGGGCGATCGGGGGCGCATGGTCCCGACGAGCGATGGTCCGGGAAGGCGGACTTGGCGCGATAATCAGGACCACCTAATCGGGATCAACGTTTCATGGCAAGCATTCGCCGCAAGATCACGCTGTCCATCCTGGCTGTGCTCATGGTCGGACTGGCCATGCTGGCCCGTACCATGAGCCACGACTCTGCCTGCGAGCCAGCGCCCGCGCTGGCCCAGGGAACCGAGACCATGAAAGCCATCGTCCGCCGCTGCTATGGCCCGCCCGACGTCCTGAAGCTCGAGTCGGTCGAAAAGCCGGCGATCGCGGATGGCCAGGTCCGGGTCCGGGTTCGTGCCGCCAGCCTGAACCCGCTGGACTGGCATTACATGCGCGGGAAGCCGTACCTGATGAGGTTGGACTCGGGCTTTGGCGCACCGACGAACCCGCGCCTCGGCGTCGACTTCGCGGGCATCGTCGAATCGGTCGGCCGGGGAGTCACGCGCTTCAAGCCCGGGGACGAGGTCTTCGGCGGCAAGTTTGGCGCCCTGGCCGAGTTCATCGCGATTCCCGAGGACGGCCAGCTCGCCGTCAAGCCGCCCAACGTCAGTTTCGAGCAGGCGGCGGCAGTCAATGTCGCCGCGGTCACGGCCCTGCAGGCGTTGCGTGACCGCGCCGGCGTGAAACGCGGACAGAGCGTCCTCATCAATGGCGCATCCGGCGGCGTCGGGACGTTTGCCGTGCAGATCGCCAAGTCGATGGGCGCGGAAGTGACCGGCGTGTGCAGCACCCGCAATGTCGAACTGGTCCGTTCTCTGGGCGCCGACCACGTGATCGACTACACCAAGGAGGACTTCACGACGGGCGGGCGTCAGTACGACGTCGTGATGGACAATGTCGCCAACCGCGGCCCTCTCGATATCCGGCGCGTACTCAAGCCTGAGGGAAAATTCGTTCTCATCGGCGGCGGCGGCCCGGACGCCGGTCCCTGGATTGGGCCATTGGTCACGCCCATCAAGACGCTGGTGATTTCCTGGTTTGTGGACCAGGACATGGGCATGTTCATCTCGCACCTGAGCCGTGAGGACCTGGAGACACTCGCCGGGATGATGCAGTCGGGCGTGCTGACACCGGTCATTGACCGGAGCTACGCGCTGACCGAGACGGCCGATGCCATGCGCTACCTCGAAGCCGGCCATGCGCGCGGCAAGGTGATCGTCAACTTCGACTGACGACACCCTGCGCGCGGGACGCGGGGCGCATCTCGCGATATTCTAGGGGGATGCACCCACTGAACCGTCGCTCGTTCCTGTCCGGCGCCGTGGCCGGCGCCCTGCTGGCCAGCCAGCGTTCGCTCGCAGGCTCGCCGCCAACCGACCACGCTGGCTCGGCAATGCGAGGCGCCCCGCCGATCACGTCTGCCGAACATGCGGCCCGCATCGCCAGGCTCCAGTCACTGATGCAGCGCGACAAGATCGCCGCGCTCCTGGTCGAGGCGGGGTCTTCGCTCGAGTACTTCACTGGTATCCGCTGGTGGCGATCGGAGCGCACGACTGCGGGGCTTATCCCGGTATCCGGCCGGACCATTGTCGTCACGCCCTTCTTCGAGGTCCCCTCAGTACGGGAATCCCTGAAAATCGATGCCGACGTTCGTCCCTGGCACGAGGATCAGAGCCCTTTCGACATCATCGCCCAGTCCGTGACGGGACCAGCCGACCGGCCGATCGCCGTCGAGCACACGATCCGTTACTTCATCGTCGATCATGTCCGGAAGGCCAAGGGCTTCAACCGCGACCTCGTCTCCGGCGAAGCTATCGTCAACGCCTGCCGCATGATCAAGTCGCCTGCCGAGCTCGCGCTCCTGCAGTCCGCCAATGACGTCACTCTCAACGCCATTCGGCATTGCCACGCCAACGTCAAATCCGGCATGAGCGCCATCGACATCCGCGCGATGCTCCACGCGAAGACCGAAGAGCAGGGAGGCAAGGAACCGTACTCCCTCGTGCTCCTGAACGAAGCCAGCGCTTATCCACACGGCACGGAAGCGCCCCAGTCGGTGCGCGAAGGCTCGATCATCCTCATCGATACCGGCTGCAAGGTCGAAGGCTACACTTCCGACATCTCCCGCACCTGGGTCCACGGCGACCCCACGAAGCGCCAGCGCGAAGTCTGGGACACCGTCAAGCGCGGACAGGAAATCTGCCTCGAGACTGCCAGGATCGGCGTGCCCACCGGCGACATCGACAACGCCGTGCGCGATTACTATGAGGGCAAGGGCTGGGCCAAAAATTACGGGCTGCCCGGCACCTCCCACCGGACCGGCCACGGCATCGGCATGGACGGTCACGAACCGCCCAACCTCATGCGCGCCGACCGCACGCCGCTGGAAGCCGGCATGTGCTTCTCCGACGAGCCGGGGATCTACATTCCCGGCGAGTTCGGCGTGCGCATGGAAGACTGCTGGCACATGACCGAACGGGGACCGAAGCTTTTCACCGCCTTCGCGAAATCCATCGACGACCCGATCTGAACGCCCGCCGAGACTCTGGGTCAGAAGGGTGCATGGGAACTGCCCGCTTGCCGCTGCGGCATCGAGCCATCGCATGCGCCGTCCTGATTGCGGCGGTCGCGATTATTCCAGTGCGCGCATTCGCTGACGACTCCGCCCGCATCAGCCGCCTCGAAACCGAGATCCAGCTCCTGCGGACCCAGATCGACGAACAGAACCGCCGCATCCAGCGGCTGGAGGCCGAGCTGGAACGCCGAGCCGGCGCGCCCGCAGTCGAACTGCAACCGAGAAGTCGCATCAGCGAGATGCGCACCGCTCAAACCGCGCCGACGGCGCGTCTTCCATGGCATTCGCCGGAGGCCTGGGACCGCGTTGCCAAGGGAATGACGGCGGACGAGGTGAAGGCAATTCTGGGTGAGCCCACGGCGGTCGAGGCGCTTGAGTCGTTCAAGACGCTCTTTTATCGAGGCCCGGTACCGGGCGGTAACATCCTCAGCGGGCTCGTGAATTTACGCGACGAGCGCGTGGTCGCAGTGAACAAGCCTGCCTTCTAGAGTACGGTTCTCAACTGACCACCTTGATCGTCAAGCTGTCATGAAGCCATTGCTACTGTCTCTGCTTCTGATCGCGCCTGCCATGACAGCTCATGGCGCTGCGGATCCGCACTCTTACGCCGAAACCGACCGCTTTCTCGTCCGCCACGTTGCCCTCGACTTGCGCGCGGATTTCACCGAACACCGCCTCGAAGGCACGGCGGAGCTCACGGTCGAGCAGATCGACCCGACGGCGGACGCGCTCAACCTCGACACCCGAGACCTGGAGATCAAGAGCATCCATCTCATCGAGGCCAGCGGGCAGGAAAAAGTCCTGGCATTCAGGCTTGCCCCACGCGACCCCATTCTCGGCAGCAAACTGACGATCGAATTTCCGCATTGCTGCGCCGCCACCAGGAGCATGCACATTCGCATCGCCTACCGAACGGCAACGGACGCCAGCGCCCTGCAATGGCTCGAGCCCGCGCAAACCGCAGGTGCACATCCGTATGTCTATAGTCAGAACGAGGCGATCCACGGACGCAGCTGGATCCCGATCCAGGATTCGCCGGGCGTGCGCTTCACCTATAGCGCCCGCATCCGGACGCCCCCGGCACTCGTCGCCGTCATGAGTGCCGCACGGGTGGAGGATCCCGCCGCGGCGCCCGGCGAATACCGCTTCGAAATGAAGCAGCCAATCCCCGCCTACCTCGTCGCGCTCGCCATCGGCGACCTCGAGTTCCAGCCCCTCGGCGACCGCGTTGGCGTCTGGGCCGAACCCTCGCGCCTCGAGGCGGCGGCCTACGAGCTCGCCGACCTGCCGCGCATGCTCGAAGCCGGCGAAGCCATGGCCGGCCCCTATCGCTGGGACCGCTATGACGTCCTGATCATGCCCCACAGCTTCGCCTATGGCGGCATGGAAAACCCGCGGCTGTCTTTCATCTCGCCCTCCGTCATCGCAGGCGATCGCAGCCTCGTCTCCGTCATCGTGCACGAGCTCTCGCATTCCTGGTCCGGCAACCTCGTCACCAATGCGACCTGGAATGACTTCTGGCTCAACGAGGGCATGACCACCTACCTCGAGCGACGACTGATGGCGAAGCTATACGGCGAGCGCCGCGCGAATATGGAAGACTCCATCGCCTACGCGAGCCTCTTGCAGGCGATCGAAGACGCCAGGGCCGCCGGCCAGCCCAAGGACGCTGCGCTCCAGCTCGACCTCGCCGGACGTGATCCCGACGCAGGAGCATCCGACGTCGCCTACGAGAAGGGTCGCTGGTTCCTGGGGTTCCTCGAAGCGCATTTCGGGCGGCCCGCTTTCGACGCGTTCCTGCGCGAATACTTCGATGCGCATGCCTTCCAGAGCATGGACACGGCGGGCTTCCGGGCCTGGCTGCTGTCACGGCTCGAGCAGCCGGGTGCGCCGAAGATCAGGATCGCCGAGATTGACCAATGGCTTTACGGTAGCGGCCTGCCGGCGACCATGCCTCCGGTTCCACAGGGTGTCTTCGACGACGTTGACCGCCTGGCCGCGGATTGGCGAGCGGGGAGCATTGCGGCGAATGCCTTGCCCGTGAAGGACTGGGTACCGCAGGAATGGATGCGTTTCCTCGACAAACAGCCTGCGGAGCTTGGGGACGCAAAGCTTGCAGAGCTGCGGTCGCAATTCCATCTCGGCGCCGGCGGCAATGCCGAGATTGCGCGCAGCTGGCTCGCGCTCGTCATCCGCACCGGCTACGTGCCTGCCTATGCGGACCTCGAGCGCTTCTTGCTGGACACGGGCCGCTGGCGGCTCGTGGTGACGCTCTACACGGACCTCGCGCGCACCGAGCCCGGACTTGAGCTCGGCAGGCGCATCTATGCGAATGCGAAGCCGGGCTACCACGCCAGCATCCGTGCGGCCGTCGAGCGGGAGCTGTATCCGGCTGCGACCTGAGGAACGCGGTCAGTTCAGAGCGTAGAGGAATCCGTCCGTGCTGCCGACATACACGATGCCCTGGTCCACGACGGGCGATGACATGATCGCGCCGACCGAGATGTATCGATAAAAATCGACGTACATGTCCTGGAAGTCGCCGAACACCGGCGCGAAGGCTTCCTGGTTCAGGCTCCCGTCCGGATTCAGCACTTTCATTCGGTCCTGCTTCGAGGACTCGGTCTGGAATTCCCAGGCGAGCGCGCCGCTGCGTGTGTTGACGGCGTAGAGCTTGCCATTGTGACTGCCGAACAATGCGAGTTCGCCCGCGAGCGCCGCCGACGAGAAAATGTAGGCCTTTGCGTCGAAGGTCCAGCGCAGCCGGCCGGTCTTGGCATCGATCGCCATGAAACGCGCCGTGTCCGAGGTGCCGACGTAAACCACGCCGTCTCGCACGGCGGGCGTGCCATTCACCCAGGACTTGCTGGTGGGGTAATCCCACTTCTTGCGCCCGGTGGCGGCGTCGAGCGCGTACACGTGTGCGTCTCGGCAGCCGACGTAGACCGTGCCATCGACCACCGCCGGTGAGGACTGAAAGCCCACCTGGTTGTGATAGGAGGGATCGCGCCCGGCCTCGAACACCCATTTCTGCGCACCGGATTCCGCATCGAGCGCGTAAAAATTGCCGTCCCAGCTGCCGACGAACACCGTGCCGCCGGCGACGGCGGGCGAAGCGTGCACGACGTCCCCGGTCGCGAACTTCCATTGCAGGATTCCGCTTTTTGCATCGACCGCGTAGACATTGCCGTCACCCGTGCCGAAGTAGACTTTGCCGTTCGCCACCGCGGGCGAGGAGGTGAACATGTCCCAGGCGTCGGGAATGACCTGGCCGGCGTTCGGGTAGCCGTGCAGGCCCTTGGCCTCGAATTTCCGCTCGTATTCGCCGGCGAAGACCCACCTGGGCTGGCCGGTCGTGGTGTCGATCGCGGCGAGCGCCCCGGTCGAGGATACGAAGTACAGCAGGCCGTCGGCAACAGCCGGCGACGAGGCGATTGGCATCCGCGACTTGAATTTCCATTTCTCCTGGCCGCCCTGCTCATCGAGCGCGTACAGGTAGCTGCTGAGGCTCGCGATGTAAACGACGCCGTCAGCGATCGCCGGGGAACCTACGATCGGGCCGCCCGTATCGAATGCCCACTTGATGCCGGTAAGCGTTGTCGGAGCGCCGCCCGCATACACGCCCGTGCGGGTGACATTGCCGTGAAAAGTACTTTGGGCCAGCGTGGGCAACGCGAGGTTGGCGAGCAGGAGGCCGACGATGGCGCGTTTCATGACCGTATCGTAAAGAGGGCCGCGCGTGCGGAAGTCGGCGGACACTTCGTTTCATCGCGTGCAAACGGGCGACTGGCGCAACCAGGCCCCGCGCGTCGATACCTATTGAGCCGATCCCTATAGAAATGAGTGGCATAAGTCAGATCGCAGGCGCGCATTGACATGGGCAGCCTGACGATATCTTGGAACAACAATGACACGGCTGACGACGCGACCATCATGGGCACGATCAACGGCAAGGCCGTGAAGGCGCGGCCCATCGCACCGTAGTTCGATTGCCTCGAGAATCGCGTTCGCTGCCACTGTGGTAACGTCCCCGGTTAGTGGGGGCCGGCGGGCGGCGAGCGGCATGATTCGTCACTGGCATGCACCGGGTGGCTACGAGGTCGGCGAATCCGCAGATGAATTCCTGCGCGTCCTCGGCGGACCGGCCTGGCTCCACCTGGCCGGCAACGACCGCTCGCGGATGCGCGCCATCAGTACGCTGCTGCATGGCAACGAGCCGTCCGGGGTCCGCGCCTTGCACCGATTCCTGAAGAGCGGCCGCAAACCGGCGACCGACGTGCTGGTCCTGGTTGCATCCGTCGACGCAGCGCTGGCTGCCCCAGGGTTCGCGCATCGGACGCTGCCCGGCCGTAAAGACCTGAATCGCTGCTTTGCGGATTCCGGCCTGGACCTGGACGCAAGGCTTGCACGCGCAATCCTGGGCGAGTTGCGAACCGCTCGGCCCGAGGCGCTCGTCGACCTTCACAATACATCCGGTTCGGGTCCTGCCTACGGCGTCGGCATACGTGCCGACCCCGCGCACCTCTCACTCACCTCTCTGTTTGCGTCCATATACGTGCTGACGGATATCCGCCTTGGCGCCCTGATGGAAGTGACTGAAGATGCCTTTCCCGTGGTGACGATCGAGTGCGGCGGCGCCCATGATCGCCAGTCGGACGAAATCGCGGTGCAGGGTATGACGCAGTATCTGTGTGCCGAAACGGTTCTCACCCGCGCCGACATTGCGTCCAGCATGACGGTGCTCAAGCACCCGATTCGAGTCCGGCTCATGAACGGCGGCCAGGTCGCCTATGCCCGTGCTCGGGACGCCAGTCGGATATTGACCCTGCGCGACGACATTGACCGGTTCAACTCCGCGATCCTGCCTCCGCGCGAGCCCATCGGATGGACGGACAGCCTGGATCGGCTCACTGCAATCGACGGTCGCGGCGTCGAACGCCGCGAAGTCCTGCTCGAGGTCCGTGCAGGCCGCCTCTATGCGAAGCAAGCCCTGCGGCTCTTCATGGCGACGACCGACGCCCATATCGCCATGGAGGATTGTCTCTTCTACGCAATGTCGTGCGACGATCCATGCCATGACGGATAGAGCCAAATTCGAGGCCAGCGACGCGCAGTATCGCGCGGCCTTCATGAACCACCTGGTCGATGACCTCGAGGCGCTGCAAGCCCTGCTGGCCGCAGGGCAACTCGAGTCGGGGATGAAGCGAATCGGTGTCGAGCAGGAGCTGTGCCTGATTGATTACACCTTGCGCCCCGCAATGCTCGCGCTCGAGTTGCTGGAAAGCGTGGCTGATGAGCACTTCACCACGGAGCTCGCGCGCTTCAATCTCGAGTTGAACCTGGATCCGCGCGAGTTCAAGGGCGATTGCCTGTCCCAGACGGAAAGTACGCTCATCCGGCTGCTGACCAAGGCCAACAAGGCCGCGCACCGGCTGGGCGCGAAGATCATCCTGACGGGTATCTTGCCGACGATCCGGGAATCGGACATCACGCTTGCGAACATGACGCCGGTTCCGCGCTACAGGGCGCTGAACGACGCGTTGCGCGCGACGCGCGGCAGCGACTTCAAGTTCTGCATCCGCGGACTCGACGAGCTGATTTCGAGCCATGCGACCGTGCTGTACGAGGCATGCAACACGAGTTTTCAGATGCACTTCCAGATAGATCCGGCCCGCTTCGCGAGCCAATACAACTGGGCACAAGCCATCGCCGCGCCGGTGCTGGCTTGTGCGACCAATTCGCCGCTGTTCCTGGGAAAGCGGCTCTGGCGGGAAACGCGCATTGCGCTGTTTCATCAGTCCATCGACAACCGCGGTCTGCCCAGCACGTACCGTGAGCAGCGCCCGCGAGTGGGTTTTGGGCACCGTTGGGAGACCCGATCGATCGTCGAGTACTTCCAGGAGGTGATCAGCCGCCACAAAGTTCTGCTCACGCCGCCGATCGAGCAGAGCGCCCTCGAGGAGATGAGACAGGGACGCATTCCAAAGCTGAAGGCACTCGCGTCCTTCAACGGTACCGTCTACCCATGGAATCGCCCCTGTTATGGAATCACCGGAGGCAAGCCGCACATTCGCATCGAAAGCCGCTACTTGCCGGCTGGCCCGACCCTCATCGACGAGGTCGCCAATGCCGCGCTATGGCTGGGGCTCATGAACGGGATGCCGGATGATTGCGCGGACCTGACATCGCGTCTGCCGTTCCAGAACGCCCAAAACAACTTCTTGGCCGCGGCGCGCGCGGGTCTCGGCGCCACTTTCGACTGGCTCGATGGCAATTCCTGCGCGGCCAAGACGCTCATGCTTGAATCGCTGCTGCCGATCGCCCGGACCGGGCTCGAGAAGGCCTCGATTGACTCTGCGGACATCGACCGGTATCTCGCGGTCATCGAGGAGCGCGTCGCAAGCGGCCGCACCGGTTCGCAGTGGATACTCGATTCGATCGAGCGCCTGCAGGGCGAGGGAACGCGCAGCGAGGCCCTTGTGGCGACGACCGAGGGAATTTACCAGCGCCAGAAACTCGGTCTCCCGGTGCACAAGTGGCAGCCTGGCCAGTTGTCTGAGGCGGGCGATACAAGAAACCGCTGGTCGCGAGTTGAGCAATTGATGTCCACGGAACTGATCACTGCGCAACCCGGCGAGCCGATCAGGCTGGTCAAGAACCTCCTGTTGTGGAGCAATATCCGGCATATCCCCGTCGAGACGGACGATGGCGCCTTGCTGGGCCTGATCTCGTCCGAGACGCTGCTTGAACACGTCGGCTCATCGGGCGATTCAGCCGGCCTTTGCGCCGCTGACGTGATGGAGCATGACCCGCCGACGGTAACGCCGGAGACGCCGATCGCGGAAGCAGTCCGACTGATGGTCACTCGGGACCTGACCTGCCTGCCTGTACTCGCCCAGGACAGGCTCGTCGGGATTCTCACCGATCGCGACTGTCTCAAGGTGGTCCGAAGCCTGCTGGACTGACAAGAGCTTGGGTTGTCCGGCTCCTGAGCTTCGTTACGGCGTGTTGCCCGCCGCGACATCGGACGGGTGCCCGAGGAGCACGCAGGAGAGCGGCGGCAGCGTGAGATCCAGGCTATGGAACTGGCCGTGCGCAGTGACCGGCGCAGCCTCAATTCCCCCGAGATTGCCCTGGCCGCTGCCGCCGTAGTGCCTGGAGTCGCTGTTGAGGAGCTCCTGCCAGCGGCCGGGCAGCGGCACCCCACAACGGTAGTTGTGGCGCGGCACGGGCGTGAAGTTGCAGACCACCAGCACCGGGCGGCAGTGCGCGGCGTCCCAGCGCAGGAATGAGAGCACGCTCCTGGCGTGGTCGGTCCGGTCGAGCCACTCGAAGCCTTCGCCGCGGAAGTCCATCGTATGGAGCGCGGGCTGCGCCGTGTACACGCGGTTGAGGTCAGCCATCCATTTCTGCAGTCCGGCATGCAGCGGTTGTGCGAGCAGGTGCCAGTCGAGAGAGCTTTCATGGTTCCACTCGCGGTACTGGCCGAATTCGCAGCCCATGAACAGCAACTTCTTGCCGGGATGGCCCCACATGTAGCCAAGCAGCAGCCGGAGGTTGGCGAAGCGCTGCCACTCGTCACCGGGCATGCGCCCGATCAGCGAGCTCTTGCCGTAGACCACCTCGTCGTGTGACAGCGGCAGCAAGAAATTCTCGGTGAAGGCGTACCAGATGCTGAACGTGAGGCGATCGTGGTGGAACTTGCGGTGAATCGGATCGAGCTTGAAGTAGTCGAGGGTGTCGTGCATCCAGCCCATGTTCCACTTGAGGCCGAAGCCAAGACCGCCGAGGTAAACCGGTCGCGAGACCATTGGCCAGGCCGTGGATTCCTCGGCGATCACCTGGGTGTCGGGATGGTTGCGATAGACCGCCTCATTGAGCTGGCGCAGGAATCCGATCGCCTCGAGGTTCTCGCGGCCTCCGTGCTCGTTCGGGATCCATTCGCCCGGCGCGCGCGCGTAGTCGAGGTACAGCATCGAGGCGACGGCGTCGGCGCGCAACCCGTCGGCGTGGAACTCCTCCAGCCAGAAGAGCGCACTCGAGCCGAGGAAGGCGCGAACTTCGTTGCGGCCGTAGTTGAAAATATGGCTCTTCCACTCGGGATGGAAACCCTGGCGGGGATCGGCATGCTCAAAGAGGTAGGTGCCGTCGAAACGCGCGAGCCCGTGCGGGTCGTTCGGGAAATGCGAGGGCACCCAGTCGAGGATCACGCCGATGCCTCGCTGGTGCAGCGCGTCGATCAGCGCCTTGAAGTCTTCCGGTGTCCCGTAGCGCGCCGTGGGCGCGAAGAAACCGGTGCATTGATAGCCCCAGGAGCCATAGAACGGATGTTCCATCACGGGCATGAATTCGACGTGCGTGAACCCGAGCCCGGCGACGTATTCCGGCAGGAGTTTGGCGAGCTCGCGGTACGTCAGCGGCCGCGGGGGCGAGTCTGCCGTGCGCCGCCAGGAACCGAGGTGTATCTCGTAGATGGACATCGGCGCGTCGAGCGCGTTGCGGGCGCGCCGCGTGCGCATCCATTCTCGGTCTCCCCAGGCATAGTCATCACGCCACACCCGTGAGGCAGTGGCCGGGGGGATCTCGCCGGCCCGCGCGAATGGGTCGGCCTTGTCGAGGCCATGGCCCTCGCGCGTAATGAAATGATACTTGTAGCAGGCGCCGGGCCGGATGCCCGCAATGAAGCCTTCCCAGATCCCGCTCTGGTCGTCGCGGGGTGCCAGCGCGTGCTCGGTGCGGTTCCAGCCGTTGAAGTCGCCGAAAGCGTAAGCGCGCTCTACGTTCGGCGCCCATACCGCAAAGTGCACGCCGGCGATTCCGTCACGGCTTGACGGATGAGCGCCCAGGCGGTGGTGCAGCTCGAAGTGGCTGCCCTGGCGAAACAGGAAGACGTCGTAGTCGGAGAGAGGACTGGAATCGCGTTCTCTTGCAGCAGCTCGCACCGTTCACCCGATGGAACGAGCGCACCTCAAGTTGCTGGTGAGAACGCCCCTGTTAATGTCCTATAGTGATGATAGCTCCGGGGGGTGATCTATCCAACTCTCGGGCAATTTCAGTTCCGGGAATGAAGCCATGCAATACCCGCCGATTCCAGCGCCGCCACATCGAGGCGGCTGCCTCTGCGGCGCCGTGCGCTACGTCCATGATGCGGCGCCGCTCGCCACGGTCGCCTGCCACTGCCGCGACTGCCAGAAGCTCACCGGCGCGACCAACCTCCTGACGATCTATGCCGAGCGCACGGCCTTCTGTCACGAGCGGGGAGAGCTCGGGCGCTTCCGAAAGCGTGCGGACAGCGGTCGCCAAGCGGACTACGTGCGCTGCGCGGCGTGCGGCACGCGCCTGTGGCATGAGCCGCTCAATGCGCCCCAGTACGTTTTCATCGCCGCCGGCACGCTCGACGATCCGTCCTGGGTCGTTCCGGCCGCGCATATCTGGATCTCGCGCGCGGCGCCGTCGGCACATATACCGGACGGGGCCTACACTTGCCAAATGGGTCCGGCGGATCGCTCGGAGCTTATCGCCGCTTTCGACAAGGTCTACGGCCAGAGCCGAGGTGCTCGATGAACAGAATATGGTTTCCCTTGGTCCTGGCGCTGCTGATGACGCCCGCGCTGCGCGCCGAGACGACGGTCGCGGCCCCCGCGGCCGAAGAGCTGACAGGCCTGCTGACGGACTTTCTCGAGGGCGCCTCGCGTGACGACATCGCCGCGCATGAGAGATTCTGGGCGGACGATCTCGTCTATACGCGGTCGACCGGCGTGCGGATCGGGAAGTCCGATATCCTCGCCGACCTGCGCACGGGTCCACACTCTCCCGAGACCATCCCGACGGCCTATTCGGCGGAAGACATCCGGATCCGGCAATACGGCGACACTGCCGTCGTCGCCTTCCGCCTGGTCGGCGCCACAGGGACCGGCGAGGCGGCGATGGTCACGCATTACCTCAACACCGGCACGTTCGTGAAGCGCGATGGCGAATGGCGCGCCGTGGCCTGGCAGGCGACACGCGTGCCCGAGCCGACGAAGGAAGCGCCGGTCAACCTCACGCCCGGGCCGAAGGCGCGCGCCGGCCTTTACGAGGAAATCTTCGCGGCCGACGCGGCGCTGTTCAAGGCCTTCTTCGACACCTGCGACATCGACGCCCTGCGCGGAATGGTGACCGACGACTTCGAAATGTTCCACGACAAGAGCGGGCGCAACATCACCTCGGGTGCAGGGTTCGTGCAGGCGGCAGAGGACAAGTGCAAGCGCCAGGCGGAAGGCACCGATTTCATCTCGGCGCGCCGGCTCGTGCCCGAGTCGATGAAGGTTTACCCCATCAACAACTACGGCGCCGTCGAAGTCGGTGTGCACCGCTTTTACGCCGTGAAGCAGGGCGAGCCTGACCGCCTGACGGAAACCTCGCAGTTCACCCACGTGTGGAAGGAAGAGAATGGCCAGTGGCGGCTCGCCCGCGCCCTGAGCTACGACCACCAGCTTGCGCAGTAAAATACTGTCGGGAATCGGCGAAAGTTTGCCGTCGAATGCCGCGCCCAAGCGCATGCCGGCGACGACACGATGAGTGCATCAAGCCCTGCGCGTTACGGACGCATGCTACAGTTTGGTGCTTGCAGGAATTAACGCGCGACACATTGGCTGTCCTGGCCGCAGGCATCAGTCTGGCCGGGTCGGCCGCGGCGGAACCTCCGACTGATCAGCGCAAGAGCATCATCGCGAGGCGTGCGGAAGTTGCGCCGGTGCTGGACGGCCGACTCGACGACCCGGCCTGGCAGCAGGCGGCCTTCGTCGAGGATTTTCACGTCGTCGTCTCCGACGAATTCGCCGAGCCCGGCGAGCGATCGCGCGTCTACGTTGCCTACGACGACGACAATCTCTATTTCGCGGCTCGTTTCTGGGACCGGGATCCGGACCAGGTGGTCGCCAAGGTCCTGAACAAGCGCGACGCTTCCTTCGGCGAAGACGGGTTCTCCATTACGCTAGATCCGTTTGACCAGGGTCGCGCCGGCTACATCTTCGACGTCAACCCGAACGGGATGCGCAGCGAAGCGATCTACACTGACGCCGATCGCCAGAACTGGGACTGGGAGGGCATCTGGGATGCGGCGGCGCGGCGTGACGGGGAGGGCTGGTCCGCGGAGGCCGCGATTCCGCTGAAGACCCTCTCGTTCGATCCGACGCTCGGGGCCTGGGGCGTCAATTTCACGCGCTGGCACGGCAAGGACAACGAGCAATACGGCTGGGTTTCATTTAACCGCAATCAGAATCTCTCCCGCACGGGATTGCTGCGTGGCCTCGCCGGACTGCAGCAGGGTCATGGCCTCGATGTGATTCCCGGCTTGCGTGTCAGTGCGACGCGTGACTACGCACCGGCGAAGCGGATGAATTCCTGGAACCCTCGCTCGACACATTCTGGAAGATCACGCCCTACCTGACTGCGGCCCTCACGTTGAATCCGGACTTCTCGGGCACGACGGCGGACGCAAGGCAGGTCAACCTGACGCGCTTTGACCTGTTCTTTCCGGAGCAGCGCGCGTTCTTTCTGCAGGATTCCGACGTCTTCGAATTCGGCCGTCTTCGGGAGGAGAGTGGATTGCCTTTCTTTTCCCGCCGCATCGGCCTCGACGCCGATGGCGGGACGCTGACACTCGATGCCGGAGCCAAGCTGACGGGACGCGTGGGCCGCCTCAATATCGGGGTGCTGGGCGTGCGCCAGGATTCGGCTGTCGGTCCAGGTTCCACCGACCTCTTCGTCGGACGAATCGCGACCAGTGTGCTCGAGGAATCGAGCCTTGGCCTCATCGTGACGAGCGGAAATCCGGATTCCCGCGTCGACAATGCGCTGGCGGGCGTCGACTTCCGTTACTTGAATACGCGTCTCGGCGAAAATCGCGTGCTCGAGGTGACCGCGTGGTTCCAGAAGACCGAAACCGACGGGCTCGTGGGCGACGATTCCGCCTATGGCCTCGATCTCGAGATGCCGAACAGCGACGGCTGGCGCGGACAAGCCGGGTTCAAGACGCTCGAGGCAAACTACTTTCCGGCGCTTGGCTTCGCGAATCGCACGGACATCGTCGAGACCGATGCAGAAATTGGCTACACGTGGCGGCCACAGGATCACTGGATTCGGCGGATCGAAAGTTCCATTCAAGGCCAGTTCGTCAATGCCATCAATGGGCGCGACCAGAGCCGGCAGGTCACGCTGAAGCTCGCCGAGGTCGAGAACCAGGCAGCGGACTATCTGACATTGTCGCACTACTTCTTCGAAGAGCGGCTGACCTCTCCATTTGAGATTTTCAAAGGCGTTGTCATTCCTGCCGGCACCTACAGATACGATCAGGCCTGCGCGACTGTCGACACGGGCCAGCAGCGGGTACTGGCCACCGGATCGACTATCTGCGACGGCGAGTTCTACGATGGCCGCATCTTCATGTTGGCGACGCGGACGACCTGGCGGCCGAGCGCCCACGTCAAGGTGGTGCTCGGAGGCGAGTACGACGGCGTCCACCTGCCTCAGGGCAACTTCGTCACCCGGCTTGTCCGACTCAACGTGGACTTCGCCTTCAACACGGCCTGGTCCTGGGAGAATTTCTTCCAGTACGACAACGTGTCCGACATAGTCGGCGTGAACAGCATCCTGCGCTGGATCCCGCGGGCGGGGCGGGAAACCGTGCTTGCGATAAATTCGCAGATGGAAGACTTCGACCAGGACGGGCGCTTCCGGTCCTACACCTCGGACCTGACCTTCAAGGCGAGCTATACGTTTCGGTTCTGACCGTCAGGCAACCTCGCCGCCATCGATCGGGATGGCCGCGCCGTTGATCTGTGCGGCGGCTTCGGAAGCGAGATAGGCCACCAGAGCGGCAATCTCCTCGGGCGTGGTGATACGGCCGCTTCTCGATTCCGCGTTCGCTTCCTGCACCGCGGCCTGACGATCGACCCCGCGCGCTTCCGCGTCCCGGAACAGCATCGGCGTCTCGACGTCGCCCGGACAGACTGCATTGATGCGCACGCCCTCGGAGGCATGGTCGATGCTCATGGCCCGGGTCATCAGAACGAGACCGCCCTTGCTCGCGCAATAGGCTGCCGCCTTTGGCGCGCCGTGCAGGCCCCAGCTCGACGCGATATTGATAATGGCGCCCCTGCGCTGCCTGAGGTGCGGCAGGGCCGCGCGGCTCAGAAAGAATGGAACCGAGAGATTGATGGCGATCGTGTCATTCCAGATCTGGTCCGTCGTCTGGCCGGTACTCTCCGAATGGTAGATACCCGCATTGTTCACGAGCACATCGAGCCCGCCGAACGCCTTCACACAGTCGGCGACGAGACGGTCGCAATCTGCCGATGAGGCGAGGTCTCCAATCCAGGCGCGCGCGGTCGGTGATTCGGCGATCGCGTGGGTGCGTTTCGCGTCCCGGCCGGCCGCCATGACCGAGTAGCCATCCTGTGCAAGGCGGCGTGCAACGGCTGCGCCGATGCCGGAGCTGGCACCGGTCACGACTGCGACCTTGGGCTGCATGCGCTGCATTGTACGGGCCGTGTGTGCGCTGTGGCAGACTGATGGAAATCTTGGAGGGGATGCCGATGAGCGACCTGACGCGACGTTGCTTTGTGACGGGAACCGCAGCCGCCGCCGTGGCACTGGCGCTCGATCGGCGCGCGCTGGCATCGGCCACCGACGTCTATCGTGATGCGATCGTCATCGATGGGCTCGGTGGGTTGGGCAATTCGAGTGCGGACGAAGGTGTGCCGCTTACTGATTCGTTCATCCAGGATGTCCGGGATTCGGGCCTCACCTGCGTGCACACGACGATCCTCCCGGTCGGCTCGACACCGCCGGATACCGCGTTCACGCAGGCGGTGATCGGCATCGGCGCGATGGAGGCGGAAATCGACCGCCATCCGGATGTGCTGGTCCGGATCCGGGACGCGGCCGACATTGCGACTGCGAAGCGGGGCGGGCGAACCGGGCTGATCTATGGATTCCAGGACGGCATCGCCTTTGAGACCGACCTGTCGCGGCTGGACGAATTTCATCGCCTGGGCATTCGCGTTGTGCAGTTGACGTACAACCGTCGCAATCTGCTCGGCGACGGCTGCCTCGAGCCGGCGAATGCGGGCCTCAGCAAGGCGGGCGTCGAGGCAGTCGAGCGGATGGACGCGCTCGGGATCCTCGTCGATCTCAGCCACTGCGGGAGGCAGACCGCGGCCGATTCGATCAAGGCCTCGAAGAAGCCGGTTGCCTTCACGCATACGGGTTGCGCGGCCCTCAACGATCACCCGCGCAATCGCACGGATGCCGAACTGCGCGCCGTGGCGGAGAAGGGCGGGGTCTCGGGCATTTATTTCATGCCGTATCTCAGCGATGGCAGGCAGCCGACCGCGGCCGACGTGATCCGCCATCTAGAACACATGATCGACGTGGCGGGCGAGGACCATGTCTCGATCGGCACGGACGGCGGAGTCTCGGCCGAGGTCGTGGACCGGAAATTCAAGGACGCATTCGCACAGTCCATCCGCATTCGCCGCGCAGCCGGCATATCGGCGCCCGACGAGACGGAGGAGGGCTACCTCTTTGCGGACGAACTCAATAGCCCCCGCAGACTCGAGACGCTCGCGAACATGCTTTCCGCGCGCCGCCACGGCGACGCGCGCATCGAGAAGATCCTCGGCTCGAACCTCGTCCGCGTCTTCTCGAACACCTGGAAACCCTCAATGAATGCCTGAAGGGGACGCACCCCTTCATATTCGTGAAGGGGACGCGCCCCTTCACGAATATGAAGGGGCGCGTCCCCTTCGTAAGTTATTGATAGCCGCGGGCCTGGAGTTCGAAGAGGCGGGCGTAGGGGCCATTCGCCTGGATGAGCGTCTCGTGACTGCCGCGCTCGATGATGCGGCCTTCCTGAAGCACGACGATCTGGTCGGCCATGCGCACGGTCGAGAATCGGTGCGAGATCAGGATGGCGCTCTTGCCTTTCGTCAAGGTCCGGAAATGCTCGTAGACCTTGGCCTCCGCGGCAGCATCCATGGCGGCCGTCGGCTCGTCAAGCACGAGGATGTCCGCGTCCGTGCGCATGAAGGCGCGCGAGAGAGCGATCTTCTGCCATTCACCGCCCGATAAATCCCGGCCCTGGTTGAACCACTTGCCGAGCGGTGTCCGGTAGCCCTCCGGAAGGCCCTCGATGACGGGCGTCGCCATGCCTTTATCGGCCGCCTCGCGCCAGCGCGGCTCATCCTCGAGGTGGCGCACGTCACCGGCGCCGATGTTCTCGCCGACGTTCAGCTGGTAACGCACGAAATCCTGGAAGATCACGCCGATGCGTTGCAGCAGCGCCGTCTCGTCCCAGTCGCCGAGATCCATGCCGTCGAGCGTGATGCGCCCGCTCGTCGGCCGATACAGGCGAGTCAGCAGCTTGATCAGCGTCGTCTTGCCCGAGCCGTTCTCGCCGACGAGGGCAAGCGACTCTCCCGGCCGGATGTGCACGTTGATGTCGGTCAATACCGGACGTTCGGAACCGGGATAGGAAAAACCGACATGCTCGAAGCGAATGCCATCCGCCGGGTCCGGGCCTCGCACGGCCGCGCCCTTCAGGCCGCCAACCGGCGTGTCGAGGTACTCGTAGAGCGTCGCGAGGTAGAGATTGTCCTCATACATGCCGCCGATCGCGGCCAGGCTCGCCGACACGGCCGACTGGCCCTGCCGAAACAGCATGACGTACATGGTCATCTGTCCGAGCGTGATGCGCGAGGCGATCGTCGCGAGCGCGACCCAGGCGTAGGCGCCATAGAGCGTCGCCGTCGCGATCAGACCGAGCAGGAATCCCCAGGTATCGCGCCTGATCGTGAGGTCGCGGTCCTCCCGGTAGAGCTTGTGGAAGATGTCACGATAGCGCTGCAGGAAGAGTGGCCCGACCCCGAACAGCTTGACCTCCTTGGCGTGGTCCTCCCGTGCGAGCAGCGTCTCGAGATAGAGCTGCATGCGGGTTTCCGGCGAGCGCCAGAGGAAGAGCCGGAAAGCCACACCGGAGAACCGCGCCTCCGCCAGGAATGAGGGCAGCCCTGCGAGCACCAGCACGAAGACGGCCCAGGGCGAGAAATGGGCGAGGAGCGTTCCGTAGCTCACGAGCGAGATGCCGTTCTGCGCGAGGCCGAAGGTCCGCATGACGAGCGACAGCGGCCGGCTCGAAGCTTCGCGCCGCGCGCGTGTCAGCTTGTCGTAGAACTCCGAGTCCTCGAAATGAGCGAGCTCGAGCGACAGCGCCTTTTCCAGGATCATCGCGTTGACACGCTGGCCGAGCTGGGCTCGGAACAGCGACTGGCAGAGCGAGATGCCGCGCTGTACGCCCGCGAGCGCCGCGATCAGCAGGCCCTCCATGGCAACGAGAAAGAGCGCGTGTGCCGTCAGCGCATCGCGCGCGGCCGGGGCGGCGCGGATCGCCGCAACCACGGCATCCACGATCAGGGCGCCAACCCAGGCGACAGCCGCCGGCAGCGTGCCGGCTACCAGCGTCAGGAGCGCGAGCGCGACGCTGAGCGCCCGGTTAGTCGTCCACACGAGTTCGAGCGCGTGCCGGCTATAGCGGAATACGCCGAAAAAGCCGCGGGTCAGGTTAGGTGCCGCCGGAGGCGGCGCGCGTCGTGAGGGTTTCAAGCGCCTATTTTAACCGACCGTCGGCGCCTCGCTGCGGCTTGTCAGTTGCTTCGACAGGCAGCTCGCCGATTGCGGGCAGATTGACCGGAACTCTTCGCTGACCAGGATCGCCGGCGGTGCGCTTGCGCGCTCGATGACACGATAGCCCAGCTTTTCGAAAAAGGGCTTCGCGGTCTCGGTCAAGAGTACGAGTTCTGAGATACCGGCCTCGCGCGCCTTGTGCTCGAGATGGTCAACCAGCGCGCGACCAAGGCCGGTGCCGCGCAGCCGGGGGTGCACTGCGATTGACCGCAGCAGGCCGGTTGATGCGAACATTTCGACGCCGCCGACCGCGAAAATCTCGCGGCCCGAGCGGGCAACGACCAGCCAGGGTCTCGATCGTTCGAGATCCGCGGTCGGTAGGCGGCATTGCGCGAGCAACTCCCGAATGGCCTCGAAATCCTCGGCGGCCGCTGGTTCGATCGGCGGTGAAATCTCGAATGTGCGGGCACCCGCGCTCATGGGTCGAGCAGCGCCAGCGCGTTTTCCGGCGGCCGCCCGATCACCGCCCTCGAGCCGCGAACGACAATCGGCCGCTCGATCAGGATCGGGTCCTTGACCAGGGCATCGATCCACACGCCACGCCCATTCAGCAACGCGAGCGTCTCACGGCTTTTGCTGCACTTCGGGTTGTGGTAGATCGTCAAGCTGGTCATTGGCCAAGTTTAAGGCCGCCGCCGCGCGGCGGGCGAGCTAGAATCCGCCGATGCCATTCGTCACCCCGGCGACCCTCGGCGAATATGACGTGATCGTGGTCGGCTCGGGCGCGGCCGGCGGACAGACGGCCTATACGCTTGCGATGGAGGGCGCCCGCGTGCTGATGCTCGAGGCGGGGCGCAACTACCTGCCGGAAGTCGAGACGCCGATGTTCAACACGCCCGGCCAGGCGCCGCTGCGTGGCACGTCGACGGCCGACAAGCCCTTCGGTTTTTACGACGCGACTGTCGATGGCGGCTGGCAGGTGCCGGGTGAGCCCTACGTCAACACGGCGAATGACGACGCCGGGCGATTCGACTGGTGGCGCGCGCGCATGCTGGGCGGGCGCACCAATCACTGGGGGCGCTATTCGTTTCGTAACGGTCCCTACGATTTCAAGCCGAAGAGCCGCGACGGCCTCGGATTCGACTGGCCGATCGCCTACGAGGAACTGGCGCCCTATTACGACCGGGTCGAGATGCTGATCGGCGTCTACGGTGCGAGCGACGGGCTGGAGAACACGCCGAACTCGCCGCCGGGCTGTCTGCTGCCGCCGCCGAAACCGCGCGCCAGCGACCTGCTCGTGGCCCAGCGCGCGAAACGCCTCGGCATCCCGGTCGTCGCGGGCCACCGTGCCGTGCTCACGCAGGTGCTCGATCACCGAGTCCTGCCTGCGAAACTGCACCCGGGCAACCCGAACGCACAGAAAATCCTGGCTTCGCACATGGCGGGCCGCGCGGCCTGTTTCTGGGCAACGCCCTGCGGCCGGGGCTGTTCCATCCGCGCCAACTACCAGTCGACGACCGTACACCTGCCCCCTGCGCTTTCGACGGGCCGGCTCGACATCCTGGTGAATGCGATGGTGCGCGAAGTGACGCTTGGCAAGGATGGCCAGGCGCGAGGCGTCGAGTTCGTGGACAAGACCACCGGCCAGGCAGGGGAGGCCGCAGCGCGTGTCGTCTGCCTCGCCGCGAGTTCCTGTGAGACCGTGCGCATCCTTCTCAATTCGAGATCCACGCGTCACCCGCAGGGACTCGCGAACTCAAGCGGCAAGCTCGGCCGGTACTTGATGGACACCGTCGGCAGCACCGTCGAAGGCCAGATTCCGCTCCTGGAGGGCCTGCCGCCGCACAACGAAGACGGCGCGAGCGGCGGCCACCTCTACGCGCCGTGGTGGCTGTACAGGGAACAGCTCGCAGGCAAGCTCGGCTTTGCGCGCGGCTACCACGTGGAATTCGGCGGCGGCCGCCTGATGCCTTCGCTCGACACGCTCGCCGGCATCGAATGGGTCACGGAGGGAAGTTTCGGGCGGCGGCTCAAGGAAGACGCGCGCCGCTACTACGGCTCGTTCATGTACTTCGACGGCCGCGGCGAGATGATCCCGAACGAGGATTCCTATTGCGAGCCCGACCCGGTCGTCAAAGACCGCTGGGGCATTCCGGTCCTGCGCTTCCACTGGAAGTGGTCAGAGCACGAAACGCGCCAGGCCGCGCACATGCAGCGCAGCTTCGGCCAGGTCATCGAGGCCATGGGCGGCCGCGTCAAGGGCAAACTCGTGACCAATGGAGCCGACGCGATTGCGCCCGGGGGCTCGATCATTCACGAAGTCGGCGGTGCGATCATGGGGACCGACGCCGGGAACTCGGTGACTAACCGCTGGGGCCAGGCCTGGGATGTCCCGAATCTCTTTGTGACGGACGGCGCCGTGTTCCCGTCGAACGCGGACAAGAATCCGACGCTCACGATCATGGCGCTCGCCTGGCGGGCCGCCGATCACATCCTCGAGCGCATGCGCCGCAAGGAGCTGTGAAATGTCCGGGCCCATCCGCATCGACCGGCGTACGACGATCAAGTGGATGATTGCCGCCACCGCTTCGATTCCGGCGATCCGCCGGGAAGCTTTCGCGGCAGCCCCCGCACTCCCGGTTCCAGGCTACGGCACGGATCCGAACCTGACGCGGGTGTATTCACCCGGCGATCTCTGGCCGCTGACCTTCACGGAGTCACAACGGCGTACGGCAGCCGCGCTGTGCGACGTCATCATCCCCGCTGATGCCGCATCGCCGAGCGCATCTGCGGTCGGTGTCGTCGACTTTCTGGACGAATGGATCAGCGCTCCCTACGCAGCGCAGCAGGAAGACCGGACCCTGGTCCTCGCTGGCCTGGAATGGCTCGACGCGGAATCCAGGCGGCAATCGGGGCGCCGCTTCGCCGACTGCAGTGATGTGCAGAAAACCGACCTCTGCGATGCGATCGCCTACCTGCCGCGGGCAGCACAGGCGCACGAGACAGCCGCCCGCTTCTTTGCCCGGTTCCGCGACCTGACGGTTGGCGGGTTCTATACGACGCCCGAAGGCATGCGGGATATCGGGTATGTCGGCAACGTCGCGCTCGAACGTTTCGACGGACCGCCGCCGGAGGTTCTCGAGAAGCTCGGCCTGGTCGGAAAAGCGACATGACCGCGAGGTCTGAACGCCTGGGTGTCGGCCTGATCGGCAGCGGTTTCAATGCCGGCTTTCACCTGCGCGCGTTTCGCGCCGTGCGCGACGCCGACGTGCTGGGTATCTGGAGCCCGACCGCGCGCAACGCGGCGGCGGCCGCCGAGCTGGCCCGCAAGCTCGATGTCGGCCAGACGCGGCCGTATGCGAGCCTGCGCGAGCTCGTGGCGGATCCCGGGATCGACGCGCTCTGGCTGACCGGGCCCAACCACCGGCGCCTGGAGAACATCGAGGAAATCGTCGATGCCATCGAGCGCGGCGACGGCAAGCTCCGCGGCATCGCCTGCGAGAAGCCGCTGGCCCGGACAGTAGCCGAAGGCGAGCGAATCCTCTCGCTCGTGCAGCGCGCGGGACTTGCCCATGGATACCTGGAAAACCAGTTGTTCGCACCGCAGGTCGAGGCCGGCCATGCGCTTGCCTGGGGCCGCGGGGCGGCGACGACCGGCCGGCCCTACCTGGCCCGGGCTGCGGAGGAACACAGCGGGCCGCATGCGCCCTGGTTCTGGCGCGGCGACCTGCAGGGTGGCGGCGTGCTGAACGACATGATGTGTCATTCGGCCCTGCTGGTTCGCCACCTTCTGACTGCGCCGGGCGCGCCGCGCTCGTCGCTGCGACCTGCGCGGGTCACGGCCCACATCGCGAGCCTGAAATGGGGGCGGCCGCCGTACGTGGAGCAGCTGCAGCGAATCCACGGGCGCGATGTCGACTACGCGCGCCATCCATCCGAGGACTTCGCGAGCCTCGTGATTGAATTCGAGACGGAAGAGGGCCAGACCGTGATCGGGGAGGCGACGACGTCGTGGAGTTTCGTGGGCGCGGGCCTGCGGCTGTCCGCAGAACTTCTCGGCCCCGAGTACTCGATGGCGTGGAATACGCTCGACAGCGGGCTCAAGTTGTTCTTCTCGCGCGCGGTGCCGTCGCCGACCGGCCAGGACCTCGTCGAGAAACAGAATGCCGAAACCGGCCTGATGCCGGTCGTCGCCAACGAGGCCGCCGCCTATGGCTACGAAAACGAGGACCGGCATTTCGTACGGGCGTTTCTCGGCAAGGAGAGTCCGCGGCTGACGTTCGATGACGGCCTCGAGGTCGTCCGGCTCCTGATGTCGGCGTATCAGAGCGCCGAGGAAGGCCGGACGCTTGCGTTTCCGCCGCCGGGACTGGATCGGTTCGTTCCCGCGGTCGCAAAAGGCACATGGCGGGCGTGATCCGCATTGCACAGGAGGTTCCATGAAGACGCTGGCGATCGTTTTGGTTGCATTGGCAATGGGCACCGCTTGGGCCGAGGACAAGGCCCGCATGCCTGAATGGAGGCCGCTTGCCGGGAACGACATCCGCGAATTCTGGCGGGGCTGGAAAAGCGATGCCTTCCCCGCCGACTGGCATGTCGAGGGAAACACGCTGTCAAAAGAGGGCGATGTCGATGACCTGGTGAGCCGCGAGACGTTCGGGAACTTCGAGCTGGAGCTCGAGTGGAAGCTGACACCGGGCGGGAATGCCGGGATCTTTTACCGCGGAACCCACGAGTACGACCACATCTACTGGAGTGCACCCGAGTACCAGCTGCTCGACGACCAGAAGCATCCCGACGGCCGCAATCGCCTGACGTCCGCCGCCGCCGCCTACGCGCTCTATGCGGCGCCGGCCGGCATCGTCAAGCCGGGGGGTGAGTGGAACCAGGCACGGATCGTGGTCAATGGCGCGCACGTGGAGCACTGGCTGAACGGCCAGAAAGTCGTGACCTACGAGCTGTGGAGTCCGGACTGGAAAGCCAGGGTCGCGGCCAGCAAGTTCGCGCCGTATCCGAACTACGGGCTCGCAAAGGAAGGGCTGCTCGGCATCCAGGGCGATCATGCCGGGTCGTTGACATTGCGCAACATGCGGATTCGCGCGTTGCGCTGAGACTGTCGGGAGATCCACGCATGTCGACACACAAGCGCCTGCATTGGCTGGTATGCGCGGTCGCGCCGGTTGCACTGCTCGCGGCCTGCGCCAAGCCCCACGAGGTGGCAGCGCCTGCCGGCCAGCTCGGCGATGCCGTCACCCCGACCGCGTATCACATCGAGCTGTCGATCGACCCGTCCAAGGACAGGTTTTCCGGCACGACCGTCATCGACGTCACGCTGAATGAACCGCTGGACGCCATCTGGCTGCACGGCAAGAACCTCGACATTTCTGAAGTGTTCCTGACGGACCGTGAATCCAGGCGCATCGAAGCGACATACGCCGAAAAGCTGGAATCCGGTGTCGCCCGGGTGATGCTGTCCCGCGAGGCTGCCGCCGGACCGGCACAACTGCACTTCACCTATCAGGCGCCCTTCAATACGTCCACCAACGCGCTGTTCAAGGTCGAGCGCGATGGCGATTTCTATGCCGCCACGCAGTTCGAGCCTATTGCGGCGCGGCAGGTCTTTCCATCGTTTGACCAGCCCGGATTCAAGGTGCCATTTGAAATTACGGTGATCGCCCGAAAGGGCGATGCCGTGATTGCCAATGCGCCCGAGGCGTCGAGCGAAGAACTCGCGGATGGCCAGGTGCGTCACGTATTCCAGAAGACACGGCCGCTGCCCACCTATCTCATCGCGCTCGCGGTGGGACCCTACGACGTCGTCGACCAGGGCCTGATCCCGCCGAATGCCGTGCGCGATCGCGGCGTGCCCTTGCGCGGCATCGTGGCGCGAGGACACGGCGACCAGATGCGCTACGCGCTCAAGAACACGGCAGGCTACCTGGCCGCACTGGAACAGTATTTCGGCACGCCATACCCGTACGAAAAACTCGACTTGATTGCCATGCCGGAGAGTTTCGGCGGCGCCATGGAAAATGCAGGAGCGATCACCTACGACGAGTACCTGCTGCTGATGGACAAGGACTCACCGCTCGACCAGCGACGGACTTATGCCACGGTCCATGCACACGAGATGTCGCATATGTGGTTCGGTGACCTGGTGACGCCGAAGTGGTGGAACGACCTCTGGCTCAACGAGTCGTTTGCGTCCTGGATGGAAAACAAGGCGGCAGAGGCCTACTGGCCCGAGGGCCAGTTCGATCGGGAGACGTTGAAGGGCGCGCTTGGCGCCATGGACAATGATTCGTTGGCCGCCGCCCGCGAGATCCGCGAACCCGTCGACGACAACGACAAGATTAACGGCGCCTTCGACGACATCACCTATGAGAAGGGGGGCGGGGTGCTCGCCATGCTCGAACACTTCGTCGGCGAGGAGAAATTCAGGGACGGCGTTCGCCTGTACCTGTCGCGGCACGTGGATGGTTCGGCGACGGCGGAGGATTTCATCGAGGCGGTCGCGGAGGGGTCCCAGCGCTCCGAGATCGAGGCGGCATTCAAGTCCTTCATCGAACAGCCCGGCGTTCCCCTGGTGTCGGTGGCGGCCGATTGCAGGGACCCGAAGAGTCCGCGCCTAGCCGTTCGGCAGTCGCGTTACGCGCCGCTGGGCTCGCCCATCCAGGTCGATGCCAGCACCTGGAGCATCCCTTTTTGCGCGTCCTATACCGTCGGTCACGAGCACGGGCAGACCTGCGCCGTGGTCAGCGACAAGGAGCAGACCATCGCGCTCGACGCGGCGGCGTGCCCGACTCGACTGCACCCGAATGCCGATGGAACCGGCTACTATCGCTTCGCGCTGGACGAGACAGGCTGGCAGAGCCTGATCGCAGGCGCCACGGCCCTGAGCCCGCCGGAAGCGCTGGCGTTTGCCGACAGCCTCGACGCTGCCTTTCGAGCCGGCAAAGTCTCGGCGGATTCCTACGTATCGGGCATGACCGCGCTCGTGAACCACGGTGCCTGGGACGTCGCCGATGCGGCCACGGCCCATCTCGAGCAAATCGCGAAGATCATCGACAACGACCAGTTGCCCCGGGTCGAGAAGGCGTTCCGGCGCATCGTCAGGCCGCGTTACGCCCGGCTTGCCGGTGCTTCAGACCCGGGTTCGCAATTGCTGCACCAGCACCTTCAGCGTTTTCTGATCGTCGTGGCCAAGGACCAGGACATGCGCGGGCCCCTGGCCAGGCAGGCGGCGGCGATCGTCGGCTTCGGCCGCAAGCCGGACCAGTCGGCGGCGCCCGCCATCGAGTACCAGACGATCCTGAGCGTGGGCGTGCAGGACCTGGGGGAGAAATTCTTCGACCTGCTGCTGCGGCAGGTCGTTGCCTCCGAAGATCCCGAATTCCGGGGATCGGCCATCGGCGCCCTGGCGCGCGCCGAAGATCCGGCAGTCGTCCAGAAGCTCGAGGCCGCGGTCCTCGCCGGCAGTTTCAAGGGCACGGAGATACTGGGCGTCCTCGCCCGCCAGATGGGCCGCCCGGTGACTACGGAGCAGACCTATGCCTGGCTGCGGAAGAATGACGACGCGATCATCGCGATGATCCCTGAGACGTTTCGGTCCAACTTCTTTCCGACACTGGGCGGGGCTTTCTGCTCGATCGAGCGGGCCGACGAATGGCAGCGCTTCGTCACTTCACATGCCAGGGAACTGCCTGGCTTCGAACGCGACCTCGCGCAGGCGACGGAAAGCATCCGCCTGTGCGCGGCGCTGAAGACTGCAAGTGCCGGGAGCCTGCTCGCTGCGCTTGGAGGCGATCGCCGGTAAGCCTCGAAGGCCTATCTGGATTTCAGCCGCTCAAGGTAACGATCCCGCAGTTCCGTCTGGCGCGAGCGCATCGTCACCGGAATGCCCGCGATCCAGACCTGCTCGGCCACCGTCGTCACCTCGAGCGGATCGCCGCTCCAGAGCACGAGGTCGGCGACCTTGCCCTTTTCGATGCGTCCGCGATCGGCGCCGATGCCGAAAATGTCGGCCGGGTTCGAGGTGATCGCGGCGAGCCCCACATCCCAGGGCAGGCCATGAGCCACGGCGTTGCCCGCGAGCTGGCGGTTCTTGCGCGCCTGGAAGCTGTCCGGGTACGAGAACGCAATGTGCACGCCGGCTTCGTTCAGGATCCTTGCGCTGTCGAAGCGCGCCCCGAGCTGGTCGAAACCATTGGGCAGGTTGGCGAGCGGATTGAGGATCACCGGCACGCCGGCAGCGGCGAGATCCCTGGCGACCACCCAGGCCTCCGCGCCCCCCACGACGACCGGCTTCATGCCGTGCCGCGTTGCGTAACGAATCACCTCGCGGATGTCGGCGGCGCGATCGACCTCGAAAATCACGCGGCCGCCCGCAAGATAAGCCTTGAGCGCCGCGCGTCCTGCGGGCAACAGGAGCGCTGCCGGCCCCGACGAGCCGGGCTCCTTCACTTCGCGGATCGCCTGGTCGAAGAGCATGTACTGAGCGGCGCGGCTGCCGCCCGAGGCGTCATGCGCGGCACTGCCCCAGTTCACGAAAAGCGTCTTGCTGCCGTCGAGAGCCGCGTCGAAGCGTCCGTCGAGGGTGACCGCCGAGCCCTGGCCCATAACCAGGCTGTCGGCCGCGAGCGGCCCGAGCATGGTCCAGGTCACGCCTTCAATGCGCGCCACGGGCAGCAGCACCGAGCGCGCATTGAATGCCGGGGTCACGTCGAATTCCGGTCGCCACATGTGCTGCCAGGCGGGCGCGGTCAACTTGAGTTCCGCGTCAACGGTGGACGCTTCGAGATTCACTTCCTCAAGGCCGATCTGCGTGATGCCGCCGAAAAGGCCCGGCGTCACGGGCCGGCCATTCGCCTCGACAACGGTCGCGCCGGCGGGCGCCGCGAGATGGGCGCCGACGGCCGCGATGCGCCCGTCATGGACCAGCACGTCGGCATGCTCCAGCGTGCCCGCGGCAGCCGCCGTATGCACACGCGCGTCCCGGATCAGGATGTCCTGCGCCGGGGCGACCGCCGGCGCGAGGCTCGCCGCGGCCAGCGCGATGAAGCCGAGGATTGTCACAGGGAGAAGTCCGACCGGGGCCTGGCCCCGGGCTTGGAGCGGTCGAATCGCAGCACGCCATCCACGAATACCTGGTCGGCCAGCGCATAGACGCTGAATGGCGTGCCGTTCCACACGACGACGTCCGCCATCTTGCCGGCCTCGAGCGTGCCGGTCTGGTCCAGGATACCGAGCGCCTTGGCGGGGTTCGACGTGATCCAGCGGATCGCCCGCTCGGGCGTGATGTCGAAGCCCACGCGATTGCCGCGCGTCATCGCCTTGGCGGCCTCCTGGTTCAGTCGCTGGATGCCTTCCTCGGAATCGGAGTGGACCATGGCGCAGCTGCCGGCCGGATGGTCCACCATCGCGATGTTTTCCTGGATGCCGTCATAGGCCTCCATCTTGAAGCCCCACCAGTCCGCCCAGAGCGCGGCGCAGACGCCTTCTCCGGCGAGGCGGTCCGCGATCTTGTAGGCCTCGACCGCGTGGTGGAACGCAGCGATCCTGAAGCCGAATTCCTGGGCGATATCAAGCATCGTCGCCATCTCGTCCGAGCGGTAGCAGTGGATGTGGACGAGGATGTGCCCGCGCATCGCTTCGGCCAGCGTCTCGAGCTTGAGGTCACGTCCTGGCGGCTTGGGCGGAATGGCGTCGTCGTCCTTGCGCCCTTTCTTTTCGTACTGCGCGAGTTCGGCGTCGTATTCGTCCCAGTCCGCCATGTAATTCCGGGCATCCGCAAAGGCCTGGCGATAGCCGGCGACGTCGCCCATGAGGGTCGACGGGAACTGGTCGCGATTGCCATATACGCGCTTCGGGTTCTCGCCGCAGGCCATCTTGAGGCTTTGCAGCGCGCCCGGGAATTTCATCGCCTGGTAAGTCGTCGCGGGCACGTTCTTGATAGTGACGCCGCGCCCTCCGATGAGGTTCGCGGAGCCCGGCAGGATCTGCAACGACGTGACGCCGCCCTGGAGCGCCGCCTCGAGTCCGGGGTCCTGCGGCCAGATACTGTGCTCAGCCCAGACGTTCGAGGTTACCGGGTCAGTCGCCTCATTGCCGTCAGACTGGGCCTTGACGCCGGGACTCGCGTACACACCGAGGTGCGAGTGCACGTCAATGAGGCCGGGCGTTACCCAGCGTCCGCTCGCGTCGATGATCACCGCGCCGGCGGGTGCCGTGAGCGACGGTCCCACGGCGGCAATGTGCCCGTTCTCTATCAGGACGTCGCCGCCGTCGATGCGCTCCCCGGTGCCCGTCAGCACCGTGGCATTGTGAATCAGCGTCGTCGGACTCGGTTCGACACGGTAAGTCGAGGAGAAGGGGGCGCGGGCAGCGGACTGCTCCTGGGGCGGTGCGGCGGGCTCAGCCGGCGCCAGGGGTTGCGCCGCACAGGCGGTGATGACGGCGCTGCCTAACGCGATGAAAAGGGACCTCATTCGAACGAATGGTACACGGACGGGGATTGCTGCGTAAAATCGCGAGACTCACACGATATGACGCCAGAACAAGTCATCTTCCTGCTGATTGTCGCGATCACGCTCGTGCTCTTCATCAGCGAGCGCGTCCGGATCGACGTCGCCGCCATGCTGACGCTGCTTGCGCTCGCCGCGACCGGCATCCTGACGCCGGTCGAGGCACTGTCAGGTTTCTCCAGCGAGCCGGCGATCATCGTCGCCTCGGTGTTCGTGATATCGGCGGCGCTCACCCAGACCGGCCTGACGGAACGGATCGGCGCAGGCATCGCCCGGGCCGCGGGTGCGCGGGAATGGCGCGCGATCCTGGTGGTGATGCCGGCCGTCGCCGCGCTCGCCGCGTTTTCCCATCACCTCATGATCACGGCGATGATGCTGCCGATCATGATGCGCCTGGCGCGGGTGCAGAACCTCTCGCCGTCGCGCCTGCTGATGCCTATGTCGCTCGCCGCCTCGATCGGCACGACGCTCACGATCTTCAGCGCGCCGGCATTCCTGTTGATGAATCACCTGTTGCTGACCGCCGGTCAGGCCCCACTCGGCGTGTTCGGCATCACGCCGATCGGCATCGCGCTCGTTGCCCTCGCCGTCATCTACATGCTGCTAGGCCGCTGGCTGTTGCCGCGGCGCATGGCGCGCGCGGACGAGGCTGAATACCTGCGTCTTGACCGTTACTACACCGAACTCGTCATCGAGGACGACTCGCGCTGGATCGCCAAGTCGATGGCGGAGTTCAACCGTTACTACGAGGGCCGGGTCGAGGTCGCCGAGTGGCTGAGAAACGGCGTGCCGCAACACAACAAGGGCAGGGAATCGGTGCTGGCCGCGGGCGACGTGCTGTTCGCGACCGCGACCCCGGACGAGATCGCTTCAATCGAGACCGACCCCGGCATTTCCCTGCACGCGGTCAAGAAGTACGGCGAAACCGGGGGCAAGGCGGACATCGGCACTCACCAGCTGGTGCAGGTGGTCGTCGCCCCGCATTCGCCGTTCATCGGCGAGACCATCGGCGGCGTCGATTTCCGCAAGTCCTTCGACGTGCTGGTCGTCGGCCTGTGGCGCCGCAATGGCTGGATCCGCGACCGGCTGTCGCAAGTCAAGATGAGCGAGGGCGACCTGCTCGTGCTGCACGGCACGCCCGACCGCTTCGCGGAACTGGCCTCGCACCACGGCTTCCTGATGTTGGTGCCGTTTTCCGCCAATCCGCGCCGGCGGCAATACGCGACGCGGGCATTACTCATCGTTGTCGCCGTCGTGGCCGCGGCCGCCTCCGGCGTGATTCCGGCGCAGATGGCCTTCCTGGGCGGCGCCGTTGCGCTGGTCCTCTCCGGCTGCGTCGGTATCGAGCATGCCTATCGAGAAATCGACGTGCGCATCTACGTCATGATCGCCGGCGTCATTCCGCTCGGCCTCGGCATGGAAAAGACCGGCACCGCGGCCTACCTCGCCGAGCAGTTGCAGCACTTCACGGTTGGCTGGAGCCCGTTCGCGGTGATGCTCGCGCTCTACTGGGGGGCGGCGCTCGTGACGCAGATCCTGTCCGATTCGGCGACCACGGTGCTGCTCGGGCCCATTTCGCTGGCGTTGGCGCTCGCGCTTGGCTTGCCCCCGCAGCCCTTCATCGTCTGCACGGCGCTCGGCGCCGTGACCGCCTTCCTGACGCCGATCGGCCACCATGGCAACCTGCTGATCCTGAACCCGGGTCAGTACACTTTCGGCGATTTCATCCGCGTGGGAATCCCGCTCACGCTCGGTATCAGCGTGGTGAGCGCCTGGCTCGCCCAGTATCTCTGGCTCGGAGGTCCGCTCCTGCCGAGCTGGCTGCACTGAGCGGCCAGGCCGCGTCCTCTCCTAGTTGATCCGGCCGATGCGCACCTCGGTCGAGTCGAGGGGCAGGGTGTAGAGGCTGCCGTCTTCGGCGATCGTCCAGCCCTCAGGCCTCACGGCATCGACACCCGCGGCAAAGAGCCGACGCATGAGGAAGCTGTCCGGCGCCGGCAACAGATGATAGAAGGCAAGCAGACGGACGTGCGCATCGTTCGCGAGGTGCGCCGCTTCCTCGGGCGAGATGTGATAGTCCTGCACATCGTGCATGATCGCTGCCGTCCTTCCGCGCTGGGCGGACTGCGCGGCCCGCTCGAGTGATGCGGTCATTGACCGGGAAATCGCTTCCGACAGCAGCAGGTCGGCGCCTGCCGCAGCGCGGACAAGCGGCGGGTGATTCTTGAGATCGCCCGTGATTACGACCGAGCGGCCTCGATAGTCGAAGCGGTAGGCGTAGGCCGGTTCGATCGGCGCGTGATTCACCTCGATGGCGGTGATGCGCAGCTGTCCATCGTCGTAGAACTTCTTGGTCCGGTCTTTCGCAGGCGTCGGCGCGCCATCGAGCAGGACTGGCATGGCCACGAGTCCCCAGGCTTTCGAGGGCATGACGGCCTCGCCGTGGTGTTTCGTGCGGTAGCCCTGGTCGAGCGCGTAGGCGCGGTTGAATCCCCCGACGACATCCTCAACGCCCGGCCCGCCGTACACCGGCAGCGGCTGCTTGCGGCCGCCGGCCCAGGTCTGCAGCTGCAGTTCGCCGAGGTCGCCGATGTGGTCGGAATGGTAGTGCGTGAGCAACACGGCGCCGATGTCGGACATCGGAATCCCCCAAAGTGAAAGGTTTTCCGTGGACTCGGGCCCGGTATCCACGACATAGAACTTGCCTCCGGCAAACACGGCGACGCAGGCCTTGGCACGGCGTTCGCTCGGCAGCGGCGCCGAGGAACCACAGACCGCGACGCGCAACGCATCGTCCGCGAGGGGGGCCGTGTTCACACGGGCGGACTTCATCGCGGCAGCGCGGTCGAAAAGCGCTTGCTGCACGCGCGTATTGAACAGGAGCAGGGCCGCAGCAGCGGCCACGACCGCGAGGCCGATGGCTAACCAGGCGCGCGGGCTGATGGTTCGGTTTGACATGGCAATTCTCCTTGATTCGGGATCAGTGGACGTTTGCGTCTGCGCGTTTCTCGCACAGGCGCTCGAGCATCAGGCGCGCGACCATCGGGCCGGCGTTCTGGTTCTGGCCGGTGATCAGGTCACCGTCCGCGACGTAGTGATTGGCGAAGAAATCGCGAACCGGGTGGGTGCGCGACTCAAACCGGGCGCCGGCGGCGCGCAGTGCCGACTCGGGATGCAGCGGCGTCAGCGTGACGCCGAGCTGCCGGATCTGGCGGTCGGTCACGGCCGTGAGGCGCCGGCCGCGCACGACGAGTTCACCGTCCGGGCGCCTTGCGCGCAGCAGTCCGAGCGGGCCGTGGCAGATTCCGCCGAGGATGCGGCCAGCCGCGCAGGCCTCGCTCATCCGGCGCGCCAAGGTGTCGGATTGGCCGAAATCGAATGCCGCGCCCCAGCCGCCGGCGAGGAAGATGATGTCGTAGCCAGTGATATCGGTGTCTGCGATCGCGAACGAGCGCATCAGCTTTTCACGCAGCACCGGGTCGGCAAGCATGCGATCGTCGTCGGCGGATCGCAGCGGCGGTTTCATCGAAAGGGGATCGACCGGAACGATGCCGCCCTGAATGCTCGCGACATCGACCGTAAGCCCCGCATCGAGGAAGTGGTAGTAGGGGACGGTCAGCTCCGAACCGAATACGCCCGTCGCGACGCCGACGTCGAGCACGCCGTGGCTGCTTGCGATGCAAAGGGCGCGGGCGCCCGCGATGTGGATTGCCGTGCTTTCGGAATCATCCGGATGCAGGCCGATTCGGCGCAACAGCCCGCGGCCGGCGCGCTGCGCGATGGACGGCGTGGGTTCGAGGATGCGGTCAGGCATGTGGGTGCTCCTGGTTCAGAATGCGAACCGGAATCCAACGAGGAATCCGGAAAGCGTCATGTCCATGTCGACGGTCGGCTGGGTGTCGAAATCGATGACCATGTGGCGATAGCCCGCGGTCAGCCGGTACTGCTGCCGCTCGCCGAAGCTGTAGCCGATGACCGGGCTCAGGCTCCAGGTGAGCTGGGTGTCGCCGGTGCTGACGTCGGCCGCAATCTCGTAGCTCCAGCGTCCGGGCAGGGAGCCCGCGTAGCGCATGCCGACCAGGGCGTCGACCAGGGTGTCATCGGCGTCGTAGCTTGCCTCCGGGCCTGTCTCGGTGCCGTTGTGGATCCGTGCGCTGATGTCCTCCCGCTGGCTGATGAGTCGCGCGCCATAGAGAAAGGAGAGTCCCTGGCCGTCGCCCTGCGGGTCATAGACCCCGGCAAGGTCGAGGATCGTCATGCCGATCTCCGCGTCGACTGCGAGCTCAGCGCCGGATCCATCCGGGAGCGGCATGCGCCCGCTGTCGTGCGCGAGCTCGACGTCGAACAAGTCGATCGCGAACCCGTGCTCGCCGTGCATGACATCCGCGCGGACCTGGGCCACGGCCTCGAGGTCCTGAAGCAAGTCCTCGAAGGGAATCGTCTTGTCGACGAGCTGATGGTCCCTGACCGATACGTCGAAGCCGACGTCGGTGGCCCACAAGTAGGGCGTGATGGACCATTTCCATTCATCGGCGCTTGCCGTGCCGCAGGCAGCCAGGGCAACCGCGGCGGCGAGGATTCGAGTCTTCATCTTGCGTGCTCCGTGAGGCGACCAAGTTCGATGGGGCGCATCCTCCGGGTCGCCGGAAGACCCGGCCGGTGAATGCGATGAACCGGCGTTGCGGCGGAACCGGCGGTTGTGAGGCGGCGTGAACGGCCGACCGCCGTCAATCGTCGCGCCGCCGGGCCGCAGGCCGCCCGTCCCGGGCTGTCGGGCCTCTCGAAAACGGTTCGGTCGACGAAATCGACCGTTCGCGACAGCGGCCGGCGGTTCGCGCGCATCGGCTGGAAATCGGGCTTCGCGGGCCCTAGAGTCCTCGGCCATGCTTCCGTCGATCGAACCCGGCGACCGCTTCGTCCCGAGTCCCTGGAAAGGGGTGCGGGACTTTTATGTGCTGGTGATGCTGTTCTCGGCGCTGGTCGCTGCCGTGGTCACGCTCGCGTCACCCAGCTTTTCCGGCTTCCTGCGCTGGCTCTTCATCGCCGAGTCGATCGGCGTCACGGGCGTCACGATCGGCACGCTGCTGTCGCGCCTGACGCGGCTGCGGCGCCTCACGCCGCGCGCGGCACACCTGTTCATCGGCGGGCTCGCGTTTCCGCTCGGATACGTCATCGGTTCATCGTTTGCCTACGCGGTGCTCGGCGAGCCGCTGCCGATCTTCCAGCCCGAGCCGCGGCGCGTCATCGCGCTGGTCGCGACCGGGCTGGCGGCGCTGTTCATCGTCTATCTCGACGCCATGCGCCAGCGAATCGAGAACGAGGCGGCCGCGCGGCTCGAGGCGCAACGGCTCGCGAGCGAATCGCAGCTACGGCTGCTGCGCGCACAGCTCGAACCGCACATGCTGTTCAACACGCTTGCTAACCTACGCTCGCTCGTGGACGTTGATCCGAAGCTCGCGCAGTCCATGATTGACCAGGTCATCCTTTACCTGCGCAGCGCGCTTGCGGCCTCGCGCGAGGAATCAGTCGCGCTGCGACAGGAGTTCGCTCAATTGCGCGCCTATCTCGAGATCATGGCGCTGCGCATGGGCCCGCGACTCACCTACGCGTTCGAGCTGCCGGAGGGGCTGGAGTCATTCGCAATCCCGCCGATGCTGCTGCAGCCGCTGGTCGAAAATGCGATCAAGCACGGCATTGAACCGAAGATCGGCAAGTCCGACATCAAGATCGCGGCCCGGCGGAACGGTAGTGCGGTCGAGATCACGGTGACCGACACCGGCCTGGGGTGGAACGGCCATGAGCCGGGCGCGGCCATTGAGCGTAGCGCCGCCGATTCTCTCGACTCCGCCATGAACGGGGCGAGCTCGGGCTACGGGCTCGTGCACGTGCGCGAGCGCCTGAAAGCCTTTTACGGGGTTCTCGCGACATTGACGCTCGGATCGAATGCGCCCCAGGGCGCGCGCGCAACCGTCAGGATCCCGCAATGAACCAGGCCATCGTGCGGCCGACTGCGCTCATCGCGGAGGACGAGCCGTTACTCGCGCAGACGCTCGAAAAGGTCCTGCGGGAGACCTGGCCGGAACTCGGCGCGATCGACGTTGTGCATGACGGAATTGCAGCAGTCGACCACGCGCTCGAAAGCACGCCGGACGTGCTGTTCCTCGACATCAAGATGCCGGGCCGGAACGGAGTCGAGGTGGCCGAAATGGCGGCCGATGAATGGCCCGCGGACCGGCCAGCTCCGCTATTCGTGTTCGTGACTGCCTACGACGAGTTTGCGGTCACAGCCTTCGAACGGGCTGCGGTGGATTACGTGCTGAAGCCCGCGACCGCAGAGCGACTCGCGATCACCGTCGAGCGCCTGCGCGAGCGCCTGGTGAGCCGTGCTGCCGTGCCGGCGGCCGGCGACCTGGCAGCGCTGTTCGGGCGCGTGCAGTCAATTTCGACCCCGTCGGCGTCTGTGGAGGAGCGCATCCGGATCATTCGGGCCAGTGTCGGCAACATGGTCAAGATGATCCCGGTGGCGGAAGTCATCTGCCTCGAAGCGGCAGACAAGTACGTCACGGTCGTGACCAGCGGCGGGGAATCGCTCGTGCGTATGAGCCTTCGCGAACTCGCTGCCCGGCTCGAAGGCATCGAGCTTGTCCAGGTCCATCGCGGCACGATGGTCAATGCCGCCTGCATGACGACCGCGACCCGGGACGAGATGGGTCACGTCACGCTGAAACTCCGTGGGCTCGATCGCCCCGTCAAGGTCAGCCGCGCCTTCGCGCACCTGTTCCGGCCGATGTGATTCTCAAGTCGCCGGCGCGGAACGATAGGCGCCGCCTTCGCTCCACGAGGCGGCCAGCACATTCAGGACCAGCCGGCCCGCAGTGATACAGGTGAGGCCGTTCGTGAAATCAAACGACGGCGCAATTTCGACGATGTCCATGCCGACGATGCGATTGCTGCGCGCCACGGCCCTAAGCAACGGGGCGAGCTGGCGGTAGTAGATGCCGCCCGGCGTCGGCGCCATCACGGCGGGCATCTCGGTCGGATCGAGACCGTCCGCGTCAATCGTCAGATAGACAGGCAGGCCCGCGGGGATCGTAGCGAGCACCGGCTCGATGCCTTCCGCGTGAATCTGTTCCGCGCCGATCAGTTGCGAACCAAAGGCGCGCGCGGCCTCGACTTCGCGGGCCCTCGCGCTGCCGATGGCGCGCAGGCCGATCTGAGTCATGCCGGATACGGCCTTGACCTTGCTTGCCCATTGCAGGGGGCTCGAGTAGCCACGGCGCACGCCGCCGACGTCCTCGCGCCAGTCGAGGTGGGCGTCGATGTGCAGGATGTGGACCGGCCCGCCGACAGCGTCAAGAGCGTCCACGACCGGGATCGTGACTCCATGGTCGCCGCCGAGCACGACGAGCTGGGCGCCCTGTTTCCAGAGATGCCGGACGCGTGCGGTGATCGCCGCGGCATAGTCGTCGTAGTCGCCGTGGCCCCAGCCGACGTTGCCCATGTCGAGGTGGCTCGGCAGGTTCGAGGCGAGGTCGGTCCCGACGTCGAAGTCCCAATGCGACGGGTCGTAGCAAAAGCTCTGTGAGCGCGCGCGGATCGCATCCGGGGCCTTGGCCTGGTCGTTCGGAAACCCATCGTGCGCGTAGGGTTCGCTGTGCCGGATGCCCATCAGGGCGACTTTCGCGTTCCAGCCGGACGGGTCGGTGACCACCGGCCAGTCGAGAAACGGCCGTTCCGGCCTGGTCGTCGGTTGCAGGTTCATTGACGGGGTCCGCGTCCTGCGTCGATGGTAAGCCAGAGCAGCGCCGCAATGACAGACGTGGCGGCGCCGGTCGAAAACACGGCGACCCAGCCCCCCTGGGCCGCCGAAAGGGCTGCGATGAGCGGCGTTCCGATGACGCCGCCGAGGTTGCCGCCCGTGTTGAGGACGGCGGTTGCCGCCATCGAATCGTTGGGCGCGAGGCGCATCGCCACACCCCAGTAGTTGCCCTCATTCAGTTCGACACAGGCGAAGCCGAGGCAGAGCGCGGCGACCGCCGTATAGAGATTGGCGATCGAGACGGTCAGGTAGAGAAAGAGGGCGGCGAGCGGCAACGTGCAGAACGGCAGGATGCGCGCGCCGACGCGGTCACCGAATTGCGACCGCAGCCTGTCCGCGACACGCCCGCCGGTCGCAGATGCAATGCCCGCTACGACGAAGGGCAGCGACGCGAGCCATCCGCTTTCGAGTACGGAGAGCTTGCGTTCCTGGACCAGGTAGAGAAACCCCCAGAAATTTACGAGGTAGAAGACGTAATTCATGATCAGGTACGAGAGCGTGATCCGCAGGATCTGCGGGTCGCCGAGCACGCCGAGTACGCGGCGCACCGTCAGCGGCGCCGCTGCATCGTAGGCAGGGTTTGCCGCCAGCTCGGCCCGCTCTGCGGGCGAAACCGCCGCATGCAGCTCGGGGCGGTCGCGCACGAAGCCATACCAGACCGCGACCAGCAAGAGCGACGGCAGGCTCGTGATCAGCAGCGCCGCCTGCCAGCCGTAGGCCTGCATCAGCCAGGCAATGAGCGGCGAGGCGATCGCCGCACCCGTCCACAGTCCCGTGACCATGAGCCCTACCATCGAGCTCCAGGAAGCCACCGGGTACCAGAGCCGGATGGTGCCCGACGCGACCGGGAACAGCCCGCCTTGCGCGACGCCGAGCAGCGATCGCGCGAGGAGCAGCGTCAGGAACACGAGTCCCGCCGCGGCGATCACTGGCGAGATCGCGGTGAGTACGCTGGCGGCGACAGTCATCAGGCCGAAGAAAGCGATTGTCGCGCGCGCGCCGAATCGCTGGCCGAATAGCGCGCCGGGCAGCTGGAAAACCGCATAGGCGAGCAGGAAAGCCGTGATCAGCCAGCCGACCTGGACCTGGGTGAGGCCAAGCTCGGGCATCATCCGTTCTGCGGCGATGCCGATGCTGTTGCGCTGTAGGTAGCCCGTCAGCGCAAAGCCGAAGATCATCGCGAAGACGATCGATCGGATGCGGGGAGGGCGCATCGACCGATACTAGCAATGTTCGCGGTCAACCCGCCCGCCGCGAGTTGCTCCCGCGTGAGCGACACGCTGTAGCTGTCCCGCGCCTTGTCGTACTTGAGCGACGACCAGGGCACCGGATTTTCATGGGGGACGGCACAGGCCCGATTGTCAGGCACGCCGTGGTACGGTTAGCGTGTCACCGTGAGCAGGGCATTCATCAAGGAAGGGGACGGCAGCGAGGACCAGGAGCTCGCCGAACTCCAGGTCAGCCCGCACCGTAATCTCGTGACGCCGGACGGACTGCGGCAGATCGAGCACACGGTCGAGCAGTTGCGCGCATCCCTGTCGGAGGCGCGCGCGTCGGACGACCGGGCGGACGTGAAACGGCTCCAGCGTGACATGCGCTACTGGACCGAGCGCCTGCGGACCGCGGAGGTGGTGCCGCCGACCGGGACGACTGCGAAAGTGCGTTTTGGTTCGGCCGTGACGCTCGAAACGCATGATGGCACGCGCGTGGAGTACCGGATCGTCGGCGAGGACGAATCCGATCCGGGCGAGGGCAGGATTTCGTACGTTTCGCCGATTGCCCAGCGCTTGATCGGGCAGGGGGCCGGGGACGAGATCGAGCTGTCCGGCGGCACCGCGACGGTCCTCGAAATCCGCTAGTCCTCAGTCGCGCACCGGTCGCAGCAACAGCATGCCGAATCCGAGCCCGGCGATCGCTGCGCAGGCCGAGCCGATGAGCACCCCAAACTTGGCGACGTCCAGCAGCGTCGGCTCCGCGAAAGCGAGCGTCGCAATGAAAATTGACATCGTGAAGCCGATGCCGCCGAGGCAGCCGATCACCGCAATGCCGGCCGCCGTAACGCCACCAGGCAGCGAACAGAGCCGGGACTTGACCGCAATCGCGGCGGCCAGGCCGATGCCGAGCGGCTTGCCGACGAGCAGGCCCAGCGCGACGCCGCTCGCGAGGCGAATCGAAATCCCGCCGCCAAGGTCGAGCCCGTCGATCCGTACGCCGGCATTGGCGAGCGCAAACAGCGGCATGACGCCGAACGCCACCCAGGGATGCAGCGCCATCTCGAGCCGTACCGCCGCCGGCTCCTCGCCCGGCTTCCCGGCCGTGGTCATGGGCGTTAGCAGCCCGACGGCGACGCCGGCAAGCGCCGGATGCACGCCGGCGCGCAGGAACCCGTACCAGATGACGGCGCCCGGCAGGGCGCAGGCGATCCAGGGATTCACGCGGACCCGGTGGCAGATCCAGAGGCCAACGGCGCCTGCGGCCGCAATGCCGAGCCCGGCGGGCGCGATGCCTTCCGAATAGAAGAACGCGATGATCAGGATCGCCGCGACGTCGTCCGCGATCGCGATCGCAAGCAACAGGACGCGCAATGCCGAATCGACCCGTCGGCCGAGCAGTGCCAGCACGCCGACCGCAAATGCGATGTCGGTCGCGGTCGGCACGGCCCAACCGTCGCGCAGCGGATCGCCGGTGATCGCGAGGAAGATCAGCGCCGGCACGAGGATCCCGCCGGCGGCGGCGATGAGCGGCAGTACCGCAAGCGCCGGCGTGGACAGCGCGCCGTCGTGGATTTCGCTTCGGATCTCGAGGCCGACGACGAGGAAGAAAACGGCCATCAGGCCGTCGTTGATCAGGAAATGGAGGGAGGCGCCGCCCGGCAGCGCCGCCGTATCCCAGATCCGTTCGTAGAAACCGTGCGCGTCCGAGTTCGCCCACAGGAATGCGATCGCCGCGGCGGCGAGCAGCGCCAGGCCACTCGCGGTCTCGACCTGCAGGAAATGCTCGAAGGGCTTGAGCAGCCGAGTAATACGGGATGCGGCGTTCAAGGCCCTCGGGATCCGTCGCTACAAGACAGGTCCTGCATTGTCGCCCAGCATCCGGGCACGCACCATCGGCACCGGCGGCCCGCCGAAAGACAGGAAGTTGTCGTGGAACGAGCCCCAGGCCTCGCGCCCGCCGCGCGTCGCCGTCCAGTCGTCACGAAGCTTGCGGATCATGAGCTTGCCGAGCGTGTAGTTGAGGTAACCCGGGTCGTAGGTTCCCCGCGCGGCCTGCTGGCGCGCATTGCCCGGATCCTGGAACGCCTCGTCGCGGAACATCCGTTCGCATTCCTCCACTTTCATGCCCTGCGTATGCAAGCCGATCGCGCAGACATAGCGCACGTCGCGCAGGAGCGCCTCGCTGATCTGCCCGACACGGTATTCGGCGCGCCCGCCCTTAAGGTCGCCGGTGAGGCCGGCTTCCCACATCATCTCTTCCGAGTAATGCGCCCATCCCTCGGTGAATGCGTAGCTCAGGAATAACCGGCCGATCGGGCTCTCGACGCGGTTCGAATGCAGCGCATGCAGGAAGTGACCCGGCCACACTTCGTGGACCGAAGTCGCCATCAGCACCGCGAGGCCCGGTATGTAGGCCAGCTGCTCTTTTTTCGGCCAGGACGGGTCCGGCGGCGCGATGTAGTAAGTCGATGGCATGCCGACGTCATAAGGCCCGGCGGTATTGATATAGGCAAAATTCGTCGCCTGGTAAGGCGGCGCCTGTTCGACCCGGATCGGGTCGTCCGAAGGAATCGTGGCGAGCTTGTGCTCGACAATGAATGCGCGCAGCAGGTCGAGCTGCTTGCGCGCGTCCTCGACGACCCCGCCCACCGGGCGGTCCGAATTCATTTTGGCAATGCAGCTTTTGCGGTCCTTGCCCTGTGCGAATTCGTTGCAGGCCTCATCGAGGGCGGCGAGATTGCGCTCGATATCCGCCTGGCCGAGCGCCTGCAGGCGCTCAAGCGGTACGTCCACCTGTTCGGTCTGTTTCAGCATGGCCGTGAAGAGCGGGGCGCCGGTCGCAAAATCCTCGGTCTGGGTGGCGTGCTGTGCCTGCAGCCAGTCGGTCAATTTCTGGAGCGCGGCCTGCGCCTGTGCGTTGGCATCGGCGAAGGACTTTTGGAGCGCGGGATCCTTCACGTCCTTGAAGACCTGTGGCGCGTCGTCGCGCAGGAATCCGACCATGCCGCCAAACCGGGCCACGCCCTCGTCGATCCAGGTGCGCGGCATGGGCGTGCGCAAGTTGCCCTGGATCTCGGCGGTCGCCGTCGGGATGTTTGAGAGCCACCGCGTGAAGTCCTGCAGGCGCCGATCGAGCGGCGCATACGGCTTGGTCAGATAGGGGTCGGGCGTCAGGAAATCGAGATTCCAGTCGAAATAGAAAGTCGGGTTGCGAAACGGTGATTCGGCCTGTTCCAGCCAGAAAAGGTTTCGGTCGACGACTGCGAGCAGGTAGTCGCGCTCGAAGCGTTGCGCATCCGTGAGTTGCGCGGCGTCAAAGGTTTGCGCCTGTGCGGCGACGGACTTGAGGCGTTTCACTTCGGTGGCGATGCCACTCGGGCTCCAGTCGGGAAAGCGTCCTGCATATTCCTTGCGGCCCGCGGCGAAAGCCATCATGGGATGCGCTTCCATCCAGCTGTCGGTGAACTGCTGAACGAAGGCCGGCCAGTCCTTTTCCTGGTGGGCCTGTTGTTCGGGTTTCCTGCCACAGGCGCCGAGCGACAGGCTGAGCAGGAGGACGACGGCAACGGGGACGATGCGCATGTTTCGCTCCGGACGATCTGGATTCGCGACCGTACCAGCAGACCCTGCGAGCGTCGAGTCGTTCCGTCGTGCCGGAAACGCAGTCCGTCTTTCGCGGTCCAAGGTCCGGTGATCCGGGAACTGCTAGCCGGTCTATGCGGCGCGATGCTCTCGGCGCCGGTGGCGCAAGCCGCGGGCGTCATCGCCGTCCCAGGCGGAGAAATCAGGGTCGAGTATGCGCGCGATCCGGGCACGCTCGACCCGGCCCTGCTGCTCGGGTGGGTGCGTCATTCCGCGGACGCCATCGTGGCCTATTACGGGCACTTTCCGGTTCAGAACCTGCGAATCGTCGTCATGCCTGCATCCGGCCGCGGGATCGGCGGCGGGCGCACCTGGGCCGACGGCGGCGCGCGGATCCGAATTCGGGTCGGCGAAATGACGACCACGCGCGACTATGAAAACGACTGGGTGCTGGTGCACGAGATGACCCATCTCGCCTTGCCGTCGCTGCCGCACGCGCAGGAATGGTTCGAAGAGGGCCTCGCGACCTATGTCGAGCCGCTGGCGCGGGCGCAGGCGGGTTTGTTGAGCCCGCAAGACGTATGGACCGGCTTCCTGCGCGGCATGCCGAATGGCCTGCCGCAACCGGGCGACCAGGGACTCGATCGGACGCACACCTGGGGCCGCACTTATTGGGGCGGCGCGTTGTTCTGCCTGCAGGCCGACCTGGAAATCCGGCGGCGCACGGAGAATCGCCGCGGTCTCCGGGATGCGTTGCGTGCGATTCTCGCGCTCGGCAACATGGAGACTTCGTCCGGGATCGAGCCCTTGCTCGTCATCGGCGATCGCGCCGTCGGCGTGCCGGTCCTTTCGGCGCTCTATGCGCGCCTGAAAAACGATCCAGGGCGCAGCGACCTGGATGCCATGTGGCGGCAGCTCGGCGTCGTGCCGACAGGCGATTCCGTGCAACTCAACGATGCCGCCCCTGAGGCGGCGATCCGACGGGCGATGACTGCGCCGCCTGCGGCGTGAGACCAATGGACCGTACTCACAGTGCTCAAACGGGAGATAATGCAGCCGTCAGCCTGGTCCTACGAAATGGACACTTCCGCTGTGCCCCGCGATTCAGGACAGGCGGCTCAATACCACTTAGGAGGATTCAAATTGAAGACGATACATCGCTCGCTGCTGGTATCAGCGCTCGTCCTCCCGCTCTCGATCGGCGCAGCGCTCGCCGCCGACCCGATGGAGTCCGACCACAAGATCGCGTGCACCGAGGTCAAGTACAGCCCGGAGTTCCTCGACAAGTATCCGGACGCGCCGGCGGCCTGCCTCGAGGCCGTCGAGAAGGGTGGCAAGCGCTACGCCAAGTTCAACGCCGAGGTGTACCTCAACAGCGCTGACCGCACGACGGTCAAGCTCTTGAACGTGAAAGGTACGCCGCTGTCGACGTTCAGCTTCAAGCCGAGCCCGACCGCCCATGTCCTCACGGACGGCAAGGAAACCGAGTTCACCGACCTCGCGGTGGGCCAGAAGATTTCCTTCTGGGTCTCGGCGGACCGCCTGACGGCTTCCGAAATGCCCGGATCGTCGGAAGAATCCTGGGCCGTGTTGCCGCCCAAGTAATCCGGCTTCGAGACAATCTGACGGGTCCGGCGCCTTGGGCCGGACCCTTTTTTTGCGGCGCGGAGCCGCGATCAGGGCGCAGGCGCGACCGGCGTGAATTCGAGGTCGTGGTAGTCGAAGCTGAAATCCGCGACCGGCGAGAACGCCTTCATCGTGATGCGGGCGGGCTTTCCGGAGGCATCGAGCGAGAACGTGACCAAGGCCGGCTCGATCAGGGGATCCGGCCAGCGCGCGACGAAGGTGTCGTAGGCCCAGTGCTCGAGCGGCGCGACCATGCCCGGCGTCTGCTTGAAGTCGATCGTGATGCCGCCTTCGCTTGCCGCGATCGAGATCGGCCCGTACCACGGATCCTGGTATTCGCCGGCGTAGCCGGAGAGCGGGAGCGACGGCTGCGATTCCGGGCGCTCCGCGACGGCGGCCCGCTGCGCCTCGAGTCCGGCGGCAGTGCGCTGGTCGAAGAATTCCTTGAATGCCTTCGGCCAGTCGTGCTTGGGCAGGCCGAGGTAGTGATCGAGCAGCTCGTACTCGAGGCCCGGCGCAAACTCATTGTCCTCCGAATTGTTCACGATCGCGAAGCCGGTGTCCTTCTCCGGTATCAGCACGACGACCGTACGGAATCCCTGCGTGCCGCCCGAATGCTGGACGATCCGGTGCCCGCGGTAGTCCTGCACCACCCAGCCGAGCGCATAGCCGCGGAACTGGGGCGTGGCGTCCGCGAGGGCAGGCGGCAGCGGCGTCGGCGGAATCGGGACGACCGCCTGCCACATCTCCCGTCCGCTTGCTGCGGAAAACAGCCGCTGCTCCGAGCCGGGAATTTGCCCGCCGGCCAGCTGGACGAGCAGCCAGCGCGAGAGGTCGTTGGCGCCCGCGGCGATCGCGCCGGCCGGACCGACATTCGCACCGAGCGCGACCTTCCTTTCATCGAATAGCTGCTGTTCGCCGACGCCGCGCAGCTCGCCGACACGGCCGTGCGGGAAGGCGCGATCTGCGGCCGCGAGCCGGTCCACGTCATTGGTGACGCTCGTCGCCATGCCGATTCGCTTCAGGATCCGCTCTTCGGTGAAGTCCTCCCAGGTCTTGCCGCTCTCAGCCTCGATGACCTGGCCGGCGACCATGTAGAGCACGTTGTCGTAGGCGAAGCTCGAGCGGAAACTCGTGGCGGGCTTCAGGTACTGGAGCCGACGCACGGAATCCGCGCGGCTGATCGCCGTCGAGGGCACGAACAGGAGATCGCCCTGGCCCTTGCCGAGTCCGCTTCGGTGCACCAGCAGGTCGCGAACGGTGATTTCGCGCGTGACCCAGGGGTCATACAGGCGAAAGCCGGGCAGGTGGTCGATCACCCGGTCGTCCCAGCCGAGCCTGCCTTCCTCGACGAGGATCGCGAGCCCGGCGGCGGTGAACGCCTTGGTGGTCGAGCCGATCTGGAACAGCGTGTCCGCATCGACCGACTCCGGCGAACCGAGGCGGCGGATTCCGTAACCGCGCGCCAGCGTGACCCTGCCGTTCTCGACAATCGCGACGGCGGCTCCCGGGACGTCGGATGCCTTCATCACGGCCTCGACACGCGCGTCGAATTGCTTCGGCGGCGCCGCGGCGGCGAACAGGGGGAAGACGAGGCAGGCAGCGGCAAGCCAGTTACGCATGGTCGACTCCAGGTTCAGCTGAGGCGGCAGCGCGGTTCCGCGCGAGGCGCCAGACGCCGATGGTCATGAGCGGAAGCACGAACGTGACCAGGATCATCCAGGCGAGCGCGCGATAGCCCTTGGCGATCAGCCCGACCAGCCCGAATTGCTGGGCCGCGAAAATTGCGATGACCAGGAAGAAAACCGTACAGGCAAGGCGGGCAGCCGGCGAAAAATCCCGGCGCTGGCGCTCGGCCAGGTAGCCGGCGATGCGCTCATTGATCGCGTGCACGGAGCTGACGCCGCTTTGCAGCAAGGCCATGAAAATCATCAGCTGGAAAGCGGCGTGCAGGAGCGGCAGCCCGAGCTGGCGCAACATGAAATCGGCCGGCAGGACTTCGTCACCGATCCACGGGTACCAGGCCATCATGCACACGAAGAAAAGCACGGCCGCAATCATTGTCAGGGGCCCGGCCAGCAAACCCGCGACGATTGCATCGCGGGTACTGGTCAGGTGACGCAGGACCGGAAGGATCACGACGGCAGCGAATACGTTGTAATTGGTGTAGGTGAACCCGGCGAGCATCCATCCGTCGCGGTCGGCCGGTACGGAAAAGCCCTGAAGCGCGCGGTCGCCGAAGTGATCCAGCGTGACAATGACGAACACCGCATATACGGCGTACAGGAAATACGATGCGTACTTGAACAGCCATTCGACCGACCGGTTCCCGAAAGTCGCAAAGCCCGCGATGCTGGCAATCAGGCAGAGCACGCCGGCAAGCGGCGGCCAGCCGAACATGGCCGCGCCGATCGCGCCCGCGGCCGCGCCGTACACCGCCAGGATCAGGATGAACGAAAACACGTAGGCCGCCTCGAACAGGACCCAGAATGGCCCGACCAGGCTCCGGAAAAAACTCCGATAGTCCGCCGTGTGGGTCATGCGCGCGAACAGGAAAGTCACGACGCAAATGAGGCTGAACAGGGCCGTCGACAGCGCCATGGCGAGCATTCCGCCGCGGGGACCGACGGATACGAAGAACTCCGCGAGCTCGCGGCCGGTCGCGTAGCCGCCGCCGATGATCACGGCCTTGAAGGCGAATCCCGGCAACAGGAAGCGCTGGAACCACGACGACTGGCCCATCAGGCGAGGCAGGCCTCGATCAGCCGCTCGAAAGCCGCACCGCCGCGCATCGGGTCCGCGACGGGCAGGTTGAGCGACTCTGATGCGCGCTGTATCACGGCGGCGGCCTCGGCCGGCGGCAGCGTCGACGTGTTGAAAGAGACGCCGGCGCAGCGGATCTGCGGATTGGTGAGTGCGCCCATCCTGAGATGCAGTGCAATCGCTTCCTCGAGCGGCGGCGTGCGGAAATCCGGGTAGCCGAGCAGGTGCTCGCGACCCGGCTCGTGACAGAGCACGATGACGTCGGGCTGGCTGCCGTGCAGCAGGCCGAGCGAGACGCCGGCATAAGCGGGATGGAACAGCGATCCCTGGCCCTCGATCACGTCCCAGTGGTCCGGCGCGGCTTCGGGACTCAGGACCTCGGCCGCGCCGGCGACGAAATCCGAAATGACCGCGTCCATCGGCATGCCGCTCCCCGCGATCATGATTCCGGTCTGGCCGGTGGCGCGGAAATCGGCGTCCACGCCGCGGCGTCGCAACGCGCCTTCGATCGCGAGCGCGGTGTACTTCTTGCCCAGCGCGCAGTCGGTGCCGACGGTGAGCAGGCGCTTCCCGCTGCGCTTGCGCCCGGTCGCGACCGGGATGTTGCTCGGCGGCTGGCGCACGTCGATCAGCCGGCGGCCCAGCCGGTCGGCGGCGGCGCGCAATTCCCGCAACTCGCCGAGTCGCGCGTGCATGCCGGAGACGATGTCGAGCCCCGCCTCGAGCGCCGCGACCAGGCTCGGGACCCAGTTCGGCTTGATGACGCCGCCGGTATTCGCGACGCCGATGACGAGCGCGCGCGCCCCGCGCAACTGGGCTTCGCGCGGCGTCATGCGTGGGAGTCCGGTCGTGACCGTTCCGCCCTCACAGGCGAATTCGCCGACGCAGAGGTCGCGCGCCCAGTCGCGAAGGCCAAGGGCGGTCTTCGCGTAGCCCGCCTCACTGGCATCACCGAGAAACAGCAGATACGGGGATGGCAGCGAAACCACCACCGTCGCGTATCCGCCGTTCCCGGCCCGGGTGTCACGAACCGCCGACACGGCGTTATTGGCTTCCGGCGCCGGTCAGAATCGTGCGCCGATCGACAGGCCGATCGTCCTCGGCCGGATCACGCCGATGCCGACCGCGCCGTTGGGGTAGGCACCCTCCGGCTGTATGTCGTTGATTCCCCGCTCGTCGGTCAGGTTCTTGCCGTAGAGCTCCACGGACCAGCGCTTCATGACGATGCCGGTCCGCAGGTCAACCGTGGTGTAGCTGTCAGCTTTGCGAAGGCTGCCGTCCGCTGCGCGATTCGAAAAGTCCGCCGTCCGGGAGCCGTTGTATGCGACCTGGCCACCGACGTAAGCCGTCGAATCGGCGAAGACGCTCCATTCGTAGTCGCCGCCCAGGCCGAGGCTCCATTCCGGCACCCAGGGCAGCGGATCGCCGTCCAGGCCGCCCACGACGGGATCCGTATCTTTCGTGAGGTAAGCGTCGGTATAAGCGCCCGTCAGCGAAAAACTCAGGCCCGAAGTTGCACGCGCGGTCGCGGTGAATTCGAGGCCCTTGCTGACCGCGGTGCCGCCATTGGCATTGAGTCCGACGTTGTTGATCAGTGCGAACAACTGGATGTCTTGCCAGTCGAGGTAGAAAGCCGCCACATCGAGCGAGAGGCCGCCGCCAGCCGTCGCAGTCTTCAGGCCGACCTCATAGCTCGTCAGGCTGTCGGAGTCGTAGGACGCCGGCGTGCCCGGGGGAGCGCCCGGGGGCAACACGTTTGGCCCGCCCGGACGGTAACCGGTCGCGACGCGTGCATACAGGGACGTGTCGTCCGTGAATGCGAAGCGCGGCGATATCGAATACGTGAACGGGCTTTCCGACGAGTTCACGTTGTCGTACGTCGTCAGGCCGCCCACGAGGATGCCGTCGAGTACCTGCGAGGCATGCTGGTCGTTTTCGCTGATGCGGGCGCCGGCGGACAGGTCGAAGCGATGCGTGATGTGCCAGGTCGCATTCGCAAACAAGGCCTTCTCCTTGAACGTCGATCGCAGCCTTGCATCGGCGAGCGTCGGGAAACCTGCGGCAGGATTCTCGGTGCCGGCGTCGACGGCGGAGATCGTCTGCGGGTCGATGCCGGAGTCCTCGTCCGTGTAGTACGCGCCGATCAGCCATTCAAAGGTCTTGTTCGTCGGCGACACGAGCCGCAGCTCCTGCGTGAACTTGTCGGTGCTCGTGATCTGGTTGAGGATCGCGGACAGCGGCGGTTGGGCCGTGACGGGATCGCTGAACAGGAAGGTCAGCAATTGGGACAGGCTCAGTGGAATGGCATAGTCCCGCTGGAAATTTTCCTGGAAGGTGCCGTAGCTCGTCACGGACTCGAGCCTGGCAGGCCCAAGGTCCCAGTCGATCGTCGCGCTATAGATCCGATAGTCGATGTTCGTGTACTCGGGATGGTATCGCGACGCGACCAGGCCGCCGTACAACGGGCGGAAAGTGACCGGATCGGCCTCGAAAACGTCCGCATTGTCGCTTTGCAGATTCTGGTACAGAGCCGTCAGGTTCAAAGAGAACCGGTCCGATGGTTCGAACAGCGCCGAAACCCGGCCGCCGTAGGTCTCGAGCCCGTTGAGGTTATCCTCGACTTTCGAGCCGTCGACGATATTGACCGCCGGATTCTGCAGGCTGGGGATCGGGTTGTTGCCGATCGAATCGATGAAGCCGTCGTCGGATCGGTAGAAACCGCTGACGCGGATCGCGGTGCGTTCGCTGAGCGGCATGTTGAGCACGCCCGTCAGCGCGTAGCCGGTGTCGCCGCCCTCGACGTCCTCCGTGGATGCCTGAACCCGTCCCTCGAAACCTTCGGTCGAAGGCGCGTTGGCGACGTACTTGATGACTCCGCCTAGCGAGCTCGCGCCGTACAGGGTTCCCTGCGGTCCGCGCAGGATTTCGATCCTCTCCATGTCGAACGTATCGAAATCGCCGGAGAGAACCGCGCCGTTGGCCAGGCCGCTGCTCGATCCGAACGGCACGTCATTGACGTAAACGCCGACCGTGGACGCGACGCCGCCGGTATTGATGCCGCGCAGCGTGATGCGCGTGACGCCGCGCGTATTCGAGTTGATGCTGAGGCCGGGAACCAGGGCCACCAGGTCCTGGAAATTATCGGCCTGCTGCCGCTCGAGCGACTCGCCGGCAAGAACGGTGACGGACATTGGAATGTCCTCGATGCGCTCAGCGCGTTTCTGCGCCGTGACGATGACCTCGCCAAGCGGGATCGACTTTGTTTCCTGAGCCGGCGCCGCCGCCGCGGTCAGCACCAAGGCGACCGCGGCCGGAACCGTGATGATCGCGCGTGCGGATTGATTGCCCATGTTCGTAGTCCCCCTGTCTGTATTCGGTTGACGCTCAGGCCCAGAGCGAGCCCAGCAGCCGCCGGAAGTTGCCGCCCAGCACGGCCTCCATGTTCGCATCGCTGTAACCACGCCGGATCAGCGCCTCGGTCAGGTCGAAAACTTTCTTCGGATGGTCGAAGCCGTCTGTGTCGAGCTTGTCGCGGAAGGCGTAGCTCGATTTGTATGACGCCAGCAGTTCCTTGCGCTGGTCGGCCGGCATGTCGTCATAGCCGTTCAGGTCCGAGTCGGAGCCAATGCCGACGTACTCGATGCCGACGAGTTTCACGACGTGGTCGATGTGATCGACGATATGCTCGATGGTGGTCGGCTCGCGGTCGCGCACAAAATTCCGGACGCCCGTGATGCCCATGACGCCGCCGCGGGCGGCAAGCTTCGTGATCGCCTCGTCCGTCTTGAGCCGCGGGTGATTGTTGAGCGCGCGACAATTCGAGTGCGTGATCGCGATCGGCTGCTTCGAGAGCTCGATCGCATCGAGGGTCGTCCGGTCGCCGCAATGGGAGACGTCCAATAGCATGCCGGTCTCGTTCATCGCGGCAATGATTTCGGCGCCGAAGTCGCTGACGCCGCCGTCCACGCGGTCGGTGCCGCCGGTGCCGATGAAATTCTGGCTGTTGTAGGTGAGCTGCGAGCAGCGCTGGCCGAGCTGGTGGAATTTCTTGACGTCCTCGGGGGCGTGGAAATGCTCGGAATTCTGGACGCCCATGATGACGGCGCACTTGCGCGCCGCCTTGGCGCGATCGAGGTCGGCGGCCTTGTCCACGACACAGAAAAGGTCGGAATTCCGCGCGCAGAATCCCTGCCAGGCGGCGAGGAACGCGAGTGTCTCCTCGACGACCTGCGTGCCGCCGGTCCCGATCGAATTGTGGAATCCGGTGATGCCGCAGGTCCGGAACTCGGCGATCTGCGATTGGCTGAGCGGATTCGCGTACGCCTCGGGCTTGAAGTCGATCTTGAGCGGGGCGAGCATGTCGATCACCAGCGAGCGCTCGACCAGGTCGACGGCGCGCGCGGAATAGCTGGCCGCGCCGTCCGCAAAGACCTGGAAAGACGCCAGGTTGAGCATCGGGAAGCCGATGCCGAGCGCCGCACCCTGGAGCACGCGCCGTCTCGTTACCCGACCGGACCCGGACCGCGCCATGGCGTCCTCTTCGGGAAAAATATCCCGATCAGAGATATTAATCCTGATCAGAGAATTGTCAATTCAGCGTGGAATGCGTGCTCATGCGACGGCGCCCCATCCCGAGCCAGGATAGGAGACTTTGCCGTTCTCAAAGATCATCGCGGTCGCGCGGTCGCGGGTGATGAACAGCGTGCCGTCCAGGTCATTGATGTCGCAAAGCTGGCCCAGGATCCAGGCCGGCGCCATGGCGAGGCTCGTGCCGACCATGTTGCCGACCATCACGCCGAGTCCGAGACGGCGCGCCTCCGCCGCCATCGCAAGGCCCTCGGTGAGGCCGCCACACTTGTCGAGCTTGATGTTTACGATGTCGAAGCGCCCGACCAGTGGCTCGATGTCACTGAGACCCTGGACACTCTCGTCCGCGGCCACCGGTATCGGGCAGCGGATGCCCTCGAGTTCCGCCTCGCGGCCGCGCGCAAACGGCTGCTCGACGAGCTTCACCCGGCTGGCGACGAGGTCCGGCATCAAGGCCGCAAGGCTGGTGGCGTCGAATCCCTGGTTGGCGTCGACGCCGATCCAGGCGTCGGGGCGGGCTCCCCGCACGGCGCGGACCCGCTCGGCGTCGAGCGGCAATTCGCCGGTCAGCTTCAGCTTCAGGGATTTCGCCTGGGCATAGGCGATGGCCTTCGCGGCCATCGCACCCGGGTCGTTCGCCGGGATCGTGAATGTCGTGAGCAGCGGCCGCGGCCGCTCGAGTCCCGCGATCCGCCAGACCGGTTGCCGCAGGCGCTTGGCCTCGAGGTCCCACAGGGCGCAGTCGAGCGCATTGCGCGCGCCGCCGGGAGGCAGCAGGCGCCGCAGCGATTCGCGATCGATGCCGGCCTCGATATCGTGCCGAACGTGTTCGATGGCGGCGCACATGCGATCCGCGTCGTCGCCGAGGTAATAGACGCCGGCCGCCTCGCCTTCGCCGGCCGCGCCCCGCTCGCTGACGCGCGCGACGACCACGGTCAACTCAGTGAACGTATATCCGGTGATCGTGAACGGCGCCGACAGCGGGATCAGCTCCCGCGAGACCTCGAGCTGCATCAGTAGTTCGTGCTGATGCCGACCAGGTGGTAGGCAACCGCGACCCAGGCACAGACGGCCGTCGCGACGACGAGCACGACGGCCCAGATCTTGCCGAGCCAGCGCTTGTTCGCCTTGCGCACGACCGACAAGTGCCAGATCGCGAGCGCGAGGCCCGCGAACACGGCAATCGTGCCGAACACGTGCAAGACAACGACCAGCCAGTCGAACCGGGCAGACAGCATCTTGAGGTCGGCGAACATCGCGAAGATGGTGCCGATCCAGCCGCCGATCGCCGCGAGTGAGAGCAGCGCGCCGATTCTCACCCAGCGGTAGGCTTTGACCTCGGGGCCGCTGAAGGGCAGGGGCCTCCGGTAATGGCGCCGCACCAGCGCGGCGACGGGCCAGAAGATCACGGTGAGCGCAAGCGCGGCGAGGCTCGCCACGGCCACCGGCATGAGCCAGCCGATGCCCTTCAGCCCGGAGGAGCGCTGCATGTACATGAACGGCGAGATCCACTCCGGCGCAAACCGCACGACCTTGCCGTCCTTCACTTCGGCGGCGAGGTGCGCCTTGCCGTCGACCTCGCGCCAGAGGTAGGGCGCGATCTCCACCCACTTGGTCAGTTCGCCATTGAGGTCCTTCATCAATGTCGTCGAGATCGTGCCGTCCTCGTTGACGACGACTTTTACGGGCTGCAGCAGATTGAGCACGCTGAGGAAGCTGGAATCGACGCGGCGCGAACTGATGTAACTGCCCGCGATTGCCGCCGCGTGCTCTTTCGCCTTGGCCTCGTCGACCTTCCCCTGGTCCGCCGGGCCCGGGAAATAGCGGTCCGCGAAGCTGCGGTAAAAGGCCTCACGCAGCGGCCCCACGGCGCCGTCCTTGCCCGCGCTGTTGAACGAGATGAAATAACCGACGCCGTCATCGACGTACAGGTGCAAGTCGCTGTGGAAATACTGGGTGTCGCCGCCGTGCGAAATGATGCGGTGGCCGTTGGTGCTGGTTTCATAGAAACCGAGCAGCATCCGGTTGACGCCCGGGATGATCGTGAGCGGCGTGCCGTGCATCTTCTTCGCGGTCTCTTCGCCGAGGATGCGCTGGTCGCCGTAAGCGCCGTTCTGCAGGTGCGCGATCATGAACTTCGCCATGTCTGCGCCCGTCGCCGCGAGCGCGCCCGCCGGAGTGAGATTGATCAGCTCGTAGCCCTTCGGCTTGCCGGTGGCATTCTCGTAGCCCTGCGACATGCCGGCCATCAGCGCTCCCGGCAGCGGCTGCCGGAACGAGGAATGCGCCATTCCGAGGGGCTGGAAGATGTTCTGGTCGAGATAGTCGTCGAAGGACTCGCCTGACGAGCGCTCTACGATATATCCGGCGAGCCCGGTCGCGTAGTTCGAATAGGCGGGCATCGTGCCGGCCTTGAAGATCCGAGTCGGCACCCAGCGTTTTACGGTATCGCCAAGTGGTACGAGTGTGGAAGGATCCTCGGAAATCAGCTCTTTGACCGACTCCTCGAAACCGGCCGTGTGCGTCATCACGTCCCGCAGCCGAATCGGTTCGCCGTCGGGACCGGGCGGGATCCTGATATCGAGGTACTGGTTGATGTCGGCGTCGAGATCGAGCTTGCCGCGCTCGACCTGCTGCATGACCGCCGTCCAGGTGAAGAGCTTCGAAATCGAGCCCGGGCGGAACAGCGTGCGTTCCGGATCCACCGGTTTCTTCTTTTCGACATCGGCGTAACCGAAGCCTTTTTCCAGCAGGATCTGGCCGTCCTTCACGACGACCACCACACCGCCGGCGATGTTGCCCTTGGCGATCGCGTAAGGAATGAAGCCGTCGAGCCAAGCCTCGAGGTCAGTGGACGTGAGCTCTGGCGCAGCGCTCGTCTCGGTCGTTGCGGTCGCCTCGAGCACGGGCGGCGATGCAGCCGGCATCGGCCTCGCCGGCACCTGTGCCAGCGCGGTCAAGGAAATGAGGGAGCCAGACAGGAATGTCGCGATCGGAGAATTGACGCGCATGCGTAAGTCCCGGGTGTTTATCCTGATGAGGTCATGGTAGTCCTAATCGGAGAATGACGTCAAAGGGTCGCTGCCCTTAAAATCGGGAAAACGAAATTCGCCACCGGAGAAGGACCCTGACACCCACGAAGTCACGCCGGCCGACACTCGGCAGCCTCCTGCGCGGATTGCGGCTGCGGAATCACTGGACGCTCAAGGAAATGAGCGAGCGCACGGGCATCCCGCTCTCGACGCTGGCCAAGGTCGAGCACGACCGCCTGACGCTGACTTACGACAAGCTGCTGCAGGTGAGTCAGCGCTTGAACCTCCGCATGTCCGATCTCTTCAGCGAGGCGGACGGGGCGGCCGACGCGCCGATCACGGCGCGCCGCTCGATCGGGCGGTTAAGCGACGCCATCCGCGTCAATACGCCGAACTACGAATACTTCTATATGTGTCCCGAGCTCCGGCGCAAACGCATGGTGCCGACGGTCACTCGCATCCGCGCCAAGAGCGTCGAGGAGTTCGGCGAGTTGGTCCACCACCCGGGCGAGGAATACATCTATGTGCTCCAGGGCCCGGTCGAGATCCACACCGAGTTTTACGAGCCGATCGTGCTGCAGACCGGGGAGTCCATCTACATCGACAGCACCATGGGCCACGCCTACGTCGCACCGAAGGGACAGGACGAGGCGCTGGTGCTCGGCGTCTGCTCGAGCGCCGAAGAGGACCTCATGGAGTCGCTGATGACGCTGCACGGCGACGAGCCGGCGCCGAAGGCGCGGGGCATCAGGCGGAAGACGGCGAAGCGCTGAGTGCGCGGCGTCAGGGGCCGACAAATCCGCTGCGGCAGGAAGCCGGCATGTACCTGTCGACAAGGCTCGTCACGCCGAAATCCGACGCGGGCGCCGTGGGAGCCTCGTCGTCGCGATCCGGGTCGACGCCCCGGGGCGGTTCGGCATTGCCGCATTGCCAGACGACCCGGCCGTTCCGCGCCACGCGCGGGCGGAGGGACAGCAGGTAATCGCCGATCTTCGGGTGTGCATTGCGGCCGTAAGTGATCATGATCGTGCCATTCGACACTTCGATGGACTGCACGTAGCGGCTGCCGTTGACTTGCTTCAGCAGCTCGAACCGGTTTTCGATCTCGGACAGGTCCGCCGGCCATTCGCCGGTCGCCTCGAAGTGAGACTGCACGGCGCCCTTGTAGTCGGATGCGAGGCGCAGTCCCTCGCTGACCTGGGTGCGGATCGCGTACTCCTGGTACGCGGGAATGGCAATGGCCGCCATGAGGCCCAGGGGCAGGAAGGAGACCAGGAGCACGAGCGCGGCGATGCCCCATCCGGACATCCGCGGGGCGGGCCAAGCGTGAACCACGCTCGCGGGATCGACTTGTGCACCGACGACGACGGTTTCCGCGATCATGTCATGCAGGGCCTGCCGTTTTTTGGTGAACGCCACCATCAGGTAGCCGACGCCGAGCGTGCAGCCAGTGAGCCACTCCGCGAAAAAGCGGCCCGTTGCGCGACCGAAGCTGATGCGTGCGCCATTCAGGTCCGTGACCTTGATCCGGAGCGCGAGCTTGCCGGGCGTCGCCTGTCGCGCGCTGCTTTCGAACAGGGCGCAGTAGAGCCAGTGGGCGGCGATCATGATGCCCCACACCAGGAACATGTTCCCCAGCAGCGGGGCGACAGCCTGCGCGCGGCCTGCGGCGCCGAGCACCATGCCGATCGCGCTGATGCCGAGTACCACGGCCACTACGATGTAGATGGCGGTCAGGATGAACTGGTCGATCAGGTACGCGCCCACCCGCATCCAGAACCCGGCGAACACGGTTTCCGGGACTTGCAGCGCCGCGTCGAGGGCATGGCCGCATTGAGTGCAGAACCGGGCGGGTTCGGCAATCGGAGCGCCGCATCGTGGACAGAACATGGCTGGTCCTCCTCCCTCGCGGCGCCTAGACCAGGATTCGGTCGAGCTCCCGGACCAGCCGATCCACCTCGTCTTTCGACGTGTAGTGGACGAACGACACGCGGACCGCACCATCCTCGGTGTCGATCCCGAGCGCCTGGATCAGTCGATAGGCGTAGAAGTTGCCGACACCGACGCCGAGACCGGCGGCGGCAAGCTGGCTTGCAATTTCGCCCGAGTCCCGGCCCTCGACCGTAAACGAGACCGTCGGCGTGCGCCCGGCTGCCTGCCGGCGGCCGATCAGCCGGATCATCGGGTGTTGCACCAGGTAGTCGAGCAGGGGCTGGAGCAGCGCGGTCTCGTGGCCCCGGAACAGGTCGCGGACCGCGGCTGCGCGGTCCTGGACCGGCTTGCCCTTCATGCCGTGCCGGTCGGCGACGGCGTCCATGTAGTCCATGACGCCATTGACCGCGGCAATCTGCGCGTGGTCGGGACCGGCCGGCGTGAAGCGCGCACCCGGCTTGCCGTCATTGAAGAAGTGCCCCTGGTTCGGCAGCGCCGCATTGACCTCGCGCTTGAGGAACAGCGTGCCGAGGTGCGGGCCGTACACCTTGTACAGCGAGAAATAGTAGCCATCCACGCCCAGCGCCTGCAGGTCCGGCATGCCGTGGGGCGCGAATGCGACGCCGTCGACAAACGCCCAGGCCCCGGCCTGGTGCGCGAGATCCGCAATTTCGCGCACCGTATTGATGCTGCCGACGACGTTGGAGCAATGCGTGAATGCAACCAGGCGGGTGCGCGGGCCGAGGAGCGCCTCGAGATCCCTGCGATCGAGCTCGGCGGTTTCCGGGTGCACTTTCCACTCGCGTACCGTGATGCCGTTTTCCGCCAGCCGGCTCCACGCGCCGATATTCGCCTCGTGGTCCTGGTTGGTGACGATGACCTCGTCCCCCGGCTTGAGGTGGCGTCGCAAAGCCTGCGCGATGACGTAGGTGTTCTGCGAGGTCGAGGGCCCGAACTGGACCTCATCCTGGCCGACGTTGAGCCAGTCCGCCATGCGATCCCTCGCGGCATCCATCTGCTCGCCGGCTTTCGCCGATGGTGCGAAAGCGTAGTAGGGCTGCACTTTGGTCTGCCGGTAGTAACGGTCGAGCCAGTCGATTGTCTGGCCCGCGGCATAGGAACCACCCGCATTCTCGAAGTGGGCGAACCCCGCGAGCGAGGGCTCGCGGAACGCCGGGAATTGCGAACGGACGAACGGGAGGTCCAGAATCATGAGCAATCTCCGGGCGGCAAGACCCTAGGATACTCAGTAAACTAACGGCTCCAAGGGACATCAATGCAACGGGGCCATGGGGCCCCGTTTTTCGGTGCCCGGAAAGGAGAGCCGCATGTCGTTTGCCCGCACGTTCGATCGCGCCGTATTGACAATCACCCTGGGCCTGTTCGCCGGTGGCGCGGCCCTCGCGAGGGAACCCGCTCCCAACCCGGCGGGTGACACGCAGGAGGAGTTCAAGCCGAACACGGACGAGTTCGACTTCGTGAAGCGCGAGGAAATGATCCCGATGCGGGACGGTGTGAAGCTCAACACCTTCATCCTCGTGCCCAAGGGCGCCAAGCGAGCGCCGATCCTGCTGACCCGTACTCCGTACAACGCCTCCAGTCGCGTGACGCGCTTCCAGAGCCCGCGGCTCGCATCGGCGGTTCCACAGATGGATGATACGGCCGCGGCCGCGGGATACATCATCGTCTACCAGGACGTCCGCGGAAAATACGGATCCGAAGGCGATTACGTCATGACGCGGCCGCTGCGCGGCCCGCTCAACCCGACCGCGACCGACCACGCAACCGACTGCTATGACACGATCGACTGGCTCGTGAAGAACGTGCCCGAGAGCAACGGTCGCGTCGGGACCATCGGCGGCTCTTACGAGGGCTACACGACCGTCATGTCGACCGTGCATCCACACCCCGCACTGAAGGTCGCCGTGCCGTTCGCGCCCATGATCGACGGGTGGATGGGAGACGACTGGTTCCACAATGGCGCCTTCCGCCAGGACGGGGCGCTCGATTACATCTACAACCAGGAAGCGTCGCGCAAGAACGAAGAGAAATGGTGGACCGGCCACTATGACACCTACGAGCTCTATCTGCGCGCCGGCAATGCCGGCAACGTCGCCGCCTCGCGTGGCCTCGAGCAGCTCGAATTCTGGCGCATGCTCGCCAGGCATCCGGCCTACGACGAGTTCTGGCAGGGCCAGGCGGTCGACAAGCTGCTGGCGAAGGAGCCGCTCACTGTGCCGATGATGATCGTCGGCGGGTTGTTCGACCAGGAGGACATCTATGGTGCGCCGGCGCTCTACAAGGCACTCAGCCCGCGGGATCCCGAAGGCAGGATGATTCACCTGGTGCTGGGTCCCTGGAACCACGGACAGGGGCGCCGCGAAGGGCGCGGCATCGGCAAGGTGAAATTCGAGGGCGACACCGCCGGCTGGTTCCGGCGCAACGTCATGCAACCCTTTCTCGACCACTACCTGAAGGACGGGCCGATGCCCGACACGCCCCGCGTCCTCGCCTACGAGACCGGCGCCGACGTGTGGCATCGCTACGATGGCTGGCCGCGTTCCTGCGCCGAGGGCTGCGCCGCGAAATCGCGCGACCTCTTCCTGCTCGGCAGTGGGCAGCTCGGTTTCGACCGACCGACCGATGCGAGCCAGGCGTTCGACGAATACCTTTCCGATCCGGCGAAGCCCGTGCCCTACCGGATCCGCCCGACGCTCGAATCGGGCGCCGAGGAATCGACCTGGGGCGAGTGGCTGATGGACGACCAGCGCCAGGCCGCATCGCGACCGGACGTCCTCGTTTACGAATCCGGGCCGCTGACCGCGCCGCTTCGCGTCGCGGGAGAACCGCATGCGCGCCTGTATGCCTCGACGAGCGGCAGCGACGCGGACTGGGTCGTCAAGATCATCGATGTCTGGCCGCCGGAATATCCTGACGACCCGAAGCTGGGGGGCTATCAGCAGATGATATCCGCGGACATTTTCCGCGGGCGCTACCGCGAGGATTTCTCGAAGCCGAAAGCGCTCACGCCGGACAAGGTGCTGGAGTACCGGATCCGGCTTCCGCAGATGAACCACACTTTCCTGCCGGGCCACCGGGTGATGGTGCAGGTCCAGTCGAGCTGGTTCCCGCTCTACGACCGAAATCCGCAATCCTTTGTGCCGAACATCATGATTGCGCCGCCGGAAAGCTACATCCGGGCAACGCAGCGCATCTGGCGGACGGCGGCGCAGGCATCGGCGATTGAGCTGCCGGTCATCGAGTAGCTGCCCAAAAAAAAGGGCCGCCCGCCGGGGCGGCCGATGGATGTCGGGGACAGTCTTTCAGGTGGTCGGGAGCGGCTGCCTGGCGCAGGTCACGATCGGGTTCCAGTCGGCGAAGCTGCCGTCGGGGTTGTTGCGCCAGGCCCAGACGTGCATTTCGTAGAACGCAGGAATGCCGTAGCGGTTGGGCGCGCCCACGTAGTTGAGGAGATGACCCTCGAGTACCGGCACTTCATCAACCCAGTCAGAGGCAAAGGTGATGAATTCCGCGCCGACCAGCCGCATGCGACCGTCGGCCAACGGCTCGTAGATCAGGGCTTCCGGAGTTTCGGCGTCGACGCCTTTGGCGAGAAGGTCTCCCTTGATCAGGTGAACGCCCATCGCGCCACCATTCGGGCCGCTGACACAGGGTGTGGCCGGCGCATACCCTTCGCCGAGTGCGACGTTGATGTCGCGAAATCGGGCGGTCGCCTGGCGGACTTTCTGGACCAACGGCGCCGACTGCCATACCGCGGCGTCGGCGGCGTGATTGTGTTCTCCAACGGCTTCCTCGTTCGCCATCGCAGGCGAGATCAACACGGTCGCAAGCACTGGAATGAGCGCTTTCATGGTCGTCTCCAGGGTGGTTTCGGACGCGTGGCAGCGTCGCCGCGTCGGCTGCGGGAGTCTTGAAGCCGGGCTGAAACCTTTCTGAATACTTGCTAGGTGGGCGCTGCGGAACCGAGCGCCGCTGCGCCGGCGCGCTCGCGCCGGAGCACGCATTGATAAAGATCCTGCATGCGCCCGGCCATTTCGGCGCCCGCCCAGCTTTTCTCGACGAACTCCACGGCCTGTGAGCCGAGGCAAGCCTGCAGCTCGCGATTTCCCAGAACCCGCTCTACGGCGGATGCGAACTGGACTTCGTCTTCGTTAACTACGATGGCTCCACGGGCCGCTTCCAGCACCGATCGGGTGCCCATCACGGCCGTCGAAACCACCGGCAGGCCGAGTGCCATGGCCTCGAGGAGCACCAACCCTTGCGTTTCGGTCCGCGAGGCGAACACAAAAGCATTTGCGCCGCGGTAGCAGTCGAGCAGCGGCCCGGAGCGGTCAAGATAGCCGACGAAGCAGGCGTTGCCCGCGAGCCCGCGCTCCTGGACCTGCCGGCGCAGCGTTTCCAGCGCCGGGCCCTCGCCCGCGATCACGAGCATGACGTCCGGGATCGCCCGGCGGACGCGTTCCAGTACCCGGATGAGGAAACCGATGTTTTTCTCGAAGGCGACTCGCCCGACGTGGAGCGCAACCGGCCGGTCCGCCGCGATGCCATGGCGGGCACGAAAGCGGGCGCCATCGCCGCCGGTCAGCCGGGCCATGTCGAGTCCGGTCGGGATGACACGGACTTCGGTCTTGACGCCATAGGCGCGCAGGACGTCCGCCATTTGCGGCGAAGGCGCGATCACGACGTCGACCGCGTTGCATTGCCGCCGGGAAATGGCTCTCGCGAGGGCGCGCAGCGCCGTGCGTGGCACGTACGGCAGGTAGTGGTGGAAGTACTCCTCGAAAAAAGTGTGGTAGGACTCGACGACCGGGATGCCGAGCCGGCGCGCGAGCCGCAGGCCCGCGAAATGGGCAATGAACGGCGAGTGGATATGAACCAGGTCGAATTCGCGGTCCATGGCGTGGACAGCGCGCTCGATCTCGCCGGCGACGATCACGCGGTCCTCCGGGTCGAAGGGAAAGTAGCGCGACCGCACACGCACGATGCCCGGTTCGTCGTCCCGGGGCTGCGGATATTGCGGCGCGACGAGGATGCTCGAACAGCCTTTTGCCTCGAGATCGCGACGGAAGGTCTGGATCGAAGTCGAGACGCCGTTGACCCGCGGGAAGTAGACGTCCGAGAGCATGAGGACGCGCGGCGCGCGCGACGTCATGGGGCGAGTGATCGCACGATCTCCAGGCTGGCGAATGCAAGTCCGCCGCCGAGCAGGGCGCCTGCCGCGACGTCAGTCGGGTAGTGCAGGCCGAGCACGACCCGCGACAATGCCACCAGGAACGCGAATCCCGCGAGTGGTACGGCAAGTTCCGGCAGGTAGTGCGCACCGAGCACCGCAAAGGCGACGGCGTGCAGCGTGTGCCCGGACGGAAAGCTGTAGCGGTCAAGCGGTACGGCAGCGCAGTCGATTGTCGGATGCGTGATGAACGGCCGCTCGCGCACGGCGTGGCGCTTGATCAGCTTGTACGCGAGGAGGCCGACGCCGCCGGTGAGCGCGAAGTGCGCCGCGGCAAACCAGCCCTGCGCTCCGAAAAGAAGCGGTTGGACCAGGATCAACGCGTACCACAACCAGCCGTCGCCGAGGACACTCACGGCGTGGAAGATGGCCCGCGGTGCCGACGAACCGCACGGGCGATTGAGATATCGGCAGAAGCGCAATTCCGCCCGGTCGAAATGCGAAAACGCAGTGGCAAGACGCGTTCCCATGGCGTCGACGATGCGCCCGACGCATTGCAGTTCGATGAATGTTGGATGAAGTTACTGTGTCAAATCAGTCTGTTATGACACCTTTAGCAGGCAGTACTTTACAGATGGAAGGCCTTGCCGCCTGGGACGTCATAATGGAACGCATGTGCAATCCTGGCGACGGCCTCCGGCCGACTTGATGGAGAGCCGGGACCTGCGCGGGGCCGCGGCGAACGGCGGCGTGACTGGCGCCAAGGCCGGCCTCAGGGCAGGACTCATCGACTTCGTCGAGTCGGCGTCCCTCGAAATCACGCCAAACGACAAGGACCTGCCGGCGTCCCTGGCCGGCCGCCTGCCCTCGGGCACAACGCTGTATGTCGCACATACTCCGCATTTTTCCGTTGCGGACGTCGCGGAAACAGCCTGCAGGGTCGAACGCGCAGGCTTCAAAGCCAGCCCACACATCGCCGCGCGGCGCATTGGCGCGCGCGGCGAACTCGATGCCGCACTCGGTCGACTTGTTGAAAATGGCATCACGCGCGCGCTGCTGGTGGCGGGAGACGTTCCGGAACCGGCGGGTCCTTTTGCGAGCACTCTCGATGTCATCGAGTCCGGGGCGCTTGCGTCCGCGGGCATCAGCACGCTCGGTGTTGCGGGCCATCCGGAGGGGCATAGCCGCATCGACACCGCAGTGCTATGGGGTGCGCTGCGTCACAAGCAGGATTACGGCGATCGCACGGGGACGCGCGTCCATGTCGTCAGCCAGTTCGGGTTTAATCCAGAGGCGCTCGCCGAGTGGGAGCGCGGCCTCAGCGAGCATGGCATCAGGCTTCCGGTTCACGTCGGAATCGCGGGACCGGCTTCGCTCAGCTCCCTCATCAAGTATTCAATGCTTTGCGGCATCGGCGCTTCGCTTGGCTCACTGATGACCAACCCGACGGCCGCAGGCGCGTTGCGAACTCTGGTGACCTCTGCGGACGAGATGCTGGTGCGCATCGTGCAAGTGAGGCAAGGCGGGCTCGAGAGGCGCTTCATCAAACCGCATTTCTTCTCTTTCGGCGGAACGCTGCGGACCGTCGAGTGGCTGGAGGCGGTCCGCGCAGGACGCTTCGACATTGACGCGCTCGCCGGTAGGCTCATTCTCCGGTCGTGAGCGTCTCGCTTGCACCCGGGGCAGGGCTTCTGGCGCAGTTCCGGCGCGACGGTTTCCTCATCCTGCCGGATTTCGTTCCCGGCGAGCGCTGCCTTGCCCTGCGCGAACGTGCGCTGGCGCTCGCCAGGGAACACGCGCCACCCCCGGAGCAGGCGACCGTCTTCACGGCGGACGGCCGGGCCCTGCATGCCGCGGAGCGGTATTTCCTCACGAGCGGTGAGGCGATCCGCTGCTTCTTCGAAGCTGGTGCATTCGATGCCGCCGGCCGACTCCGGGCGGACGCGCACCTGTGCCTCAACAAGCTCGGGCACGCGATGCACGATCTCGATCCGCTCTTCGACGCCTTCAGCCGTACGCCGGAACTTGCATCGATCGCGCGTGACATCGGCATGCAGGACCCGCTGCTGCTTCAGTCCATGTACATCTTCAAGCAGCCCCGGATCGGCGGCGAAGTCGCCTGTCATACGGACCACAGCTACTTGTGGACCGAGCCGCAGAGCGTCGTCGGATTCTGGTTTGCGATCGATGACGCGACGATTGAAAACGGCTGTATGTGGGCGTTTCCCGGCGGCCACCGGCTGCCGGTGAGGTCCCGCTCGCGGCTCAACGCGGAGCGTACGGCGACGGAGCTGGAGGTATTTGTCGAGGAGCCGTATCCCACGGAAGGCCTGGTGCCGCTCGAGGCTCGCCGCGGCACGCTGATCCTGCTCGACGGCGCGCTGCCGCACCGTTCCGGCGCGAATCTCAGTGAGAGGCCGCGGCACGCCTATACGCTTCACGCGATTGACGGTGCCGCGGCCTACCTGGCTGATAATTGGCTGCAGCGGCCGACCCTGCCGCTGCGCGGCTTCAGGGCGTGAGGTCGACGGGGACCTCCATCACGCTGTCGACCGGCAGGCCATTCAGGGCGGCAGCCTCACGCACCGCGTCCTCGCTCGGGCCTTCGTAGACGCAGAAGGTCTTGGTCTTGTCGGCATTGGCATACGAGTGCACCCAGCGCACGCCGACGCTGGCGTTGTTGGCGTTTACCTTCTCCTTGGTCGCGGCGTCGAGGCCGTCAAGTGCGCCTGTCGGGAAGGTCCGTTCGATCAGGTAGCGATGGACGGCTCCATCCGGGGCGGCGGCGTCATCCGCAAACGCCGGGGTGATGAACAGGAGGGCAAGAGCGGCCAGTATTGCTTTCATCGTCGTCTCCAGGGTTGGTTTGTCGTGACGCGACCTATTCGGCGGTCGCGGGATCAATGACGGCCGTTACGCGCGAGATCTTGTTAGCCGGGAATCCGCCGAGCTCGGCATGCCGTTGCACCAGTGATTCGTCTGTCGCGTGGTAGATGCAGTAAATTCTGTCCGCCGTGACAAAGCTCTGGATCCACTGCACGCTAGGCCCGAGGCTGCTCAGCACGCCGCAGGACTTTTGCGAGATCTTCTTGAGTTCCGCCGGGCTCAACTTGCCCGCGCCGGGTATTTCCCTCTCGATCACGAACTTCGGCATCTACGTCTCCTCGGATGAACGGCCGGCTGAATCGCTGCCGCCGGGTGACAGGATCCCCGGAGCGGCAGGCCCTGTCTTGAAACCCTGGTGAAATTATTCTAAATGGTCGCCGATGGAGCTGATACGCGTCGGGGCCTTCGACCTCTACCCGGCTGAACGCATGCTTTGCACCGGGGGGCGGCCCGTCGAGCTCGGTGCGCGGGCTTTCGACCTCCTGCTGGTCCTGGTCGAGAACCCTGGCAAGCTCGTCACCAAAGCGACCCTGCTGGACAGGGTCTGGCCGAAGCTGGTCGTCGACGAAAACAACCTCCCGGCGCAGATCGCGAGCCTGAGGCGTGTGCTCGGCGCGGGTGCGATTCGCACCATTCCGCGTTTCGGGTACCGGCTGGACCTTGCGGTCACGACCGCCAATGCCGAATCGCCGGGAGCGCAGGCGACTGCGGACGACGCTTCAAGGCTCGCCGTACCGCGCATCAGCTGGCCCGCGCGCCTTGGTCCGCTCATCGGGCGCGACGAGGACCTGCTTGCGGTCGAAACCGCCCTCGAGCAGGCGCCGCTCGTGGTGATTGCAGGTGGCGCGGGTGTTGGCAAGACGCGGCTGGCCCAGGAAGTGCTTTCGCGCGCGGGCGAAAGACCGGGGCGGGCCGCCGCGTGGATTTCGCTGGAGCCGCTCGACAGCTTTGAGCGCGTGTCCTCGGCGATCGCGGTTGCGCTCGGCCTGTCGCTGCCTGACGGCCAGGATGGCTTCGAGTCACTGGCGCTGTCGCTGGAACAACAGTCAGTCCTTCTGGTTTTCGATGGCGCGGAGCAATTCGCCGATGCACTCGCGGCGCCGCTGGCGGCAATCGTGGCGAGGTGCCACGGTTTGCGAGTGCTGGTGACCAGCCAGGTGCCGTTCGGAATCCCGGGCGAGACCGTTATTCGCCTGTCGGGACTGCTGGTGCCACGTGCGGACGCAGGGGCGCCCGATGAGGCAGGCGTCGCATCGGTCCAGCTGTTTGCCTTGCGCGCCGCCGAGGCGGATCGTCGGTTTCAGCTGGGCGATGCCAACATGGCCCTGGTTGCCGAGATCTGCCGGCGCCTGGACGGCAATCCGCTCGCGCTCGAACTCGCCGCGGCCCGCGTGCCGGGCCTTGGGCTCCCGGCGCTGCTCGCACGGCTCGACGATCGGTTCCGCCTCCTGAAACAGGGGAGCCACGCCACCGAACCGCGCCACGGCGTGCTCCAGGCCGCGCTCGACTGGAGTTACGGCCTGTTGTCGCCGCCCGAGCAAAGAGTCTTCGATCGCCTCGGAGTCTTCGCGGGTGGCTTCTCGCTCGAGACTGCAGCGCGCTCGGTGGCAGACGCGACCCTCGACGTATCGGACGCGATCGACGTGATCGGGCGGCTCGTGGACCGTTCTCTTGTCACGACGCTGCCGACCGAGCCGCCGCGCCATCGGCTGCTGGAGACGCCCCGAATCTACGCGCTTGGGCGCCTCGCTTCTCGGGGGGAGCTGGAGACCGCGCGGGCGCGGATGGCCGCGACCCTGCTGCAGCTGCTGGACGCCGCGTATGAGGAATACTGGTCCGTGGATGAGGACGTCTGGCTGAACCAGTACGTGCCCGAGCTCCACAATGTGCGCGCGGCGCTCGACTGGGCGATGCGGCACGATCGCGCGTTGGGTGTGGCCCTCTTCGGTTCGGCGTGGCCGCTGTTCGTCGAGACCGACCTGCACGGCGAAGGCCGCGCCCAGTACGCGCAGGCCGTGGCGCTGCTGACCGACACGCTGCCCCGTGCGCGGGTCGGGCGCTTCTGGGAAGCGATCGCCGCCTACGACTCGACCCGCCAGTGCGACCGGGCCCGCTACGCGGCGGAGCTGGCGGCGGACATGCACGCGACGACCGGCGATGCGCGTTCGCGCTATCACTCGTTAATGCAGCTGGCGCTCAATTGCCAGGACGACGACGCGCGCGCGCGCGCGGCCATCGAAGCCGCGCGCCGGCTCGAGGACCCTGCCTGGCCGGCACGCCTGCTGGCACACGGTGCAATGACGCAGGTTACGCTGCTCATGGGTGCTGGCCGCTACGAAGACGCGCGCTCCACCTGCCGCCGTGCAGTGAGTGTTGCGCTGACCACGAGCGAGCGGCAGGCGCTGGCGGCGACTGTCAGCGTCGTGGAACTCGACATCGCCTGCGGCGCCATCGAGGCTGCGCTTCAGCTCGCGCGGCCGCTCGCCCTCAGCCTGCGGCACTCCGGCCGGCGCGAAACGCGATTCGAGCTGCTGGTCATGCTGTTCAGCGCGCTCCTCGCTTCCGGCGAGATCGACGAAGCGCGCGCGGTCGGGGCGGAACTCTACGAGCTCGCCATGGTGCTCGATCCCATCAAGCTCGATCTCGCACTCGATGCGATGGCACTGCTCGCCTGCCTGGATGGCCGGCACGAGGCGGCCGCGAACATTGCCGTTTGTGCCGACGCGACGCATGAGTTGCATGGCCGGAGCCGCCGTGGCCCCGCCGGAGAAAAAATGCGCGCCGCGTTCGAAAGCCTGCTCGGCGAACGCCTGGGGCCCGCCTGGCGCGCGAAGGCGGGCAGGGAACTCGCGCCCCTCGATGCGGCCGCCGCCTGCCTGGTCGCGCTTGGCCTGCGTGCCTGAACGCGGATCAGATTCGCCGTTCGAGAAGGTGATCCAGCGACACGCGTCCCGCTCCGGCGATGGCCAGCCACAGGAACAGCGCGAGGTAGATGACTTCTTCCAGGCCGAGCAGCGTCTGCAGGGAATCGACGTCCTCCCACTGCGCCGACTTGACCGCGACGATCATGACGACCCCGAGCGCGCCGGCGGAGATCCGCGTCATCAGTCCGAGCAGCAGCAGGATGCCGCCGAAGAACTCGATGCCCGAGACGAGCGGCGCCAGGATTTCCGGGGCCGGTATGCCCCAATTCGCGAAGTTTTCGGTGACGAGCGGCAGGTGCGTGAGCTTTCCCCAGCCCGTCCCAAGGAACACCCAGCCGGTCGCGATGCGCGCAAACAGCGGCCCGAGCCACTCGAGGTGACGCGCCACGCCCCGAGGCCATTCGATCAGCGAATCGACGATGAATTTCATGACACCCTCCCTGCCGGATGCCAGTAGACCACGTCAGAGTTCAGATTGTTACGGAAGGCGGTCCGGAATCAGGAATCCGAGAGGATCCTGTCGACGATTGCCGCGACGCCATCCCGGATCGGGTCGCAACAGGGCAGCGCGACGCGCGCTGCAAGCTCGGCCGTCGCGCGCGCTGCCGCACGGGCGTCGAACTGCGATGTATTGAGGCTGACGCCCGCAAAACACGCGGCCGGGTTCGTCAGGCGCGCAGCCGAAAGATACGCGGCGAAGCAGTCGTCATAGGATGGAATACCGAAACCCGGGTAATCGGCGATTTCGGCGCGCGCCAGGTCATGGCAGAGCAACATGATGTCCGGCTGGCTGCCGTGAATGAGCCCCAGCGTCACCCCGGCATAAGCCGGGTGGAACAGCGAACCCTGGCCCTCGATCACGTCCCAGTGTTGCGGCGCGGCAGCAGGCGACAGCCACTCGGCCGCGCCGGAGACGAAGTCCGATACGATCGAGTCGACGGCGACGCCGCGGCCTGAAATGAAGATCCCGGTCTGGCCCGTCGCGCGGAAATCGGCGTCAATGCCTCGCGAGCGCATTTCCTTCTCGATTGCGAGCGCGGTGTATTTCTTGCCGACGGCGCAGTCTGTGCCGACGGTGAGCACTCGCCGGCCGCTGCGCCTGCGGCCGGTTCCCGGCGAGAAGGCCTGCTCTGGCTGGCGCACTTCGATCAACTGCCTGCCGCCGCGTTCCGCCGCGGCCGCGATCTCGGGCACCCCGGAAAGCGGTTCGTGCAGTCCGGATGCCACGTCGAGACCGGCCTCAAGCGCCTCGACGATTGTGTCGACCCAGCCCGGCGCAATGAACCCGCCGTCGTTTGCAATGCCGATCACGAGCGTTCGGATACCGCGGCCGGCCGCTTGGCGCGGCGAAAGGTCGGGCAGGCCGAGGTCGACGCGGCAATTGGGCAGCCGCAACTGGCCGGCGCAGCGTTCCGGCCGCCACTCACGGATTCCCGCTGCGGTTTTTGCGGTCGCGATGTCGGGCGCGTCGCCGAGAAAGAGGAGGTAAGGGCTCTGGATCATCAATGGCCGTTGCTTACCCTTGACAGTTTGAATCAAAATCAAATTCTTGTCCTGCGGATGAATTCGGATGCCATCTTTCACAGCTCGCTGCCTCGCGATCGGCGGCGGATTGTCATTGCTGTTTGCGAACGGTGACGCATTGGCTAGGCAGGCGACGCCGCTCGGCGCGGTTCAGGTGACCGCGACGCGCAAGCCGGAGCCGATCACCGACATTCCGGCATCCATGACCATCGTCAGCGGCGCCGAGCTGCGCGCCCGCGGCGCACGGGACCTGCGAACAGCGCTTCAACTGGCGGCCGGCGTCGAAGGGACGCCCGGTGGCGATAGTGGGCCGGCGGGCGCAGTGCCTTCCATCTGGGGCTTGCGCGAGGCGGATGCGTACCTTCTGGTGGTGGACGGCATTCCCTGGGGCGGGGCCTTCAATCCCGCAACGCCGTCCGTCGAGATGACGGACGTCGAACGCATCGAAATCCTGCGGGGACCGGCGCCCGTCATGTATGGCGCGACTTCTTTCGTCGGCGTCATCCACGTCATCCACCACGCCGCGGGTGACACGCCGACCCTGCTTGGCGTTTCCGCTGGTTCGCATGGCAGCTACGGCCTGTCGGGAAACGCCGAATTGCCTGCGCATGGCGATTATCGGCATGCATTGACGGTTGACCTGGAAAATCGAGGTTTCGACGGGGACCGCACGTCGTTCGATCGTTACCACGCCCTGTATCGAGGGGCAGCGCTGCTGGGAGCCGCGCGCTTTCACGTGGACGGCGACGTTTCGATCCTGGCGCAGGACCCGACGGGTAACCTGTTGCTGCGCGATGGATCCGCACTCCATCGCGAATTGCCCGTGAACGCCAACTACAACCCGGCCGGTGCCAAGCTCGACCAGGATCGCTATCACCTGGCGCTCGGCCTCGACGGGAACAATTCCCTCGGCGACTGGTCGGCGAGCGTTGCAATGACCCGGACCGAGGACGACCTGTTGCGCGGATTCCTGCGCGGCGATGCCTTCCTGGATCCGCCGGATGCGGGCGTCGGTGACGGCCTGCAGGCTGACGGCTATTCACAGGGCCGGCGGATCACCGATCTGTATCTGGATCTTCACGTGGCGACGGAAGTGTCCCCGGACCTGAGCCTGACTTACGGCATGGATTTCCTGCACGGCGAAGGATCGGAGCACGCGATCAACTTCGGTTATTGCATCGACGCGGTCGGCCACGAACAGGATTGCGCGGGGGCGCACCATGCGGATGAGCTGGTGCGCTCGAGTGACCGGCGGAATTTCGCCGGGCTGTATGCGCAGGCTGGATGGAGGCTTCTGGATGCGGTCAACCTGCTGGCCGGGCTGCGGCTGAACCACACGCAGGAAACGGCCCATGGCCAGACGATCGACAATACGGGCCCGACTCCGATCATTGCTTTCGAAGGCGATGACCAACGCAGCAATACCCGCATGAGCGGAGTGATCGGCGCGAACTGGAATGCTTGGTCGGAAGGCCGTGATGCGCTGACGCTGTACGCCGATTACCGCAACACCTTCAAGCCACTCGCCATCGACTTCGGCCCGGAAGCGGAGACGGATGTACTGGAGCCCGAGACCGCGCAAAGCCATGAGATAGGCGCCCGCATACTGCTGCTCGGAGGAAAGCTCGACATCGACACCAGCCTGTTCCGGATGGAATTTAGGAACGGCCTGACCTTCGAGGACGACGGCACCGGCAACTTCGTGCGCGCCAATGGCGGTGACACGCGTTTCCAGGGCTATGAAATCGAGTCCCGCTTCCAGTGGCTGCCGCAACTCCAGCTCGCCATGCATTACGCGTACCACGACGCGCAATTCCTCCGCTTTACCCGCGACAACGGCGCCGACGCCGCGGGCAACCGCTTCGAGATGTCCCTGCGGCATCAGGGCGGCATCGGCCTGGTGTACACGGCGCCGACGGGATTCAGCGGCTCGCTGGTGGCCAGTTACATTGGCAGTCGCATGTTGAACAAGAGCAACACGGTGGAGGCGGGCGGCTATGCGACGATGGACGCCTTGCTGGGCTGCCACTTCGGCAAGTATTTCGTGCGGCTGGCTGGCTATAACCTCACGGATCGTCGGGACCCGATCGCCGAGAGTGAACTCAGCGAAGCCGTTACCGTGACGGGCACGGCCGGCTACTACCGGCTCCCGGGTCGCCAGCTGGAAATTTCGGTCAGCTTCGCACCCTGAACGGGCTCCGCCAGCCAGTCGACCAGCGTCATCTTCCTGTACAAGCCAATCTGAATGAGAATCAGGTTCTTTTCTCACGGATGCAAGCAAATGACTGTTCCCGCAAGCCGATTCCTGGCTCTCGTCGTGCTGGCATTCCCGGTCGGTGCGGGCCTCGCGGCAGGAGATGATGCGGACCGTGCGATTGCCTCGGTCGTGACCGAATTCGTGAAGCCGGGCGAGCCGGGATGCACGGTCGGCGTCATGCAAGGCGGCGCGTTGACGCACGCACTGGCTTTCGGGATGGCCGACCTCGAACGCGGCAAGCCGCTGGATTCGCACTCGGTCTTCAACCTCGCTTCGGTGTCCAAGCAGTTCACCGCATTCGCGCTCCTGTTGCTCGAGCAGCAGGGCAAGCTCGCGCTCGACGATCCGCTGGTGAAGTACCTGCCGGAGCTTTCGGCCAGCGCGCAAGGCGTCACGCTCCGCCACCTCGTCCATCACACGGGCGGCCTGCGGGATTACATCGAGCTCCTCACGATGAAAGGCCGCGGTGATGCCGATGGCGCGACGATTCACGAGTCGGTGCAGGCGCTGGCGCGGCAGACCCGGCCGAATGAGGCGCCGGGGGTCGAATTCGACTACAGCAATACGGGCTACTTCCTGCTCGGCGTCGTGATCGCGCGCGTCAGCGGCCAGTCGCTCGCGCAGTTTTCCAGGGAGCGGATTTTCGGGCCGCTCGGCATGAAGAACACCAGCATCGTCGACCGCTACCCGGACGGCATCGCGGCGCTTGCGCGAGGCTATGCGAAGACTGAAGGGGGCTTCGTGATCGACGAAACCGGCTGGGAACAGGTCGGCGACGGCCAGGTGCACAGTAATCTGCACGATCTCGCACTCTGGGACGAGAATTTTTACACGGCGAAGCTCGGCGGCCGCGCGCTCGTCGACAGGATGTATGAAGTGGGCTTGCTCAATTCCGGGGAGTCCACGGGCTATGCGGCCGGACTCAGCGTGTACGAGAGCCGTGGCCTGCGCTGGGTGACGCATGGCGGCTCCTGGGTAGGATACCGCTCGAATATTTCGCGTGTCCCGAGCGAGCATTTCTCGGTCGTCGTGCTCTGCAATCGCGCTGATGCGGACACTGGCTCGCTCGCAAGTTCTATCGCCGAAGTTTTCCTCAAGGACAAGCTCGGTCCGCCCGAACCGGAGGCGGTAGAACCGCAATCTGCGCCGGTCGTGTCCGAATGGCAGCCCGGAAACCTGTCCGGATATGCAGGCGCGTACTTCAGCGAGGAAGCGGATGCGCGCTGCGTGCTCGACGAGCGGGACGGAAAGCTCGTGCTCGAGACCTGCGCCCCGGGCGAGCGGCTCAAACCCGGCAGGCCGGGAGAATTCATCACGGAAGACAGCGGGCTGAGCCTGCGCTTCGCGTCCGACGGCAAGGATGCAGGAGGGTTCGTCTACCATTCGCAGGGCCTGCGGGGCCTGTCGTTTACGAGAGTCAAGGAGCCGCTCGAGTGAAAAATCCAACGAACCCATTCGCCGTCGCCCTCTTCGTGGCGCTGCTCGCCGGTGCCGCCCCTGCGGGGGCCGGCCACTCGACGACGCTGATCGTCAACGCCTCCATCGTCGACGGCACCGGGAGCCCGGCGCGCCGGGGCGCGGTCCGCATCGACGGCGAACGGATCGCAGAAGTCGGCGCGCTCGAGGCCAGGCCGGGCGAACGGGTCGTCGATGCCCGGGGGTTGGCGCTGACGCCCGGATTCGTCGATGTGCACAGCCACGACGACGAGGGCCTGTTCGAAATGCGCGACGCGACGCCGGTCGTGAGCCAGGGAGTCACGACGATCGTCGTCGGACAGGACGGGTCCACGATCTGGCCGACCGTCGAGTTGTTCAAACGCATGGCAACGACACCCGCGGCGATCAATGTCGCGACTTTCGTCGGACACGGCAATGTGCGCTACGCCGTGATGGGCAAGGACGACTACCGGCGCCATGCCACGGCCGAAGAGGTCAAGCGCATGGGAACGCTCGTGGACGCGGAGATGCAGGCGGGCGCACTCGGGCTTTCGACCGGCCTCGAGTACGACCCGGGCATCTATTCGGCAAGCGAGGAGATCGTCGAACTTGCGAAGGTGGCCGCGCGCCATGGTGGGCGCTACATCAGTCACATCCGCAGCGAGGACCGTTACTTCTGGGATGCGCTCGACGAGATCGTGCGCATCGGGCGGGAAGCCGGGATTCCGGTCGAAGTCACCCACATGAAGCTCGCGATGAAGGATTGGTGGGGTCAGAGCGGGCGTTTCCTCGGCGTGCTGGACAGGGCGCGCGCGGAAGGTATCGAGGTGACGGGGGACATCTATCCCTACGAGTACTGGCACTCGGACCTGACGGTATTGTTCCCGAAACGTGACTTCACGAACCGCGAAAGCGCCGAGTTCGCGCTCGACCATGTCTCGCCCCCGGATGGCATCATCCTCACGAGTTACAGCCCGGAGCCCGGACTGGTCGGCCTGTCGCTCGCGGAGATCGCAAAGCAGAAGGGCATGGATCCCGCGGCGACTCTCATGGACCTCATCGCCCGGTCGAATTACGAGGGTGCCGAACAGTCGATCATGGGCAAGGGCATGACCGACGAAGACATCTCCGCGCTCATCGCCTGGCCGTACGCTGCGATCTGTTCGGACGGCTCGCTGGTCAGCCTGCATCCGCGGGGTCGCGGGGCCTTCACCAAGGTGCTGCGGGTCTACGTGCGCGAGCGGAAACTGCTGAGCCTTGAGGAAGCCGTGCGCAAGATGACCAGCCTCGCTGCTGCCAACGTCGGCATCGCCAATCGCGGCGTGATCCGGCCCGGTGCATTCGCTGATCTCGTGTTGCTCGATCCGGCGGCCGTGGCCGATCGCTCCACGTTCGAAGACCCGAAGGCACTTTCGGTCGGGATCGAAGAGGTCTGGGTCAACGGCGTACCGGTCTGGGAAGACGGGAAGGCGACAGGCGCGTACCCGGGGCAAGGACTGCGCAGGCCATGATACGGCGGGTCAGGGACTACGCGATCGGCGCGTTCCTGCTCGTCTTCGGCGCATCGGCCGCTGCCGCTGAAGTCACCGCGACTTCGGGCGAGTCGCGCACGCTGACGCTCGAGGACCACGAAGCCATCCAGTCGCCGGGCCGCCCGACGATCTCGCGGGATGGCAAGTGGGTCGCCTTTGAGCTGGATGACGAGGTCTACGTCGTGCCGTTCGCGGGCGGAGAGGCGCGCGCCGTCACCACCTCGGGTTCGGCCGCCTGGGATCCGTACTGGTCGAGGGACGGCAGTTCGCTCTATTTCCTGTCCGATCGTTCGGACTCTGACCAGCTTTGGAAGCTGCCACTCGGGAATTTCGGGGAAGCCCGGCAGCTCACTTCATTGCCGCAAGGCGTCGACAGTCTCCTGTTCTCGCCCGACGAATCGCAGCTGTTGCTGACGTTCACCGACACCCAGGCAAAGGCCGGGGAATCCTCGACCGGCGAGGAAGAGAAGCGGCCCTGGGTCATCACCCGGCTCCAATTCAAGGAAGACGCCGGCGATGGCTACCTGACCGGAGACCTGGCTGAACACCTGCACGTGCTCGACCTCGCCACCGGCAGGTTCAGCCAGCTGACCTCCGGCGATTACACGGAATCCGAACCCGCCTGGTCGCCGGACGGGCGCCGCATTGTCTTCGTGAGCAATCGGGAGCAGGAACCTGACGCGAGCTACAAGACGGACCTGTGGCTGGTCGCAGCGGACAATGCCGATCGGGGCGCCTCGCTGGTGCGCCTGACGAACGACGAGCGGGTGAAGAGCGATCCGGCCTGGAGTCCGGATGGGCAATGGATCGCCTACCTGACGGCCGAGGACGGCGTCTATGGTGCTCCACAGGTCGCCGTCATTCCAGCCGCCGGCGGGGACTCCCGGATACTGACCGCGAAGCTCGATCGCTGGGTCAACGCGTTCCGGTATTCGCAAGACGGGCAGTGGATCTACTTCACGTACGAGAACCTCGGGGGCACGCAACTCGCCCGTGTGCGGCCGGGCGACGGCAAGCTGGAAGCAGTGGTCGAAGGCGACCAGTTCATCAGCGCATTCGACGTCGCGAAGAATGGCGCGATCGCTGCCCGGGTCGAAAGCGGCAACCGCGGACCCGAACTGAAATCGTTTTCGGGCAGCCGCCATGACGTGCTGACGCATGTCAACGACATTTTCCATGCGCGCGTCGCGCTTGGCAGCAAGGAATCCGTCAGCTTCAAGAGCCCCGACGGCACCGAGGTGCAGGCGTTTGTGACCAAGCCGCCCGGATTTGTCGAGGGTCGCCGCTATCCGGCAATCCTTCACATCCACGGCGGGCCGGTCGGGCAGTTCAGCTGGGGCTTCGATTTCGAGTCGCAGTACCTGGCGGCGAATGGCTACGTCGTGATCGAGCCGAATCCTCGCGGTTCCACCGGACGCGGCCAGGACTTCGTTCGCGCGATCTACCAGAGCTGGGGTATCAGCGACTATGGTGACCTGATTGCTGCAGTCGACTATGCGATTGCTGCGGGATATGCGGATCCGGACCGGCTCGCGGTCACGGGCTATTCCTACGGCGGCTACATGACGAACACTGTGATCACGCAAACCGACCGGTTCAAGGCCGCGGCTACCGGTGCGGGTCACAGCTTCATCGCCGCCAATTATGGCCACGACATCTACCAGAAGTGGTACAGCTGGGAACTCGGCACGCCCTGGGAGAATCGCGACAAGTACGACCGCCTGTCGCCGCTGTTGCAGGCGGGGCGCGTGACGACGCCGACGATGTTTCTGGGCGGCCGGGATGACTGGAACGTGCCGCTGCTCAATGCCGAACTCTTCTACCAGGCGCTGCGCAAGCGGGGCATCGACACCGAACTCGTCGTCTACCCGGGCATGCATCACGGCGACTGGGATCCGAAGTTCGAGCGCGACTATCTCCAGCGTGTGCGGGCGTGGTTCGACAAGTACCTCAAGTAGCGCCCGCAGCCAGCGTCGCGGCGGCGCTGGCGGCGATGCAGGAAGGCCGGCCCGAACGGGCCGAATCCATCTGCCGTGGCGAGCTCGACAAGGTTCCCGGCTCGGTGGATCACCTGCGTCTTCTCGGGCGCGCGCTCGTAATGCAGGCGAGGCCGGTGGAGGCGGAGGAAGTCCTGCGCAGTGCCGTCGCCCTGAAACCGGAATTCGCCCCGCTGCACGAAGACCTTGGCGGCACGCTCGTCGCGCAGCGGCGATTCGAGGACGCAGTCGCAAGCCTTCGGACGGCGCTCAAGATGAATCCCGGCCTGCCGCTCGCCCAGAAATGGCTCGGAGAAGCGCTTGCAGCCCTTGGCCTAGGCCGCGAGGCCGATGCAGCGCTCGAAGCGTGGTTTGGTCAGGATTCGGCTCGGGCGCAAGTCGCGATTGCGCTCGATCATTTGCATGCCGGGCGCAAGGTAGAAGCCATCGCGACGCTGCGCACGGTGCTGCGGGTGCACCCCGACAACATCGATGCCCTGCACACGCTCGCGCAGGCCTACTGGGGCGATGAACAGCAATTGTCCGACATCGAAGCGCTGTTGCGCCGGGCGACCGCGCTAGCGCCCGGTCACGTTTCGGCGTGGGTGCTGCTCGGAACGCTGCTGCACAATGCCGAACGCCAGGAGGAGGCAATTCCCTGCTACGAGCGCGCCGTGGAGCTCGAACCCACCAATGTCGCGGCCTGGTCAGGGCTCGGTCAAGCCTGCGCACAGATCGGGGACATGGCGAGGAGCACGGCCGCCTACGCCCGGTCGACCGCCCTGGATCCCGGCCTTCCGGGAATCCGCATGAGCCATGCGCACGCGCTCAAGGCTTTGGGACGGCAGCAGGAGGCCCTGCGCGAGTATCGGACAGCCATTGCGCTGAAGCCGGAACTCGGCGAGGCGTACTGGAGCATGGCGAACCTCAAGGTGTTCCGCTTCGAGCCGGAAGAAGTCTCGGCAATGGAGTCACAGCTGAAGCGAGAGGACCTGAGCGAGAGCGCCGACATTCATTTCCGCTTCGCGCTCGGCAAGGCTTACGAGGACGTCGGCGACTATGATCGTGCCTGGGCGTCGTACGATGCCGGCAACCGGCGCAAGCGGCCACTCGTGTCCCATGATCCCGTGGGTTTCGAGGCCCGCCACGAGCAGATTGCGCAAGTCTTCAGCCGGGATTTCCTGGAGCAACACGCCGGCCAGGGATCCGAATCGGACGCGCCGATCTTCATCGTCGGCCTGCCGCGATCGGGTTCGACACTGATCGAGCAGGTCCTTGCGAGCCACAGCCAGGTGGAGGGCACCCTCGAGCTGGCAACGCTTGGCGAGATCGCGTTGTCAACCGGTCGCTTTCGCCGCGGTCGACAGGACTATCCTGAGGCTGTCCGCGAGCTGCGCGGCCGCGACTTCCGGGCGTACGGTCAGCAGTATGTCGATGAAACCCGGATCTATCGCAGGACGGGCAAGCCGCGATTCACGGACAAGCTGCCGAACAACTTCTCGCACATCGGATTCGCGCACCTGATCCTGCCGAACGCGAGCATCATCAACGCACGCCGCCACCCGCTCGACAGCATCCTCGGAAACTACAAGCAGCTCTTCGGTACGGGCCAGAACTTTACCTACGACATGACGGAACTCGCGCTCTACTACCGGCAGTATCACGAGACGATGAAGCACTGGCACCGCGTGCTGCCCGGCAAGGTGCTCGATGTGCACTACGAGGAGACGGTCGGCGACTTCGAGGCGCAGGTTCGGCGCATCCTCGCGCATTGCGGGCTGCCGTTCGAGGAAACCTGCCTGAGCTTTCACGAGACAGAGCGTCCAGTCCGGACGGCCAGCTCCGAGCAGGTACGCCAGCCGCTTTATACGCGCGCGCTCGGCACCTGGCGTCGCTATGAGAAGCACCTCCTGCCGTGGCAGGCGGAACTCGCCGACATCATCGCGGTGCTGCCGGAGAGCGTCCGCAATGCGGGGCTCTAGTACGGCCAGACTTCGAGGCCGTGAATCGCGTTCCGCACGTCCATTGTGAGATTGAGGGAGAGCAGGCGCTGGTTGCGCGCGAGGTCGTAAACCGAAACGGTGGACGGCGAGGAGCCGCCGGCGACCAGCGAATCGGAGAACACGGCGAGCCCGCGCGCGAAACCCTGGCGCGCGAGTCCGGTTCGGTCCATGTCGCGGTGCAGCAGCGATTCCGCCGGGTAGGCGGGCACGCGCATCGCGCGATCTTCGTGCCCGTCGCCGCGGCCAGCATAACGAAGCACGTTCGCATCGGTATCGTTGAACAGCACGCCGCCGCGGAACGGACGCGCGTTGTGCGTGCCCGGCGGCAGTTCGACCGCCATCTGGACTTCGCGCCCGTTGAACAGCAGCATGCCGCCGGTCTTGAGGCCGGCGAGGTACATGCCGCCCCGGGTGCAGTGGACGGCGTTGAGGTGGAGCTTGTTGAGCATCAGCGGCCCGTCGTCCTTGCGCGGGTCAAAGCCGCGCCCGAGGAAGCGGAACTTCTGGGTGACGACGTGCATGCCCCAGTTGAATTCCTTCGCGTCGAGATCGAAGCCGAGGATGCTGTCGAAGCCGGTGGAAGCAAGGAACAGCCGCCGTTCCCAGGCGGCAATCTCGTGGCAGTGCTTGAGGTAGGGATTCCGCCAGGATCCAATCGGCCGGAAATCCGGCGTGAAGGCGAAGAGTTCGTCGCTGGCCGCGATGTAGACGGTGTCGCCGTCGAAGGCGATGCCGCGCAGCCCCCGGTCCCAGCCACGGCCTTGCCAGTCGATCCCAGTCGTGTTCCAGTCGAGCGTCTGGACGATCTCGCGCGCGTCGAGATCGATCAGGTAGACGCCGCCATGGCTCTCGCCCTGGTGGCTGCCGCGCACCACCGAGGTCGTGACGAGCTTCAACGATCAGGCGCGCTGCAGGCGGGCGCTCCTACCATTTCTTGGTGAACGAGAGGTAGACGCTGCGCGGTCGCTGCAGCGACCGCAGGTATCTCCAGCGGGCATCGCCAAAGGCCTCGCCGTACCAGGTGCTGCTCAGGTAGTCAAAACTCTTGTCGTCGAAGACGTTGCGGACGATAAGCGACGTGTCCCAGCCGCTGTCGCTCGTGAACCCGATCTGGAACGTGCCCGATTTCCACACGGGAATCAGGAACTCCCGTGCCGGGTCATCGCCGTTGTGGAAGTCTTCGATCGCCGTCAGGCTGTCCCAGGTCTTGCCCTGATAAGTATATGAGAACCGCGTCCAGAAATTCCCCCGTATCGGCAGGACATGGGGGAAGGTGTATTCCACCGCGGCCCAGTACTTTTCCTTCGGCGAAACCGGCATTGTCCAGCCCTTCGCGATGTAGACCTCCCGCGGATGGGAATTCGGGACGTACGTGTTCTCGGTGAACTCCGGGCTCGCAAGGAAAACGCTCCATTCGAAGTTGAGCCGGTCCGTCGCATACCAGGTGCCGTTCATCTCGAGGCCTTTCTGCTCGGCCTTGCCCCCGTTGATGTTGCCCTCGATCCACCACGCGCCGTTGGGCCCGCCGCTGGTGCTGTTGAAGTGGAGCTGGATGTCGTCCCACTGCATGTAGAAGAGGGAGGCATTCAGCAGGAGCCTGTGATCGAACCACTCGCTCTTGATGCCCGCCTCGTAATTCGCGAGGTGGTCCGGACCGTAGGTGAGCGGCACCTCGCCGGTGTCGGCCGCACGCTGGGAATTCTGGCCGCCGAGACGGAAGCCTTCGCTGTAGAGCGCGTAGACCATCACGTCGGGGTTGAAGTGATAATTGGTCGCGAACTTCAAGGTCGTGTCGCTGTCGGTGCTCTTGCTCGTGAGGCCGTTCGCGTCGGGGTCGTTCTGGGCCGGGAGCCCGTACGGCACCTGGTACAGGTCGAACACATTGCGGTCGTATTCGAACCAGCGCGCGCCGCCGGTGACCGACCACTTGTCGGTCAGGTCGTAAGTCATCTCGCCGAAGAAGGCGAGTTGCTTCACCTCGTTGTGATACTTGTTGTAGTAGTAGTAGGGGGTCGGTGCGAGCGGGCACACTTGCGAGGGCAGGGTGGCCTGGAGAGCGAGACAGTCCGCTTGGGCTGTCTCCCAGGCCACCGTCTCCGCGAGGCGATTCTGATTTTGCTGCGCCCCGTACTGCCACCAGTCGTACACGTCCTCGTAGAAGGCACCCGCCATCCATTTCAGCTTGCTGTCACCCTGGGAGGTCAGGCGCGCCTCGTAGGACCAGCGATTCTGCTTCTGCCAGTTGAATGTCGTCGAGTGCAGCGTCCCGGTGTCGTAGATGCCGCTGTAGTAATAGGAGCGCCATTGTGCGTAGTTCGTGTTGTCCCACTGGTAGTTGACCCTGCGGTTGAAATAAGACCCGGTCAACGACAGTTCTGCGAAGCCAAGATCGCCCTTGAGCGTCAGGGCGTTCGTGTACCACCAGTCGTCGCGATACTCGTCGTAAAAGCGCGTGAGCTTGTTGTTGCCAAGGAAAGGATCGGTTTCCCAGGCGCCCATCGCGTCGCCGCGCTGATAGATGCCGGTCGCGAGCAGGTTCCAGCCCTCGTTGATCGTCCACAAACCGGCGACCCGTCCGCCCGTCGTCCGGTAGATGTTCTGGTTGGTATCGGCGATGTTGGCGTTCGTCGTCTCGCCCATGAGTGTCGGTCCGAGGACGTTGTCGACATAGCCGCCTTCCTCCGACCAGAAACCGACGACCCGCAGCGCGAAGTTGTCGCTCACAGGGAGGTTGACCCAGCCGCTCACGTCGTAACTCGGGTCGCCGCCCTTGGTGGTGCCGAACTCGGCCGCAAACTCGCTCGAATAGCCGCTGATATCCGGCTTGTTGGTGACGTAATGGATCGTTCCCGCCTGGGCGCTCGAGCCGAAGAGCGTGCCCTGGGGTCCCGGCAGCGATTCGACCCGCTCGATATCGATCAGTCGCACGTCCGCCTGCTGCGAGATCGCGGTCATCGGCTGTTCGTCGAGGTAGATTGAGACCTGGCTGTCGATCCGGTATTCCGCGGAGCCCGTCGCGATGCCCCGCATCACGATGCTGTTACGGCCGGGCGTGCTGCTGATGATGTTGACGGAGGGTAAGGCGCCGGCGAGGTCATAGAGGTTGGTCAGCGCCTGTTTCTCGATGAACTCGGTCGAGAGTGCCGTGACACTTTGCGCGACGTCCTGGAGATTCTCGCTGCGCCGAGTCGCCGTGACGGTGACGGGTTCCAGGCGCGTCGCCGGCGGATGCGTTTCCTGGGCAAGCGTCTGCGACGCCGGATACAGCGCTGCGCACACGGCCGCGGCCAGCGGAGTCTTACGTTCGACCATCATGTGCATCCCCCCAGGTCGCCACGCCACTTTGACCAGGCGATGTAACGCATTGAGATTATAATAGTAATTGGCGGTTTGCCAGCCAGACCCGGCTCAGTAGATCTCGCCGCGCGACGAATGAAGCCGGCCGCCCTCGGCGCGAAACTGATACGCGATCCCGCCCGAACCCTGCCACGACGCCAGGTTGAACTGTCCACCCGGTCCAATCCGGTAGACGTCGATCGGCCCGGCAACCAGCGGTTCCCCCGGCTCGCAACGCGTGGGCGCCGCCGCAGGCGTCATGAAATACACATAGGGGGTCGGGTGATCGGGCGTCGCAAACACCTCGGCAGAACCGTCGGCCGGGTCGATGTGCAGCGCGGTTTCGCGATCCGCCGCGACGGCCCGGGGCTTTGCCGACCAACCGTCCCGCTGGAGCCGCGAGAGCAACGCAACGGTGCGGCCGATGCGGTCGCGTTCCTGCAGATGCTGGTCCGTGATCACGTTCTCCAGGCGTGGCAATGCAAGGAAGCCACGCGCGAGCGTCAGGTCCGGCGCGAACGGATTCGCAAGCGCCACGCGGCTCGTCAGGCTCTCACTGCTTTCGGCCGAATATACGTATTCGCCGAGTACCGCCATGCCGGCGCTGGTGCCGCCGACCGGCGCGGGTTTCGCGGCCACGAAATTGATCGCGTCCTCGATAGGCGTGTCCTTCCAGTAGCGGATGTAGTTCGACTGGTCGCCGCCCGCGATCCACACCGCCTCGGCATTCCGGATGGTCTCGATCACGAACGGGTCAGTGGTCGCGGCTCCCTTGTCCAATACGATCGTCTCGACCGAATCGCAGTGGCACAGGCGGAAGATGTAATCGTTGTACTCGTCCGCGCCGGAGGCACGCAGCACGACGAAATCGCCGCCGCCGCTGAATTCGCCCATGTGCACATAGTTGAAGTCGACGTCGTCACCGCCGCCCTGTGCGACCCAGAGTCCCCGCGTCGGCGTGACGACGTCGGCCGGATTACCGACGATGTAGTACTTGTAGCCGGGTCCGCGGCGGGCGACTTCGGCGATGCTGCAGGCGGCCGCCGCGCAGGCGAGCAATACGCTCGCCGCCAGGCGGGACCGCGATATGCATTCGTGACTCATGGTGCGCCCTGACGATTCGGGGGACCCAATAGTGTAATCTCGCGCGTCATCGACCAAATCACCTCGGAGCGTTCCGATGCGATACCTGCTCGCCTGCCTGATGCTGCTTCCTGTCCTTGCGAATGGCGAGGCCATGAGCCTGCCCCCCGAAACGGCACGGCTGAACCAGATGGCCGCGCGTTTTGCGCCGGTCGACATTCGTGTCGATCTCACCGGCCTCCCTGCCGGTGAACGCCAGGCGCTCTCCAGCCTCGTGAAGGCGGCGCGTATCACCGATGCGCTCTTCATGCGGCAATTGTGGGCCGGCAACGAGGCCATGCTGCTTCGGCTCATGGACGACGCGACGCCGCTGGGCCGCGCGCGTCTCGACTATTTCATGATCAACCGCGGCCCCTGGTCGGCGCTCGACGACAACGCGGTCTTCATTCCCGGCGCGCCGCCGAAGCCGGAGGCCGCGAATTTCTACCCGGCGGGGGCGACGAAAGAGGACGTCGAGGCGTGGCTGAAGGAGCTCCCGGAAGCGGACCGCGCCGCGGCGACCGGTTTCTTCATGACGATCCGGCGCGATGCCGCCGGGAAATTTGTCGCGGTGCCCTACAGCCTGGAATACCAGGGCGAGCTCGCCGAGATAGCGCGGCATTTGCGCGACGCGGCCGCGGCGACCCGGGAGCCTTCGCTGAAGGCCTTCCTCGAATCGCGGGCAGACGCGTTTGCCTCCAACGACTACTACGCGAGTGACGTCGCCTGGATGAAGCTCGATTCGATGATCGAGCCGACCATCGGGCCTTACGAGGTCTACGAGGACGGCTGGTTCAACTACAAGGCCGCGTTCGAGGCCTTCATCACGGTGAGGGACGACGCCGAGACTGGCAAGCTCGCCCGCTTCAGCGGCGAATTGCAGTGGCTCGAGGATCGCCTGCCGATCGACCCGAAATACCGGCGTAAGCAACTCGGCGGCCTCGCGCCGATCCGGGTCGTCAATGTCGTGTTTTCGGCTGGCGACGGCAACCACGATGTGCAGACGGCGGCCTTCAATCTTCCGAACGACGAACGGATCGTCGCCGAGATGGGCTCGAAGCGGATGATGCTCAAGAACTACCAGCAGGCGAAGTTCGAGAAGACGCTGCTGCCGATCTCGAAGGTCGCGCTCGCGACGGAAGACCAGCCCTACGTGGATTTCGATGCGTTCTTCACCCACATCCTGATGCACGAGCTCATGCACGGCCTCGGGCCGACTAACACGGGGCCGAACGGCTCGGGCGGCGGCGTGCGCCAGGCGATCCGCGAGCTATACAGCACGGTCGAGGAGGCGAAAGCGGACATCACGGGCCTGTGGGCGCTGCAGAAGCTGATGGACAAGGGCGTGATCGATCGCGCGGGTGAGCGGCGCATGTATACAACCTTCCTCGCCTCTGCGTTTCGCACGCTGCGATTCGGCATGGGCGATTCGCACGCGCGCGGCATGGCCATGCAGGTGAACTACCTGCTCGATGCGGGCGCGTACCGCGTTAATGCCGACGGCACGTTCAGCGTCGATCTTCGCCGTGCCCGAAAAGGCGTCGCGGGGCTGGCGCACGATCTGCTGACCCTGGAGGCCGAGGGCGACTACGAGGGCGCCAAGCACATGCTCGACCGGCTGGTCGTGACGAGGCCCGAAGTGCAGGCCGTGCTCGACCGGCTGGGTAGCGTCCCCGTGGACATCCGGCCGCGGTTCGTGACGGCCGACGACCTGGAGAAGGAAACCCCAGTCGCAGCAAATTGATCGAGCTTCAGACACACCGGGCCGGAACTGCGATGCCCGGGCCGTGTCCATCCCGGCAAGACCATGCTGAACGCCATCCGCAGTTTCTTCAACCAGCACATCTCGGATTCCGCCGGGGTATCCGAGGTTGCGGCCGAGGAGCGGGCGCGCGTGGCCGCGGCGGCCCTGCTGGTCGAGGTCGTCAGGAGTGACGATCAATTCTCCGACGTCGAACGCGCAGCGGTGCTCGAGTCAGTGCGGCACAGGTTCGGGATCGACCCGGTTGCGGCTCGGGAATTGCTCGAACTGGCCGAGTCCGCGGCACGCGACGCCCATGACTACTATCAATTCACGTCGCGAATCAACGCCAGCTTCTCGTCCGAGCGAAGGCGGCGGCTGATCGAAGAATTGTGGAAGGTCGCCTACGCTGACGACGTGCTGCACCGGCTTGAAGAGCACCTGATCCGTCGCGTAGCGGATCTGCTGCACGTGCCGCACAGCGCCTTCATCCGGGCGAAATTGAAGGCGCAGGAAGCGCGACTGCGACAGGGGAGTGTGCGAGGCTAGCAGCCGTACTGTCGCAGTTGTCCGGCCAGCGCGTCGTCCAGGACCAGCGCCGACTTGCGTGTCGAGAAGATCAGGGCAGTCTCTGTATCGGCGAGCAGCGCGATGCGCTTCACGACGCGTTCGAGGTGAGCCGTGCTGCAGGCGACGACCTTGGCCAGCATCAGATCGGCCCCGCTCAGCACATGCAATTCGGTGACCTCCGGGATCTCGTTGATCTGCCGCACCAGCGGCCTGAAGCGCGTGGTGCTCGCGCGGATGCGGACCAGGGCGGACACGGCCAAACCAACCTTCACCGGGTCCACGATCACCGAGAATCCACAAATCACCCCTGCCTCGCGCAGCGCGTCAATCCGGTCCGTGACCGCAGCGCGCGACAGGCCGATCCGCCGGGCCAGCGTCGAGATGGAAATCCGGCCGTCCTTCTGCAGTTCGCCGAGAATCCGCCAGTCCTTGCGATCGAGTACCTGTTTCATATGCAAATTGCCGGTTTGGGAACCGTTTGACCTGCATTTTGTACTGGCATTGACGACGGTTTGCCAGCACTTTAGGGCGATCCCGAGGTGTCCTTTCGGAGCTTGAACATGCTGAAACTGACCTGCTTGATTGGCGCCTTGTTGGTCACGGCCAGTGCATCGGCGGCGACACCCGAGGAAGCCGCGCAATTGTTCACCGCCAAGCGATGGGCGCAAGCCGCAGCTGCGTACCAGGAGATCGTGGACCGCGAGCCCGCCAACCCGCTCGCGCTCATCCGCCTCGCGCGCTCGCGGGCGGCCAACGGGGAGTCGACCAAGGCGCTTGCCGCGCTCAAGGCCTGGTTCGAAACCGGCAACGGTTCGTATCAGGCTGCGATGGCGGTTCCCGAATTCGAGGCCCTGCGCGGCGACCCACGTTTCGTCGCCCTGGTCGAGCCACAGAAACCGTGCAATACACCCGAGTTCCGGCAATTCGATTTCTGGGTTGGCGACTGGAACGTGGAATCGCCAGCGTCGCCCGGCTCGGTCAGCCGCAACCGCATTACGCGAATCAATGACGGTTGCACCATCCGCGAGGAATACACGACAACCATCGGCTACGCCGGCACGAGCCTCAATTTCTACGACGCCCCGCGCCAGGTCTGGCACCAGACCTGGATCGACAACCAGGGCGGTGCGCTCTACCTGGAGGGCGGCCTGCAGGGCAAGGACATGGTCCTGTCGACCGTGACCGATCCCGAGCAGGTACAGCGGATCACCTGGACTCCGCTCGACGACGGCCGCGTCCGGCAGCACTGGGAGTCGACGACCGACGGCGGCCAGACCTGGACGACGGCTTTCGACGGTTATTACTCGCGGCGCGACGGCGGCTGAAGCCCGATCCGGAAATTCTGAAACCGCTTGTGCAAGCTACCTATTGATACCCCGGTCGATCCGACGTACAACCCGCGCTCATGAGCGACTTGGGGATCTACCTCTGGACCGGGCAATCCGGCCAGAAGTATCGCTATACGGTCTACATGTTCGGCACGGTGTTCGGGCCGGGTCCCGCCAACTATATTTTTGCGCGCGAAAGCCGGCCGGGCCACTACCAGCCGCTCTATGTCGGACAGACGGATGACCTGTCCGAGCCGTTCGACGATGCGCTCGCACGCGAATGCCTGAAACAGAATCGGGTCACGCACATCCACGTGCGGCACACTGACTCGCGCGAAGAACTGCGGCGTGCGGAGCGCTCCGACCTGATCTCGATCGCGAAGCCGCCTTGCAACTCGATGCGCTGAACTATTCGAGCGGCTGCATCAACGCCCGGAAGCGAGGCAACTCCCGCAGGGACGAGAGGTCGGAATCGGACTCGTACTGGGCGCGCTTCCTGAGGCCCGCGCCGATGGCGCGCTCGACGTTGTCTAGAGCCGCATCAGTCTGGCCCCCGAGAGCGTAGGCGCAGGCGAGGTTGTAATAGTCGACGGGCGTGCCGCCGCCGATCTCGATGGCGCGCTCGAGACTCTTCACGGCATCGGCATATTTCTTCTGCTGGACCTGGCTCGTGCCGAGCCGATTCCAGGCAAAGGCATTCGACGGATTCGCATTCAGGTACTGACTGTAAGCAGCTTCGGCCTCGCCCCAGCGGCCCTCGAGGTAGGGCTCTTCCGCCTTCATCAGGTCTGCGGTGAGCGGTTTCACGCCGGCCGGGACCGGGCTGACGGTGTCCATGACGATGCGCCAGTCGCCTTGGCCATTCCGGCGCCAGACGCGCACGTAATAGCCGGACTCAGGTGCGGCACCGTCCTGTTCGTAGTTGCCGTAGACGTAGCCGAGATCGCCTGATTCCGATACGTCGGCCGCAAGCGGCTCGCCACGGTACTTTCCGGTCAGCGTGTTCGCCCAACCGTCAAGGTCGGGGCGCCCGACGACCGGCATGACACCGGGACGATGCACGCGCGCCTCGTCGTCGAGGCGGCTCCCATAGGCCCGCCCCAGGCTTTCCGTGGCAGCCGTCTCGAAAAAAGCGCGCTCGACCGCGAGCAGGCTCGCCGTCATTGCGGGGACATCTTCGTCTCCCGTCACGCGTGGGCTCGCTTGACGGGAAACGTGCACGGGCTCGTCCAGTGGCACGACGGCGGAGGGCGTGTCGCTGCCGACGTCGAGGACGACCTTGAATGATCCGTCGGGCTGGCGTTTCCAGACGGAAAAGAACATGCCGTGCCGGTCCGGCGCGCCATTCCGCCCTTGGAACACGAGCGGCCCCGTGTCCCAGCCTAGGTCACCGGCTTCTGAAATGTCGCCGTAGACCGGCGCCCAGACGGCGCCCATCGGGCCGGGCGAGGACGGCTGGTTCGCGAGCGCGGTCCTGACCCGGAAGGGATGCGGATTGAATGCAATGCCGTCGTCGGCGAAGTAGGCGTAAAAGGAATCGCGGAATCCCTTGTCCGCCGCCATCCGGACGAAGGCGCGTTCCGTGTCGAAGAGCTCCTGCTGGGCCGGCGGCAGGCCCGACTCGGCGGCCATCGCCGCGGGCAAGGCAAGGAATGCAAGCATCGCGACGGCAGATTTCATCGGGAATTCCTGGCACGGCCTGACACAGGACGTCAGGCTAGCGCCTGTCGGCGCGTGCATTCAATACATGACTTTGGGATCGGTTAAGCTGGATGGCGGAGAAGATCGGCGCGGCATGCGCCCGGGAGATCAGGATGTCCTGGTGGGCCTGGCTGGTGTTGGGAATCGGCTTGCTGGGCGTCGAGATGTTCGTCATCGACGCGCAGTTCTATCTCGTTTTCATCGGGTTGTCGGCGGCCGTCGTGGGCCTGCTCGGCCTCGTCGGTGTCGACCTGCCGGGCTGGGCGCAATGGCTGGTTTTTTCGCTGCTGGCCATCGTCACGATGGTTGGATTCCGTCGCAGGATCTACCAAATGATCCGCGGCAGCAGTGGCCACGTCGAGCAACGGCTGACAATCGGAGATCGCGTCATGATCGCGTCGCGCCTGGAGCCGGGACAAAGCGGTCGCGTTGACTACCGGGGTTCAAGCTGGAGCGCGCGAAACACGGGGTCGGAGCCGATCGAGGCAGGCCGGGAGGCCGTGATCGCCGAGATCGACGACCTGACCCTCCACGTGAAAGCGGAGTAGCCAGCCATGGGATCACTGTATGTCGTCGGCATTGGCGCCCTGGTCGTTGTCATCATTCTCGCAAAGACGGCCGTCGTCGTGCCGCAGCAGAGCGCTTACGTCGTCGAAACGCTGGGTCGCTACAACCGCACGCTTCAGGCGGGGTTTCACATCCTGAAGCCGTTTTTTGACCGCATCGCCTACAAGCACAACCTCAAGGAAGAGGCGATGGACATCCCGGAGCAGATCTGCATCACGCGCGACAACGTGCAGGTCGGCGTCGACGGCGTGATGTACCTGCAGGTGCTGGAGGCGAGCAAGGCCTCCTACGGCATCACGAACTACCGCTTCGCGATCATCCAGCTTGCGCAAACGAACCTGCGCAGCGAGATCGGCAAGATCGAGCTCGACCGCACCTTCGAGGAACGACAGGTGATCAACCAGAACGTCGTCGCCGAACTCGACAAGGCCTCCGCGCCTTGGGGCGTCAAGGTGCTGCGTTACGAGATCAAGAACATCAACCCGCCAAAGGACGTGCTGCAGGCAATGGAGAAGCAGATGCGGGCGGAACGCGAGAAGCGCGCCGTCGTGCTGACTTCCGAGGGCGAGCGCGACGCCAAGATCAACCAGGCCGAGGGCCAAAAGCAGCAGGTCATCAAGGCGTCAGAAGCCAACAAGCAGCAGCAGATCAACGAGGCCGAGGGCGAGGCGGCCGCGATCCTCGCGGTTGCCAAGGCGACTGCTGAAGGCCTGCGCCAGGTCGGCGACGCCATTGCCGGTCGGGGCGGCGTCGAGGCCATGCAATTGCGGGTTGCCGAAGAGTACGTGCGTCAATTCGGGCACCTGGCGGACGAGGCTTCGAGCACGCTGGTGGTACCGGCAAACCTCACCGACATCGCCTCGATGATCGCGCTCGCGACCACCGTTCTCAAGAACCAGAAGGCCTCGACCTGAAGTGGCGGTCGTTCGCCTGATGTCCCGCGCGCTCGTGATCGCTGCGGCCTGCGCCGTCATTGCCGCGGTCGCCGCCGACGCGCCGCCGGCACTCCTGCTGCGCGGAGGCACGATCTACACGGGCAATCCCGCGGCGCCGCGGGCCGAAGCGGTCCTCGCGATAAGGGACCGGATCGCCTATGTCGGCGACGAATCAGGCGCACTCAGGCGCGCCCCGGCCGGGGTGCGCATCGTCGACCTCGACGGCAAGACCGTCCTTCCGGGGCTGACCGATTCGCACGCCCACCTGGTGGGGATCGGCGAGCGGGAACTCAATTTCGACGTGACCGGCGTCGAGGGCATCGAGGCGCTCAAGCAGCGACTCGTCGCGCGCGCGGCCAGCGATTCCGCGCAGTGGATCGTCGGTGCAGGCTGGATCGAATCGAAGTGGAAGCCGGCCGTGTTTCCGCGACGGCAGGACCTGGACGAGGCAATCAGCGACCGGCCCGTAGTCCTTGAGCGGGCCGACGGTCATGCCATCGTCGTCAACACCCGGGCGCTCGCAATCGCGGGCATCGGGCGCAACACGCCGGACCCCGAAGGCGGGCAGATCCTGCGCGATCCAGCGACCGGCGAGCCGACCGGCATGCTGATCGACAACGCGATGGACCTGGTACGGCGCCACGTGCCGCCCGCTACCGACGAGGAGGTTGCCCGGGCGATCGAGGTTGGCGCCGAGCGCAGCGTGCGGCTCGGCTGGACGGAGCTGCAGGTCGCCGGCACGACCTGGCGTGTGATCGAGCAACTGTGCCGGCTCTACGCCGCGGGCCGGGTGAAGCTGCGAATCTACGCTGCCATCGGCGGCCCGGGCGAGGACGCGGAGAGGCTGCTGGCGGCCGGCCGCGACTACCACAGCTGCAATCCGCGCCTGACCGTTCGCACGATCAAGCTCTACGTCGACGGCGCGCTTGGCTCGCGCGGTGCGGCACTCGAGGAGCCGTACAGCGACGCACCGGATAGCCGCGGTCTGTACGTGACGCCGCCCGCGGAGATTTTCCGAATCGCGGTCGCAGGGCTCCGGCGGGGCATCCAGGTCGAGACCCATGCCATCGGCGATCGCGGTAACCGTGTCGTGCTCGACCAGTACGAAAAGGCGCTTGCGGCAGTGCCCGTGAGCGAACGCCCCGTGGCGGACCCGCGTTTTCGCATCGAGCACGCCCAGGTGGTTGCGGCGCCTGACATGCCGCGCTTTGCAGAACTCGGCGTAATCGCTTCGATGCAGACCTCGCATGCGATCAGCGACATGCTGTTCGCGCCCGCGCGCCTCGGGCCGGAGCGAATCGCCGGCGCCTACGCCTGGCGCTCGCTGTTGAACGCGGGAGCGCGGATTGCCGGAGGGACCGACGCGCCCGTCGAGCAGGGCGACCCTCGCGTGGAGTTCTATGCCGCCGTGACGCGGCGCACGCTCGAAGGCTTTGCAGGTCCGGACTGGGGCCTCGACCAGCGCCTTTCGCGCGACGAGGCGCTCGGTATCCTGACTTCGGGCGGAGCCTACGCCGCCTTCCAGGAACAGGACCGCGGCACGATCGAGCCGGGCAAGCTCGCTGACTTCAGCGTGTTCTCGGAGGACTGGATGCAGGTTCCGGAATCCCGCATCCCGAGCTCGCAGCCGGAAATGACGGTAATCGGCGGTGAAATCGCCTGGCAGGCGCCCTGAGTCAGGCGACCGACTGCTTTCGGACGTTGCCGACGTTGAACCGTCCCGTGGCCGTCAGCCGGTCGCGCAGCGACTGCGCATTGCGCAGCTCCGCACGACGCGCGGCGAATGGCATCGTGGAAACTTCCTGGAGCGAGCTCGAGCGGGCGAACAGGAAACCCTGTGCCGCCACGCAGCCAAGCTCGAGCAGCTCGGCCACCTGTTCTTCGTGCTCCACGCCCTCGGCGACGGTCTCGAGTCCGAGCGTCTCGCCCAGCATGACGACCGCGCGCGCGAGCTCGGGACCGTCTCCCTGCTCGGTGAGGCGGCCGACGAAGGAGCGGTCGATCTTCAGGATGTCGATCGGGAAGCGGTGCAGGTACGACAGCGACGAGTAGCCCATGCCGAAGTCGTCGATCGCAAGGCGCACGCCCAGCGCCTTCAGCTCGCGGAAGCGCTCGAGGTTCACCTCGGTATTTTGCATGATCGTGCTCTCGGTGAGCTCGATGACGAGGTTTTCGGGCTCCAGTCCGGAGGATTCGAGGGCGGCCCGCACGTCCGCCACAAGGTCCGCGTGCTGCAGGTGACGGCCCGAGATATTGACCGCGACCCGCAAGCCGTCGCCCGCGACGATGGAGTCGCGCCAGGCACGCACGCTCCGGCAGGCCTCGCTCAAGACCCATCGGCCGAGTTCGACGATCTGGCCCGATTCCTCGGCCGTCGCGATGAAGGCGCCCGGCATGACCAGGCCCTGCTCGGGATGGTTCCAGCGCACCAGCGCCTCGACACCGAGCAGTTCCCGCTTGGCGAGGTCGACTACCGGCTGGTACTCGAGGAAGAATTCGCCGCGCTCGAGTGCACGATGGATGTCTTCCTCCAGGCGCAGCCGCTCGCGCAGCTGTTCCTGCATGCGCGGCTGGAACACGACGAAGCGGGCTTTGCCCGCCGCCTTCGCGTTGTACATCGCGATGTCGGCATTACGCAGGAGCTGTTCGGTGTCGTCGTCCGGCTGGGAGAACGCGACGCCGATGCTGGCCGCGATGTTGGTGTCGCTGCCGTCGAGCTGGAGCGGCTCGTCGAATGATCGGGTGATGGCCGCTGCGATATTCTCGACGTCAGCCGATTGGTCGATGCCTTCGAGCAGGATCGCGAACTCGTCGCCACCGAGCCGCGCGACCGTGTCGGACGGACGCGTCGACTTGACGAGCCGCTGGGCAGCCGCCTGCAGCAGCCGGTCGCCGGCGTCGTGTCCGAGCGAGTCGTTGACGTTCTTGAAGTTGTCCAGGTCGAGGAACATCACGGCCACGCGCTGCCCTGAGCGTTGGGTCAGCGTCAGAGCGTGCTGGACACGGTTACGGAACAGGCTGCGGTTCGCGAGCAGCGTGAGCGGGTCGTGGAAGGCGAGCTGGCGGAGCTGTTCCTCCAGCGCCTTGCGCTCGCTGACGTCGCGGAAATTGAGCGAGAGGCCTGCGATCGCCGGGTCGTCCAGCAGGTTGCTGCCGACGCTCTCGAGCGTGCTGCGGCGCGCGCCGTTGCCGACCACGACCTCGACCGGCCCGACCGAGCGGCCGCGGGTCGCGGCGACTTCCGCGAGAAAGGCCGCGAGCCGCTCGCGGTCCGATTCGCTCCAGAGGTCGAGGAGGTTGCGCCCCACCAGGTCCTCGGGATTCATGCCGAAGGTGCGCTCGGCAGCGGGCGATGCGAACCTGAGGCGCCCGTCGACGTCGGCAATCATGATGACGTCGGAAGCGTTGCGAATCAGCGAGGCGTAACGCGCCTCGACGATGCCCGCCGCACGCCGCTCTCGCAGCAGTGCGTCATCTCGCGACAACACGCCCTGGCGCAGCATGACGAGCAGCGTCAGCGCGAAGATGATGACCGTCATCGCGGTTGCGGGGCTCGACATCGAACTGCTCTCGACGTAAACGAGCACCAGGAAGGACACGAGCATGGCGACGTAGGGCATTCCCTGCACCAGGGCGTTGCCGGTTGCCGTCGATTCCTGCGTCTCGACAGGCGCGCCGCGCAACTGCTCCCGCGCCGCGGCGATGAGCCAGCCATAACAGGAGAGGTAGATTGCGTCAGATATTCCGCCCGGCAAGTAGGTACCGGTTACCTTGGCCAAGGCCCAGACGATGTCGGCGACCGACATCGCCGAAAAGCCGACGGTCAGTAGGATCAGCGTGCGCCGTGCGATTGCTCCTGTCCCGCCGTGCATGAGCAGGATGCCAAATGCAAGCAGCATGAGGCAGTTGAGCGCGATGTAGCTCTGGGTCAGGACGTACTTGATGACATCCGGGTCACGGTCGGCGGCGGCGCTCGGCCCAATGACGAAAAACCAGAAGAAGGCGCCGAAACCGAGCATCAGGATGGTTGCGTCAAGCGCCAGGCGGCCCCAGTTCACGCGCACGGCCGCGGCGCGGATCGCGACGAAAATGGCGGTGAAGAGCAGCGGATAGAAGCCGAGGAAGAAGACATCGCCGACCGAGGGGAAGGGATCGACGCCGAACAGCCAGTAGATCGAATTCAGGAGGTTGCCGACCGTATAGACGGACATCGTGGCCGCGAGGAAGGTCCATGTCCGCCTGACTGCCGGTTCAGTCGCTTTCCAGGCCGCCACGGTCGCAAGCAGGGCGGAGCCGAAGCTCGCCGGAAAGTCGGAAAACAGCTTGAAGACCTCGAAAGCAGGGCCACCCGCGCCTTCCGCGTAGGTCAGGAGTAGCGCAGTCGGTATGTAGATGAAGAGGCCGACGGCGAGCGCCCCCGTCCAGCGGGCGACAAAGCGCTCGCGGGCTGGCGCGGCATCGCTGGTTTCCCGGGTCGGCGACATGATTCTGGCGCAAACTCCCCGCTGAGCCCGCCCCCTCGGGCAGGCATTCAAGTCGACATATGTAGCCTCAGCGAGTCGGGTGCTAACTGTGAACAGGGTCTTGAATCGGACCCGGGCCAGTGACGGGTTCCACACTCCGGCGAGTCGGACGCCCGCAGCGGGCCCTGAATGCGCTGTCCATCAATTCCAGACGGCGTCGGCGACCCGTACCAGGTTTTCCCCGAGGACGCCGCGAATGCTCGCGGCCGGGTAACCGAGGCGCTCCAGGCCGACGGCGATTTCGGGAATCACTTCGGGCGGCGCGAATCCGGTGCCGCGTCCGTAGCCCCATTCCCTCGGCCAGATGTCCGGGCTGCCACGGCCCGGTTCGTCCAGCTCGGAACCCTTGAACATGTAGTCGAGGCCGAGGCCTGCATGCTCCGCGCCGACGAGCTGGGCAACGTAGTCGATATTTCGCACGATGAGGTCCGCCGTCGGCGGACCGGTACCGAGGAACAGTCCGACGCCGTTGATCCCGACGACTCCGCCCGTCGCCGCACAGGCCCGGATGAGCTCATCGGGGATATTCCGCGGATGGTCCCGCAGCCGGCGCGGATTGGAATGAGAGAAAATTACGGGCCGGTCAGTCGAGTCGAGGATTTCGCGGGCCGTGCGATAGCCCGTGTGCGAACAGCACTTCACCATGCCGACACGGTCCATCTCCCGGAGTATGCCGCGCCCGAGGGCCGTGAGACCCTCGTCTTCGGGATCGTGGCAACCGCTGCCGGCGAGGTTGCGCCGGTTGTAGACAAGGAGCATCCAGCGCACGCCGATCTCGTACAGGAATTCGACCAGCGAAACCTGCGGGCCGAAAGCCTGGACGCCCTCGATGTCGAGGCAGACTGCCAGACGGCCGCTCGACTTCGCGGTGCGCAGGTCCGCAGGCGTCAGCCCCAGCAGGTACCCGTCCGGATTGGCCTTCACGAAGTGACGGATGCTTGCCGCCGTGCGGATCATCCGCTCAAGCGGCACCAGGCTGTCTCCGATGTTCACGGTCACGGCATCGACGCCCGCCGCGCGATAGCGGGACAGCTGCGGCAGCCACTCGTCGATGTCGCGCAGCGGCAGGCACGCATGATTGTCCCAGACGATCCCAGCCTGATTCATAATGGGCGCATTCTAGGGAAACTTCCCGGAGCGGACGATGAAGATTTCGATGTATGAGGCGAGCGTCAAGCCGGCCTTGCGCATGATGGCGAACCTCACCGCGATCCTCGAGAAGGCCGCGCAACATGCGGAAGCGAAGAAGATCGACCCGGCCGTGCTCGTCAATGCGCGGCTTGCACCCGACATGTTCCCGCTCTCGCGCCAGGTCCAGATTGCCTCGGACACGGCCAAGATCGGGCCTGCGCGTCTGGCCGGCGTTGCGGCGCCCGCGTTCGAAGACAGCGAAAAGTCGCTGACCGAGTTGATCGCGCGGACCCGCAGGACCGTGGACTTCCTGAAAACGCTGAAACCCGAGCAGTTCGAAGGCGCTGAGGACCGCACGATCCGCTGGAAATCGCCCGTGGCGGGCGAGCGCTCCATGATCGGGTTGCCTTACCTGCTGCACCAGGTGCTGCCGAATGTGCATTTTCACTGCACCACTGCATACGACATCCTGCGGCACAACGGCGTCGAACTCGGGAAGATGGATTACCTTGGGCGCGAACCGCCAGCCTGAGGGTCGCACGCCATGAATACCGGGCAGCTACGGCTCCTGATCGCGGCGCTGCTGCTGCCGGCGATACTCTTTCGGGGCCTGATACCGCCGGGCTTTATGCCTGCGACGGCCGCTGCAGGAGTCGTGCGGATGGCGTTCTGCCCCGGGATGGGCCACGCCGCGCCGAATGACCCGACGGGCCCGGGCGAAGGCGGCCACCATGCGCAGAAATGTCCATACGGCGCGACTGCAAGTCCGGCTCCGCCGCCGGCGATAACCGGTCTTGCTGCGCGACCGCATGCCCCACGGTCCGAAGTCATCCGGGCTGGCAGCCGGATTTCCGTCCCCGCGATCGTTCGAGCGCAGTCACCGCGCGCGCCTCCCGCTCACGGCTGATTCAGCCGGGAAGCTTTCCCGGATTTCCGGCGGATGCCGGAATCCGTTGATCTGGCGCTTCTGATACGGGAGTGAACGACATGAAACACGTGAAAGTGCTTTGCGCCACGTTGATGGGCGCTGGCCTCGCTGCCCCGGCCTGGGGCTGCTCCATCTGCCGCTGTGGCGACCCGACATTCAATGCATTAGGCAGCGAAGGCGTCGCCCAGACCGGCCTGCGGCTCGCGCTGGACTGGGACCAGCTGGAGAAGGACCAGGGTACTGCCGACGAATCATTCTCGTCGGTGCGGGAGATGCGCATTACGTTTCTTGCCGCCTACGGAATTTCGGACCGATTCGGCGTGTTCGCAAGGTTGCCCTACAGCCGTCGCAACCTGACAGAGGTCGAGGAGGGAGAGAGCGAGCGTACGAATGCCGCGGGCCTCTCGGATCCGGAGATTTATGGCCAGGCACGGCTCTGGTCATCGCAATTCGAGGGCGACGTCGGTGTGCGCTCGAGCATTTATGCCGTATTCGGGCTGAAGACCGACTGGGGCGAGAATCGCGCGACGAGGGGCGGAGAGCGGCTCGACGAACACGTGCAGCCGGGAACGGGTTCGACCGATTGGTTCATGGGGCTCTCCGCTTCCTACCAGATCGACCCGCATTCGGCCCTGTTCGCCTCAGGCCAGTACCGACATACCGGCCGCAACGATTTCGGCTACCGGTACGGACGCACGACGCTTTTCAATGTCGCATATGAACACAAGCTCGGCGGGCGATGGGACGGCGTCATCGAGGCGAACTATCGCCAGGCCGGCCGGGACCAGGTCGACGGTAGCGGCGTCACCGATCCAGACACGGGCGGATCGATCGTCTATCTCACGCCGCGCTTGCTGTTCGACGCCGGCGGTGGATGGGTGCTGCGGGCTTCAGCGCAGGTCCCGTTGTCGGATTCGCGGCTGAACGGAACTCAGGACGAGAAGGTCGTCGTCAATCTGGGCGTGACGCGATTGTTTGGGCACTAGAAAGCCCAGTCGCGGTCTTCAGTCGGCCGGCAGGTTTCCGAATCGCCCGCTCTGGAAGTCGGCGAATGCCGCGGCGATCTCGCGCTCGCTGTTCATGACGAAGGGACCGTAGCCGACGACCGGTTCCGGGATCGGCGCGCCGCCCAGGACGAGCGCCGAGAACTCGCTCTCGGCCGTGATCGTGAATTCGCCGCCGTCGCGATCGAGCTGCACGAGTTGCGCCGGGCCCGCCGGGCTCGAGCCATTGACGAGGGCGCGGCCCTGCATCGGCACGATTGCGGTCGTGTGGCCCTCGGGCGTCGCGAGCGCCGCTGTCTTGCCGGCCGCGACCCGCAGGTCCCAGACCTCCATCGGGGTAAAGGTTTCGGCGGGACCATGCCGGTTTTCGTACTCACCCGCGATCACGCGCAGTGTCCCCGCGTCGTCGCGGAGCGCGATCCGGGGGATGTCGGCATCGAGGATCGTCTGGTAGCGCGGCCGCGCCATCTTGTGACGCGCCGGCAAGTTGACCCAGAGCTGCATCATCGACATCTGCCCGCCCTCGCGCGTGAAGCGTTCGGAATGGAACTCCTCGTGCAGTATTCCGGAGGCAGCCGTCATCCACTGCACGTCGCCCGGGCCGATGCGGCCGCCGTTGCCCGCGGAGTCCCGGTGCTCGAGCTCGCCTGCGTACACGATGGTCACGGTCTCGAAGCCGCGATGCGGGTGCACGCCGACGCCGCGGCGGCTCGGCGCGGGATCGAAATGGCGGGGCGCAGCGTAGTCCAACATCAGGAAAGGGCTCAGCGGTTCGCGGCCCAGGCCGTCATAGGAAAAGATTGAACGGACCGCAAAGCCGTCGCCCACCCAGTGGGGCGGGGCGGCATCGTGTACGGCGATGACCTTGCGCATGTCTCAGGCTGCCTCGGCTCGTCGGGTCGTGATGCTGGCGCCAGCCGGCGAAGGCGTGAGCGCAATTTTCAGCGTGCCGATGTCCCAGCCCTTGCGGTCTGCGTACATCTTGAGCGTGATGGCCATGCATGCGCCAAGGCTCGCGAGCAGCAGGTTGAAGGGCCCCGGCCCGGCATTGCGCCCGCCGGCGGCGTGAGGTTCGTCGGACAGCAGTGTGAAGCCGCCGGTCCCGATCGTCTGTGTGTCGTTCGGCCCGGTGGGCGCGACCAGGGCTGAAGCGATCCGCCTCATTCATCGCCCCGCAGGCGCAGGCCTCGCAGCTCCGGCACGACAAGCGGCGCGCCGCGGGCGCCCCGGACTTCGCCAAAGCGGCGGCCCTCGAGCCAGTCGCGCACGGCCTGTTCCATTTCCTCGGCCGAGCGCCCCACGAAATTCCACCACAGGAGGATGTCCTCGCCGAATGGGCGTCCGCCGATGAGAAGCAACCGCGCGGAACCCCCCGTCTCGATCACGAGACCGTCGCGTCCCGTGGACAGGTAGAGAAGGGCGCCGGGCGAGAGTGTCTCCTGGCCGACCCGCGCCCCGCCCTCGAGCACCATCACGCCATGCTCGAACGCGGGATCGAGCACGAGTTCTGTGCGGGCTGCTCCGCCGGCGGCAAGGTCAAGTCCGACGAGCGGCGAGAAGACTTGGGCCGGTGCGCGCTCGCCGGCGAACGACCCGGCGAGGAGGGTGATCCGGAATCCGCCGCGCTCGAGGATCGGCAGCTCGGGGTAATGATGGAACGAAGGCTCGCGTCCGCTTTCATCCTTGGGCAGCGCGATCCAGAGCTGGGCGAGCTGGAATCGGCCAGGCGCATCCGACGGAGATTCCTCCGCGTGGGAAATCCCGCGGCCTGCCGTCATGAGGTTTACCTGGCCTGGCCGGATCCACTGCCGGAAACCGAGACTGTCGGTGTGCAGAATGCTTCCTTCGATCATCCAGCTGAAGGTCTGCAGGCCGATGTGGGGGTGCGGACCGATGGTCAGCCCTTGTCCTGCCGAGTATTCGGCCGGTCCCGCGTGATCGAGGAAGCACCAGGCGCCCACCATCCGCCGGCGCCGGTTCGGCAAGGCGCGCCGGATCTCGAAGCCCTCGCCGACGACGGCACGCTTCGCTTCCAGTCGCTCGCTGTTCATCAAGCCATGATGCGCCGGCCCGCCGTGGCTGACAACGCGACAAACTGCGCGCCAGCGGCGCCGCTGACCGCTGGAGTGGAGCGCCGTGTATCATTCCATTGCCTCGGAGTTGCGAACTCCGCTTCCCGCCAAGGGTGCTATGACCTGGATGGATGTCCTGGGCAGAGGCTCGGCCGTTGGCCTCGTTCTGGCAGCTTTCGCGCTGTCGTGCGGCTGCTCGGTCGAACGCATCGCCGCCAATCGCGTTGCCGATGCGCTGGCCGCGTCAGGCACGACCTACGCCCGGGACGACGATCCGGAACTCGTCGAGGCGGCGTTGCCATTCAGCCTGAAGTTGATGGAAAGCGTGCTCGCCGAGGTTCCGGGGCATCGCGGGCTGCTCGCGGCGACTGCAGCGGCTTTCACGCAATATGCCTATGCCTTCGTGCAGCAGGATGCAGACGCACTTGCGCTCGAGGACACGGACCGGGCGTGGGTCGCCTGGGTGCGCGCGCGCAAGCTCTACCTGCGCGCGCGTGATTACGGCTTGCAGGGCCTCGAGGTCTCCCATCCGGGATTCGGCGTGGCGTTGCGCGCCGATCACGCGGCCGCCGCACGGCTCGCCGGCAAGGATGACGTGGATCTCCTGTTCTGGACCGCCGCGTCCTGGGCCGCGGCCATTTCGCTTGGCAAGGACGATCCGGAACTGGTCGCGGAACTACCGCAGGTGTCGGCACTGATCGATCGCGCGCTCGCGGTCGACGAGAGTTGGGACCGCGGGGCGATCCACGCTTTCCTGATCACCTATACGATGGCAAGGCAGGACGAGTTGGGCGACCGCACGGCGGTGGCGATGGGTCATTTCGATCGTGCAATCGAATTGTCGCAAGGCCGCGCGGCGGCACCGTACGTGTCCTGGGCCGAAGCCGTCTGCCTCCCGCAGGAGGACCGCGACTGTTTCGATCGCGCCATCGCCCACGCCCTAGAGATCGATCCTGAAGCCGAGCCGTCGCTTCGCCTTGCCAATATCGTGATGCAGCGGCGCGCGGCCTGGTTGCAGGAGCATGTGGACCAATGGATCCTGCCGCCGCTCGAGGACGGCTCCGGCGCGGAGCCGCCGTCATGATCCCGGCACGTCGCCGACTCGCGCTCTTCGCCGCCTTGATCGCGCTTGAAGCGGTGAATCCGCGACCGGCGTTCGCGGCCGGTCCGTCGCAGCTTCGAATCGCGACGGTCGCGCCTGCCGGGTCGTCCTTCCATAAGCGGCTACAGTCACTCGGCGCCGAATGGGCGAAGGGGCCGGGCGGCGCGACGATGAACATCTATGCGGGCACGCAGGGAGGCGAGCTGCAGATCGTCCGTCGCATGCGCGTGGGGCAGCTCCAGGGCGCGATGCTGACCTCCGTAGGGCTCTCCCAGATCGACCGTTCCGTGACCGCGCTCCAGTTCCTGCCGCTCTTGTTCCGCGACTGGGACGACGTCGATGCGGTCCGTGAACGGCTCAGGCCGGATCTGGAGAGCAGGCTGCTCAAGGCCGGCTACGTCGTGCTCTTCTGGGGCGACGGCGGCTGGGTCCGCTATTTTTCGAACAAACCGATCCATCAGATCGGCGACCTGAAGTCGATGCGCGTCTACGCGAGCTCGGGCGAACCCGAGACCGTGGAACTGTTCAAGAATTACTACACGCCGGTCGTGCTCGAGCCGGACCAGATCCTGCTGGGCCTGCGTAACGGCATGATCGACGCGCTGCCGATTCCGCCCTTTCTCGCCAACTTCAGCCAGGTCCCGACCTACGCGCCCTACATGCTCGACCTGCGCTGGGCGCCGATTACCGGAGCGCTGGTCGTGACGGAACGCGCCTGGAAGCGGCTCGACCCCGCGACGCAGGCCTGGCTCCGCGAGACTTCGGAGCGCGCCGGGGCCGAGATGCGTCGCGCGAGCCGGATCGAGGACGACCAGACCATCCAGGCGATGAAGGACAAGATGGGCCTCAAGGTCACGACCCTGTCGCCGGAAGCCGAGCGCGAGTGGCGGGCAGAGATCGCTCGCGTGTACCCGCGCGTACGCGGCACGATCGTACCGGCGCCAATGTTTGACGCGGCCGTGGAAATCCTGAAATCCAGGCACGCCGCGGGCCCGTGAGGGCGTTGATCCACCGGCTCGAGGACCTGTTGCTGGCAGTAGTGCTCGCGCTGCTGCTCGTGCTCGCGGTGGCGGCCGCCAGTACCCGTTTCTCCGACACCGACGAATTGATCCGCCACCTGACCCTGGTCATCGGGATGCTGGGCGGCATGGTCGCTGCGCGCGAGGGCCGGCTGCTGTCGATGGGCACTTTCGTGCAGGCGATTCCGGCGCGCTGGCAATCGACGGTTCACGCGTTCACGGGACTCGTTGCCACGACCGTTTCCGCGGTACTGACGCTCGCGGCCTGGCAGTTCGTTTCGCAGGAGGCGGCGACGTCGAGCCAGCTCGCTTTCGGCGTGCCGCGCATCGCGATGCAGGCGGTGATGCCGGCAGGCTTCGCCTTCATCACGCTGAGGCTCGCGGGACATGCGGCGGCGGGCAATGTCGCGCGCGCCGCGATTCTTGCCATCGCGATCGCGGCTGCCGCCTGGGTCGCACAGGCCAACGGCGCCCTGCCCGCGATCCGGATTCCTGCACTCGTCGCACTCGGCGTCGCCGTTCTTTTCGGCGCGCCCCTGTTCACGGGCCTTGCCGGAATCGCACTCATATTCTTCATCAGCGTCGGCGACCCTGTGGCCTCGGTCCCGCTCGACCACTACGACCAGGTGGTCAATCCACTGCTCGCGACGCTCCCGCTTTTCACGCTTGCAGGTTTCATTGTCACCTCGACGGGTGCCGCCAAGCGGCTCGTGCGGCTGTTGCGTGCCTGGACCGGGCACCTGCGCGGCGGGCCGGCGGTCGTCACCGTGTTCGCCTGCGCTTTCTTCACCGCGTTCACCGGCGGCTCGGGCATCACGATCCTTGCGCTTGGCGGCCTCCTGATGCCGATCCTGATGGCCTCCCGCTACAGCGAGCGTACGGCGCTCGGGCTCGTCACGGGCGCCGGATCGCTCGGTGTGCTGTTCGCGCCCTGCCTGCCGCTGATCCTGTACTCGATCGTTGCCGAAGTTCCGATCGAAGCCATGTTCCTGGGTGGCGCGCTGCCGGGTCTGCTCATGGTCGCGCTCGCCTGCGCATGGGGCATTGCACGCTCGCCGCGCGCGAGCCGGGAGCGCCGGTTCAGCAAACGCCGCGCAATCGCCGCGACCTGGCGAGCGAAATGGGACCTCCTGTTGCCGGTCGTGCCAATCGTGCTGATCTTCGGGGGCTTCGTGCTGCCCGTGTCCGCGGCGGCGATCACGGCCGCCTACGCTATCGGAGTCGCTGCCCTCGTGAACCGCGACCTGCCGCGGGGTGGGCGCCTGGTGGAGGTCTTCTGCGAATGCGGGCTGCTGGTCGGCGGCGTGCTCCTGATCCTCGGGACGGCGATGGGGCTGACGAACCTCCTGATCACCGAACACGTGCCCGACCGTCTCACGATCTGGATGGACGCGGCGATCGATTCACCCTGGATCTTCCTGCTGATCCTCAACCTCGTCATGGTCGTGCTCGGGTGCGTGATCGAGATCTTCTCGGCGATCATCGTCGTCGCGCCGCTGATCGTACCGGTCGCCAACGCGTTCGGCGTCGACCCCGTGCACCTCGGGGTGATCATGCTGGCGAGCCTGGAGCTCGGCTACCTGATGCCCCCGATCGGGCTCAACTTGCTGATGTCGGCCTCGCGCTTCCGTCGCCCGATGCTGGAGGTGGCCACCGCGACACTGCCGATGCTCGCGGTCCTGGCCATCGGCGTCGCGCTGATCACGCTGTTTCCGCAATTGAGCCTGTGGCTGCCGCGCTGGTTTGCCGGCAACGGACCCTGACGAGTCCGATTCAGCGCGCGGTCGCCGGCAACAACGCGTCCACGAACTCGGCCATCCTGCGGCGCGCGACGAGGTCGGGCAGCCGGCCCGTGGCTGCGCCGAGGTTGTCGACGAGGTGCCGGACCTGGCTGGTCGCCGGCGTCACGACCGTCACGGCCGGATGGCCGAGCACGTACTTGATGAAGAACTGGGCCCAGCTTGAGACATCGAAATCCGCTGCCCAGTCCGGCAGCGACCGGTCGCCGACGCGCTTAAACAGCCGCGTGCGGCCGAAAGGCAGGTAAACCATCACCGCGATACGGTGCTCGGCCGCGAGCGGCAGGATGGACTCCTCGGCGCTCCGGTTATCGATGGCGTAATCGACGCCCACGAAGTCGATCGGCTCCTCTCGCATCACGCGCGCGAGTTCGGCGTACTGGTCCTTGCTCGTCGACGTCACGCCGACGTATCGGATGCGCCTCGCGGCCTTGAGCTCCTTGAGGATGCCCAGCTGGACTCGCACGTCGCCGAGGTTGTGCACCTGGACGAGGTCGATCGTGTCGACGCCGATACGGCCAAACGAGGTCTCAATCTGCGCGCGCGCCGCGGCGGGATCGGCCGCTCCGCCAGCGCGCGGAGCGACATTGACCTTGGTTGCCCAAAAGATCCGGTCGCTGATGCCGAGTTCGCGTGCCAGGCGCCCCGCCACGGCTTCCGACTCGCCGTAGGAAGGGGCCGTGTCGAAAACCGAGGCGCCGCCCGCGACGAGTGCGGCCAATACTTCGCGCAGCGGCCCGATGGCCCCGCCCTCGGCCACGCTGCGAAACGTCGCGGAACTTCCGAGCCCGACGACCGGGATGTTTTCGCCGCTTGAGGGAATCGGGCGGGTGATCAGCGAGACCGGCGCCGCACCAGGTGCCGGGCGCGGCCCGAAGCCGAGCGCCGCACCCGCGCCGAGCGTGAGGCCGAGAAAGCGCCGGCGATCGATCATCGGGTGACGATAGCAGATCGACCGGAGGGCCCTCCGCGGGGTCAGAGCTGGTCGAGCCCGGTCCGCCGGTGCACCGCGGTCTGCAGCACCGTGAGCGCCTCGACAGCCACCGTGTCCTCACCATCGTTCGTGAGGATCGTGAACCAGAGTGTCAGGCTGCCGACCTGCAGCGCGCCCTGGCTCATGTATTTGAATTCGCCGGGGCCGGGATTTCGGTCGGTGGCAGAGAAGTAATATCCGACGCCATTTGCCCCATTGAGCTGCCGGACTTCAAGAGGGTTTTCCCTGGACTCGTGCCGGGTCCGTTCCGCGGCGTCACGGATCGCCTCGCGCAGAGCCGGCAATTCACGCGTCTCGCGCGTCGTGGGGTCCGCCCATTCCGGCGTGACGAAGACCTGGCTGGGCCCGCCCGCGGCGGTCGCGAACTCAATGGTCGGCGGCCCGCCGCCGGACGGCTGCTCGATATGGTCTACCCAGCCGGTGGGCAGCTGCAGTTCAAGCGTGTCCCGATTCGGAAGCTCATATTGGCGCAGGCCCGACTCATCCGCCGCCCAGGCGCCAGCGGTGAGGAGCGCTGCAGCTAGAAAAAAGTGCGATTTCACGGACCGGATCATGGCCCGCGTGCGCTGGGAAGCCGCGCTACGACGCGGGCGCCGGCTCGGCTGCCGTCGGCCCCTCGCCGGAGACGAAACCGACCTTCTGCAGGCCGCCTCGCTGCAGAGTAAAAAGGACGTTAGCGACGTACAGATACGGCACGCGGCGATGGGCGTCCACGTGCACTTCGGGCTGCGGGTCCTTCGCATTCTCGATCGCGACATAGTCGCGGAACGTGCTGTTGTCGATCGGCGTGCCGTTCCAGAAGATGGAGCCGTCGAACTCGACGTAGATGCGCACGACTTCAGGCGGCGTCGTGGGAGGATTCGGATTGTCGCGGGGGAGGTCGATCTTGACTGCATGCGTCATCACAGGGATGGTGATGATGAAGATGATCAGCAGCACCAGCATGATGTCGACGAGCGGAATCACGTTCGGCTCGACCATCGGATCCGCGCTGTCGCCCTTGACCGAAACCGCCATGGAAACCCCCGCCGGCCCCTGTTGCAGGGCCTTGATCTTCCGTAAGCCGAGTTTGCCCGTCCACCCCGGATGGCGCAAGCCAGCCGGCGCCTTCGGTGCTATCCTTTTTTAAAAACCAGCCGACAAGGCGACAAGACGAGGGAACGGATGACAAAAGTGACCGGCGACATACGCAACTTGGCCTTGGTGGGTCACGCCGGGTCGGGCAAGACCCTGCTGGCCGAGGCCCTGCTGTACGGCGCCGGCAGCATCCGGGCCAAGGGGAGCCTTGCCCGCGGCACGACTGTTTGCGATCACGACCCCCAGGCGCGCCGGCTGCTTCACTCCGTCGACGCGACCCTGTGCTGGCTCGAGACCGGCGACGCCCACGTCAACCTGGTCGACACGCCCGGGTACCCGGACTTTATCGGCCGCACGCTGCCGATCCTCGAGGCAGTGGAGACGGTGGCGGTCGTTGTCAGCGCGGTGGCCGGCGTCGAGCCGATGTCGCAGCGCATGATGGACGCGGCACGCGAGCGCGGGCTCTGCCGCATCGTCGTGATCAACAAGATCGACGCCCGCGATGCGAATCCCGGGGCAACACTGGACGAAATCCAGGACCAGTTCGGCCGCGAATGCCTGCCCATCAACCTGCCGGCGGCGGGCGGCAGCAAGGTTATCGACTGCTTCTTCCATAATGAAGGCGCGGCGACCGACTTCTCCTCGGTCGAAGAAGCCCATACCCGGATCATCGACCAGGTCGTCGAGGTGGATGATGACCTGATGGCGCTCTACCTCGAGCAAGGCGAGGAGCTCCAGCCCGAGCAGCTCCACGATCCCTTCGAGAAAGCGCTGCGCGAAGGGCATCTGGTGCCAGTCTGCTTCGTCTCGGCCGAGACCGGCGCCGGCGTTCCCGAGCTCCTCGAGGCGATTGCGCGTCTCATGCCGAACCCGGCCGAGGGCAACCCGCCGCCTTTCCTGAAGGGCGCGGCGGGCGACTCGCAGCGGGTCGCGGTCTCGCCGGATCCTGGCCTCCACGCGGTCGCGCACGTGTTCAAGGTCATCATGGACCCGTTCGTGGGCAAGCTGGGCCTGTTCCGCATACACCAGGGCACGATTCGCACCGGCGCCCAGCTCTTTGTCGGCGACGGGCGCAAACCGGTCAAGATTGCGCACCTGTTCCGCATGCAGGGCAAGGACCATGTCGAGATCCCGCAGGCAGTGCCCGGCGACATCTGCGCGGTCGCCAAGCTCGACGACCTGCACTTCGACGCGGTCCTGCACGACTCGCACGACGAGGACCATTTCCACCTGAAGCCGATGGCGTTCCCGCCGGCGATGCTCGGCGTCGCGATCGAACCTGAGCGTCGCGGCGACGAGCACAAGCTGGCTGAGGCGCTGCACAAGCTGGCCGCCGAGGACCCCTGCGTGCGGGTCGAGCACAGCGCCACCCTGAACGAGACCGTGCTCTACGGCATGGGCGACCTGCACCTGCGCGTAATGTGCGAACGCATGACCGAGCGCTACGGCGTCGCAGTCAGTACGCGGCCGCCGGCGATTCCGTATCGCGAGACCATCACGCGCCCGGCCGAGGGTCATCACCGCCACAAGAAGCAGACCGGCGGTGCCGGGCAGTTCGGCGAGGTGTACCTGCGCATCGAACCGCTCGCCCGTGGCACGGGGTTCGAGTTCGTGGACGACGTCGTCGGCGGCGCGATTCCGAACCAGTACATTCCGGCGGTGGAGAAAGGCATCCGGCATGCGCTTGCCGAGGGCGCGGTCGCCGGCTTCCCGCTGCATGACATCCGGGTCTCGGTTTACGATGGCAAGTACCACTCGGTCGACTCCAAGGAGGTAGCCTTCGTTTCAGCCGGCCGCAAGGCCTTCCTGGACGCCGTGCAGAAGGCGGGACCAGCCGTGCTCGAGCCCATCGTCCACGTCGAGATCAATGCGCCGGGCACAGTGATGGGGGACATCACGGCGGACCTGGCAACGCGGCGCGCCCGCATCAACGGCAACGAGGCGCGCGCCCGCGGACGCATTGTGGTCTCGGCCTACGTGCCGCTCGCCGAGGTCACCGACTACCAGAACCGGCTGAAGGCGCTGACCGGCGGAGAAGGGAGCTTTACCTTGGAACTGAGCCATTACGATCCGGTCCCGTCGCGCAAGCAGCAGGAACTTGCGACTGCCTGGAAGCCCGCGGCGGGCGAGGAATGAACGCACCGCCCCGGTCCGAGACCCGCATCATGGCCGTGTTCTGCGACTTCGAGAACGTCGCACTGGGCGTTCGCGACGCCAAGATCCCGATCTTCGACATCCGCAAGGTCCTCGAGCGACTCCTGCTCAAGGGCAACATCGTCGTCAAGAAGGCCTACTGCAACTGGGAGCGGTACCACGACTTCAAGCGCGGCATGCACGAGGCCGCATTCGAACTGATCGAAATCCCGCACGTGCGCCAATCCGGCAAGAACTCGGCCGACATCCGCATGGTGGTCGACGCTCTCGATCTCTGCTACACGAAGTCTCACGTCGACACGTTCGTCATTGTCAGCGGTGACTCGGATTTTTCGCCTCTCGTGTCCAAGCTGCGCGAGAACAACAAGGTCGTCATCGGCTGCGGCGTGAAGAACTCGACCTCTGACCTGCTCATCAGCGGTTGCGACGAATTCATCTACTACGACGACCTCGTCCGAGGAGAGGGCCGTGCGAAGGTCGCGCGCAAGGAGAAGGTCGCGAAGACGGCGCCGAAGGCGGCGCCCGGATCCGATGACCGCCGCCAGGAGGGCATCGAACTCGTAATGGAGACTGCGGAGGACCTTTTCGCCGAGCGCGACGCGGAGGAGAAAGTCTGGGGCTCGATGGTCAAGCAGGCGATCAAGCGCAGGAAGCCCGGATTCAACGAGAGCTACTACGGGTTCAAGACTTTCGGCAAGCTTCTCGAGGAGGCGCGCGACCGCAAGCTGATCGATCTCGAGTTCGACCCGAAATCCGGTGGCTACATCATCACACGGGTCGGGGCCGGCTGACCGGCGGGTGAGGATGCCGATGAGGGTTCATGCCATGACGACTCGCTGCCTGTTCCTCGCATGCCTGGTCGTGGCGGGCACGGGCGCCTGCCAGGATTCCCCGCACGTCGCGCCGACCGGCGAGACCAAGGTCACGATCACGACCGTCGCGAAAGGGCTCGAGCATCCCTGGTCGCTCGCCTTCCTCCCGGACGGGCGCATGCTCGTGACCGAACGCCCGGGCCGGCTGCGTTATGTGACGCCCGAGGGCGCGCTCTCGGACCCGATCACAGGGGTCCCGGAGGTCTATGCCCAAGGCCAGGGCGGGTTGCTGGACGTCATCCTGGATCCCGCCTTCGCGGCGAACTCCACGATTTACCTGTCCTATGCGGAGCCGGGAGAAGGCGAGACCAACGGCACGGCGGTTGCGCGCGCCCGCCTCGATGGCGGCCGGCTCGCCGACGTCAAGGTGATCTTCCGCCAGCAACCGAAAGTGGCGAGCAAGCATCATTTCGGGTCGCGGCTGGTGTTCGCCCGCGACGGCAACCTGTTCATCACGACGGGCGAGCGCAACTCCGAGCGCGACAAGGCCCAGGACCTCGGCACGGACCTCGGGAAAATCCTGCGGATCAAGCCGGACGGCGGCGTGCCGGGCGACAACCCTTTCGTCGGCCGCGAGGGTGCGCTGCCCGAGATCTGGTCCTACGGCCACCGGAATTCGCAGGGCGCGACCCTGCATCCGGATACCGGGCAGCTGTGGGAGATCGAACACGGCCCGCGCGGTGGCGACGAGATCAACCTGCCACAGGCGGGCCGGAACTATGGGTGGCCCGTGATTACTTACGGGCGCGAATACAGCGGCGGCCCGATCGGCGAGGGCACGGCGAAAGTCGGCATGGAACAGCCGGTCCACTACTGGGTGCCGTCGATTGCGCCATCCGGAATGACCTTCCACGACGGCCACGCCTACCCGGCCTGGAAAGGCCAGCTCTTCGTCGGCGCGCTCGCGGCCCAGCAGCTCGTCCGGCTCGAGGTTGAGCCAGACGGAAAGGTGGACAAGGAAGAGCGCATCGCGATCGGCAAGCGCGTGCGCGACGTTCGCGAGGGGCCGGATGGAGCCCTTTACCTCGCGACTGACGAGGATGCCGGGGAGATTCTTCGCGTCGTGCCGGCGCGCTGAGCCGTGGACCGGACCGAGCGTTTCTATCGCATCCGGCGCCGGCTGATCGAGAGGGGAGCGCTGACGCGGCGCGAGATCGAGGAGGACCTCGAGATCTCGCATGCGACATTCAAGCGCGACATCGAATACCTGCGCGATCGCCTCAATGTCCCGATTCTATGGTCGCGCGAACGACAGGCCTACGTGCTCGATCCCGCGGCCGAGCTCGCGGAACTCCCGGGAGTCTGGTTCAGCCCGGCGGAGGTGTACGCGCTCCTGGAAATCGATCACCTGCTCGACACACTGGGATCGGGCCTGCTTGCGAGCCAGCTCGCGCCACTGCGGGACCGCCTGCGCGCCCTGCTCGACAGCGGCGACCTGGGGCATCGCGAAATCCGGCGGCGTATCCGCGTGCTGGCGCTCGGCACGCGGCGGGTGAACCGCGAGGTGTTCGAGGCCCTCTCTCTCGCGCTGCTCGGGCGCAAACAGGTGTTCATCCGCCACCTCAGGCGCGGTGACGGCGGCATCACGGAGCGGGTGGTCTCGCCGCAGCGTTTGGTGCACTACCGATACAACTGGTATCTCGATGCCTGGTGCCACGTGCGCAGGGACCTGCGCGTGTTCTCGGTCGACGCGATCCGCCACGCCCGGGTCGACGAGGCGCCCGCGCGCGAGATTGCCGATGCCGAGCTCGATCGCGTGCTCGGCGCGGGCTACGGCATATTTGCAGGCGCACAGACCGAAACCGCAGTGTTGCGCTTCACGCCGGACAGCGCGCGCTGGGTGGCCGACGAAGTCTGGCATTCGAAGCAGTTGGGCCGAATCGAGGCCGATGGCAGCTACCGCCTCGAGCTGCCCTACAGTCGCGAGCCCGAGCTCGTGATGGACCTGCTCAGGCACGGCGCCGGCGTGGAAGTACTGGCGCCAGCGAGCCTGCGCGAGCGGGTTGCGGGCGAGCTCGCCGCGGCGGCGCGGCAGTACGGGTGAGGCGACAGCGTACCCGCGCCGCGCCTGCGACCAGGCGTTCTGTGGGCGGGACCAGGCGTTGCGCGCGCGGCCAGTCCGTCACTATGGTGGCCGGATGAATCTCGACCTGTTGCGCGGTAACCGCAACTTGCTGTTCTGGGGGCTGCACACCCTCGGCTGGAGCGCATACGGCCTCGCGCAGTTCGTGGGCTCCGCGGTCTACGGCAAGGAACCGGGGTACGTCCAGGTGATCGCGATCGCCGCCGCCGCAGGCTTCCTGCTGTCAGCGCCATTGCGCTGGCTGTACCGCCGGCTCTGGGTCGCCGGACCGCGCGCGATGCTGATCGGCTCGCCGGTCGTGTGCTGGGTCGTTGCGCTCGCCTGGCGAGCCATCATCAACACGGCCTACATGACGATCGTCAAGCCCGAATGGGCGGTCGAGCATGCGCCCAAGCCGCTTGAGATCTTCGTCGGCACGCTGTCCTCGATGGCACTGTTGCTCTGCTGGACCGGCCTCTACTACGGGGTCAAGTTCTATGAACGGCTGCAGCTCGAGCGGGAAGCGACGCTCAGGCAATCCGCGCTTGCCCAGGAAGCGCAACTCAAGATGCTGCGCTACCAGCTCAATCCCCACTTCCTGTTCAACACGCTGAACGCGATCTCGACGCTGGTACTCGATGGCCAGAACCGGACCGCTAACCTCGCCGTCTCGCGCCTCTCGGAGTTCCTGCGCTACACCCTCGACCAGGACCCGATGAAGAAAGTGACGCTCCGGCAGGAGCTGGATGCCCTCAATCTCTACCTGGGCATCGAGAAATTGCGGTTTGGGGACCGGCTCCGCCTCGAGTTCGACGTGGACGAGCGCGCGGAATCGGCACTGGTGCCGTCGCTGCTGCTGCAACCGCTTGTCGAGAACGCGATGAAATATGCAATCGCGCCGAGGGAGCAGGGCGGAGCCGTGACGATCATCGCCGGGATCGAGGGCGGGGGGCTGCGGCTCGCGGTGGTGGACGACGGCCCGGGCCTGCCGCCGGTGAAGTCGAATGCGAACGGCCGTGGGGTCGGGTTGCGCAACACGCGGGAACGGCTCAAGGTGCTGTACGGCGAGGCCCACGTGGTCGAGGTTGCCGATATGTCGCCCGGACTGCGTGTCGAGATGCGCCTGCCACTGGAAGTCTGAGATCAATGGCCGCACCCATACGCGCGATCATCGTCGATGACGAGCCGCTTGCGCGGCGCGGGCTTGAATTGCGGCTTCGCGCCTTCCGCGACTTCGAGATCGTTGCGCAGTGCGCGAACGGGCGCGAGGCGATCGACGCCATCGCCGCACAGGCGCCCGACGTCATGTTCCTCGACATCGAGATGCCCGGCATCGACGGCTTCGAGGTAGTGCGGAGAATTCCGCAGACCAGCATGCCGATGGTGGTCTTCGTGACCGCGTTCGACCGTTACGCAATCGATGCCTTCGACGCGCACGCGCTCGACTACCTGTTGAAGCCGCTCGTGGACGAGCGACTCGAACGGACGCTGGCCCATGTCCGCGACCAGTTTGCCCAGCGCAAGTCGGTCAGGCACCGCGAGCAACTCGTCGCACTGCTCGCGAGCGTCACGGGAGCGGGCCAGCTCGATGCCGAGGAACTGCTGGCGCGAGGCGCGGCGGGTATCACTCCCCGCTTCCCGGAGGTGCTGCCGATTCGCCTCGGGCGCGAAACGATGCGACTGCCGGTCACGACCATCGACTGGGTGGACGCGGCGGGTGATTACATGTGCGTGCACGCGGAGGGCCGTACCCACGTCGTGCGCGCGACGATGAAGCAGTTCGAGGAGCGCCTGGACCCGGCCGACTTCCAGCGCATCCACCGCTCGACGATCGTGAATATCCGGCGCATCCGCAAATTGAAGCCCCATACCAACGGCGAGTATTTTCTGACGCTGGATGGCGGCCACGAGCTCAAGCTGAGCCGCAGCTACCGCGACCGTCTGGAACGCATCCTAGGCAAGGCCTGAGGGCGGGATCGCGACCCGGGGAGTATCAGCGGTCGCCGGCGGTTTGGCAGGGGGGTGGCGAGTCCAGTCGATCGACGCCGCACCAGCCGAAGATCAGCTGGAAGATGACGATCAACACGGTTGCCACGGATTCCATCTCGTAGAGTTTAGACCCGACCCATGACCGATGTTTGACACGGCGCAACGGCCTGCCCTGGTTGAAGCACGATTCGGCGCACTGCAGGGCGCGCGGGGAAATTGAAGGGGACGGTCCCCTTCATCAGCTACGCATTGGACTGTTCTGCAATCGCAAGAGATGAAGGGGACCGTCCCCTTCAATTTCCCCGCACGCCCCGTACCGCGTCTACTGCTTCAGTACCCAGTCCACGACCGAGGCCTGGATGGTTTCGCCGAGTCCATTCTGCGCGCCCGCGTGGTTCACGAACACGACGACTGCGTAGGTCTTGCCCGACTTGCCGACGACGTAGCCCGCGATGCAGCTGACGTCCTTGAGCGTGCCCGTCTTCATGCGGATGCGGCTCGGGTCGTCCACGTTCCCGAACCGCTTCTGCAGCGTGCCGTCGAGCCCGCCGAGGGCAAGCGACGTCAGGAACTCCGGAGCGAAGCGGCTCTGGCGCACGCCGATCAGGAGTTTCGCCATGCTGTCCGCCGAGATGCGCGCGTCGCGCGAGAGTCCCGAGCCATTGCCGATGACAAGTTCCGGGAAGTCCAGGCCGCGCGTCTTGAGCCAGCCGAGGATAGTCGCCTGGCCGGAGTCAGTCGTTGCCGGCGTGCCATTCATCTCGGCCGCGATCGCGAGCACCAGCGAGCGCGCCATCATGTTGCTCGAGAATTTGTTGGTGACGCGGATGATCTCGGAGAGCGGCTCCGATTCGTGCGTCAGCAACAGCCGGGCGGCGGGCGGCGTGGGCGCCCGCAACATACCGCCACGAAACTGTCCGCCCAGCTGGCGCCAAAGGGTCACGAAGGTGCCGTAGGCATACTGGGCCGGCTCCATGATCGCGAGCCGCTGTGTTCGGGGCCCGCAGCTCGCGGAGATCCGACCGGTTGCGACGACGCGGTCTGTCCGCGTCGGCTCGATGGAGTAAGACACCTGGCTGTTGCGTCCGACGCAGCGGCCGCTCACGAGCTTGACGCGGTTCTCGATAACCAGGCCCTCGGGGTAAGGCTGGATGGTAAGGTCGATGCCGTTGCCGTCGTCGGAGGGACGGATCGTGAAGTCGGAGGACTGCCAGTTGACGAGCATCGCATCCGGCAGGACGTTGTAGGTGCGCCAGAACTTGCCGTCGAAATCCTCGGGCCGCTCGGTGGCCGGCGCAAAGCGGGTCTGGTCGATGACGATGTCGCCCTCGATGACGCGCAACCCCGTCTGGCGCAAGTCGTTCGCGAAGCGCCACCAGCGCTCGATCGTGAGCAGCGGGTCGCCGCCGCCCTGGAGGTAGAGGTTGCCCTTGAGCACGCCCCTGACGACCGGCACGTCGGACCAGGCCCGCGTTTTCCAGGAATAGGCCGGGCCTAGGAGGTCGAGCGCGGCCCAGGTCGGCAGCAGCTTCATCGTCGATGCGGGCGGACGGGACGTGCCGGGATTCAGCTGGAGCAGGTTCTGGCGGCTCGCAACGTCGCGCACCACGATGCTGACGCTCGCCTCCGGCACCGATTCGCGCGTCAGCACGGCGCGCGTGCCCGCGGGCAGGTCGTCGCCGACGGCGGGCGAGGCGAGCAAGCCGCCAATTAGCAGGGAGGGGAACCAGAGCCGCATTTGGTGCAATACTAATGTGCATGGATGCAACTTGCAGGCACCCGCGCAGTCAGAGCGCTGCAGCGAATCTCAATCTCGGAGCATCCATGAACACGCCCATGCGCCGGCTGTGGCCGGCATTGCTGATCGTCCTTTTCGTCGCGTGCACGGAACGGACGCCGGCCGCGGATAATGCGGCGGCTTCCGTCAATCCCGCGCAAGATGCGGCTGCCGCCACGTCCGCATCGCCGCAGGCGCCACTGGTCGCAGGCGCCTTGCCGAACTTTTCCGCGCTGGTCGAAGCCTATGGCCCTGCCGTCGTCAACGTGACCACGATTGCGGGGCGCCAGCCCGTCAACGCCCGGGGACCGGAACTTTCCCCTGACGATCCGTTCTATGATTTCTTTCGCGGCTTCGGCTTCGGCGGGCCGCACAACCAGATGCCGCTCGTGCGTGGCGAGGGCTCGGGCTTCGTCGTCAGCCCTGACGGCTACATCCTGACGAATGCGCATGTCGTCGACGACGCGCGCGAGGTGACGGTGCGCACGACCGACCGCCGCGAGTATCGCGCGAAGGTCGTCGGAATCGATTCGCGCACCGACGTCGCCGTGCTCAAGATTGACGCCACCAAACTTCCTGTCGTTCGGATCGGTGATCCCACGCGCCTGAAGGCCGGCGAGTGGGTCATCGCCATCGGCTCGCCATTCGGGTTCGAAAACTCGGTCACCGCGGGTATCGTGAGCGCGACGGCGCGTTCGCTGGCGGATGCGTACACGCCCTTCATCCAGACCGACGTGGCGGTCAATCCGGGCAACTCGGGTGGGCCGTTGTTCAACCTCCAGGGCGAGGTGGTAGGAATCAACTCCCAGATCTACAGCCGCACGGGCGGCTACCAGGGCGTGTCGTTTGCGATTCCGATAGACGTCGCAATCAACGTCAAGAACCAGCTCGTCACGAGCGGTCACGTGCAGCGCGGCCGGATCGGCGTCGTCATCCAGGAAGTGAACCAGGCACTCGCCGATTCGTTCAGGCTTTCGCGCCCGCGCGGCGCGCTCGTCAGCCAGGTCGAGGATGGCGGGCCCGCCGACGACGCGGGCCTGAAGCCGGGCGATGTCATCCTCGCCGTCGACGGTAGCGACATCGAGCGCTCGAGTGACCTGCCGCCCCTCATTGCAGCCATCAAGCCGGGCAAGCAGGCGACGCTGACGGTCTGGCGAGACAAGTCCGAGCGCAGCGTCCGCATCAAGGTAGGCGAGCTCGCGGACCAGCCGACGGTAGCGCAGCGCAGCGCTCCGGGCGACTCGGAGACGGACAAACTCGGGCTCGCAGTGCGTCCCCTGACTGGCGCCGAGCGGGAGCAATTGCAGACCGCGGGGCGACTCGTGGTCGAGGACGCCGATGGTCCGGCCGCGATCGCGGGCGTCGAGCGGGGCGACGTGATCCTCGCCGTCAACGGCGCGCGGGTCGCCTCGGTCGGCGAGTTCCGCAAGGCGGTCGATGTCTCCGGGGCGACCGTCGCGCTCCTGATCCAGCGCGACAAGGCACAGATCTTCGTACCCGTCCGGGTCGATTCCTGATGCGCCGCGCCGCGGCCGCGACGCTCGGCCTTGCCCTCGTCGCTGGCGCGGCTCCGTCACTGGCGGCAGATTCGTCGCGGGCGCCGGGATCGACGTTCCGGGAATGCGATTCCTGCCCGGATATGGTCGTGATCCCGGCGGGCACGTTCGTGATGGGCACTCCGACGGCCGCGCCGGCGACCGGGGCGGATGCTGCCGAACGCGAGGTCGTCGTGGTGGAGATCCGGCATCCCTTCGCGCTCGGCCGGCACGAGGTGACGCGCGGCGAGTACGCCCGCTTCATCGCGGACAGCGGCCACGAGCCGCAGGCCGGATGTCGCGTGTGGGACCCGGCGCTTGGCCGTTTCAATGAGGACGGGCGAGGCGGCTGGCAGGACCTGGCGACGCTTGCGGCGGCGGCAGACGACTTGCCCGTGAGTTGCGTTTCGCATGGCGACGCGCAGGCCTTTGCGCAATGGCTTTCGACCAAGACTGGCTCGCGTTACCGGCTGCCGTCGGAAGCCGAGTGGGAATATGCGGCGCGCGCGGGCAGCCGGACATTGCGGCCCTGGGGCGACGACGCCGCCAGCGCCTGCGACCATGCAAACACTTATGATCTCGTGGCGGCGGCCCGCTATCACCTCGGCTGGCCGCAGGCGGCTTGCTCCGACGGCTACGCCGATCTCGCGCCGGTCGGCCAGTTTGCTGCCAATGCCTTCGGCGTCCAGGACATGATTGGCAACGTCCGCGAATGGGTGCAGGACTGCGCGACCGACAGCTATGTCGGCAGGCCGCGGGATGCGCGTGCCTGGGAATGGCTCGGCGGTTGCGCTGAGCGCGTGCAACGCGGTGGCAGCTGGCTGACACCACCCGAGGAAAGTCGAAGCGCGTTTCGCGCATCGGCTCCCGCCGCGGAGCACGCGAGCGACACCGGCTTCCGGGTCGCGCTCGAGCTCGCATCAAAGGAGCGGGAGTGACGATGCGGCACACGATTCTCGCCTGGCTGCTCCTGCTGGCCGCGCCGCAATCGTTCGCGCAGGCAGCGCCGGCGGGGGAGCCGAGGGACTGCGAGGTCTGTCCGGCCCTTGCGCTCGTGCCGCCCGGGCAGCTCATGATGGGTTCGGCGCCGGATGCGCCGGAAGTCGACGCCGCGAGCGGGGAATCACCCGCAGTCCCGCTTTCCTTTTCGCGACCGTTCCTGATATCCCGGCACGAAATCACGGTAGGCGAGTTTCGTCGCTTCGTCGAGGCGAAGGGAGCCAAGGCCGTGCCGGGCTGCCGCGTATGGTCCGGTCGCCAGTGGGTGCAGGACCATGACCGCAGCTGGCGCGATCCGGGCTTCGCGGCGCCCCCCCGCGACGATGAACCCGTCGTCTGCGTGAGCTGGGACGACGCGCGCGCCTATGCCGAGTGGCTGACCGCCGAGAGCGGAAAGCGCTACCGGCTGCCGTCCGAAGCCGAGTGGGAATACGTCGCGAGAGGCGGCACTTCGTTCCCGCGCTACTGGGGCGAGCACGATTCGCGCGAGGACCTCGCCCTCTCGCTCGCCTGCGACAATGCCAATGTCTACGATGCGTCGGCTGTCGACGCCCATCGCTTTCCCTGGCCGAATGCGAGCTGCAGCGATCGCGCAACCACGCTCGCACCAGTCGCCCAGTACAAGCCGAATGCCTTCGGTGTCTACGACATCATCGGCAATGCGCGCGAATGGGTCATGGACTGCTATACGGCGAGCTACGCTGGCCGGCCGCAGGACGCGCGCGCCTGGACCTGGCAGGGTGGCTGCGAGCTGAAGGGCGTGCGCGGCGGCTCCTGGGCGAGCCGGCCGCGGGATGCGCGCGCCGCTGCGCGGGGCGCGGAACTTGCTTCGCACCGGCAGTCCGACCTCGGGTTCCGCGTCGCACGGGACTACGAGTAGCGGCGTCGCGATTCCGCGGTTCCCTAGAGTCGGATCCTGCGCCAGGCGCCATTCTTCCAGCGTAACCACAACGCAGTCCCGATCGCGAGGACGTAGACGAGGATCGCGCTCCAGCCGCCCACCGCGCCGAAGCCGTATCCGGGAGCCGAATCGAACCAGCCTTGGCCCGGTGCGAATGTCAGTACATGCGTGAGCGGCAAGAACAGCAGCACGCCGCAGGCCAGCACGATGAGGGCCGGCACTTTCGCGTCTCCCGCGCCGCGAAGGCAAAAGGCGCTCGCGAAGTTGACGCCGTCGAAGAACTGGTAGGCGGCCGCGAGCCAGAGCAGCGTCGAGCAGAGTGCGATCACCTCTGCCGCGTGCGGGTCGGACGCGTTGACGAACAGCGGCACGAGCCAGCTTCCGACGAGCGCGATCACGAGCCCGATCCCGCCCATGTAGCAGGCGACGACCGCAATGACCCGGTTGCCAAGGCGCTCCGCCCAGTCCGGGTCGCCGGCGCCGATGGCCTGCCCGACGAGGGTCGTACCCGCGAGTGCGAGCCCGATTCCCGGCATGTAAGCAACGGCGGTGAAAATCGTGACGATCTGCGTGGCCGCACCATCCACCACGCCGACCTGCACCTGCATCAGCTGGAACAACGCGGCTGCCCCGAGATCGGCACAAGCTGTCATCGCCATCGGCAGGCCGAGCGCGATGAGCGTGACGATGCGGCGCGTTTTCGGGCGCCAGGTCAGGCGGACCCCGAATCGCTGCGGCTCGACCCGGAGGATCGCCTGGATGGCGATCAGGACGCCAAGGAGCTCGGCCGTCGTCGTTGCCCAGGCGGCGCCGGCCATTCCCCAGCCGAGCCGGAATATGAAGACCTCGTTCAGCACGATGTTGGCGAACAAGACGGCGAGGCCCACCGCGAGTGGGATGCGAGTCCGGCCAATGCCATTGAAATAGGCGACTGCCGTCCAAAGGGCGGCCGCGAGCGGCCCGCCAATCATGCGCGGGACCCAGAAGTCGGTCGCAAGCGTCTCGACTTCGGCCGCGAGCCCGAAGCCGCGGATCATCGCAGGCCCGAAGATAACCGTCAGGCCGAAGGCCGGGATCGTCAGCACCGATGCCCAGAGTCCCGTCCACGCGATCTGGCTGGTCCGCCGGAACCTTCCCGCGCCATAGGCCTGGGCGACGAGCGTCTGCACGCCCATCGCGACCCCGCCGATCAGGAACAGGGCGAGCAGTGCGAGCCAGTGGACCGCTGCGATCGCCGCGGTCGCCGCGGTCGAGAGCCGCCCGATGAACCAGGTGTCCGTGAGGTTGAGCACGGCCTGCACCGTGCTGTTGAGCACGAGCGGCAGCGCCAGCGCGGCAACCGCACGCATGTCGATGCGGCGGTGGCCGTCCGGATCGCGGAGCAGCGCCGGTAACGCGGCCTCGCGCCGTTGGCCACTCGTCCCCCTGACCTCAGTGTCGGACATGCCCAAGCCTATCATCGGGTAGAATTCCGGCCCTTGCCGCGCTGGGCGGCCTGTCCTGACGTTCATGGGAATGATCGTGAGCGAAGCCGCGGCGCAAGACCCCATCAGCACCGAGTGCGTCATCATCGGCGCAGGCCCGGTGGGCCTGTTCGCCGTTTTCGAGCTCGGCCTGCTCGGCATGAAGTGCGAGATCGTGGACTCGCTTGCGCATCCCGGGGGCCAGTGCACCGAGCTCTATCCAGACAAGCCCATCTACGACATACCCGCACTACCTGTCTGCGGCGCGCAGGAACTCGTCGATCGCCTGCTTCAGCAGATCAAGCCCTTTCACGCCGGCTTCCACCTTGGCCAGGAAGTCGTCTCCATCGAGCGGCGGGACTCGGGCCGCTTCGACATCCGGACCTCGGCGGGCGCGCGATTCGACGCCGGCAGCGTGATCATTGCGGGAGGGCTCGGCTCGTTTCAGCCGCGCCGACTGATGGTCCCGGACGCAGAGCGTCATGAGGGCACGCAGGTCCTGTATCGCGTGCGGCGCGCGGACGAATTCCATGGCAAGGACGTCCTGGTCGCCGGCGGCGGAGACAGCGCCCTCGACTGGACGCTCGAATTCTACGGCAAGGCGCGCTCGGTCACGCTCGTGCATCGCCGTGCGGAATTCCGCGCCCAGCCGGCCTCGGTGGCGCGCATGAAGGAACTCGCGGCCACCGGCCGTGTGACGCATCTCGAGGGCACGATCCAGTCGCTGGCATCCGACGGCGGCCGCCTGACGGGCGTGACAGTCCTCTGCGCGGACAAGTCGACGGTCGAGGTCCGCTGCGAGCTCGTGCTCGCCTGCTTTGGCCTGCACCCGAAACTCGGCCCGATCGCGAACTGGGGACTTGCGCTCGAAAAGAAGGCGCTCAAGGTCGACACTGAGAAATTCCAGACCAGTGAGCCCGGGATTTTCGCGATCGGCGACGTCAATACCTACGCGGGCAAGAAGAAGCTGATCCTGTCCGGCTTTCACGAGGCCGCGCTCGCCGCCTTCGGTGTGCAGCACCATGTCTATCCCGCGAAGCGCCAGTTCCTGCAGTACACGACGACGAGCCCGATCATGCGGGAGCGGCTCGGCGTCGCGCCGCCGGATTGAAGGCATGACGGCAGAAGCCCGGCTCGCGGAAATGCTGAAGCTGCTCGACCTCGAGCGGCTCGAGGACAACCTCTTTCGCGGCGAGAGCCGCGACGTCGGTGCGCCGCAGGTCTTTGGCGGCCAGGTGCTCGGGCAGGCGCTGGTCGCCGCCTCTCGCACGGTGGACGGCCGCCAGGTGCATTCGCTGCACGCCTATTTCCTGCGCCGCGGCGACCTCTCGGTGCCGATCGTTTTCGACGTCGACCGCAGCCGCGACGGCGGGAGCTTCACGAGCCGCCGCGTGGTCGCAATCCAGCACGGGCAACCGATCCTCACGATGTCGGCGTCGTTCCAGATCTCGGAGCCCGGCCTCGATCACCAGGCGCCCATGCCGGCCGCCCCGCCGCCGGATGAGCTTGGCGACATCGGCCAGATCGAGGCCACGTTGCTGGAGCGCGTCCCGCACAAGGTCTCGGGCTATTTCAGGAACCAGCGGCCATTCGAGTTCCGCGCGGTCAACCCGACCGACTACCTGACGAGGGAAAAGCGGCCAGCCTTCAGGCAGGTCTGGTTCCGCGTCGTCGGGCGGCTGCCGGAAGACCAGGCACTGCACCGCTGCCTGCTCACCTATGTCTCCGACTATCACCTGCTCGCAACGGCGGCCATGCCCCATGGCGTGAATTTCCTGGATCTGCAACTCGCGAGCATCGACCACGCGATCTGGTTCCACCGGGACTTGCGCGTGGACGAGTGGCTGCTCTATACGATCGACAGCCCAAGCGCTTCAGGCGCGCGAGGCTTCTGCCGCGGGTCGATCTATACCCTCGACGGGCGGCTCGTGGCGAGCGTTGCGCAGGAAGGCCTGATCCGGGAACACAGCGGCTGGAGCCGGCCTGCCGGTCAGCAAGTGTGATGCGGCCGCGTCAGCGGCGAAGCTTTCGCCAGGCCAGGTAAACCGGAATCCCTGCGGCCGAAATCGCGAGGTTGATCGTCGTGATCTCCGGAGCGTGGAGAAGTGCATTGCCGAGCAGCAAGGCTGCGGCTGCGACATAGAGCGCGAGCACCCAGCGGTATTTCGGGCAGCGATAGGGACGCGCAGCGTCTGGCCGCAGGCGGCGCAGGCGCTCGATGCCAAGCACGGCGAGCACGTAGAACGGCATCAGCCCCAGCACGAAGGTGGCCGCGAGCTGCTCGAAAGTCCGTATCGACGCGTAAATGCAGGCGACTGCGGTCGCGACGGCAATGGCGACGTGCGGCGTTTCGAAGCGCGGGTGAATGCGCCCGGTCGCCGCGAAAAAATTACCGTCACGGGCCATTGCGAAGAAGACCCGCGGGTCGGACATGCTGGTCGCGGCAAGCGAACCCATGGTGGAGACCATGACGAGCGCGGAAATCAGGGCCGACGCGCCGGCGCCGAGCACACGGGCGCTCGCGTCCGCTGCAACCAGCGGCGATTTCGACATGACGTCGAAAGGCAGGATGTAAAGGTAGGCGACGTTGATCGCCAGGTAGAGGAGCATGACCGCGCCGACGCCGATGAAAAGCCCCCGCGGCACGTTTCGCTGGGGATCCTTCACTTCGCCGATCATGCTGCAAAATGTGGCGGAGCCCTCATAGGCCCAGAGCACGGCGACGAGGGCGAGCAGGAATCCCGCCTTCGATGCCGGAATCCAGGCGACCGGCGCGGCGAAGGAGCCCGTCGCCGGATCACCGAGCGCGATGATAAACAAGGCGAGCGCGAGGAGCGCAACCATCTTGAGGTAGGTCAGCGTGTTCTGGATGCCGGCGCCCAGCCGCACCGAGCGGTAGTTCGCGAGCGCGAATACCAGGATGAGGCCGATCGCAACCGCCCGCCGGTCGAACTCGGTAAGCGGAACGAACTTGCCGAGGTACTCGGCGAAGACCATCGCGATCGCCGACCAGCCGGCCGGGTTGATCAGCATGAAGGTCCAGCCGAAGACGAACGCCGGCAGCGGTCCCCAAGCCTCGCGGACAAAGACATAAAGCCCGCCGGCATGCGGATACATCGCGCCAAGCTCGGCGAGCAGCAGCGCGAAGCAAAGCGCCAGCAACCCGCCTGCGACCCACACGAGCAGCATCGCGCCGGCGCTGCCCGAGAGCGCGGCGACATCGGCGGGAACGCGGAATATCCCGCTGCCGATCATGACTCCGGCGACGACGGCGACGGCGGAAAGAAGGCTGAGTCGGCGCGGCAGCTGGCCGGCAGGCTGTTCGATCAACGGATCACTCGCTGTCCCGCAGTACCTTGCCCGGATTCATGATGCCATTGGGATCGATAACGCGCTTGATCTGCCGCATCAGGTCGAGCGCGGCGGGATCTTCGTAACGCTCGAGTTCGCCGACCTTGAGCTGCCCGATACCGTGCTCGGCGCTGACGCTTCCGCGGTACGCGGCGACGAGATCGTGCACTGCGCGCCCGACCACGTCCGCCTGCGCCAGCAGCCGGCCGCCGTCCCCGCCTGGGGCCTGACTCAGGTTGAAGTGCAGGTTGCCGTCGCCGAGATGGCCGTAGGCGACGAGCCGCGCACCCGGGGCGAGGCGGGCGACGAGTTCGCGACCCTCGTCGATGAACCGGGGCAGCCGGGCGGGCTCGACCGAGATGTCGTGTTTGAGGCTCGCGCCTTCGCGGCGCTGCGCCTCAGGGATCGTTTCCCTCAGCCGCCAGAATGCTTCGCGCTGGGATTCGGAACTGGCTACGACCGCATCGGCCGCCTCGCGATGCTCGATGGCGGCGGCCAGTGACGACTGGAACCGGTCCGTGAATTCCGGAACGGCCGCGGTAAGCGCAGCCTCAACGAGGACGTACCAGTCGTGAGGCACAGCGAAAGGATCGCGCGCACCCGTGACGTGGCGGCAGACGAGTTCCAGTGCGATGCGCGGCATCAGCTCGAAGGTCGTGACCGCGTCGCCGATCGCCTCGCGAAGCCGCCCCAGCAGACCGAGCGCGGCCTCGGGCGAGGCGAGGCCGGCAATCGCGGTCGCCGTAGCGGCGGGTCGGGGAAACAGCCGGAGACTCGCGGCCGTCACGACGCCGAGCGTGCCTTCGGCACCGATGAAAAGCTGCTTCACGTCGTATCCCGTATTGTCCTTGCGCAACGGCGCGAGCTGGTCGAGCACCCGGCCGTCCGGCAGCACGACCTCCAGGCCGAGTACCAGGGCGCGCATCATGCCGTAGCGAATCACGGACGTGCCGCCGGCATTGGTCGAGACGATGCCGCCGAGCGTGCAGCTGCCCTCCGATCCGAGCGACATCGGCAGCAGGCGATTGACGCCGGCCGCGGCGGTCTGCAGTTCGGCAAGCACGCAGCCCGCCTCGGCAGTCATCGCATCGTCCAGGGGATCGACCGAGCGAATCGTCCGCATGCGCCGGAGCGAGAGCAGGATCTCGTTGCCCGACGGTCGCGGCGTCGCGCCGCCGCAATAGCTCGTGTTGCCGCCCTGCGGCACGACGGAGATGCGCCTGCGGTTGCAATGGCGGAGCAATTCACAGACACGGGCGGTCGATTCCGGCAGGGCGACGAGCGGCGTAGCGCCCCGGTGAATGCCGCGAAAGTCGGTTTCGAACGGCGCGCGGTCGCTTGCACCGTCGAGCCAGCCGCCCGGCCCGAGGATTTCCTTCAGGGCCCGGATCGTCGATCCCGGCACGGGCGCGGAACGGCGGCTCATGCAGGGCATCTTACTGAGCGGCGCATCCGGCCGCTCGCATCCGGCCGCTTCGGGCTCAGGCGTCGACCGCGGCCTGCAAGGCCGCGATGCGCTGCTCGATCGGCGGATGGCTCATGAACAGACGACGCAGTCCCTGTCCTTTGCCGCCGCTGATGCCGAAAGCCGCCATCTTGTCCGGCAGGGGTGCGCCGTCGCCGCGGGCAAGCGCCTGGAGCGCGGCGATCATGTTCTGCCGGCCGGCGAGGCGCGCGCCGCCGCCATCGGCTCGGAATTCACGCTGGCGCGAGAACCACATGACAATCATGGTCGCGAGGAAGGCCAGCACGAGCTCTGCCACCAGCGTCGTGATCCAGAAGGCGGGACCATGGCCCCGCTCGTTGCGGAACACGACCCGGTCGACAATGTCGCCGATCAGGCGCGAGACCACGAAAACGAATGTGTTTACAACGCCCTGGATCAGCGTGAGCGTCACCATGTCGCCATTTGCGATGTGGCTCACTTCATGGCCGAGTACGGCTTCGACTTCGCTGCGGTTCATGCGCTGCAGGAGTCCGGTGCTGACGGCGACCAGCGACTTGTCACGTCGCGCGCCGGTTGCAAAAGCATTGGGCGCGGGAGATTCGAAATAGCCGACTTCCGGCATGGCAATGCCGGCCTGCCCCGCGAGCCTGCGCACGGTCTCGACGAGCCAGGCTTCCCGCTCGTTTCGCGGCTGCAGTATCAGCTGGACGCCCATCATGCGCTTGGCCATCCACCGGGACAGCGCGAGCGAAACGAAGGCGCCGCCGAAACCGAGCACGGCGCCGAATATCAGCAGCGAGCTGAAATTGATGCCATTAGCATTGAGCCAGGGTTCTACCCCGAGGAGCCGCAGGGTGACGCTCGCCACGATGAGGATCGCGAAATTCGTGACCAGGAACAGCAGGACTCTTTTCATCGATGCTCCATCGGACTCCGGCACGTGCCTGCCATATGCCGCCGGGACCCCGTTTCTTCAAGTCAGGCCTAGGTTGAACCGTCTTCCTTCTTCTCTTCCCGGGGTTCCTTTTCTTTCTTGGGCTTCGGCGCCGGCGCGCCGACTCCGAGCTCGATGCGGCGCTCATCGGAGAGCTCCTGCAGTCCCAGGATCCGGCAGTCCTCGACCATCCCCATCCGGCGATAGGCGATCGAGTCGCGGCCGAAACCGCAGATCTGCCCGTTGCCGTCTCCGTCCACGGCGGCGAGCGCCGACTGGCTCTTCATGTCGAAGCAACCGCCGGAGATTTCGGCCAGGTAGGCCTTACGCCGGCCCATGCTGTAGAGCACGACGTAGCGGTCGTCGAGCGCCTCGAAGCCGCTGATGGCCGAATGGAAGACACAGTCACTGGTGCGCGTCATTTCGATGCGACGCGGAGCCTGCTTCTGCTTGCCGAGCTGCGACTCCGGTCCGGAACTGACGCAGGCGGCGAGTAGCAGAAGCGGCAGCGTCGGGAGGGCGATCTTCATGGGGCACATCCTTGGTCGCGCTGCCATTTTGACCGGGGCGGCGTCGCCGGGTTCCGGCGACTGGCACGGCGCAGGTCAGTAGTCGTCGCGATCTCCGTAATCGTCGTTGTCCTCGTCCTCGTCCTCGTCCTCGTCATCGTCCTCGTCCCAGTCGTCGTCCTCGTCGTCGTCCTCGTCATCGTCCTCGGAACCCGACCAGCCTTCCGGTTCCTCGGTCAGGTCCAGGTCGAGCTCCTGCCAGGTCTCGTAGTCAATCTCCTCGACGTCGCCGTCCTCGTATTGCAGCTCGATCAGCTCCGAATCCTCGTCGATCGACAGGACCTGGAAAACCTCCTCGTCATCGAGGCTTTCGTACCACTGTCCGGGCACCGGGTTGTGATCGCGGCCCATCAAATGCCTCGCTGAATCGGCGGCGGAAGCCCGCCTGCGTGCCGCCTGCGATATTACGGGCGCGAGCCGACGCCTAGCAAACCGCGGCCGGTCAGCCGCGCGCCGCCGACTGGACGGCAGCCCTTGAAATACCCGGTACCCGGTCCCATTCAGAAGGCCAAGCCCGTCATGGGCAGAAGGAGGCACCAACATGACACTGATTCGCTGGGAACCGTTCAGGGAACTGGACGACATCTTTGCCCGTTACAGTCCGTTCCTCGGCCGGCTGGCGGCCGCACGCCAGGGCGCCGTGGATGAGAGCGACACGCCAGCCTGGACCCCGCTGGCCAATATCTCGGAGACCGAAACCGAGTACCTCATCAAGGCCGAGCTGCCTGAAGTGAGCAAGGAAGACGTCAAGGTCACAGTCGACGAGAACGTGATCACGATCAGCGGCGAGCGCCGGAAGGAAGCCGAGCACAAGGACGAAAAAGTCCATCGCGTCGAGAGCGTATACGGCAACTTCTCTCGCAGCTTCCGGCTGCCGGAAGACGCCGACGTGACGGCTATCCAGGCCGAGAGCCGCAATGGCGTGCTCAAGGTCCGGGTGCCCAAGACGCCCGCACCGAAGCCCAGGATGGTCGAAGTGCAGGTAAACTGACGGGACCCGAGGGCGGCGGCGAAGTGGCCGCCGCCCCAGTTGGCCGAGGGTCCCATGCCGACCGAGTTCGAATCCGTCCGCCGCAAGCTGGAGCAGCAGAAGCAGGAATTGCTGGCGCGCGCCGCCAAGGTGCACGCCGACATCACGCGCTCTTCGGGGCCGCTTGACAAGGACTTCGCGGAACAGGTCGTCCAGATGGAGAACGATGAGGTGCTCGCGGGCATCGGCGAGGCGACCGCTGCGGAGCTCGCTCAGATCAATCGCGCGCTCGCCCAGCTCGACCAGGGTAGTTACGGCCTCTGCAGCAACTGCGGACAGCCGATCGGCGAACGCCGGCTGCAGGCGCTGCCATATTCAGACCGCTGCATCACCTGCGCCGAACAGGCAGGCTGACCTCGCTGCCGGTCTCATGCCCGCATACAACGTTCCACGGCGCGAATATCGATACGTCCTGCATGAAGTGCTGGGCGTCGAAGCCCATTATCGCGATCTCGGTCGGGACGACGTCAATGCGGAGCTGATTGAGGGCGTGCTCGAGGGCGCGGCGCGCTTCGCCGAAGACGTCGTGGCGCCGACCAACGAGGCGGGCGATCGCATCGGCGTGCGCCGTACCGAGGACGGAAACATCGTCACGCCGCCGGGATTCGTCGAGGCCTACCGGCAGTATGTGGACGACGGCTGGGCGGCGCTGTGCGGAGCGACCGAATTTGGCGGACAGGGCCTGCCGGAGAGTCTCGGCGGCGTAGTCGGCGAGATGCTCGTGTCGGCGAACATGTCCTGGAAGCTGTACAGCGGTCTCACTGACAGCGCAGTGCTCTGCCTCGAAAAGCACGGCACTGAAGCCATGCACCGCGTCTACCTGCCGAAACTCGTGAGCGGCGCTTGGAGCGGCACGATGGTGCTGACGGAGCCGCATGCCGGGACCGACCTCGGCCTGATGCGCACGCGTGCGGAGCCGGACGAGAAGGGCAGCTACCGTGTCAGCGGCACCAAGATCTTCATCACCAGCGGTGAACATGACCTGACCGAAAACATCGTTCACCTCGTGCTCGCGAAGCTGCCCGATGCACCCGCGGGTTCTCGCGGCATCAGCATGTTCCTGGTCCCCAAGTTCCTGCCGGGCGCGGACGGGGCCCCCGGTACCCGCAATAACGTCAGCTGCGTGAGTGTCGAACACAAGCTCGGTATCCACGGCTCCGCGACCTGCGTGATGAATTTCGACAATTCACGGGGCTGGCTGATTGGCGAAGTGAATGGCGGCCTCAAGTGCATGTTCACGATGATGAATCACGCGCGGCTGTGGGTCGGTCTGCAGGGCCTCGCGCAATGCGAGCGGGGCTGGCAGGCGTCGCTCGCCTATGCGCGCGAGCGGCGGCAGGGCCGTACCTCGGAGGGCGGCAAGGCGCCCGCCGATCCCATCATCGGCCACCCGGACGTGCGGCGGATGCTCCTGACCCAGAAGTCGCTGATCGAGGGAGCCCGCGTCCTGATCTGGTTTGCGGGACTGCAGATGGACCGCTCGCTCCACCACCCGCAAGCTGCGGTGCGCGAAGAGGCCGGAGCGCTGCTCTCGCTGCTGACACCCGTCGTCAAGGGTTTCGTCACAGGCATGTCTCTCGAGTGCACGAGCGACGCAATCCAGATCCACGGTGGGCACGGCTACGTCCGCGAGACCGGCGTCGAACAGTTCTTCCGCGACGCGCGCATCACGCCGATCTACGAGGGCGCGAACGGCGTGCAGGCGATGGACCTGCTCGGCCGCAAGGTCCTCGGCTCGGGCGGCGCGCTCGCGAGGCAGTTGGGCGGCCTGATCGGCGCGTTCTGCGAGGGGCATTCGGGCGGGGGCGAATACGCGGAGTTCGTCGCGCGGTTGGCCGGCCTCCTCAAGGAATGGAGCGTCGCGACCGAAGAAGTCGCGCGCCGCGCAGCGCGCAGTCCCGATGAGACCGGCGCCGCGTCGATGGACTACCTGCAGCTCACCGGCTACCTCTGCCTCGCCTGGTGCTGGGCGTGGATGGCCTCAGTCTCGGCCGCGGCGCTGAAGGCCGGCACGTCCGAGGCAGCCTTTCACAAGGCGAAGCTCGCCACCGCGCGCTTCTATTTCCAGCGCATCCTGCCGCGGGCCGAGGCCCATCTCGATGCCCTGGGAGCCGGCGCGCGCGCAGTCATGGACCTGCCATCCGACCAGTTTTCCTTCTGAGCCCTCAGCCGCCCTGTGCGGCGAGCCCGCCCCGCAGCGACCACACATTTGCGTAGCCGCGAGCGCGAAGAAATTCCGTCGCGGCGTGGCTGCGGACACCGTGGGCGCAGACAAGCAGGTAGCGCCGGTCGGGATCCAGGTCGAGCTCGCCGTCGAGCAGGCGGCCGAGCGGCAGCGACTGCTGGCCGCCCACAGGCAACGGTTCGAATTCGCATTCAAGGGGTTCGCGGATGTCGACGATCCGGTAGCCGGCAGCGGCTGCGGCGGTGAGCGGCAACATGAGGTCGAGTTGGTCGGTCGCGGCGCGGCGAGGCGCGGCGTCGAGGCGGCAGCAACTCCCGGCACAGTCGGGATTGCGAGGCGCGGCGAGGCGCCGTTGCCCATGCTCGAGCAGGTCGACGAGCAGCACTTCATCCTGCAGCTGGCCTGGCAGGCCCAGCAGGAGCTTCAATACTTCCATGGCCTGGAGCTGGCCGAGGATCGCGGGCACCGGGCCGAGCACTCCCGCCTGCTCGCAATTTCCGACGAGGCCGTCGGGTGTCGCATCCGGCCACTGACAGCGCAGGCAGGAACCGCCGCGATCGGCGCGCACGACCTGCAGCTGTCCTTCATATTGATAGACGCTCGCGAGCACGGCGGGTACGCGGGCGCGCATGGCGGCATCGTTGACCAGGAACTTCGACGCGAAGTTGTCCGTGCAGTCGACGACCACGTCGGCGGAGGCCACGAGCTCGACGGCATTGCCGGCGCCGAATCGGTCCCGCACGGCACGCACGCTCACCGAAGGGTTGTAGGCCGTCATCCGATCCACGGCCACCTCGACCTTGGGTCGGCCGATGTCGGCCACCGTGTAGAGCGGCTGTCGGTGCAGGTTCGCCGGCTGGACGGTGTCGTGATCAACGATGGTGAGTGTGCCGATGCCGCTGCCCGCGAGCGCCGTGAGCACGGCGCAGCCGAGCCCGCCGGCGCCAACCACGAGCACGCGCGCGTCTGCCAGCCGCGCCTGGCCCGCAGCGCCGATTTCGGGCAGGGCCTGCTGCCGTGAGTAGTCGAATGATGGCTGCCGCACCTCGGACGCGATCGCGTGGCTGCAGTTGACCCAGCCGCTGTCGCCGTCGGCGTAATGCTCTTTCTTCCAGATAGGAAGGCGGTGCTTGACGGCGTCAATGATCGCGCGGCATGCCGCAAATGCCTCCGCGCGGTGCGGCGCCGAGACGCCCACCCACACGGCGACGTCGCCGATCTCGAGGCGGCCGAGCCGGTGCACGCAGCGCGCCCGCGATGCGCCGTGTTGCCGGATCGCCTCGGCCACGACCTGCTCGCCTTCGGAAATCGCGAGCGCTTCGAAGGCTTCGTATTCGAGGCCGGTCACCCTGCGGCCATCATTGGTTTCCCGCACGCGCCCCTCGAAGCACGCGAAGCCGCCGGCAGCGGGCAGCGCCAGCGGCGCCGCGAGCGGCGTTGCGTCGATCGGTGCCTGCGTGAGTTCAAAGACACTCATCCGCCGGCCACCGGCGGAATGAAGACCACTTCGTCGCCGTCCGCGAGTGCCCGGTCCCATTCGCTGAATGCCGCATTCACGGCGACCCGAAGCCGGGAGGCGGGCAACCGGAAACGATGCCGGATCGCGAGTTCCGCGTAGAGTTCAGCAGGCGTGCGGGCCGGCGTATCGATCGTCTCGGACTGGCGGCCGGCCTGCTCCCGCAGGAGTGCGTAGTACTGGAGGCGTAGCCGCGGCATCAGCCGGCGTCCTCCCGCGCGAGCAAGGCGCGTATCGCAACGGCGTCGTGCGGCGTGTTGACGTTGTCGAGCGCCGCGGGATCCGGCAGTTCAAGCAGGGCGACATCGTGGGAGACCAGGAACTTGCGCGGGCAGCCGCGGCCCGCGCCGACATACGACAGGATGGCCGCGCGGCTCGCGGGCTCATAAATCGCGCAGAGCGGTTCCGGCAGGCCGTCGCTACGGCTTCGGAAGGCGGTTGCGAGCCGGTCGGTATCGCGGTGTTTCGTCAGGTCGCCGAGTGTCGCGTCATCCAGCCGCGGCAGGTCGCAGGCGACGACCAGCCAGGCCACGTCCGGATGCAGGGCCTGGGCGGCGATGACGCCGGCGATCGGGCCGCGGTCCTGTTCGCCGTCGACGACCTGGGGATAGCCGGCCCGGAGCGGCTCGCGGGCCTGGTCGGCGCGAACGGAGACGAATGTCCGGCCTGCGTGGCGGGAAACGAGGTCAAAAGCCACCGCGAGCTGCGGGCGCTCGCGGTAGGAGATCGAAGCCTTGTCCATCTCCATCCGGCTCGATCGGCCACCCGCGAGCACCAGTCCGTAGAGCGGCGTCATCAGTCCTGGCCCGCCGAGTAATCGCTCTTGCCGCCGCTCTTCGCGACAAGGTGCAGCGACTCGATGACGATGCCGTGGGAAAGGGACTTGCACATGTCGTAGACCGTCAGTGCCGCGACCGCCGCGCCCGTGAGCGCCTCCATCTCGACACCCGTCCTGTGGTGGACGGCGGTGGTGCAACGGACCACGAGCGAATCCTCGCCTTCCGGCTCGATGACGATATCGCAGCGCTCCAGGCCGAGCGGGTGACAGAACGGAATCAGTTCGTGCGTGCGCTTGGCGGCCATCGTGCCGGCGACGATTGCGGTGTGGATGACGGATCCCTTGGCCGTCTGGAACCCGGACGACAGCAGGGCACGGAACGCCTCCGCGGGAAAGCGCATCGTCGCAGCGGCGCTCGCGATCCGCAAGCCCGGCTGCTTTGCCGTCACGTCGACCATGGCGGGCGTCCCCTCCGCATCGACATGGGATATTTTTTCCCGCCTATCCGCCAATGTAGTACATCTCGATTTTCCGCGGCTTCGCCCCGGCCTGGGCTTGCCCGCGAACCTCGCTGTAACGATCCTCGCGCCGGCGCCATACGCTGCAAATGGTTCGGCGAAGCTCCTCATCTCCGGCCCCGGCGCGGATCATTGCACGCAAATCAGTGCCCTGCGTCGCGAAAAGGCAGGTATAGAACAGGCCGTCGGAAGAGAGTCTGGCGCGCGTGCAGTTGCCGCAAAAAGGCTGGCTCACGGACGAAATGAACCCGATCTCGCCGCCCCCGTCCTCATACGCGTAACGCCGCGCAACCTCGCCGCGATGGGCGGGCGCGAGCGGCCGCAGGGGCCAGGCCGCATGGATCGCGTCGCGGAGCTCCCGCGACGGAACGACGAGCTCCCCTCGCCAGTGGTTCCGGTTGCCGACATCCATGTATTCGATGAACCGGACGACGACGCCAGACCCCCGGAATTGACGCGCGATCTCGAGCACCTCTGCGTCGTTCACGCCGCGCTGGATGACCGTGTTGACCTTGACCGGCGCGAGGCCTGCCTCGGTCGCCGCTCGTATCCCGTCGAGTACCCGCGCGAGCCCGTCGAAGCCGCCGCTCAGCTGCCGAAAGGTTGCGGCGTCGATCGAGTCGAGGCTCACCGTCACGCGCGACAGGCCATTGGCCCGGAGCCCGGCCGCTTGCTGCGCAAGCAGCACGCCGTTCGTCGTGAGCGCAAGGTCGGCAATTCCGTCGATCGCCGAGAGCTCGCCGACGAGGTCGGCGAGTCCGGATCGCAGCAGCGGCTCGCCGCCTGTCAGGCGGATTTTCTGCACGCCCTCGGCCGCGAACAGGCGCGCGATTCGCGCGATCTCCTCGAAGGACAGGCGCTCCGCGGCGGCGAGGAACTGATAACGGTCGCCATAGGTTTCCTTCGGCATACAGTACGGGCAGCGGAAATTGCAGCGATCCATGACCGAGATTCGAAGGTCCGCGAGCGGCCGGCCACGCAGGTCGGCGGCGGCGCCGGGCGCGGCAAACGCAATGAGATTTCGGTCGGTTTCCGCTGTCATGGTGTCCAGCGATAGAACGGTACGGCGAGCCCTTCAGGGTGGACCGCCGGCCCGCACGGCAGTTCGACGAAGCCGTCCGTTCCGGCGAGCGCGATGTAGTCCCCGGAACCGCCAGTGGGTCGCGGCTCTGCGATCGCGTGTCCTTCGCGATCGTAGCCCAGTGCGACGGGAAGGAAACAGGTGAGTGGCGCCTCGAAGGCGACCTCGCGGCCGAGGACGGCTCTCCCGGGTTGCCGCGCCGGGGCCGCGCAGAGTAAGTCGAGCGCGGGAATGACATAGCGTGTGAGGCAGACCAGCACGGACACCGGATTGCCGGGCAGGGCGAAGACCGTCTTGCCCGGCTCATGGACGCCGAACCACATGGGCCGGCCCGGTCGCTGCGTAATTCCGTGGAATATCTTCCGCACACCGAGCGACTCGAGGACCGACGGAACGTGATCGAAGCGTCCGGCCGAGATGCCGCCCGAGAGTACGATCACGTCGTGACGGGCGAGCGCTTTTCTGAGCGCCCGTCCAATCAGGTCCTTGCGATCGGGCAGGTGCTGGTCGCTCGCGGGCGCGTAACCGGCGAGGCGGAGCGACCCGGCAAGAGCGTAGGAATTCGAGCGCCGTACCTGGTGCGCAAGAATGGGCGCGCCGGGCTCGACGAGCTCGTCGCCAGTCGAGATCACGGCGATTCGCGGCAGGCGCGACACGGCGAGCAGGGCGCATCCCGCCGAGGCAGCGATCGCGAGCTCGGGGGCGCCGAGCCGCGTGCCGCGTTCGAGCAATTTCGCCCCCGCCCGCGCGTCCGCGCCGCGCCGGTGAACGTGCTGCCATGGCCTCGGCTCGTAGCGCTCGTCGATCCGGGCCTGGCGGTCCACGATCTGGACCCGCTCCACAGGAGCGACGGTGTCGCAGCCCTGCGGCAGGACTGCGCCGGTCATGACTTCGAAGCAATCTTCGGAGGAACCCAGACTCAAGGGCGGACTACCGGCCGGCTGGATGCCTGCGATGCGGTACGAGTGGCGCCGGCCGTCACGATAATCGAGCGCGATCCCGTCCATCGTCACGCGGTCGAAAGGCGGCGCATCCCGTTCCGCCCGGATGTCAGTACGCAGAATGCGGCCGGCCGCAGCCGCAAGCGGCAAGTCTTCCTGCGAAACCGGCTCGAGGACCGCGGCGATGGCCGCATCGGCCTCGACGGGTGTCAACATCGGAACCCGGCGTCAGTCCTGCTTGTCGCGGGTCTTGAAAATCCGCAGTTGCTCGTTGAAGCGGTCGGCGACCTCCTGGACCGCGTCCACCGCGGCGTTGTTCTTTTTTGCCTGCATGGCGCGCCGCTCAGCCAGCTCGTTTTCATCGAGGTCCCCGCTCTTCTCGAGCGTCGTTATTTCAAGATCGAGGCAGGCGTTGTAGGAGTTAATGTCTTCATTGAACTGCTGAACCGCCTTCTGCGCAGTGACCATTTCCTCATAGGTCGCGGTGCTGCCATCCGGCAATTTGTCCGGGGCGCGCGGGTAAATGCAGGTCGCCTGGGCCATGCCGGAGGCGGCGAGTGCAAGCAAGGCAAGTGTCAGTCGAGTCATTGCGGCGGTCTCCCCCTGCGGACTGGTCACCATGGGACAGCGCCATGCCGCCCGGGTTCGCAGGCCTTTGGATTCTAGCGCAGGACTTGGCTGCGGGGGATGGCGTTGGCGAGGCGCCACGTTGCGTCGTGGGGGGTTAAACTGGCCAAAAATCGCCTGCCGACCCCTGCGGGGACATCGGCTTGCCGGACTTCGGGATACTGAGACATGCCGGACTGGACATCCGTATTGAGCACGGTCTTCGTTTCGCGCGCGCTTGATGCGCTGGAGGAAACGCGACTGGTTCCGGACCGAAAGGTCCTGTACCAGTTCTGTGCCCGCGGACACGACGTGACTCAGGCCCTGCTGGGCCTTCAGCTTGTCGGCCGGCGGGATGCGGTCGCTCCATACTATCGTTCGCGGCCGCTCGCGCTGACGCTCGGCGTCTCCGCAGAGGATGCGCTTGCCTCCACGATGATGCGCGCCGAAGGCATGTCGGGCGGCCGCGACGTTGGCGTCGTGATCAACCGGCCGAATCGCGACGGTCCGTGCCTCCTGCCGGCCTGCGGCGGCGTCGGCACGCAGTACACGCCGGCGACCGGCTGGGCCCAGGCGCTGGTTTATCGGGATCGCGTGCTCGGCGACGCGACGGTCAAGGGCAGCATCGCAGTCGCGCACGGCGGCGAGGCTTCCACCTCGACCAACGGATTCTGGGCCTCGCTCAACATCGCGACGACTGCGCGCCTCCCGCTGCTCTATTTCATCGAGGACAATGGCTACGGCATTTCGGTCCCGGCTGCGTGCCAGACGCCCGGCGGCGACATCGCGGCGAATCTCGCGGCGTTCCGGAATCTCGCCATCCTGACGGGCGAAGGTTCGGATCCGGTCGGGGCAGCCGCGTTGATTGAATCGGCCGTCGCGACCGTCCGCGACGGCGGCGGTCCGGTGCTCCTGCGGCTGCGTGTGCCCAGACTTTCCGGACACTCGGGCCAGGATACGCAGACCTACAAGAGCGCCGGGGAAATCGAGGCGGAAAAGGCGCGCGATCCGCTGCTGGCCCTGCGCAAGTGCCTCGTGCCCGGAATGCTCACCGAGGGCGCGTGGCTGGCGCTCGAGGCCGAGGCGGAGGCCGTCGTCAGGTCGGCACTCGAGCGAATCGAGGCGCGGCCGCCGATCTCGACTTCCACGGTCACGCGCTTTGCATTTACCGAGCGCAGGGCCGACGGCACGCCAGAGCTGCAAACTCAGGGTGGGCAATGGGCGGACGGTGTAAGCCACGCCGCGGGCAATTCGACCCCGCAACCCGCAGGACCGCGCATCAACATGCTGACGGCTATCCGCCGCACGCTCGAACACGAACTCGCGACCAATTCGCGCGTCCTCGTGTTCGGCGAGGACGTCGGCCGCAAGGGCGGCGTCCATGCCGCCACCCTCGGCCTCCAGGAGCGATTCGGCGAAGACCGGGTCTTCGATACGAGCCTTTCGGAGGAGGGCATCATCGGACGCGCCGTGGGCATGGCGCTCGCA
>CAWFXH010000013.1:0-36549 GCA_963819705.1 uncultured Gammaproteobacteria bacterium
GTTCAGATTGGGCAATTGGTGCTGGCCCAATTGCTGGCTCCGCCATTGATCGCGATTGGCATGCTCTATTTTCTGCTGGTGATCTACGAAGTTCCATATGACGCGGAATTTCGGACTCTTGCCGTACTGGTCGCCATTCTCTCGCCAACAGTCATTCGGCGGCCGCGCGTCGATTCGCTCGCAATACTGCCGCGATCATGGTCCATCACCGCCAGCTTGATGTTGCGCTGGTTGCTCTTGCTTGCGGTCCTCGTCGCAATTGGTTATGCGACGAAGTCATCAGCGCGATTTCTCCAGGCGGGTGATCCTGACTTGGGCAGTCGTGACTCCGGTACCGTTGATTCTGGTGAGTATCGCGCTGCATGAATGGATCCGGCGATTCATGCACTCGCCGAAAAATGCCCGCACGGCGGTCATCGCCGGATATAACGACGTCAGCCTGGCGCTCGTGGAGCGCATCAGGAGCAACCGCGAATTTGGCATCATCGTCAGGGGCCACTTCGACGATCGCAGCGCCGATCGACTCGGTTTGCCGGAAGGGATCAGCCTGCTCGGCGGTCTGGCGGAGCTTGCTGCATATGCCAACAATACGAAAGTCGACGTCATCTTCATCGCGCTGCCAATGCGCCAGGTGCAGCGCGTCATTGACCTGCTGGAAGATCTTCGCGACACGACGGCCTCGATCTACTTCGTGCCGGATATCTTCGTCGCCGACCTAATTCAGTCACGGACGACGGACCTCGATGGCGTGCCGATCGTCGCCATGTGCGAGACGCCATTCCAGGGATCCCGCGGAATGGTAAAGCGAGCCATGGATGTGTTGCTGACGGTCATGGCACTGATTGTGCTTTCACCGCTCCTGTTGCTCGTGGCGCTGCTGGTCAGGCTGAGTTCTCCCGGGCCTATCATTTTCCGGCAGCGGCGCTACGGGCTCGACGGGCAGATCATCGACGTCTTCAAGTTCCGAACCATGAAAGTCACCGAGGATGGAGCTGTCGTACCGCAGGCGACACGCGATGACGAACGGGTCACGTCGATCGGCCGGCTGCTGCGGCGCTATCTCGATCGACGAGCTGCCGCAGCTCCTGAACGTCCTCCAGGGCACCATGAGTCTCGTCGGCCCTCGGCCGCACGCCGTCGCTCATAACGAACAATACCGGCGGATGATCAAGGGCTACATGGTCCGCCACAAGGTGCCGCCGGGCATCACGGGTCTCGCGCAGGTCAATGGTTGCCGCGGCGAGACGATCCGACTCGAGGACATGCAACGCCGCATCGAGTACGACCTCGACTATCTGCGGTATTGGTCCCCGATGCTGGATCTCAGGATACTGGTCCAGACGGTTTTCAGGATATTCAGCGACCGCAAGGCCTACTGACGGGGCCACGGCCGAGTCGTCGGGGCGCTAGTAGTAAGCGTAGTAACCTTGATCACTGCGCTCAACCGACTTGTTGAGCACGGTTCCGAGCAAGTTGAATTCCGCCAGCAGCTTGGCGGCGTTGGCAATGTCGGTCCTGGGTGCGCCATTCTCGGAAACGACCAGGAGCAGGGCGTCCAGCATCGGGGCAACCACGAGCGGATCGTCCGTGGATAGCAGGGGAGGGAGATCGAAGATCAGGATTGCGCCCGGAAGGCGATCCGCGAGATCGCTCAAAAAAGCCTGGCCCTGCGGTGAAGCGAGCAGATCCGACGAACGCTCGATCGGACGCGCACTCAGGATGCAACTCAGGCCCTGTTCGCTCAACGTGACAGGAAGCGCCGTCCAGCGAATTCGTGCGTCCCTCGAGAAAATCGCTGGCGTTCGCAAACTGGTGTTCTTCAATGCCGAGATAGTGGTGAATGCGCGGCCGACGCAGGTCCAGGTCCACGAGTACGACGGGCTCGGTGCGTTCGGCAGCAATCGCAACCGCGAGATTGATCGCGGTCAGCGTCTTCCCCTCGTTGGGCCCCGCGGCGGTGATGCCGAGGCGCCGCCAGCCGTTCGTGCGCATCTGCCGCATGACGCGCGTACGCAACATCCGGTACGCATTTTCGGCCGGCTGCCTTGGATTGGTCTCAACGAGAATGCGGTTTTGCCGCAGCAGTCCGGCGTCAGTGACGATGACGGGCGCTCGTGCCAGGTCAATGGGCGGCAGGTGGCTCCTGCGTGCCGGATGGCCGTTGGTCGGGGCAGGCGCAATGGCGCGATCCCGCCGATGCGATTCTTTATTGCGCCCCTTCGCCTCGAACTGCGCTTCGCCCGGCGATTGCAATGGTTCAGCGTGCTTGCGTTGCGACTTAGCAAGCTCGATGGCGCGTTCAATGTAGCTTTTCACGCGGTGTTCTCGTGCCTGACGCCTAGCTGACAATCACCAGGACAATGACAATCACGGTCAATGCAAGCAATGCCATGAACACGTGCTGCCTGCGCCGTTGCACGACGTCTCCCGGGTTGTCGATGAATGGAATCATCGCGATAGGCGCCTGGTGCAGCAAGGATTCGATGTCGCGCGAACCGCGAACAGTGCCGTCCAGCATGTCCGCCAGGAAAGCCGATCCGAAAGCGGCGCCAAGACCCAGCAACAGGCCCAAAAGAACAAGCATCTTGCGATTCGGCTCGATCGGGTAGATCGGCGCGCGGGCCGGTTCAATCAGCGTCATGACCTGGCCTTTGTCTTCCGTTTCGACCGATTCGGCGAGCGTGGCCTGGGTGTACTTGTCGCGCAAGTCCGCGTACTGGCGCTGCAACAGGTCGCGCTCCCTGGCAAGCGGCCCGAACTTGGCTTCCAGCTCAGGGTTGTAGGAATACTGCATGCGCCGATTGTAGAGATCGCTGCGCCGGCTGGTCAGCTCATTGATCTCGATCTCGGCGGTCCGGATTCGGGTCTGTAATTGCATATAGATCGGGTTGTCCGGAGGCTGTTGCACCGCCGGAGCCGAGCCACGACTTTCTGCATCGGCCAGCTGGCGCTGCAGAGCTTTCGAGATTTTTTCGCAGCCGCACGACATCCGGATGATCCTCGGAGTAGGTCTGCCGCGCCGTCGCCAACTGTTGTTCGGCTGCGGAAATACTGGCGCGAAGCTGATTGGCCAAGAGCCCGTAATCGGGCTGGCCGCCGCCGGTCAAAGCCGCAATCTCGCGCTTGAGCCTGATGATATCCGGGTGATTGTCGCTGTAGCGAGCCTGCAACGCGACCAGTTCCTGCTGCGCGACGATCAGGCGATCCTCTCCGCGCATGACCGGCTGGCCATCGCTAAGTATCGCGCGATATTTGGGAGTCTGGAGCAGGTCGGCCTCCAGGACGTCCTTGGTTTCGCGCGCCGCGCGCAAGCTCGCATCCACCTGCGCCAGATCGCGGTCGATCTGTTCATAGCGTTGCGCGGCCATCATGGGATCTTCCGCCGCAAAGACGCCGCCGCCGGCCTGGCCTTGCATGGCAGCGATCTTCGATTGGACTTCGGCGATGCGCTTTGCGACCTTGTCGGACTCTGCCTGCAGAAACTCGGAGCTGCTGGCCGCCGAACCCGATCGAATTGCGCTGTTCTCGGCGATATGAAGCCTCGCGAGTTCATTCGCAACCAAACTCGCCTTTTCCGGATCGTAACACTGGAACGCGACCGTAAACGCGTATGTGACCTGGGCCGAATGGGAACTTCCCGTGGATACGTTGGCGACCGATGGCGTGACAATTGTTTGCGAACGAAAATAGAGAACCAGGTCCTCGATCGGCGTCGTGGCACTTGCCGGGGAATACAGATCAAACTTCTTGATGATGCCGGCGACGTTCTCGGTGCTCAGGACCCTTTGCGTCAGGGAGGCCAGCAATGCGCCGGCGTAGCTGTCGACGGTGGTCTGAACCAACGAATCGGGAACGATCGGCTGCTCGACCTGGACTGTTGCGGTGGCTTCGTAAACTGCGGTCGCCGTGTATGCATAAATGACGAACCCGAGGACGACGACGCACGCCGCAGCCGCAGCCAGCTTCCAACGCCGCTTGATCATGACGATGTAGTCGGAAAATGTGCGCTCGTCGGTTTTCAATCTGGCGGCCCTATAGTACCTGGCATTCGTGCGGGCACGGGATGGTAAACGCGCCTGCCCAGACGTCCGACCATGTTACGACATAATGGTTTAGCGTCCTATGCATGGGCGGCATTCCGGGGAGACTTTCGAGCCATTTGCGATCGGTTTCACGGTCGCAGTTCCGGATTCTGTCGCGTTAACGGCCGGAACCGCGGGGGCCAAGCGGTTGTGGGTTTCCGCTAACGGCTTATCGCTTCGTCCATGCGATATCATGCGCCCCTGGATCGCGGGTCGGGATTCTTTGAATTAAGGAGATAGCGAGGTGTACAAGCAAGCGGCCGGGACGGTGCTGGCATTGGCGAGCCTGCTGATGGCCAGCCCAGGCGGGGCCCAGGAGGCAGGCTATACGGTCAAGCCGGGTGACCTGCTCGCCGTCTCGGTCTGGAAGGAAGAAGCGCTCCAGGGCGACGTGCTGGTGACGCCGGATGGTGCTTTTGCGTTTCCGCTGGTTGGCCAGGTCGACGCCCGAGGTAAGACCGTCGGCGAGCTTCAGCAGATCGTGACGGAACGCCTGGCGAAATATATTTCGGAACCGGTCGTCACCGTCTCCGTCCGCGAGATCCGGGGCAACAAGGTTTACGTGATTGGGCAGGTCAACAAGCCCGGTGAATTTATCGTGAATCCGCGTGTCGACGTGATGCAGGCGCTCGCCATGGCCGCGGGAACTACGCCATTCGCGTCGCTCGGCAACATTATCGTGCTCCGTCGCACCGGCACGAAGCAGGAAGCGCTGCGGTTCGATTACACTGAAGTGGTCAAGGGCAGGAATCTCGAACAGAATTTCGATTTGCGCAGCGGCGACATCGTCGTCGTGCCCTGATGTTTGGGGAAAACAACCATGCGAACTAGAATTGCCGCAGCGATGATGCTGGCGGGTTTTGCCGGTAGCTCGGGCGCGGCGGACTGGACCGTTGATCCCAGAATTTCGCTTCTCGGCGAGACGGAAGACAATCATCGCTTGTCGGCTGTATCAGGCGATGAAATCAGCGTGTCCGGTCTCAATTTGGACGCGCGACTCACGATGGGTGCTAGAACGCCGCGCAGCACCTTGCGCCTGGTTCCGCGAATTGTCGCGACGAAGTATCCAGACGAGCCGGACGACGATACGACCAATGGTTTCCTGCGTCTGAACTGGGATTATCGCGGCGAGAAGTCGCTCGCGGCGCTGGACCTGGACTACGCGCATCGCACGGTTCTCGGACGGTACTATCCGGATTCGCCGATTCCTGACGACGGTGAATTCGGCGATCCGCGCCCGGGCAGCGGGACCGGCAGTACCACATTTCCCACCGATCAAGACGATTTGAGAGTCAGCCCACGGGTTTCGTACGGGTTGACTGAGCGAATCGGCATTTTTGCAGTGCTTGGCTACCAGGATGTCCACTTCGACAATCAGGTTTTCAACGACCGTCAGAATTTCACGAATAAGAACGGCGTCTTGGGCATGCAGTTTCGTACTTCGCCGACGGCGAGGCTGAGAGTCCAGGCGGGCGCCGGGCGCTACGAGCCGGAAAGCAATTTCAATTCTGACTCGCAATCGATGAACGTCGAATGGTCAAATGCCATCTCGGAGGTCTCGCAGTATTACGTGCGCGGCGGTGCCAGTCGCGTGAAGACGGACAACGCCACCGATCCGGGTTGGAACAGCGGATTCAACGGCGGCGTGGGCGTCCAGTGGGCGTTCGAAGTGACCAACCTTTTTCTCGACATCAACCATTACGTGGATCCCAGCTCTTCAGGCCACGTCGTAAATCGCGACCAGCTGCGATTTGAGTTGTCGCGCCGTTTCAGCGATCGGACCGGACTGAATTTTGCGGTGCGTGCGGTCCGTGACGATGACACAGGAAACGATGTCTCTTTCAAGTCGCGAAAGTATGCTTCGGGGTTGGCGGAATACGAGTGGCGTTTCACGCGCCAGTTCAGCCTGCGGACGGGCTACGAATATACGTGGCGCAAATATGAAGACGACCCGAGTGACGCCGCATCCAACCGTTTCTACCTGGGCGTCACCTACGAACCCCATCGGCGCTGAGCCTGTTTTCGCGCGGGAACTGGATCACGCGCTCGATCTGGTAGTCCTTGATCGCGCGAGCGTGCGTGAAGATGATCAACTCGCCGAGGAGCCCCAGCGCGAACAACTGCAGTCCGAGCACGACCAGGAGCGTTGAAAGAAGGAGCGCCGGTCTGGCCGCCAGCCCTTGACCCAGGAAGATCTTCTCGGCGACCAGCCACGCGACCAGCAGCGATCCGATGCCGAAGATCGTCAGGCCCACCATGCCGAAGAAACGAAGCGGTTTCTTCGTGAAGCGAACCAGGAAAAAAATCGTGAAGATGTCTAGCAGGCCACGGGCGTAGTCGCGCGGCCCGTAAAGGCTCGCGTAGCGGTCCTCCGGCGATTGGGCCAGGTCCACCTCGCTCACGACAAAGCCCTGGCGCTCGGCGAGCACAGCCAGGAATCGGTGCTGGTCGCCATAGAGCTGGACTTCCTCCAGAACGCGGCGCGAAAGCGCGCGTGCACCGCAGCCAAGATCGTGTAGCCGGACTCGGGTCACCCAGCCGAGGAGCCCGTGGAAAAGCGAGCGGCGCATGCGCTCGAAGATTCCGCCCGCGCGCGGCCAGCGACGACCCACGGCGATGTCGCAGGTCGCCAGGGAGTCGACCAGTCTGGCAACTTCCGTGCCCACGATCTGGTGATAGGCGGGCAGGGTCACGACCGTCCGACCTGTGGAGTGTTCGAAGCCCGCCATCAGGGCCGTCGCCTCGCCGAAATTGCGCGTCAGTGAAACGACCGTGAATCGTTCACCTTGTTCCAGCAACCGGTGCAATCCATCCGCGAATTCGCGCCGCGGACCGTCGAGCACGTAGATCAGCTCGTAACTTTTTCCGATAGCATTGAGCCCGATCCTGTATTCGGCGTGCATCGTCACGGCATCGCCATGGCGATCGCCGACCGGCACGATGACCGACAATTCCGGCAGGCCTTTGTCGTCAACCATGATTGCGGCCCCAGGTTGTTTCCGTGAGCCGCGAGAACTGCTGTTCGCGCAAGTCGCCGAGCTTGTAGATCAATTCGCCCAAGTACGCCGCCGCATATCAGGATCAGGGCGCCGACGACCAGGATCACGCCGGTGCCCGCGACGGGCAATGGCAGCGGGCCCGGAGCCTGGAACCAGCCCACCAACGAAAAGCCGAGCGCGATCAGGCCAAGCGCCAGCAGCGGCAAGGCGAGCAGCGTGAACCAGAGCAGCGGCCTTGCGGTGAAGGAGGCGACGGTCTTGATGACCATCAGGTCCAGCAATACCTTATAGACGCGTGAAAGCCCGTACTTCGACTTGCCGAACTGCCGCGCATGGTGCCGCACCTTGATTTCCGCGATGCGCGGCCCTGCGATCGAGGCCATCGCGGGAATGAAGCGGTGCATTTCCGAATACAGCGGAATCTCCTTGATCAGGGCCGCGCGATAGGCCTTGAGGGAACAGCCATTGTCCTTGATCGGTACGCCGGTGACCTTTCCGATCAGCCAGTTCGCGATGCGCGAAGGAATCTTGCGGGAGATCAGCTTGTCCTGGCGGTCGTGGCGCCAGCCCACCACGATGTCATTGCCTTCGTCGATCTTCGCCAGGAAATCCTTGATGTCGGCCGGGTCATTCTGGAGATCGCCATCCATCGTGACCAGCACTTTACCGCGGGCCTGCTCGATACCCGCCGCCATGGCAGGCGTCTGCCCGTAGTTGCGTCGGAACTTGACGATCCGGAGCCGCGAATCCCCGCGCGCGGCGGCAACCGCGCGCTCGAGCGTGCGGTCACGGCTGCCGTCGTCGATGAAGACCATCTCGAATGAAATGCGAAGCGGTTCCAGCGCACCGACGATAGCCGCGTGCATGCGCTGAACATTGTCTTCTTCGTTGTAGAACGGCACGATGACCGACAGGCTTGGAAGTGAAGTCTCGCTGGGCATGATCTAAACTGTAGCATGTCTGCAATGACGCTAGGTTCAGCGGCAAGCCGGCGCACAGCGGCGATGCTTTTCGGCGTCGCGCTGTTAGCGCGTCTCGCCTTGCTGCCGTTAACGAACATTGATATTGGGGACGCCACTGCCCGGACTTGGCTCGGCTGGCTCTGGGCCGATCATCCGTTTCTGATCACTCATGGTTTGTGGGGCCCGCTTCATTTTTACCTGATCGGCGCAGTGATGTGGCTCTGGCCCGATCCGGTCTGGGCGCCGACTGCATTGCACATCGCGATGGGGTCCCTGATACCCCTAATCATGTATCGATTGACCCTGGAACTATTCGCCAGTAGCCGTGCTGCCTTGGCCGCCGGGCTGATCTTTGCGGTGTATCCAGCAGCAATCGTCGTCAGTGTGGGCGCCCTTGCCGAGACCCCATTCATGCTGCTGCTCGGCCTCGGGCTCATTTACCTGGTTCGTGCCTGGCGGCCAGAAGGGCGGATCGCGGATGCAGTACTGGCTGGGCTGGCGATTACTTTCGCTTCGATGATTCGCTACGAGGCGTGGATGTTGATGCCATTCCTGGCTGTACCGCTCCTGCGCCGGCCGAAACGCGCGGCTATTTTCATCGCGGTTGCCCTGCTGCATCCGATCTTCTGGATGACAGGCAATGCCTTGGCATACGGCGATCCGTTCTATGCCTTTTCTACCACGTCGAGTTGGCGGTCGGATGTCATGGGCTACCAGCCTGTTGTGGAACTCCTGCCGGGTGTCGGCCGGATTATTGAGTTCATCGGAAAAACCGTGGTCGGGCTGACATTGCCGGCAAGCATACTCATCTCCACCGGCGTCGTTCGCAGTCTGCTAAAGCATCGTGTCGAAGCGATCTGGCTGATCCCACCCTTCGGGCTCTTTGTGTTGTTTGCTTATTTCGCCTATCAGGGCGACATCCCGATGAAGTTTGGCTATACGACGACATTCGGCTTGCTGCTTATTCCTTTCGTCGCCTGCAGCCTGGATTGGTTCGGCATCGAGAATTGGAGTCTTGCCAGATGCCGTGCGGGCGCCGTAGTCCTGGTGGCGTCGATCGCCGTCTTTACGGTGCAGCCATTGTGGGAATCCTGGTCGATTACCCGGCACCTGGCTTTCGAAGCGACCCCACGAGGACTTGACGATGGAAGCGCCCGGGAACTACAACGCATGATCGAACGGGCCGGCCTGCAACGGACCGGTGACGCGTTGGTCCTGGAATTCGTCGGGTTCACTGTCACTCCCAAAATTGCCCTGGAGACGAAACTGCATCCGCAGAGTATCTGCAAGACTCCGGGACAAACGAATGTTCCGCTCACGTCCGAGGAACTCCAGGCATTTCTGCTTGCGAACCGCTCGGGAGTCCTGGTCACGCACTCGTCAGGCAAGCTCACGGCACATCTGAAGCTTGAATCGCAACGGGCCGGTACACTAGCCGGCGTTCCGTTGAAATTGGCACCGGTCGGTTCGATACAGTGGAATAGCGATAGCCCTGAGCGCCAGTACGGCGCAGTGACCGTCGCGCGATATGTCGTAACGGATTCCTCCAGGATTGCATCGAGCGCCCCATTGTCTTGCACGATGGCATGTCCGATATCGTTTTGCGATTGACAATCGATACCTGGCCAAATTTTTTCATTGTCGGCGCGCCCAAAGCGGGCACTTCGTCGTTGCACGCCTATCTTCAGACTGTGCCCGGCATTTTCATGTCGAGGATCAAGGAGCCGAACTATTTTTCCCGCGTCAACGTGCCCGACGATCATCCGGTTCGGCCGATACGCGACACGCAAAAGTACCTGCAGCTGTTTGCCGGCGCGGCCGGCGAGCGCATCGTCGGCGAGGCGAGCCCGTCGTATCTCGCCGATCCGGAAGCGCCGCGCCTGATTCAGGAGGCCTCTCCCGACTGCCGGATTCTGATCAGCCTGCGGGATCCGGTAGATCGGGCGTATTCGCACTACCTGATGATGCGCAACAACGGCATGGCGAAGGGATCCTTCCTTGAAGAGGCAAGGCGGGGGTTTCGCCTGCAGGATCGCAAAAATATCGTGCTGCTGCGCCCGGAAGTCGGCCTGTATCACGACCAGGTTCGGCGTTACCTCGACATCTTCGGCGAGGCGCGCGTGCATATCATCCTCTTCGAGGAGTTCTTCGCCGATGCGCGGGCCGCACTGCAACGCATCACCCGCTTTCTCGGCATGGATCATGATTTCTCGGATTTCAGTGCGCCGGTCTACCGACCGTTTGCCGAGGCGCGCGGCCCGCTGGTCCGCTTCCTGTTTGGGAATCGCAGCGTTGCCAGGGCGTCCGAAGCGCTGGTTCCGCCCGGCGTAAGGCGCTGGGCGCGCCAGAAGTTCCTGGTGCGAAGCGAGCGGAAGCCTTTGATGGACGCGCATGCCCGCGATTTCCTGACGGATTACTATCGAGACGACGTCGGCAAGCTGGCGGCGCTGCTCGGGCGGCCGCTGCCGTGGCGCAATTTCGGCGGCACGGCCGCCCGGGAATCGCGATGACGGGCCGCGCCCCGAACTTCCTGGTGATCGGAGCGGCCAAGTCGGGAACGACTTCGTTGCACGACTGGCTGGGCCAGCACCCGGATGTCTTTGTCTCGCGCCAGAAGGGCCTGCATTTCTTCGCCGCAGACTGGCTGCGCGAGAATGCCAACGGTCCCGGTGACACCGGCCATATCCAGCACATGGCTTCCACCTGGAAAGCCTACCTCGCGCATTTCGGTGAGGCCGATGGCGCCCGGGCGGTCGGCGACTGCTCACCCTCCTATTTCTCGTGGTGGCCGTCGCGCGATGCGATTCGCGATCGCCTGCCGGACGTGCGAATCATTCTGCTGTTACGTGACCCGGTGCAGAAGGCGTTCTCGCAGTACACCCACCTGGTCCGGGACGGTCGCGAGAGCCTGCCTTTCTGGGACGCCCTGCAGGCAGAGCCCGAACGCAAGGCCAATCGCTATGGCGCACTCTGGCTCTATCGGGAAAGCGCCTGCTACGCGGAAGCAACGGAGCGGTTTCTCGAATATTTCGGGCCGGATCGGATGCGCATCTTCTTCTTCGAGGACCTGGTCCGTGACCCGCAGGCTGTGCTGGCGGAGATATTCCGCTTTCTCGGCGTCGCCGTGGACGCGCCGATCGGAACCGGCGAGGCCCGCCATCGTTCCGGCGCGCCACGTTCGCGGCTGCTCGCCGCCACCGTCAATCATCCCGGTCTCCGCCGCATTGCGCGAAAGACTCTGCCAGGGCCGCTGGTTGCACGGATCGGAGCGAAAGCGACCGAACTCAACACGGGCGCAAAGCCGGTGCTTGACGAAAGGTCGCGGGCGTTCCTGCTCGAAGAAACCCGGGTCGACCGGCAGCGGCTTTCACGGCTGCTCGGCCGGCCTTTGCCCTGGCCGGGCTAGCTCAGTCGCCGGCGACGATGCCTCCGTTCGTCGCGGGCTGGAAGATGTGCCTTTCCGTAGCCCACTGCGCCAAAGCGTGTGCGACGAGCCGATTGCCCGTGGGGTTCGGGTGCATGTCGACGCTGAAGAATGGCGGCGGAGTGGCGTGCTTTTCCAGCAATGGATACAGGTCAACGGTGGCGATTCCGCGCGCCGCGAGCTGGACTCGCGCGTCCTCCACGACTTTCAGCAAGCCTGGAAGGTCCTTGGCGCCGTACAACTCTTCCTTGCTGGGGAACAGCGCGACCACGAACGTCCCGCCGTCGGCCTCGACTTCCTGCTTGAGCGTCTCGAGCGGGGCGTAGAACGTCTCGCGAACGTCACGAGAGCCGGGCCGTTCCCATCCCTGCAGAAGTCGTTCCGCATTGCGCTTCGAGAGCAGCATCACATCGCCGCTGTCCAGCACGACCTCCTCATCCGGTTCGCGGATGCCGCGCAGCGATCGAACCCAGTCGTGGGCCGTGCGCAGCAGGCGCGAACCGCCCGCAAGACGACGGAGCAAGTCCATCCCTCGCCTCAGCGGCGACGCGTGCCCGACCCCGGATTCATTGTCGCCTTCGCTGTAGGCCAGACGGTAGGCCGTAAAGTCCGGCCGCGGGCTGATATCCAGCCAGTCCTCGAACTTCAGGCTGTTGTCGATTTCCCAGACGAGCCAGAGCGTGGAAATGACAAGCTTGGGATGCAACGGCGCGGCGAACTTGCGATAGGCGCGAAGCTGGTTGCCGGTGCCGCCGCCGTGAATGCCGAAATTCAGGACGCTGCGGCCGCCGAGTTCCTGCCCGAGCAAGGTCGTGAGCTGGCCCTCATGGCCGACGCCGGAACCCGTGATCAGCGAGTTGCCGAACACCGCCACGTCAAGCCTGGCTGGCCATGGCTCGGAATTCGTAAACCCGGCGTGATCGGTACGCAGCGTGTAGGTGAATTCCGGTGTGACCACTTGGGTCGTCTGCGACGGGTTCAGTACGGCGCCGACGTCCGGATCAGGGGTGTAGGCTTCGTCGCGCACGTTCGACTGGGCCTTGAGGCGCGCCAGGACCGAGTGGTCGTTCGCGCGCAGGATCAGTTCCGAGGCAACGAGGAGCCCCGCGAAAACCGCGACGCTCGTTATGGCGAGTCGGGTTCTTCGACCCATCTATTCGGTTTCTGAGACGAGGCGCACGGCGATGAGCAGGAACTTATGACAATTTGCGCGCAAGTGCATGATTTCCCGAAGGTACTAGGCCTGTGATAAGGTAGCGATATGAAGCGCGCGACGCAAATTTCCTTGCCGAGTGACCGGAAATTCGGGCTCACGTTCACGGCTGCTTTTACGCTCGCCGGCGGCTTGCTGATGTGGAAAGGCAATGACAACGCCGTTGTCTGGTTCGTGCTGGCCGCGGTTTTTCTGCTGGCCGCTCTGGCATTTCCGAAAGTACTTCATCCGCTCAACATCGTCTGGATGACGCTCGGCCACCTTTTGAACAAGGTCGTGAGTCCGGTCGTGATGGGCGTGATTTTCTTCGGTCTGTTGACGCCAATCGCCGCGGCGATGCGCATGCGTGGCCGCGACTTGCTGCGCCGATGCTACGAGCCAGCGGCACGCAGCTACTGGATCGAGCGCAATCCGCCCGGTCCGGATGGCTCCACCTTTCCGCAGCAGTTTTAGGAGCGCAAGGGATGCATTTCCTGTCCGAGCTCTGGGCCTTTCTCAAGACCCGCAAGAAGCTGTGGTTGCTGCCGCTCGTGCTCGTCATGCTGCTGCTGGGCGGCCTGCTGATCCTTGCCCAGGGCTCGGTGATCGCGCCATTCATCTACACGATTTTCTGATCATCGACGCGATCTTTTGATGAAGATTCTGGGGATCTCGGCCTACTATCATGACGCGGCCGCGGCGCTGATCGATGACGGAGAGATCATTGCGGCGGCGCAGGAAGAACGTTTCACGCGCAAGAAGCATGACTCGGGATTTCCATCGCATGCCGTGCAGTTCTGCCTGGGTCATGCGGGGCTGAAGCCGGGCGACCTGGACTTCGTCGCGTTCTACGACAAGCCTTTCCTGAAGTTCGAGCGGCTGCTTGAGACCTACCTGGCATTCGCTCCGCGCGGCTTTTCGTCGTTCCGCCAGGCATTGCCGGTCTGGGTCAAGGAGAAACTATTCCAGAAAGGGCTGCTGATCAAGCAGCTCGGGTCGGCGCTCGATTCATCGATCGACTGGACCGGCAAGCTGCTCTTCTCCGAGCATCACCTGAGCCACGCCGCGAGCGCTTTCTACCCTTCGCCATTTGAGAGCGCAGCCGTCCTGACCATGGACGGCGTCGGCGAGTGGAGCACGACGTCGCTCGCCCACGGCAGCGGCAGCAAGCTGCAGGTCCTGCGGGAGATTCATTTTCCGCATTCGCTCGGGTTGCTTTATTCCGCGTTCACCTATTTTACGGGCTTCAAGGTCAATTCCGGCGAGTACAAGGTCATGGGGCTCGCGCCCTACGGCGTGCCGCGCTACGTCGATGCGATCAAGGAACACCTGATCGACATCAAGGATGACGGGTCATTCCGCCTGAATCTCGATTATTTCGATTACTGCACCGGCCTGCGCATGACCAATAGCCGGTTTGACGCAGTTTTTGGCGGACCGCCGCGCCAGCCCGAAGCCCGCCTCGGCCAGCGGGAAATGGATCTCGCGGCGAGCGTGCAGGCCATCACCGAGGAGGTGGTGCTCAAGCTTGCGGCCGGCGTGCGCGAGCAGACCGGCGAACGCAACCTCTGCCTGGCGGGCGGCGTGGCGCTCAACTGCGTGGCCAACGGCAAGCTGCTCCGCAGCGGCACATTCGACCGGATCTGGATCCAGCCCGCAGCGGGCGACGCCGGCGGCGCCATCGGAGCGGCGCTCGGCGCGTATCACCTGTACCAGGGCGGGCAGCGACGGCGCGCCATGGACGGTCGCGACGGTATGAAAGGCGCTTTCCTCGGACCCTCCTACGACGACGCTGAGATCCGCCGGCGGTTGACCGACGCCGGCGCGGTCTTCGAGATGCTCGACGAACGGGAGATCATCGATCGAAGCGCACGCGCGCTGGCGGATGGCCTCGCCGTCGGCTGGCACCAGGGTCGGATGGAATTCGGGCCGCGAGCGCTCGGCGCGCGTTCGATCCTGGGCGACGCACGCTCGCCGACGATGCAGCGGCTGCTGAACCTGAAGGTCAAGTTCCGCGAATCGTTCCGGCCGTTTGCGCCCTCGGTGCTGCGGGAGAAAGTCGGAAACTGGTTCGAGCTGGATGACGACAGCCCGTACATGCTGATCGTCGCCGATGTCCGTCCCGAGCACCGGATCGCGATGACCGAGGAGCAGAAGCGGCTGTTCGGCATCGACCGGCTCAATGTCGCCCGCTCGACCGTTCCGGCCGTGACCCACGTGGATTACTCCGCGCGCATCCAGACCGTCCATCGCGAGACGAATCCACGCTATCACGCGCTGATTTCGCGGTTCGACGAGCTGACCGATTGCCCGGTCATCGTCAACACCAGCTTCAATGTGCGCGGCGAGCCGCTCGTCTGCACGCCGGAAGACAGCTTCCATTGCTTCATGGGCACCGAGATCGACGTGCTGGTGATCGGAAATGCGTTCCTCGAGAAGAGCCGGCAGCCCGAGCGCCTCAAGCAGCGCTACGAAGACCGATTCGAGCTGGACTGAAGGGGCCGGTCATGTGCGGCCTCGCGGGATTGATCCATCTCGATGGCGCCATCGCAGGCCCCGACGACGAGCGAGTGGTGCAGGCGATGTGCGACATGATCGCCTATCGCGGCCCCGATGATGCCGGCGTCAAGTCGGTCGGCAATGCGTGCCTTGGATCGCGCCGGCTGGCAATCATCGACCTCTCTCCCGCGGGCCACATGCCGATGTGCGACGAGACCGGTCGCTGGTGGATCGCCTACAACGGCGAGGCCTACAACTTTGCCGTGGTGCGGGCCGAGCTCGAGCGTTCCGGCGCGGTTTTCCGGTCAAACTCCGACACAGAGGTCATCCTCAAGGCCTGGATTGCCTGGGGCGCGGCCTGCCTCGACCGCTTCGTCGGCATGTTCGCGTTCGCCCTCTACGACCGGCAGGAGAACGAACTGTTTCTCGTGCGCGATCGCTACGGCGTCAAGCCGCTCTACTGGACCGAAGACCGCGGCAGGATCCTTTTCGCCTCGGAAATCAAGGCGCTCATGGCGCAACGGAGCAGCAACGCCGTCGACCAGCGCAGCCTCGGCCAGTGGTGGCTTTATCGGAACGTGGACGCACTCACCGACGCGACGCTGATTGACGGCATCCGGCGGCTGATGCCTGGCCAGATTGCGAGTATTCGCGGCGGGCGATTCCGCACGGACACCTGGTACTCGCCCGTTGACCAGATCAATGAAGACGAATATCGCCGACTGGGAAGCCAATCGGAGGACGATATCATTGCGCAAGTTGAGTCCCGGCTCGACGACGCGGTGCGCCTGCGGCTGGTCAGCGACGTTCCGGTCGGCACGCTGCTGTCCGGAGGGCTTGATTCGAGCCTGGTGACGGCGATGGCGGCGCGGCATTCCGATCGCCTGTCGGGGTTCCACATCTCCGTTGCCGGGGACAAGGAACTTGATGAGCGCCGCTTCGCGGAAACGCTGGCGAACAAGCTGCGGATCCCATTCTACCCGTTCGAGCTGACGGCCGCGAATTTCCGCGCGAACCTGGCGCGTGTCACCTGGCTCGAAGACATGCCCCTGACTTTTGCGAACTCGGTCGGCTATTACCTCGTCAGCCAGGTTGCACGCAGGCAGGGCACGATCGTCGTGCTGACGGGCGAGGGTGCCGACGAACTGTTCGGCGGCTACTCCTGGAACTACCGCCGCCGGATGACGCTGCGGCGGTTCGAACCCTGGTTCAACCTGTTGCCCGAGCGCGTTCACAAGATCCTCGAGCTGCTCGTATACAAGCGTGCCGGCTTGCCCGTCAACGCGCACCGGTTTCGTGACCTGATGCCAATCACGGTCGGGTTGCTCGACCGCTACCTGCGCGCCGATGCACAGGAGCGCTGCCGCGCAGCCTACGGCTTCCTTCGGGATGAAATGGCGCAAGAGGTATCGGGCAGCATGCTGGCCGATTTGAGCGATTTCCTGTTACCGTTGCTGCGGCGGCTCGACCGAATGTCAATGGGCGCGTCCGTGGAGGCGCGGGTGCCGTTCCTCGACCACCGGCTGGGCCAGCTCGCGGTGAACCTGCCGCTCAAGTGGCGAACCGGTCGGTACACCGACAAGTGGATCCTCAAGCAGGTGGCGCGCCGCTACCTGCCACGTGAGTTGATCTGGCGCCGCAAGATGGGCTTCCCTTTGCCGCTCGAACACTACATCGGGCCGCTTGCGACGCCGGCTTTCTTTGCCAACGGATTCTGCGAGGCGGTCCTCGGGCTCAGCCACCGAGGCATCGAGCGCATGCTGGCAAGCAACCGGCGCAGTATGCACGGGCAGTTCAGCCTGGTCGGACTCGAGATCTGGGGCAGGACATTCCTAATGGGCGAAAGCGCTGACGAGATCACCCAGCGCATCGAGTCGCTGGCGCAGGCAAGGCCGGCCGCTTTCGCCGGTTCGACCACGACTTTTGCCGAAGCGTCCCGAAAGGCCCATTGACGTCGTGACGACGGTGGAAAGCACATGACCGCCCGCGGCGCGGGGAGCGGGCTCGGCGAGCAGGCCGCCGCGGGCGCGCTGTGGAACTCGGTCGGGTTTGCCTGCCTGTCCATTTGCGGTTACGTCATTGCCGTGCTGCTGGCGCGCGGGTTCGGGCCCGTTGCGTACGGAATCTACGGCGTCGTCTACTCCGTGCTGCTGGCATCCGAACAAATCATCCGGCTGGGGATTCCGCAGGGGCTCACCAAGCTGATCGGCGGCAGCGCGTCGTCCGACCAGTCCGCCCTCGAAAGCGCCGGCGTCTGGATCGGGATCGGCGTCGGCCTCGCGGGTTTCGCCGTCCTCTGGGTCGCCGCGCCCTGGCTGGCCGACTGGCTGCACGTGACAAATGGCGTGGTGCTGTTTCGCATCGCCATTCTCGACATCCCGTTCTTCAGCCTGTATCGCATACTCGTGCACATCCTCAGCGGCCGGCGTGATTTTCGCGCCACGGGAGCCGTTGCCTGTGCTTATGCCCTGACTCGCGCCGCGGGCATCGGCATCCTGTTCGCGAACGGCTCACTGAGCATCCAGGGGGCGCTCATCGTCAACGTCGCCGCTTCCATTGTCGGTGCCTTGCTGATTGTTCGCCGGGTCGGCACCCAGGCATTCCGGCCGGTGCTGCGTGAGCGGGGCGCGGTCCTCGCCACCGCGCTGCCGATTACGATCAGCGACATCGGTATCCAGTGCCTGATCGGGATCGACCTGTGGCTCTTGAGCGTGCTGGGACACACGCTCGCCCCCGAAATCCGGGGAGAGTACGTGGCTGCGCTCAGCCTGGCCCGCGGGCCCAATATTCTCGGATTCGTCATGGTTTCGTTCCTCGTCCCGTTGATCGCGCGGGCGCGCAGCACCGGCGAGCACGCCGCCGCGGGCCAGTTGGTGAAGGGCACCATGCGATTCCTGCTCGTACTGCTCGTACCTGCCTGCGCGCTGGTCGCAGCCAATGCCTCCGAGCTGATGGTGCTGTTCTTCGGCGAGGGCTACCGCCCCGGCGCGGTCCTGCTGGCGATCCTGATCTTTGCGCAGGGGCTGGGATTCACCGTGCTGGCCTCGTTGCAGGCGATCGTGATCGGCTCCGGACACGCCGCGGTCGCGGCGCGCCGCATCTATGTCGCGCTCGGCGCAGGGCTCGTCCTGAACCTGATCCTGATTCCGCTCTTTGGCGCGGCGGGTGCGGCGACCGCCGCGCTGCTGTCATTTGCCATCGCGACGGTCCTCGTCGGCGCATTGGTGCGACGCGAATTAGGCGTCTTGCTGGAACCGCGCCAGGCGCTGCTGGCAGTGGCCGTGAGCCTGGTCGTCGGCTTGATCAGCTGGATGATTCCGTCGTCCGGAGCGGGGCTGCTGGTGGAACTGGTGGGGCTCGGCGTCGCCACGCTCGTCTCCATGCGTCTTGTCGGACTCATCATGCCTGGCGATGTTCAGTTGTTGCTCGGCCGGCAAAAAATAGCCGGCTGAAATTGATGGCATACTCATAAGCTGCATGATCGCTTCCCAGAAATCCGCGGGCATGGAACGCCACTGGCTGGTGCGATATGCCCCGCTCTGGCTGATTCCGGCGGCGATGTTCCTGGCGCTCCTGCTGGGAGAGGGCATTCTGCGCCTGCGCCCGGAGTTGCTCCCGGAGCGCGCCCAGATCAAGCGGCTGTTCCAGCTGCAAACTCCGGTGATTTCGATCCCTGATCCCTATCTCGGATACGTCTACCCACCGTATTACAAGACTGAGCTCAAGACGCTTGATTTCAGTTTCGAGGTCGACTCGGACGAACACGGATTTCGCAACGCGACGCCTTGGCCTGCGAAGGCGGATATCGTGATCGTCGGCGACTCCATGGTTTACGGATGGGGCGTCGCGAAGGAACAGGCCTGGGTGAACCTGGTGGCCGAGCGCCTGCCAGGCAAGCGCATCGTCAACCTGGGCATGCCGGGCACGTCGCCGCAGCAGTACCTGCGGTACTTCAAGCGATTCGGCCTCGGTTTGAAGCCGGGGTTGCTCGTATTCGGGATTTTCGCCGGCAACGACCTCGTCGGGGACGATATCTTCAACAGCTGGCTCGAGGCAGGGTCACCGGTCAATTTCGACGAATGGAGATTCTACGGAGGAAAACCGCCCGACCGCATTCGCGGCGTGCTCGAGCACAGCCTCGTGCTGCTGCTGATCAAGACTGTGGTCGACGGCATCGGCGAGTCCCACGGATCGAAAACGGTGTCGACCCCGGATGGAGAGCGACTACAGTTGGTTCCGTCCGTATACAAACGCGCGATTCAACTCAACGATCCATCCAGTCCGGCATTTCGCAGTGTCGTGCAGGCGACCGTCCAGGCGCGCGACCTGGCCCGTGCCAACGGCATTGATTTCCTGGCGCTGCTGTTTCCGACCAAGGAAGCCGTCTACCTTCCGTTGCACGATGCCGAGTTTCCATCCTTGACCTCGCCGCTCGAGGAGACGCTGGCAGCCGAAGGCATCGAAGTCCTCAACCTGACCGACGCCATGCGCCGCAGCGCGGCCGGCGGGAAAAAGCTCTTCTTTCAAATTGACGGGCATCCGAACGTCGCCGGCAACCGGGTCATCGCCGCCGCAATGCAGGAGCGCCTGGGCGCCCGCGACGACAGTCTAGCGAAAGCCACGCGAGGCGATGATTGACCTGAATGCCTCGGCTGCCGGACGCGGTCGACGCGCCTGCGTCGCGAAGTCGGTTTGCGCAAGGCCGAAACGCGCCGTGCGGCCGACAGCCCATTCGTAATTGTCCATCAGCGTCCAGTAGAGGTAGCCGAGCACGGGAACGCCGGCCAGCACCGACTGCTCGAGCGCGCCGATGTGGTCTCGCAGGTAACGCGTACGAAGCGCTTCATCATCGGTCGCAATGCCATTTTCAGTGACCATCAAGGGCAGGCCGTAACGCGAAAATCGACGCAGCACGCCTGCGAGGCCCGGCGCATACACCTCCCAGCCAAGCGGCGAGAAGGTCCGCGGCGCGCCATGGTGATCGGCGGTGCACTCGGCGCCGAACGGGGACAGGCGGCCGGTTTCGGACCTGGCGCGTACGACCTGCCGCGCGTAGTAGTTGATGCCGATGAAGTCGAGCACCTGGCGCGGATGCGCGCCCAGCAGCCGGAACACGAGGCTGTTCAATGCGAAGTCTCTCGAACGTGCTGCGAGGCGATCGGCGGGATTGCCGGGATCGCAGGGCACGATCCAGGGCGTGCTGTGCGCAAGTCCGACCATCGCGTCCGGGCGGTGGCGATGCAGCACGGGATACGCGGCACAGTGCGCCCGGCAGAGGTTTCGCATGGCGACTGCTGCGCGCCGCCAGCTGCGCGCTTCGCAGGGCGGCCAGTCGCAGCTCACGTAGGCGTGCTTCGCGTAGACGGTCGGTTCGTTGACCGTCAGCCAGTATTTGACCGATCCGGCGAGGCGCGCGGATACATGGTCGACATAGCGCTCGAACGCCTCGACGCAGCCGCCCGCGGCCCAGCCGCCGCGCCGCGCCAGCCAGGCGGGATTCGTGAAATGATGCAAAGTGACGACCGGCTCGATGTCCCGGCGGCGCAGGGCGGAGATGACGTCGACATAGTGATCGAGTGCCGCACTGGTTCCATTCGCCAGGCCGGGGTTCGATGCGGCTCCATTCGATCGACAGCCGGTGCGCGTTGTGGCCGAGTGCGCGTGCGAGGTCGAAGTCGCTCTCGTAAAGCTCGTAATGGCGGCAGGCATCGTCCGAGCGGTATGGCAGCCGGCCGTCCTGCTCGAGCTCCCACCAGTCGTTCCAGCGATTGCCGCCCTCGACCTGGTGACTTGAGGTTGCCGCACCCCAGAGAAAATGTTCCGGGAAGCCGGATTTCATCGTGCGTGAATCAGTGTCGGCGACCGGAATGGCCCGCCTGCAGCGCCTCTTTGCAGACTTCGAGATAGGCCTGGGCCGTGGATTCCCAGGTTGGCTGATGCACCTGTGCCGCTGCGGCCCCCATTTCGGCGAGCGTCGCCCGGTTCGGTAGTTCGCGTATGAATTCTCGCCAGTGGCCCCGCTCATTGGGGAACAGGAATCCATTGCGGCCGGGTGTGACGAGCGAACGGATCCGTCCGCTCGGCACACTGACGATCGCGCGCCCGACGCTCAGGTATTCCGGGATCTTCATGGTGGAATAGCCGAGTTCGCCGGAGGCGAATGCCGCCGATTCGTATGGAGCCAGGCAGAGGTCGGCGGCCGCGATGTGCCAGGGCACCTCGTCGTGCGGGACCTTGCCGTAAAAACGCAGCTTGCGGGGGCAGTCGCGAGACATGGCCTCATACTCCCCGCGCCGGGCGCCGTCGCCGACTACGTGCAATTCGACATCTGGCGGACAGGACCCGAACAGCGCACGAATTGCCGGCTCGAGATTGTGGGTCCAGTCGAGCACGCCGACATAAGTCAGGATCAGCGCGTCTGCCGACAGGCCGAGCCGGCGCCTCGCCTCGGCCTGGTCAATTGGGTGAAACAGGTCCCGATCCACGCCGAGATGGACCACGGCGATGCGATCCGCCGGCACGCCCCAATGGCGATGAATCTCGCGCTTCAGGAACTCCGTTTCCGCAATGACGACCGGGGCCTTGCGCATGTTGCGCCGCGCAAGCCATGCCCCGAGCCTGAGGCGTATGTACTTCGTCCACTGCCGTCTCGCGGCATGGCCCGGGTTCTGGACGATGTTCTCGACCGGCACGCCGAGCTGCCCGCGCTCCGCGCACCTGGCGGCCACGTAACCGGAGAGCAGCCAGCTCTTCTCGAGCACCACATCGAAGGGCCCGAGTTCCTGCGCGACGAACCGGCGAACATCGCGGAGATAGCGAAGGAACTGAAGGTAACCCATGCCGCTCGTTGCGGCGTCGTCGGCGCGCTCATGGGTGCCGCCGGGAGCAATCTGCAGGATCGGGATCCCCTCTGGTGCCTTGACGTCGGAAACGCGCCGGAACGCGACTGAAATGTCGGCCAGGGGCTGCATGGCCTGCGCGAGATTGAGGACATTGCGGGTAGGACCCATCGTGCTGACCAGGTCGTGCCCGGGCACCACATAGCAGATCTTCAGGCGCCGCGCCCCCGTCACGCCGTATCCCGATTGCGACCGCGCCTGATCAACGGCGACGCGACCGCCCAGTAGCCGGACGAAATGCGGCCGAGCATCCTTCGCGCGAAGCGCTCGAAGCCGCCGGCGGTCAGCTCGCTGCGAAACGGAAGACGGCCACCGGTCAAGAGATCGCCGTCATGGCGTTGCCGCAACCGCTGGAAGCGGCGCCGCTCACGCAGGATGGCAGGCAGATGGCCGAACGTCCAGGCCACCGCTCGCCACCATTCGCGCAGCCAGCCTTTCTTGATGACGATCGCGAACTGGGAGGCTTCGTAGAACAGCAGCATCGGCAGCAGCACGAGCCAGGTGCGCAACGAGTAGATCTTCAGCAGGAACAGCCAGCGGTTGCGTATCAGGAAGAACACCCGCCGGCTCGAATAGCCGCCGAGCTGGCGAATCGAGAGTCCTGCCGTGCCCTGGCCGTGAAAGCAACGCGCCGCCGGAACTGCGATCAGCGACGATCCCAGTGCGCGCAGCCGCACGCCGTATTCGTGATCCTCGAAATAAATGAAGAACGAATCGTCGAAAAATTCCGGTCCCGGCAGCCGCGAACGGTCAATGAGAAGGCAGCAGGAAATGAGGGAATCCATCTCGAAGACTGCGGAATCGATGCGGTCCAGCGGAATGTCCTCGTTCGCCAGTGTCTGCTGGCCGAGGTAATGGCATCCCGCGCCGCAATACTGGACCAAATCCCGCTGGTTGCCGTACACCACGGCTGGCACGGCGATCGAGGCTTTGGGCCGCGACCACAGGGCCTCGACCAGTCGTTCCACGCAGTCTTCGGTCAGCGCGACGTCGTTGTCCATCAGGAGAATCAGGTCGGAAGACAGCAATCGCAGCCCTGCATTGCGGCCGCCCGCCGCACCCAGGTTGTCTCCCAGCTCGATCAGTCGCACGCCGGGAAAATCCCGGCGTATCAGTTCGCGGCTGCCGTCCTGCGAGCCATTGTCCAGCACGACGATCTCGGAAAAGCTGCCTGCGATTGCGCAGGCGGCCTCGAGCGCGTGCGGCAGGATCGCCTCGCCGTTGTAGTTCAGGATGCACAGCGCAGGCTTGGCGGCGTATGGACTCATTCGTTGAAGGGGAGCGACGGCGTACCGGCGAGGACCGTCAGGGCTTGTCCTTCTTCGCAAGTTTCCGGTCGAAATATTCGATGGTCCGCTTGAGTCCCTCATCAAGTTGCACTTTCGGCTGCCAGCCCAGCTCGCGCGCGGCCAGCCCGATGTCGGGCTTGCGCTGACGCGGATCGTCGATTGGCGCCGGTTCCCTGACCAGCTTCGATTTCGAGTTCGTCAGCGCGATGACGTGCTCGGCGAGCTGGATCATGGTGAAATCGTGCGGATTGCCGAGGTTGACGGGACCCGTGAAATCGTCGCGGGTCTTCATGAGCGCAATCAGCCCGTCGATCAGGTCGCTGACGTAACAGAACGACCGGGTCTGCTGGCCGTCCCCGTAGATCGTGATCGGCTCGCCGAGCAGTGCCTGCCGGATGAAATTCGACACGACCCGCCCGTCGTTCGGGTGCATCCGCGGTCCGTAGGTGTTGAAGATGCGTGCAACCTTGATCAGCAGCTGGTGCTGGCGGTGATAGTCGAAGAACAATGTCTCGGCACAACGCTTGCCTTCGTCGTAACAGGCGCGCGGGCCGATCGGGTTGACCTTGCCCCAATACTGTTCAGGTTGCGGGTGAACGTCCGGGTCGCCGTAGACTTCGCTGGTCGATGCCTGCAGGATCCTGGCCTTCACGCGCTTGGCGAGGCCGAGCATGTTGATGGCCCCGTGCACGCTCGACTTGGTGGTCTGGACCGGGTCGAACTGGTAGTGGACTGGTGAGGCGGCGCAGGCCAGGTTGTATATTTCGTCGACTTCCAGGTAGATCGGGAACGTGACGTCGTGCCGAATGAGCTCGAATCGCGGGTCATCGAGCAGGTGGAACACGTTCTGCCGGTTGCCGGTGTAGAAGTTGTCGAGGCAGATGACCGAATAGTCCTGCGCGAGCAATGCGTCGCAGAGATGCGAACCGAGAAATCCGGCGCCACCGGTCACGAGGACTTGTCGTGAATTCAGCAGTTTAGGCATGCGCCGCAATCTCCCCGTGACAGTCTAGCCGAGTCGAATTGCTCATGGTCCACCGCGATGCCAGCTGCGGCCTTCGTATCGCTTCGGCGCGTCCACGCCGAGCAGGGAAAGCACGGTGGGCGCGATGTCGATCACGTGCGGTTTGCCGGCATCCAGGGCTTGAGACCAGTCCGGAGCTCGAGTCAGCGCGAATGCCGTGGGCCGGTGATTGCCGGTGTAGAAAGGCGAAGTCGCATACCCCGGCTGACCGCTGATCCGGCCGCAGCCCGCCGTGTCTACGGAATCGACGACCTTTGCGTCCAGGTTCCAGGAAATGACCGCGTCGGGGAGATCGGGACGCCTCACCCCGGAATAGGTCCCGTCGATCAGCGTCGTCCGTTCCGCGGCGACCTGGCCCGTGCGCGGTTCGCGAAGCCCGGCGAGTTCAGCCTGCAGCCGGCCGAGAATGTCCTCGTATTCCGCACCGGCTGCGACGAATCCTGTCGGTTCCCGCCCGCGCAGGTTGACCCGGAAATAGCCTTCATTGGAGTTCGGTATGCAATACACACGGGATTTCGACCAGTCGACACTCGAATTGACCCATTTCATTCCCAGCTTGTAGCGCAAGGGTTTTGGCAGGCAGCGAGTCACGCTCTGGCGGAATCCCAGCGGCACGGCCTGGCGCATGGACTGCAGCAAGCCCTTGCGCGGCCTGGCGCCCGGACGTCCGCCACTGACGCCGCCACCGTGAAACAGGTCCATGCGGTGCAGCAATTCGGGCATCAGGTGGCAACCTGAGTAATTCGGGCCCATGCCATCGGCGGAGGTGACGATGACGGTCGTGTTGTCATCCACCCCCCCGAGAATTTCCGCGATTGCGGAATCGATCCCGGCGTAGACGTCGCGCACGAGCTGCACGCCGCGCAATGACTCCGTGGCCGGCTGCAGCGGGTAGTCGCGGTCGCCGAAGTGCCAGAGATAGTGGCCGGCGCCGTGCGTCTCGCCGAAGGTCACGAAGAGGAAGTCCCAATCCTGCTCCTGCATCAGGGCGCGGGTAATGCGCGCCTTCAGCGCCGCGCCGGCGACGAGCTGGTCCCGGAATTTCAGGGGATCGTCCGGAACCTGCACGAGGTCTGCGTGCTCGGGCGCGGGGTAGGGCCCGAAGCGGTGCTTCAGGTCGCCTAGCAGTCCCCGAGGCGTCGAGCCCGGCTCCCCGAACCAGGTCCAGGTCCCGTACTCCAGGATCTGCGTGCCCCCGTATCCTCGCAGCGGGTAATCCATGAATGCATCGAATACGACGCAGCGCCGGCCGGCGGCATCGAGGGCCTGCCAGAACGGCGGTTGTGCGCACCAGCTGGGCTCGGTGCGCTGAATCCCGTATTGGCCGGCACGCACCTGGAAGGCGTGGTACATGCCGTGATGTCCCGGCGTCGTGCCTGTGTAAAGCGTCGGCCAGGCGGACACGTGCATTACTTCGGCGGTGGTGCCCAGGCGGCTCCAGGTCGCTTCACGCCGCATGCGGGCCAGCGCGGGCAGTGTGCCGTCATCCGACCATTTTTCGATCAGCTCGGCGTCCGCGCTGTCGAGCCCGATCAGAAGGACGCGCCGCTTTCCTGCGGAGCCGCCCGTCACGCCGGCCCCGGATCCGTCACGGGGTCACCGTAAACTTCGTCGAGCCTGACCATACGGCGTTCGCGATCGGACATTTTTCCGGCTTCGACCATCGCGACCGTCCAGATATTGTCCTCTCCGCGCGTATCCGCGCGACGGCCGTGCAATACGGCATCGCGCAGGCTGTCCAACAGTGACGTCGTGCCGCCCTGGGGATAGGGCCGCTCGTCGCCTTTCGGCACCTTGTCGTTGCGCATGGGCCGGAACCAGCGGCTGCCGCCCGGACGCCAGGCGACGAATTTCCGGTTGGTCCAGAGCACGCCTTTCTCGCCTTCGATCCACAACGAGAAGCCGAAGCGATGGGAGAGCAGCGTCCCGAGATACTGCACCTGCATGTGTCCGAAATCGATGAGTGCCTCGGTGTTTGCACCGTGGCGATAGTCGGTCCACGGCGGGTTCCAGCATCGCACGCTGAGTCCCACGGGTCTCGCGCCGAAAAATGCGCGCAGGCTGTCGAAGTGGTGCGTGGCGATCTCCTGGAGCTGCGGGTACTCGATGCGGCCGAACCAGGGGCCTTCGGTCCGGCTCGGCTGGTGCCGGCGATCGATCATCACCGCGTTGTCGAGCTTGCCGAGGAATTCCTCGCCCAACAGCCGCTGAATCGTGCGTTCAGCCGGCCAGAAGCGGTAGTTTTCGGCGACGATAACCTGCTTGCCGACGGCATGCGATCGCTGCAGGAGCTTGCGGCCTTCATCGACCGTGACCGAGAGCGGTTTCTCGACCATGACAGTCAAGCCGGCGTCCAGGCACTCGGTCGCTGTACGCGCGTGGGTCTCCGAGGGGCTGACGACGAGCGCCGCGTCCACGCCCCCAACGCCCAACGCGGACGGGAGATCGGCAACGAGCTTGCATTCCGGGCCGACAATTGGGCGCGCCTGGTCCCTGGCTGCGACGTCCGGCTCCACGAGGGCGACGCAATCGATGTCCGGATGTGCCTTGACGAACTGGGCCCAGTGGCGGCCACGAATTCCGGCGCCGATCTGAAGAATCCTGATACTCATCTCGAGGTCCCCTGCATTTTTCAACCTGCGGTCAATTCCGGCCAGGCGCGACCGCGCATGTGGGCCGGTACGGCCACGCCCAGCCGCGTCAACAAGGTGGGCGCGACATCCACGATATGGCCGTCACTCATCCGTGTCGCAGGCGGTATACCCGGGCCTTGCGCCAGCACGAATCCCGGGCCCTGGTGAGTACCCGGGCGCGGATCGGGCGAAGCCGCGGTCACGACGCCGATCCGCTGCGATGCCGCTGCGGTTATCGGCGTCCCGGGCTCCCAGCGCACGATCAGGTCCGGCAGGTAGGCAACGCGGGGGCCCGGAAATGCTTCGTCGGAACGCAGGACATCGCGAACGATACCACGACCCGTTTGCGGATCGCGCAGCTCTCCGATGCCCTGCATGAGGTCGCGGATGGCCTGCTCGTGCTCGGTGCCTTGTGCAACGATTCCCTGTGGTTCGCGGCCCCGCAAATTCAATCGGACGTAACCTTCGAGGTCCGTCGGGAGGCTGTAGGCCCGCGTCAACGACCAGTCGATGCCGGCGGAGTCCACGCGTTGCGCCAGGCGGTCACGCAGCGCGGTCGGCAGCATGCGGGCGAGATTCTTGCGGAAATCCTTGGGCAGCAAGTCGCGCAGTGACTTGACGGGATCGAACTTGCGACGCGGGCTCGCGCTGCCGGCTGCCTCACCCGGTTGATTCCCGCGTGCGCCGTATCCCAGTCGCTCCAGCACGTCCGGCAGCAGGTGCCAGCCGGCGTGGTTCGGGCCGACACTGTCGCCCGACAGCAGGATGAGCGTTGCATCGTCGCCGGCATCGCGGCGGATGGATGCGATGGCCCGGTCGAGCTCCCGGTATACGCTCAGCATCGGCGACTCCACCAGGCGGGAATTGGCGCCGGACAGTTCGGTTGACCAGCAGTAATGTCCTGCGGCATGCGTTTCTCCGAATACGGAGAACAACAGGTCGTGCGGGCATTCGCGCATCAGCCAGCGTGTCGCTTCGCCCTTGGAAACGATCGACTGCATCAGCCGGCGCGCAGTCGGCGCGGAATCCAGCGGCGCGAGACCCAGATCGTTGGCTTCGAGCCCAAGCGGGTAGTGGCCGCAGGCCCGCTCCATGCGAGGCAGCAGTTCGGCGGGCACGGAACCCGATTTCAGGTAGTGTGCCCAGCTGCCCCAGTCGTGGATGTAGGAGCCTCCGAAGCCCGCCTCCGGATGCGAATACGGCGGGTCCAGCACGGCGCAGGATCGGCCACCGGCATCCAGAAGGCTCCAGAATGTCGGACGGCCATACAGGCCGTCATGAAATCTACGGTAGCCTTGCAGGCCGGGCGCGGGTTGAAACGTGAAATAGACGCCGTGCTCGCCGGGCAGCACGCCCGTGTAGATGGAAGGCCAGGCGGAGATATGAAGCTGATCCGCGGTCGTTTCGAGCCATCCCCAGCATCCCCGGTCCATCATGTCGCGAATTGCCGGCAGCAGGCCCGCCTCTGCCCATGCGTGCATCAGGTGCGCGTCGCCGAGCTCGAGACCGACGACAATTGTTCTGGCCGGTCGGCGGGTCATCCAATCCAGCCTCTGACGAGGATCACCGATGCGCCGACCACGATCAGGGCCGAAAGAATGTTGACGTAAATTGCGATCGATGACGCGCGATGACCGAAAGCGGCCTGGTAACCGACCATGGCGGCGACAAAAAACAGCTTGACTGCAAGTACCGTTCCCTGGCTACCGCTGAATGCCGATCCCGAGACGAGATCGGCGAGCGCAATGCCGCGCTGGTTCAGCAGGTACAGGCCCGTGGCAATCAGGATCGCCAACGCCGGCCAGCCGATGCCTCCGCCGGCCAGGCTCGCGGAACGGAGTGTCTCGGCCGTGGCGGCGGGCTCGATCCCTTTCATCGCCGGTCCCACGATGAGCGACCAGACGAACATATGGCCGAGCCACAGCGTCAGGGCAAGCAGATGCAGCGCGATGCAGATGGCATAGAGAGTCATGTTCGCCTCAGCGCAGCGCCCAGCCCGACACGACGATCGCCGCGATGACCAGGACGAAATTGATTCGTATCAGGGCGGGACCGGGATGCCGCGACAACGGCACCTGGACGATCGCGATCGCCGCGAAAAGCCCCAGCTTGGTCCACCACAGCCAGTCCCCGGAAAATCCACGGAGCACCAGGCCGACCGCGCCGGTGCCGGCAATGGCGGCAAGCGTCAGCCAGGCGATCCACGGCAAAGGGATGCGTAACGAAAGCGGAACCACGACATGCGGCCAACGGGCGCGATTCGCGACCTGGAGCAGTCGATCGGCTTCGAGCGCGCCGTATCGCGTGTTCAGCACGCTCGCCATGATCATCCAGAAAAGCGCCTGCCCGACCAGCAGGATGCTGAAGAGGATGTGGGCGAATGCAATGGCCCGGGCGAAATCCATCGGTTGCTCCCTATGCCTCGATCATGCGGCGATACAGCGCTTCGCAGCGTTCGGCCACGATCGACCAGCGGCAATTTTCCGAAACGTAGTCGCGTGCCGCCTCTCCCAGCCGGTTGGCGAGCGCCCGATCGTTCAGCAACGTCACGATGCCGTCCGCGAACGCCTGTATGTCGCCGCTGGCGGCCAGCCAGCCGGTCCTGGCGTGAACGACGCCCGGCGCGGACGACGCAAACGAGACGACTGGCCGGCCGGCTGCCATGTAATTTAGCAGCTTGACCGGAATGCCGTCGCAATCGACGCGCGGATTCAGGGCGACGTCGCCGGCAGCGAGCACGGCCGGCAGGTCCTTGAACGGCGGCGAACTGACGATGTCGATCTGCTGGCGGATGCCAAGCTCATTCGAGAGTGCTTCATAAGCCTCGAAAGGCGTGTCGCTCGCAACCACGAGGCGCGTTCCCGGCACGCGCCGCAAGACGCGCTGGAAGGCTTTCAGCATCAGGTCGATACCCTGGTACTCGGCAAGGTTTCCGGTGAAGACCAGCGTGGGCGGCCGACCGGCCTGGGTGCCGCCTGGTTGCGGCGAATTGAAGTGTTCGAACTCGACGCCGTTGGAGATGACCGACAGGTGCTGCGGATCCATGCCCGCATCGCCAACGAGCTTGTCACGGATGGTTTCGGTGACGCAGACCGTGTGATCGGCGAGCCGCGGTATATGCCGGTCCATCCAGATGCCAGCGGCACGCTTCACCCCGGCCGGGAGTCCCAGCGGATAGAACGGCAGTTCCGACATGAGCAGCGTGTGTGCGTCATACACCATCGGCACGCTCCGGCCGCGTCGCGCCATGGCGCCGACGAGGACGCCCTCGTAGTGATGCGCATGAATGACGTCGAATGGCAGCTCGCGCAACAGCCTGCGAAGGAGCGACACGAGATAGGGGTCGACAAAAAGAAGTTTTCGGTAGGAGGGCCCGGGACTCAGCCGGCGGTAGAATCCCAGGTCGCGAATGCGGTGAACGCGCACTGCGGGCGAGACCGCGCCCGATCCGAGGTGATACGTAGCCACATGCACGTCATGGCCGCGCTCGGCGAGCGCTTCTGCCATCCGCAGGATCCGGACGGGCGTGCCCCGGGACAGGGGAAACGGGCACGCGGCCACGATGGCGATGCGAAGTGCCTTGCGATCAATCGTCATCGGGCACCTGAAGCCGCTTTGCGAGCCGGAGCGCCAGTGCGACGATGGTCAGCGTGGGATTGGCGTGGCCTGCGCAGGGAAACACCGAACTGCCGGCGATGAAAAGATTGCGCAGGCCGTGCACGCGGCAGTCTGCATCCACGATGCCGCTCCGGGCGTCGAGGCTCATGCGGGTCGTTCCCATGTGGTGCGACGCATCCGTGAATGTTGGCTCCTCCAGCGCCGGCTGAAGCCGGGCGGCTCCACTGCGCTCGAACTCCCGCGCGAGCAATTCCTGCATGCGGAACAAACTTTCCCGGAATGCGCCATCCAGGCGCCAGTCGAATCTGAGTTTCCTCACACCGAGCCGATCCGTTTCATGGACGAGCGCGACCCGGCTCGCTGGATTCGGCGGCTGTTCGCAGAAGTAGACGGCGACGAACTCCCGCGGCGCGCGTCGCCCGGGCAGGCGGTCGCGCAGGGCGACATAGGCGCGATACAGGGCGTGCGGCATGAGTTCCTTCGGGCTCAACAGGTAAATCATCTCCGGGATTTCCGCGACGCGCATCTTGGCCAGGTCCCAGCGACTGCCCGCGTGGCCGCGGCGCAGGACAACCTTCATCGTCTGCACGACTGACGCATAGCTGGCCTCGGCATAGCCGGAAGTCAGCTCCTCGAAAGTCACGTAATGATTGAGCATTCGCTCGCGCCGCTGGGATTCCGGCGACAATCCGATACCGAGCTGGAGTTTGCCTTCGCGCAGCGGCCGGCCGCGCAATAGCGGCAGGTTCGTGCCCGCGGGAACCGAAACGCGGCCGAAGACGGCGCGCGGGTGATCCATGAAAAAGCGGCCAACGAGATCGTTCCCGTTGCCGAGACCCGCAGCGTGCCGGTCGTTCGACACGAGCAGCAGGCGCGCGTTCTCGATGCCGCCGCATGCCAGCACGAACTGTCGGGCGTGAATGGACAGACGCTTGCCCTCGAGTGTGCTCGCTTCAATCGAATCGACCGCATTGCCGTCGGGACTGGCGACAATCCGTGTCGCGGACAGGTTGAGCAGTACCGTCAGGTTCCGGGCCGACCGGAATTCACGCAGGTAGTCGGGCCCGAATCGTTTGGGACTCCGTGCCCAGAGGGAGATCGTGGGCGCAAGCACATCGCCCTGGAACAGCCTGCGCTCGTGTGCGGAAATACGGGCTGGTACTTCGCGCTCCGCGGTGCGCTCGGGGTCCGGCAGGCCGAGGATCCTCGCCGCCGCCCCGTAGTAGCGGGCGACATCGGTGTAGCCGATCGGCCAGCCGCTGTGCGGTACCCAATCCCGCTGCTCGAAGTCGATCGGGCTAAGGGCCATGCTCCGGCCAGCCCACAGGTTGCAGCTTCCGCCGAAATACCGCGCCCGGGACATGTAGTCCGGACGCGGCGGGTAACCCACTGATTCCAGGTTGTAGAGCGACTGGGTATTGGCGTCGGGTGCCAATCCCCCGCTTTCCAGGAGGCAAATATCGCGGCCAGTGGGCAGGAGGGCCGAGGCCAGCGTAATGCCCGCTGCGCCGGAGCCGACGATGCACAGGTCGGCACTTATCCTCTGGGGCAGGGGCGCCTTTCGGGCGTCGACAAGGCTCAATATGGAGTGCATCGTAGCATGCGGCCGGAATTCGGCCGCATCAGGAAAGCGCGGGCGTACGTGACATAATTGTGCAGGAGTAGACAGGCCGCCGCCGCATTTGGTTAAACTTGTCTGCGGGCGCACAGGAGGTGTTGCCTTGGCCTTTAATCTTTCGGATTGGTTGATGCGCAGAAGGATCGGCGCCGAAGTTCGCTACGCGGGCCGGCCGGTCGAGCACCGGCGCGTCAGTAACCCATTCCACGCTGTCAGCATCGAGCCGGGCCTCAGGGCCTGCGAAGCGGCACGCCAGCTGGAGGGCCGGCGGTTTCTGTCGTCTTCGGCGCCGACGCTGCCGGTGTCCGAGTGTTCGCAGTCAAAGTGCCAGTGCCGCTACGTTCACCACAGCGACCGGCGCAGCACTCGCGACCGGCGCGTCAATTTCGCCAACCCGCATGCCCACAAGATGAACGATCGGCGTGGAGGCAGCGGCCGGCGGATGACTGACTGAGCGACTCCGCCTGGAGTCGCGGGCGAGTGGTCGGTAGTCCGTTGCTGACCGAGTCAAGCCCCATGGCGTCCAGCGGTCGGCATTGATTTCACCTGTCGCTGAGTTTCGACGCGATCGTCAATGCCGTAGAATCGGCATCGGATACCGGAAGCTTCTTCGCGAGTGAACGGCCCCGCGCCGTTCGATCTCAGCATGCCCCCTCGTTGCGAAGAGCAGCCGGTCAATCACGTGAAACTGAGTCGCAATTTCTGAGAGGCGAGCCGTGAAAGTTGCAATCCTGGCCGGCGGACTGGGTACGCGGCTCTCGGAAGAGACCGACATTCGGCCGAAACCGATGGTCGAGATCGGCGGCAGGCCGATCCTGTGGCACATCATGAAGCACTACGCGGGGCACGGATTCAGCGAGTTCAGCATCGCGCTCGGCTACAAGGGCGAATACATCAAGCAATGGATGACTTACTACGCGAGCCTGTGGGGCGACCTGACGGTCAATACGGGCAGCGGCGAAATAAGGCGCCATCGGTCAAGCCGTGTTGACTGGGTCGTCGACCTGGTCTTTACCGGACTGAATACGCAGACCGGGGGCCGTATCAAGAGACTCGCTCCGTGGCTGGGCAACGATCGCTTCTTTCTGACCTGGGGCGATGGCGTCAGCAACATCGACATCAAGGCACTCCTTCGATTTCACGAATCTCACGGCAGGATCGCGACCGTCACGGCGGTGAGGCCTCCAGCCCGATTCGGTCACATGGAGTTCGAAGGCGACCGTGTCTTGAGGTTCAGCGAGAAGCCGCAGACCAGCGAGGGCTGGATCAACGGGGCATTCTTCGTCCTCGAACCCGCGATCTTCGACTACATCGAGGGCGACGATACTCAATTCGAGCGGGAACCGCTCGAGCGCCTCGCCGCCGAGAATCAGCTCATGGCCTATCGTCACGAATCTTTCTGGCAGTGCATGGATACGCTCCGCGACAAGCACCTGCTCGAGCGTCTTTGGGCATCCGGGAATCCGCCCTGGAAAACGTGGAGTTGACTGCTTGACCGCACCGGTGGCCCCGGATTTCGGGGATGGCGCGGGGCTTCGGGCCTCCATTTCGTGAAAGCCAATCCATTATCGCATCGCGGCGACCTGCTCAAGGATCGCGCGGCCGGTGGTGCTTTCTGGTCCACGGTTGAAGTGTGGGCAACCGAGATCCTGCAACTCCTGATCTTCGCGGTACTTGCGCGGCTCCTTGGCCCGGAGCCCTATGGAATCGTCGGCCTCGCCATGATGCTGGTGCTGGTCGGCCAGAGCTTTCTCACCCAGGGCGGCTGGATCCAGGCCATCGTGCATCGCCCCGATCTCGAGGAGTCGCACCTCAATGCGTCGTTCTGGGGCGTGCTGGCCGTCGGTTGCACGCTGGCCGTGATCATCCTCCTTGCCGCGCCAATACTCGCTTACCTGTTCGATGACCCCAGGCTCGCGAGAATCATGCCCGCACTGGCACCGTATCCGCTGATCGTCAGCCTGTATATTGTTCCCACCGCGCTGTTGCAGCGGCAACTGAAAATGGCGCCGTTGGCACTGCGCGCGCTGCTTGCAACCGGCATCGCCGGCATCGTCGGTATCGTTCTGGCGATCGAAGGTTATGGCGTCTGGAGCCTCGTCGCCTATGAGCTGCTCTTCCCGATCGTGACCGTACTGGTGCTGTGGAAAGCGGCAGCATGGCGACCGGCCATGGCTTTTTCCATGCCGCATTTCCGGTCGATGTTCAAGTTCAGTTCCCGAGTGCTCGGCGAGCGCTTGATCGCCTTGAGCGAGGCACTGGTGCCACGCGCGTTTCTGGGCTACTTCAACGGACCCGCCCCGGTCGGGCTTTGGTCGCTTTCGATAAAGATCTTCAACCTCAGCAGCGAGCTTGTCATTCGTCCGGCGATACGCGTCACCTTGCCGAGCTTTGCGGAAGCGCAGGCCGACTCGGCCCGCCTGGTCCCGATGCTGACGCTCGCGCTCAGGCTCACGGGTTTGTTCGCAATCCCGGGATTTGTCATCCTGGCGACGCTTTCTGATGAGCTTGTGCCGATGCTTTTCGGCAAGGAATGGCTCGAAGCAGGCAATGCACTCGGGATCCTGGCAATTGCGGGCCTGGTTGCGCCGATTTCCCAGCTCACGGTGACACTCATGCAGGGAACGGGGCGCGTCGGCTTGAGCCTCAAGCTGGCCGTCGCGGGTTTTGTGCTGCTTCTGCTGTTTTTCGTTGTCCTGGCGCCTTTCGGCATCATCGGATTCGCCGCGGCGATGGCTGCGCGAGGCTGGATCATGTTGCCCGTGCGATTGGTCGTCCTGCGCACTTCACTCGGCATTTCTCCGGCGCGTGTGCTGTTGCCGATGATGCCACTGGTGGTTGCCGGCGGCGTGATGGCGGCGTTCATTGTCTCAGTCCGGTTCCTGCCGGGTTTCATCCCGGCCAGTTGGCTCGTGCTGGCCGCAGAGATCCTGGGCGGCGGACTTGTCTATCTCGCCACGCTCTTCGTCCTGGACCGCCAACTGATCGAGGTATTCAGGTCCTTTACGGGTCGTATGCTCCGCAAGCAGAATTGAGCAACATGAATCCGGGACCGTAGGCATTTCGGCTTCCAGGGGAGTTGTCGCAGGAAAGTGGCTGGTCCGGGAGGTCAACCGCGACTTTTCCGACCGGGTGGCAGGCGAAATCGCGGGAAGGGCAATGGAACGGCAGATTTCAGAGCTTCAGACATTGCGAAGCCGTCTCCTGGCGACGGACATGGAGCAAGAACCGTGAAAGTTCTCGTGACCGGACACAAGGGTTACATCGGGTCGGTCCTGGTGCCGTTGCTGGTCGGGCGCGGACATCAGGTCACGGGCCTCGACAGCGACTTGTTCGACGATTGCACCTATTGCGGCGACCTGCATGAGGTATCCGAGTTCAACTGCGACGTTCGCGACACGGAATTGCACATGGTCGAGGGTGTCGATGCCATCATCCACCTGGCCGGGCTCTCGAATGATCCCCTGGGGGACTACGATCCGGCCCTCACCGACGCCATCAACTGCCAGGCGTCGGTTCGCGTGGCCGGGCTGGCAAAGCAGGCAGGCGTCAAGCGCTTTGTGTTCGCTTCGTCCTGCAGCACCTACGGCGCCAGCGGCGATGCTTTTCTTGACGAGTCGGCGCCGTTCCGCCCCGTCACGCCGTATGGAGAATCCAAGGTCAATGTAGAGCGGGCGGTTGCATCGCTTGCGGACGACTCGTTCAGCCCGGTTTTCCTGCGGGCATCGACCGCCTATGGGATGTCGCCCCGCATTCGATTCGACCTGGTGGTGAACAATCTCGTTGCCTGGGCCTTCACGACGGGCGAAGTCCATCTGAAGAGCGATGGTTCGCCTTGGCGGCCGATCGTCCACGTGGAAGACATCGCGCTCGCCTATGCGGTGACGCTCGAGGCAGAACGCGAATTGATCCACAACCGAGCTTTCAATGTCGGAACGACCGCGGAAAACTACCAGATCCGGGACATAGCCGAAATCGTCCGTGAGGTTGTTCCGGGCAGTCGCATCGGATTCGCCGAGGACGCCGCACCGGACAAGCGGTGCTACCGGGTGGATTGCAATCACATTTCGCGGACGCTTCACGAATTCAAGCCCCAGTGGACTGCACGGCGTGGGATCGAACAGCTGCACGACACTTTTCGTCGCGTCGGCCTGACCCTCGAGGATTTCGAGGGTGAGCGCTACAAGCGCATTGCACACATGCACAAATTGATCGCCGATGGGACAATTGACCCACAACTGCGTCGCCGCAGAAAAGTCGCGAGTGCTGCAAATGCCCGGCCAGGCTGAAGGTCGAACAATTCCTGCGCC
>CAWFXH010000014.1:0-34925 GCA_963819705.1 uncultured Gammaproteobacteria bacterium
GCGGAAGGCGCCCCAAGGACTGAGTGATTGGCCTGGCTATGGCGCGGATGGGATCAGGCTGGTAAGCGCCTTGCCCACAAATCCCTGCGGTGGTTCCAGTCCCAGCCATCGATAGACGGAGGGGATCAGGGCATCGATATCGTGCAGATCAGGGTCGGTATGGCGCGAGAGACCAGGTCCGATGGCTGCAAACCAGCCCTCGGTGGCGTGATTGCCCGAACGCCCGGAACTGAATGGCTGTCCCGATGGCCAGCGGGCGATCTCCTGTCCATTGAGGCGCAGGCCCGTTGTTTCACTGGCCTTGATTGGATTCCAGTTAATCAACAGGTCCGGAAGCACGCGTCGGAATCGGTCCGCCGCAGCGATTGAATCATCGACCCGCTCCATCTTTGCGACAATCGGCCGGCCCTCCAGATCCTCAATCCGCGAGAAGGCCTCGATCAGCCCATCTTCCACTGACCGGGACTGCGGGCCCGGCGTCACGATGCCGCGCGCTTCGCGACCCTGGAGATTGAGCCGGATGAATCCGGCCAGGTCGCTTGGGAGCACGAACCAGGGAGTATTTCGCCAGTCATACATGCGCCCGGAAGTGAACTCCAGAACCCGGTTGCCGAGGCGCCCGGGCAGGAATTCCACGGCGCGTTGTCCGGCGCTGGACGGAATCATGCGTTTCAAGCGCTGCAGAGGCGTCGCCGAGGCCGAATGCGGGCCGGCGCTCGAGAGTGCGCCGGCAAAGGATTGCAGGCGCTCCGACCAGGCGTAATTCGGCTCCATGCCATGCAGCGAGAAAACCAGGATCCGGGCCTCAGCGGGCACACGTTCCAGCAATTGCCCGATTGCACGATCCGCCGCCTTGTAAATCTCGTCGAGCGCGCGCTCGAGCAGGCGAACCTCATCGCGATTCGTTCCGCGAAGATTCAGTTGGCTCGTATCCCACAGGTAGTGCCCTCCCCGATGGAGTCCGCCCAGGACCATCACGAAGAGGTCAAAGGATCCGCGGTCCATCAACCCGCGGACGACTTCGCCAGCCTGAACCGTTGCAGCCAGCAACTGGCGACGCAGCGCCAACAAGCTGGCTGCGGTTTGCGGTCCATATTTTTCCTGGCCCAGGAACGGCGCTCCGTGGTCCCGGGCCAGTTCTTTCCACAACTTCGAGGGCATTGACCAGCGATCAAACAGGTCATGAACCTGCCAGCCCTGAATCGCAAAACCGTGCTGCAGCGGAATCCGGGGAGCCTGCGGCACATCCACGATGCAGACCCTGAGGCCCCGCCGGTCCAGGTCGCACCAGAAAGGTTCCGGATCACCCCGAGTCGCGGTGATCCATTCCAGACACATGCGATCCGGATTCCACTGCTTTGGGAAATACCAGGAGCCGGCGTGACCGCCTTCGAACCACTTCGGCCAGATCATGGCCGACAGACCGGTGGGCAATGATCTCAGCCGGCCGCGCGCGCCCCGACTGAAAATCGCGGCGAGATTGGGCATGTCTCCGCACGCCGCCAGTCGCTCGATCCGCCCGAGATCTGCGGCGTCGAGACCGATCAGCGCTACGGATCGCGATGTCATGGAAGTGGCGTCCCCACGGGGATTCGAACCCCGGTTGCCGCCGTGAAAGGGCGGTGTCCTAGGCCTCTAGACGATGGGGACCCAGGGAAGTGGTGGAGCCAGACGGGATCGAACCGTCGACCTCTTGCATGCCATGCAAGCGCTCTCCCAGCTGAGCTATGGCCCCATTCAGAGGGGGCGAATTCTCCGGAACTACCCCCGAAGTGTCAACGTCGCTCAATGGCAACCGCTAGACAGACGCGCCTGACTTTCCCATTCGGTCTTTATTGCGGCCGGATACTTTCCCACATTGGTCATTTCCCGGTGCCGCTCAATGAGACCGTCTTCGCGGAGGCCCCCCCGCCCGGCGCGACTTTCAAAGTCGCCGACTTGCTGCCTGTCGAAGTTGGCTTGAACCGCACTGAGACCGTGCACTTCCCACCCGCCGACACCTGAGCGGGACAGTTGTTGGTCCGCGTGTACTGTCCCGGGGCCGTACCGGCCAGCGTGACCGACATAATCGGCAATGCCACCGTACTCGTGTTGGTGATGGTGACGGTCTTGGCCGCGCTCGTGGTTCCTTTGGCCACGTTGCCAAATGCCAGATTCGTCGGCGACATCGAGAATGAATAATTGACGCCCGCCCCTGACAAGGCCACCGTTTTGCTTGTCACTCCACCGCCAAGTGCAACTGTCAGAATCGCCGACTTGGTTCCCGTGGAGGTCGGTTTGAATATCACAGTCGCGGTGCATGTGCCCCCGATTGGCAGCTGGCTTGGACAGTTTGTGCTCCGGGAGAACTGGCCGGGATTATTGCCAGTGAGTGAGATCGAGCTAATTGGGAGGACGGTTGTGCCTGTGTTCGCAATCGTCACGGACATGCCAGGCGTGGCACCGTTCCGTGCCCAGTTGCCGAACGCAAGTGAGGTCGGAGTTACCGAGGCCGAGGCGGAGGCCGACCCCGAGCTCACCACCAGGTTCACCGCCGAGCCGTCGGCAACGCTGGTCCCCGCCGCCGGGCTCTGGCTGATCACGCTGCCCGCCGGCACCGTCGCGCTCGACTGTTGCGTCACCACACCCAAAATCAGCCCCGCATTCGTAATCGTCGCTGCGGCCGCAGTCTGCGTCAGGCCTACCACGTCCGGCACGCTCACCGGCGCACCACTCGACACCACTAAGGTCACTGCTGAACCAGCTGCGACAGTTGTCTCGGCGATCGGGTCCTGACTGATCACGCTGCCCGCCGGCACCGTGGTACTCAACTGTTGAGTCACCGTCCCCACGATCAGCCCCGCGTTTGCAATCGCCGCTGCTGCTGCCGCCTGTGTCATCCCCACGACGTTCGGTACGCTCGTTGACGGGCCCGGACTTTCGCTCGCCATCGCGGCAGCAAATGCAGTCCGGTCCAGTTCGTCGACGACGCCGTCGTCGTTGAAATCTGCGCGCCAGTCGCCCGCAGCGTGCGCAGCTTCAAATTCAGTGAGGTCGCCTTGATCCACGATTTCGTCGCCGTTGAAGTCCGCCCTGGGCCCGACCTGGACTCGCACCCAGCGCAGCCGATTCTTGTAGAACAATCCCTCAGACTCACCGACCCGGTAATAGCCCACGAACAGTCGGGCCGTGTTGTCGAGGTAGCGATCGGCCGGCTGGGCAAACGAGACCCAATTGATCCGTTGCAGTGCCCCAGAGTCAGCCAGTCCAACGTTATCTACGGCGACCGGCGTAGTCCAAGTCCGGCCATCGTCGCGGCTCACCTTGACCAGGAGAATTCCCGGAGTACCAAGTTCCGAGTACGCGCACACGAGATAGTCGCGGACACTTCCACAAGCCATTGCATCGGCGTTGCCCTCCATGTCGTGGCTCAGCGGGACGGCTTGCCAGGTGGATCCACTCCAGCGGAACAAAGTCGACTGCCATCCGTCATCGTGGCCGGCGATTGCGCCGGTGGCCATGGTGATCCAGGGAACGCCGCCGGGAGTGAAACCCAGGTCGCGCGGGAGCCAACCGGAATTTTCACTCAGGCTGAAGTGATCGTGAGGTGTGATGCCTGGCGTGTTCGTGGCAGTTGCATACGTGAGTGGCAGTGTCACAGGCGTGCCGTCTGCGGACCGCCACGTCACGCCGTAATCGTTGGTGTAAATGAACGGATTTGACCCAAACGCAGTCTCACCCGTCGTTCCCGTGTAGTGAGCAAACCATTCCCACGTCAGCGCCAGCTTTCGAAATCGAGGGTCCCATCGCGACCAGAGTTGCTCGATGGTAATGTCGCCCAGCCCGGCGACGGAGCTTCCACGGCCGAGTGACTTCTCGAATCGCAAGATCGGCGGACTCGCTGCAGGCAGAGCGTAGTTTCGAATGCGCACTTCGCCGGACTTGGATCCGCTGCTTCGCCACCGATAGGCGAGCAATCCGGTATCACTTACGACAGCAAGCGCCGGAGTCGTCGATTGAGGCTCCGTAACGAAATTATCGAGGACGACCTGAAAACCAAAAGGATCGAAAGGCTGGAGTGAGCGCACCAGGTCGAAGGGCTGCGAATCCGCTCGCCCACCCATCGCCCACCAAATCCGGCCCTGATCGCCTTGCGGAGCCTCTGAGCCAAAGACGGCATGGGTAGCAGGATTCTTGCCGAGTTCGCCGTAGGCAACCGCACGCTCGATCGCGGCTGCCTGCCCAGCGTGTTCGTCGAACCAGACGAGATAGTCCGGATAGCCCTGCTCGCCACTGCTGCCTTGACGTCGCAAGACGGCATGCAGACTTCTTCCATTCTCGTACGAACCGTGCTGCTGCTTGACGCCAGATTTGTAACCCCAGTCGTACGTCGGGACCAGGTCTCGCGAGATGGCGGTGATCGCGGGCTCGGCGCCGATCCCTTGCCGCGCAAACACGAGCAGGGACACGAACAGCGCAAGACGACATGCATCGGCAATGAATCTGCGGAAAGAACTACCTGAATCCATCAGCAGAGGATCTCCACGATGTCGGTCGAGTTCAGCCTTCATGCCAGCCTTCGTGGCAGGCAGCGTGAAGGCTACGCCGCTCCTTGAACACGTCAACGTCCGGCATAAGCGATAGCCGCCCGGACGCGCCGGATCGTCTCCTCGCGACCGAGAATGGCGAGCGTCTGGTCGATCGGCGGCGAGACGCCACCGCCCGAGACCGCCACCCGGAGCGGCTGTGCAACCTTGCCGAGGCCGAGTCCGCCCATTTCAGCTTGCGCCTCGATGGCCTGGTGGATCGACTCTGCCCGCCATTGCGGCAGAGCCGAAAGACGGTCCAACGACACCTCGAGAATTGCCGCGGCATCTGCCGTCAAGTGCTTCCGTGCGGCTTTCTCTTCGTACGTGGCGGGCGCCTCAAAGAAGAATCGGCTCGACTCGGCCATCTCCCTGAGGGTTTTGGAGCGCTCACGCTGGGCGAGCACCACCGCCTCGAGCGTGGCGTCGTCCCCCGCCCGGACCCCCAGCCGCTCGAATTGCCAGCGCAGCTCCGGAACGACTTTCGACGGCGGCAACCGCATCAGGTGCTGCTGATTGATCCAGGCAAGCTTGTCCGGATTGATCGCGGAGGCCGATTTGTTGACGTCCGCGATATCGAAGAGCACCGTCATTTCTTCGAGCGTGAAGATCTCCTGGTCGCCGTGTGACCAGCCGAGACGGGCCAGGTAGTTGAGGAGTGCCTCAGGCAAATAGCCTTGCTCCCGATAGTAAAGGACCGACACCGCGCCGTGCCGCTTCGAAAGCTTGGTGCCGTCGGGCCCCAGGATCATCGGCAGGTGGGCGTATACGGGCGGCTCGACGCCCATCGCGCGCAACATGTTCATCTGCCGCGGTGTGTTGTTGAGGTGATCGTCGCCGCGGATCACGTGCGTGACCTTCATGTCGTAGTCGTCCACCACGACGCAAAAATTGTAAGTCGGGTTGCCGTCTGAACGTTCGATGATGAGGTCGTCAAGCTCGGCATTCTGGAACACGACATTGCCGTGCACTGCATCGGCGACTACGACCGCTCCAACGGTCGGATTGCGGAATCGCACGACGGGCGTGACGCCGCCGCGCGGCTCGCTGCGGTCGCGGCATCGGCCGTCGTAGCGCGGCTTTTCTTTGCGTGCGAGCTGGGCGTTGCGCATGACCTCCAGCTCATCTTTCGTGCAATAGCAGTGATACGCCTTGCCTGTAGCGAGCCACTGGCGGATCACTTCGCGATAACGCGGATATCGCTGCGTTTGGTAGAATGGACCCTCGTCGGCGTCGAGTCCGAGCCATTGCATGCCGTCGAGGATCACCTGCACGGCTTCGGCCGTGGACCGCTCGCGATCCGTGTCCTCAACGCGCAATATGAAGGCGCCGCCGTGGCGGCGCGCGTAAAGCCAGCAGAAGAGTGCCGTGCGAACGCCGCCAATGTGGAGCAAGCCGGTTGGGCTCGGAGCGAATCGCGTGCGTACGTTCATGGGCCGGCGATTCTATCGCGTTGACCCGTTGAGACAGCGGCCCGTAAAATTGCGGTCCCTCGGCGGGCGGTTAGCTCAGCGGTAGAGCACTGCTTTCACACGGCAGGGGTCACTGGTTCAAATCCAGTACCGCCCACCACGCGCCGGCTTTACTCCCTATTTATCAAGAGGTTACATGTTCTTTACCGGGATATCGTATTGAGCCGCATCACTGGATCACTGGCGCTGGATCCCGCACAGCCCTCAATCGAGGAATCGGTGTTGATTGACCTGGCGAGTCGCCGGCATGCGGGTTTCGGCCCGGTGGTGATGGGACATCATGGTCCGCTGTCGATTGCGATCAAGTCGGCGCGGCCGGATCCTGCATCGGCAGCGAGCGAATTCCGCGCGATAGACGAGGCTGCCAGGCTCGCCGTGTACGTCGACGGGCAGTTGTTTGACATCGATGAACTGCGCCGCCAATTGCCGCAGGGCGGCGCGATCACGAATGGAAAGCCAACCGCCGCCGCGCTGATTCTCGCCGCCTACAAGCATTGGGGAGAGGATTGCTTTGCGCATCTATCCGGCCTGTATGCCGTCGTGCTGTTCGACGGGGCCCGGCAGGTTTGCCTGCTGGCACGCGATCACCTGGGCGCCAAGACGCTGAATTATGCGCAGGCCGGCGGACGACTGTATTTTGCGTCCGAGTTCTCGCCACTGCTTTCGCTCGCCGGCACGGTCCGCATCAACGAGCGCGCACTGTTTGAATTCATCATGTTTGGCGATGTGATGCCGCCCGGGTCGCTGTTCGAGGGCGTGCATACGGTGCCCATGGGCCACTACCTGAAGATCGGCGGGGCCGCCGCGCAACCGACTCTGGTGCGTTATTACGATCCCTCCGAGGCTGTCAGCGAAACGACCTGCGATCGTCTGCTGCGCGGCGGGGAGGAGCATTTCCTGGCCACGCTGGATGAACGTCTCCAGCACAGCACGCGTGAGCACATGGCCGGCGGCGGCCCGCACGCAGTGGCCCTGAGCGGCGGGGTCGACTCGGCGGTGCTTACAGCGATCGCGGCGCGCTACGGCCAGGTGCAGGCAATCCATATCTCAGATCCGCACGATCGCAAACTGGATGAGCGCCCCATGGCCGAAGCGGTCGCGCGCCACGTCGGCGTGCCGCTTTCGGTCGTGACGACGAACGCCGAACAATACCGACGCGAGCTGGCAGCCGTCACGCTGGCCAATGAGATCCCGCTCTGGCATGTCCAGAATCTGGGTTTTTTCCTCGCGGCGCGCCACGCCAGCGAACTGGGCGCACGAACGCTGCTGTGCGGCGACACGATCGGTATGATGCTGAGCCCGGCCAACCACTTCCAGTGGCGCAGTCTCCAGCCTTCATTGCGAGTCGCGCACGCGCTTCCGCGCTCAGCATCTTCATTCGTCCGAAGACTGGGGAACGCCCTGGCCGGGTTGCCGCAGAACATGCACGGTTTCCCCTGGGCCAAGCCGCTCCAGGTGCAGCTCGTCGACGGCTATGCCCGGTCGACGCTCCAGCGACGCGCCGAGGAGAAATACGCCTTCATTCCGAGCGCGACACGGAGAACGATCCTCGGCGCCAAGCTCGCCGATGTCCATGTCTGGCATAGCCGCTTCCACTACCGTGGCGACCGCCTGGGAAACGCCCATGGCATCGAGTACCGCACGCCGCTCGGCGATGTCGCATCGCTCAACCTGGCGATGAACGTGCCATACGACTTCATGTACCACCGCGGCGAGGCGAAATGGGGCCTCAAGGAGGTCGCCTTGCGCTACGTTCCGCGCCAGATCGCGTACCAGAAAAAGATCCCATGGAGCATGCCGATCGACTTCTATCTCGGCCTGCTGTCGACGCCGCGCTTCTTCGAAGGCGGCTTTTGCCAACAGGCTTTCGGCCTGTCAGGCGAGAGGCTGCGCGAGCGCCTGCTGGAATGGCGGGGACATGAATTGGCGCGCATGGTCCACATGGAGACCTGGGGACGCCTGTTTGCGATGGGCGAGACCGTGGACCAGGTGAACGACCGGATCGCCGCCATCGAGGCTGCCGCGTAAGGGAGGACTGCGAGGCTACGGCTTCAGGCGAAGCGCCCGAGCATCTCGAGTATTTCTGCCGTTTTTTCCTTCACGAGCACCGCATCGCCGCGCGACTCGACGTTCAGGCGCACCAGCGGCTCGGTATTCGAGCTACGAAGGTTGAAGCGCCAGCGCGTGTGCTCGATCGACAGGCCGTCGACATTCTCGAGCTTGACCGAGCCAGGCTTGTAGCGCTGCTTGACGGCCTCCACCGCGGCCTGCACGTCACCAATCTTCCGGTTGATCTCGCCGCTCGACGGAAACAGCTTCATGCGTTCGTCCACGAGCGACGAGAATGGCTTGCCGGAACGCGACAGCTGCTGGGCCAGCACGACCCAGGGAATCATGCCGCTGTCGCAATAGGCGAAGTTGCGGAAGTAGTGGTGGCCGCTCATTTCGCCGCCGTAGATCGCGTCCGCCTCGCGCATGCAGTGCTTCATGAAGGCATGGCCCGACTTGCACTGCACCGGCCGCCCCCCGAGCGAGCGCACGATCTGCTGGGTGTTCCAGACGACCCGAGGGTCGTGCACGATCGGCGCGCCGCGATTCTGCTCGAGGAAGGTGGCCGCGAGCAGGCCCACGATGTAGTAGCCGTCGATGAAGCGCCCCTCCTCGTCGAAGAAGAAGCAGCGATCGAAATCACCGTCGAAGGCGATGCCGAAGTCGGCGCGCGCCAGGCGCACCTGGCGCGCCGTCACTTCGCGGTTCTCCTCGATCATCGGGTTCGGCACGCCATTCGGGAAATCGCCGTTGGGCTCGTGATGGACCTTGGTGAACCGGAATGGCAGGCGGTCCTCGAGCAGGTCCAGCGCGATGCCGGCGCCGCCATTGCCGGCGTTGCAGACGATCGACAGCGGCTTCAGCTTCGCTGAATCCACGTAGGTCAGGACGTGATCGCGCCAGGACGGCAGAATGTCGAAGGCAACGACCGTTCCCTTTTTCGCTGTTTCCACGAATTCGCCGGCCTCGGCCAGCTTGCGGATCTCCTGCAAGCCCGAATCGCCACTGATCGGGCGCGACTGCTCGCGCACGAACTTGAGGCCGTTGTAGTCCGGCGGGTTGTGGCTGGCCGTGACCATGACGCCGCCGTCGAGGCCCAGCGAAGAGGTCGCGAAATAGACGCATTCCGTGCCGCAGAGCCCGATATCCACGACGTCCACGCCGGAATCGCCGAGCCCACGCATCAGCGCCTCGGCAAGCTCCTTGCTGGAATGGCGGATGTCGCGGCCGACGGCGACCCGCCCGGGCTTGAGCCACTCGGCGTAGGCGCGCCCGATCCGGTAAGCGGTCTCCGGATTGAGCTCCGCCGGCACGCGCCCGCGGACGTCATAGGCCTTGAAGCAGTTCGAAAGGTCCATGTCCCTCATCGCTTCCGGTAGAAGTCGGCGATCGTGTCGACGACATACTGGAGTTGCGTTTCCTGAAGCTCCGGATAGATCGGCAGCGCCAGCGTCTCGCCGGCCGCCCTGGCCGCTTCTGGGCAATCCTCAGGCTTGTAACCCAGGTAGGCGAAGCATTTCTGCATGTGCAGCGGCACGGGGTAATAGATCTCCGTGCCGACTCCCTGCTCGCCAAGGTAGGCACGCAGCCGGTCCCGATCCGGGACTCGTATCACATACTGGTTGTAGATGTGGCGATATCCCGGATGAGCGGTCGGCGTGACCACCTGGGCGGCGGTCCCGGCCGCCGCAAATGCCCGGTCATAATAAGCCGCGTTGCGCCGGCGCGCCCGGTGCCAGTCTTCGAGATGGCCAAATTTCACGAGCAGCACGGCGGCCTGGATCTCATCGATCCGGAAATTGCCGCCGATCACGGCATGGTAGTACTTCGGCTCCCCACCGTGCACGCGCAGGATCCGGAGCCTGGCGGCGAGCGCGTCATCGTTCGTGACGACCATCCCGGCATCACCGAAGGCGCCAAGGTTCTTGGTCGGGAAGAATGACAGGCAGCCGATGTTGCCGATGCCCGCCGCACGACGTTCGCCCGGGCACTCCGCGCCGATCGCCTGCGCCGCATCTTCGATCAAGGGAAGCCCGAAGCGCGCCGCAAGCTTGATGAAGCTCTCCATGTCGGCCGGCTGGCCGTAGAGATGCACGGGCATGATCGCGCGAATGCGCCCGCCGGTCGCCCGGTTGTAGACCTGGTCGGCGCGCCGCTCGCAATCCTTTTCGAGGAATTGCTCGACGAGATCAACGCGCAAGTTGTAAGTGGCCGGATCGATGTCGAGATAGACCGGGCGAGCGCCGACGCGTGCGATGGTCCCGCCGGTCGCGAAAAACGTGTACGACGACGTAATGACCTCGTCGCCCGGGCCGAGATCGTAGGCCATCAGCGCGATCAGGAGCGCGTCGGTGCCGGAAGAGAGCCCGATCCCGTGCTTGGCGCCGCAGTACTTGGCCACTTTCGCTTCCAGCTCCTTGACCGCCGGGCCCAGGATGAAGTGCTGCGAGGCGGCGACCTTGAGCAGGGCCGCGTCGAGTTCGGCTTTCAGGGCCTGGTACTGCGGTTTCAGGTCAAGCAGGGGTACTTTCATGGCGGCTGGCTTGTTCACGGTCAGTCCGTGCGTCCCTTGCGGCCATAGGTGTCATCCAGCCTGACGATGTCATCCTCGCCGAGGTATCCGCCGGACTGGACTTCGATGATTTGTAGCAGCTCGGTGCCCGGATTTTCGATCCGGTGTACGGCGCCGATCGGAATATAGGTGGATTCGTTCTCGGACAGGAGGAAGACTTCATCGTCACGCGTGATGCGCGCCGTCCCCTTGACGACGACCCAGTGCTCGGCGCGGTGTGCGTGCTTTTGCAACGAGAGCTTTGCGCCTGGCTTGACCGTCAGCCGCTTGACCTGGAAGCGCGGGCCGGCATCGACGCTGTCGTAGCTGCCCCAGGGACGGAACACTTCACGATGCAGGCCGGGCTCGCTGCGGCCGGCCTGCTTCATTCGCTCGACGAGACGTTTGACTTCCTGGACCCGGCTCTTGGGCGCGACCATCACCGCATCCTTGGTCTCGATGACGACATGGCCCTCGATGCCGACGGCCGCGACCAGCCGGTCCGTCGAGTAGAGCAGGCAGTCTTTCGCGCCCTCGGTGAACACGTCGCCGCGCGTGACGTTGCCTGCCGCGTCGGGCAGAAGTGCATCCTGCAGCGAGGCCCAGGTCCCGACGTCGCTCCAGCCGGCGGCGAGCGGCACCACGACAGCCCGCTTGGTCTTCTCCATGACGGCATAATCAATGGAATCGGCGCGGCAGCCCTCGAACGAGGCGCGGTCGAGCCGCACAAAGTCGAGGTCGCTGGTAGCCTTCTCGAAAGCCTGATGGCAGGCGTCCCGCATCGCCGGATCGAGGCGGCCGAGCTCCTCCAGATAGCCCCGCGCCGGCAGCAGGAACATACCGCTGTTCCAGTAGTAGTCGCCGCTCTCCATGAATGCACGGGCCCGCTTGGCATCGGGTTTTTCGACGAACTCGGCAACCGGGCGTACCGGCCCGTCGCGCCCGCCCTGGCGGATGTAGCCGTAGCCCGTCTCCGGTTTCGTGGGCACGACCCCGAAAGTCACGAGCTGGCCCTGCTCTGCGGCCGCCACGGCGGCCTCGACGGCGCGATGAAATGCGCTGACGTCGGCCAGCACGTGATCGGCGGGCAGCACCAGCAGAAGCGGCCCGGAAGGCCCGGAGTCGTCGCCGGAGGACCCTGCGAGCGCGGCCATGGCCGCGACGGCGACCGCCGGGGCCGTGTTGCGCCCCGCCGGCTCGAGCAGGATCGTACGCGGGGCGACGCCGATCTCCCGGAGCTGTTCGGCCACCAGGAACCGGTGCGCCTCGTTACAGACGACAATCGGGCCGACCGCGCCCGGCAGTCCCCGGGTCCTGAGCGCCGTCTCCTGGATCAGCGTGTGCTTGCCGACAAGCGGCAGGAACTGCTTCGGGTATCCCTCGCGCGACAAGGGCCAGAGCCGGGTGCCGGCACCTCCGGACAGGATGACTGGGATCAGCATTTCAGTTCCTCAACTCTTGAGGCGGCCTTGCGCCTCCAGGTAGCGAATCACCTTGTCCACGCACTCGGTGACCGACAGCTTCGAGCTGTCGATGATGATTTCCGCCGCCTCCGGCGCTTCGTACGGCGAGCTGATGCCGGTGAAATTCCGAAGCTCGCCGCCGCGCGCCTTGGCATACAGGCCTTTCGGGTCGCGCTGCTCGCAGACATCGAGCGGCGTACTGACGAAGACCTCGACGAACTCGCCCTCCTGGACAAGGTCACGCACGAGGCGGCGGTCGCTGCGAAACGGTGAGATGAAGGCCGTTACCACGATGAGCCCCGCGTCCACAAAGAGCTTGGCCACCTCGCCGATGCGCCGTACGTTTTCGACCCGACCCGCATCGCTGAAGTCGAGGTCCTTGTTGAGCCCATGGCGGATATTGTCGCCGTCGAGCAGGTAGCTGTGGTGCCCGCGCAGGAACAGCGATTGCTCCACCGCATTCGCGATGGTCGACTTGCCGGCGCCGGAGAGGCCCGTAAACCACAGGATGCAGGGACGCTGCGCTTTCTGGTTGGCCCGCTGCTCGTGCCGCACGCGCGTCGGTTGCCAGTAGACTGAAACGTCGTGCTGGGCTCCCTGCGGCGCGGCGCTCCGCAGGATCATGCCGGCACCCGCCGTGGCATGCGTCAGGCGGTCGACCACGATCAGCGCGCCGGTCGTGCGGCAGGTCCCGTAGGTGTCGAAGGCCGCCTGTTCGGCGAGCACGATGCGGCAAAGCCCGACTTCGTTCAGCTTCAGTTCCTGTGCCGGGTGCTCGCTGAGGTCGTTGACGTCGATGCGGTGCTGGATGCTCTCGACCGTGCCGCGCAGGTAACGGTGCGACAGCTTGAACTCGTACTGTCGCCCAGGCAGCAGCGGCGTGTCGCTCATCCAGATGACGTGGGTATCGAAGACGCGGCTGACCGAGGGCGCACGGTCCGGGTGCACCAGCACGTCGCCGCGCGTGATGTCGAGCTCGTCCTCGAGGGCGATCGTCACCGCCATGCCCGCTTGCGCCCGCTCCGGGTTGCCGTCGAAACAGATGATCTCGCGCACCTTGCTCATTCGGCGTGAAGGAACCGCCATGATCGGATCGCCGGCTGCGACGGCCCCGGCCGCGATCGTGCCGGCATAACCGCGGAAACTGTGGTCCGGTCGGTTCACGAACTGCACTGGCATGCGCAGGTCCTGGAGCGCCTGGTCGTGGCTCACGTCGATCGTGTCGAGGATCTCGATGATCGCCGGGCCCTTGTACCAGGGCATGCCGCTGCCCGCCGTGACGACGTTGTCGCCCTTCAGGGCCGAGACCGGCACGATGCGCGCGTCGACGTCCTTGATGCCGCGGATCCCCAGGCATTCATCGTGGATCCTGCGGAACACCTTTTCGTCGTAGCCGACGAGGTCCATCTTGTTGACCGCGACGATGATGTGACGGATGCCGAGTAGCGACACGATATAGGCGTGCCGGCGCGTCTGCACCTGAACGCCACGTGAGGCATCGATCAGGATGATCGCAAGGTCCGCCGTCGAGGCCCCGGTCGCCATGTTGCGCGTGTACTGCTCGTGTCCCGGGCAGTCCGCGATGATGTACTTGCGCCGGTCGGTGTCGAAATAGCGGTAGGCCACGTCGATCGTGATGCCCTGCTCGCGCTCGGCCTGGAGCCCGTCCACGAGGAGTGCAAGGTCCACTTCATTGCCGGTCGTGCCCCACTTGCGGCTGTCGCTCGTGACCGCCGCGAGCTGGTCTTCCAGGATCTGTTGCGTGTCGTGCAGCATCCGCCCGATCAGCGTGCTCTTGCCGTCATCGACACTGCCGCAGGTGATGAACCTGAGCAGGCTCTTGGCTTCGTGGCGCTTGAGGAAATCGGCGAGCTTGATTGCGGCCATCAGAAATACCCTTCGCGCTTGCGCTTCTCCATGGCCGCGGCCTGGTCGAAATCGATCGCCCGGCTCTGGCGCTCGGAGGTGCGGGTGACCAGCATCTCCTCGATCACGCTCGTGAGGTCGGGCGCCGTCGAGCGAACCGCGCCGGAGAGCGGATAACAGCCCAGGCTGCGGAACCGCACGGTTTCCATGCGCGGTTTCTCGCCGTCGTTCAGCGGCATGCGGTCGTCATCCACCATGATCAGCATGCCGTCGCGGTCGACGACCGGGCGCGGCTTCGCGAAGTAGAGCGGCACGACCGGTATCTGCTCGCGATGTATGTAGAGCCAGACGTCCAGTTCGGTCCAGTTGGAGAGCGGGAACACGCGGATGCTCTCGCCCTGGCGGATGCGGCCGTTGTACACGCTCCAAAGCTCGGGCCGCTGGTTCTTGGGGTCCCAGCGATGCTGGTTGTCCCGGAAAGAGAACACGCGCTCCTTGGCGCGGGACTTCTCCTCGTCGCGGCGCGCGCCGCCGAAAGCGGCATCGAACTTGTGCTTCGAGAGCGCGGCCTTCAGCGCCTCGGTCTTCATGACGTCGGTGTAGCGCGACCCGTGGGTGAAGGGCGAGACGCCGGCCCTGGCGGCCTCCACGTTCGTGTGCACGATCAGGTCGAAACCGAGCTCGTGCGCCATGCGGTCGCGAAACTCGATCATCTCGCGGAATTTCCAGGTCGTGTCGATGTGCATCAGCGGGAACGGCAGCTTCCCCGGGTGGAAGGCCTTCCGCGCCAGGTGCAGGAGCACCGAGCTGTCCTTGCCGATCGAGTACAGCATGACCGGGTTGTCGAACTCGGCCGCCACCTCGCGGATGATGTAGATGCCCTCCGCCTCGAGACGCTGGAGCTGCGACATGTGTTGAGTCAGTTCAGTCATCCAGCCGCTCTCCCCGCCCGATTGCAAAGTAGCGGATGCCCTGCCGCGCCATCAGCGACGGCTCGTACAGATTGCGCCCATCAAACACGACCGGCTGCTTCAGGACCGACTTGAATCGCCCGAAGTCGGGACTCCGGAATTCCTGCCACTCGGTGCAGATCGCGAGCGCATCGGCCCCGTCCAGCGCCTCGCTGGCGCTCGCGCATAGGGCAAGATCCGGGCGCGCGCCATAGATACGCCGCGCTTCGGCCATCGCCACCGGGTCGTACGCCCGGACTCTCGCCCCCGCGGCCCACAGGGCCTCCATCAGGACGCGCGACGGGGCCTCACGCAGGTCATCCGTGTTGGGCTTGAATGCGAGCCCCCAGACGGCGATGGTCCGGCCGGCGACCTGGCCGCCGAAGAACTTCGAGATCTTCTCGAACAGGACGTGCTTCTGCCGGTCGTTGACGGATTCGACCGCCTCGAGCATGCGTGCGCCGAATCCGGCGTCCTGCGCGGATCGCACGAGTGCCTTGACGTCCTTCGGAAAGCAGGACCCGCCGTAGCCGGCGCCCGGGTAGATGAACGAATAGCCGATGCGTGGATCCGAGCCGATGCCGGCGCGGATCTGCTCGATGTCCGCGCCGAGGCGCTCGGCGATGTTGGCGAGCTCGTTCATGAAGCTGATCTTGGTCGCGAGCATTGCGTTCGCCGCGTACTTGGTCAGCTCGGCAGAACGCAGGTCCATGATGATCATGCGCTGGTGGTTGCGAGTGAACGGGTCATACAGCACTTTCAGCAATTCCGCGGTGCGCGGGTTGTCGGTGCCGACGACGATCCGGTCCGGCTTCATGAAGTCTGAAATCGCGGCGCCTTCCTTCAGGAATTCCGGGTTCGAGACCACGTCGAAGTCCACCTGGGCGCCGCGCGCGATCAGGGTCGCGCCGATCGTCGCCTTGACCTTGTCGGAGGTTCCGACCGGCACGGTCGACTTGGTGATGACGATCTTGTATTCGTCCATGTGCTCGCCGAGCGTGCGCGCGACCGCGAGCACGTGCCGGAGGTCCGCCGAACCGTCCTCGTCGGGAGGCGTGCCGACGGCGATGATCTGGAACAGGCCGTGGGCAACCGCGGATTTCGCGTCCGTCGTGAAGGTGATCCGCCCCTGGTCGCGGTTGCGGGCAATCAGTTCGTCGAGCCCCGGCTCGTGGATCGGGACCTCGCCGGCGTTCAGGCGCGCGATCCTGGCCGCATCGATGTCGACGCAGGCAACGTCGTTGCCGGCATCGGCCAGGCAGGCGCCGGTGACCAGCCCGACGTAACCTGAGCCAAAGATCGTAATCTTCAAGATAGATCCCTGATTTTCTTCGGAAAAGCGACGGGCAGACTACCCAAAACCGGCGCCAGGGTAAAGCGCCGGACACAGCCAGCGTGAGACAAGTCTCAGGCGGAGGCTCAGGCTTCGCCGGGTATCTGTTTCTGCGCCCGATGGGCCGTCAGGACCGTGACTTTCGGGTCCGACACAGGCGGCGTCTCCGCAACCGGCGGCCGTTCTCCGTGCACGAGGTCATAGATCATCGGCGACCTGCAGTACTCGGGGACGGCTTTCTCGAGCACCGACATGATCTGGCGGCAGTCCATGCGGTTCACGGCAATTGCGAGCTCGGAGAGCAGTTCACGCGCCTCTTCCCACGTAGGACATGGTTCAATCGCCCGCATGATCATCGGGTGTTCCGTGCCGGCCACGTTCCCGCCAATCAGCAGTTCCTCAAACAGCTTTTCGCCGGGTCGAAGCCCCGAGTACTCGATTTCGATGTCGCCGTCGGGATTCAACGAATTGCGCACCGTGAGACCCGTCAGCTTGATCATGCGCCGCGCCAACTCGTCGATTTCCACCGGCTGGCCCATGTCAAGCACGAATACGTCGCCGCCGGTGCCGATCGAGCCCGCCTGCAGCACGAGTTGCGCCGCTTCCGGGATGGTCATGAAGAAACGCCGGACGTCGCGATGCGTCACGGTGACCGGGCCGCCGAGTCGAATCTGCTCCTGAAACAGCGGCACGACCGATCCGGACGATCCGAGCACGTTTCCGAAGCGCACCATGCAGAATCGCGTGGATTTCGTCTGGGTCTGCAACGCCTGCAGAACGATTTCGGCGAGGCGCTTGGTCGCGCCCATGACGTTGGTCGGGTTTACCGCCTTGTCGGTCGAGATCAGGACGAAGGTCTCGACGCCGACCTCCAGCGCCGCCTCCGCGGCATGACGGGTGCTGAAAACGTTGTTGTGCACGCCTTCGACCAGGTTCTGCTCGACGATCGGCACGTGCTTGTAGGCGGCCGCGTGGTAGACCGTCTGCACGCCGAAAGCCTGCATCACTTCCCGCACGCGGTACTTGTGGTGCGCATTGCCGAGCAGCGCGTAAACCTTGATGTCGAGCTTGCGGCTTTCGATGATCGTCTGCAGTTCGCGCTCGATGTTGTAGAGCGCGAACTCGGAATTTTCGAACAGGACCAGCTGCCTCGGTGCCAGCAGGACGATCTGGCGGCAGAGCTCCGAACCGATCGACCCCCCCGCGCCCGAAACCATGACGGACTTGCCGCGGATCGAGGCATCGAGCAGGCTCCGGTTGGGCAGGATGGGGTCGCGGCCGAGCAGGTCCGCGACATCGACCTCGCGGAGGTCATCGACGTGTGCCCGCCCGCTCACGATGTCGCTGAAATCCGGCACTGACTGCACGTGGGTGTTGAGGTGCTCGAGCCGCCTCAGGATCTCCGCCTTGCGCCGGCGCGACGCGGACGGGATGGCAAGCAGGATGCGGCTGACGTCGTAGCGCAGGATGAAATTCTGGAGCTCGCCCGGCGAAATCACGGGCACGCCGTTCATGAGCGTGCCCTGGAGTGCGCGCTTCTCGTCCACGTACGCCAGCAAGACAAACTGCCGGCCCGGCGCAAGCGCCATGGCGAGCCGTAGGCCGGCGTCACCCGCGCCGTAGATGACGACGCGTGTACTGTCGACGTCGAACGGCGTCAGCAACCAGCGCGCGATCAAGCGCGTTGCCGAGACCCAGACCAGCGCGAGCAGCCAGTAGATCGCGGCGACCGACAGGGGGATCGGCCGGACGAACGGCAGCGCAATGCTCAGTGCCCACAGCAGCACGGCCGAGCCCGTGACACCCGCGAGGATCGAGAACAGCATGCGCGATCCAATGAAGCGGACCACGGCGCGGTACAGTCCGCTGCCCGCGAAAATGAGCGTACTCACCGCCGCGACGCCGAAGTAGAACAGCCGGTTATGCTCGAATCCCTCGGAAAGCGAATCAAACTTCAGCGCGAAAGCGAACCACAAGGCCGCCGGCACGACGATCAGGTCGGCCATCAGCATCAGGGCGCGCTTGGTCTGGCGCGGCCATCCGAGCATGTACGCGACCAGGCGATTACGGGGCGAAGTCATGGACCCGGCGAGTGTACGTCATGGAGGTGGCCGCTGGTTATTGTCAAGAGCCTTCCGGGCATGGTCATATACACGCAAGAACTTGATTTTACGATAATTCATGCACCCCAATGACCCCTGAGATACCTGCTTCGACAGCCGGACCGGCGACCCGGTCGCGGCCCGCGCTCGTGCATGTTTTTCGCGATCCGGAAATTTCGGGATCGCAGCGCGTGGCGCTCGACATCCTGGGCAGCGAAGCATTGTCCGGATTTCGGCGAATCGTCGTCTGCGGGAGTGAGGCATTGGCGTCTCGTCAATTCGTCGCCGAACTTCAAGGCCTCGGAATCGAGCGAATCCACCTGGAACGCCTGTCCCGCGATGTGGGATCGAACGACTTTGGCGCCTTTGTCGACTTGCTGCGGGAGCTGAAGGCGATACGTCCGGCGCTGGTCCATACCCACTCGGCCAAGCCCTTCCTGTTGGCCGGACTGGCGTCCTGGATGATCCGTGTTCCTCGCCGCGTCCATACCTTGCACGGCATCCAGTTCCACAAATTCGCGCCGCCCCTCGCACGTTCGTTCTACTACTTCATCTCCCAGCTTGGTTCGCTTTTCTATCATCGGATCGTGTCGGTCAACGCACACTATCTTCGCTTCTTCCCGCTGGCGCGGGCGCGCCGGGCGATCCAGGTGGTACCGAATGGAATCGCCTTGCCCGGCCCGCTACCTGATTCCGTCACGGACCGGAGCGGCGAGTTTTCAATCCTGTTCGCCGGCCGACTGGACCAGCAGAAGGACCCGTTGTTCGTGCTCGATGTCGCAGCCGCGATCAAACGCCACTGGAAATCACAGCGCGTGCCGCATTTCTACCTCGCGGGCAGCGGGCCCCTGTCGGACCAGGTCATCGCCGGAATCGCGGCTCGCGGACTGTCAGGCAGGGTGACGGCGCTCGGATGGGTGAAGGACCTCGGCCCGCACTACGCCTCGGCCGACGTGCTCTTCCTGCCATCCCGGTGGGAAGCCTGCGGGCTGGTGCTGATCGAGGCCGCCGCAAGAGGTTGCCCCGCGGTGGCCACAAACGTCGAAGGCGTCCCGGAGGTGATCCGCGACGGCCAGAACGGGCTGCTGTTCGAACAGGGCGACGTCGATGCCGCCTGCGCCCGGCTCGCCAGGCTCGCCGAGGATGAGCCTCTCCGCCGCGGACTCGGCGAGCGGGCGCGGGCCGATGCACAGGGTCGTGACCACGCCAGGATGGTGGCCGGCTACCTGGAGGTCTACCGGGACCTCGGTCTCGCCCTGTGAGTACCGGAACGCAGGTCCCGTGGCCGACCGTGATCATCGGCGGCGCACCGCGTTCTGGCACTTCGACGGTCCATGATTGGCTGAACGGCACCGGAAGTTTCCGACGGCATCCGCGCAAGGAACTTTTCCTGTTGAACGACCCGGGATTCTGGATCCGGGGCGCCACGCCCGGCTACGCCGAGGCAGGCGAACGCTGCTTCGAGCTCGCCGGGTTCCGGCGCGAAGAACGCTTCGTCGACGCGTCCACGACCTACCTGTACCAGCGAACAGCGCCGGCCGCGTGCGCGCGCTGGCTGACGGAACGGCCGGATCATCCGTTGGTCGTAGTGTTTTGCCTGCGTGAACCTGCCGAACGGCTCTATTCCAACTTCCATTACTTTCGTGATGTCCTGCTCCGCATTCCCGCGCGGACCCCATTCGGCGCGTACGTCGACGCACTGTTCGACGGGACACTTCGCACGGGGAACCAGCAGGTCGACCAGGCACTCGAGCACGGCCTGTACCCGGTGCACCTCGGCCGCTGGCAAGCGGCTGTCGGGACCGAACGCATCATCATGGTCCGGACCGAGGAACTGGCGGACGGGCCGCAGGCGATCCTGTCGCAGATTGCCGCGCGGACCGGCATTCCGCTGTCCTCGGCGGCTGACGTCAGAAAGAACCGGAGTTACCGTCCGCGCAGCCGTCTCGTGCAGACGCTTGCCCGATTCGCCGGCGCGATCATCCCCCGCAGCCCGCTTCGCGAACGGCTGAAAAGCGGTTATGTGCGCATGATCGCCGAGTCCGGACCAGCCGTCGTGCCGCCGGATGACGAATCTGCGCTGGAGCGCGTGCGGGGTCATTACCGCGAACACCGCGCGGCCTTTGCAGCTTGCGGGCTGGACTGGTACGGAACCGCATGAAGGCGCAACACACCGCCAGGTACTGGGCGAGGCAGGCATTGACGCGCCTCTTTCCGTCCGGTTTCTACCGGGGCCTCGACCGGTCGCGCCGCTGGCGACGCTATCGCAAGGCCGGGATCGTGTTCGTGCACGTGCCCAAGGCGGCGGGGTCCAGCATCGCGGCCGTGCTCTATGGCGGGCGTCTCGGACACCACCCGGCTGCCGGGTTGATGCGGGAAGATCCGGAAGGCTGGGCGGCGCTCGACAAGTTCGCAATCGTGCGCCGGCCCGTGTCCCGGTTCCTCTCGGCCTTCGCTTTCGCCATGGCGGGCGGCTCCGCGGAAGGCGCCGTCCGCTGGCGGCCGGAGTACGAACGGCGCGAGTTTCGTGACGCCAATGTCTTCGTGCGCGACTACCTTGCACAGGGCAGGATCTACGACAAGGACCTCATGTTCTGGCCACAGTCCCATTTTGTCTCGGATGCGTCCGGTTTCCCGGTGGCCGGCCTTCGCCTGTTCACGACAGAGCAGTTCGCGGCCGTTGAAAAGTACCTGCGGGAACGGGGGCATTCCGCCCCTGCCCGGCTGAATCGCACACGCCAGGCTCCCGGGCTCAACCTGGAACTCACGTCCGAAACCTGTGAGCGCCTGGCGACACTCTACGAGGCCGACCTGCGCTGGTTCCGGCCGCTGGAGACGACCTAGTGCTGCTGGCGGTCTGTTATGGCTTCGCGCTGTTCTTCCTCGGCACCGTCGCCTACTGCGCCATTTATCGCACGATCCAGCTTCGGCTGTTCGCCGCCTGCGCCGTCCTCTACCTGGCCCGCTGCGTGTTGTTCGTCGGCAACCAGATGCTCGGCATCTTTCCGCCGAAGTTCGCCAATGACTGGGGGCTGTTCTGGGTCGAGTATCACCTCCGGGGCAACACCATGGCGCCGACCGCGGACAGTTTCGCGGTCCAGGGGCTGCTCATCGCGCCGCTGTACAGTTTCCTTTCCGAACCCATCTATCTCGCGCTCGCCGCGAATACGGCGGCCTACTCGCTCGCCTGCTATGCGGTCGGGCGCTTCGCGTTCATGCTCGCGCCCCCGGGCAAGGCGACGCTGATCTTCCTCGCGTTCGCCCTGTTCCCGGCAGGCAACTACTTCATCATGTTCGGCCTGCGTGACCCGATCATCCTGGCCGCCTCGACGATGTTCTTCCTGGGACTCGGGCGCTACCTGGTCGGGCACAGCCGGACCGCGCTCAACGGTGAAGTATTGTTGGGTGCCGTAATCATGCTGGCTTCGCGCCCCGAGCTCGCCGTGGTCTTCGTACCGAGCATCGGCCTCATCGGCATGCGGGTTGCCGCGCGCAAGTACCGGGGTTCGGCCGCCAAGCGGCTCAAGCCGGCCTTGTACACCCTGGCATTCCTGCTCCTGATCCCGGCCTCGTATGTGGCCTATCGGGCTGCCGTCAGCGACATCGGATTGCAGGAAGCGGGCATCGAGACGGTCATTGGCGTTTATGGGGAGACCCGGTACGACCGTCAGTTTTCGGACAAGGACCAGTCGGGCGATGAGTCGCCCATCATCCCGCCGGCGCTGTACGGCCGGCTGCCGCTGCCGGCGCGTGTCGCCGTGCAGACCGCCGGTATGCTGGTGCTGCCGTTCCCCTGGCTCATCAACCGGATTCCCAAGGCGCTGGCTTTCGTCGATTCACTCCTGTTCATGACGCTGCTCTGGCAGATGCTGCGTCATCGCCGCGTGCGGGAGGTTCGCTATGGCTTGTTCGTGTTCGCCGTCGCCTTGCTGGGCATGGGCACGACGGTCAGCAATTTCGGCAATGCCTTCCGGATGCGAATCGTCCTGTTCCCGATCCTGATCGCGGCCGTCACGTTTGCCATGGCGCGCCCGAGGGAATCGCCGGCGTGAATCTGCGGCAGCAATTCGTGCTTGTCACGTTCGCGAAGTTCGCGGTCGCGGGACTCAATGTGATTTTCGTATACCTGTGCTCGCGGCGGCTGGCCGATGGGCAGGCAGCCGCCTACTTCGCCCAGTATTCGGCGATCATGCTGGTGGCCACGATTTGCGGCCTCGGCGCCGGGGTCAGCGCGTTCTCGATTGTGTCTCCCGCGCACAATCGCGGCGGGCACATCGCGCGCGTCTACACCGCGCTCCTGCTACTGGGGCTGGCGGGCATCGCCGCCGCCGGCGCCCTCTATGCGCTTGCGGTCGCATTAGGGCTCTTAAGCCCGGTCAACCCGGGCGCAACGGGCCTGTTCCTGGTCGCCGCCGCGGTCACGCTCTTGTTGGCCGATCTCAACCGTTCGGCCGGCGACATCGCGCTGTCGATCCTGTTGCAGGGATCGGCCCCGGTGTTGATCCTGCTCGGTGCGCTCGCCGTGCTCGATATTCGGACCGCCGACGATCTCATGACCTGGACCGCCGTAGCCTTTTCGGCCGCAGCCGCGGCCATGCTCCTGACTGGCAGCCGCCACCTGGCGCCCGTGACGGTCTCCGAGGTCGTGGGCAAGGCCTGGGCGGCGATTCGGGCGGCGCCGTTTCCCGTCGTCTCCAACATGCAGATGCATGCGGAGATCGTGCTGGGATCCCTGTTCCTGGGACCGTCGACGCTGCCGGTCTTCGTGCTCGCGAACCGCACGGCGACCCTGGTCAAGATGCCCTCCCTCATCGCGTTTCGCGTATTTGCGCCGTCGATGAACGATCGCCTAGCGACGCAGCTGTCCTCGCAGGACGGGGACTGGGCGTTCGGCTGGCGCATGCTCGGCGCCGGGGCCCTGCTGCTGGCTGCGGGGTCGGCGGCCCTGGTCGGCGCACAGCATTTCGGGATCGTGCAACTGCCGACGGGCTTCTTCGCGGTCTTCGCCGTTTGCGCCGGCATCAAGCTGATCGGGTTGATACTCGGCTCTCCGGAATCGTTGCTGGTGGCAACCGGGCGGTTCGCGCCGTTGTACGTTTCGACGCTCGGGACTTTCGTCGCGATCGCAGGCGCCTGCTATGTGGTGTCGGCGACGGCCGCCGGGCATGAACTGCTCATCGTGGGTCTCGTTTCGTCGTGGTTTGTCTTCCAGCGGCTGGTGATGTGGTGGATGAACCGCTAGAAAAACTCGTCAGCGTCTTTTTCGTCGGCGCCGGCAAGTGCGGAACGTCCTGGCTGTTCGAATCCTGCCGCGCGCACCCGGAGCTGAATGTCGGCCTCATCAAGGAACCCGGAGAGTTCCTGAAGCGCGGCGTGGACCTCGACGCATATCACCGGCTGTGGAAAGGCCCTGGCATCCGCTGCGATTTCTCCAACACCTATTTTTTCTCGGATGAAGCCGCGCAAGGCATCCAGCGCTACAACCCGTCGGCAAGGATTTGCATCACGGTCCGCGATCCCGTGTCGCGACTCGTTTCCCGGTATGTCTTCATGCGTCGGAACGGGCGCTTTTCCGGTCCACTCTCGGACGCAATCGTCGCGCACCCGGAAATCCTCGACCAATGCCGATTCCACAAGCATGCCCGCAAATGGCTCGAGCGATTCGCGCCTGAACAGATGCTCGTACTGCGTCTGGAGACACTCCAGTCCGATCCGCAGCGCTACCGCGCGCAGCTGTTCGATTTCCTGGGTGTTTCCGGCTCCGATGAGGCATTGCCCGCCGTCGAGGAACGGTTGGCTGCGGCGCTGCCGCGCTCGCGCCTGCTGGCGCGCGGCACCAAGGAGCTGGCCGAACTCGCGCGCAAGGCGCGCCTGTTCCGCCTGATCAAATGGGTCAAGCGCTCGCCGCTGTCGGGATGGCTGTACCGGCCGCTTCCCAGGTCCTACCAGCGCGAACACCTCGAAGAGGTGCCGGAGGCTGTTCAGAAGGAATTGGAAGAGGACTACAGTATGTTTTTTTCCACGATCGCCAGCCGCGGCGGCGTGCGAGTGGTCTGACAAGGAGAGCGCCATGTCCACACGACGGAGTTTCTTTGCGACGCTGGCATCCACCTCGCTTCTGGCCGGCCTTTCGTCCCGCGCGCCGCCGGCCGAGGCTGCAGCCGACAAGGGCGGACCGGCGCCCGGCGGAATCCGGCTGGGCCCGTCGGCCGACTTCGAGGCTTCGCTCATGTCGGCCATCGACAGCCTCGACAGCAGCGGGGGCGATATCGTGCTCGCTCCGGGATCGTACGGGCTCTCAAAACCGCTGACGCTCTCTCGCGACAAGACAGACAAGCAGCAGGGCGAACGGCTCCCGATCATCCGGATCACCGGCTACGGGGCGACCTTCAACCAGACCATCCAGGTCATGGCTCGTGCGTTCCACGTTGCCGGGCTGCGGGTCGCGAACGCACCGGGGCCGGGCTTCTCCTTCGCGCGCTCCCAGCAGTCGCATTTCACTGATCTGCAGGCGATCGATTGCAGGAATTCCGGATTTGTCCTCGGCGGTTCGCAGGGCGCGCAGGTCGCCTTCGGCCTGTGGGTCAATTGCCTGGCGCTCGGTTGCTCCCAGAACGGCTGGGAGTTGGTGGCCGACGATGCAAAGAGCTGGGTGAATGCCAACACGTTCCTGAACTGCATCTCGCGCTCGAATGGCGGCGCCGGCCTCGTCGCGAGGTCCGCGGTGAACCGCGTCAATTACAATCACTTCTTCGCGATGCAGGTCGAGGGCAACGGCGGCCTCAGCGTCGACTTCAGCCAGGGCGCGCGCGACAATGACCTGCACAGCGGCCATTTCGTCGACAAGGACGCGAGGGGCGTGTCCATCGAGCTCGGCACCGGGCACAATCAGATGTTCGGCGGCCGGTCGGTCGGGCTCGTGAATGGCGGCTCGATCGTCATGGCGCAGTCGCCCGCGTACGGCGGCAAGGGGATGGCGGTCCGGATTCCGCCCTCGAACTAGACAGGCGGAACCCGTGAGCAAGCCCGACGACAACGACGACGACGTTTCGCTGGCGGATTTTATTGGCATCATCCGCCGTAACTGGCGCCTGTTCGCCATCATTACGCTGGCCTGCACGACGATCGCGACGCTCGTCGCCTTCCTGATGACCCCGGTCTACGAAGCCGAGGTCCTGCTGGCCCCCGCGAAAGATGAGCAGTCGAGCGTCCTCGACAGCCTGGCGGGGTCATTTGGCGGCCTGGCGGAGCTCGCCGGCGTCAGTCTTTCCGGCGGCGGCGGTTCGAAGGACGAAGCCATCGCCCTGCTGCAGTCGAAAATGCTCACATTGCAGTTCATCGAAGACGAGAAACTGCTGCCCGTCCTGTTTCCGCAAAAGTGGGACGCCAAGCGTGGCCAATGGAACGACAGCGACCCCGAGGACATCCCGACACTCGGCGACGCGTTCAAGCTGTGGGACGAAGACATCCGGACGGTCGAAACCAGCACGACCTCGTCCCTGATCACCCTCACCATCGACTGGAAAGACCGGCAGCAGGCGGTACGCTGGGCCAGCGAGCTGGTGCGCAGGGCCAACGAACTCATGCGCGACCGCGCCGTCGCGGAGGCTCGCAAGAGCCTCGAGGTCCTGAGCGAGGGCCTGGCCAAGACGAACATCGTCGCTGTGCAGCAGGCCATCCAGAGCGTGATGGAGAGCCAGGTGAAAACAATGGCGCTCGCCAAGGTGCGCGAAGAATATTACTTCCGGGTGATTGACCCGGCCGTCGTGCCCGACGCGGACGACTTCGTCGAGCCCCAGCGAATCCTGTTGATCATTGCCGGCGTCGTCGGCGGCGCCATCCTGGCGCTGATCACCGTGATCCTGAGGAACGCACTGTCTTCGGGCCGCAAAGACGGGGCCGCGAACTAGGCGCGGGACCTCGAAGGCCTGCCGTGCCCTCAATCCCAGCGCGAGCCCTGGTCACCGGGAGCTCCGGGTTCATCGGATTCCATCTCGTTCGCGCCCTGGCGGCCCGGGGAATGCCGGTGCGCTGCACCGCGCGAAATCCGTCGGCCAGCCTGCCTGCCGGCGTAGAAAGCGCCGTTGTGCCCGAAATCGGCCCTGCCACCGACTGGAGCCACGCGCTCGACGAAGTGGAGGTCGTGTTTCACCTGGCGGGCCGCGCACATGTCCTGCGGGAGACCGCTCGCAATCCGGCGGCGGAATTCGAGCGGGTCAACGCAGAAGGAACGGCACAGCTCGCTCGCTGCGCGCGCCGTGCGGGCGTGCGCAGGGTCGTGTACCTGAGCACGATCGGCGTGCACGGCGAGACGTCGGGCGCTGCGGCTTTCACCGAGGCGTCGCCGCTTCGGCCCCACAACGACTATACCCGGTCCAAGGCCCACGGCGAGGCTGCGCTGCGCTCAGAAGCCGGCGAGCGCCTCGAATTCACCATCATCCGCCCGCCGCTCGTGTACGGCGCAGGCGTCCCGGGGAATTTCCGGCGATTGCTTCGCGTCGTGGCGTCGGGCATGCCGCTGCCGCTCGCCAACGTCCGAAACCTGCGCAGCCTCGCGGCTGTGGAAAACCTCGTGGACGGGTTGTTGCGATGCGGCGACGCCGCACAAGCGGCAGGCGAAACATTTGTCGTCGCCGATGGGGAAGACTTCAGCACTCCCGACCTCGTCCGCGTACTGGCGACAGGGCTCGGAAGGCCGGCGCGCCTCATTCCTTTCCCGCAGGCGCTGCTGCGGGCCGCGGCGCGCGCTGCCGGCCTGGGGGCGCAAATCGTGCCGCTTTGCGGCAACCTGCGCGTCGATGCATCGAGGCTGCGCCAACGCCTCGGCTGGACGCCGCGAATCGAGGCGCCGAGCGCGCTGATCGAAACCGCGCGCTGGTATGCCAGGACGCAGGTGCGACCCTGAAACCGGGGCTCATCCTGCTGGTGGAATTTCCCGCCGTCCCGCGCCTGCACACAGCGCGGCGACCACGAGAGGCGCGAGCGCCGCGGCGGCAATCCATGCCGCGTGGTCCGGCCGTTGCAAGCAGAGCCAGGCCATCGGCAGGAGCCACAGGACATTGACGGCGAGATAGAGCGACGTGGCCCGAGCGTGGCTCCCCAGGCGCCGTGCCAGCCACTGGTAGGCGTGCGTGCGATGCGCCTGATGCACGCGCTCCCGGCGCAGCAGCCGGCGCACCAGCGTTACGCCCGAATCGACGAGAAAGGTCGCTCCCAGGATCATCCAGGCGAAAAACCAGTGCGGGCTCCCGGCGGCCGAGGCCAGGGCGAGCACGGCAAACACGAGTCCCAGGTATCCGCTGCCGACATCACCCATGAATATCCGGGCGGGCGGCCAGTTCCACAGCAGGAATCCGAGGCTTGCGGCACCGACGATCAGGGACGCGATCGGGACGCCGGGCTCGGCCTGCTGCGACGAGGCCAGCAGCGCGCCGCCGAGTCCAAGGCATGCCGCCTCCGCGCCCGCAATTCCGTCGATCCCGTCCATGAAGTTGAACAGGTTGATCGACCAGGCGATGCCGACCACGGTCGCCGCCTGCAGCACGAACCACGCGATGGATTGCTCCGGGAACCAGCCGGGGCTCCAGCCGCCGAGGAAGTACAGCGCAAGACCCGCCGCAAGGAGCTGGACCATAAGACGCCTGGACGCGGCCAGGCCTTTCAGGTCGTCGACGAATCCGATCCCCGCCACCAGGAAACCGGGAATCACCAGCGCAAGCGCGAGGGATGCAGGAATGCCGCCAAGCGCAGCCACGCCGGCCACGCATGCGCTCGCGACCACCACGATCGCGAGCCCGCCGCCCCGCGGAACGGGCCGGTCGTGCGAGCTGCGCGCATTCGGGACGTCGATGATCCCTTTCGACACCGCCACGCGCCGCTGCAGGCCGACGCCCAGAAACGTCAGGACCAGGCAGACCGGCAGCAGCAGGAGGTACATCAGGTCCATGCTGGAGCCGGCCCACGCCCTCCGCGGTGACGCGCCCGCCTAGAAGGAATTGACCGCCGCCACGGCCACGGCGATGTTGTAGAGGATCTGCGTGACGCTGGTCCACAGCGCGAGCGGCTTCATGCGCTCCGCGTCGAGCGGCACGACGATCGTGTCGCCCGGGTGGATTTCTTTCGGCGCGCCGCGACTGAACCAGTGGCCCGACTCGCCCGCCGCGACGCTGCCATCGGCGCGGATGATGAATGTGCGAGCGACATCGGCGCGCTGGGTCACGCCGCCGCTCAACTTGATGTAGTCGTCGCGGTCCAGGTTAGCGCGGTGCAGGTGCGAAGTGGAGTTCTGCACTTCGCCGATCACCGTCACTTCCTGCGCGATCCTCGGGATCAGGAGCTGGTCTCCATCGCGCAGAATCAGGTCATATTGCGAGCCGGGCTCGGCCTCCAGCGACTTGCCGAGGTCGATCACCAGCCGGCCCACCGGTTCAGTGGACTTGAGGTCGGCGAGCAGTTGCTGGCCTGCAGCCAGCGCTTCCGTCGTGCCTCCTTCGCCTGACTGGGCCTGCTGCAGTGAAAGCGACGCGAGGTCGCGCTGCAGGTGCTCGGTGAGCACTTCGAGCTGGCGCCGCTCCCGTTCCTTGAGGTCCAGGCGCGTGAATACGCTTCCCTCCCGGAAGGCCAGATCCGTCAAACCACCCGCGCGCCCGACGACCGAGCGCAGCGATTCGCCACGCCGTATCGGGTAAGCGCCCGGGAACCGGACTTCTCCTCCGATCACGACGGTTTCCTGTTCACTCCACTCCGGCATTTCCTTGATGACGAGATGGTCGAATGGCTGCAGCGCAAAATCGGCTGTCGGCACACCGGCAAGGACTTCCTCGAGACTCACCGTCACCAGCACCGATTCGCGGCGCGCCCCTTTGACGATCTGGTAGCGAGTGAGCTCGGCCTCGGCGCCGTATGCCGCCTGGTCGATACCGCCGCCGGCCCGAATGAGGTCGCTGACCGTCATTCCGGGTTCCAGCGGATAGTCGCCGGGGATCTTGATGCTCCCCGCGACGCTGACGACCTGTTGCGGCTCGGCGCCGCCACTCTGGCGTTCCAGCTCGGCGATGATCGGCAGGACGACTCGCTCGCGACTGCGGGCCAGGTCGAACACATAGATCGTGTCGCGCCCCTGCAGCGGAATATTGGCCGCGGAACCGGGATCGGCAAAAGCGGCCGCCAGGTCCGCGGACACGACCGAGACCTGGCGACTCGGCCCCGACTCGCGGCGCACGAGCACGTAGTGCGTGTCCGACAGCGGTTTCAGTTCGTCGAGGCTCCCGATCGCATCGGTCAGTCGCATGCCCGGGTGATACTGCACGCCGCCATCACGATGGACCTGTCCGACCACGCGAACTGCGCCCTCGAGGCTGCCGCGGATGGCGTCTACCTGCACCACGTCACCCGTTTTCAAGTTCGCTTCCACTGCCTGCCGGTTGCCGAGATTCAGGCTGATGAAAGTGCGGTTCTGGCCGTTGTCGGTGCGTTCGATGCGGGCGGAGGCGGGGTCGGCATCGGGCGTCAGGCCGCCAGCCATGCGAATCAGGTCGGCTGCGGATTCGCCATCCTTCAATTCGTAAATTGCAGGACGGCGCACTTCGCCCGTCGCTGCCACCGTGATGCCTACGGGTGGGATGAAGATGACGTCGCCCGGAAGCAGGCGCGCGTCGTTTCGCGTGTCGCCGTTCAGCAGCAGGTCATACAGGTCGAGTCGCGTGACGACATTGCCGCTGCGCTTGAGCTGGATCTGCCGCAGGGAACCGATCGGCTTGACGCCTCCGCTCGCGAACAGCGCATTCGTGATCGTCGAGAGCCCGCCGACCGTGAACGAACCGGGCCGTATGGCCTCGCCCAGCACGAACACCTGGATTGAGCGCAGCGCACCCATCGAAATGCTGGCGCGCGTGCCGATCATTTGTTCCGCCACACGCGATTCCAGCATCGCTTTCGCCGACTCGAAGCGCATCCCGGCGATGGCGACCGGCCCGATCTCTGGCAGGTTCACGACGCCATCGCGGCCGACGACCAGCGAGTACCAGCCGCCGCTCTCGCCGATCAGTTGCAGCTGGATCGTGTCGCCGGGCCCGACCATGTAGTCGGCAGGAACCGGAATGTCGGTCGCGGGCGCAAACGTGCTTGGGACATTCGAGAACAGGTCGTATCCGAAAGGTTTCAATTCGGGCTCGACCGGAAGGATCTGAACCCAGAAAGTCATCGATTCAAGCTGCGGGTCGCTGTTGAGGCGCTGGCCCGCTTCGTCCGCGGTAAGACCCGCCAGCGTGATGCGCAGCGGCCCGGGCAGGACGAGTTGCCCGGTGCGATCGAGCCGGTAAGGGTTGCCTGCCAGGATCTCCGCCCGGAATTCGTCGAATGCGCGGTCGACCTTGACGGTTTCGTCCTGTTTTTGCGGATTCGCCAGGAGTTCCGCCGTAAGCTCCCGCGTCACGTCGATCAGCAGCGTGTCGCCCGCCTTCAGGCGTGGCTCGACTTCCACCGGCGTCTCTGCCGAGAGCTGCGGCAGCGCGACAGGGACCTCGCCGGGCAGCGGCGTCGGCGCAGTCGGCGTCGTCGACATGGCGGACCCGGTCGTTGTCGGCAACGACAGGGAGCCGCCGCTACGACCCAGCATTTCCAGGACCTGCTGTTGCTGCTCGGGCGTGAGCGACTTGAAGATATCGATCTGCTGCTGCGTCTGGGCGAACGCCGTCGATCCCACCAGCAGGAGCGACAGCAGGCCCCACGCGGGCACCGACAGACTCCACAACCGCTTCAGAATCGTCCGGACCATTGCAGATATCCCCTGATGTCGTCTTTGTCGACGCCGGGTGCCTCGACGTCGCGTACTTCATATCCGATGCCGACCCGCAAGTCACCTCCAAACAGCGCACGCCGGTGATGGAGATCGATGGACTGGATGTTCTCGGGAACCAGCGATACCGAATGAACCGGGTTGGCACCCACCCGGTTCACCTTGGCATGCTGCAGCGCCAGTTCCCAGCTGCTGCCGTCGCCGTCGACCAGCATCAGGCCCGCTGCGAGCTGCCGGCTGTCGCCGTCGATCGCGTGGCCGATTGACCGGTCGTAATACTGATAGCCGTCATGATAGATCGTATTGCGGTACGCGCAGCCGAATTGCGGCGGACTTTCGTTAAAGCTGCAGGCCGTGTCCGCGGCCTCGAGGTGCGCGCGCCAGGATCGTTCTCCCCAGCCGCCCCAGGCCTCGATGCCGGCGAGGCCGAGATACTTGCTCGGCATGTAATTCGCTTCATCCTCGCCGATCGCCTGCGCGTAAAGCGCCACCGGCGCCCATGGCACCGACCAGCGCAGGTCGATGCCGGCGAGCTGGTTGCCCGGTTGTTCAGCAAGCGGCTGGTTGTTGTCATTGCCGGTCAGGAGATCCCAGAATGTTGTGGCATCACAAGGACGGCCGTCGCCGCACCACTGCGCAGTGCGCGACAGGCCGACTTCGAGCCGCGCCTGCGGTTTCCAGGTCACGCGCATGCCGAACAACTGCGCGTTCGGCGCGTCGGTTCGCTCGCTTTCGAGCTGGCCCATCGTCGCCACGAACCGCCATTGCCCGATCCACCGCAGCCACGGATGCTCGATGGGATCCGAGTAATTGCGCTCGATCGTGATGGACGGGATCGGACGCGCGTTGTTGCCATAGATCAGGCTGCCCTCCCAGCCCGGGCCCCACCATCGATCGATGTAGCCCGCATGCAGCATCCAGTTCCCGAGTACGACGCCGACGTAACTGCCGTCCGCACGGATTTCCTTGCCATCCGACGCATCGGCGACCGCAGTGGCTTGCGCTCGGAATGCAAATCGCTCTCCCATGAACTGGGCGTCGGCAGAAATTTCCCCGGTCTCGCGCGGGACGTCGTCGAAACGGCGCAGCGCCATCGGGTGCGAGGAGCCCGCCAGGCGGGCATCGAACCGCAGTTCCCCCGCGCGCGTGGCTTCGGCGGCGGCGCGGCGCACGCGGGCGAGCGCCGCTTCGACGTACAACGACCGCCCGGGCGAAGTTTCCGCCCCGGCAACGTCGCGTGCGACCTCGGGCCAGGACACGGGCCAGGTCGAGAGCGGCGCGTGCACGATGCCCGAATCGGCGAGCAACTGCAGGTCATGACGCAGCCTCGCATCCCCGGGCGCGAGCCATGGGTCCGCCTGCGCGGCCGGGATCGCGCAGCAGGCGAGAACGAGCCCGGCGGGAATCCGCCGCGCTATCCCGGACGCCACGTAGAAAATGGATGTAAGCACATGATCCAATTGGCAAAATAGCCGCGCATTGTAGTCCCCGGAAAACGCTGGGTGCAACCGCGTCGCCGAATCAGCGGTGACTCGCGATCCAGTCCGCGAGGCCGGCGAGCTCCGCAGGTGGCCGCGATTGCGACAATGGCAGCAAGTCCGCGCAGATCTTCTTGCCGAGTTCGACGCCCCACTGGTCGAAAGGATCGATGTTCCAAAGCACGGACTCGACGAAGACCTTGTGCTCGTAGAGCGCGATGATGGACCCCAGCATGCGGGGATCGAGTCGCGGAAAGGCGATCAGCGACAGCGGTCGGTTGCCCGGATGCACACGGTACGGCTCGCTCGAGGCGTGGCCGTTCATCAGGGCGTGGACCTGCGCCAGGCAGTTCGCGATCACCAGTTCATCGGCCTGCCCGTCCGCCGCACCCGTGAGCGGCAGGAGGAAATCCATGCTGACTTCGGCGGTGCCCTGGTGCAGCAGCTGGAAAAAAGAATGCTGTGCATTCGAGCCCGGCTCGCCCCAGATCACCGGGCCGGTTTTCGTGGTGACGGGCCTGCCATCGCGCGTCGTGCGCTTGCCGAGACTCTCCATCTCGAGTTGCTGCAGGTACGCCGGCAGTCGCGCCAGTCGCTGGCTGTAGGGCAGCACGCAGTGGCTGCCGCAGGCCTCGGCGTTCCGGTTCCAGTGGGCGATGAGGCCGAGGAGCGCGGGCAGGTTGTCCCGCCAGGCGCTGGTCCGGAAGTGTTCGTCCATGGCGCGGGCGCCGGCGAGCAATGCCTCGAAGTGCGCCGTACCGACGGCGAGCTCGAGCGACAGTCCGACGGCGGACCAGAGCGAGTATCGGCCGCCGACCCAGTCCCACATCGCGAACCGCGCGTCGCGCCCGACGCCGAACTCGTCCATCGCCGCGCCGTTCACGGACACCGCAGCGAAATGCCGCGGAACCGCCGATTCGCCGAGGCTCGCGGCGAGCCATTCCCGGACTCGGCGAGCATTCGAAAGCGTCTCCTGCGTCGTGAACGTCTTGGAGCAGACGATCACGAGCGTGCTTCCGGGATCGAGCACCGGCACCAGGTCCGCGAATTGCGTGCCGTCGACGTTGGACACGAAATGGCATCGCAGCAAGCCCGCGTCGTAGGGCGCGAGGGCCGCGGTCGCCATGGCGGGACCGAGGTCACTGCCGCCAATCCCGATGTTCACGACGTCGGTGAATCGCGCGCCGCCCGCGCCCCGACGACGGCCGGCGTGCACGCCGGCGACGAAGGACGCGCATTGCGCACGCACCGCGAGGACATCTGCATGCAGCGGCGCCAGTGCCTTTGGCAGGGCGCAGCCCGCGGGCGCGCGCAGCAGCGTATGCAGGGCGGCGCGGTGTTCGGTTTCGTTGACAGGCAGCCCGTCGAACAGGGCGTCGATACGCCCGCGCAGTCCGGTCGATTCCGCCAGCCCGATGAGGTCGTCAAGCGCCGGCCCGTCCATGCGCTGGCGGCTGAAATCGAGAAGCATCCCGCAGCCCTCACGCGAGAAGCGGCCGCTGCGCCCCGGGTCGTCCTCGAACAGTTGCGCGACGCGTGTCCCGGCCAGGCGGCGCGCATGGCTTTCGAGGGCGTCAGCCAAGGTTAGTGACCCGGGGATCCGGCGGGCCGCCGTCGCGGTAGTAGTCGAGGTACCACTCGACGAACTTCCGAATGCCCGTCTCGACCGGCGTGGATGGGCGATAGCCAACGTCCCGGACCAGGTCTTCGGCATCCGCCCAGGTGTCCGGCACGTCCCCGACTTGCAGCGGGAGCAGGTTCTTTTCCGCCTTGCGCCCGAGGCACTGCTCGAGCACCTCGATGTAATGCATCAGCTCGACCGGGCGGTTGTTGCCGATGTTGTAGATCCGGTAGGGCGCCCGGCTGGTGGCCGGATCGGGGTCGTCACCGTCCCAGGCCGGGTTCGGCGCGGCAATGTGATCGAGGGCCGCGACCACGCCGCCCACGATGTCGTCGATGTAGGTGAAGTCGCGACGGTGGTTGCCGCGGTTGAAGACGTCGATCGGCTTGCCGGCGAGGATGTTGCGCGTGAACAGGAAGAGCGCCATGTCGGGCCGGCCCCAGGGGCCGTACACGGTGAAGAAACGCAGCCCAGTCACCGGCATGGCGTAGAGCGAAGCATAGCTGTGCGCCATCAACTCATTGGCCTTCTTCGTCGCGGCGTAAAACGACAGCGGATGGTCCACGTTCTGGTGGACGGTAAACGGCATTTTCGTGTTCGCTCCGTAGACCGAGCTCGTCGACGCGAACACGAGGTGCTCGACGCGCTGGTGTCGGCAACCCTCGAGCACGTGCAGCGT
>CAWFXH010000015.1:0-24331 GCA_963819705.1 uncultured Gammaproteobacteria bacterium
CATAATGGTGGCGCGCCAGCGACTACCCGGTTCGTGAGCGTCCCGATCGGCGCGACGGTGATCGTAATCGCGTCGCCGGCCGTCAACGTGAAATTCTCATCCGGCACGATGCCGGTCCCGGTCAGCAGGTAGCAGCCCTTCGGAAACGAGTTGTCCCGGAACAGGTACGCGATCAGGTCGCCCGGCCGGCGCTTCATCTGAGAGATCTCGGTCGACCCCGAGAAGACCTCCGCACCCTCGCGCAGGATCCGCAGCGAAATCGCAGTCGTCGGTGGCAGTGGCTCGGTCGTGACCAGGAGGCAAGGCCCGAGCGCACAGCAGGCGTCGTAGATTTTGGCCTGGGGCAGGTAGAGCGGATTGCTGGCCTCGATCCGCCGCGAGCTCATGTCGTTGCCGATGGTATAGCCGAAGATCCGCCCATCGCGGTTAATTGCGAGCGCGAGCTCCGCCTCGGGTACGTCCCAGCCGGAATCCTGCCGGATCCGGACCTCGCCGCCGTGTCCGACGACGCGGTGCGGCGTCGCCTTGAAGAAGAGCTCCGGCCGCTCCGCCTCATACACCCGGTCGTAGACGCTCGCCTCCCGCTGCGACTCCGCCATGCGCGCATCCCGACTGCGCAGGTAGGTCACGCCTGCCGCCCAGACTTCCTGCGATTCCAGCGGCGGTCCCAACCGGTTTGGTAATTCTGGGCGATCGCACGCCTCCAATCGCGAGCGCAGCCAGGCGGGCGGATCATCGGCGGTGAACAACCCGTCGAACCCGAAGTCCCTCGCGCGGTACCAGCGCGACCCGTCGCGCACGACGATGCCGTCCGGGCCGCCGTAGACATTCAGCATCTAGAAGATGTAGGCGAGCGACATCACCGTCACGCCGGCGGCATAGAGCAACAGGGCGGCAGTGACGCAGGTGCGCGCGGCGCGGGAGCTTCCGGAAAACTCGCCCCAGGCGAAGATGCCCCAGAGCGCGCCGACCATCGGCGCCCCGCTGCCGATGCCGACACTGATCGCAAGGCCGACCATGCCGCCGGAGATGAAATTGAACACGGTGCCGGCGCACCAGATCGCGCCCGCGAGCAGGCCGAGCCCGTGCTGTGTCGCCGTGCCCTCAAGATAGCCGCCCATGCGGCCGCTTTCGCCGATGAACGGGCGCCTGATGAGGAATGGCATCGCGATCGCGGTCGCGGCCCCCGCGCCGATGACGAAGAAGGTGGACACGGTGTAGGCGTCGAGCGGCGCGGGGCCGGTGATCGCCGCCGTGACGAAGGGCGGAAAAAAGCCGATCAGGAAGCCGGAGATGAGCGCGACGGCGATTCCCCGCACGCGACTTGCGGCGGACTCACTGCCGAGCCGCCGGTACGCCGCGGCCGTCGTCTGCGCGGCCGCTAGCAGCAGCGCCGCGCTCGCCGCAAGGAACCAGGGGTTGCCGACCGGCTGGAGCCAGTAGCTCGCGCCGATGCCGAGCACAAGCGCCGGGATCGCCGCAATCGGGAAGGCGACGGCGAGGCCCGCCATCATGATCGCGTTCAGGAGCAGGATGTTGCCGAAGTTCCAGATAAATCCACCGACGAGGGCCAACCCGATTTCGCGCGAACCCGCTCCGGCAACCGCGTCGAGGAAGCCGCCCTCGCCCGGCAAGCCCGCCGAACCGAGCGTCAGGCCGAGGAGAATCGCGGTCAGCACGAAGCCCGCCGAATAGTCGACATAGAAATACTCCAGCCGCCAGCCCGGAAGCTTCTTGAGCAGGTTGGGCCAGGAGCCCCAGCAGACCATCGAGGTCAGCATCAGAACGAGCGCGATGCCGTAGGTCTCGGGCGCGTACATGGACGGCCCCTAGAACACGGCCACGGGGTTGACCGGCGAACCCGTGCCGCCCTTGATGCGAAGCGGAGCCATCGTCACGAGAAAATCGCTGCGCTTCTCCTCGGCGCACCGCTCGACCAGCGGTTCGAGAGCCGGGATATCGAGCAGGATGAGGCCCATCGACGCCAGCGCGATGGCGTGAAAATAGATGACGTAGCGCAATCCGTAGGGATTCGGGAAGGCGTCGACGCAGTCGCCCGAATACACGGCGATGTCGCGCCGACGCATCCAGCGGATCGCGTCCGGCATGATGCCGACGCGCTGGCCGAGATTTTCCGGGCCCTCCGCCGCCTCGCGCTTCTGCAGGCCGGTGTAGACGAAGATGCAGTCGCCGGGCTCCACGCGCAGGCTCTGGTTCTTTTCGGCGGCATCGAGGTCTGCCGCGGTCACGCCCTCCTCCGGAGTCATCCACGGGGCCCTCCGCACGGCGGCGATGTTGAGCAGTACGCCGCGCGTGAAGATGCCGTCCTTCTGCGCCAGCATGTCGCCGAAGGTGAGCCCAGTCGGCAGGGCGACGTCCGCCGCCTTGCGGCCGTTGTAGATGTCCTGGTCGCGGTACACGTGCGCGATCGCATCGAGGTGCGTCAGCGCGAAACCATGCATGTCGAGCGTCAGTGCATCGACCGACCCGATCGGATAGTGCGCCTGGTAGCACATGGTGTGCCGCACGGGCGAGGGATTATTCGGCGACTGCAGTTTGTCGAGGTCGCGCGCCAGCGACAGTGTGCGGCCGCTGCGCACCAGTGCCGCCGCCGCCTTACGCTTCGCGTCCGTGATCAGGTTGAGCGTGCCGAGCTCGTCGTCGGGGCCCCAGCGCCCGGCGTTGCTAACCTCGTCGAACAGCGCGTCGAGCTCGGACTCGGGCGGGAATTGTCTCTTGATCGGCATGTCGGCCTCCTCGGACTAACGCAACGGGACCACGACGTGCTCGCTGCCTGACTTGTAGAGTGCGTGCACGATGGCGAGCGTCCCGATGTTGTCCCGGCCGTTGGTCAGCGGCGTGCCGCCGGTCGCAATCGCCTTGAGCAGTGACGACATGGGCCCGATGAACGCGGTCGGGATCCAGCGCGTGGTGACCGGGTAGTGCAGCCAGCCATCGGTCGGCAGCACGCGCGAGTTGAGCTCGAGCGTGTCGGCACGGCCGCGCGGGTAGTCGTACATCAGGCCGATCGTCCCGCGGATGCTGCCCAGCGTGCCGTCGATGCGGAATTCCGCGCGCGGGTCGCCGCAACGGTTCTTGTGGAAGCTGCGGAAGAAGGCGCGGGTCTCGCCCGCGAACTCGAGCACGCTGATGGTGCGCGTCTCGCCCGCCTCCGGCTGCCCGGGTTCGCGTGCCTGCGTGCCGTAGGCGCGCAGCGGATCGCCCAGGATGTAGCGCGTCGAATCGATCATGTGGATCGTGAACTGGTTGAGGTCGAGCCGCGGCTGTTCCGCCACCCAGGCCCAGTTCTCCCACGGCGTATAGACGTGGAAGTCCCAGCTCATCTCGAACGGCTCGCCGATCCAGCCCGCCTTGACCATGGCGTTCGTGGCCGCGACGCTCTCGCAGAACCGCAGCTGGTGGTTGACGGCGAGCAGGCGCTTCCTGCGCTCGGCATGCTCGACGAGCCGGACGGCCTCGTCGAAGTCGTAGGACAGCGGCTTCTGGCACAGCAGCTGCTTGCCGGCGTCGAGCAACGGAGTCGCTATACCGCACTGGACCCAGGGGAAGACTGCGATGTCGACGACCGTCGCGCGCTTATCGGCCGCGATCTCCTCGACTGAGTCGTACACGCGCGGGATGCCGTGCCGTGCGGCCACGGCCTCTGCCTTCTTGCGGTCCTTGTCCTGGATGCCGACGATCTCGAGCCCGTGCTCCCGGTAGGCGGGCAGGTGCGCGAGGTCGACGATCTCGCCGGCGCCCACGATCGCGATCGGCTGCCGTTCCCGCTCGGCGACGCGGATCGCGATCGCGTCCCGGATCGGGGCAAAGAAGTCAGGCATTTTCGTTCATTCCTTCCAGATCGTGCGGGCCCTGAATTCGTCGGTGTGCTGCCCCGCGCGCGGGGCGCCGCGACGCACGGAGACCGGGCTTCCGGAAAAGCTGAACGGCGAGCCGACGGTGCGGTAATGCTGCCCTCCGTCGGCATAGGGCACGTCCCAGAACAGCTGCTTGTGCCGAATCTGCGGGTCGTGCTCGAGGTCGGCGTAATTCCGCACGGGCGCGCACCAGACGTCATTGGCCGACAGAAGCTCGGTCCAGTGAGCCGTCTGCTGCGTGCGGAAGTGCACCGCGAGCCTGCGGTACACCGTGTCGCGCGCGTCGAACATCTTCTCGAGCGTGTCGAACTCGGCGAGCCAGTCGACCCCGAGGATGCCGCCGAGCTTCGGGCAGGGAATCATCGCGAGCATCAGGTAGCCGTCGGCGGTCGCGTAGATGCCGGTCGGCCCGGGCAGGCCCGGGTGCCCCAGGTTGCCTTCGGCGCGCTCGAAGGAATTGTGGTGGTTCAGGTAGACGGTCAGCTCCTGCTGCTGCAGGGCCAGCATGCAGGACATGAGGTCGACGTCCACGCGCTGGCCTTCGTCGGTGCGCGTGCGGTGCTGGAGTGCGGCCAGGATGCCGACGACGAGGTGCAGGCCCGTGTACTGGTCCGCGATCGCAAGCGCCATCAACATCGGCGGGTCGTCGCGCCGACCTGAAAGCCAGGTCGCGCCGGTCAGCGCCTGGACCAGGTAATCCTGGCCGGGCCGCGAGACGTAGGGTCCCGTGCGGCCATAGCCTGACGAGGCGGCATAGATAATTCGCGGATTGCGCTTGCGGAGCGCCTCGTATCCGAGGCCCAGGCGGTCCAGGACCCCGGGGCGGAAATTCTCGACCACGACGTCGGCTCTTTCCGCGAGTTCGAGTACGCGTTCCACGTCGCCCGCGTCGCGCAGGTCAATGGCGACGCTCCGCTTGTTGCGGTTGAAGGCGAGGAATGCATCCGTCTCGCCGTGGGTGCGCGAGGCGAAGATGCCCCAAGCCCGCATCCACTCGCCCTCCGGCTTTTCGAGCTTGACGACGTCGGCGCCGAGGTCCGCGAGGATCTGCGTCGCGAGCGGCCCTTGCAGCAGAGCCGTGAAGTCGAGGACGCGGATTCCGTGGAGCGGCCCGGGGCGAGGCTGGTCGTCCGTCATGTCAGTGCCTCGTCAGGAGTGATGCGGCAAGCGCCTCGAATGCGTCGACGCAGCCCAGGGCCGGCTCGCCGTTCCAGATGCAGTCGTGGACGAGCGCGCCCGCTTGCGGCTGGAAGCGCCGGTGGCCGGGCACGCGCGGGCGCAGGAAGGCCTGTTGAATCGTCCGGCGCGTCGCGCGGAAGAAATCGCCGGTCAGCTGGTTCGCCTCCGCCGAATCCCAGGCCGCGCCATGACCCGGCTGGCCGCCCGCGCGCACATAGGTGCCGGACTGCACGGCGGGCGATCCGATCTCGCGAGCGAGCGAGGCCGCTGCCTCGCGGTTCTTCGAGCGTGCGGAGAGGGCGAGCCCCACGCCCCCAAGCACCGAGCCGACGTAGCCGTTCGTGCCGCCGGGTGCGTTGCCAAAGGACAACATCCGCTTGCGGAAACGCGCGCGGGCGTAGCTCGAGTAGCCGAACATGAGCGGCACGTAGAGGATCTCGTCGCTGGATGTCATCCGGTCGGAAATGCCGATCGGATCGTCGGTCTGCGAGGCCGGGTGCAGGTCGCGCGTGAGTGACTGCAGCCGTTCGAGCGCCTCGACAGCCGCTGTGCGCTCGACGCCTTCGTTTTCCGGCCAGAACGACGGGCCGGCGAGGCTCAGGCCGACCGAAAGGAACGCGCAGTAGGCGTGATTGGGATTGAGCGGCATGGCCACGCGCGAGGCCGTCTCGCGGCGCTTCGCAGCGAGCGCCGCGACTTCTTCCCAGCTGGTTGGCAGCGCTTCGCCGCCGGCGGCTGGCCACAGGTCCTCGCGCACGGCGCTGACCTGGCAGGCCGCGTCGATCGCGAGCGCCCATTGCCGGTCATTCCAGGTGTAGGAGCGGAAGCTCGGCCCGACGCTGCCGGCGGACTGGTCTTCGAGGTAGGCCGGGTCCACCCAGTCGTCGACCGGCGCGACGAGGCCGGAGCGCGCCGCGGTGGCGACGAACGGATAGTCGATCAGGATCAGGTCGTAGCGCGTGGCCAGCTCCTCGAGGGGCTGGTCCTCGAAATCCTTGAGCGGCCGGGCGTCCCAGCGCACCTCGATGCCGGTGTGCCGCGACCAGTCCGAGGAGATCGCCGCGAGCGGGTCGCGCGCGCGCGGATGGTCCCAAGCCATGCCGCGCAATGCGAGAGTCGCAGTGGGCATTTACTTGCCCTGTCGTGCCGTTTTCGGGTCCCGATACAGGACGGTCTGCAAGTGTTCGCAGTACAGCACGAGCTCGCCTTCTTCCTTGAAGACCTCGTACTTCGCCCGCGTCAGTCCCCGGTCCGGGTACTTCGGCTCCTTGGCGAGGTTGGTGCGGATCGTATAGATCGTGTCGCCGATGAAGACGGGCTTGATGAAGCGCAGGCGGTCATAGCCGTAGGAAAACGCCTGGAGCCAGTTGGTCGCGACCAGGCCGATGCCGGCGCTGAAGACAAAGGCGCCCGCGACCAGCCGGCGCTTGAAGAGCCCCTCGTCCTTCGCGAACACGTCATCCGCCACGTAGGGGTGGATGTCCACGACGAGGGTGTTGAAGGCCATGCTCTCGCCTTCGGAAATCGTGCGGCGGATGGTGCGAAGCTGGTGCCCGATCTCGAAGTCCTCCCAATAGAGGTCTTCGGTGCTCCACAGCGCAATGGCCCGGTGCTCGGGCGGGATCCGGGTGTCGTACAAGTCGTGACTCCCCGAACGATGATTGTTCGCTCCGCAAGTGACATGTTAGCCTACCCCTCGGCACCCGATCAACGCACCAAACTGCTAGAAAAGCGGCCCAACTGACATGTCAGACCCGCTCAACCCCTCGTCACCCGGTTCGCCCGCCCCGCTGGCCGACCGCGTGGCGCTGATCACCGGCGGCGCCGGAGGCATTGGCATGGCCGTCGCCCGCCGCCTGGCGCGGGCCGGCGCCCGGCTCGCGCTCGCGGATCTTCGCCTCGATGCCGCCGAGTCGGCCGCGGCCGAACTTCGGCGGCAGGGCGCCCTGGCCATCGCGATCGGCGGCGACGTGAGCCGCGCGGCCGAGGCCGAGGCGCTCGTCGCCGCGGCGCTGGCGCACTACGGGCGCATCGACATCCTGGTCAACAACGCCGGCGTCATGGGCCGCACCGCGCCCTTGCAGGCGCTTCGCGACGAGGACTGGCGGCAAGTGATGAGCGTGGACCTCGACAGCGTCTTCTACGTGAGCCGCGCCGTGATTCGCCACATGCGCGCCGAGCAGCGCGGCGCAATCGTCAGCGTCGCCTCGATCGCCGGCAAGGAAGGCACGCCGAACCTGATCCCCTATTCCGTGGCCAAGGCCGGAATCATCGCTTTCACTAAGGCGCTCGGAAAGGAAGTGATCCGCGAGGGCATCCGCGTCAATTGTGTGGCGCCGGCGGTCATCGACACGCCGCTGCTCGACCAGCTGCCGGCTGAAGCCACCCAGCGGATGCTCAGCAAGGCGCCAATGGGCCGCTTTGGGACTGCAGACGAGGTGGCCGCCGTCGTGCAGTTCCTTGCCTCCGATGACGCCAGCTTCATCACCGCGCAATGCCTGGATGCGAGCGGCGGGCGCGCAACGTACTGACCGAGCGGGAGCAGAGCCATGAAACGGAGCACCGACCGCATCCTCACGACCCATACCGGCAGCCTGCCGCGGCCCGAACGGCTCGTCGAACTGATGTTCCAGAAGGAAGAAGGCCGCCCGGTCGACCTGGCGCAGCTTGCCGGGCGCGTGCGCGAGTCCGTGCGCGAGGTCGTCGAGCACCAGGCGGCGGCGGGGATCGACGTCGTCAGCGACGGCGAGATGAGCAAACTCAGCTACGCCACTTACGTGACCGAGCGGCTCGCGGGCTTCGGCGGCCAGTCGACCGGCCCGAAGCTGAGCGACATCCTCGAGCACCCTAAAGTCGCCAGCTATTACTTCAACGATCCGGGCGTGAAGCTCCTGAACCGCAACCGCCCGGCCTGCAACGGGCCGGTGTCGCGCAACGATTCGAAGGATGCCGAGATCGATATCGACAACTTCAAGAAGGCGCTCGCGAGCGTGAAGGTCGAAGAGGCCTTCATGACGGCGGCCTCGCCGGGGGTCGTGTCGATGTTCCTCGGCAACATCCACTACAAGACGGAAGAGGAGTTCCTGTGGGCGGTCGCCGAGGCGATGAAGCCGGAATATGAGGCGATCGTGAAGGCGGGCTTTCTGTTGCAGCTCGACTGCCCCGACCTCGCCATGTCACGCCACCGGGAGTTCGCCGACCGGCCGTTGGAGGAATTCCGCGACTACGCGCGGAGGCATATCGAGGTGCTGAATGCCGCCACGGCCGGCATCCCGCCGGAGCGGCTGCGCGTGCACCTGTGTTGGGGCAACTATCCCGGCCCCCACCATCGCGACGTCCCGCTCGAGCAGATCGTCGACCTCGTGCTCACGGTGCGCGCGCAGGGTCTCTCCTTCGAGGCCGCGAACGGGCGTCACGCGCATGAGTGGAAGGTGTTCGAGGGGGTCAAGCTGCCCGAGGGAAAGGTCCTGATCCCCGGCGTGGTCGAGTCGATGTCGAACCGCATCGAGCACCCGGCGACCGTCGCGCAGCGCATCGTCAACTTCGCGCGCGTCGTCGGCCGCGAGAACGTGATCGCAGGCAGCGATTGCGGCTTCGGAACCTTCGTCGGGGTCGCGCTGGTCGAACCGGAAATCGCCTGGGCCAAGCTCGCGACGCTGGCCGAGGGCGCGCGCCTGGCGTCCCGGGAGCTCTGGTAGGCGGAGCTCAGCGGCGGATGTGCGTGCGCGCGAGCACGATGCGATAGGGATCCCAGGTCGAGAAGTTCCAGGTCACGTCGACGCCGTCGCCGGCCGGGCGGGTCCACGGCTCGATGATGCTGGCGCCGTACAGAAAGCCGTATTCGCGCGGATTCAGCCCCCGCCAGTCCGTCGAGGGCGCGCAGGTCCCGGCAGTGCAATCCGGGTGACGCAGCATGCCGCCCGGCCCGTAGAGCCCCTCGGGCGGGGACTTGCCAGGGTCGCCGCCCGCCAGCACGTCCTGTGCGGGTGACCAAGGTCCCCACGGATCGTCGGCGGTGCGCATGCGGATCGGTCCGTCGCCGATGATGACATCCTTGCACTCCTCGCGCGCGAACAGCTCCAGCACGCCGCAATTCGGCAGTTCGGGCGTCGGCAGGTTGATCATCCCGCCGCCGTAGAACATGACCCACTTTCCGAGTGGCTCGACCCAGCTGAAACTCATCTGATCGACGATGTCGTGCGCCTCGGCGGGCTGCACGCCGGGCAGCGTCGCGTCGAGGTCCACCGCGACGGCGTCGCGCTCGTGCGGACTGAACTGCGGGATGCCATTCGCGTCCGTGCCCGAGAAATAATGGACCTGCAGGCCCGGATCCGCTTCCTGCGGCAGGTCCGCATAGGCGAAATAGAGGCCGAGCGAGCGGCTGCGCGCCTTGACGCCGACGAACCCGGGCCGACCCCACAGGAACACCCGCCGGTTCGCGCCGTCCCCGGCCGTGCGGTAGTCCTGGTGCGCGCGGCCCGCGCCGCGCGCCGGGACGAAGTCGTCCACCGTGCGCACGGCCACGTTGCTGAACTTGCTGGTAAGCCAGTCCCAGAGGTCGAGGTAGACTCGCGGGTCCTTTTCGCTGCGCACGCCCACAAGGTTGAGGACCGCCGCACTGCTCACGCGCCCGACCGCGGTGTCGGCAAAGGCCGAGCTCGTGCGATCGACGCAGAAGCCGCTCGCGGCGACGTCGCCGCCCTCGCCGGATGCGATCGTCGCGGCATTGCAGGCCCGCGAGCCGTCAATGCAGGCGAAGGTCAGGCCCTTGTCGTCATCCCAGCGTTCGCCGATGAAGCCCAGGCCGGCGTCGCAATCGAGCTCGGCGCCGCAGTCGGCGTCCGTGCGGCAGCCGCGCGGCTTGGAATCATAGAAAAGGCCGAACTCGCGCCGGCCGTTGCTGAATCCGCCGAGCGGCGTCTTAAAGGATTCCATGGCGCGCCCGAGGTGAATGGCGGACACCTCGTTCGTGCCCGGGTTCTGCCCGAGCCGGATGGGCGGCACGTGGTCCGGGGTGATCCGCGCCGGATCGGGCCAGTCCGTGAGGTCGATGCTGCCGAACGCGTCGTCGTAGAGGCCGTGACTCGAGGCCTCGATGTTCTCCCCGCTCTCGGTTGCCGCCGTGTCGCCGAACAGGAACTGGATCCTGCCGCCGTGCCGGTAGCTCCATCCGAGATCCGTGCCGTAGTATTCCATCGGCTGCGGCACGAGGTTGGCGGGATGGCGCGGCGCGCCCTCGCCCGTGAACGGCCCGAGGATCGTCGTGCCGGCGACGGTGGGCAGGTTCCGGATCCGCGTGCGCATGAGCACCACGCGATACGGGTCCCAGGTCGAGGCATTCCAGAGGATGTCCGCGCCGCCATCCACCGGACGGATCCATTCCTCGATGATGTTGGCGGCGTAGAAGAAGCCGTACTCGCCCGCCTGGTAGACGAAGATTTTGCTGTGTGGCGCGCAGCTGGCGGCCTTGCAGTCGGGATGCCGAAGCGGGCCGCCAGGACCGTAGGGTCCCCGTGCACCGGCCGCCGGGTCGGCCACGATCACGTCCTGCGGCGGCGACCATGGGCCCCATGGGTGGTTCGCGGTGCGCATGCGCACGGCACCGTTGCCGACGTCCACGTCCTGGCACTCGCCGCCGGTGAAGAGTTCCAGCACGCCGCAGTGCGGCAGCGCCTGCGTCGGCAGGGTCGACAGGCCGCCGCCGTAGAACATCACCCACTTCCCGAGCGGCTCGACCCAGGCAACGCTCATCTGGTTGACGATGTCGATCGCTTCGACGGGTTGGTCCCCGGGCGCGGTCGAGTCGAGATCGAGCGGTACGGCGTCCTGTTCCGACGTGCTCCAGCGCGGCTCGCCGTTCTCGCTGCCCGCGAAATACCTGGGTTTCCACTCGTAGCCCGGGCCATCCGGCAACTCGACGTAGGCAAAGTAGAGGCCGAGGGCACGGCCGTTCGCCTTGACGCCGACGAAGCCCGGCCGGCCCCACAACAGTACGCGCCGCATCCCGTCGCCGAGCGGGTCGCCTGTGCGCACGGTCACGTTCATGAACTTGTGCGTGAGCCAGTCGTGCGGCTCGACGTATTTCTTCGGCTCCTTCTCGTCGCGCAGTGCGATGCGCACGCGCAGCGCGAGCGGGCCCAGGAGGTTGGAGATGTGATCGCCCTTCAGCGTGCTGGTCTCGTCGATGCAGAAGCCGCTGTCCGGGACCGGCTTTCCCGCGGCATCCGTCATCGTGTCGGCGGTGCAGCCGGGCGAGCCGTCGCGACAGGGCAGCGTCAGGAGCTCTTCCTTCGAATAGGGCGCGCCGAAATAGCCGAGCGTCGCATCGCAACGCATGCCGTTGCCGCAATCGGCGTCTCTGCGGCAGCCCTGCCCCTTGGTCAGGTTGAAGATTCCGAATTCCCTCCGGCCGTTGCTGAAGCCGCCCATCGGCGTCTTGCCGAGGTCCATGGCGTGGCCCGGATCAATCGCCGACACCTCGGTCGTCCCCGCGTTTTGTCCGAGCCGGACCGTCGGTACGTGGCCGGGACCGATGCGCGTGGGGTCAGGCCAGTCCGCAAGCCCGATGCTCCCGAACATGTCGTCGAAGCGCGCGCCGGACGAAGCCTCGATCGGCGCGTAGGGCTCGTCCGAGGCCCAGCTGTCGCCGAACAGGAATTGCAGCCGACCCCGGTGCGCATACGAGAAGCCGAGGTCCGTGCCGTAGTACGCCGCCTTCTGCGGCGCAGTGTTGGCCGGATCGGGCGGCGCATCGGCGCCGGTTAACGGGCCGAGAAACTCGGTTTGCACGACGGCCGGATCGGCCCCGGCGCCCGCCGCCAGCGCGAGCGTTGCCACGACCCCGACACCGGCAACAAACGGCGATCGCATCGCTTCAGCCTCTTGTGGGCACGGGCGCCCTGCCGTCGACCAGGCCGCGGTCCTTCAGCTCCTGCCAGAACGCGGGCGGGATGGTCGCGTCGAGCAAGGCGGCATTCTGCCGCGTCTCCTCTTTCGTCTGGCCGCCGGGTATGACGCAGACGACGCAGGGATGGTCGAGCACGAACTGGAGCGCGGCGGCCGGCAACGGCACCCTGTGCCGGCGGCAGACCGCGTCGATCGCCTGGGCCTTCGCGACGATCTCGGGCGGCGCGGCAGCGTAGTTGTAGGTGGTGCCGCCCGCCAGGATGCCGGAGTTGTAGGGCCCACCGATCACGATGCCGACCCCCCGCTTTTCGCATTGCGGGAACAGCGTCTCGAGCGGCGCCTGCTCGAGCAGTGTGTAGCGGCCCGCGAGCAGGAAGAGGTCCGGGTCCGCCAGCTCGAGCAGCCGCGCGCAGGGCTCCCACTCATTGACGCCGGCGCCGATCGCCGCGACCGCGCCGCTCTCGCGCAGCTCCGTCAGCGCGCGCCAGCCGCCGGTCTTCAGAAGCTCCTGGATCCGGGCTTCCGACGCCTCGCGCCCGCCGTGCACCAATGCACAGACGTCGTGCACGTAGAGAATGTCGACGCGATCGAGCCCGAGCCGCTCGAGGCTCGACTCGTACGAGCGCATGACGCCGTCGTACGAGTAGTCGTAATCGAATCGGACCTGCGGTGTCTCCACGAAGAAGACGCCGTTCACTTCCTCCTTGCTGCAGGGCGTCAGTACCCGGCCGACTTTGGTCCCGACGACGAACTCGCTGCGCGGCTGCCCCGCCAGCACCCGGCCGACCCGGATTTCCGAGAGGCCGAGCCCGTAGAAAGGCGCGGTATCGAAATAGCGCACGCCGCTGTTCCAGGCGGTGTTCACCACCGCATCGCTTTCCTGCTCGCCGAGCGGCCGGAGATAGTTGCCAAGCGGTGCGGAGCCGAACCCCAGCGAGGTGAAATCCAGTCGCCTGCCCGAAGGAGTGATGAACGGCCGGCGTTCGGCTGCGCGCGTGGATGCTGCCACCCTGGAATCCTCGTCCCGCGGATGGGAGCTACTATCTAACATGTCAGTAGACGGTGCAACCGCAGCGGCCAGTCGTCGCGGGCGCCACGGTGAATTTTCCATGCAGCCGGCCCGTTCACAGCGGTGGGCGGGGCGCGGGCGCGCCGGATCCTGCGACAGTCGGTGAAAATCCGGGGAATCAACGCTTTCTTCGGCCCTCCCAACCGGCTCCTGTCGCTCATACGGGCGTCGCCGCGCCATGCCTGACGCAAAGCGCGCGCAAGCCACTGGAATTGCTGAGTCAACTGCTAACATGTTAGTATCCGTCCTCCTCTGCATCGTCTGGCCAGGAGGCTTCGCCGAGCGGCGCGGACTCGCCAATCCATGAACGACAAACCCGATGCGAGGTCCTGGACCAATCCCAACGGCGTCGGCGGCGACGCGGCCGAGCGCCTGGCCGGAAACCTGACGCTCGGGCGCGAGTTGCGCCGCAAAACGGCGGCCGGCCTCGCGCTCGGCTCATTCGTGATCGATTGCCCGGCCCCGGGCACCGTGAACGCGCTCGCGCTCGCGGGTTTCGATTTCGTCGTGCTGGACATGGAACACTCTCCGCTCGACTTCGGCCGCCTAGAGCTGCTGATCCTTGCCGCGCAGGCCGCGGGCCTGCCGGTCCTTGTTCGACCCTGGAACGCCGATGCCGGGCTGATCGGCAAGCTGCTCGACCTCGGCGCCCACGGGATCATGGCGCCGCACATCGATTCCGCCGAGCGCGCGCGCGCGGTCGTCGACCAGTGCCGCTATGCGCCGCTGGGAAGCCGCGGTGTCTGTCCGCTCTCGAAATACGATGCGCTGGCCGAGCCACTCCGGATGCTGGACGAGGCCACCTTCGTGGTCGTGCAGATCGAGGGCCGCGCGGGCATCGAACGGCTGGCGGATATCACCGCCGTGCCGGGCATCGACGCCATCTTCGTCGGGCCGTATGACCTCGCGATGTCGCTCGGCGTGGCGCCGGGGAGCCCCGAGGTTTTCGCCGCCGCCGAGCAGCTCGCCCAATCGGTCAAGCGGGGTCCCGCGCTCGGCATCTACCTCGACGATCCGAGCCAGTGCGGGTCCTGGGCCGCACACCGCTTCGCCCTGCAGGTCGTCGGCTTCGACGGGCGCATGCTCGCCGACGCCGCGCGCGCGATAGCCGGCAAGGCGCGCGCGAGCGTCGCGGGGAAACGGTGAACGAGTCGGCCGGTTCGGGCGAAGTCGTGAGCCGCTGCGCCGCGGACCTGGCCGATGCCGAGGCGGCGCGCCGGCCCATCGAGCCGTTGACACAGACGCACCCCGGCCTCCGCGTGGCGGATGCCTACCGGGTCCAGCAGCAGAACGTCCTGCGCCGCATCGGTCGCGGCGAGCGGATCGTGGGACACAAGATCGGACTCACCTCGAACGCGATGCAGGAGAAATTCGGCGTCAACGAGCCCGACTACGGCCACCTGATGGACACGATGATGCTCGCGGCGGGCTCGCCGCTCGACCTCGCCACGCTGATCGACCCGCAAATCGAGGTCGAGCCGGCCTTCGTCCTCGGCAAGCGCCTGAAGGGGCCCCATGTCAGCCCGGAAGACGTGCTCTCCGCGACCGATTACGTGTCCGCCTGCCTCGAGGTGATCGACTCGCGGATCATCCGCTGGCGCATTCGGCTCGCCGACACGGTGGCCGACAACGGGTCCAGTGCGCGCGTGGTGCTCGGCCGTGAGCGCAAGGATCCCGCGGGCCTCGCGCTCGACGACATGCAGACCGAGCTGGAGCTCGACGGAAAAGTCATCGAGACCGGCAATACGCGAGACATTCTCGGCCATCCCGCGAAGAGCATCGCCTGGCTCGTCAATCACCTGTTCGAGTTCGGTATCGTGCTCGAGCCCGGTCACGTGGTCCTGCCCGGGACCTGTACGCGTTCGGTCAGGATCGCCGGGCACCGCCGCGTCGTCGGACGCATTGCAGGACTCGGCGAGGTTCCGCTCGAACTGACGGGCATGTCGAGCACCGGAGGAAACCCATGACCCAGCGAGACGTTTCCGCGGCGGGCCTCGAGGCCACGATTCGCGCGTATTTCGATGCCTGCAACGCGGCCGATCCCGACCTCGTCGCTTCGTTCTTCGAGCCCGACGGCGTGCATTACTTTCCGGCCCACGCCCCGCAGGGCACGTTCAAGGGCGCGAAGGCCATCGGCGCCGGCTGGGCCAGGGCGGTTCAGAACCTCGGCTCGATCTGGACGGTCGATCGCGTGATCGTGGATGCCGCCCGGCTCGAGGGGGTGATCGAGTGGACGCACTTCAAGCCGAAGCAGGGCGCGTACCTGCGCGGCGACGAGTGGTACCTTTTCTCGGAGCGCGGCCTGATCCAGGAGATCCGCGCCTACTACGCTTGCCCGCCGGCCGAGCAGCGCAACCACGAGCTCGGCGACTACGACTACGCAGGCCTGGGCTACCCCATGTCGCCGCCCGCCGTGAAACGACGGAATTGAAAGTCACCGGCGCACGAAGCTTCCTGCTGCGCATCCCGGTCGGCCGCGAGATCGCCGACAGCATGCAGTCGGTCACCCACCTCGAGTTTGCCGGACTCGAGGTCGCAACGGACGCCGGCATCAGCGGCACCGGCTACACCATCACCGTCGGGCACGGCGGCAGCGTGATCCGCGAGGTCATCGACTCGCTCCTCGTCGGCGACCTGGTGGGCACCGATCCGCGCAACGTGCGCGAGACCTGGCAAGCGCTCTACTTCGGCAGGTCGCATTGGATCGGCCGCGCCGGCGCCACCACGATGGCGCAGTCGGCCGTCGACATCGCGCTGTGGGACATCCACGCAAAAGCCGCGGGCCTGCCGCTCTGGCAGTTGCTGGGCGGCAGCCGCGCCGCCGACGTGCCGATTTACAACACTCACGCCGGCTGGCTGAACTATTCCGTGCAGCAGCTGACGGAAGAGGCGCAGCGCCTGCTGGATGAGGGCTACACGGCGTTCAAGATGAAGGTCGGGCTGGTCGACGCGCGCGAGGACCGGCGCCGCGTCGAGGCCGTGCGCAAGGCGATCGGCGACCACGTGCTGCTGATGGTCGATGCCAACCAGAAATGGGACCTCAGGCAGGCCCGCGAGTCCGCGCGGCTGCTCGAGGGCCTGGACCTCGGGTGGCTCGAGGAGCCGCTGCACCCGGACGACATCCGCTCGCATCGACTGCTCGCGCGGGACACGTCGATCCCGATCGCGCTTGGCGAGCACGTCTATTCCACGCACGCGTTTCGCGACTACCTCGAGAGCGACGCCGTCCACGTGGTGCAGGTGGACGTCTGCCGTGTCGGCGGCGTCACGCCCTGGCTCGAAGTGGCGGCGCTCGCGAATGCCTTCAACGTCCGGGTCTGCCCGCACGCGGGCGACCTGATGCAGGTTCACCAGCACCTCGTGAAATCTATTCCCAACCACTGGCTGCTCGAGGTCATCCCGCTCTGGGAAAAGAGCCCGTTCCGGCACCCGGTTCGGCTGGAGCGCGGCCGCTGCCTGCCGCCGACCGAGCCCGGCGCCTCGACCGATTTCACGCCGCAGGCCTTCGAGCAGTTCGCCGTCGGACGCGGGGCATCGCCATGAAGAAATTCGCAGGTCAGCTCGGATTTCCCGAGGCGCCGGTGCGGCTGCCGGACGGCAGCTTCCTGTTCGTCGAGATGGCGCCGGACAAAGGTTGGGTCATTCGCATCGCCGCGGACGGGAGCTCGCGGACCATTGTTGCGAAGACCGGGCGGCCCAATGGGCTTGCGCTCGGTCGCGGCGACATCGTGTGGGTCGCGGAGACGGCCATGCGCTCGCTGCTGCGCATGAGCCTCGACGGGAAGTTCGAGGTCGTCGCGGGTTCATTCGACAGCAAGCCGTTCATGTTCCTCAACGACGTGGCCGTCGGGCCGAACGGCGACGTCTTCATCACCGACTCGGGGATCGAGATCGAGGAGCTTGCGCCGGGCGGCGAGCTGAACCCCGACTGGCGGAACCTGCGCTACGACGGGGCGGTGTACCGCATCGACCCGGCGAGCCGCGCGGTCGAATGCATCGACCGCGGCATCCAGTTCACGAACGGCATCGCCTTCGGTCCGGACGGCCACCTGTACGTGGCCGAGACCCTGAGCGGCGACATCCTGCGCTACGCGACGAGCGGCGGGCGCGTCACCGGCCGGCGCGAGGTCTTCGGCAACGTGATCGAACGATTCAATCCCGCCGAGTTGAAGGGACCGGACGGCATGAAGTTCGGCGCCGACGGCTGCCTGTATGCCGCGGTCTTCGGCCAGGGCAATGTCACGGTACTGGACCGCGACGGCCGGGTGGCGCGGCGCATCCCGGTCGAAGGCGCAATGCCGACGAACCTCGCATTCGGCGCGGCGGGGGAAAAGAGAATTTACGTGACCGAGGTCGTGACGGGCTCGGTGCAGGTCTACGACGTCGGCACCGACGGACTGCCGCTTCACTGCTGACCCGGCTCCCACGGCACCTCGCCGGGCGCGGGCGGCACGACGTAACGGCCCGCGCCTTCGCGGCGCGGGAACGGGAACTTGCCCTTGCCGGTCGGCGGGTTGGCCTGCAGCGACCGCAACTTCGCCTCATCGACCTCGACGCCGAATCCCGGCGCGTCGCCCATCACGATGCAGCCGTCCTCGATCCGGTTGTCGAAGCGCAGGCAGTGCTCGCGGCCCGGATCGACGACTTCCATCATGCCGTGATTGGGCAGCGCAGCGGCGATCTGCGCCATGTAATTGGCCTGCGCATTCATCATCGACACCTCGACGCCGTGCACTCCGGCAAAGCGCGCGATCTGCCTGAGGCCCGTCACGCCGGACTGTCCGGTCCACACGTTGAGCACGTCCACCGCCCGGTTGGCGATGAGCGGATACACGTCCGCCATGTTGTGCAGGTTCTCGCCGCTCGCGATCTTCGCCCGGACCTGGCGGCCGACGAGGCCGAGGCCGTGGTAATCCCAGCGCCGCGCCGGTTCCTCGACCCACAGCAGCTCGAAGCGCCGCTCGATCTGCCGGATGTAGCGGACCGCCTGCTTGGGCGACCAGTATTCGTTGGAATCGATCATGAGCCGGGGATTCGGCGATGCGATCGAGAGCGCGTCGCGCATGAGGCCCAGCCGGCGCAGGTCCGCCTTGAGATCGAGCCCGACCTTGAGCTTGCCGGCTCCGATGCCGAGCTCCGCCATGCGGCGGTAAAATACATGGAGCGCCTCGTCCGACAGGCAGTAGTCAAGGCCGCTTGCATAGCATTTCACGCGGCCTTCGGCCGCGCCCAGCGTCTTCCACAAGGGCTCGCCGGCCGCTTTCGCCTTGAGGTCCCAGAGCGCGACGTCGATGGCGCTCATCGCGGCACAGGCGGCGCCTTCGTTGCCGGCCTTGTGCAGGACGTCGTTCATCCGGATCCAGAGCGCGACGGTCTCGCGCGGGTCCGCACCCTCGATCACGCTGAACAGCGACTCGACTGCCGTGCCGCCGTATCCAAGCGAAATGCCGGTCAGCCCGGCGTCGGTCTCGATGAACAGGATCGAACCCGGCAGCATCTCCACGCCGCCCGGCAGGTTCGCGTCGCCGACCGCGCGGTCCATCTTCATGAGGTACTGCTCGGACCGGTAACCGGTGATCCTCATGACAGCACCAACCCGTGGCCGGGGGCATCGCCCGCGACGCCCCAGCCGTCTTCGATGCGCGCGCCGGTCGAAAAATCCGCATCGCCCGGCGTCGGGTCCACGACCTCCATGCTCATGAATCCGGGCACTACGCCCGCGAGGTGTACATGGATGTTTCCCGGCGCGGCCATGAGCGCGACCGGCAGCTCGAGCCCGAAGGCGGCATCCGCGATCACCAGCGCGCCGGTGATGCCGATCATGCCCAGGTCGAGCTGCACCACGTCCATCGAGCGCCGCTTAAAGTGCGCGCGGAACTCCGCCATCGTCGCGAGTCTGGCGCCGGCGCAGACCGCCGCGCTGATGCCATCCGAGACCCGCTTGAGCGCGGCGTCCCCGCCTCCGCGGGCCGCGCTCTCGATCCAGGTCAGGTCGAAGTCTGCCTCCAGCCTGCGAATGCGCCGAATCGCCTCCACGACGGTCCAGCGGGCGCCGGCATCGAGCATCAGCGCGGGCTCCGTCGCCGCCTGCGCGAGCGCATGCCGCACCAGCCCGAGTCGTCTCAGGTCGGCCCTCGCGCTGTCCGCTGCTCGCAGCGTGCCGCCACGAAGGCCGTGCATGCGCGCCATGCGGTCGAACCAGGCGGTGAGCGCTTCGTCGGAAAGGCCCGCGTCGTGGCATGCGGCGTGGGCATTCGCGCGCGGAGGCCCGCCACCGAGCGTCCGCCATAGCGGCTCGCCGAGCGACTTGGCCTTGAGGTCCCAGAGCGCGACGTCAAGCGCCGCGACGGCGCGCCGAAGCGGGCCGCCCGGCCGCTTCGCCGCCGCATGCGTCATGCGCTCCCACAGCCCGGTCACCGCATGCGGATCGGCTCCCGCCAGCAGATCGGCCGCGAGGCGCCTGGCGTGGGCTCCGGCTCCCGCATCCACGAGCGCCACGCCCAGATCGCCGCTGTCGGTGAGGAGCTCGACGCTGCAGCGGCCAGCCGAGCGGCGGGTCAGCCTGGCTCGGGTGACCTTCATCCGGTCACTTGACGCTCGCCAACCTCGCCTGGGCAGCGGACTCCGCCGTGTCCTGCTCGATGGCGCGCGCCACCATGGCGATGTGCACGCGCATTGCGGCGCCGGCAAGCTCCGGGTCGCCGGTACGGATCGCATCGGCGATGCGCCGGTGCTCGGCGACGGTCGCCCTCGGGCGCTCGCCCTCCGGCAGTGCGTGGAAACGCGGCCGGTCGAGCAGCGCACGCGCGGAGTCGAGCAGGCGCTCCGCGCGTGGCAAGTCGAGCGCGGAGATCAGGATCGCGTGAAAGCCCTCGTCGAGGTCGTCGAGCAGCGGCATGTTTCTGGCCCGGACGGCCGCCTCCTGCGCCGCGAGGTTCTCGTCGAGGCGTTTGACGAGCGCGTCGTCGGCCAATTGCGCCACGCGGCGCGCCGCTTCGACCTCGAGGCCGGTTCGGATCATGAGTGCATCGCGGATATCCTCGGGCCGGATCGGCGAGACGAAACTGCCGCTCTGCGGATAGACGTCGACCAGCCCTTCTTCCGCGAGCAGCGCGATTGCCTCGCTGACGGGCGCGCGCGAGACTCCGAACTCCTCGGCGATTTGGTTCTTGTGCAGTTGCGCGCCGGGCTTGAGCTCGAGTTCGCGGATGCGTCGGCGCAGCTCCCGGTGCACACGTTCCGCCTTCGTGTGGTCCGCTGCCAGTTCGGGGTCGGGCCGGGTCTTACTGGTCATATGCCGCTGGTTCTTGCAATGCGCAGGCGCTGTCCGGGCAACTTCGCCGGCTATCTTAGCGCCCCACATCTCCCCAATCGTTCGGCAATCCTAACATGTCAGTATGCAGAGATTCGGGGTTTAGGCCGCACAGGGCTGTCGTACAGGCCGGATGGCAAGCCCAGCCCAGGCATGCTTCATTAGCAGGATATTAGGGCCTTTCCTGAGCCATTGGAGCGTCGTCGGGCGGCTGTAAGGGCCCATATGGAAGTTTGGATAACCCTAGGCTAACATGTCAGTAGTGGCTCCAAACGCCGGTCGCCGTGAGCCGGCATATGAGGGGGGATCTCCGATGAAACATGGTCTTTCGCTCTGGAACCGCTGTGCGATTCTGGTGCTGTCGGGTGTTGCGCTGGTCACGGGCACGGAGGCCGACGCCCAGACGACGCCGGGCAAGGACCCGGTGCTGAGCGAGGTCATCGTCACCGCAACGCGTCGCGATACCGAGATGCAGACGACGCCGGTCTCCGTATCGGTGCTGAGCGGCGCGCTGCTCGAAGAAAAGGGCGTCTTCGACCTCTACCAGGTCCAGTACGCGACCCCTTCGATGACGATCGCGAACTACGGCTCGGCGAATGAATTCAACATCCGCGGCATCGGCCGCACGCAGGTCGACATCGACGTCCCATCCGGTGTCGTTATCTACCGCGACGGCGCGCCGACCATCGTCGGCTACTTCCAGACCGAGCCGTACTACGACATCGAGTCGATCGAGGTCCTGCGCGGGCCCCAGGGCACCTTTGTCGGCAAGAATGCCTCCGGCGGCGCGGTGTTCATCAACACCAACGACCCCGAGATTGGCCACTTCAATGGCTCGGTCGAAGGTGGAGTCGGCAACAACAGCCTCTGGGACGTCGCCGGCATCGTAAACATCCCGTTGAGCGACACGGCTGCGCTCAGGATGTCGTACAAGCACCTGTCGAGCGACAACTTCTACGACCGGATCACGGGCGATTACACCGGGCATCCCGGCGAGCGCGACCTCAACAGCTATCGCCTCGCGCTGAAGCTCGACCCGAACGATTTCTTCACGGGCGTGCTCAAGGTTGACTATCACGACCTCGACTTCGGCGGCAATGTCGTCAGTTCGGCGGGCTTTCCACTCTATGACGTCCCGCAGAACGGCGACATCGCCTACACGGACAAGTCGCTGCGCACCGTCCTCGACCTGAAATTCAAGGGCGACAGCGGCTACACGCTGAGTTCCGTCTCCGCGTACCAGCACCTCGACTCGCTGAACAACCTGGACCTGAATGGGAGCCTACCGGACTTTTACCAGTTCAAGAGCAAATTCACGGTCAAGATCCTCTCCCAGGAATTCGACCTGATCTCGCCGGACGACCAGGCCCTGCGATGGATAACCGGCGCGTTCTATTTCAAGCAGGATGTGGACATACCCGACTGGACCCACGACGGATTCACGTTCACCGGCAACGTTTTCGGCGGCGGCGACGCGACGGCCAGAGACTTCCCCTGGTTCACGACCCCCTGGACCAAGCGCGAGGAAGAGTGGGCAGCGTTCCTGCACGTCGCGGGCGACATCACCGAGAAGGTGGAACTCGAGGGCGGCCTGCGCTACACGGACTACCGTACGTCGCAGATCACCGACTATACGTTCGGCCTGGGCGACGCCCCGCCGACGATTCCGTTCGCCAGTGGCCGCCAAGTCCTGAACGAGGATTCGGTCGACTTCCAGGTGGCGCTGAATTACAACCTCAGCGACCGGCATTTTCTCTACTGGCTGGTCTCGCGGGGGCACACTTCCGGCGGCATCAACATCTTCCCGCCCTACCGTATCTACGACAAGATGGAGGTCACCAACTACGAGATGGGATGGAAGGCGAACTGGATGAACAACCAGGTTCGCACGCAGGCCGCCGTCTACTACGAGGGGTTTGACAATTACCAGGTGAATTTCGAGTCGCCAGACATCGTGATCGGCCAGGACAACCGCAACGCGCCGGGTAACAGCACGATCCTCGGCGCCGAGTTCAGCATCCAGTCACATGTGGGCGACCTCTACGTCGACGGTGCGATCGCCTACATGGACAGCGACATCGGCAGCTTCAAGGACGTCGTCGACCCGTTCCGCACGATCGCGAACGGCGGAGTGCCGGTGATCATCGACCTGAGCGGGCGCCCGACGCCGTACTCGCCCGAGATCACGGCGAACATCGGCCTGGCCTACGACATCCATCTCGGCGGCACGGATGACGGCTACACGCTGACGCCGCGCGTGGACGTATCGCACGTGGACGACACGCAGAGCAAACTCTGGGACACGCCGCTCGTGACGATCCCGGAGCGGACGCTGGTCAATGCCCGCTTCGTGCTCGCGTCGCCGGGGAGCAAGTGGACCGCGACCCTTTGGTGCACGAATCTCGCCGACAAGGGTTACGTCGCCGGCATCCAGAACCTGGCAACCCTTGACTACGCGGGGCGGCCGCGTGAGTACGGGCTAAGCGTCCGGTACACGTTCTAGGACGGCGGCGTACCGCGTGGCCAGCGGGACGGTTGCGCCCACGCGGTCCGCGACCGGCGAGATCGCGGCCGACCTGCGCGGCCAGGTCTCCTGGGCGCTGTTCGAGTTTGCACGTTCGCCTTACATCAGCCTCGTCTACGTCTTCGTCTTTCCGCCGTATTTCGCAAACGTCGTCATGGGCGACCCGGTGCGCGGCCAGGAAGCCTGGAGTCTCGCTAACACGATCGTCGGTGTCTGCGTCGCGCTCTTCGCGCCGTTGATCGGAGCGATCTCGGACCGCACCGGTCCGCGCAAGCCGTGGCTGGCCACGATTGCCGTCGTCATGTCGATCTGCTGTATGGCGCTCTGGTTCGCGATGCCCGGCGGACGCGGCGGGCTGCCGATCCCGGCGATCCTGACGCTGATCGTGATCCTCGCGACCTGCTTCCAGTTCACCGAGGTGTTCCACAACTCGATGCTCGCATCGATCGCGCCCGCCGATCGGGTCGGCGGCCTGTCCGGCTTCGGGATCTCGACGGGCAACCTCGGCACGCTTTCCGCGATGCTCGTGATGCTGTTCGGCGTCGCCCTGCCGGCCTCGGGCGTCACGATTGGCGGGCTCCTGCCCGACAAGCCGCTTTTCGGGCTCGACGCGGCGACCTATGAGCACAGCCGGATTGCGGGACCCGTGGCGGGCGCCTGGTTCCTGGTGTTCATCATTCCTCTATTGCTGTGGACGCCCGACCGGCCTTCGACCGGCGTGAGTGCACGCCTGGCAGTCCGCGAGGGGCTGGCGCAACTGTGGCTCACGGTCAGGCGCCTGCGCCGCGTGTCGAACGTCGCCCTGTACCTGGTCGCCCGCATGCTCTACACAGACGCAAAAGTCGCGATCCTCGCCTACTCCGGCATCTATGCCGCCGGCGTGTTCCACTGGGAGCTGACGCAGCTCCTGTTGTTTGCGCTCGTGCTCTCGCCGTTCTCGATATCCGGCGGCTTCATTGGCGGATGGCTGGACAACAAGCTCGGATCGAAGCGAGCCATCCAGATAAGCGTCGGTGCCACCTGCTTCGGGATGTTGGGTGCCGTCTCCATGACGCCGGACAGCATCCTGTTCATGCCGTATGACGGCGTCGCGGCAGGACCGCTGTGGTCGATCCCCTATTTCCAGACGCTGCCGGAGGTACTCTATATCGTTGTCGTCATGACGCTCGCGATCAGCATCACGGCCGCGTTCTGTACGAGCCGGACGATGATGGCGCGCATCGCCCCCGTTTCGATGATGAACCAATTCTTCGGTTTGTACGCGCTCTCCGGGACCGCCACGTCCTTCCTGGGTCACGCGCTCGTGGCTGCGTTCACCGTGGTGTTTGCGAGCCAGCGTGCAGGCTTCGCCTCCCTGATCATCCTGTCTTCTGGCGGGCCTGGCGCTGATGTTCCGCGTGCGCCAGGAGCGCGCGCCCAAATCGCCTGAATGAGTCGAACTTGAAGGGGACGGTCCCCTCTAG
>CAWFXH010000016.1:0-18345 GCA_963819705.1 uncultured Gammaproteobacteria bacterium
CGTCAACTCAACGCCGAGGTGCAGGCCTGGATTGAAGGGACGATGCGGGACCTTCGACGCAATTGCGCAGGGCAAGAATGAGTCTTCGCTCTCGGGCGGGCGGCTGTCGATTACGATGGGGGCGTGCATCGGGGGAGTGATGGCACCATGACCGTCACGCGAAGTCGTGATTTTCGGCCAATCGTGCGCGTGCACTGCGCCGAAGTGCCGGCCTCGCTGCCCGAATGTACCGTCGCACGTTGGATCCGCGCTTTGCCGGGACCGCGGGGATCCTTGCTGGCGCGACGGATTGCGCGGGGAACGGGCCTGGCCAGCCTGACCGGTCTTGCGCTGCTCGCAAGCTTTGCTTTCTCCTGCAGACTCCCTTCTCTCTCGCACTTGCGCTGGACTTTGGCCGGCAAACCGTACTTTGCTGGCGGTCCGGAGTTCAGTCTCACGCACTCTGGCGGCTTCGCTGCGTGCGCATTGGCGCCGCGCGGCCTGCCTGTCGGCATCGACATCGAGCCAGCCGATCGCGCAAGTGCCGCCATGATCGCGTTCGTCGCAGGGGACGCCGAGCGCGAGGCGCTGGACGCGGGTTTGCTCTCACCGACCGGGCTTTGGACCGTCAAGGAAGCCGTGCTCAAGGCCGCTGGCGTCGGACTTGCGGACATGTGCGCCGTCGCAATCGACCGCCGTCAGGCGCGGCTGGCCGACGTTCGCTACGGCTGGCGTCACTTCTGCCCACGGCGGGGCTTACTCCTTGCCGTCGCAGCACAAGATCGGCTCCCGCGAGTCGGTATTCGCTGGCCCGATCCGGCGTCGGTCTTCGCCTGAATCGGCGGCACGCGCGATGGTCCCTTCGGAATTGTCTTTTTCAACGGCCGCTGCGTTCTTCCCCGTGCTCGCGGTGATTTTCACCGTGCCCTGCCTGTACCGGCGCCTTGCGCGCATGGACGACCTTGCGTCCTGGGCCTTTGCCGTTTTCGTCAGGCTCGCTGGGCGTATCCTGAAGTGGCTTCCGGGCGAGGGCCCGCCAATCGGATGGATCCTCCAGACAAGGGGCCGGATCATGATCGTCTTCACCGCCGCTTTGCCCGATGAGCGCATCCTTTCGAAGCGGGCGTTCACGGCATGATAGTGACGGGCCAATGGCTGTTTAAAGGCATCAATAAATGGCGCTAGTTATTGATGTAAAACGCGCTGCCGCCCTGACCAGCATCCCGAAAACGTCGACCGATACGGCCCCGTCGGATCGCGCCCCACCACGCCGAATCCGAGACTTTTACTACCTGCGCGTCGTGACGACGGGCCTCAGCTTCATGTTCTTCGGAGTATTCGGAACCATACTCGGCATCCTCGTCGTTCCGCTGCTCCTCGTGATCCCGGGCTCGAGAGTCGCCCGCAGGACCCGTATCCGCCGCATGATCCGACTGGCCTTCCGCGCGCTGGTCGGGTTCATGAACCAGACGGGCGCGATTAGCTACGCGTTCTCGGGTGCTTCATCGCTGGGCCGGGCCGGCCAGCTCGTCATCGCAAACCATCCATCGCTGATCGACATCGTCCTGCTGATTGCTTTCGTTCCCGGCACGGCGTGCGTCGTAAAGCGCGCGGCCTGGCGAAATCCGTCCATGGTCTTCGCCGTCCATGCCGCCGGGTATGTCGCGAACTCTCCGACCGAGACGATGATCACGCAGGCATCCGGGCTGCTGGCCGCCGGCGAGTGCCTCATCATGTTCCCTGAAGGCACGCGCACGGTGCCGAATCATGCGGCTCATTTCCATCGCGGCGCGGCGAGTGTTGCGCTACGCGCCGCGCGTGTCGTAACGCCCGTCTTCATCGACGTCCAGCCGCCGCACCTGTCTAAAGCCGTGCCCTGGTACAGGGTTCCGCCGATCCGTCCGCACTACTCACTGTCAGTCGGGCCCGACATCGACCCCGCCCGGTACCGCGCCCTTCCGGCGCCGATCGCCTCACGGATGCTGAACGAGTATTTCAAGTCCTGCTATGCGTCGGTCGTGCGCACGACCTAAAATGACGCCCGCCCGATGCACGACACAGAAGCGATCTTCAACGAGTTACGCGCGACGCTCGCCGAGCTTTTCGAGCTCGATCCGGCGCGCATCACGTCGGATGCGCGGCTCTCCGAAGACCTCGAGATCGACAGCATCGACGCCATCGACCTCATGGACCGTCTGCGTCGCCAGACAGGGCGAAAGATCTCGATCGAAAGCTTTCGCTCCGTGCGCACGGTCGGCGACCTGGTTCACGCGATCCAGGCCTTGTCGAACGAGGGCTGAGACGCTGAGCGGCGATGCAAGCCTGAATCGGACGCCGTGGGCCGTGATCGCCAGGCGCGTCCGCATCGACCGCCGGACCGTGTGGATCGGCATTTTGGACGAGGAGGGGTTGCGCACGCTGCGTCGCGGCGGTCACGCGGCGGCTGCCGCAGTCTGCGCGCCGGACCTGTCCGCCGCCGACATTCGCTTCGTCGACGAGTCTCAGCGCCAGACACTCGAGGCCGCCGCGGACGCCGAACTTCGCGTCCTGTACGTAGCACCGTACCCGTCGCGTCCACTGGTCACGGGAATGCCCGTCGTGGAAGCGCGCGCGGCCACTATCGCCCTGCGGGTCCAACCGGATCTGGCCTGTCTGGTCGGCCATTTTCCTGCGCTGCCGATCGTTCCAGGGGCAGCCCAGCTGGGATGGGCGCTCGGGTTCGGCGCCGATATCCTCGGCCTGCCGCCGACCATGCGCTCGATCCGCTCGGTCAAGTTCGGGCGCATTATCCAGCCGGGGCGATCGCTGCGGCTGCACATTGAGGTCGAAACGGGCTCTCCAGCGCTACGGTTCGAGTTTGCGTCCGAGACCGGCAGACATTCCACCGGATGGATCGAGACGAGAGGCGGCGATGGTTGAAATCTGCGCCGTCATACCGGTCTTCGAACACGGCCATACCGCGGGCTTCGTCGTCGACGCCGTGCGAAGCTGCGGCCTCGGCGCAATCGTCGTGGACGACGGCTCCGGCCCCGAAAGTGCCCGGGCGCTTAACGCCCTCGCACACTCGATCCCGGATGTCCGCCTGCTGCGTCTTGCGACAAACTGCGGCAAGGGTGCCGCCGTCCAGGCCGGCTTGCGGGCTGCCGCCGCGAAAGGCTATACGCATGCGCTCCAGATTGACGCGGACGGCCAGCACGCGCTCGCCGACGTCCCCCGCTTTCTTGCCGAGGCCCGCGCGCACCCGACTGCGGTCATCTGCGGCCGACCGGCGTTCGGCGCCGATGCGCCGCGATCCCGAATCCTCGGGCGGCGGCTGACCAATTTCTGGGTGTCCGTGAACACGTGGTCTGGCGGGATTCCGGACGCGATGTGCGGATTCCGCGTGTATCCACTCGCCGCAACCGCTGCGCTTCTCGAACGTTACCGCCTCGGAAACCGGATGGACTTCGACATCGAGATCCTGGTGCGCTTGCACTGGCTCGGCGTGCCGATGCGCTGGCTGCCGACAGCCATCGCGTATCCGCCCGGAGGGACGTCGCATTTCAAGATGGCGCTCGACAATGCCCTGATTTCACGTATTCACACGGTCCTGTTCTTCGGAATGCTCGCGCGGGTGCCGACCCTGCTCGCGCGAAAGCTTAGGCTCGCGCGCTCCCGCCATTGGGCGGCATGACGGGCATGCGGCGACGAGGTCCCCTATCCGAAACGACCGAGATCGAAGTCGCGTTTCAGGACGTGGACCTGATGGGCGTCGTATGGCACGGCCATTACGCCCGGTACCTGGAAGCGGCGCGCTGGCGGCTCATGGACCGCCTCGGCTATGGATTCACGGCCATGCGCGAGTCCGGTTACCTGTGGCCGATTATCGAAACTCACGTCCGCCATGTCAGCAGCGCCTCCTTCGGCGACCGCCTCGAGATCACGGCTTCGCTGGTCGAATGGCAATACCGGCTCGCGATCAATTACCTCGTCGTGGACGCGACGAGCCGGGCCCGTGTCGCGCGGGCCCGTACGGTGCAGGTCGCGGTCATCGGCGGGACTGGTGAGCTGCAGTTCGCGTCGCCTCCGGGGTTCGTCCGGCGCATCGAATCGAGACTCGCGGAGCTCCAGGCATGAACTTTCCCGAACCGGCCTTGCTGTTGCCCCATCGCGGCCCGGCCCTGCTTCTGGAAACGATCGACGCGGTCCAGAAGGACGGTATCGTCGCAAGCCTCGTCGTCCGCGGCCAGCCGCCGTTCGCCGGTGAGAACGGCTCACTGCCTGCGTGGACCGGCCCGGAAATCATGGCGCAGGCGGTCTCGGCTTTCGCGACCTATCGTGAAGGGGAACCTTATCGGCCCAAACCCGGCCTTCTCCTCGGCGTGCGCATGTACCGCGCCGCAATCTCCGAATTCGCGCCCGGCGCCAGGATTACGGTCACCATCCAGGAATCGACGCGCGACGACGAGGGCAGTGCGGTTTTCGACTCCACCCTCCGTGTGAATGAAACTGTCGCGGCGGAAGGCATGCTGACGGTCTTTCAGCCGGAGGACGTCCTCAAAGCCCTGGCGGAGCAACTCAGGTGAACGGACGCGTCCTGGTAACCGGTTCGAGCCGCGGCATCGGACGCGCCATTGCCCTGCGGCTTGCGGGCGACGGCTACGACATCGCGCTTCACTGCCGCAACCAGGTCGAGCAAGCTGAGGCGGTGGAACGCGAAATCCGCCGCGCCGGCCGAACTGCCACGATCCTCACGTTCGACGTCGCCGATCGCAATGCTGCGCGCGAGGCGCTAGAGACGGACATGGAGCGTGGCGGAGTCTATTACGGCGTCGTCAGCAACGCCGGCATCGCCTCTGACGGCGCATTCCCGGCGCTCGAAGACAGCGCGTGGGACAACGTCATGCGCACGAACCTTGATGGCTTCTATAACGTGCTGAAGCCGGTCGTCATGCCGATGATCCGCCGACGCGCCCCCGGAAGGATCGTCACGATTTCCTCGGTGGCTGGCATCATCGGTAACCGAGGTCAAGTCAACTACAGCGCCGCCAAGGCGGGCATCATCGGCGCCACGAAGGCACTCGCCGCAGAGCTCGCTTCGCGCGACATCACCGTCAACTGCGTCGCGCCTGGCCTCATCAACACGGACATGCTCGGACCCGAGACGCCAGTCGCAAGGATTCTCGAATTCGTTCCCGCCGGCCGTGTCGGCACGCCCGAAGAGGTGGCCGCCGTGGTCGCTTTCCTGATGTCACCAGGCGCCGCGTATGTCACGCGCCAGGTTATTGCGGTCAACGGAGGCCTTTGCTGATGGCGCGCGTGGTCGTGACCGGCATGGGCGGCGTCACCGCATTCGGCTCGGATTGGCCTGCAGTCCGCGCCAGGCTCAAGGCCGGCGTCAATGCCGTGCGTTACATGCCGGAATGGGACGCGATGACCGACCTTTGCACGCGCCTCGGCGCGCCGATCGACGATTTCGAGTCCCCCGCACACTGGTCGCGCAAACAGTTGCGCAGCATGGGGCGCGTGTCGCAGCTCGCCGTACGAGCGAGCGAGCTCGCGCTCGCCGATGCGGGGCTGCTGGATGACCCCGCCATCCGGGACGGCCGCATGGGCGTCGCCTGCGGATCCTCGGTCGGCAGCACGCCAGACATCCGCCATTTCGTGGAAATGCTCCAGACCGGGCTGTCGGGTAAGCTTAACGCCAATTCTTACGTTCGCATGATGCCGCACACCGCGGCAGCCAACGTCGGCATCTTCTTCGGCCTGACAGGCCGGCTCATTCCGACCTCGAGCGCCTGTACTTCCGGAAGCCAGGGCATCGGCTACGCTTGCGAGGCAATTCGGGCTGATCGCCAATCGTTGATGCTCGCCGGGGGTGCCGAGGAGCTCTGCCCAAGTGAAGCGATTGCGTTCGACTTTCTCTATGCGACCAGCCGGCGTAACGACCGGCCGACGACGACACCGAGGCCCTATGATCGCGATCGGGACGGCCTCGTGGTCGGCGAGGGTGCCGCGATGTTCGTGCTCGAGGATCTGGCGCACGCTCGCGCGCGAGGTGCCCGCATCCACGCCGAGGTTGTCGGCTTCGCCAGCAATTCCGACGGCGCGCACGTCACGCGACCGATGGAATGCACCATGCGAAGGGTCATGGAGCTCGCACTTGCCGACGCCAGCATCCAGGCGGGTGCCATCGGCTACGTGAACGGACACGGCACTGCGACGGAGCATGGCGATGTCGCCGAGACGCGTGCGACCTCATCGCTGCTCGGCGGCCGCACCCCGATCAGCTCCCTGAAGAGCTACCTTGGGCACACGCTGGGGGCCTGCGGGGCCATCGAGGCGTGGATCACGGTCGAAATGATGAAGGAAGGCTGGCACGCGCCGACGCTCAACCTCGACAACGTGGATCCCGCCTGCGGCGATCTCGACTACATCACGGGCAGCGGACGCGAACTCGACATCGAGTACGCAATGACCAACAACTTTGCATTCGGTGGGGTCAACACGTCACTGGTTCTTAGGCGCCGCCCCTGACGGGCATGGGTCCTCGCGCCCATGGGAGATTCAAGAGTTCCTGGAACCTTCCGGAGGTGCGACATGAGATCGGGGTTACCGATGTTTCTGCCGACGGCTCTTGTCCTTACTTTCGAACCCGCGGTCGCCCGCGATGCTCCGCTCCAGAACACATCGGACATACTCATTGGCCGCGGCCTCCAACTAGGTTGACGACCTTGGGACGAATCGCGCTCGACGCGGCGCTTGTCACGGCAGGCGGCGCACGCACCGAGCCGGACGCGTTTCGCCTGCGGGTCCTCGCGATCGCAGGTTTGCTCCACGGTACCCAAGAGCTCGTGAACCTCTGCGAGGATCGTGGTCATTTCCTGCTCGCCTTCGCAGCGGCGCTCGCGCGGCGCCGCACCGTGTTGCTGCCACCTTCGCGAATCCCGGCCGCCATCTGCGAATTGCGCGGGCGGTTCCCGAGTTCCGAGCTCGTCGACGACACATGGATCGCGGCCGCCGACGGCCCGCCCTTTGAGGTCGCCCCCGGAGACGCCGATTTCATTGCGGCCATTGGCCATACTTCCGGCTCCACGGGCACGCCGACGGCACATCCGAAATCATTCCGCAGCCTCGTTGCGACGACCGCCTTGAATGCCGGGACGCTGAACGCTGAGCTCGCGCGCCAGGAAAAGTCAGGACGACCCTGGATCGTCGCGACAGTGCCTCCGCAACACTTGTATGGCCTCGAGACGTCCGTGCTGTTGCCGCTGCTCGCCGGATTCGGGTTGCATTGCGGTCGGCCGCTCATGCCGGCGGACGTCGCCGCGGCGCTGGCAGAGACACCTGCGCCGCGCGTGCTGGTCAGCACGCCTCTGCACCTCCGCGCGCTCGTCGATTCCCCTGTTGCTTACCCGGAAGTTTCGGTCGTCGTGTCGGCCACGGCGTCCTTGCCTCGAGACCTCGCGATCCGGGTCGAGGGGCGGTTCGGAGCCGCCCTCATCGAGTTCTTCGGCTCGACCGAAACATGCGTGATCGCGACGCGAAGGACCGCCTTTGAAGAAGTCTGGAAACCTTATCCGGGTGTCGTGCTGCAGTCCGCTACCGATGGCACGATCGTGTCCGCGCCTTGGCTTGCTGCGATCCAGCGCCTGCACGACATCGTTGAACTGCGGGAAGACGGCCATTTCGCCGTCGTCGGCCGCGGTACCGACGTCATTGAGGTCGCGGGCAAGCGCGGCTCCCTCGCCGACCTGACTCGCCGCTTGCAGTCGCTCGACGGTGTCGAGGACGCAATCGTGTTTCAGCCGTCCGCGCCAGATGGCGGCCTGGCGGGCCGGTGTGCGGCTCTCGTCGTCGCGCCAGGACTGGCTGCCAAGGACATTGCGCGGCGCATGCGTACCGAAGTAGACGCGGCGTTCGTGCCAAGACCCATCGTCATGGTGCCGAAGCTGCCTCGAAACGAAGTCGGCAAGCTGCCCCGCGAGAGGCTGCTCCAGCTCCTCGCTACTTCAGCTTCACGATCTCGCCGCGGAACGTGACGCCCGACATCAGCGCCCCGCTGCCACATTGATATTCGGTGGCACTCGAGATCGGCACTTCCCGGTAGTAGCTCTCGATCTTGATCACTGCGTCGCCACCGAGCTCCTTCGCGCGCTGCTGGAACGAGAGCATCGCCGAAAGAAACGTCCAGTCGCATGCCTCCTTGTCGGTCCGACCCACGCCGCGCGTTTTCTTGTTGCTTTGATACGTTCCGAAGCTTTTCTCGACCTGCGGATGCGTGCTGTCGCCGAAATAGAACCTGATGCCCTGATTGAGCTGCGCCTTGGCTTCTGCGCTGTTCTGTGCGTCCGCGATCGGCCACATGCTCTTCGTGTCGCGCGCGTCCGTCTGCGGCGCGACGAGCACGCCGAGCGCAACGGCGGCCGCGGCCAATGACAGGGCAAGGTGATGCGAATTCATGGGTTTACCTCGCGAAAAACTTCCGGCCAGCATAGCGCGGACGCTTTCGCCCCGGCTAGATCCACAAGCACTCGATTTCCACCAGGAGCTCGCGACGGCAGATGTCGGCCTCGATCAGGAGAGGCGGCTCAACGGGGGACAGGCCGGCGCAGATCGTTTCCAAGATCCGGCTGTCGCCCATACGTTGGCGCAGATAGACCTTGACGCCCGCCGGCTCTCCCCCGCCGCCGCCAGAGCGATGTAGCTCCCTGAGATTCGCGAGTGTTTCGTCGACCTGTGCCGCGAGGTCGCCGTCGTGCCGCGATTGATGGCCAACGATGCTGGAGGTGCCGGAACCGATGAGCTCACCGGTCTCGAGCCGCATGGCACGGGCAAAAGCCGGGGGGCTTGGCCCGTATTCGCGCGGGTAGCGGTAGGCTCGTACTTGGCGCGGATTCTCGATCGGAAGGCCCGGCGCCCGACCGGCCAGCCAGCACACCTGCACGCGACCCGAAGGGCGCGGGCGTCCGACGGCGGTGGCCGCGGGTAGCTTGTCTGGCGGGAGGTCGCCGAGCCCCCGCGCGCGCCCGACGCAGAATAGTCGGTAGCGCTCGAAATCTCCCTCGCCCGTATTGATCGAATCGAAAAAATTCCAGACGCGCAGCAGGTGCCGCTGCGTTTGCCGATCCTGGAACTCGCGCATCCACCGGTATGCCGACTCTGCCGCATCCGCGATGTCGCGGAAACGACCCTCGTCGAGGTCGAGGATACCAAACAGGTACTCTGGGTGCACCGCGAAACGCACCGGACCGTCGGTGTCCGTCGTCGTGGGACCGGGCGCGCGCCACAGCTCCATTGCAGGCACATCGTCCGCCGTTGCGAGACCAGTGGACAGGACGCGCGTGTCGCCGCTCTCGGCCTGTGGGGACCCGTACGAAAAAGCAGCGAGTACGTCATCCGCAAGACGTCCTGGCGCGCTGCGCGCGACCTCAATGCGCGGTCCCGACGCTCCGTTCCCGGCGGCGGTCATTTCAGGCCGGGTCTTGCCGCGTCGTCCCGCCCGTGAATTCCGCCTGCATGCGACGGCGGCGGTTACGGCCATAGGCGAGCGTCACCCGAAGGCGGCGAAGCGACGAGAGATAGTAGAGGAGCTTGTATGCCGCGAGACGCCTCCCGATTTCCGGCGTGCCGAAGACGTCGCCCGCGAGCATCGATATCACGGCCTGTTCAATGCCAAAGGTGTTGCGGGGATTCGCGAATAACATGCGCGTCGCGGGCGCGTTGAAGCGCTCGATGAACCACGACAGCGCGCGCAGGCCGGCCCACACCTCGCGCTCGTAGCCGCGCTGCAGGCGCCGTTCGGCGCGCGGCTCGTCGAGCACGCGATCGACGAGCTCGGCAGAGCGCTCCGCGGCGCGCATCGCGAGGTATACGCCGGTCGAGAAGATCGGATCGACGAACGCACCCGCGTCCCCGACCATGATCCAGCGTGGGCCGGTCAGTCGGCTGCACACGTATGAGTAGTTGCCGGTCGCGTGGAGATTGCCGACGACCTCGGCGGCCGCCATGCGTTCGCGCGCGCCCGGCACGCCGTCGAGGACTCGACGCAGGAATTCGCACGGCGGCTCGCGCCGATTCTTGAACAGCCAGGGGTCGGCGACGACGCCGACGCTCACAATGTCCTGGCGCAGCGGAATCATCCAGGCCCAGCCGTGCTCGTGCGCGTAGATGCTGATGTTGCCCGCGTCCTCGCCGAGTCTGCGCTCGACCCCGCGGAAATGAGCGAACAATGCCGCGCTGCGGTGCCGCGGGTGCCTGCGCTTCAACTTCAGCGCGTTGCCGAGAAAGGCATCCCGCCCCGTCGCGTCGACGAGGTAACGCGCCTGGACCGCGAGCTTCTCGCCCGACTCGGATTCCGCCTGTGCCGTGACGCCATCCCGCGAGAAATCCACGCTGTGCACGCGCACGCCCTGGCGCGCCTCCGCGCCGAGTGCGCCAGCATGCCGGAACAGCAGTTCGTCGAATTCCTCGCGCTTCACCTGGAATGCATAGGGCGGCGTTTCACCCAGCGCGCGGCTGAACCGGAACACGTTGTAGCCGCCGTCTGTCGTCGGGAAGTCGGCGCCGAGCTTCCGGACGCCGATCTCGCGCACCGCCTCCAGAACGCCGAGGCGCTCGATGATCGGGATGTTCGCCGGCAGCAACGACTCGCCGATGTGGAAGCGGGGGTGATGGTCGCGTTCGAGAAGCAACACGGACCGGCCGCGACGCGCCAGCAAGGCCGCGGTCGTGCTGCCCGCGGGCCCCCCACCGACAACGAGCACGTCGCACGAGATCACGCGCGGATTGTAGCCGGATCAGTTTGCAGCAGGATATGATGCCGCGGAAAAATGCCATTCTCGCAGACTCCCGCCGAACAGGCGCTCGCTGAATTGATCGTCGCGGCGGTCAATCTCGATGACGTGAATCCGGGCGAAATCGATCCGGGCGCGCCGCTTTTCAACGACGGCCTCGGACTCGATTCCATCGACGCGCTCGAGCTCGCACTCGAGATCTCGAAGCGTTACGGCGTGCAGCTACGCGCGGACGATGCGGAGAACCACCGCATCTTCGCCTCGCTGCGGGCATTGTCTGCGTTCATCGAGAGCCGAAGGGAACGCTGATGCGGACGCTGCCGCTCGCAGTCAGTGCCGTCACGGTGACATCGGCACTCGGCGCCGGCATCGCGGCGCACCATAAGGCGTTGAGTGAGCGTCGCGGGGGCTTGCGCCGAAACGATTTCACGATGTCGCCGCTCCCCACCTGGATCGGACGCGTCGAGGGCCTCGAATCCGCCCCGGTTCCAGATTCCTGTGGCAAGCTTGATTGTCGCAACAATCGCCTGGCCTGGCTGGCGCTGCGGCAAGACGGCTTCCTCGACGCCGTCGCCGAGGCCAGGGCCCGCTACGGCCGCGATCGCATTGCGCTCCTGGTCGGCACTTCGACCGCCAGCATCGGCGCGACCGAGGACGCATATCGGCAGTTCGCCGACACGAACGACGTTCGGGCCCCGCTGCGAGAGCCGATACTGCACGTGGCACATTCACTGGGCCGCTTTGTCCAGGACGTGCTGGGGCTCGAAGGCATTTGCACGACGGTGGCGACGGCCTGTTCTTCGAGCGCCAAGGTGTTCGCACAGGCCGAGCGACTACTGCGCTCGGGTTTTGCCGATGCCGCAGTCGTCGGCGGTGCCGATTCTCTATGCGGCAGCGTGCTGTTCGGATTCAACTCGCTTGAGCTGGTGTCACCCGAGCCGTGCCGGCCCTTCGACGTCGCGAGGAGCGGTATCAGCATTGGCGAAGCCGGCGGCTTCGCGCTGCTCGAGCGCGACGGCGAAGGACCCTGGCTCCTCGGCTACGGCGAATCGAGCGACGCACACCACATGTCGTCGCCGCATCCCGAGGGATTCGGGGCGCGAATTGCGATGGGGCGCGCCCTCGTAAGCTCGGGCCTGGCGGCCGAGGATGTCGGCTACATCAACCTGCACGGCACGGCGAGCGTGCTCAACGACGAGGTCGAGGCAGCCGCCGTCGCCGACATGTTCCCGCCAGAGACGCAAGCTGGCTCGACGAAGGGCTGGACCGGCCACGCGCTCGGCGCGGCAGGCTTTCTCGAGGCCGCGATCAGCCTCGCCGCCCTCGAGAGCGGTCGCTCGCCGGGCATGCTGAACACGACGGCCCTAGACGCTGCGTGCGGCCCGCAAATCCGCCTGGACCCGGCGCCGATGCCGCGCCCTGTTGTCCTGTCGAACTCGTTCGGCTTCGGCGGCAGCAACTGTGTCCTGGCCTTCGGGCCCGATCGGCCCTCATGAGCGTGGCAGACGCAATCGCATACGTGGATGGTGTCGCATTCTGGTCGCCGCGCCTTCCGGGCTGGGATATTGCATCGGCGGTCCTGGCCGGCGCGACCGTCGCGCCGCCTGGCCTCGCGCACCGCCCGTTCCCGGCCCTGCTGCCGGCGCCGGAACGTCGGCGCACGCCCGATACCGTCGCGCTCGCGCTCGAGGTCGCAGCCCGCGCCTGCGAGGCGGCGTCCGTATCGCCCGCGGATCTCGCCAGCGTCTTCGCCACGACCCACGGAGAACTCTCGATAACGGATTACCTGTGCGCAAAACTGCTGGAATCACCGCTGCACACGTCGCCGACGCGATTCCACAACTCGGTTCACAACGCGGCGGCCGGATACTGGTGCATCGCCGTGGGCTGCCACGCGCCGTACACCACGATCAGCGTCGCTGAGTATTCGTTCGGTGCCGGCCTGCTCGAGGCGCTCGTTCAGCTGGCGTCAGAAGCCAAGCCGGTGCTTTTCGTCGCCTATGACACGGGGACTTCCGGTCCGCTCGCGACTCTCGTCTCGAGCAGCGGCCTGCTCGGCGTCGCCCTGGTGCTTTCGCCGCAACGCAGTTGCGCCACAATGGCGGAGCTGCGCTGGTCGGCAGACGGCGGGGCCTCTCCGCGAGTCACCCGCCCCTCGGCGGAAAATGAGCCTTACGTCGCGGGCAATGCGATGGCCGCGTGCCTGCCCCTGTTCGAGGCCCTGGCTGGGCGCTCGCAATCGGTCACGCTGGCGGCGGGCCCCCGGCTCGCCCTGCGCTTCGCGATTCAATGACCGCGGCGCGGCCCCGCACCAGCTCGACACCTGCGTGGCTCACGCTAAAGCGATACTGAAGTCCCGCCGACCCGCCCGCCAGGCGCTCGACTTCGACGCGCAATTCGCGAGGCAGCGATTCAACGGTCGTGACGGCGAGCTCAACGTCCCGCAGTGACACCAGAACGCCCGGCACGGCAACCTGCCCGGTCGCGCGGCCGACGAGAGCGCCGTGCGCGGCCATCGCCTGCGCACCGTATTCGCACAGGCAGATGGCCGAGAGCCTCCCGTTGCGCCGCAGTGGATTGCCTGGCGCCGCGTGGCTGCGCGTGAGGATCGTCGCGGTCCGCTCGTCCCAGGACACGACATCCTCGAGCAGGCACATGGATCCCGAGTGCGGGATGAGTCCGCGGATTTCGCGCGCGCTGCTCATACGTGCCGGGCCGGTTCGCGCGGCATGGCGATCGCGAGCAGGAAGTTGAGCACCACGCCGAGCGTGACCGTCACCCCGATCGAACGCAGCACCGGAATCGACGAGAAGGACAAGAGCGCGAACACCATCAGCGTCGACACCGACGAGACAAGTACCGCGTGCAGCGTGCGCAGACGCTCGTCGCGATCTTCGCCGGTCCGCTCGAAAAACAGGGCGTAGTCGATGCCGAGCCCCGCGGCCAGCACCAGTGACATCAGGTGGAACAGGTCGAGCCGCACACCAGAGGCCCGCAACACGGCGACGATGACGACCGTCGACAGCACCATCGGCGCGGCAACACGCGAGACGCGGCGCAGGCTGCGAAGCGCGAATCCCATGACCGCGACCAGCAGGCCTGCCGCCACTGCGAGGCAGCGCAGGATGCGCTCGCGTTGCGCGACGGCGAGTGCTGATGCTTCCCGCTTAAGGTCGATCAGGACCGTTTCAGGCCCTGCGGCCGCCACCCACTGTTCCAGTCGGGCCGCATCCGACACACCCGAAAACGCAATGATCGCCTCGATTCCGCCGCGCCCCTGGTGCAGTAACCCTTCTACCAGGGGACCTTGTTCCGATCCGCGAAGTACCTCGATCGTCAACGGCGGCTGCGCCCTGGCGCGCTCGATGTCAGCCAGAAATGGCGCGAAGACGCCCGGCCGAAACGGAGTCCCGCGAGAGGCCGCGGCGACCGCCGACGCCAGCTCGACGGGCCGAGGCAAGCGCAGCTGGCGCACGCGCTGGCGCTTTGCAGAGGGCAAGTACTTCGCGGCGTGCTGAAATCCGCCGATCGCGCCGGCGTCGACCAGTGCATCGAGGCCGGGCTGTAACTGCTCGAGCTTCTCCAGGGCCAATTCGTTATTTCGCTCGGTGACGACGGCAAGGAACCGCGGATCCGGCGCGCCGACTTCAGCGCGCAGGCGCGCGTCCTGGGCAAGCATCTCCGGCGGCACCGGCGTGAGCGCGCCGAGGTTGTCCTGCCATGGCGGGCCCGGGGCGAGCACGATGACCGCAACACCAGTCACCAGGATCGCGGCGTACAGCAGCGGCGGCAGGCGCGGCAGCGACAGAACCGTTTCGGCGCGCCCCAGCGCGCGCGAGCGGGCAGGATCGCGATAGTCCTCGCCGGTCATGCGAGGCAGGACGTAACGCGTCGTCAGGCCCGCCACGGCGAGTCCCGTAATCGAAAAGAGACCGAGCTGCGCGAGACCCGTCACGCCCGACGCGAGAAACGCGACATAGGCGACGCAGGTTGCCGCCACACCGGTCGCGAGCGTCGGCCACAGATTTCGAGCGTTCGCGACTGCCGACAGCCCGACGTGCTGGTGGCTGAAAAGATGAACCGGATAGTCCTGGGCAACGCCGATGAGGGTGAAGCCAAACGCGAGCGTGATTCCGTGGACGTCTCCGTAAACCGCGCCGACCGCGGCCAGGCCGGAGAGCGCCGCCGTGGCGAGCGGCAATGACGCAAGCACGGGCACGCGCCAGCGCCGATAGGCGATGAACAGCAGCACGACCAGCCCGGCGGTGGCCGCGCTTCCGAGCCAGGTCGTCTCCTTCTGCGTGCGCTCCTTCATCAGCGCCGAGAAACGCCCCGGGCCTGAAACGACCATGCGGACCCGCGGGTCGTCGTTCACCGCCCGGAATGCGGCATCGAGTGCCGTGAGCGCACGCTGCTGGCCATCCGGATCAAATCCCGCCGCTTGCGTCTGAGCGACCAGCAATGCCCGCCCGCCCTCAGCATCGAACCACACGCCGTCCACCGTTCGCGGCGATCGACGCGGCATCCAGCTGGTCGCGACCGCCGCGATTTCCAGTGTCGGGTCAGAAGGTATCAACGACTCGAGCGCCGGCGCCGCGGGCGACGCGAGGTCCTGAAGCCGCTCCTGCAGAGCGGCGCGCAGGTAGCTCGCGTCCAGCGGCCGCGAGTCGAAGCTGTCCGTCAGCAGGTAGCGGTACTCGACCAGCCATCTCGGCAAGTCGCTCGAGCCGTTCGTGACGAGCCGGAATTCCGCCGCCCCGCGCAGTTTCTCGACGAGCGCGTGGGATATCTGTGCGAGCGCGCGGGATTCGCCGCCTTCAAGTGCGATGATCAGCAGTCGCGCCGCCGGTCCTTCGCCGATGCCTTCCAGCACGAGGGCCTGCTCGGTGGACTCTGGTCGCGGCAGGAAGAGGCGAAGGTCGGTGCTGAGACGCAGCGAATGCATCACCGACACCAGCAGCACCGCCAGCACCCCAAGCCACACGCTGAACCACGCCAAGCCCTTGGCGTCGTCCTTCACGGAGTGGCCCTGCGCAACTCGTTGCACGCGGGAGTTTGGCCGGGCGCGTCCATGCCGAGCTGGATCATCGTTGCCATGCTGCCATCCGATGCCAGGACCGCAATGCAGGACGGCGCGTCACCCTTACCCCATACGCGAATCCGGCCGATGTGATCGGCTTGCCTGGGCGCGAGGTCGAGCTCCCAACCATCAGGCCGGAATTCAACGGTCGGCTCGAAGCTTGATTCGAGAACGGCGCGGTCGCCCGAGAGCAATGCCGAAAAAGCGGACAGGATGCCGCCAAGTTCGGCGCTTCGCCGCAGGGAGAAGCGGCGCTCCGGCCGGCCTTCACGCTGTATCCGCACATCGGTGCCGTCGATGTCAATCCGTTCGTGATATGGCGCGTTCACCACGCGCGACAGCTTGCCGTCCCCTCGGTACTCGAGTTCGCCTGACACGACGAGTTCCCCCTCCAACAATGGCGAGGCATGTGTCTCGATGAACGCGATCGATTGCGGCGGTTCGCGCGCCAGCGATCGCAGCAACGAATCCAGGTCGGCGGCGCCGGCGGCATTGGCCGCAAGGACAAGCAAGCACCCGAGGCAGGTCTCAATTCGGCCAGAAATCATAGAAGTTGAACCAATTGAGGGGCGTGCCTCGTACCTGGATTCCCAACCGATCCGCAAACTCCCGAATCCATGCTGTCAGGGGCCGGCCGCCTTCGCGTTCGCGAACGATTCGCTCTGCAAGGGTCTCGAACTGCAGATGGTATCGGTTCCCGCCGCGGTACACGCCGAAACACAGCATTACTGGAGCGCCGAGCGCCGCGGCAATTTCCCATGGTGCAGTCGGGAACGGCGCAACGCCGTCGAGGAACGGCGTATTGCTCGCCTTGCCGCCCGGACGCGAGCGGTCCGCGAGCAACGCGACGATCGCGCCGGCGTCCAGCGCGTCCCGAATTGACAACGCGACGCTCGGACCGGCGTCTCGGGCATTGATCACGGTCGCGGCGAGCTCCGGATTCAACCCGTTCAGCAGGCGCGACATGGCTGGGTTCTGGTCGATGTCGATGACCGTCCGGAAACGGATGCCGGGCTGGCGGATCCCGAGTGCGCGGGTAACCTCGTAGCTGCCGAAATGCGCGCCGATCAAAAGAATGCCACGCCCCAAGGCGAGCAGGCGTTCGACTTCCTCGAGGCCGGAGCACTCGACCTTGAACCGGCGCGTGCCTTCGTGCAGCAGAAACAGGCGATCCAGCGTGACCCGCGAGAAACAGAGAATGTGGCGATACACGTCTGCGAAAGTGGCTCGCCGCCCGAGGACGCGCGTGAGGAATGCGCGTGAGGCCCGACGTTCCGGGCCGCGACGCAACATGAAATAGGCGGTGACCGGATGCAGGACGGCGCGCGCGGGGACGCGCCCGCAACCGAGCGCAAAGCTGCACAGGAGCCGCAGCGCCAGTGCCGCGCCCCCTTCGGGGCGGTCGATCCACTCATCAGCCACGGGGATGACTCGCCGCGCGCAGTTGCAACACGCCCTTAGCCACCCGTTCGCTCCCACGGTTGACCTCGAACTCGAGCCTCTCGGCGAGGCGTTTCAGCCGGATCTGCGCACGGTCCCCTGGCGCGAGCGGTGCCATGAATTTCGCCCGTGATACGCCGGCTATGACGATCGGCGCGCCGGCGCTTGAAGCGGCGGCCTCGATAACGATGTCGAGCAGCATCACGGCAGGCAGCACTGGGCGCCCCGGGAAATGCCCGGCAAAGACCGGATGGTCCGCAGGCACAGTGAAACTCACGTCCGCGACAGTCTCCGCGGTGCCGGCTCCGGCATCCTTGCCAATCGTCGCCACCAGGGCCGGCACAACCGACGCCGAGCGACGGAAGAAGTCCAGCAGGTTCCGGTATGGTCGCCCAGGAAAGCGCCGGCGGCGGTAGGCGAATTCCACCAAGAACACCGCGGCCACGATCGCGTAGTTGAGAACGTTCGCAAACAGTGACCAGGTCTCGAAGCGTACCGAAATCGGCGCGCGAACGCCCAGAATCTCGAGCAGGCCCCGCGGCGCCGCCAACACGGCGAGCACCAGGTTCGTCCCGCACAGCAGCAGGAACAGCCCGGTCCATAACCGGGTCACGTTGCGTGCGTAGCCGATGACACCCGCCTCAAGCGGCAAGCCCGGCGCTTGCATAAGGCGCACCAGGCGCTCGATCAACGGCGTGCTTCGTCTTGCGAGCGTATGCCCGAAGAGCCAGGCCAGGTAAGCGTTGAGGAGAACCGGCGGCAGGAACAGGATAATGCTGGCCGCATCGAGATTCGCGAGCCCGGCAACTACGAGCCCGGCAACTACGAGCCCGGCAACTACGAGCGCGACCAGTGCCCAGCGTCGGCCGTCGAGCAGCGGCCGGACGAGGATTGCCCCGAGGAGGACGGCGATGCTCACAAGCATCAGCGCACGGCTGTCAAAGACGCTGGCCGCGTGTGTCAGTAGCGGATAGGCAACGGCAAGGGTGGCTGCCGCCAATCGCCGGACCTGGGGTGCCGGCCGCATCGGAACTCAGACGTCGAGGTTGGTCACGTAGAGCGCGTTCTTTT